>DASXDU010000042.1:0-509225 GCA_036490515.1 Polyangiaceae bacterium
GCACACCCACCCCGCGCGCGCTGTCGGCGAGATCCTCCCGCATCGTTGGAAGCCGCTCGCGACGGCACCCTGAACGCCCATCCATACCGCTGCTCACGCGTCAACGCGGCTGAACGGCGTCGATGGTCGGACGGTTACGTCGGAGCCTGCCATCACCCGCCCCGCCACATGGTGAAGCCCGCCATGGCGAAGTGGCGGTCGAACGCCAGCGCGATCGTGCACCTCGCCGCTTTCATGGTCGCGAAGCTCATGGCATCGGCATAGGTGATGGGCTGGTCGGCCAGCCGATCCAGGAACGTCATCGCCGTCGGAGCGTGACTCAAGGCTTCGGTCGTGAAGACGACGGGGATGGGACGGTGAGCACTGCGCAGCCCTCGGATGGTGCCGTGAGCACGGTGCTTCCCGAAGTGAGCACAGTCTGAACGCCGAAGGTGCCCGGCTTCAGCGCGATGGCTCCGTCGCCCCCGCCGGCCGGGAACGGCCAGAACGTGGGCGCAGCTCCGGAGCTCGTAGGCTGCGCCGTGGGCTCCGGAACGGGAAGTACGATCCTGCGGTCGCGAAGCGGGAATGCGAGCGAGCGGATCGGTAGGAGCCGTCGAGTCGGGGCGGCGGGTCCGTGATGGGGAACGGCAGCCTCGGAGCTCGCTCGGGCCCGCCACGGTCGCGCCAGAACCCGACGTCGAGCATTTGCTCGGCGACGGCCGCTTCGTCGAGGTGAGACCGGGCGGCGTACTTTCGCCAGGAGAGCCTCTCGCGCGAGTACTCGCCTCCGCACCCCGTATGGCTCCACGTCGACATCAGCCCCTCGGGGTCGTGCTCGATGGGCGTCGGGAGTGGGTGGAGCGTGCGACCGGGCCCCCCGAACGTCACCCACGCGTTGAGCGTCGCGTCGTCGGACCATCCATGGAACCTGGCGTCCCATTTGTACGTGTCCGGCCACGCCAGCAATTGCTCGAGCATGCTGTGCGGGACGACGTACATCGGCCCCACGACCCAGGAATTGGTCGCATAGAAGCGATGACGATCGGAGAGCCCCGGTCCGTCCGGATGGTTCGAGAGCAGCCCGATCACGTCGTTCGGGGCGACCTCCAGGATCGCGTCGAGCACTTCCCAGAAGCGGGGGACGAGCTCGAGATCGTCGGTCGCAAAGGCGTGATGCGTCGTCGGCTGCTTCACGGCCCATCGCCACTGGTTGAGCGTGAAGTCGACCCGCGACTCTTTGCCGACGGTGCCGCCCTTGCGGTAGTCGATGTCGTGAACCCAGAACGGCCCTCGCGGCCCCTCACCGTCGCGTAGCTCGAGATGCTCGATCATGCGGTTCATCCCCGGAACCCGATCGTGCGCGAACGGCGCGTGGTTGAGGCAGAGGCTGACGCTCACCTTCATAGGGCTCCTCCCCCTTCGAACGCCCGGGACCCCGGCGCGGCCTCCTCATAGTGACGTTCTCGCCCTATCGCGTCCACGTCGCCGATCGTTCGCGGCCAGACGAACCAGGCGAGTAGGAGGAGCAAGGGGGGTTACCCGCACCATCGTGGGCTCGGTCACCTCGTCGAGGATGCGCAGGCGACCGGCGCAACCCGGACATCGCATGACGTCGACGTCGAACGTCCGTCGCATGAGGCGCGCCCAGTCGATGCGAGGGGTGGCCGCGTAGCCGGAATTCGACCTGTCCTGTGCCATCCCCCTGGGCCCCACCCCTGGGCCCCACCTCGAGGAACCGCGGTCCTCGCGCGGTCAACCGACTCTCACGGAGAGACCCACGTCGCGGCAACGCGACCGGGCGGGCCGTCGACGTTCACGAGCGCCCAGGTGACTCCGTCCCAGACCCAGGTGTCGCTCAGCTCGTCGTCCGAGAAGCTGCCGTCACCGCCGTAGAGGTAGACCTTGCCGCCGAGCGTCGTCATCACGGCGCCGAGTCGCGCGGGCGGTGACGTGGCCGGGTGCCGCTGCGTCCACGTCGTGCCGTCGTAGGCCCACGTCTCGTCGAGGACCTTGCCGTCCGAGCCCTGTTCGCCTCCGAAGATCAGCATCGTGCCGTCGGGGGCGGTCGCCGCGGCCATGAGGCTCCGCGCGGAGGGGGAGGCCTTCGGGCTCTGCTGCGTCCACGACGCGCCGTCCCACGTCCAGGTATCGCCCACCCACTGCACCGCCTGATCGAGCCCGCCGAAGAGGACGACCCTTTTGCCCATCGTCACCATCGCCGCGTACCCGCGCGCCTCGGGCGAGGGAGACGTCATCACCTGGGTCCAGACGGCACCGCTCCACGTCCAGGTGTCGGAGAACGAGGACTCGCCCGTCGTTCCGCCGAAGAGGACGACCGCGCCTCCGAGGGCCGCCATGACGGAGCCGTCCCGGGGCGCCATGGCGGCGGGCGAGGCGCCGAGCGTCCACGTCGCGTCGCCGTACGTCCAGGTGTCGGCGTACGACGGCCCGACGTAGGGGGCGCTTCCGCCGAAGAGGACCTCCTGCGTCCCGAGCCGCGCCGCCGCCGCATAGACGCGCTGGCTGGGCGCGGCGGGCGGGTGAAGCTCGTACCAGGCCGCGCCGTCGAAGAGCCAGGTGTCGTCGTAGACGTACTCGCCATTGTCGGCCGTGCCGATGCCGCCGAAGAGGATCGCGCCGGAGGCGGGAACCATCCGGTCCGGGAGGCCCGCGTCGATCGCGTCTGCATCGAGCCCGGATGCGTCGGGTGTCGATGCGTCGGGCGGAGAGGCTTCCCGCGAGCCTGCGTCGGGCCCCGGCGCCGCGCCGGACGCTTCGAAGAAACCCGTGCGCGCGCCGCAGTGAGCCCCCGCCCCGGCGAGCGCGAAGCCGCTCGTGAGGAGAGCGAAGGTGCGCAGGCGGCTCATCGGGCCATCATGGCCGCGGAGGGGCGCTCCCGTCGATCGGGGACCGCCCGGGACGGTCCGTGGAGCCGGGCAGGCCGGAGTCCGGCGCGACGGGCGTGGAGCGTATTCACGCCGCGCGGCGCGTCTTCACTTCGCCCAGAGTCCCGCCAGCTCGAGCTCGAAGGCTTCGAAGGGCTCGACGCGGACCTTCGCATCGTCGCGCCAGGTGCCGAGCAGCACCCAGCGCGCGCCCTCCAGCTTGCACGCTTCGAGCGTCCTGGCGACCGGATCTACGAGCCAGATGTGCGGGACCCTTTCACGCGCGTAGATGGGCATCTTCTCGGCGCGGTCGGTGGCAGCGGTCGACGACGAGAGCACCTCGCACACCCAGTCCGGGGCGAGCTCGAATGCGCTGGCGTCGGGCAACTCGGGCATTCGTTCGCGTCGCCACCCCGACAGATCGGGCACGAGGACGTCGCCGTGCAGGTGCAGCTCCGGCTCGTCGAGAAGGATCCAGCCCCCCGGGCCGCCTCGCCCGCGGTCGAACGGACCGCCCAGCTCCACGCCGAGGCGCGAGCTCGCGCGGGCGTGCAGGGACGCCGGGCGCGGCATCGTGACGAGCTTGCCGTCGATGATCTCGGCCACGAACTGATCCGGCACCGCGAGCAGATCCTCGTACGTCGCGCGTCGCTTGGCGGGATCGCCCATGCAAGGGACTCTAGCCCGCAGGGACGACCGATGCAGCCCGGCGTGGCGCGGCGCTCCCTCAGGTGACGAGCACCCCGCCGTCGACGTGCAGGTCCTGGGCGTTGATGCCGGTGTTGCGCAGGAGGAACTCCGCGGCATCCGCCACCTCGGCCATCGTCACGAGGCGGCCGATGGGGGTCCGGGGGACGTGGGGGTGGTTGGGGACGTCGCGCCACTTGGGGCTGTCGCCGACGACGCCGGCGTGGAGGGCGTTCACGCGGTGGGGCGCGATCTCGATCGCGAGCGTCTTGACGAGGCCCGATACGCCGCCGTTGAAGGCCGTGACCATCGTCGAGCCGGGGTAGGGCCGCTCCTTGGCGAGGCCGCCGAAGAGGACGACCGAAGCGGTGGGCCGGAAGTGCGGGCGCAGGACGCGCACGGTCTCGGCGTAGCCCACGAGCTTGATGGTGACGGCGCGGACGGCGGCGGCGAGGTCGAAGTCCTTGAGGGTGATGGCGCGCTGCTCGATCGCGGTGACCACGAGGGCCGCAACGTCCGTGACGCCCTCGAGCGCCGCGGCGATGGTCTCCGGTCTCGCGAGGTCCACGCCGAGCCCCCGCGTCGCCCCGCCGATCTCGCGCGCGATCACCTCGGCCTTCGCGCCGTCACGGCCGGTGATGATCACCGCTTCGCCGCGGTCGGCGCTGCGCTGCGCGATGACCCGCCCGAGCCCGCTGCTTCCACCGACGACCACCGTGTTCGCCATGCGCGCGATCATGCAGCAGCGGGCCATCGGGCGCCGCAAATTCTCGGTTGACCCCGCATGACGACGCAGGGGCGCCGGCGTAGGGAGCGGGGTGATCAAGGACCTCTGGTACAAGGACGCCGTCGTCTACTGCCTGCACGTCGGGACGTTCCTCGACACCAACGGCGACGGCGTGGGGGATCTGCCGGGCGTCCTGCGCCGGCTCGACTACCTCGCGGGCATGGGCGTCACGTGCGTGTGGCTGCTGCCCTTCCAGAAGTCGCCCCGGCGCGACGACGGGTACGACGTCTCGGACTACTACTCCGTCGACCCCCGCTACGGCACGCTGGGGGATTTCGTCGAGCTCACCGAGGCAGCGCGCCAGCGCGGGATCCGCGTCCTCATGGATCTGGTCGTCAACCACACCTCCGACCAGCACCCCTGGTTCCGCGAGGCCCGGCGCGACCGCACGTCCAGGTACCGCGGCTACTACGTGTGGTCGAAGACGAGGCCGAAGACCGCGGCGGAGGGCATGGTCTTCCCCGGCGTGCAGAAGACGACGTGGACGCGCGATCCGGTGGCGGGCGAGTACTACTTTCATCGCTTCTACGAGTTTCAGCCCGACCTCGACACGCACAACCCCGAGGTGCAGGCCGAGATACGCAAGATCATGGGCTTCTGGCTGGAGCTCGGCGTGTCGGGCTTTCGCATGGACGCGCTGCCGTTCGTCATCCAGACCAAGGGCGCCGACCGCCGCTCCGTCGAGCACTACGCGATGCTTCGCGAGATGCGCGAGTTTCTCCAGTGGCGCCGGGGCGACGCCGTCATCCTCGCCGAAGCGAACGTCCTGCCCGGCGCGGACATGCGCTACTTCGGCGACGACGGCGACCGCGTGCACATGATGTTCAACTTCGAGGCGAACCAGCACCTCTTCTACGGGCTCGCGTCCGGTGACGCGCGGCCGCTCGCGCGCGCGCTCGAGGCGACCCGCGCGCGGCCGGCGACCGCCCAGTGGGGGACGTTCCTGCGCAACCACGACGAGCTCGATCTCGGCCGCCTCACGGAAAAGCAACGAAACGCGGTCTTCGAGGCGTTCGGCCCCGAGCCCGGGATGCAGCTCTACGATCGCGGGATCCGCCGCCGGCTCGCGCCGATGCTCCAGGGCGACCGCCGCCGGCTCGAGCTCGCCTACAGCCTCATGTTCTCGCTGCCGGGGACGCCGGTCCTGCGCTACGGCGACGAGATCGGGATGGGCGACGACCTGCGTCTGCGCGAACGGCACGCTGTGCGGACGCCCATGCAGTGGTCGACGGAGCCGAACGGCGGCTTCTCCAAGGCGCGCCGGACGGTGCTCCCGGTCATTCGCGGGGGGCCCTACGGCTACGAGAAGGTCAACGTCGCGGCGCAGCGGCGCGACGTCGAGTCCCTCCTCAACTGGACCGAGCGGATCATCCGCATGCGCAAGGAGGTCCCCGAAATAGGCTGGGGCGACTTTCGCGTCCTCGACGCGGGCGACGCGAGTGTCCTCGCGGTCTGCTACGAGTGGCGCAACAACGCCGTCCTCGTCGTCCACAACCTGCGGGGCGAAGGCGTCGAGGTGGAGCTTGCCCTCGGCACCGAGCGCGGGCGTCGCCTCGTGAACCTGCTGAGCGAGGACCACAGCCGGGCCGACGCGCACGGCAAGCACCACGTCGTGCTCGAGCCCTACGGCTACCGGTGGTACCGCGTCGGAGGGCTGGACTACCTGCTCCAGCGGAGCGAATTCTGAAGCGTTGCGGAGAGGCGCCGAGGTCCGGACGAATGAGCCGCTACGTCGTGGGGTTGGAGGAGATCGATCCGGCGGAGGTCGCGACGGTGGGAGGCAAGGGCGCCCACCTGGGCGAGCTCACGCGGATCGAAGGCGTTCGCGTGCCGCCCGGGTTCTGCGTCACCACGGGCGCTTTCCGGCGGATCCTCGAGGACGCGCCGTCGATCGACGCCCGGCTCGACCGCGTGGCGCGGCTCGAGCCTGGCGACCTCGAGGGGGTCCGCGCAGCGAGCGCGGAGATCCGTCGGGCCATCGAGGGCGTCTCGATGCCCGAGGCGATCGCGTCGCAGATCGCCGACGCGCTCGCCCGCCTCGGCGAGCAGGCCGCGTACGCCGTCCGCTCCAGCGCGACGGCAGAGGACCTGCCGAACGCCTCCTTTGCGGGCCAGCAGGACACGTACCTCAACGTCGCCGGACCGGAGGCGATCCTCGCGCACGTGCGCCGGTGCTGGGCGTCGCTCTTCACCGAGCGAGCCGTGACCTACCGCCTGCGCAACGGCTTCGACCACCGCAAGGTTCACATGGCCGTGGTCGTCCAGCGCATGGTCTTCGCGCACGCGGCCGGCGTCCTCTTTACCGCCGACCCGGTCACGGGCAACCGGAAGGTCGCCTCCGTGGAGGCGAGCTTCGGCCTGGGCGAGGCGCTCGTCGCGGGCCGGGTGAACCCCGACGGCTACACCGTGCGCGACGGCGCGGTCCTCTCACGCACCATCGCCGCCAAGGAGCCGGCGCTCACCGACGCGCAGGTCGTGGAGCTCGTCGCGCTCGGCCGGCGCATCGAGGGTCGGCTCGGTGCGCCGCAGGACATCGAGTGGTGCCTCGACGACGACGGCTTCGCGATCGTCCAGAGCCGGCCAATCACGACGCTCTTCCCGGTGCCCGAGGCGGGCGACGGAGGGAACCACGTCTACCTGTCCGTCGGGCACCAGCAGATGATGACCGATGCGATGAAGCCCCTGGGGATCGCGCTCTGGCAGCTGACGACGCCGCGTCCCATGAACGTGACCGGCGGGCGCCTGTTCGTGGACGTCACCCAGGCCCTCGCTTCGCCGGCGGCCCGCGCATCGCTCCTCGACGTCGCCGGGCGATCCGACCCGCTGATCCGCGACGCTCTGCAGACGATCGTCGACCGCGCGGATTTCCTCCCGCCGCCGCCGCCGCCGTCACCCGCGTCCTCGACGTCCCCGGAGCCCGGTCGCGGCGGCGCTCCGGCGGGCGTCGCACCCACGCCGATCGCGACGGACCGCGCCGTCGTCGTGGAGCTCGTCGCGGCGAACCGGGCGTCCGTCGACGCGCTCGAGCGGGACATCGCCTCGAGGTCCGGGCCGGCGCTCCTCGACTTCATCCTCGAGGACCTGAAGGAGCTCCGGCGGCTCCTGTTCGATCCGCGAAGCCACCAGGTCTTCATGGGCGCGATGGAGGCCGCGTGGTGGCTCAACGACCAGATGGAGGCGTGGCTGGGCGTCAAGAACGCGGCCGACACGATCGCGCAGTCCGTCCCCGACAACGTCACCTCGGAGATGGGCCTCGCGCTCCTCGACGTCGCCGACGTGGTCCGCCGGCACCCCGCGGTCGTCGAGGTTCTGCGCACCGTCGGCGGCGACGAGGGCTTTCTCGACGCGCTGCCCGCGGTCGAGGGCGGGTGCGAGGCGCGCGACGCCATCGCGGCCTACCTCGACGCGTACGGCATGCGCTGCGTCGGCGAGATCGACGTCACCCGCCCGCGCTGGAGCGAGCAGCCCACCGCGCTCGTGCCCATGATCCTCGCCAACGTCAGGAACTTCGAGCCGGGAGCCGGCGCGCGCCGCTTCGAGCAAGGCCGGCAGAACGCCGCGAACGCGGAGCGGGAGCTGCTCGAGCGCGTGCGCGCCTTGCCGGACGGCGAGGACAAGGCCGAGGAGGCGAAGCGCAAGATCGACCGGGTCCGGACCTTCATGGGATACCGCGAGTACCCGAAGTACGGCATGGTCAGCCGCTACCTCGTCTACAAGCGGGCGCTGATGGCCGAGGCCGAGCGGCTCGTAGGGGCCGGCGTGCTTCGCGAAAAGGAAGACGTCTTCTACCTCTCGTTCGAGGAGCTTCACGACGTCGTGCGCACGGGCCGGGTCGACGAGGCGCTCGTCCGCGGCCGCAAGGACGCGTTCCGATCGTACGAGGCGCTCACCCCTCCGAGGGTGCTCACCTCGGAAGGAGAGAGCCTCTCCGGCTCCTACCGGCGGAGCGATCTGCCGCCCGGCGCGCTCGTCGGGCTGCCCGTCTCCGCCGGCACCGTCGAGGGGCGGGCGCGGGTCGTCCACGACGTGGAGGACGCCGTTCTCGAGCCCGGCGACATCCTCGTGACCCCCTACACCGACCCGAGCTTCTCGCCTCTCTTCGTCGCCATCGCCGGGCTCGTGACCGAGGTGGGCGGCCGGATGACGCACGGCGCGGTGATCGCCCGGGAGTACGGCTTGCCCGCCGTCGTGGGGGTGGAGCAGGCCACGCGGCGGATCCGGGATGGGCAGCGAATCCGCGTGCACGGAACGGAGGGGTACGTCGAGCTCCTGCCCGACGCATCGCGATGAGCGTCGCCGGCTCGCAACGTGCTTGGGTGCGCCGCGTGGGACGTGGGCCTGCACCAAGCTCGTGGCGCTCGCGCTCGGTGACCACGCTCTGTGCGACGGTGTTCCTCGCGGGCTGCTCTCTCATCGTGGGCCCGCGCGATCTGGTCCTCGCCCCGGCGGACGGCGGCGACGACGCGAGGGGGGCCGACGGGTTCGACGCCCGCGTCGACGCAGGGGTCGAGGCGGTCGAGGCCGGCGTGGACGCGCCCCCTGAGCCCGAAGCCGCGGCGGACGCGGGCGCTGGCTCGCTCGATGCGGCGCCGGGACAGGACGCCGCCGCGGACGCGGACGCCGACGCCGACGGTGGTCCCATCGCGTGCACGTCGAGCTGTCCAGAGGGCGCGGCCTGCACGTCCAACGGCGAATGCGCCTCGCAGCAGTGCGGGCCCGACCATACGTGCCAGCCTCCTCCCTGCGCGACCGGGCCGGCCCTGTGCCCGGTCGGAACCCCGTGTGGTGCCAGCACGGACTGCGCGTCGGCGAGCTGCGTCGCGGGGAAGTGCGCCGCGCCCTCCTGTGCGCCGTCCTGTTCCGACGGGGCCACGTGCGACGACAACGGCGAATGCGCCTCGCAGCAGTGCGGTCCGGATCACACGTGCCAGCCGCCGGGATGCGCGAACGGCCCGATGAAGTGCAACGCCGGCCAGCCCTGCGGTGCTCCTGGCGACTGCGGCTCGGACGTCTGCACCGCGGGGAAGTGTGCCGCCCCCGCGTGCGCACCGTCGTGCCCGTCCGGAAGCCCGTGCGGCGAGAACCCCGACTGCGCCTCGAAGCAGTGCAAGAACGGCACATGCATGTAGCAGCCCGGTCGGCACGGTCGCCCCACCGTGAAGTCCTGTCTCGGCTGCGCGGTCTCGCTCAGCGGGCCATCTCCTCCACGACCCACGCGTCGCCGTTCTCGTCGCGGACGACGCCGACTCCGAGGCGGGTGTACGCGCCGAGCACGTTGGCCCGGTGCGACGGGCTCCCCCACAGCGCGCGGTGCGCGAGGGGGACGGTGCCCGCGTGGGCGACGTTCTCGCCCGCCGCGCGGAAGGGGACGCCGGCCACGCGGAGGCGCTCGAGGGGATCGCCGTCGCCGGCGTCGTGCGCGAGCGTGCGCGTGGAGGCCATGCGCTCGGCGTGCTCGCGCGCGACGTCGTCGAGGTGCCGATCGCGGAAGAGGGCAGGGAGGCCGGCGAGCGTGCGCGCCTGGGTGATCATCGCTGCGAGGCGATCGGCGTCGGGGAGGCCGGCGCCGACGTCCTCGCCGGGGACGGGGCGATCGCCGTCCGGGAGGGAGGGCTCGACGTCGGTGAAGACGGAGGCCTCGAGCACCGGGCGCGGGCCGCCCGGGAGATCGGCGACGACCTGGACGAGCGTCTCGCCCGGCCCGTCGGCGGCGAAGCGCGCGTGCAGAGCGCCGTGGTCGAACCAGCTCGGGAGGGTGCGCGCGGCGCCGCTCGGCCCGAGGACGACGACCCGCCCGCCGGTCGCGTGCCCGAGCGACAGCTGCGCGGCGACGTCGAGCCACTGGCCGGCGCGGGCTCGCGTGGGGAGCGGCTGCAGATCGGCGAGCGCCTGGACGGCGACGACGACGAGGGTGCGCCGGCCGTCGGAGGCCGCTGCCTCGGCGACGCCGCAGCGGCGCGAGGGACGATCGCTCTGCGACGCGAGCCACGTGGAGAGCTTCTGCAGCGTCGACTCGGCGTCGAGCGTCGCGGCCGTGGCGGCCCAGACGCGGGGCCAGGGGTGCGGCTCGCCCGCGGCGCGCT
Source organism: Polyangiaceae bacterium (assembly GCA_036490515.1). Classification (GTDB taxonomy): domain Bacteria; phylum Myxococcota_A; class Polyangia; order Polyangiales; family Polyangiaceae; genus Palsa-1150. The sequence goes on from DASXDU010000042.1 coordinate 10,425, forward strand.
CGAGGGACTCGATGGCGTCGACGTCCGGGAGAGGGAGGCCGCGCGTCTTGCGCTCGACGAGCGCGCGGGCCGTCGCTCGCAGCCCCGACTCGCCGGTGCCGCACGCCTCCTGCGCGGCGCGCTCGAGGGGACCGAGCGACGCGGCGTCGACGCGCGTGGGCGAGGAGGTCCAGCTCGCCCACGACGGGCTCGCCGGCTCGCCGCCGTGGCACGGCGTGGATGCGGCGAGCGCGACCGCCGCTGCGGCCGCCGCGAGCCCACGGGTCGATCGCGCGCGCATGGGCGCGATGCTAGGCGCGAGCCGCCTTCGGGCCACCTTTGCGGCGTCGCTCCGCTCGGACGCCCAGCGCGATGCCCGTTCGCAGGCCGAGCAGGAACGCTGCCCCGAGAGCGAGCCCTACGAAGAGCGCGGACATGATGCGCAGCGTGCTCGCTCAGTTGATGGTGAAGCTCTTGCTCACCGAGAACGGGCTGCCCGAGAACGCGGGGACGTGGGCACCGTGGAAGCGAGAGGCGACGCAAGCGCCGGTGGGCGTGCCCGCGAAGGGCGGCCCCTGCACGACCGCGGACGCGGCGTTGCCCCCGGGGGCGAAGGTGACGACGACGCGGCCGCTCCCGGACGCATCCCCCTTCTTGCAGGACTGCACGCTGCCGGCGATCGACGCGAGGCGCGCCTTCGCCTCGCCCATGTTGAACGGCGTGTCCGCGCCGCCGGCCGCCGCGGGAGGCGCTGCTTCGTGCGTCGCGGCAGGCGGGGGCGGCTCGTGTTCGTGTTCGTGCGTGGCCGAGGGTTTCGTGGTCGCCGTCGTGGCCGTCGTCTTGGTCGTCGCGGTGGGAGGCGTGCCCGCCGTGGAGGTGTCCGCGGGGGCAGAGGCCGTCCCGGCGGCCGATGCCGTGTCCGTGGGAGTCGCCCCCGTCGCCGTACCCGCGGGGGTGGTGTTCATGGCGAGAGCGCTGGAGGGCGGGGACGTCGTGTCCGTCGCTGAAGCGCTCGCCGCGGTCTTGTCCTTGTCCGACTTGCCGCCCATGAACATGACAGCCAGGCCGATGGCGCCGACGATGACGACCACGCCGGCGCCGATCGCGCCGAAGACGACCGCCTTGTTCTTCCCTGCCGTGGGCATCGCGCCCGTACCGCCGGGCGACATGCTCGGCGCTGGAGCGTACTCCTCGATGGGCGGTGCCGACAGGATCGGCGCCGACAGAGACGGGCTGAACGCGCCGCCCCCCGCGAGGTTCATGATGTCGTCGATGCGGCTCTTCTTCTTCTCCTCGATGCCGATCTGCGAGCTCAACTGGCGGATGTCGATGAGACCCGACGCCTCGGACGAGGCGGGGAGCGGCCTGCCCGGCGGGCCGCCCGGGCCCTTGCTCGTCAGCGCGTTCAGCGAGAAGAGGACGCTGTTCTCGTTGCGTGCCCCGGTGAGCTTGCCGTCGTCGTGAACCTCCGGCATTCCCACCGGCGCGCTCGTCATCACGTCCTCTTCGCCGCCCGCTTGCGCGGCCGTGCCGAAGAGGTCTGCTTGCGGCGCCCTCCCTCCCTGGCGTCGCGCCGCGGGCGACGCGGCCGCGGCCGCGGCCGCGGCCAGCGCGCCGTTGCCCGCGCCGGGGTAGGGCTGTGCTGCAGCCATGCCGGCTGCGGGACGCGGGGCGGCGTACGCGCTGGCCGCCCCCGTCGGAGCGCCGGAACCAAACATGCCCGGCCCCGCTTGCTGGACGCGCGTGGGGCCCGCCTCGTCGGAGGGCGCGACGGCACGCGTCGCGCTGCACGACGCGTAGAGCGGCTCGATCTCGCGGAGCGGGAGCCAGTCGGTCATCCCGTCCTTCCAGCAGTAGGTCTCGTCGCTCACGACGCCCGCGCGATACGCCTCGCCGATTTCCCCGTCCGTCATCGTGCGCTGGTCGCCGTCCGCGACGTTGACCGTCCACGTGTCGCCCTGTCCGCCCTGCCCCGCGTAGTCGAACGCCCTTCCTGCGTCCGCAGCCGCCCCCGCGCCCTGTTCGTTCCCGTTGACGACGATCGTCGCGCCGCACTTCTTGCAGCGGATCTTGACGACTTTCCCCAGGACCTTGTCGTCGGCGATCGTGTACTTGGCCGCGCAGGCCTGGCACGTGATCTTCATACTTGCAGCCGATGGTAGCGCGCCCGGCGAGCCAAGTCCGCTTCCACGTGGAAGGTGAGAGCCGCCCGATCGATGGGCTGCCCAGCGCCTGCCCAGCGCCTGCCGAGCGCCTGCTGAGCGCCTGCCGAGCGCCTGCCGAGCACCCACCGAGCACCCACCGAAGCGCCCGCCGAGCGGTCGCCGACGGTGGCCGACGGTCGCCACGGTCGCCACGGTCGCGTTTGCGTGTGCGACCTTGTGAGGCGCACGCGGGTAGTGGGCGCTCGCCGCGCGGATCGGGCGTCCTCCTCTAGTTGAGCAGGACTAGTTGAGCAGGACGAGCTGGGTGCTAGTTGAGCAGGACGAGCTGGGTGCCGTCCTTCACGCAGAACGACGACGTCCCGTCGAAGCGTCCGCCGCACACGGGGCAGATCTTCCCTCGCAGCGCGCCCGCCGCGCCGCCGGTTCCTTGCGCCGGTGGCGCCCCCTGCGCCAGCGGTGCGGCGACGAGCTCCTCGCCGTCGTGCGGGCAGACCTTCACCCCGGGGTTGAACCCACGCTTGCAGACCGGACAGACGCCGCCCGACGGCCCCGTCATCAGCGCCTCGTGCCCTCGGACCGACACGAGCTGGTTCGAGTCTGCCGAGCAGTAGGTCGCGCCCGGCGGGTACTCGCGCCGGCACGAGGGGCAGAACATCGGGCCGCTGTCCTGGCCGCGCGCCGCCGCGGCCGCCGCCTGCTGCTGTGCGACGGCCACGCTCTCGAGGTGCGCTTTCATCTGCGACGCGTGTTGCGCCTCGCGCTCCGCCTTGAGCCGCTCGAAGTCGCGCATCTTCTCGGCGTGCCGTGCCTCGGCCGCCGTCTCCGCTCTGCGGGCCTTGCGCGACCTCATGGCGCCCACTCCGGCGACGACGAGGAGAAGCAGCGTGAGGCCCCCGACCACCGCGATGAACGCGAGCCGCCGCGTGCGAGCACCGTCCTCGGCCTTGGTGTCGTCGCTCCCGATCGACGTCGTGGCGAGGACCGCAACGGCCGGTGCGTCCTGCTGGCCGGTGGGCCCGAGCCCCGACCGGGCGAGGAGGGCGTCGTAGTTGGCCGGTGAGGTGACCTCCACCGATGCGCGAGCGCCCTTGCCGGCGGCCGTGGCGATGACGTCGAACGAGACGTCCGGGAAGTCTGCCGTGGGTATGGTGAGGTTCCCGGCGCCGTCGATCGACGGCGCCCCGGCGTGCGGCTGCCCGTCCTTGAAGGTGGTGGGGCCGAGCGACCACTGGATCGCGGTGGCCGTCGGGCAGCCGCCCGCATCGAGGACGACGGCGTGAAAGACGAAGGTGTCTCCCTGACGGAGGAGCTTGCGCGACGGCCGCACCTCGAGGCGAACCGGGTCCCCCGGAGGCACGCTGCAGTCGACCTTCGCGGGAGCGGTCACCGGCGCCGGCGGCGATGCCGTCGCGCTGGGGGGGGCAGTCGCCGGCAGGTCGGTGGTCGCCGGCGGGGCGCTTGCGGCCGGCGTCGCGGTCGATGCGGCCGGCGCCGCAGCGCGCGAGAGCGTGGCGCCCCGCCGCACGTCGGCGACGCAGCGCGCGTCGTTGATGGTGAACTCGTAGCGGCCGGTCTCCGCGATCGAGATGGCGTTGTCGCCGGCGGCCACGAAGTAGGCCGTGTTGACGACGGCGTGGCGCGGATCTCCCGGCGGCGTCGAGCAGCGCGTGCGCCACGACCGCGCGTCCTGGGTGTGGACGTTGCGCGCGAGGGTCGGCATCGGGTCGAGGCACTGGTCCGTCCGGAGCGTCCTCCGCCCGCCGCTGATCTGGAGCTCACCTCCGCCCCCGGTGACGGTCACCGTGCCCCCGCCCATCATCGTGCCCGAGACGGGCGCCGGCCCGCACGGGGTGCTCCATTCCTGGACCGTGAAGTTCTCGTTCACGCTGGTCATCGACCAGGCCCCGTCGAAGGGCCCGTCCGCGCGCGCCGTGCGCGGCAGCAGCAGCAGCAGCACGACGACGACGAGGGACGCGGCGAGGGCCGCGAGGAGCACGCGCTTCGTGGTCACCCGCGCGTGAGGCTAGCAGAAGAGGAGAGCGTGGCGTGCGCGTGTGGTAGTCTCGCCTCCATAGGACGTTCGAAGTGAAGTATCCGCCGTGCGGCTACGGAGCGGTGCGGACGAACGGAGCTCCCAAGATGACCCTTGTTCTCCAGCGCGCTCTCCGGGGGTACCTCCTCGGGGCAGGGCTCGCCGTGTCGCTACTCGCTGCGTCGCGCGAGGCGCGTGCGCAGGCCACCACCTCGCCCGTCATCCCCAGCACCAACGGCGGCGGCTTCGACACGCACCTCTTCCGGCCCGCGATGGACTCCAAGGGGCTCTTCACCGTCAACGGGAGCGACATCCTCGGCAAGAACGACATCAGCTTCGGCCTCGTCATCGACTACGGGCACGCGCTCCTGCGCACGCCGTACGGCGGCCAGCTCATCGATCACAGCTTCCAGGGCACCCTCCAGTTCAACTACGGCCTGGCCAACATGTTCGTCGTCGGCCTCGACCTGCCGATCGACCTCATGTCGGGCGGGCAGCAGCTCGACGCGAACGGCAACCCGCAGCCCGTGTACGTCGGCAAGTGGGGCCCGGACAAGCTCGCGGAGCAGGGGGTCGGCTACGTGGCGGCGCACGCGAAGTGGCGCATCACGAAGGTGGAGCACGGCTTCGGCCTCGCCCTCGGCGTGCAGGTCGGCGGGGGCCTCAGCGGCGCGGCGCAGAACGCGGCGGCCGACGACGGCTTCTTCTACTGGCCCGAGATCATCGCGGAGAAGCGCTTCGGCTCGAAGGGGCAGTTCCGCATCGCGCTCAACGGCGGCTATCGCGGGCACTCGGTCACGTCGACCACGCTGCCCCTCGAGGACGGCGGCAAGTTCGTCGACGGGAACCTCCTCACGTACAACGGCGGCATCTCGTGGCGCGTGCTCGATTCGCTGGATCTCGTGGGCGAGACCTACGGCACCTACCTCCTCGCGAGCGACGCCGACAGCGTCGCCAAGATGTCCAACGAGGCCGTGGGCGGCATCAAGGTGTTCGTCGAGCGCAACTCGTACCTGATGCTCGGCGCCGGTGCTCGGTACACGAAGGGCTTCGAGGCCGCGGACGAGCGAGCCTTCATCGGGTTCATCTTCGAGCCGTCCATCGGCGACCGCGACGGCGACGGCATCAAGGACGACGTCGACCAGTGCCCGGACGACCCGGAGGACTTCGACGGCTTCAAGGACGAGGACGGGTGCCCCGATCCCGACAACGACAACGACGGGATCCCGGACGTCGACGATCGATGCCCGAACGTGCCCGAGGATCGGGAGGGCATCGAGGACGAGGACGGGTGCCCCGAGGGCAAGGACGGGGATCGTGACGGCGACGGCATCCCCGACTCGAAGGACAAGTGCCCGGACGAGCCGGAGGACAAGGACGGCTTCGAGGACACCGACGGCTGCCCGGACCCGGACAACGACAAGGACGGCATCCCCGACAAGATGGACCAGTGCCCGAACGACCCCGAGGACAAGGACGGGTTCGAGGACACGGACGGCTGCCCCGATCCCGACAACGACCACGACGGGATCCCGGACGTGAAGGACAAGTGCCCGAACGAGCCGGAGACGTTCAACGGCTTCGAGGACGAGGACGGGTGCCCCGACAAGGGGAGCGTCATCATCCAGGACAACAACATCATCATCCTCGACAAGATCCAGTTCGCCTACAACTCGGCGGAGATCCTGCCCGCGTCGAACAAGATCCTCGACGCCGTGTCGACGACGCTGAACCACCACCCCGAGTTCACGCTCCTCGAGGTGGCCGGCCACGCCGACGAACGCGGCAACGATCAGTACAACCTGCGCCTCACGCAGGACCGCGTGAACTCGGTCATGCGTGCCCTCATCGCGCGCGGCGTCGACAAGAGCCGCCTGCGCAGCAAGGGCTACGGCGAGTTCTGTCCGCTCGATCCGGGGCACAACGAGGCGGCCTGGGAGCAGAACCGCCGCGTCGAGTTCAAGATCGTCAAGACGAAGGACGGCCCCACGGGCGTCGAGCTCGGGTGCTCGAACGCGGCTTCGCACGGGGTCTCGCCCGAGCCGGTCCCCTGAGCTCGGGGGGACGCGCCACCGGAAGGACGCTCAAGGGACGGGGGTCAGCCCGAGGCCCTCGCGTGGCGTGCTGCCCGGGCAAGGCGAGATGCCTTTGACGCCCTGGAGCCGGTCGTAGCAAGGCCGGCCGGCCGTACTGCCCCTGGGAAGGGGGGGAAAGAGGTCGTCCAGCGTCGGCGGGGGGCCGACGACCGGCTCCGGGACGTCGGGCAGCTCGATGACGATCGACGGCGGTGCGGGTGCTTTCGCCGTGTGCGCGACGCGCTCCACGTGCCTCGCGACGGCGGGCGGGGTGCTCGCCGCAGGCGGCTCGGGTGCTGCGGCGATCAGGTCGTCGCTCGTCTCCGGTCGTCCACCGAGCGCCGGGTGTCGCGGCGCCGCCAGGGCCAGCCGCCCCTCGAACCTCGCTCCTCCCGACTCCCACGTCGCGACCGATCCCCCAGCGAGGGCGCATGCGAAGAGAGCGGCCGTCCACACGTCGTTGGCTTTCATGAGTGGAGCGGAGAGCAACCGCCGTACCCGAGCAAGAAATCGCGGCCCTGCGAGGTTCGCGTCGACCGCAGCGAGGACGGCTCGCCCCGCCCCGGCTCGGCCGCGGAGACGCGGTGGCCCTACTGGCCCTGCCTCTGCGCCTTGATCTGCCTCGCCTGCCCGACGCAGAGCTTGTCGCCCAGGTCCTTGCAGGTGCTGATGAGGAGGTTGATCTCGGTGTCGCTCGCGCGGCCGCTGTAGACCTTCTGTTCGAGCTGCTGCTTGAGGGCCATCTTCGAGGCCTGGTCTCCGGAGAGGGCGAGCATCCGCTCCCGGTCGTCGACCGAGCCGCCGCCGGGGCGAGGCGTGGTGGCAACCGGCACCGTGGGGGGGGGCGTGGGCGGCAGCGCCGCGGTCTCGGGCGGGTTCGTGGGCTCCGGCGCCTGGGCCACGCGACGGCCTGCGTCGGGCCGAGGGGCGAGCGCCACCTCGGGCGCCTCCTGCTTGCCCGACGCGACGGGGAGGGCGCTCGGAGTCGCCGTCGTGACGACGGCGACCGCGTCGAGGGTCTGGAGCTTGTCGGCCGCCGCCTTGCGGCGCGCCGGGTCGACCGCGATCTCCTGCGAGACGAGCTGGTAGAGCGCCCGCTTGCGCGTCGTATCCTGTTCGGCGTCGCCCTTCGAGAGGACCTGATCGGCCCACCGGTTCTCGAGCTCCTTGAACTCGGACGTCGATCGCACGGGGGAGGCGGGCGGCAACGACGCGAGTCGCTCGTGGGCGCCGTCGCAGTCTCCCGCACCACACAGCTTCTGCGCCTGGGCCAGCGTCTCTTGATCCGGCGAGAGAGCCTGTGCGCTCGCCGTCGTTGCCGCGGCGGCCGGCGTACGGGGACGCGTGTAGACCCAGGCCCCGATCGCGCCCGCGACGACGACGATGCCGAAGATCGCCAGGGGAAGCGCCGTCGAACCTCGCTTGCCGCGTACGAGCTCGCTCGCCGCGCGATCGTTGAGCACCGCGAGCTGCTGGCTCTCGGTGGGCCGGAAGATCTGGCCCGCCCCGATGAACTTGAACTTCACGTCGCCGAGCTCGATGACGTCTCCGGGCTCCACGATCCCGCGGCGAAGGTCGGCGCCGTTGACGCGCACGCCGTTGCTGGACCCCTTGTCGACGATCTCGAAGCGCCCGTCCCCGAGTGCGTGGACCTCGCAATGAAGGCGCGAGACCGAGTTGTGGTTGATGGAGACGTTCGCGTCCTCGGCGCGCCCGACGGTCATGCGCTCGCCATCGAGGGGGAACTCGGCTCCGGGGGTGGGACCGGCGAGCATGACCAGCCGATTGGGCCGGTCCATCAGCGAGGCGGCGCGCGACTGCCCCCCCTGCGGCAACGTCGCCTTCGTGTCGTTGGACGCGGCGGGGGCCGCGACGTCCGCGACCAGCTCGTCCTGGAGGATGATGCGGTAGTCACCGATCTGCACCAGATCGCCGTGCGCGAGATCCTGCGCATGCGTGATGCGCAGGCCGTTGACGAACACGCCGTTATAGCTGGTCAGATCCTCGAGGACGAACGTGCCCTTGTCCGTCGGGCCGCCTCCGTTTGCGGGCTTCTTGAAGAGCCGCGCGTGCTCGCGCGAGACGTTCCGCTCCGTCAGACGGATGGTGTTCCCGTCCTTGCGCCCGACCGAATACTGGTCGCGCGTCAGCGGCACGCTCGTGCGCTTCCCTTCATCGTCCTCGATGACCAGCTTCCACATGGGCGGTCTGCTTGCGTTCGCCTTTCGGGGAGTGGGGCAACGCCGATTCGGACGTGGCGGGCGACGTCGGGGTAGGACGCGCCAAACGAAGTGTAACTACCCAGCCTCTCTCGATGCAACGGCTTGCCCCGCACGAACGAGCGACACGCTCGGGGACAGGCGCGGAGCTGGCGGCCATGACCGCACCTTTCGCCGTGTTGCCGGGCCCGGGCCGGCCCGGCGACCGGCCTTCACGCGGAATGTGGAGCTACGTCCTTGACGCGTGACACAACCGGCCGTATGTATCACGACGTGACACAGGACGTTGGACAGCGCGAACAGCACGACCGCGAGCCCGCTCGCGCCGCCGAGGACGCGGCGAGCACGGGAGTCGACGGCCCGGAGGCCAACGGCAAGGACGCCCGGAAGGAGCGCGTGCTCCACACCCGGGTACCCGCGGTCCTCGAGCGCGAGCTGAAGCGCTTCGCCGACAACCTGCGGGTGCCCGTGTCGAACCTGGTTCGCACGATCCTCGAGGACGCGCTCTCGGTGGCCGATGCGGCCACGGAGAACGTCGAGGAGCGCCTGAAGAAGGCGGCGCACACCCTGGAGAAGGAGCGCGAGAAGCTCAAGAGGCGGATGGAGCACGACCCCCTCGAAGGGATCGTCGCGTTCCAGGAAGTGACGCTGGCCGTTCCCACGGCCTGCGTGAAGTGCGAGGCCAAGTTGGACCGGGGTGCCCGGGCCAATCTCGGCATCGCCGAGGTCGCGGGAGGCCCGCGGCGCTTCGTGTGCGGGGGCTGCCTGCCGCACTCCTGATTCGAGTCCGTGCGAAGAAGGGCGAATTTCTCCGGGCCAGGGTGGCCCGGCTGACGGAGGTGTGTCCATGACGATCGAGAACGAGAAGGTGCCCGAGGTGAAGGCGGAGGTCGTCGACGAAAACGCGACCACGCTGGTCGATACGATCTTCGACATCGGGCTGGCCTGGGCGGAGTTCGGCGTCGGCCAGGGCAAGAAGGCCCTCGAGACGAGCGCGAAGACGCTCGAGAAGGTCGCGGCTTCGTTGAGCGACCTGCAACAGAAGCTGCGCAAGGACGCCGCGGCCTGAGCCTGAGTCGCCGAGCGTGCGCTCGGTGGTTCGCTCAGTCGACCTGCTGCGGCTCGCCCGCCGGGAGGAAGGCGACGAAGGCGTCGCGTGCTGCGAGCACGCGCGCCTCGTCGCGGCCATCGAAGGTGACCTTCGTCTTGTACGAAGGGTCCAGCCACTTCGGGTACGAGCCCACCCCTACGTCCGCGAACTCCGCGACCACCCGATCGAGCAGCGGCTTCAGGTTGCCCTCGTCGAGCTTCACGTAGACGGCGTGGGAGACGAACCCTGCCTCGCCGCCGACGCCCAGGCGCGCGACGACGACGGGCAACTTCATCCGGAACACCTCGGGGATCCCCGGCAGGAGCCAGGTATTGCCCAGCCGGATGGTGGGCCAGGTGATCTCCGCGGTCGCTTCGAGCGACGCGCCGTCGGGTACGAGGGCCATGCGGAGGTGGCCCTCGGTCGTGCGCTCACCGTAGTGCGCGCGCAGCATCCTCTCCATCTCCGGCGAGGAAACGACCCCCACTCCGAATGCGCGGGCGACGGCCTCGACGGTCACGTCGTCGTGGGTGGGCCCGACGCCGCCGCTCGTGAAAAGCCAGTCGTGGCCCTTCGAGAGAGAACGCACCTCCGTCGCGATCGCCTCGACGTCGTCCATGACGATGACGACGCGCTGGAGGAGGACCCCCAGGCGGCGAAGCTCCCGCGCGAGCGCGGCCACGTTCGCTTCTTCGACCTTGCCCGACAGGATCTCATTGCCGATGACGAGGACCGCCGCGGTGGGAGGGCGTGTGGCGCTAGCGGGCATCGGCGCACGAGCCAGCATAGAGCGCGCCGGAGGATTTCGGCAGCTGCGGACCCGAACGGTGTACCGTTTGTCAGAGCCGCACCATGCGAAGAGTTCTCGTGGTGGAGGATTCCGTATCGGCGCGCGCGTTCGTCCGCGCGGTGCTCGAGTCGTCCGAGTTCGCGACGGAGCACGGCGCGTGCGAAGTGGTCGAGGCCCACAGCGGCTTCGACGCCATGCGCCTTTTGCCCCGAGGCCCGTACGACCTCATCGTCACCGACATCAACATGGCCGACATCAACGGCCTCGAGCTCGTTCGCTTCATCCGCAAGTCCGAGCACCACCGTTCCACGCCTCTCCTCATCATCTCGACCCTCCGCGCCGAGCACGACGTCGAACGGGGCCTCGCGCTCGGGGCCGACAAGTACCTGCCGAAGCCCTTCACCGCCGAGCAGCTCCGGGAAACGTGCGGAGGGCTCCTGCGCGCTGCCCACGCCGGCATCCCGAGCGATCCACCCTCCGGTGGTCCCTAGATCATGGTCGAGGGCGGCGGTGGTCGCGGCGATGGGGGGGACAAGGCCCGCGACGAATTCCTGAGCGAAGCGCAGGAGCTGGTCGACGGGCTCGGGCGCGATCTGTTGCACCTCGACGAGGCGCTCAAGGTGGGGCGGCTCGACGCGGAGCTCATCAACGACATCTTTCGCGCGGTCCACACGCTGAAGGGGCTCGCAGGGCTCTTCGGCGCGACGCGCATGGCCGGGCTCTCTCACGAGCTCGAGGACGTGCTCGACGATCTGCGTCTGGGTCGCGTCGAGCTCTCGCAGGCCGTGCTGGACCTCCTCTTCCAGGCGGTCGCGCTCTACGGGCGCATCCTCGCCGCCGAAGGCGGCGCGGGTCCCGATCCCGAGGCTGAGGTGGAGCAGCTGCTGGTCGCACTCGCGCAGTTCTCGCAGCGGCGCGTGGGCGGGGGTGCGGGGGTCGTCTCGCAGTACGACCTCGACCCCGGCCTCCTCGGCGTCCTCACCGAGTACGAAGAGCACCGGCTCCGGACGAACATCCAGCAGGGACAGGGCCTCTACCGGATCCGCGTGCGCTTCTCGCTCGCGACCATCGACAGCGCTCTCGACGAGCTGAAGGCCAAGGCGCGGCCGCACGGCGAGATCATCACGTACTTGCCCACGGGCTCCGGCGCGGACATCGACACGATCGAGCTCGAGATCCTGATGGCGAGCCGCGCTTCCGTGGAGCTCCTGCGTAGCGCAATCACCGGTCCCGACGTCGGCATCGACGAGGTCCGGCGAAGGGCCGGGCCCAGTGCTCGCCCCGGAACGCCGACCCCCGTGCCCCAGGAGCAGCCGCCGCCCGCGCACGAATCCTTCGCGCCCCCCACCCGGGTGGGAGGGGACCTCGGCGTGCTCTCCCGGGAGACGGGGAGCGTCCGGACGCCTCCGGAGCCTGCCGCCCGAAAGCCCACTCCGTCCGTCCTGCCGTCGCTTCCTCCTCCGCCGGCCAGCCGTCTGGCGAGCCCGCCGCAGATGTCGCTCCGCTCCGTGAGCCAGACCGTGCGCGTCGACATCCGCAAGCTCGACCGCCTGATGACGGTGGTGGGCGAGCTCGCGATCGTGAAGACGGCGATCGCGAACCTCACCGAACGCGTGCGAACGCGCGCCGCCGACTCGCGCGAGCTCGCGATCGAGCTCTTGCGCCTCCACCGGACCTTCGACCGGCACCTCTCGCAGATGCAGAGCGGGATCCTCGAGGTGCGGATGGTCCCGCTCGGGCAGGCGTTCGACAAGCTCGCGCGCGTGGTCCGCCAGATTTCCCGCGAGCACGGCAAGGAAGTGAACCTCGTAGTCACTGGCGCGGAGACCGAGATCGACAAGCTCATCGTCGAGGAGCTCAGCGATCCGCTGATGCACATGATCCGCAACGCGATCGATCACGGGACCGAGTCGCGCGACGAGCGGCTCGCGGTGGGCAAGCCCCCGGTCGGGACGATCGCCCTCAACGCATTCCAGAAGGGCAACCACGTCGTCATCGAGGTCGAGGACGACGGACGCGGCATGGATGTGGAGCTCCTGCTCGAGGCGGCGGTCCGGCGCGGACTGGTCTCCCGCGACGAGGCGGAGGAGCTCTCGCCTCGCGAGATCCTCGCGATCGTGTTCATGCCCGGCTTCACGACCAAGGAGGTCGCCACCGACCTGAGCGGCCGCGGCGTGGGCCTCGACGTGGTGAAGACGAACATCGCGAAGCTCGGCGGCATCGTCGACGTGACGAGCGAGCGCGGCATCGGCACGAAGATGACCATCACGTTGCCGATCACCCTCGCGATCATCAACGTGCTCCTGGTCGAGGTCGGGGCGCGCCTCTACGCCGTGCCGCTCGCCAACGTGGAGGAGGCCATCGGGCTCGACGAGTCGCAGGTTCGCACCGTCGAGACGAGGGAGGTGCTCACCGTGCGCGGAGCCTCGCTCCCCCTCTGTCGCCTGTCCCGGCTCTTCGGGATCCCGGCGCGCGTGCGCGACCGCCAGCGCGCCTTCGTCGTCATCGCGCAGGTGGGCAACCGGCGACTCGGCTTCGTCGTCGACGAGCTCGTGGGTCAGCAGGACATCGTCATCAAGCCCCTCGGGCGCTCGCTGAAATCCGTGCGAGGCTTTGCCGGAGCGACGGAGCTCGGAGATCAGCGGGTGGCGCTCGTCCTCGACGTCGCCTCGCTGATCGAGGAGGTCCTGGCGCCGACGGAGACGCGGCTCCTGGCCGCGGCGGAAGGCGGGAGGAACTGACGTGGCTGCGCTCGTTCGAGCACGCGAGAAGCGAGCCGTCCGGCGCGCGGGCGAGGCGGGGCGCCGCGTCGAGTACCTCGCGTTTCTCCTCGCCGGGGAGACGTACGCCGTTCCGATCGCGCACGTCGCGGAGATCCTGCGGCCCCTGCCCATCACGGAGGTGCCGCGCGCCGCCGCCACCGTCCTCGGTGTCGTCAGCGTCCGCGGCAGGCTCCTCACAGTGGTCGACCTGCGCCGTCGGTTCCGTCTCCCGGAGGCGCCGCTCGAGCGAAAGTCGCGCATCCTGATCGCCGATCTCGGAAAGGGGGAGCAGATCGGGCTCGCCGTCGACGAGGTCCACCAGGTCTGGCGCCTCGCAGCCGAGGAGATCGAGCCCGCGAACGTGCTGGGAGGCGAGCAACCCGCGCACATCGCGGGCATCGGCCGCCCCGGGGGAGGCGAAGGGACGATCCTCATCCTGCTCGACCTCCGCCCCATCCTCGAGACGCCCTGAGAGCAGGAGAAGAGCGCGTGCCTCATCGCCAGCGACACGACCCGTCGAAGAACCTCGTCGGCTTCGTCGTCGGAGACGTGGAGTACGCCGTCGCGATCGCGCGCGTGAAGGAGATCGCGAACCCGCTGTCCATCGTCGCGTTGCCTCACCCTCCAAGGTCGGTGGCGGGCGTCGCGGACTTCCGCGGCGAGGTCATCCCGGTCGTCGAGCTGCGGGTGCGGTTCGGGCTGCCCGCCGCCCCGCCGACGCGGAAGACCAAGTGGATCGTCGTCGACGTCTCGGGGCGGCTGGTCGCGCTCGTCGTGGACGCGGTGACCGAGGTGTTCGGTACGGGCGGCGCCGAGTTGCGGCCCGCGCCCGCCCTCGGCGGCGGCGACGATCTGCGCGGCATCGAAGGAGTGACCGGGCACGACGGAGGCCTGGTCTTCGTCCTCGATCTTTCGAGGGTGCGTGAACTCACCGAGCCGCTCGCTGCGGCCGGCAAGATCGGGCCCGGCGCGCCGGCGCCCTCGCCGGGGTCGACGCCGTGAGCGAGGCCTCCGCAGCAGTTCGCTGGCTGCTCCAGCAAGCCGAGCCCGAGGCGCGACGCGTCGCCGTGCAGCAGATCGCCAAGGTCCGCGGTCGCGAGGGGGCGGAGCTCCTGCTCCGCGCGCTCGGGGACGACGACTGGCGCGTGCGCAAAGAGGGGGCAGCCGTCGCGCCTGCGCTGCAAGGGCGCGAGGAGATCGTCGCCGCGCTCGTCGCCGCGCTCGAGGAGACGTTGAACATCGGGCTCCGCAACGCGGCGGTCGAGGCCCTCGTGGCGATCGGCCCCGACGCGATCGGCGCCGTGGTGGAAGCGCTGCCTCGTCTCGACGTCGACGCGCGCAAGCTTGCGGTGGAGGTCCTGGGTGGCGTTCCCGATGCGCGGGGGACCCCTGCGCTGACCGGCGCTCTCTCCGACGACGACGCGAACGTCCGGGTGGCCGCTGCGGAGGCGCTGGGCAACGCTGCGCTCGCCGGCGAGGAGTCGCGGGAACACGCGACGCAGTCCCTCGTCTCGGCGCTCACTGCCAGCGACACCTTCCTCAAGATCGCCGTCCTGGATTCGCTCGCGCGCCTGGAGGCCCGGCTGCCGTGGTCGCTGTTCGAGCCGTTCGCGCGAGACCCGATGCTGCGCCGCTACGCGATCGCCGCCGCGGCGGGGTCGCGGGAGCCGGAGGCCGTCCGCGCGCTCGCGCGAGCGACGGGGGATCCGTCGCCGACCATCGCTCGCGAGGCAGCGGTCGCGCTGGGCGACCTCGTCGCGGCGTCTCCCGACGAGATGCTGGTCGGGATCGCGCGCGACGAGCTCGTGGTGAATGCGAGCGGGAAGGGGTACCTGCGCCGCGCCAGCCTCGATGCCGAGGACGCGCGCGTGCGCGGAAGCGCGCTCGTCCTCCTCGGGCTGCTGCGCGACGTCGGTGACGTCCCCGCGCTCGTCGAGGCGCTGGCGGACGATGACGTCGCAGAGCGCGCGGACTTCGCGCTCCGGCTCTTCGGTCCCCTCGCCGTGGAGCCGCTGCTCGCGTCGGCGAGCTTCTCGAAGCCGCACGTGCGGGTGGCGGTCTTCGGCGTCGTCGGCTCGCTCGAGGGGGCCGACGTACAGACGGTCCGTGCCGCACTCCGGCAGGCCCTCGACGACCCGTCGCGCGAGGTGGTCGCGGGGGCCGTCGAAGCGCTGGGCCCCATCGGCGACGCCGAGGACCTGCGCAGGATCGCGCAGCTCGTCGAGGACGACGACGAGCGCGTCGCGGCGACCGCGACGAACGCCGTCTCCGAGATCGCCGCGCGCCACGTCGAAGCGGCGCGCGCGCTCCTGCGCGAGCAGGGTGCCTCCCCTGATCCGCTCGCGCTCGGGTGCATCCTCCTCGGTGCGATAGCGTCGACCCAGTCGCTGCGCGACGACGACGTCCGGATGCTCGAGAGGGCGCTCGCTCACGACGATCCCCTCGTCCGGCGCGCCGCGATCGACGCCCTCGCGCAGGCGGGCGGCGACGCGGCCGGCGACGCGGTCGTCTTCGCGCTGGCCGACGAGGAGCACGAGGTCAAGCTGGCCGCCGTCCGGGCGCTCGGCCGGCTGCGCCGCGCGGACCCGCTCCTCGAAGTCATCGCCCACACGCGCGACCCCGTGCTCACGGCGACCGCCTTGCGCGCGCTCGGCGACGCCGATCCGCACCGCGCCCTCGCGGCGGCTCGGCCTCTCGTCACGCACGCCGACCCCGCCATCGCCTCCGCCGCCGTCGAGGCGGTAGGCCACTTCGCATCGCCCCGAGCTCCCTCGCAGATCGCGGCGGCGTGCGAGGACGCGCTCTTCTCGGCTCTCGAGCACGCGGAGCCCGAGGTCGTGAAGCTCGCGCTCGCCCTCGTCGGCGAGCGGCCGGGCGCGCGCGTGCTCGCTCGCCTCGGCCTCTGCCTGGATCACGCCTCGTGGGAGGTCAGGCGCGTCGCGGCGGAGCTGCTCGGGCAGGACAAGAGCGCCGCCGCGCAGGCGCTCCTGCGCGCCCGCTACGAGCGCGAGCAGGATCCCATCGTGCGCGACGCGATCGCGTCGGCCGTCAGCGTGCGGCCGGCGGCGGAGACGGCGCGGCCGTCGCAGCGAGGCGATTGAGTGCGACGGACGACGCCGTTCGGAGACTCGATCACGCTCAAGCCGGACGAGTTCCGGCTTCTCCGCGACCTCTTCGCCACGCGGACCGGCCTCCACTTCGGGCCCGAGGCACGCTTCACGCTCGAGCGGCGCCTGCGCGAGCGGCTCACCGTCCTCAAGCTGGGGAGCTTCGCCGAGTACCACCACTACCTTCGCTTCGGGACCCACGCGGACGCCGAGTGGGACGAGGCCATCGACATCCTCACGACCAACGAGACCTACTTCTTCCGCGAGGAGCGGCAGCTCCGGGCCTTCGAGCACGAAATCCTGCCGATGCTCCAGCAGCTCGCGCGCACGAGGCGCCGGGTGGTCGTGTGGAGCGCGGGTTGCTCGACCGGCGAGGAGGCGTACACGCTCGGCGCGATCCTCCACGCGTCGCCCCTCTTCCCCCGCGACGGTCCCGCCGAGACGCGGTGGGACGTGCGCGTCTACGGGACCGACATCTCGCGTCGCTGCGTCGCGGCCGCACGCCGCGGCCTGTACGCGGAGGGAGCCTTCCGCGTCACCTCGCCCGAGGTGCGGCGCGCGCTGTTCGAGCAGCGCCCCGACGGTTGGTACGTCTCGGACTCCATCCGAGCGCTGTGTCACTTCGGGCAGATGAACCTGCTGGAGGACGACCGCTCGCGCGTCTTCGGCAAGGCGGACGCCGTCTTTTGCCGCAACGTCCTCATCTACCTCGACGCGCGCGCGCGCCGGACGGCGATCGAGCTCCTTTACGAACGCCTGAACCCCGGCGGGGTGCTACTGCTGGGGCATTCGGAGTCGCTCCTGAACGTTTCGACCGCGTTTGAGCTATTACATCTGAGGGACGACCTCGTGTACCGAAAGCCCCTGAGCGCGCGTGGCTCCGGGGCGGATGCCTAGAACGTGAGCAAAGCGCAAGAAAAGGCTCCGCCCATCCGGCTGCTCGTGGTCGACGACTCGGCCTACAACCGCCGCAACATCGCGGACGTGTTCGCGCAGCACTCCGAGGTCGAGGTGGTCGGCAAGGCGGGAGACGGCGAGGACGCCCTCAAGCAGGTGACCGCCCTCAAGCCCGACGTCATCACGCTCGACCTCGAGATGCCGCGAATGGACGGGTTCACCTTCCTGCGCATTCTCATGTCGCGCGCGCCGACGCCCGTCATCGTCATCAGCAGCTACTCGCAGCGCGAGAACGTCTTCAAGGCCCTCGAGCTCGGCGCGCTCGACTTCGTGCCCAAGCCCGAGCGACTCGGTCCCGACGCGACCGACGTGCGAGAGGAGATCCTCCAGAAGGTGCTGCTCGTGCGCTCCCTCCGTCCGTCCTTCGTGCCGACGTCCCTCATCCGGCGCCAGAACAGCGGAGCATTCATGCCGGACGGGTCGCCGGCGTCGTGGGACGAGCCGTCGGCGGTGACCGGCGGTCGACCTTACCGCGCGCCGAAGATCGTCGTCGCGATCGCGAGCTCCACGGGGGGGCCGAGCGCGCTGCTCCACCTGTTCGGAAAGCTGCCGGCGACGACGCAGGGGGCGTTCGTCGTCGCGCAGCACATGCCCGACAAGTTCACGCGGACGTTCGCCGAACGCCTCGACAAGCGAGGCCCGGTGAAGACGGCGGAGGCGGCGGACGGCGATCTCGTGGCCATGGCCACCGGCTTCGTGTGTCCCGGGCGCAAGTGCATGGAGCTCGTCGCGAAGCGCGGGGAGCTCTCGCTGCGCGTGGGCCCCGCGCTGGCCGGGGACCGGTACGTCCCGAGCGCCGACCGGCTCTTCAAGAGCGTCGCGGCGGCGGGCTGGAAGTGCATCGGTGTGATCTTGACGGGGATGGGCGACGACGGCGTCGAGGGAGCGAAGGCGATACGGGACGCGGGCGGCATCGTGATCGCCGAATCGCAGGAGACCGCGGTGGTCAACGGGATGCCCGGCGCCGCCGTTCGCGCGGGCGTCGCATCCGAGGTGATGCCGCTGCCGCAGATCGGCGACTACCTGGCGAAGCTTTGACGGGCTAAGGTCGCCGCCATGGCGAAGCGGCCACCCGAACGAGAGCGCGCCGAGGCACCGGCCCCGGCGCGCCCGCTCGACGGCTCGTCGCACGGCGACGACGCGCACTACGACCGCACGCTCCGGCCGAAGACGTTCGCCGACTACGTCGGGCAGACCCGCCACAAGGAGAACCTCGCCGTCTTCGTCGAGGCCGCGAGGAAGCGCGGCGAGCCGCTCGATCACATCCTGCTCTGCGGGCCCCCCGGGCTCGGCAAGACGACGCTCGCGCTCATCCTCGCGCACGAGATGGGCGTCCAGCTGGCGTCGAGCAGCGGGCCCGTCATCGAGCACAAGGGAGCCCTCGCGGCGCTGCTGACGACCAAGCTGCAGAAGAACGACATCCTCTTCGTCGACGAGATCCACCGGCTCAACCCCATCGTCGAGGAGAGCCTCTACCCCGCGCTCGACGACCTCGTCATCGACATCGTCACGGGGGAGGGGGCTTTCGCGTCGGCCGTCCAGATCCCGCTGCAGCCCTTCACGCTCGTGGGCGCCACGACGCGCACCGGCCTGCTCACGGCACCCCTGTTCTCGCGCTTCGGACACGTCGTGCGCCTCGACTTCTATCCGCCGGAGGACCTCGCGAAGATCGTCACGCGGAGCGCCCAGCTCCTCGAGGTCCCGCTCGAGGGCGACGCGGCCTTCGAGATCGCGCGCCGCTCGCGAGGCACGCCGCGCATCGCGAACCGCCTGCTCCGGCGCATCCGCGACTTCGCCGACGTCCTCGGCACGGGCAGGATCGACCACGGCCGGGTGGTCGACGCGTGCCGTCGCCTCGAGGTGGACGACGCGGGCCTCGACGAGATGGACCGCAAGTACCTGCGCGTGGTCATCGAGCACTACGACGGAGGGCCCGTCGGGGTGGACGCCCTCGCCGCCGCCCTCGCCGAGCCGCGGGACACGCTGGAAGACGTGGTCGAGCCGTTCCTCATCCAGCAGGGCTACGTCGGGCGCACCCCCCGCGGCAGGGTGGCGAACCGGAAAGCGTACGAGGCGCTGGGCAAGTCCGCTCCCTCGCGCGGGAGCGGGCCGCCCGGCGACCAGGGTGGACTCTTCGACTGACGCGCCCTTTGCTGTATTCTCCTGTACGTGGCCGGTGGACCCGTCCTGGTGGTCGACGACGACACCGTCAGTCGCCACGTCCTGATACAGGCGCTCGCGAACGCCGAGCTGCCTCACGTCGCGGTCGCGTCCGGGACCGAGGCGCTCGAGCAGATCGAGAAGGTCCAGCCGTCGCTCGTCCTGCTCGACCTCGTGATGCCGCCGCCGGACGGCTACCAGATCCTCCGCATCCTGCGCGCCCGCGCCGAGACGCGCGACCTCCCCGTCGTCGTGCTCACCGCGCTCGAGGCGGACGAGGAGATTGCCCGGGCCTTCGAGGCGGGGGCAGACGACTTCGTGCGCAAGCCTTTCAAGCCGGTCGAGCTCGTGGCGCGCATCCGCGGCCAGCTCCGCCTGCGCGGCGTCGTCGAAGCGCTCGCCAAGAAGGAGCAGGACGCCCGCGTGGTCCTCGAGCTCACGCAGGCGCTCGCCTCGAACCTCGACTTCCGCGGCATCCTCTTCACGGTCGTGCAGCGGATCGCCGAGGTCGCGCGCGTCGATCGCGTGAGCATCGTCCTCGTACGCGAGACGGGCGACATCGGGTACGTCGTCGCCGCGAGCGACGACGAGCAGCTGCGCGATCTGCCCATCGACCTCGCCAAGTACCCCGAGATCCAGCAGGTGCTCTCCAGCCGCGAGCCGCTCGTGGTGCCCGACGTGGCGACCCACCCGCTGCTCGAGATCGTGCGCCACGAGGGCCACAAGAGCGCGTTCTCGTCGCTCGCGATCCTCCCCATCCTCTACGAAGGGCGGCCCATGGGCGTTCTCTTCCTGCGGGCCCGCCACGCGTTCACCTTCGGGGACCGGGAGCTCGACCTCTGCAAGACGGTCTCGAACGCGATGGCGATCGCGCTCCGCAACGCGCGAGTCATGCAGTCGCTCCGCGATCAGACGCAGCAGGTGACGGTCGCCCGCTTCGAGGCCGAGCGGCGCCTCCGCACGCTGCAGCGCTACGCCGACTTCTTCGAGAGCGCGGCCGACGGGATCATCGTCATCGACGCCGAGGGGCACCTCCTCTTCTCGAACCCGCGTGCGCGCGCGATCACCGGCTACTCCGAGGTCGATCTGCGCGGCCGCCGCGTCGGCGATCTCTTCCTCCAGGAAGACGCCGCGCTGGCCCACGAGCTGCGCGTCGGCTTCAAGGAGGGCCGCTACCCGCAGAACGTCGACATCCGGATGAAGAGGAAGAACGGCGAACACGCGGTGCTCAGCTTCAACTTCAACTCGGTCCTGCGCGAGGAGGGGGTCGTGCTCTGCACCTTCCGGGACGTGACCGCCGAGCGCGCGGTGGAGCACGAGCTCCACACCACCAAGGACTTCCTCCAGCGAATCATCGACTCGTCGGTGGACGCCATCGTCAGCGCCGACCTCGAGGGGCGGATCCTCCTCGCCAACCCCGCCGCCGAGCGCATCTACGGAATCCCCGTCGCGGAGATCGTGGGGCGCGACGTCGGCACGCTCTACCCCGAGGGGGTGGCCAGGGACGTCATGCGCCTCATCAAGGCAGGAGGCGGGCGGGTCGAGGGGCTCCGCACGGAGGTCCTCGAGCAAGGCGGCGCGCGCGTTCCCGTCTCCCTGTCCGCCGCGCTCCTCTACGAGGAGGACAAGCCCATCGGCTCGGTGGGGATCTTCACCGATCTGCGCGAAAAGATGCGGATGGAGCAGCGCCTCGCGCAGGCCCAGGAGCAGATCCTCTCGCAGGAGCGCCAGGCCATCGTCGCGGAGCTCGCGGGGGCGGCAGCGCACGAGCTCAACCAGCCCCTGACGAGCGTCATGGGCTACGCGGAGCTCCTGAAGCGGCGGCTCGAGCCCAGCACCGCGCCGTACTCCGCCGCCGAGATCATCTTCAACGAGGCCGAGCGCATGGCCGAGATCGTCCGCAAGATCGGCAAGATCACGCGCTACGAGACGAAGTCGTACGTCGGGCGTGCCCGCATCCTCGATCTCGATCGGTCGGCCCCCTCGTCGACGCCCCGGGTCGACGCGCCGCCCGCTTCGTCGCCGCCGCGCTCCACCCCGGCGGACGACCGGGGGTCCCCGAAGAGCGAAGAAAAGCCTGGATCCTCGAAGAAGCCCCTGGCCAGCGAGAGGGGGGACTGAGCGGCGATGCGCAAGGCACGAGTGCAGCGGACGACGGGGGTGCATGCGGCGAGGACCGACCGTTCGAGCCAGACCGTACCGTCGGAGGGCGCGTCCTCCGACGGGCGCGGCGAGGCGCTCGCGGGCGAGACGCCCTCCGCGGCCCACGCGCGCGTACCGGGGATCGTCCCCGCCGCCTGGCTCGATCGGCTGCTCGTCGCGGCCGTCGAGCTCCCGCTCGTGTCGGGCGAACGTGCCGTCGTCGAGGGGATCGTCGAGGTGCT
The DNA here is from genome assembly GCA_036490515.1 of Polyangiaceae bacterium. GTDB lineage: Bacteria > Myxococcota_A > Polyangia > Polyangiales > Polyangiaceae > Palsa-1150. The sequence goes on from DASXDU010000042.1 coordinate 32,145, forward strand.
CGCGGCCATACTTCCGGACCACGCCGTCGGCGCCTGCTTCGCGCCCGAGCCGGGCACCGGCCGGCGCGACCGGCTCGTCGTGAAGCGGCTCCCGGCCGGCATGGCCGAAGTGCCCGGCACCATGCACCCGACGCGCATCTTCTCGTGGCTGGCCCACGAGCACGTCGCGGGCGTGGTCGAGAGCACGACCGGGTCCACCTTGCACGTCGGGTCCGACGACGACGTCGTGACGCGCGACGGCTCGCCCGCCTTGCACCTCGTCGACCGCGCCGCGGTCGTCCTCGGGCGCTCGCTGCAGCATGCCCGCAGGCTCGCCGAGGTCGCCGGGATGTCCCGCGACACGCGCGCCCTCGAGGAGCGCATGATCCAGGCCGACAAGCTCGCCACCTTCGGTCAGATCGCGGCCGGTGTGGTCCACGAGCTGAACAACCCCCTCACGTCCATCGTCGCCTACTCCGACTACCTCATTCGCCAGGCGATCGCGCGCGGCGGGCAGGAGCCCGACGACGTCGAGCGCCTCCGGCGCATCAGCGAGTCCGCCAACCGGATGCTCCGGTTCACGCGGGACCTCGTCCACTATGCACGGCCCTCGGGTGGGCAGTCCGGCCCCGTGGTCTTGCACGGCGTCGTGGATCAGGCGCTCGCGTTTTGCGAGCACGTCCTCGCCGCGGCCGCCATGCGCGTCGAGCGGCGCTTCGGCGCCGACGTCCTCGCCGTGCGGGGGATCGGCGAGCAGCTCGTACAGGTCTTCGTGAACCTCTTCACCAACGCCTCGCAGGCCGCCCCGGCCCGCGACGGTTGCGTCGTCGTGACGACGTCGATCGACGCCGGCGACCGGCGTGTGCGCGTGGTCGTCGAGGACAACGGGACCGGGATCGCCCCCGAGCATCTGGGCCAGGTGTTCCTCCCGTTCTTCACCACGAAGGGCGACCGTCACGGCACGGGCCTCGGCCTCTCGATCGTGAAGAGCATCGTCGAGGGCCACGAGGGCGAGATCCGCGTCGAGAGCGAGGCGGGCTGCGGGACGCGCTTCGTCCTGGAGCTCCCCTCCTGGCAGCGCCCCACCTGATCGAGCGGCCGCGCCTACCAGTCGAAGCGGTCGACGAGCACCGGGTCGCCCGTCGCCACAGGGTCGTCCTTGCCCACCGTCCAGGCCTCGACGTGCCCGTCGGGACGGACGCACATGCGCACGAAGTGCTTGAACCCGGGGTGCGAGAGGACGGCGAACGCCTGCTGGTGCTCGAGGCCGAGCAGCGCGATGACGACGAAGAAGACGCCCAGCGCGAAGGCGCCCACGAAGGCGTGGACGACCAGCACGCCGATCTCCCAGTCGAGCACCGGGATGACGTGCGGGAGGGACATGCGGAGCGCCATGGGCAGCAGGCCGAGGAACGCGCCGAACGGCAGGGCGACGGCCGTCACCGCCACCGGGTGCGCCTTGGCGCGGTTGCCGTTCGCGAAGAGGACCCCCGCGATGGTCGCGGTCACGACGCACGCGGCCACCACGAGCGACGTGGTCCCGCGCGCGGCGGCGCCCATCTCGATCGAAGCGATCACCGCGAGGGCGAGGTGGAGGATGAACCCCGAGCTGCCGGCCATGAGCTTGAACGGGACGAGGAGCAGGAGCCTCCGCGAGGCGGCGCGCGACGGGTAGGCGCACGCCGCCGGTGGGCCCGGCGCCGGCGAGACGCGCGTCCCGTGGAGGAAAGCGCCCCCTCCGCCCGCGATGACGTGCACGCTCGCGGCGCCAGGCACGCGCCGCTCGTAGTGGTGCGCGTCCCCTGTCAGGTAGAAGACCGGATCGTGTTCGAGCGAGAGCTTGCTGGCGGCGAGCATGCGCTGCCCCGGGTCGTGCGCCTCACCAAACGCGAGGGCCGGGTCCGGCGCCACGAAGAGGAGGCGGCCGCTGCTCGCCGCGCGGCGGCGCTCCGCGAAGTAGAGCCGCTGCCGGTAGTCGAGCCGACCGAGCTGCCGGTCCACTCCCCAGGCGTCGAGGCCCGGCGCCAGCGGCAGCACCCAGTACGACGCGTCCTGCACGGCCTCGTAGCCCGCGAGGGTCAGCCTCCGCGGCCGCCGCACGTTGCTCCCCGTCACGAACGCGCGCAGCCCGCGCACGAGCGCCGCGAACATCCCCAGGATCCCGCTCACCTCGTCGAGGTGCAGCTGCCGCGCGACGACGCCTGCCTCGCGCTTCACTCGCCGTTTCCGCGCGTTCGGACCGGGCGTCTCCTCCTCCGTGGTCCCGTGGGGCTTGCGGCGGAACAGGCGCGCGAACCCGTCCAGCCCGTCGTACCAGTCGTGGTTGCCCGGGATGCCGAGGAGCACGCGCGACCGCCCGTCTCCCACCTGCTCGCGCAGCACCTCGTTGAACGGCGCCACGAGCCGGCGCGCGATCTCCTCGCCCGTCGCGACCGGATACGCGGTGTCGCCGCCGAAGAGCAGCACGTCGCCGCGCGGCAGGACGCGCACCCGGCCCTCCTCCTCGACCTCGTACGTCGCCGCGACCAGGCGCGCGACCGCCTGGCTCACGTCCCGGTCGTCCCCCGTGTCGGCGACGAAATCGATCCACACCTCCCGGCCGAGCGACTCCGTCAGCGTGGAGCGCGACGCATCGCCGCCGAGGACGCGCGCGACGTGGCCGAGGAGCTCTCCCGGAGCGGCCGGCCGCATCCAGTCGCGCGCGTCGATCGACTCCGCCGCGATGGCGCTCGCCACGAGGTTGCGCGCGTGGCCCGCGAGCATCGTCACGCCGAACCATCGCGTCGCGTAGGGCGCGTGCGCGCCGCGGTGGAAGGACCGCGGCGGACGCGCGTCCCCTCGCGGGGAGAGGCGGATGGGCTGCACTCTTCCACCCATGACCCGCACACATAGCCTGACCGGCGGCCCGAAAAGGCGTTTACACGGGCTTTCGCGGTCAGCTACCGTTTGAGCACGGCCGCCCCAATGACGCTCGCGCAGCGAAGATCGTCCGCGGGTCGCATGAAGCGATTCATCCTTCCGCTGCTCGTCGTCGCCTCGGCGATGGCTGGCGGCACGGTATTCGCCGGCGGTTCTCCGGCGGTCGGCGTGAAGGGCAAGGTGAGCGGCTGGGACAAGCTCCTGCCGCAGGTCTACGCCGAGTTCGCGAAGCCCGATTCGCACCGGTTCACGTGGCGCGAGCCCTCGCCGACGGTGAAGCAGGACTTCCGCAAGCTCTCGGCGAACGTCACGCGCGACGTGTGCGTGGTCGCCTTCGGGTCCGGCCCGGCGGCGGCGCACGAGCCGCGCATCGTGAAGGTCACCGGCGGTCGCATCACGCCCTCCACGATCGTCCTCTCCCCCGGCTCGCGCCTCAGCTTCAAGAACACCGACCCATTCCCCCACCAGCTCTACGAGGTGAACAACCCCGCGTGGGGTCCCAACCCGACGGCCCCCGGCTCGACGCGCGAGTGGGCCGCCGGCGCCACCGGCCTCCACGTCATCCGCGATCAGCTCTTCCCGAGCGTCGTCATGTACGTCGTCGTCGACGCGAACGCCGTCGAGTACGATTTTCCCGACCGGGAGGGCACGTTCACCATGTCGCTCCCGCCGGGGGAGTACACGCTCAAGGCGTTCTTCGACGGAAAGCCGACGGGCAAGCCCATCGACGGGGTGAAGGTCGAGTCGAAGGGCGTCGAGCTGAAGGAGCCCCTCACGGTGGGAGGCGACTCCAAGTGATGATCCTCTCGAGGGTCTGGTACGTGCTGCTCGGCCTCGCCGTCGCCGTCGCCCTGTACATCGTCTACATCGCCGTCGGGCAGTACGAGCGGCAGGGCACCCACGCCCTCAAGGAGGGGCTCGCGTCCGACAGCCAGACCGTCGAGTGGGCCCTCAAGATCGACGCACGGCGCCGCCTCGACGCGCTCCTCGCCGGGAGCGTCGACTCCACCCTCCAGCAGGCGCTCGTCGCTGCCAACGGCCCCAAGGACGGGAAGGTCCCCGACGTCGCGAAGCAGGGTGCGAAGAAGGCGCTCGCCACGGTCAACGACGCCATCCCGGCCGACTGGCGCGACGACGCGCTCTTCGCGGTCGACCGCGACGGTCAGGTCGTTGCCGAGCTCGGATACGACCAGGTGGCCGGCAACGACGACTTCGAGCTCGGCGGGTACCCCGCCGTCAACGACGCGCTCCACGGGTGGTCCCGCGACGACGTCTGGCTCCTCGGGAGCAAGATGTACGTCGTCGTCGCGCGGCCGGTGGAGTACGACGTCACCCAGCGTCCGGCCGGCGCCATCGTGGGCCTCAAGGAGGTCAACCAGCGCTTCGTGTCCGATCTCGCCAAGCGAACGCGCACGGCGCTCGCCTTCTACGCCGCCGGGTCGCGCGTGGCCGCGGGCGCCGGCGTCGAGGGCTTCGACGAGGAGAAGCTCGACGCAGTCGGCGCGGACCTCGCGAAGATCGACGACAAGACGTACGGCGACGGCGGGCGCTCGGAAGTGCGCATGCTCACCGACGACCTCGGCGTGATGTACGCGCGCATGCCGGGCGACGTGTGGACGCAGGGCGGCGGCTTCGCGGTGGCCCGCGCCAAGGCGCCGCTCGCGGGCCCCATGGGCTTCCTCAGCAACGCCGACGACAAGGACAAGGCGAACGTCCCGTGGGGGTTGCTCGTCGGTGTCGTCCTCGTCGCGGCGTTCCTCGGCATCGGGATGACCATCCTCGAGCACACGCTTCCGCTGCGCGAGCTCGTCATGCAGGCCGAACGGCTCAAGGCCGGCGTGATGGACGGCCTCCAGGTGGCTCGCTTCCGCGGGTCGTACCGGCTTGCGGCGCAGAACCTCAACCAGGGAATGGAGAGGTCCATCGAGAAGGCGGGCGGCGTGACGCGCAAGCCGGCCGACCTCGAATCGATCATCGGGCCCGTCCCCGCGCAGCCCGCGATGAGCGCGTTCTCGTTCCCGCTGGCCGACGGCGGTTCGTCGCCCATGATGGCGCCTCCCTCGGCGCCCTCGGGCCCGTCCGCCTTCACGCCGCCGCCGCACGTCAACTCACCGCCGGCTCCCGCCGCCCGCCCTTCGCCCATCGAGGCCTCCTCGCCCGGCCCGGCGTTCCCGGCTCCCACTCCGCATGCGCCGCCTCCGCAGCGACCGCCGCCTCCCGCGGCATCGCGGCCCGGCCCGCCTCCGCCTCCCGCGCCGTCGTCGCCGGGCGTCCCTCCGCCTCGCCCCACGCCCGCCGCCGCGATGCCCCCGCCCGCGCAGCAGCGGCCGCCGGCACCCCCGCCGCCTCCGCCCACGCCCCCGCCTTCGGACGAGGACGAAGACGCGACGATGGTGGGCGCCGTCCCCGCCGAGGTGATGGCCCGCGCCACGGGTGAGAACCGCATCGTGACCGACGACGCCGCCGACTGGCTCGGGGTCTACGAGGACTTCATCCGCACGAAGAAGCAGTGCGGCGAGCCGACCGACGGACTGACGTACGACAAGTTCTCCCACACGCTGAAGAAGAACCGGGATGCCCTCATCCAGCGCCACGGCTGCAAGCGCGTGCGGTTCAGCGTGTACGTCAAGGAAGGCCGCGCCTCGCTCAAGGCGACTCCCGTCAAGGAGTGACCGCGAGGGGTCCCGTGCGCCCGAAAAGGCGGGCGGGCCACCGGCGACGAGACGGCAGTAGGAGCCCGGCGGGGCGAGAAGCTCTGATAAGGTCGCGATTCATGCGACGCGCATTCCGCATCTCGGCCGCGGCTGTCCTCGCAGTACTGGCCTTCACCCCGGGCGTCGCGCACGCGACGAGCGTCGAGGAGTTCCCGGACAACGGCTCGGAGCAGGAAGGGCGCGGCGGCGCGTGGGTGGCGCGCGCGAGCGACCCGCTCGCGACGTTCTACAACCCGGCCGGGCTCGCCGGGCAGCCGACGCGCCTGACGGTCCAGGCGAACATCAGCACGCAGCACACGTGCTTCACGCGCGTGAAGTCGGCGACCGACACGACGGTGGACTCGGTCGGGGCGAACGGGCAGTACCCCCAGGTCTGCAACAAGGGCAGCTTCTTTCCCGATCCGCAGCTCGCCTTCACCTACCAGCTCACGCCGCGCATCGGGCTCGGCATCGCGGTGCTCGGCCCGAGCGCGGTCGGCAACGTGAGCTGGCCCGAGTTCGTGAACGGCAACCAGCCGTCGCCCCAGCGCTACATGCTCATCTCGAACAACACGGTGCTCCTGACACCCACCATCGGCATCGGCTGGGAAGCGCTCGACGGCCTGCGCCTCGGGGCGAGCTTCATCGCGGGCACGGCGCCGACCATCGACTTCGTGAACGCGGCTCCGGCCGAGAACAGCAACGGGGCCCAGGCGGACGAGAACGACCTCCGCAACGAGCTCAAGGCAAAGGCCCTCTTCATCCCGGGCTTCACCCTGGGCGCCATCTGGAGCCCATCGAGCAACCTCGACGTCGCGGCCTGGTACAAGTGGATGGACGACGTCCACGCGAAGGGCGACCTCACCACCGCGTCGACGTACTTCACGAACGCCGTCGCGAACGGGGACCTCAAGGGGGTGACCTACGGCGACACCGCCGAGCCCTATTGCCAGACGCTCGCGGCGGGCCAGGCACCTCCGCTCGGGGGGCCCAAGTGCGGCTCGGGCAACAACGCTTCGGTCCGCGTTCCCATCCCCATGGAGGCGAAGCTCGGCCTCCGGTACCACCAGCCTCGCCGCGACGTCCCGCAGGACCCGCATCTGCGCGACCCCATCGCCCAGGACGCCTTCGACCTCGAGGCCGACTTCACCTGGGCCAACGACAGCGCGTTCCAGGCCATCCAGATCCGCTTCCCCGGCGACGCGAGCGGCAACGGGATCCTTCCGGCCAACCCGTCGATCCCCAGCGGCACCATCCCGGCGAACGCGGATGTCACCCACGCGTTCCGGGACGTCTTCGGCGTCCGCCTCGGCGGGGACTACAACCTCCTGCCCGACCAGCTCGCGCTGCGCGCGGGCGCCTTCTTCGAGACGCAGGCCGCCAACTCCGTCTACCAGAACATCGACTTCGACGCCGCGGAGCGCTTCGGCTTCGCCCTCGGAGGCACCTACCGCATCCACCTCGGCGCCGCGAAGAAGCAGGCCCTCGAGTTCATGGCCGCCTACGGGCACGTCTTCTACGGAACGCTCGACAACAACAGCCCCAACGCCAACGGCCTGCCCGCGCTCACCGGTGTCGCGTGCCTCGGCGGCCTGCCTGCGCCTTGCGCCGGCGGCCAGCAGCCCTACCGGACGGCGTGGCCCATCAACCTGGGCAACATCACGAGCTCGATCAACGTCATCAACGTCGGAGCGTCGTTCAAGTTTTGAGCTATTGAGAGAGCCATGAGCTCCGACGTCCGCAACGTCCTCATCATCGGCTCCGGTCCGGCCGGGCACACCGCGGCCATCTATGCCGCGCGCGCCAACCTCGCGCCCCTCATGATCGAGGGCCTCGCCCGCGGCGGCATCCCCGGCGGGCAGCTCATGATCACGAACGACGTCGAGAACTATCCGGGCTTCCCCGAGAAGATCACGGGCCCCGACCTCATGAAGGGCTTCCGCGACCAGTCGGTCGTGCAGGGCGTCGAGATCCTGACCGACGACGCGGTGAAGGTCGACCTCTCGAAGCGGCCCTTCACGGTCGTCACCGACAGCGACGGCAAGGAGCACAAGGCGCGCACGGTCATCGTCGCGACGGGCGCGCAGGCCAAGTGGCTCGGGCTCGAGAGCGAGGTGGCGCTCCAGGGCAAGGGCGTGAGCGCGTGCGCGGTGTGCGACGGCGCGTTCTTCCGCAACCAGGACGTCCTCGTCGTCGGCGGCGGCGACACGGCGATGGAAGAGTCGATGTACCTCTCGGGCCTCTGCAGGACGGTGACGCTCGTGCACCGGCGCGAGGAGTTCCGCGCGAGCCGCACGATGCAGGACCGCGTCCTCAAGAACCCGAAGATCAGGGTCCTCTACAACGCCGTCGTCGAGGAGATCCTCGACGTCTCGCGCGGCGAAGTGACGGGGGCGCGCATCAAGAACATCAAGACGAACGAGAGCATGGTGGTCCCGGCCACGGGCTTCTTCGTCGCCATCGGCCACACGCCGAACACGGACCTCTTCAGGGGCCAGCTCGACCTCCACGACAACGGCTACATCAAGACGAAGCCCGGGAGCTCCTACACGAGCGTGCCCGGGGTCTTCGCGTGCGGGGACGTGCAGGACTTCACGTACCGCCAGGCCGTGACGGCCGCAGGCTCGGGCTGCATGGCCGCGCTCGACGCCGAGCGGTGGATGGCGATCAACGACCCGCACTGACGCGCGCGGGAACGACGCGCGACGGTCGACCTCTCACGGTCGAGGAGGTGCGACCGCCGTCCCCCGGTTTCCGGGGATTGGCACCTCGGGGCGCGCCAAGCGATGCGCGCGTCCGTCCGACGGGGCCCGCGCCCTGCATGGCCGAAGTGGACCCCCACCGCTCCACCCCTGTACTCTCGCCCCGGTCGTGTCCCTCCCGTACCTCGAACCCGCTCCGATCCCGATGACCGAGCGGGAAGAGCAGCTGGCGCGCGTCCCGTTCTTCGACGGGCTGACGCGCGAGGCTCTGGCGCTGATCGCGCAGGCCACCACCGAGGAGTCGCACGCGACCGGGACGAAGCTCTTCCAGTACGGCGATCCGGGGGACAAGCTCTTCATCATCCTCGAGGGCAAGGTCCGCATCTCGCGCGAGGTCGCCGGCATGGGCGAGGAGGCGCTGGCCGTCCTCGGCCCCGGCGAGGTCTTCGGCGAGATGTCGCTCCTCGACGAGTCGCCCCGCTCGGCCGACGCGCGCGTCCACGACCGGTGCCGCATGCTCGTCATCACGAAGGAGGCCTTCGACGACCTCCTCTTCCTGCACAAGGACCTCGCCTACGAGGTGCTCTGGAACTGCGTCCGCATCCTGTCCGCGCGCCTGCGCGAGACCAACGAGAAGCTCACGTTCCTGACGACCAGCGGGAAGTTCTGAGGATGAAGCTCATTCACGGCGTCCTCTCGGTCGCCCTGCTCGTCGCGGCAGCCTGCGGCGGAGCCGCCGCTGGTACGCCCATCGGCACGAGTCCTCCCTCGCCGGGCACTGCGGGTCCCGTTTCCACGACGGGTCCGACGCCCAGTGGCGGCCCCGGCACGATCACGCCGGGGCCGTCATCCGTTTCATCGGGCAGCCCCGAGTCGGCCGGGCCGGTGCCGCCCCCCGTTCACGTCGACATGAAGGCCCCCGTCGCCTCGACGATGCTCGCCGATCTCGACGCGCTCGGCATCGACGCCAAGAACCTCCCGCCGATGAACCGCCTCGACCCCAAGGCCCTCCGCGGCGTGATGAAGCTCTTCACCAAGGCGCTCGGCGGAAAGTGCGCCGACTGCCATCTCGAGGGGGACTTCGCCGCGCCGACCCGCCGGAAGAAGATCGCCACCAAGATGTGGAGCGAGTTTGCGGCGACGATGACCCTCGCCGACGGCAGCCCCCTCTTCTGCGACTCGTGCCACCAGGGGCGCATCGTCCAGCTCGACAGGACCGACAAGAAGGCGCTCGCGAAGTGGATGGACACCGCCTTCGTCGACGGGCTCAAGCAGAAGTCCGGCAAGGACACCGAGTGCGAGACCTGCCACGTCGGCATGGAGATGAAGTTCCTGAGCATCTGGGGCCGGTGAAAGCGCGGTCAGCGCAGCCACGGTTCAGCGCTGACCACTTGACCTCCTGGGCGCTCCGAGAGGGAGAAACAGGAAGGTCAGGAAGATCAGCAAGGGAGAAGAATGGGGCTGGCTCGCTCCGACGGTCGTGCGAGCCGGAGGCGCACCCTCGCCCCAATCTCGCGCTCTCCCAAAACTGCTTCCGTCCCCCATCCCCATTCCTGATCTTCCTGAACTTCCTGTTTCTCCCTCTCCGCTTCTCCACCGTGTGCAGCGGGTGCCCTGTGGAAAGGCTGTTCCCTGTTTGTTGACGATAGAACGTACGTTCAGTAGGCTGGCCGCACCATGCAAGGGCTCACGCAGCGCCAGCAGATGGTCCTGGATTTCATCCGGCAGTCGATTCACGACCGGGGCTACCCGCCCACGCTCCGGGAAATCGGCGCGCGCATGGGTATCCGTTCAACCAACGGCGTCAACGACCACCTGCGCGCGCTCGAGCGCAAGGGCTACCTGACGCGCGAGGACATGAAGTCGCGCGCCCTGCGGCCGACCAACCTCGGCCAGCAGAGCCTGGGCGACGTGGTCGTCGACGCCGCTGCGAACGACGTCGATCTCTTGGAGATTCCCGTCCTCGGGCGCGTGGCCGCCGGCCTGCCGCTCCTCGCCGAGGAGCACGTGATCGACACCGTCCGCATCGACCGCACCCTCCTCAAGGGTGGCCGCGAGGTCTTCGGCCTCAAGGTCCAGGGCGACTCGATGATGGACGCCGGGATCCTCAGCGGGGACTACATCTTCGTGAAGAAGCAGCTCACCGCGCAGCGCGGCGAGATCGTGGTGGCCCTCATCGGCGACGAGGCCACGGTGAAGTACTACTTCCCCGAGAAGGACCACGTGCGCTTCCAGCCCGCCAACAAGAACATGGCGCCCATCTACGTGCGCGCGGCCGACTTCAAGCCGACGATGCTCCTCGGCGTCGTGGTGGGGGTCTTCCGGCGCATCTGAATCGGCCGCCGCTTGCCCGCTTGACCGATGTTCCGGCCGTTGGATACGGTCGTCCGGAGGCGATGAGAAAGCTCCTCGGGCAGCTCCTCGTGCCGGGCCTCCTTGCCGTCCTCGGAGCCGGAGGTTGCGGCGGCGTGCACTACGCCATCGCCGTGAACTCGGCCTCCTCCCGCGTGGAAGAGGCGAAGGCCGTCGGCGCCGAGCAGCTCGCGCCCTACGAGTACTACTACGCGAAGGAGCACCTCGAGCAGGCGCAGGTCGAGGCGTCCGAGGCGAGCTACTCCGACGCGGCGAACCTCGCCGACGAGGCCGAGGAGTACGCGAACAAGGCCATCGAGCTCGCCCAGAGCGCACGGCGCACGCGACCATGAACGTCCGCCGCCTCCTCACGCTGGCCCTGCTCGCCGCGCTGGTCCTCGCCGCGAGCTCCTGCGCCGAGGGGCCCGCGCTCCGCGGCAAGATCCGCGGGCTGACGACGACGGTCGACGACGCCGAGAAGAACGGCGCCATGAAGTGCTCTCCCCGGGAGCTCGCCATCGCGCGCAGCCAGCTCGAATTCGCGGCGATCGATCTCGACCAGGGCGAGGTGTCGCTCGCGCAGCAGCACCTCGCGAAGGCCGAGCCGAACGCGCAGGCGGCCTTCCAGAACAGCCCCCCCGATCGCTGCACTTCGCGCGAGTTCGTCGAGGTCGCGTCCAAGACCGACAACGACACCGACGGCGACGGCATCCTCGACTCGCGCGACCAGTGCATCAACGAGCCCGAGGACAAGGACGGCTACCTCGACGACGACGGCTGCCCCGACCCGGACAACGACGCCGACGGCATCGTCGACACGGCCGACAAGTGCCCCAACGAGGCGGAGGACCTCGACGGGTTCCAGGACGAGGACGGCTGCCCAGACCCGGACAACGACCAGGACCAGGTGCTCGACCTCGAGGACCACTGCCCGAACACCCCGGGCGTCCCCGGCGGCGACAACCCGGGCTGCCCGAAGAAGAACTCGCTCGTCGTGGTGACGGAGAGGGAGATCCGCATCACGCAGCAGATCCAGTTCGAGTTCAACAGGGCCGTCATCCGGCCGGGGATCAGCTTCCGGATCCTGGACGAGGTCGTCTCCGTCCTGAACGACAACCCGAAGATCAGCCTCGAGGTCCAGGGCCACACCGACAACGTGGGCGGGGACGGCTACAACATGAACCTCTCGCAGAAGCGGGCCGACGCCGTGCGGGCCTACCTCGTGTCCAAGGGCATCTCGGCGAACCGGCTCGTCTCGAAGGGGTACGGCTTCCACCAGCCGCTGGTGCCCAACACCACGGCGGCGAACCGCGAGCTCAATCGCCGCGTCCAGTTCATACGCACGGAAACCCGCTGAGCGGGAGGTCGGGCGGCTCGCCCGTCGAGGGCGAACGCGCGGGGGCGTATCGGCCGGACGCCAGATAAGACTCGCCAAATTCCGGGTGACCTGCTTTATGCTCGCGCCCGGCGGAGGCATCGCGTGCAAGGCAACCTGTTCGTCGCGGCGTCGCGACGCGTTCTCTTCTGGGTCGTCGTCGTCGTCGCGAGCCTCGTCACGTTCCCCGCGTTCGCCGCGAACCCCGCCGTCGAGAAAGAGGCGCAAGCCCTCGAGAAGAAGGCGATCGAGGAGGACTTCCTCAACGTCGACTACGCGAGCGCCATCAAGAAGCTCCAGAGCGCCCTCGCCAAGTGCGACGGCGACAAGTGCAGCTCCGCCATCAAGGCGGCCCTGCACCGGGACCTCGGCGCCATGCAGATCCTCGGCGGGAACGAGGGGGACGGCCGCACGAGCTTCGGCCAGGCGCTCTCCTTCGACTCGTCGGTCGCGCTCGACCCGGCCTACAAGAACCCCCAGCTCGAGGCGATCTGGAACGACGTGAAGAAGAAGGGCCCCCCCGCCGGCGGCGGGACCGAGGCCCCCGCGTCGGTCGGCCCCCAGCCCACCGGGGACTTCGCGCACACGCCCGCGGCCGAGGGGCCGGTCCGCACGCCCTTGCCCGTGTACGCCGAGTACTCCGGCAGCGAGCAGCTCGCGCGCGTCATCGTGAAGTACAAGGGCCAGGGCATGGGCGACTGGAAGGCCCTCGACCTTCCGAAGCTCGATGCCGGCTACGGCGGCGTCATTCCCTGCAAGGACGTCACGCAGGGCGTGATGGCCTACTACCTCCAGGGCTTCAACGCGGCGAACGACCCCGTCGCCACCTCCGGCAGCCGGAACAAGCCCTTCACGGTGCCCATCAAGGCGCAGATCACCGGCCCTGCGCCTGCCTTGCCGGGCCAGGACCCGCCCAAGCAGTGCAGCGAAATGGCGACGGCGGAGTGCCCGCCGGACTTTCCGGGCTGCAACAGCAAGAAGGCCATCGGCGACGACTGCGACAAGGACTCGCAGTGCGCGAGCAACTCGTGCGTCGGCGGCAAGTGCGCCGAGAAGAAGGCCGGCGGCGACGACTGCCAGAGCGACGACGAGTGCTCGAGCGGCTCCTGCTCCGACGGCAAGTGCACGAGCGCGAAGAAATCCGACGGGGACGACTGCGACACCGACGACGAGTGCGACAGCGGCACCTGCAAGGAAGGCAAGTGCAAGGGCAGCGGGGGCGGCAAGTTCCCGCGCGTCTGGGTCGGGCTCAACGTGTCGATGGACGTCTACGTCATGCCTGGCGCGCAAGACGTCTGCTCGCTGACGACGGGCCACATCAACAGCGCCGGCTACCGCTGCATCGACCCGAACTCGGGCGGCGCGTTCCCGCAGAACGCCCCGACGAGCAATGCGATCATCCTCGGCCGGAGCGACCAGGTGCAGGGCGGCTTCGCGCACGGCCCGTTCACCATCATGGCGAGCCTCGACTACGCCCTGAACACGAACATGCTGCTCGGCATACGGGCCGGCTACGAGGCGCTGACGATACCCACGGGGTCGTCGTTCGCGCCGGTGCACCTCGAGGCCCGCTTCACGTACCTCTTCGGCAAGGACGCCATCACGCAGAAGATCGCGCCGATGATCTTCCTCGGCGCGGGCGCCGGGGAGTTCGACGCATTCGTCCCCGTCCAGGTGTTCCTGAACGAGCCGACGGCTTCGGGGGGAACGGCGATCGCCCAGGGCAAGGAGAACGCGTGGATCACCGCGGGGCCCGTCTTCGTCGCGGGCGGCGGCGGCGCGAGGCTGGCGCTCGGCAAGAAGCTCGCCGCGACCGGCGCGCTGAAGCTCCAGGGGGCGTTCGGCGGCCAGGCCGGGTTCCTCTTCGGCGTCGTGCCGGAGCTCGGCATCCAGCTCGGGTTCTGACGGAGCACCGGGGGGCATGAGCGACCAGGCGACGCTCCCCCGGCTCTTCCTCGCGCAGGCGGCTGCTCGCGGCGACGCGGCGGCGATGCGCAGCAAGAAGAACGGCGCGTGGCTGCCCGTCTCGTGGCGGGAGTGGGAGCGGCGCGCGCGTTGCGCTGCGGCGCGCCTCGTCGAGGCGGGCGTCGAGCCCGGGGATCGCGTGGCGATCTTCGGGAACACCCGCGAAGAGTGGATGGTGGCGGATCTGGCGGGCCTCATGGCCGGCGCGGCGACGGTGCCGATCTACCCGTCGCTCGTCGGCGAGCAAGCCGCGTACATCCTGGCGGACTCGGGCGCCCGCGTGCTCATTGCGGAGGACGCGTCGTTCGTGCAGCGCGTCGCTGCCCACGACGCGGGCGTCGTCGAGCGCCTCACGCGCACGTGGCTCTTCGGCGAGATGCCCCAGGGCGATCCGCCGCCCGACCTCGCCCGCCAGGTCGACGAGCGCATCGCCGCGGCCGCGCCGTCGGATCTCGCGACGCTCGTCTACACGTCGGGCACGACGGGCCCTCCCAAGGGCGCGATGCTCACGCACGGCAACATCGTCTCCGAAGTGAGCGCCCTCGACGGCCTCCTGCCCCTCGGCCCCGACGACGAGCAGCTCCTCTTCCTCCCGCTGGCTCACATCTTCGGTCGCGTCCTCGTCGCCATGCAGTACGAGGTCGGCTACTCGACGGCGATCGCCGAATCCCTCCTCAAGGCGCTCGACAACGCCGCCGAGGTGAACCCCACCTTCATGGGCTGCGTGCCTCGCCTCTACGAGAAGGTGTACGCCGTGGCCAACGAGAAGGCCGCATCGGCGGGAGGGACGAAGGAGCGCCTCTTCAGGTGGGCCACCGAGGCTGGAAAGCGCAAGGCGGGCGGCGTCGGCGGCTGGGTGGCGGACAAGCTCGTCCTCTCGAAGATCCGCGCGCGCTTCGGGACGCGCCTCAAGTTCGCCATAAGCGGCGGCGCGCCGCTCGCGAAGGACCTCGCCGAGTGGTTCGAGGGGGCGGGCCTCCTCGTCCTCGAAGCGTACGGCCTGACCGAGACGACCGGTGGGACGACGATCAACACGATCGCGAAGCACCGGTTCGGGACCGTGGGCCCGCCCGTGCCGGGCGTCGAGGTGCGCATCGCGAACGACGGCGAGATCCTCGTCCGGGGGCCGACCGTGATGCGCGGCTACTGGAACCGTGAGCCCGAGACGCGCGAAGTCATCGACGCCGAGGGGTGGTTTCACTCCGGCGACATCGGCGAGTTCGACGCCGACGGGTGCCTGCGCATCACGGACCGGAAGAAGGACATCATCGTCACGGCCGGCGGCAAGAACGTCGCGCCGCAGAACGTCGAGAACCTCCTCAAGCAGTCGGGCTGGATCAGCCAGGCGATGGTGCATGGCGACCGCCGCCCCTATCTGGTCGCGCTCGTCACACTCAACGCCGAGACGGCCTCGCGCTTCGCCCGCGATCACGGCAAGCCCGACGACGTCACGAAGCTCGCCGACGACGCCGAGGTGCGCGCGGCGGTCGAGCGCGAGATCGCCGCGGTGAACGGGCGCCTCTCGAGCTTCGAGTCGGTGAAGCGCTTCGCGATCCTGCCGAAGGACTTCACGATCGACGGCGGCGAGCTCACGCCGACGCTCAAGGTGAAGCGCAAGGTCGTGAGCGAGCGGTACCGCGCGACGATCGACGGCCTGTACGACGAACGCTGAGGCTCGCACGGCTCGGTGCGCGGGGCCCGGCCGGGGACTCAGATCGACGGCAGGGCGCCTCGCGTGTGCGGCCGCGGGAAGGCCGCCTCGAGCGTCTTCCGCTCGTCGCCGGTGAGCTCGAGATCGCCCGCGGCGGCCATCTCGACCACGTGCTCGACGCGCGCGGCCTTGGGGATGACGAGGGCCGCGGGGTCGCTCAGGAGGAACGCGAGGGCCACCTGCCGGGTCGTCGCGCCGCGCGCCTTCGCGACGTCGGCGAGCACGCGCCCGCGCGCGGTCTTCGCGTCGGGGAAGCGCCCCGAACCGAAGGGGCTGTACGCGACGAAGGCCGTACGGTGTCCGCTGCACCACGGGAGGACGGCCGTCTCTGCGGCGCGCTCGTCGAGGTGGTCGAGCACCTGGTCGCACGCGATGCGCCCCGGCCCGGCGATCGCCAGCGCCTCGTCGAGCTCGTGCGCGTCGAAGTTGCTGAGGCCCCAGGAGCGGATCTTCCCGTCGGCGACCAGCTTCTCGAACGCGCGGAGGGTCTCCTTCAGCGGGTGTCGGCCGGGCCAGTGCAGGAGATAGCAGTCGAGGCGGTCGGTCTTCAGCCGGCGGAGGCTCGCCTCACACGCCGCGAGCGTGCCTTCGTAGTCGGCGTGGTCGGGCATCACCTTCGACACGAGGAACACCTCGTCGCGCCGTCCCGCGATGGCCTCGGCGACCAGCGTCTCCACGTGGCCCCGTCCGTAGAGCTCTGCGGTGTCCACGTGCGTGAGCCCCAGATCGAGGCCCTTTCGAAGCGCCGCGATCGCTCCGGCGCGGTCGTCGCTCTCCATCTTCCAGGTCCCCTGGCCGATGACCGGGACGGTGCCCGCATGCCCGAACGCGCGCGTACGCATGCGGGCGAGGATAGCCCGTGGTGTAGGATGCCGCCGTGCCCGAGCTGTCCCCGAGCGCGCTGGCCATCCGCGCCAGCGTCTTCGCCGAGCTCGCCCCGCGCATCGAGGCGCACACCCGAAGCGGCGGCGATCTCGTCGCCCTCCACATCGGCGACACGCACCTCGCTCCCCCGCCGGGCGCTCGTTTCGCGCGCGTCGAGCCCGCCGGGACCGATCCGGACCTCTACCGCTACGGCGCCATCCCCGGCGTCGACGCGCTGAAGGCCGCCTTCTCCCGCACCCTGCTCGCCGCGGCCCGAGGCCCCGCCGAGATCGACCCCGCACGCCACGTCCTCGTCGGCGCCGGCGCGACGCACGCCATCTACTGCGCGCTCCGCGCCGTCCTCTCCCCCGGCGACGAGGTCCTCGTCGCGGCTCCCTACTGGCCGCTCTCGGTCGGCGTCGTCCGCACCGCCGGCGCGCTCCCCGTCGAGGTCCCCCTCACGACGCGCCTCTACGTGGACCCGCACGCGAGCCCGGCGGCGATCCTCGAGGCCGCCGTCACGCCCCGCACGCGCGCCATCTACCTCATCTCGCCGAACAACCCCGACGGCTACGTCTACGGCGCCTCGCAGCTCCAGGAGCTCGCCGCCCTCGCCGTCGCGCGCGATCTCTGGGTCCTCTCCGACGAGGTCTACGCCGACTACGTGTACGAGGGCGCGCACGCCTCCATCGCCAGGCTCCCCGGCATGGCCGAGCGGACTCTGAGCGCCTACTCGCTCTCGAAGAGCCACGCCCTGGCCGGGCCCCGCGTCGGCTTCCTCGTCGCGCCCGAAAAGGTCGTCTCCGTCGCCCGGCGCGTCTCGACGCACACGATCTTCAACGTTCCCGTCGCCTCGCAGCGGGTCGCGCTCGCCGCGCTCGGCGATGCGGGCGAGTGGATGGCGGATGCGCGTCGCGACTATGCCGGTGCGCGCCAGGCGACGCTCGAGGCGCTCGCCGGGACGGGCGTGCGCGCGTTCGCGCCCATGGGCGGGAGCTACGTCTTCGTCGACTTCGGGTCCGTCTTGCGAGGGCGCCCGCTCGCAGAGCTCCTCGGCATCGCGATCGACCGCGGCGTGCTGCTCGCGCCCGGCGACGGATGCGGCGAGGCGTTCGCGTCCTGGGCCCGCCTCTGCTTCACGTCGGTGCCTCGCGTGCGGCTCGTCGAGGGCCTCGGTCGTCTCCGGTCGGCGCTCGAGGCGCTCGGTCAGGCCTGACGCCGGCGCAGCAGGCGCATCCCCACGATCCCCGCCAGGGCGAGCACGATCGCTGCCTCGGCGTCGAGCGTGCTCGACCCACGCGCCACCTGCGCCACGTTCGCCAGCTGCGCGTCGGATCGCGCTGCGCCCGCGGGCGCTGCGAGCGCCACCGGCTCGCGGCCGAGAGCAATCGCGAGCAGCGCGCGACGTGCTTCGAAGAACGCCCTGCCGCGCGGACTCCACGAAGGCGCCCCTCCGGCCGTCGCCTCGCCGAACGCCGCCGGGATGAGCCACCGCGCCACCGCGTCGGCCGCCGCCGGGTCGCGCTCGCGCGCCATCTGCAGGTACCCCGCGTCCTCGATGCCGCGCCGCCAGTTCTTCAGCCGGATCGACGGCACCACTCCCGGGACGCCGAGCGAGTGCTCCTGGAACGCCCCGAGCTGCGTCCCCGGGTACACGAGGAGGCCCTCGCCTTCGGCCCACGCGCCGTCGCCGTCCTGGTACGTCTCGGGCTCCTCGAACGGATCGATCGGCTCGTCGCCGTCCTGACCACGCGACCACCGCATCGCGTCGCCTGCGTCCCACCGCGGGATCCCGAACATCGCGCTCAGCCAGCCGTTCACGCGCGGCGACACCGCGTTCGCGTCGAGCAGGAACGTCCCCGTGCGTGGCAGGACGCCGCCGTACACCCACGTCTCCTTGCCCTGCGCTCGCGCCGACTTCGCCTCGGCGGCGTTCCACGAGGCATGCAGGATGGGGACGTCCACCGGCTGCGCCGTCGGATCCTGCGGGCACCTCCAGCCCACGCGCACGCGTCGCACGTCCTGGTCGTCGGCGCCCCGCAGGAGCGCTCGCCAGCCGGCGCCCCACGGACTCTCGCACTGCTCGTCGGCGGCAAAGAGGATCACCTCCGTCGAGCCGAAGAGCTTCTGGTAGGAGACCTGCGCCACGACGCCCTCCACCGCGTGCAGCGTCCCGTCGTCGGGGCCCTCGAGGGCGCCCGCCGCGCCGAGCGCCAGCACGCCGTCGCCGAGGCCCGCCCCCGGACCCACGTAGCCGGTGGCGCGCGTGAAGAGCGAGCCGTTGAGGGCATCGGCCTGGCGCTGCACGTCCCCCTGTGTCGTCGCCTCGTGGAGCGGCGTGATGCGGTGCGCGTGCAGCAGCTGCCAGAGCCCCCGCTCGGCGTACCTCCCGGACCGCTCCTCGAGCTGCGCGAGGTCCACGTGGACCGCCGTGCCGACGGTGCGGTCGGGGAGGGTCGCGTCCGCGACCTCGAGCTCCACCGGGATCGTCGCGAGTTCCCGGCTGCCTGCGGCGTGCACGAGCACCGAGCCCGCGTACGCCCCGGCCGCCTGGGTGCGGGGCACGTTCAGGTCGATCCAGACGAGGCGGTTCGTCCGCGGCAGGACGTGCATCGGGTACGGGTCCCACGAGCGGGCCACCTCGACGGGGATGAGCGCGTCCGGCACGGGCCCGAGCCACGCGCCGTGCGCCGGACCGGAGCCGTCCTCCCAGCCCTGCGAGCCTTCCCCCTCCGCGCGGCCTGACGGGTGCTGCACGATCGTGAAGTGCTCGACGAACCGTTCGATGGGCTGGGGCACGGTGCGCGGCTCCCGGTTCGCGAGTACCGCCTCGCCCGGGCCGTGGAGCTCGTCGAGATCCACGGTCACGCCGTCGAGCGCGTCGTCGTCCGCCTCGACGACCACCTGGAGCGCCACCGACTCGTTGCGCATCGCGAAGAGGCGCACCGGGGCACCCGGCTGCCACACCGGGTTGTCCTCGCCGTGCGCGAACGGCGTCGCGAGGTCGATCGATCGCACCTTCTCGCCGTCGTCGACCACCCACACGCGCGGGGCCGCCCACACCCTCGGCGCCAGCAGCATCGCCCCCGCGACCAACACACCTGCCGTACGCCGCGCACCTCGCATCGCTCACCTCGTTCGTTCGATGAAGTCCACGAGCAGGCGCGCCACGTCCTCGCCCGCGTCTTCCTGGATGAAGTGGCCCGCCTTCGCGACCGTCGTGTGCGGCTGCCCCTGCGCGCCCGGGATGCGCTCGCGCATCGGGCGGTCCGCTCCGCGGGTCACGGGGTCGGAGTCGCCGAACGCCGTGAGGAAGGGTCGGTCGAACCGGGCGAGCGACGCCCACGCGGCGACGTTTGCGTCGTGGGCGGGGTCGTCGGGCCGGGTCGGGACGAGAAGCGGGAACTGCCGGGCGCCGGCCTTGAAGCGCTCCTCGGGGAAGGGCGCCTCGTACGCCGCGACCACCTCGGGCGGGAGCGGCCGCGTGCACCCCGTCTGGATGATCCGTCCCACCGGCAGCGCCTCCACCGACTGGGAGAACGCCTGCCAGGCCAGGAACGCTTCCGAGACGCGCTCCTCCCCGGTGGGAAGGCCCGTGTTCGAGGCCACGACGCGCGCAAACCGGCCGGAGTGCTCGGCGACGAGGCGAAGGCCCAGGAGGCCGCCCCAGTCCTGGCAGAAGAGCGAGACGTCGCGGAGATCGAGCGCCGTGAGGAAGGCGGTGAGCCAGCCGACGTGGCGCTGGTAGGTGTAGTCCTCCTGCCGGGCCGGCTTGTCGCTGCGGCCGAAGCCGACGAGATCGGGCGCGACGACGCGGTGCCCCGCCGCGACCAGGACGGGGATCATCTTGCGATAGAGGAAGGACCACGACGGCTCGCCGTGGAGGAGAAGGACGGGCGCGGCGGCGGGGGGCCCCTCGTCGACGTGGTGCATGCGGACGCCGGCAGCGTCGACGTAGCGGGGCTCGAACGGCCAGGAGGGGAGATCGCGGAAGCGCTCGTCGGGCGTGCGGAGGAGGTCCATGCCCCGAGAGCTACCACGGGCAAACTGTAAAGCGTCACTTGACACTACCGATCGGCCGGGTCACGCTCCTCTTCGTGCCAATGCCCTTCGCCGCGCGCCTGCGCGCCCTCCGACGCGACCTCGCGACCGCCGCGGCGGCATTCGTCGGAAAGAATCCTCCACCTCTCGTGCGCGTCACGAGGCACGCTTCCTCCGCGCCCGCGCCCGCGCCCGCGCCCGCGCCCGCGCCCGGCCCAGCCCACCTCCCCGCTCCCCGCGCCGTTCGCGTCGCGCGCATCGTCCGCGAGACCGCCGATGCCGTCACCCTCACCCTGGAGGACGCGCGCGGCGGCACGATTCCCTTCATCGCCGGGCAGTTCTTCACTCTGTGCGTGCCCTTGCCTGGCGGCACCGTCGCCCGGCGCGCCTACTCCGCCTCGAGCAGTCCGCTCGATCCCTCGCGCGTCTCGGTCACCGTGAAGCGCGTCGCCGGTGGGCTCGTCTCGAACCACGTCGTCGAGCACCTCCGCGAGGGCGACCTTCTCGACGTCCTCGGTCCCTCCGGCTCCTTCGGTCCCGTGGCGTCGACGTTCCCGCGCCGCGTCGTGCTCGTCGGCGGCGGCAGCGGCATCACGCCGCTCGCCTCGATCGCGCGGACCCTCCTGGCGACCGAGCGCGCCACGCAGGTCGTCCTCGTGTACGGGAACCGCCTCCGCGAGGACGTCATCTTCCTCGACGCGCTCGACGCCCTCGCGCGCGAGCACGCCGCCGGCGACCGCTTCCTCGTTCATCACGTCCTCGAGTCGCCCCCGGCTGGCTGGACCGGGGGAACGGGCCTCCTCGACGGCCCCGCCCTCGACCGCGCCCTCGCCGCGCTCCCCCTCGCGTCGACCGAGTACTTCCTCTGCGGCCCCGAACCGATGATGCGCGCCGCCCGCGCCCACCTCGCCGGCCGGGGCGTCCCTCATGCACGCGTCCACGAGGAGCGCTTCGTCTCCGCGCATGCCGCCGTCCCGTCCGTGACCGGCCCGTCCGCTGCGCCGGCGGTCGCGCATGCCGTGCGGGTCCGGCGCGGCAGCGCCGTCCAGACGCTCACCGTCGCTCCCGGCGCCACGGTCCTCGAGGCCGCGTTCGACGCGCGGGTCGACATGCCCTTCTCGTGCACCGTCGGCGGGTGCGGTGCGTGCCGCGTGCGCCTCGTCGACGGCGCGCTCGCCATGGACGAGCCGAACTGCCTCTCGCCCGAGGAGCGCGCCGAGGGCTACGTCCTCGCGTGCGTCTCACGCCCCGGCGGCCCATGCACCCTGGAGGTCGCGTGACCGCCGCGCCTGCCGCCCGCAGGACCGCCGCGGACCGGACCGACCCCTGGCCCTACAAGATGCGCGATCTCTGCCGCCTGACGGGGATGCCACGCCAGGCGGTCCACTTCTACATCCAGCAGGGGCTCGTCCCGCCCGGCCACAAGACGGGGCGCAACAGCGCGCGCTATGGGGACGCGCACGTCGAGCGCATCCGCGTCGTGCGCCAGCTCCAGAACGAGCGCTTCCTCCCCTTGCGCGCGATCCGCGCGGTCCTGGGCGACCACCGGAAGCCCGAGCCGCCCGACATCGCGTCGCACGCCCTCGACGGCGAGGACGACGCGTTCACGCCCGAGCAGCGCGCGCTGCTCGTCGACGTGAAGCACCGCCTGGCCTCGTCGCTCGCCCCGCCCGCGGGCAGCGCGGCCCTGGTCGACGCGAAGGCCCTCCTCGAGCGCCACGGCCTCGCGCGCGCAGATCTCGACGATCTCGTGAAGGCCCGCCTCGTCGCCGTGGTGAAGGGGCCGCGCGGCCGCCTCCAGGTCGCCGCCGAGGACGAGTGGGCGTTCGAGCTCTGCGCCGAGGTGCGCCGGGCCGGCTTCACGCGCGACCTCGGCTTCGACGGTCGCTTCCTCCGCCTCTACGAGCGCGCCGTGACGGCGCTCTTCGAGGAGGAGACGGCGTTCCTCACCGAGCGCCTGACGCGGCTGCCGCCCGACCGCGTCGCTGCGATGCTCGAGACGGCCATGCCGATCCTCGACCGGTTCTTCGCCCGCTACCACGAGAAGAAGGTCCGGGACTTCTTCGCCACGATGGGAGACTGACGCCATGTTCGACCTCGCCCGCCTCGCACGCATCGTCCCGCCGCGGCTGCGCAACGCGCTCGACGCGCACCTCGAGACGCTCTCGGTGTTCGCCGAGATCCGCGACCCGCGCGTGCTCGCGTCGCTCGCGCCGTCGGGGCTGCGCGGCCTCGTCCTTCACCGCGGAAAGCAGGGGGTTCCCACGCGCATCCCCGCCTCGCATGCCGCCCACTTCGACTGGTCGTACCCGAGCGACCAGCCCGCGATGCGCGTCCTCTACGACCGGGCCAAGAAGGGCCAGTGGGACGGCGCGTCGCTGCCCTGGTCCATCGACGTCGACCCCATGAACCCCGAGGTCCCGCTCGTGCCGGAGCGCTTCGTCGACTTCTCGAAGCTCGACGCGATGGGCATCCACCTCGACGCGAAGGAGCGGCGCGCCTTCGTCGCGAGCCTCACGTCCTGGATGCTCAGCCAGTTCCTCCACGGCGAGCAGGGCGCGCTCTTCGCCGCGGCGCAGGTGACCGAGGCCGTGCAGTTCTTCGACGGGAAGCTCTACGGCGCGACGCAGGTGATGGACGAGGGGCGCCACGTCGAGGTCTTCCACCGGTACCTCGAGGACAAGCTCGGGAAGCTCTACCAGATCAACGACAACCTCTTCGTCATCATCGACGCGCTCATGAGCGACGCGCGCTGGGACATGAAGTTCCTCGGCATGCAGACCATGGTCGAGGGCCTCGCGCTCGGGGCGTTCGGGACGCTCTACAAGCTGACGAAGGAGCCGCTCCTCAAGGAGCTGCTGAGGAACGTCATCCAGGACGAGGCGCGTCACGTCCACTACGGCGTCCTCGCGCTCCGGGAGCACGTGACGAAGGAGCTCTCCGAGAGCGAGCGACGCGAGCGCGAGGACTGGGCCTTCGAGGTCGCGCTCCTCATGCGGAACCGGTTCATGGCCTACGAGATCTACGACGAACAGTTCGGCGGCCTGATGTCGCGCGCCGAGTGGCGGGAGTTCGTCCTCCACACGCCGGGCCTCGAGGAGTTCCGGAGCGTCATGTTCCAGCGCCTCGTCCCGAATCTCCGTGCGATCGGCCTGATGAGCGCGCGCATCCTTCCGCACTACGAGCGCGTGGGCCTGATGAAGTACTTCGGGGGCTCGGCCGCCGACCAGCTCACCGGCGAGCAGATGATCCGCGAGCTCGAGCAGGCTGCCGCGTGAGCGGCGGCTACTGGCTGAACGACGGCTCGGAGCAGAAGCCGTTGATGCAGACGACGCCCAGGTTGGCGCCGCAGCAGTCGGCGCTGGTCGTGCACTTGTCGAGGAGCTGGGAGCACGCGGGGGGCTGGGCGCTGCACTGCAGGCCCCCGTCGGTGGCCTCGCAGTAGCCGCCGCAGCACTCGTCGCCGCTCTGGCACGACGAGCCGTTCGCCTGGCACGGATTGACCACCCAGTACCCGCGCGAGTTGCCCGCGAGGAGCTCCTGCGCGGGCAGGTAGAACGCCGGGTGGCTCGGGTCCGTGCCAGGCGTCGCGTTCAGGTCGACGGCGGCGACCCAGAGCTTCTTCGGGGTCGGTGACGTCGTGAGGTCCACGTAGCGTGGATCGCTGTAGTACGGGGGCAAGGTCGCGACGTTGCCGTAGAGGCGCCGCGTCGTGAAGACGACCCACGCCTCGCCGCCCGAGACGACCGGGTTCACCGTCGGCTCGAAGTCGAGCACCGAGTCGTTGGCGTGGCTGGCCGAGGTGGGCACGTAGAGACTTCCCCCCGAGACGCCGTCCAGTGACGCGAGCCGCGCGGCGCTCTTCGTCGCGAGGTCCACCCACCAGATCTCGCCCTGCGAGCCGGCCGTGCTCTCGTTCGCGCAGGCGGTGCTGTCGCACGGCGAGCGCGTGCCGCCCCAGTCGCGGCCGTTGTACTGGACCTGGAGCTCGAAGACGACGGCGTCGTTCGTCGGCATGAAGCTCGGCCAGAGCGCCGTGTACGCGCCGCTCGCCGGCGTGTAGAGCACGCGGAAGTTCGAGAACGTCGACGTCGTCTTGTCGAAGTCCATCGCCGCGAGGGAGATGCCGTCGGAGCCCGTCCCGCCGCTGAACGTGAACGCCACGTGCTTGCCGTCGGGCGAGAAGACCGGCGAAGCGGCCTTCAGGCCGGCCGGGATCCCCGTCGACGGCACGACCGCCCCCGTCTGCGTGGAGAAGAGCTGCGCGGCGTACTGCCCGTCCCCCAGGATGGGAGCGCCGTCGGCGAGGAGCATCGACCCGTCCGGGAAGAGCGCCGGCCAGCCGAACTGCCCCGTGCCTGCCGGGGCCATCGACGTCTCCGCGTACGTCGCGAGCGCGTACCACGACGAGGTGTCGTAGTTGTCGCCGTGCTGCGTGATGAGCGTCGAGCCGTCGGCGCTCACCGAGTGGCACACGCGGCAGCCGGCGATGCTGCTCGGATACGTCGAGGTCCCGGCGACCAGGGTCGGGCTCGTCGCCCCGTTCTTGATGGCGAGCGTCGCCCCGCCGAAGGGCGCGCCCCCCTTGGTGCAGCAGTAGTTCGTCGCGAGGTTGGTGCCGTAGGAGTTGTAGTAGACGGTGCCCTGGAGCGTCCCCGGCGAGACGTACCAGGTCTCGGTGAGCGGCCCGTACGCGACGCCGCTCGCGGTCGCGAAGACGAGGCTGACCGTGACCGGCGCGCCGCCCGAGTTCGAGTACGCCATGACGTCCCACGGGATCTGCTCGACCGGGATGTTGACGAAGGGCGACCCGTTGGCCGCGAAGTAGCCCGTGTACGCGAAACCGGGCTCGGTGATCGAGACCTTGACCGCGCTGTAGTAGGGCGCGGCGGCGCCGACGGCGCCCGGCTGCCACTGGAGGAGCGGGGGTAGCAGGCCCCGAGGCCACAGGGTCTTGTCATAGGGGTAGAGCCACGCGAGGCCGACGTCGGGGCTCGGGCTGCCGTTCAGGGTGGCCACCGTGGTCCCGCCCACGGGTCCGCCGGCCCCGCCGCCACCGACGCCGCCGTTGCCTCCCGCGCCGGCGTCCCCCTGGCCGGCGTTCGGGTCACCGTTCTGCGTCAGCTGGATCGTGACGGTGAGGGGCGTCGACGCCGTCTGGTTCATGTACGTCGCCGCGACGTGCGCGACGCCGCCGATCGTGCCGGTCGGCGTCATCAGGCCGGTCGACGCCGCGACGCTGCCGATCTGGCCGCTGTCGATGGAGAACGAGGCGGGCACCGGGTTGCCGTTGATGGTCGCCGTGTACTGCACGGTCGGCGCCTGCTGTCCGTAGGTGACGCCGATCGTCTGCGCCGCCGGCGCGATGGCGAGCACGCCGCACTGACCCGCGAAGCAGGTCTGGCTTCCGCAGTCGACCGGGCTCCCGTAGGCGCCGCCGCTGCACGTCTGGACGCCGTTGCCCGAGCACTGCGTCTGGCCGGGGGCGCACACGCCCGTGCACGAACCCGAGACGCAGGTCTCGTTGCCGCAGTCGCTGGCGGTGCCCCAGGTGCCCGTCGCGTCGCACGTCTCGACGCCGTTCCCCGTGCTCGCGCACTGCGTCTGTCCGGGCGCGCAGACGCCCGTGCACGCGCCCGCGACGCACGCCTGGTTGGTCGCGGTGCAGTCGACCTGGTTCCCCCACGCGCCGGTCGCGGTGCACGTCGCCGACGAGTTGCCCACGCACCCCGGGGCGCCCGTCGTGCACGCGACGCAGAGCCCCGCGAGGCAGACCGGCGAGGTCCCGCCGCACGACGCGTCTGCCGGGACCCACTGGCCTCCCGAGCACGTCTCGGGCGTCGCGCCGGAACACCCCGTGGTGCCCGCATCGCACGCCGGCGCCGCGGCCTCTCCGTCCGGTCCGTCCTGCGTCGCGTCGGCGGTGCCTTGGTCGGTCGTGGCGTCGCTCACGCCGGAATCCGCGGCCGTGCCGTCGCTCGCTCCGTCCGTCGCGGCGTCGTTCGTGTGCGTGCCGTCGCTCGTCGAGCCGTCGGTCGTGCCGCCGGACGAGTCACCCGCGGTGGCGTCGCCCCCGCCGTCGGGGCCTGCGCCGCCGCCTGATGACGAGGAGCCCCCGGCGCCCCCGCACGCGGTGAGGAGGACAACGAACAGGAACCATCGCATCCGTCCCATGGTCACACCTCTCCCGAAGCGCACGATGCGCCAACCTTTCACGCTACGCCTATTCGGCGTCCGCCGACAACGGGCCGATCGCGCAGGCGCCCCTCTTCCGCGTTTGTCGGCCGCGTTTGTCGGCGGGCAGGTGATAGGATTTGCAGTCTGGCGTGGCGCGCCGACTGGCCTCTCCGGGCCGGGCCGGGCCGGCCGCCACACTCGGGAGGCCCATGAAGCGCGTAGTGCTCCTCGTCGTGACGATAGGCTTGGCGGTCGCGCCGCTCTTTTCCGGCGCCGGTTGCGGCGGAGGCGGGAGCAACGGCGGCACGGTGTTCACCGGAGACGCCACGACCGACGTCGGCACCTCCAGCGGCGGCAGCGGCCATGACGCCTCGACGTCCTCCGACTCCGGCGGCGCCGGCGACGTCGCGAGCTTCGGCGACGGCAACACGAGCGCGGGATGCCCATCGACGTGCGCGCAGCTCGCGGCCAACTGCGGCGCGGTGACCGACACGAAGTGCGGCGGCGTCGTGCAGTGCGGCAGCTGCGAGGGCGGCGCGATCTGCGGCGGCGGCGGGACGCCCAACGTGTGCGGCACGGGCGGCGGCGGAGACGGGGGTGGGGGCGGTGACGGGTGCTCGCCGATGACGTGCGCGAGCCAGAACATCAGCTGCGGGCAGGCCGGCGACGGGTGCGGCGCGACGCTCGGCTGCGGCTCCTGTACGTTGCCCCAGAGCTGCGGCGGCGACCCGACGAAGCCCGGCCAGTGCGGCTGCACCGGCGTCTGCCAGCAGGTGCCCACCTGCGCGAGCGGCACGACGACGACCCTCACGGGGACCGTCTACGACCCTGCGGGCGCGCACCCGCTCTACGACGCGCTCGTCTACGTCCCGAACGACCCGACCGACCCGGGGCTCCAGCCGTTCGCGCCGGGCATCACGTGCGACGTCTGCGGCTCGACAGCGGCGGGCAACCCGCTCGTCACGACGTTCACCGCTCCCGACGGCACCTTCACGCTCTCCGGCATGCCCGTCGGCGCCAGCATCCCGCTCGTCGTCCAGCTCGGGCGGTGGCGGCGGCAGTTCACCGTGAACGTCGCTACCTCGTGCGGCGCCAACTCCGTGGCGGCCGGCACGCTGACGATGCCCAAGAACCACACCGAGGGTGACATCCCGCGCATCGGAATCCTGACGGGCGGCTTCGACCCGATGGAGTGCGTCCTCCGCAAGATGGGCGTGGACGACACCGAGTTCACCAACCCCGGCGGCGCGGGCCACATCCAGCTCTACCTCGCCGCGCAGGCGCACCAGCCGGCGAACCCCTTCGGGCCGTTCGCCGCGACGTGCCCTGCCAACCCGTACGGCTACGGCGCCGAGATCGACGGCACGACGCCCTCGCAGGCGACGCTCTTCGGCTCGACGGGCGGCCAGCTCACCGTCGACCAGTACGACATGCTCATCCTCGCCTGCGAGGGCTACGAGGAGAACGTGCAGGCCAACTGGCCGAACCTCGGCGCGTACACGTCGGCGGGCGGGCGCGTCTTCATGACCGACTTCGCCTACGACTGGATGGCGCAGACGACGACGTGCACGAACGCGAGCCAGTGCGGTGTGGGCGGCACGTGCACGGGGGGCATCTGCACGAACGCGAACAACGTCACCCAGAACCCGGCCTACCCGGGTGTCGCGGCGTGGCACACGGAGCAGAACCCGCAGGGCTCGCCCGAGACGGGCACGATCGACCTCGTGAACAACCCGAAGGGCGCGGCCTTCGAGCAATGGCTCGAGATCGTGGGCGCGTCGACGGCCGGCTCGGGGACCGTGGCGCTCAACCCCGTGTTCCACAACACCGACTCGGTCACGGCCCCCACGCAGCAGTGGCTCTACTGGGGCGCGTCCACGCCGATCCACTTCACGTTCAACACGCCCGTCGGCGCGGCGTCCGCCGCCCAGTGCGGCCGCGCCGTCTGGAGCGACTGGCACGCCGACACGCTCGGCTTCTCGGGCAGCTACCCGGGTTGCCCGTACGTCCTGCCCAACACGGCGCCCTACTACAGCCACGGGATGACGTTCCCGACCGAGTGCGACACGAAGCCCATGACCCCGCAGGAGGCGATCCTCGAGTTCATGCTCTTCGACCTCAGCGCGTGCGTGCAGCCCTACACGCCCGTCTGCACGCCGACGACGTGCACGGCGCTCGGCATCCAGTGCGGCCCCGCGAGCGACGGCTGCGGCAACCTCCTCCAGTGCGGCACGTGCCAGGCGGGGCAGACCTGCGGCGGCGGCGGCGCGGGCAAGTGCGGCACGCAGACGACGTGCACCCCCGAGACGTGCGCCTCCCAGAACATCCAGTGCGGCCAGGCGGGCGACGGCTGCGGGAACGCGATCGACTGCGGCAACTGCCCCACCGGCCAGATCTGCGGCCTCGGTGGACCGGGCAAGTGCGGCACCGTGCAGTGACCGGCGGTAACTCCCTGCGCCTGAGCGCCTCCGGCGCGACGAAGCGATGAGACCCGCCCGGGCGTCCGTCGCTTCGCTGCTTCTCCTCGGCGCCGCGTGCGCTCGGCAGGCGCCCTCCACGAAGCCCGCGCCCGATGCACCCCTCTCCCCACACGAGGTGCGCGTCCCCGTCCCCGCGGCGATCCGCGTCGCGCGCGGCCTGGACACGCTGACCGTCTCGGTCGACGCCGCGTCACTCGCCGACACGACGGTGAGCGTCGATCCCGGGATGACGCTCGGCATCGAGAGCCACACCTCGGTCTTCCCCGCCGGCGGCGCGCCCTCCGGCGAGGGGCGTCACGGCCTCGCCTCGGGCACCGACTTCACGGCCGGCATCGATACGTGGAATACGCGCACGGAGGGCCTCCCGCTGTCCGGCACGAAGTACGTCGCCGAGACGACCCTGGTCCTGTTCGAGACCGACGTCCCGCCGCAGCACCACTGGGACCCGCACGCGGGCCGCTATCAGCCGCTCTGGACCCGCACGATCCGCCAGGCCGAAGAGTGACCCTCAGCCCCGGCGACCTGCCGCGCTGCGCGCGAGCGCGAGCAGGGCGGGGTCGAAGGCCTTCCGTCGAACGCCGAACGCGAAGACGAGATCGAGGGTCTTGCGCGCGACGCCCGCGCGGTAGCGTGCGCGGTGAATGCCTCCGGCGTCGAACACGCAGACGTCGCCGGGCCGAAGAGCGACGCGGCGCGCCTCGGTGGGGAACGGGCCATTGCGCCGCGACCCGGCGAGGACCTCTCGCTCCTGCGCGGTGTCCTGCCGAGCGTGGGAGCCGAGGACGTACTCGAGGTGGTCGTCGGGCGCGAGCGCGACCCGGAAGCGCAGCACCGTCGGCCGGAGCGCCTCCGGCTCGGCGACGCCGGCGCCGTCGCGGTGCCAGAGACCGTCGTGGTCGCGCCGGGGCTCGTGGAAGTACTGCAGATCGCGCAAGGTGAGCTCGCCCTCGCCGGGCTTCCGGAGGTCGTGGACGAGCGCGAGGACGTCGCGGGAGGACGCGAGAGCGACCAGGCATTGCATCGCGTCGGGTCGGTCTGCGAAGTACTCGCTGTGCAGCAGGGGCGAGATGTACGTCGTCGAATGCCCCGTCTCGCTCGACGCGGCGCGCACGCTCTCGAGCGCGTGATCGCAGGCGCTCGCGAGGTGCCGCACCCGGGCGTCGTCGAGGGCGCCGGGCACCACGAAGAGCCCGTCCCGTGCCCAGGACCTCCTCCGATCGTCGTCGTGCAGGCGCATCGCTTGCGAAGAGTGTAGCGAAGCACGGGCCCCGAGCACACGGCCCTCCCATGGGACGACCGAGGTAGGCGACCCGAGGACGCAGCCATCCCGGGGGATGACGGAGATAGACCGCCCGAGGACGCGGTCATCCCGGGGGATGACGGAGATAGACCGCCCGAGGACGCGGTCATCCCAGGGGATGACGGAGATAGACCACCCGAGGACGCGGTCATCCCGGGGGATGACGGAGATAGACCACCCGAGGACGCGGTCATCCCGGGGGATGACGGAGATAGACCACCCGAGGACCCGGTCATCCCGGGGGATGACGGAGATAGACCGCCCGAGGACGCGGTCATCCCAGGGGATGACGGAAATAGACCGCTCGAGGACGCGGTCATCCCAGGGGATGACGGAAATAGACCGCTCGAGGACGCGGTCATCCCAGGGGATGCCCCTGGGAAAGGGGCCAAGCACGCGGTCCTCCATGCGAAGACGGCCGGGATAGGGCCCAAGGATGCGGGCGTCCGATGCAATGACCGCGGGGTGGGGCCCAGAGACCGCCGCCTCCCGCCGGACGAGCCCGGGAAACGCCCCCAAGGCCGCGGTCTCCCACGCAGGCGCTCCCGCTCACCGCCCGTGGCACTTCTTGTACTTCTTGCCGCTGCCGCAGGGGCACGGGTCGTTGCGGCCGGTGCGCTCGGTCCGTACGACGGGCTTGCGCTCGCCGATGAGCGCCCGCCGCATCCCCACCAGCGACTCGGCCATCTCGGGGACGGGCGTCTCTCCGAAGGCGTGCAGCAGCTGCGCCGGGAAGTAGAAGTCCTCGGCGCGCGCGCGGGAGGCGGCGGCGAGCAGGAACAGCATCCACGCCTCGGCGTTCTCGCCGCGCAGCCCGTCGCCCCAGAGGCCGAGCAGCGCCGTGAGCGCGAGGTCGTCGGGGACGCCTTCGGGGTCGGCGAAGCGGTGCGGGGACGACGCGGGCAGGTGCGCGGTGAGCTCCACCATGCGCTGGCGGCCGACGTTCAGGCCCTCCACGCGAACCTCGTCCTGCTTCTCGTGCAGGACCTGGTAGAGCGCCCCGTAGACGTCGTGGAGGCTCGTCACCCAGGGCTCGTCGCCGGGCTCCGGCTCGCGCCTGCGGAGCACGCCCTCGATCTCGCCGCGCAGCTTCTCGTGGCGCAGCCCCATGGCGATCAGCCCGTGGCCCGCGTCGCGCCCGGCGAACGGGTCGGCGGGGTGGCGGAAGCGCGCCTTCAGGGACGGGAGCATCGGCGCGCCGAGGCGGGCCGTCAGCCACGCGGCGCGAACGACGAACGGGAACGCCGAGAGCTGCGTGAGAAACACCCACGGGGAAGAGCGCGTCCTGGCCTCGACCTCGGCCCAGCCGTCCACCCAGCTCCGCGGCACGGTGTCGACGAGGAGCGTCGCCGCGTGCGTCATCGCCCACGCCCCGCGCAGGACGTCGGCCTCGCCGGTGGCCCGCCAGGCGGGGTCGGCCTCCTTCGTCGCGAGGAACGGCAGGAGCTCCTCCGTGGTGGCGGCCCAGGAGGAGTACGTCTCGAAGAGCAGCGGGCCGGCCGGGGCGAGGACCGCCTCGGCGGCGAGGAAATCCTCGCGCGACACCGCCCACCCGGACGACTCGATCTTGTGCAGCAGGCGCGTCGCGTCCGTGCCGCGCGCTCGGGCGAGGGCGAGGCCGTCGCGAACACGTTCGAGCTTCGCGGAGAGCGCGTCGAGGTGCGCGCGCGACACGACCGGGTGCGGGCCCGTCTTCATGCCCTCCCCGAGGGCCGTGACGAAGTGGCCGTCGCGGGCGACGACGACGTGCGGCCCCTGGCCTCCGTCGGCCAGCGCGATGGCCACGCGCTCGGCCTCCTCCGGCAGGCGGACCTTGCTCAGGATGAACGCGACGAGCTCGTGGTCCCGGTAGAGGCCCAGCGCGAGCCCGAGGTGCTCGTGCGACATGCGGTCGAGCCGGCGAAGGAAGTGCTCGTCGTGGCCGGCGCGGGACGCGGGGCGGGTCGGGGTTCCCACGGGACCCAGGATAGTCCGGGGTCGCCCGCGCGGTCCCACCGCCTCGGCGAACCCCCGGGCGCCCGGCGGATGCCAGCCACCCTTGCCGGCGATGGCCGAGCGGTGAAACGCTCTGCGCGATGTCCGCGCTCGCATGTACCCACTGCGGTGGCTCGCTCCCGCCCTCCGCGGCGACGGCGCCGGTGACGTGCTCGTACTGCGGGACCACCTCGGTTCCCGCGCCTCGCGTCGTCGAGCGCGTCGTGGAACGCATCGTCGTCGCGGCGCCGCCTCCGTCGCCGGGAGAGGCGCGCCTGCGCTGTCCGCGCTGCGCCACGGGGATGCCCGAGCGCCCCATCGGGCCCGGAGTGGCGGCCGGCTGCACGTCGTGCGGCGGCCTGTGGCTCGACACCGCCGTCGTCGAGCGCCTGCGCGCCGTTCACGACGGGGCGCTCGAGGCCGAGCTCGCGAGGCCCTTCGGCGCCGTCTTCGTCGCGGGCCCGACCCCGAACCGCCACGCCGCCATCTCGTGCCCCGTGTGCGGGGGCCCGACGCGGCGGCTCGAGATCGTCGACACGATCCACGGCGTCGACGTGTGCGACGCCCACGGCACCTGGTTCGATCGGCACGAGCTGCGGGCGTTCATCGAGGCCGAGACGGCCGCGAGGGCCGGCGACGTCACCCCCGAGGACATGCAAGCGGCGGGCGTCGGCGGGTTCTTCGCGAGGCTCTTCCGGCGCGGGCCGCGCGGCGGGTAGGTGCTCTCTCTTGCTGGCGGGCGACAGCCGTAGTCAGACTCCGCGCCATGAGCGACGTCATCGCAGAGCGCCGAGACCAGGTGTTCCCCACGCTGAGTGACGCTCAGCTCCAGCGGATCGCCCGCTACGGCGAGCGGCATCGCGCCCTCGCGGGCGAGATCCTCTTCGAGCAGGGCACCGCCGCGCTCGGGATCCGCGTCGTCCTCAGCGGCACCCTCGAGATCATCCGGCCGGGCATCCTCGGGGACGAGCGCATCACCGTCCAGCACGCAGGAGAGTTCACCGGCGAGATGAACGTCCTGGCGGGGCGCCGCGCCCTCGTGCGAGCCCGCATGGTCGAGGAGGGGGACGTCCTCGTCATCGGTCCGGAGGGGTTCCGCCGGCTCGTCCAGGAGGACCCCGAGGTCAGCGAGATCCTCATGCGTGCGTTCATTCTCCGGCGCGTGGCGCTCATCGCCGGTGGGCAGGGCGACGCGACGCTCATCGGCTCGATGCACTCGGCCGACACGCTGCGCCTCCAGGAGTTCTTCACGCGCAACGCGCACCCCTACACGTACGTCGACGTGGATCGCGACGCGGCCGTGCAGGCCCTCCTCGATCGGTTCCACGTCGGCGTGGCGGACGTGCCGGTCGTCCTCTGTCGCGGCGAGACCGTGCTCAAGAACCCGTCGAACGAAGCCGTGGCGGATTGCTTCGGTTTCAACGCGGCGATCGATGCCGGTCGAACGCGCGACGTGGTGGTGGTCGGCGCCGGGCCCGGCGGCCTCGCTGCAGCGGTCTACGCCGCGTCCGAGGGCCTCGACGTCCTCGTCCTCGAGGGCAACGCACCGGGCGGGCAGGCGGGAACGAGCTCGAAGATCGAGAACTACCTGGGCTTCCCGACGGGCATCTCGGGCCAGGCGCTCGCCGGCAGGGCGCTCGCGCAGGCCGAGAAGTTCGGCGCGGAGCTCGCGGTCGCCACGGCGGTCGCGCGGTTCGACTGCACCGGGGCCAGCAGCTACGAGATCACGCTGGCGAACGGCAGCACGGTCCGCGCGCGCGCGATCATCATCGCGAGCGGCGTTCACTACAGGCGGCTCGCGATCGAGACGCTCGCTCGCTTCGAGGGCGCGGGCGTCTACTACGCTGCGACGACGACCGAGGCGCGACTCTGCGGCGGGGAGGAGGTCGCCGTCGTCGGCGGCGCCAACTCCGCCGGGCAGGCGGCGGTGTTCCTCGCCGCGCAAGCGCGACACGTCCACGTGCTCATTCGCGGAGCAAAGCTCGCGGACACCATGTCGCGCTACCTGATCCGCCGCATCGAGGAGACGCCCAACATCACGCTCCACGCGCACACCGAGCTCGTGGCGCTCGACGGCGACGACCGGCTCCGGAGCATCTCGTGGCGCGGACCCGGCGGGGCGGAGACGCATCCCATCGGCCACGTGTTCCTCATGATCGGCGCCCAGCCGAACTCCGCGTGGCTGGGTGACTGCGTCGCGCTCGACGACAAGGGCTTCGTGAAGACCGGGGCCGACCTCACCGCCGACGAGCTCTCCCACACGCGATGGCCGGTCACGCGCGCGCCGTTCCTCTTCGAGACCAACCGCCACCGCGTCTTCGCCGTCGGCGACGTGCGCGCGGGCAGCGTCAAGCGCGTCGCCTCCGCCGTGGGCGAGGGCTCCGTCTGCGTGCAGCTCGTCCATCGCGCGCTGAGCGAGTGACGCGCGAGCGGGCAGGTCGCGCGGGCCGCGCGACGCCCACGGATCGTCTACCCTCTCGACTCCACGAGGAGGGCCGATGCGCGCACGAGTGACGAATGGCCGATGGGTGCTCGACGAGCCGGCCGATCTTCCGGAGGGCACCGAGGTGGAGATCGTCACGCGGCCCGCGCCCGCGAAGAAGACGGTGGAGGTCTACTTCGACCAGCGCCTTCTCCAGTACGTCCGCGCTCTGCTCGCGGCCGCGTGCTCGCCCGCATACTCGGCCGGCCGCGCCGCCGCGACCCCGAAGGACGAGGAGGAGCTGGTCGAGAGCGCTCGGAGTCTGGCGCTGGCCGACGGTCGCAGCTTCGCGAGGCCTGACGACGTGAAGAGGGCAGCGCCCGGCATTCTCCGTCGGTTCGTCTCGGTGCCCGGCGCTCTGCGCGGCAAGGACGTCTCGCCGGACGATCTCGTCTGCAAGATCCTCGACGCGACGCCCGTGCCGTGAGCCCGGCTCCGTCAACCTCCGGAGCGTGCTTCGGGAGGCTCGGAGTCCACCGCGGTGGGCGGCTGCTCGCTCTGCGCGGGGGATACGGGGGTGGGACGGGCGGGACGCATGCGACCGGCCAGGAGTTCGCGACGGATGGCCAGACCGACCCCGCTCAGGTCAGGACGGGTGGGCTTTTCGCACAAGGACATTGGTGCACCTCCTGCCATCGGGAACGGCACGCCGCGCCAGAAACTTGAGGCCCGGTTCAGACGCGGGCGAGGTCGCCTCGCGCGCGGCGCGATCCGTCACCAGGGGAGCTTGCCGAGCGTCGCGTGCGAGAACGTCCCCGTCGGCCCGTCCGGGCCGACGAGCGCGCCGCCCCTTTCCCGCGGTCGTTCGCGCCTTTCGCGCCGCCGTCGCATGGGACGACGCGGTCCTTGGGCCCTTTCCCGAGCTCATTGCATCGCTTGCCGCGATCGTCCGGGCCGATCCCGCCGCGTCCTGCCGGTTCCCGCCGTCGTCCTGCCCGATCCCGCGGCCATTGCACGGGACGGCGCCGTCGTCGGGCACGATCACGGCTGTCATGGGTCTCGATCCCGCGGGCGTCCCACCGCATGCCTCGCCCGTCCAGCCCGAGGACCGCGGCGTCCCACGCAGTGCCTCGCCCGTCCCATGGGACGCCTTCGGGATGGAGGCCAAGGATGACGGCGTCCACTGCAACGCCGCGAGGATCGCCTGCAAGGCCCGGGGCGTCCGCAGCAGCGCTCGCGGGATCGGCCGCAAAGGCGACGGCGTCCCCCTGCATGCCTCGCCCATCCCTGCCGAGGACCGCGGGACCCCGCGGCATGCCTCGCGGCTCCCGTGGGATGCCTGCGGGATCGACGCCAACGGCGCGCGCGTCCACGGCAATACCGCCCGCATCGGCTGCAACGCCGTTTCTGCCGCACGAGAGGGCGTCGATGCGTGCCAGGACCTCCGTACCCGTTCGGCGACCCCCCTTTGTCGGCGGTGGCCGAGCAGGCCCCGCTCACCCCTTCGCGTAGCGGTCGATCCAGCCGAGCACCTCCTCGTGCCAGCGCTTCGAGTTCGCGGGCTTGAGCACCCAGTGGTTCTCGTCCGGGAAGTAGAGGAACCGCGACGGAACTTCCTTGCGCTGGAGCGCCGTGAAGGTGCCCATCCCCTGCACGTCGACGACCCGGTAGTCGCGGCCACCGTGGATGACCAGCGTCGGCGTCTTCCAGTTCTTCACGAGGCTCATCGGGCTCTGGCGCGCGTAGCCGTCGGGGTTCTCCCACGGCACGCCGCCGTGCTCCCACTCGGGAAACCAGAGCTCCTCCGTCTCGTAGTAGGCGGTCGTCTCGTCGAGGTTGCCGTCGTGGACGACGAGCGCCTTGAAGCGGTCGGTCTTGCCGTTGATCCAGTTGATCATGTAGCCGCCGTACGAGGCGCCGAGCGCGACCATCCGGTTCCGGTCGAGGAAGGGGTACCGCGCGAGCGCCGCGTCGACGCCCTTCATCAGATCGTCGAACGGCGCGCCGCCCCAGTCGCCGCGGATCGCGTCGGTGAACGCCTGGCCGTAGCCGGTCGACCCGTGGAAGTCGATCATGAGCGCGGCGTAGCCGTGGCCGGCGAAGGCCTCGGGGTTCCACCGGTAGTGGAAGTGGTCGCCCATCGAGCCCTGCGGGCCGCCGTGGACGAGGAGCGCGACCGGCACG
This sequence comes from Polyangiaceae bacterium, assembly GCA_036490515.1. GTDB lineage: Bacteria > Myxococcota_A > Polyangia > Polyangiales > Polyangiaceae > Palsa-1150. The sequence goes on from DASXDU010000042.1 coordinate 69,283, forward strand.
CGCGCGCCCGGCGCGACGTTCGGCGGCTTCACGAGCCACGCGTGGACCGTGTCGCCCTTGGCGCCCTCGAACGTGAACTGCTCGGACGGCCCCCACGCGATCGCCGCAGCGCGCGCGTCGTTCAGGTGCGTGATCGGGCGTGCGTGACCGCCGTTCCGGTCGGCGATCCACACCTCTGCCGGGTGCTGGACGTCGTCGCGAACGAAGGCGACGCGATCCCCGGCGACCGCGACGTCGTCCACCGTCCCGTGGTCGAACACGTGGGCGACCTTGCCGCTCGCGGCGTCGATGGCGAAGAGGGGCCGGCGCCCGAGGTCGTCCGCGGCGGCGTAGAGCGTCCTGTCGTCGCGCGACCACGCGATCGAGGCGGGCGATCGGTCCCACCCCTCCGTGAGGGGGGTCGCCTTCTTCGTCTTCCAGTCGACGACGACCACGCGCAGCCGGTCCGACTCGAAGCCCGCGCGGGCCATCGCCAGGTACGCCAGGCGCGTCCCGTCGTGCGAGAAGACCGGCTGCGTGTCCGTCGCCGCGTTCGACGCCGTCAGCGCGCGGGGCTTGGCGGATCCGTCGGAGGGCACCTCCCAGACGTCGACGTTCGTCGACCACGCGTCCTGTCGCCCGACCATCTTCGACGCGAAGACGACCTCGGAACCGTCCGGGGCGATGGTGACCTCCTCGAGGCCGCCGAACGGTTTGGTCGGCGCGTCGAACGGTAGACCCTTCAGGAGGTCCACCGGTTCCCCCGGCGTGCCCTCGCGCACCACGAAGAGGTGCGAGCGCGTCCCGTCGTCCCACGTGTCCCAGTGCCGGATGGGAAGCTGGTCGTACGCGCGCACCTTCTCCTTCGACCTGGCCGTAGCCTCCGTTCGGCGCGCGCTCTCCTCGAGGGTCGGCGCGTCGGGCAGCACATCCATCACCAGAAGGAGCCGTTTGCCGTCGGGGAAGGGGAGCACGCCGCCCACGTCGATCGGGAGGCGCGTCACCTGCGTGGCCTCGCCGCCGTCGACGGCGATGCGCCAGACCTGCGTCGAGCCGCCCCGCGCCGACAGAAAGTACACGGTGCGCCCGTCGGGCGCGAAGCGCGCCCCGAAGTCGGGGTCGGGGTGGCTCGTCAGGCGCCGCACCGACGAGCCGTCGGTCGCGGCGAGCCACACGTCCTTCGTGACCTTGTTGGCCGTGAGGTCGGGCGTCGACACGGTGAAGGTGACGAGCTTCCCGTCGGGCGAGGCCGCGACGTCGGAGACGCGGTCGAAGGACAGCATGTCGTCGACCGTGAAGGGGTGGCGCGACCCGGGCGGAACGACGGAGGTCGCGGCGCCGGCCGCCGCTTCGACGTCGGGTGAGGCCGGAGGAGGGGTCGAGCCGGCGCAGCCGACGAAGGTCGCGGCCCCGGCGAAGAGGGCGAAAAGGCGTATCGGGCGCATCTCAGGGCTCCACCATGGTGCACAGCTTCTGCTGCACGTCGCACTTCGCGACGCGCGCGTCGTGGACCATGAACATCGGGCAGATGGGCCGCCGGGCCGCCTTGCACGCGAAGTCCCGGGCGTAGGCGTCCTTCTGCGACGCGGCGACCGCCTCCTTCCACCCGTGGTTGCAGCAGGCGGCGCGCGCCACCGCGACGCAATCGGCGTCGGCGGCGCAGGCCCGGTACTGCGCGGGCACCGTGCTCGACGCCGCGGGCGACGACGCGCCCGCCGTGGACGCGATGGAGGGAGCCGCCGTGGACGAAGGCGTCGTGCCCGTCGCCGGAGGAGTGTCGGCCGCCAACGTTGCGGGGGGCATCGCGGAGACTGCAGAGGAGGGCGGCGGCGTCGCCGGGCCAGGCTGGGCGGCGGTGCCTGCGGTCGGCTCGGTCGCGCTCGGGGCGGTCACCACGGGCGACTGCGAGGACTGTGCGCAGGCTGCGATGGGCAGGGCCAGCGCGAGCGTGACGAGAGCCAGGATGGAGCGCGGCATCGACAACGCGTATACAACGCGTGGAGGCCGAGATGCGAGACTTGAAGGGCAAGGTCGCGGTCGTCACGGGCGGCGCCAGCGGCATCGGGCGGGCCATGGCGGAGCGGTTCGCGCGCGAGGGAATGAAGCTCGTCGTGGCGGACGTCGAGGAGAAGGCCCTCGCCGAGGCTGCTGCGGCCCTCGGCAAGACGGCGGAGGTCATCGCCCTCCGGACGGACGTCTCGCGGTGGGAGGACGTGGCGGCGCTCGCGGACGCGGCCTACGCCAAGTTCGGGGCGACGCACGTGCTCTGCAACAATGCGGGCGTCGGCGCGGGCGGCGTCGCCTGGGAGATGACGGGCCAGGACTGGGAGTGGGTCCTCGGGGTGAACCTCTGGGGCGTCATCCACGGGATCCGCGCCTTCGTACCGCGGATGATCGCGCAAGGCGGCGGTCACGTGGTCAACACGGCGTCGATCGCAGGCCTCGTGAGCGCGCCCGGCATGGGCGCGTACTGCGCGACCAAGCACGCGGTCGTCGCCGTCAGCGAGTGCCTGCACCACGACTTCGCCGTCACGGGCAACGCGGGGGCGATGCACGTGAGCGTCCTCTGCCCCGGCTGGGTGAAGACGAACATCGCCGACTCCGCCCGCAACCGCCCCGAGGCGGCGAAGGCCGCCAAGAAGGACCCGACCCAGCAGGAGGCCGTCCTCGAGTCGATCGTGCGGAACGCGATCGAGAGCGGCATCCCCGCGGCCGACGTGGCCGATCGCGTGCTCTCGGCGATCGTCGAAGAGCGCTTCTGGATCCTCACGCACCCCGACCTGACCAAGGCCGTCGAGCGGCGGCTCCGGGGCGTCGTCGAGGGGCGCATCCCGGGATTCGACCCGACCACGATGTGAGCCCTCGTCGCGCGTCGCGGCGCGAGGCACTCGTCGGAGCCGTCACCGCAGGAGCCTGTTGTTGAGCAGCTGCACGAGGACGCCGACGATGCTCTCGCCCGCGATGAGCCCCGACGCGATCGGCACGACGAAGCGTCCCCCCTGACGGGGGCTCGTCCTCTGGAACACCCACGCGGCGAGCGCCCCGAGGAAGAACGACACCGGGATGTGGAACGGCAGGAGGACGCCGAGGCCGATGCCGGTGGCCGACGGGATCCACCGCCGCTGGCGGGGAAGCGCCCACTCGAGCACCGCGAGCACGGTGCCTACGAGGAGGCCCACGGCCATCGCCCAGCGGGCCATCGGATGCAGGTTGTCGATGCCGAGGCGGAAGAGGTCCGCCACCACGCGCCACTGCTGCGCGGCGGGAGCGGGGAACGCGGCGGGGTGGTCGGGCGTCCCCGCGAGGACGGTCGCGTCGGGGACGAGCGCGTAGTAGCCGATGCACGTCGCCGCGGTCCCCGTGAAGATGCCGAGGAACTGCGCGACGAACTGGCGGCGGGGGTGCGCGCCGAGGAGGTACCCCGACTTGAGGTCGAGGAGCAGGTCCGCGCAGGCGAGGCCGGAGCCCGCTGTCATGCTCGCGGTCATGAGGTTCGCGACAGCGCTCTGCGGCAGGAGGACGCCGTAGGTGAGCTGCATGACCTTGCCCATCGGCCCGCCGGGGGTGAGCCCCGTCTCGCCGGTGGCGCGCGCCATGACGAGCGCGAGGAAGAAGCAGAGAAAGATGGCGAGCGCGCCGTAGTGAACGGGGATGCCGAAGGCGACGTGCGCGACGACGACGATCGCCGCCCCGGCCACCGTGGTCCCGAGGACGAACCAGCGCATCGGCACCTCGACGGCCGAGACGCGCGGGTCGTCGTTCGCGCCCGCGCCCGCGCCGAGGGAGCGGAAGGAACGGCCGAAGCCCCGGAACTGGAGGGCGAAGGTCACGAGGCCGTAGGCGACGAGGATCGGCGCGCCGAGCCAGACGCCGATGTCGCGCCAGGCCGAGGAGGGGAGCTTCGCGGCCGCGACGAGGACGCCCGAGGGGTTCGTCCACCCCGCCGCGAGCGCCATGGGCCCGAGCCCGTACGCGACGATCATCGCGCCCGCGACCATGCCGACCGTCGCGCGAAGCCCGACGATGGCGCCCGCCCCGACGAGGACGACGCCGTGGTCGAGCACCATCCCCCAGTCCGAGGCCCGCGTCGTCCTGTCGACGAAGGCGTGCGTGTGCTCGTCGAGGACGCGGACGACGCGCTCGGGGAGGAAGTCGAACACGCGCGACTGCCCGGGCAGGAGGCCGTGGCCGTGCCGGACGTGCAGGTCCTTGAGGAGCGGGACCGACACGCCCACGAGTGCCGCGACGAGGAGCGCACGCCCCTTCGCGAGCGCCTCGGCCGCTTCGGTGTAGAGGCTCTGCAGGAGCACCGCCGCGGCCGTCCCCTCGGGGAAGGGCAGGCGCTCGCGGTTGACGAGGCTCCGCTTCATCGGGACAGCCATCGAGACGCCCAGGACGGCGACGAGGAACACCCACGGCGCGACGACGTAAAAGGGCAGGTTGTGCCCGCGCGGGTCGGCGTCCGTCGTCGTGAGCATCAACATCGCGGGGACCGCCGTGCTCGTGATGACGGCCGTCCCGTACCCTGCCGACGCCGCGACCGACTGCATGCAGTTCGTCTCGAGGATCGTCATGGGCGAGCGCGCCAGGCCGAGCTTGAGGAGCGTGGTCCACGCGGTGAAGGAGACGATGCACGCCGTCAGCGCGACCCCGAGCGCCCAGCCCGCCTTCAGTCCGACGTAGACGTTCGTGAACGCGAGGAAGAAGCCGAGCACGGTGCCCATGGCGATCGACCGCACCGTGAGCTGGGCGGCGTCGCCCCGGAAGGCGCGCTCGTACCACTCCTTCTCGTCCATCCGCGCCACCTCCTCGGGCGGGATGGCGAGCGGCCGGCTCGCCTCGATCTCCTCCGGCGTGCGCGGAGGTCGCTGGAGGAGCCCCATCGCCTAGGAGCGCCTGTCCTCGATGCCGGCGACGCTCGCCTCCCAGTTCTTACCGTCGAAGGGCTCGACCCGGAAGAGGCTCACCGCGCCGGCGTCGAGGCAGCGCGCGTTGACGTCCCAGTCGTTCGGATGCGATCGCGGCCGGTAGAACGGGTGGACCCCGCAGACCCGGCAGAACATGTGCTTCGCGACGCCCGTGCCGAACGTGTAGACGGTGATGGCGTCCTCGCCGCGGAGGATCGTGAAGCGCTCGGGCGGCACGATGACGTGCAGGTACGCCATGGTGGCGCACATCGAGCAGTTGCAGTCGAACGCGAGGTGGTCCTCCACGTCGACGCGGAACCGCACCGCGCCGCAGTGGCACCCCCCTTCGTAGGGCGTCGTCACGTGTCCTCCTCCGCTTCGTCCGTCTTCGCCGCAGCGCGGAAGATCCCGCGCGCCATGAGAGACGCCTCCGTTCGCGCGCGCCGCGCGTAGACGTCGGAGCGTACTGCGGCGATGCCCCGGTCCCCGGGGGCGGCCCGCCATGCCGTCTCGGCCAGGTGGCACGCGACCGCGAGCTCGCCCTGTCCGGCGAGGGCAACGGCGCGATCGGCGAGGCGGCGCGCACCGCCTGCGAGCGACGCGATCTCCGCAGCGAGGGCGGCCGAGCGCGCCGGCTTGAGGTGCGAGGGGTCGCCGTCCCACCAGCCGCCGTAGAGCCGCCACACGTTGCGCACCACGAACTCCGGCTCGTCGTAGATGGGGCGCAGGTACGGCCGTTCGAGCAGGTGCGCCGGGGCGCGGACCGTCGCGAGCGCGTCCTCGAGGAGGCCCCCGCCGTTCATGACCGCGAGCGTCCCATCGACGAGCGCCTCGAGGAGCTCCGCGGTCTCGACGAGGGCGCGGCGGATGCGGTCCCGCCCGAAGATGGGCGGCCCGTGCCCCGGGCACATCGTCTCGGCGGGGAGCTCGGCGACGCGGCGCAACGCCTGCGCCCACTCGCGCGGGTAGCGCTGCACCTTCTGCGGGTTGCCCGCGTTGGGCGAGGCCCAGATGAAGAGGTCCCCGACGCAAACGACGGCGCGCGAGGGGACCCACACCCACGTCGCGTCGTCGGTCTCGCCCATCGCGTGCCGGAGCTCGAACCGCTCGCCGCCGACGTCGAGGTCGAGCGCGTCGCGGTAGACGACGTCGGGCGCACGGTACGTCTCGGGCCACGAAGGGGCGGCGCCGAACTGGCGGGCGTTGATGCAGGCGTTGTAGCCGCTCGTCAGGCGGTAGCGCTCGAAGCGCGCGGGCACGCGCTCGTGCGCCACGACGCGCGCGGGCGAAGGCTGAGCCTCCTCGTAGCGCTCGACGCCGAAGCAGTGGTCGACATGGCCGTGCGTGTAGACGGCCGTGTGCAGCGGGGCCTTGCTGAAGGCGCGCACGTGCTCGTGCACCTGGGCGAAGAGGAGAAAGCTCCCCGTGTCGACGAGGACGAGGCCCGCGTCGGTCTCGAAGGCCGTCGCGTTGGCGAAGCTCGAGACGAACGCCGTGCGCGCCGCCACCGGCTCCACGTCCAGCAGGGGCGTGAAGGGGTGGTTTTCGGCCGGGTCGAGGGCGCCCGTCCAGAGGCCCTCGGCGACGTCGCGGATGCGGCCCATCGGCTCGTCGAGAGTGGCACGCGGCGGGCCGGCTCGTCGAGGAAGTCAGCGGATCGCGTACACCAGCAGGCGGCACTCGATCGGCCCGTTGTAGAGCGCCCACCAACGGTCGGCTTCGCGGCGCATGGCGCGCGCGATGGCCGGCGTCCCCGCGAGGATCGCCGCCGTGTGCCCGTGCATCCCCCCGAGAGACCTGGCCAGGACCGCGTAGAGTGCCTCGCCCGCCTCGAGCCGCGCGCCGTACGGCGGGTTCGTCACGACGAAGCCCGCGGGGCCGAGTGGTGCGAGGTCCCGCACGTCGTGCCGGCTCACCTCGATCGCCACGCCCGCCGCCTTCGCGTTCGCCGTCGCGTGCCGTACCGCCTGGGGGCTCGCGTCGCTCGCGACGACCCGCGGCCCTCCCGTTCGCTGCTGCGCCCGCGCGCTCGCGCGCATCTCCTGCATCCCGCGGACGGCGGCCCCGTCGTGATCGGCCCATCGCTCGAAGCCGAAGCGCTCGCGCGAGAGCCCCGGCGCGGCCCGCGTGGCCCACGCCGCCGCCTCGATCGCGATCGTCCCCGCGCCGCACATCGGGTCCACCAGGGGCTGCTCGCGGTCCCACCCGGAGAGGCGCAGGACGGCCGCGGCGAGCGTCTCGCGGAGGGGCGCGTCCCCTGCCTCGCGCCGCCAGCCGCGCTCGTGGAGCGAGGCCCCTCCTGCGTCGAGGTAGACGGTCGCTCGGTCGCGTGCGAGGTGCACGGCGAGAAGCACGTCGGGATCGTCCCGGTCGACCGACGGCCGCGCTCCCAGGCGATCGCGCAGGAGGTCGACGACAGCGTCCTTCGTCCGCTGCGCCACGAACTGCGAGTGCGTCAGGCGGCTCGACCGGCACGTGGCCCGCACCGCGAGCGTCGTCCGGGCGGTCATCCAGCGCGTCCAGTCCAGGTCGCGCACTCCCTCGTAGAGCGCGTCCTCGTCCGGCGCGTCGAACGCGCTCACCTCGACCAGGACGCGCACCGCGATCCGCGACCAGAGACACGCCCGCGCCGCCTCGGGCATCTCGCCCTCGAAGTGCACTCCGCCGCGGTCCGCGCGCACCCCTCGCAGGCGCAGCTCGCGTAGCTCGTCCCGCAGAGCGGGCTCGGTCCCCTTGGCGGCTGTGGCGAAGAATCGCACCGGTGCGAGGTCGTTCTTATATCTGAGAAGCGTGGCAGCCCGTCGCCGCAAAGCAGAGCTCCTCACGGCGCGCGCCCTCTCGCCGTCCGTGCGCAGCCTCGTCTTCCGCACCACCGACGCCTCACCCGTGGGCCACGTCCCCGGCCAGTACCTCTCGGTCCTCGTCCCGACGGCGACGGGCCTCCCCTACCGACGCGACTACTCCATCGCGTCCGCACCCGACCCCGCGCAGCCCGATCGCTTCGAGCTCGCGGTGACGCGCGTCGACGGCGGTCCCACCTCCGAGGCACTCCACGCGCTGTCTCTCGGGGCGCAGATCGAGATCGAGGGCCCGCTGGGCGTCTTCGTCCGCCGGCCCGACGAGCGCCGTTTCCCCGCCCTCCTCGTCGCGACCGGGACCGGCCTCGCGCCCATCCGCGCCATGCTCGGGGACGACGTCCGCGACCCTGCCGGCCCGGCCCTCGTCCTGCTCTTCGGGTGTCGCACTCCTGCCGACATCCTCTGGGCCGAAGAGCTCCGCACCTGGGAGCGGGACGTCCCTCGCTTGCGCATGCACGTGACCCTGTCGCGCTCCCCGCCCGAATGGACCGGCCTCACGGGCTACGTCCAGCGGCACGCGCACGACCTCGCTGCGGCCCTCCCCGGCGTGCACGCCTACGTGTGTGGCCTGAGCGCCATGGTCGAGGACGTGGTGCGCCTCCTCGAGCGACAGGCCGGCATCCCCCGCGACCGCCTGCACTACGAGGTCTACGATTGACGCTTAAGGCCGGGGGCGGCCTGGCCGTTCCATCAGAGGATGGCCGCCCCTGCGCGTGGACCGCGCCGCACCGAGTCCGGAGAACACGAATCCCCCACGCGCCCCTTCGACATCATCGGGACCGCGACGCGGGACCGTGTCGTCCTGGTGGAAACGGTGGGCATCTTCGCGGGGCGGCCCCACCGGGTCCCGGTGGAAGGCGCGAACCTCGGGCGCTCGGCCGAGTGCGCCGTCTGCATCGGCGACGACACGCTCTCGCGGGTCCACGCGCGCATCGTCCGCGTCGGGCGCGAGGTCGTCTTCGAGGACCTCGGCTCGCTCAACGGCTGCTTCGTCGGCGACGAACGCGTCCAGCGCGCCGTCCTCCACGACGGCGACCGCGTCCGCCTCGGGCCGCGTGTCGCCCTCCAGTTCCACCTCTTGACGCCCGACGAGGAGGCCGCGATGGTGCGCCTCTACGACGCGGGGCTGCGCGATCCGCTCACCGGCCTCGCGAACCGCCGCCAGCTCGAGGAGACCCTCAACGCGGAGCTCAGCTTCGCCCGCCGGCACGAGACGGACCTCTCCATCGTCGTGGTCGACGTGGACCACTTCAAGCGCATCAACGACGCGCACGGGCACCTGGTCGGCGATACGGCGCTGCGCCACGTCGCGCAGGTCATGGCCGCCACCGTCCGGACCGAGGACGTCGTCGCGCGGTTCGGCGGCGAGGAGTTCGTCATCGTCGCGCGCGGCATCGCCCTCTGGGGCGCTCACCAGGCGGCCGAGCGCGTGCGCGTTGCGCTCGATCGGGCGCCCATCCTCGTCGAGGGGGTGCCACTCCGCCTCACCGCGAGCTTCGGCGTCGCGAGCATGCGGTGCGTGCCCAGTGCGACGGTGGCCACGCTGCTCGCGCGGGCCGACTCGCGCATGTACCGGGCGAAGTCCTACGGGCGCAACCGCGTCGTCGCCTCGGGCTGAGGCGCGCGCGGCAGCGCGGCGTGGAAGTGGCGCGTCCGCTCGACGATGCGCCCGAGCGAGAGCGGGAACGTCATGTGGCCGCCCGGGATCCACTCGATGGGCGGCTCGCCCCAGGCGTGCCACTGCGCCTCGACGAGGGGCGCCGCGATGTACGCGTCGTCGCGCGCCATGATCCAGAGCTGGCGCTCGGGTGGCAAGATGGGCTGGAGCGACTCGAGCCCGAAGCGGCGGAAGATGTCCTTGCGCCTCGCGGCGTTCACGCCGAAGCGCTCGAGGTCGGCCTTCATCCGCCACAAGATGGGCGCCTCCTCGACCGCCTCGGCGAGGCGCAGGTGGCTCACGATCGGCACGATGTAGTCGGGGGGCGGGTCGAGGCACGCGAGCACCATCGCGATCGACCCGCCCAGGCTGATGCCCGTGACGCCGATCTCGTCGTACCCCTGCGCGCGCAGCCAGGTGACGAGCGTACGCGCGTCGATGCACGACTGCCGGACCGCCTCGAAGGACCGCACGAGGTCCGCGCTCCAGAAGAACTCCCCGTGGAACAGGGCGCTCTTCGGGTTGCGCGAGCCGTGGAAGGGCAGCTGCACGTGGAGCACGTCGACGCCCAGCTCGTCGTAGAAGCGCGGCAAGAGGACGGCCTCCTCGATCCAGGGTCCCGGCTCGAGCCAGCCGTGCACGTAGACGAGGGCCTTCGCGCGCGGCCCCGACCGCGGGTGCCACCACCGCGCAGTCACCGTCTGGTTCAGGTGGTACTCGCCCGCGTGGCGTGCCCGGTAGTGCGGGCAGATGGGGACGTGCTGGCTGTGCCAGCGGAGAACCTCGACGACGCGGCCGCCCGGGCGAGGGAGGCGAGACCGCGTGCGCGTGAGGTAGCGCGGCTCGACCGGCGCCGGGAAGAGCACGGACGCGGGGATGTCGAGGTACGGGCCGACGTCGTCGACGGTGTTGAGCTGCGCGGGCCGCAGGTGGAGCAGGTGCGAGAGCCCCCCGACGAGCCGATCGACGCCGCGTCCGACGGAAGCCATCGATCCGGTCAGCCTACCGGAGCGCGCGGCGTTCGCCACGCGTCCCACGCCAGCAGCGCCACGCCCGCGGCGGCCGCGAGCGCCGCGCCCACCTCGAGCGCGGGACCTGGGCCCCACGCGTCCCACAAGGCTCCGGTGAGAAGGCCGGCGGGCAGCGACGTGATGCCGACGACGAAGTTGTACGCGCCGTACGCGCGCCCGCGCTGCTCGGGGAGGACGAGGTCCTTCACGAGCGCCTTCTCGACGGGCTCCGTCAGTCCGTAGAAAATGCCGTACACGAGGAAGAGGGCCCAAACCTGCCACGAGCGGACCGCGACGCCCAACCCCACGTAGACCGCCGCGTAGACGAACCACCCGATGGCGATGAGGCGCGCCCTGGGCACGCGGTCGGCGAGGCTGCCGCCGAGCCACGCCCAGAGGACCTTCGACGCGTTGAGCGCCGACCACAGGATCGGGATCCACGCCGTGGCGAGGCCCACCGACCGCGCCCGGAGGAGGAGGAAGCCGTCGGACGAGTTGGCGAGCGAGAAGAGCGCGAGGACCCCCAGGTACGACGTCACCGTGCGCGTGAGGACGGGGGGCGCCGGGCCGGCGCGCTTCGCAGGAGACGCCCGCGCGGGCTCCCGCACGAAGAGGACGAGCAGGGTCGCGATCGCGCCAGGGACGACCGCCACCCAGAAGACGGCGCGCAGCGAGAAGTGGAGCGCGACGAGGCCCGTCGCGACGAGCGGACCGAGGACGGCGCCCGCGTTGTCCATGGCCGCCTGGTAGCCGAAGGCGCGCCCCGCGCGGTCCCCCGCGGCGTCGGCGATGATGGCGTCGCGCGGCGACCCGCGGATGCCTTTGCCGACCCGGTCCGTCACGCGTACGGCGAGGACGTGCCAGGGCCGCGTTGCCAGCGCGATGAACGGACGCACCGCGCTCGCGAGGCCGTACCCGAGGAGGACGAGCGGCTGTCGCTTCGGGACGCGGTCCGCGACGACGCCCGAGACGAGCTTGAGGAGGCTCGACACGGTGTCAGCGGCGCCCTCGACGAGGCCGATGTACGCGGGCGCTGCGCCGAGCACCTCCACGAGAAACACGGGCAGGAGCGGGAAGATCATCTCCGTCCCGACGTCCGTGAACAGGCTCGTGAAGCCGAGCACGACGACGGCGGCCGGCAATCGGGGACGGGACCGCTCGTCGCGCGCCATCGCGCCCGGCACTATAGCCGCCTGCTACGCGCGGACGTCGCGCGCGTTCCGGACCGCGTGCGCCGTCCGGACGCATGCTATCTACGCGCCGTGTCCGTCGCCCTGTTCATCCGCCACGGCAAGGCCTCGGCCTTTTCGTCCAGTACCGACTACGACCAGCTGTCGCCGCCGGGGGTCGAGCAGAGCGAGCTGCTCGGCGGCTGGCTCGCCAACGAGCACCTCCAGGCGGACGCCGTCTTCGTCGGCCCTCGCAAGCGCCACGAGCAGACGTACGCGAGCGCCACGCGCGTCATGGCCACGCGCGGCGTCCGCATCCCGGACCCCGTGGTCCTGCCCGAGCTCGACGAGCACGATGGCATCGCGCTCGTCTTCAAGGTGCTGCCCGAGGTCGCAAAGGAGGACCCCGAGCTGCGCGCCGTCGTCGAGTCGATGGCCCGGAGCGGGGGCAAGCCCTCGGCCGACGACGTCCTCGCCGCGTTCAAGCACCTGACGCGCCGCTGGGTGCGCGGCGAGATCCACCACCCCGAGGTCGAGACGTGGTCCTCGTTCCGCGCGCGCATCGGCAAGGCGCTCGACCGCATCGCCGCCCTCGGCCGAGGCAAGACCGCGCTCGTCTTCACGTCGGCCGGTGCCGTCGCGGCGGCGACGGCCCACGCGCTCGACGTCCGCGATGACGAGAAGGTGCTCGACCTGAGCTGGTCGCTCTTCAATGGCTCGGTCACCGAGCTCGACTTCACCGGCGAAAAGTGGGGGATGCGCACGTTCAACGCGACGCCCCACTTGCGGGACAAGCGGCTGCTGACACCCGTCTGAGGAGCGACCCCGCAACATAGCGAGCATCCACTCGCTATGTTACACCTCTGCCCATGGCGTACGACGTGGTCCTCCGGCGCGGTCTCTTCTTCGACGGCACCGGCGCACCGGGCGCGGTGCGCGACGTGGGCATCCGCGACGGGCGCGTCGCCGTGGTCAGCGAGGCGCCGCTCGACGCGGCCGAGGTAGCCGGGGCCGCGGTGATCGACGCTACGGGCAAGTGGATCACGCCAGGGTTCCTCGACATGCACACGCACTACGACGCCGAGCTCCTCGCGGCCCCCTCGCTCGGCGAGTCCGTCCGCCACGGGGTGACGACCGTCACCGTGGGGAGCTGCTCGATCAGCGCCATCCTCTCCGAGCCGGAGGACTGCTCCGATCTCTTCACACGCGTCGAGTCGGTTCCGCGCGCGCAGGTGCTGCCGCTCCTCCGGCGCGCGAAGACGTGGTCCACCCCGCGCGAATACGTCGACTTCCTCCGCGGGCACCCGCTCGGGGCCAACGTGACCGCGTTCCTCGGGCACTCCGACGTTCGCGTCCGCGTCCTCGGCCTCGGCCGGGCGGTCGATCCCGCGGTCCGCCCGACGGAGGACGAGCTTTGCTCGATGGAGCGCTGGCTCGAGGACGCGCTCGACGCCGGGATGCTCGGCCTCTCCACGATGACGAACCCCTGGGACAAGCTCGACGGCGACCGCCACCGGTCGGCGCAGCTCCCCTCCACCTACGCGACGTGGGGCGAGTACCGGCGGCTGAACCGCGTCCTCCGCCGCCGCGGGCGCATCCTGCAGTCCGCGCCGAGCCTCGTCACCAAGGTCAACGCGTTTCTCTTTCTGTTCGCGAGTCTCGGCAGCTTTCTTCGCAAGCCGCTCCGCACGACGCTCATCACGCTGGCTGACGCGAAGTCGAGCGAGGGCCTCCACCGCTTCATCGGGGGCGCGACGCGCTTCGTGAACCGCGTCCTCGGCGGGGACCTCCGCTGGCAGACGCTGCCGGTGCCCTTCGAGGTCTACTCCGACGGCATCGACCTCGTGGTCTTCGAGGAGTTCGGCGCCGGGCGGCGCGTCCTCCACCTCGTCGAGGAGGTGCAGCGCAACGCGCTCATGAAGGACCCCGCCTACCGCCGTCACTTCCGGCGCGACTACGAGCGCCGCTTCTCGCCGCGCGTCTGGCATCGGGACTTCCACGACGCGCACGTCGTCGCTTGCCCTGACGCGAGCGTCGTCGGCAAGTCGTTCGGCCAGGTCGCCGACGAGCGCGGCGTCCACCCCGTCGACGCTTTCCTCGACCTCGCCGTCGAGCACGGGACGAAGCTCCGCTGGCGGACGCTCATCGCCAACCACCGCCCGCGCGAGGTGGAGCGGATGATGGCCGAGCCGGCGGCGCTCATCGGCTTCGCCGACTCGGGGGCGCACATCCGCAACATGGCCTTTTACAGCTTCCCCCTCCGCATGCTGCGCGTCGTGCGGGACGCAGAGCGCGCCGGGCGGCCCGTCATGCCCATCGAGAAGGCGGTCTGGCGGCTCACGGGGGAGATCGCCGACTGGCTGCAGGTCGACGCGGGGCACCTTCGCGTGGGGGACCGTGCGGACCTCGTCGTGCTCGACCCGGCCGCGCTCGACGAGCGCCTCGACGCGTACCACGAGGCCCCGATGGAGAACCTCGGGGGGCTGGTCCGGATGGTGAACCGGAGCGACGGCGCCGTGGACGCGGTGCTCGTCAACGGGCGCGTCGCCTTCCGCGGGGGCGCCTTCGAGCCGGCGTTCGGACGCGAAACCGGGTACGGGCAGTTCCTGCCGGCGGGGAAGGGGAGCGAGAGCGTCAGGGAGAGCCGCGAAGCCGCAAACCCTCGAAGGGGGAAGGGGGAGATGGGCGCGGGCCGCGGGCGTGCGGTGGCGGATGCGGCGTGACGGGGTGACGTCGCAGGGCAAGGCGCGCCGGCGCACGCAGGAGGAGCGGAAGAGTACGACGATTCGCAAGCTCCTCGACGCGGCCGCCGACGTGCTGATTGACGAGGGCTATGCCCAGGCGAGCGTCCAGGCCGTCTGCGGGCGCGTCGGCCTCTCACAGGGGGGTCTCTTCCGCCATTTCGCGACGCGCGACGCGCTGATGGTCGCCGTCGCCGACGACGTCGGGCGCCGCATGCTCGACGAGTACCGCCGTCGCTTCGAGGCCCTGCACGATCGCGAGGACGCACCGTACGAGGCGCGCAGCGTTGCCTCCTCGACGGCCCTCGCCCTTCGCCTCGTCCGCGAGCGCTGCCGCTCGCGCCTCAACCAGGCCTGGTACGAGCTCCTCATGGCCGCGCGCACGCACCCCGGGCTGCGCCGCGCGCTCCGTCCCATCGCCGCGCGCTACCACGACGCCATCGAGCACCTCGCCCGCGAGCTCCTCCCCGATCTCGCAGCCTCGCTGGGCGCCGGCTTCGGCGTCCTGGTCGACACGATCGTGGCCGTCTTCGACGGTGAGGCCGTGCACCGCTTCGTCCTCCGGCAGCCTGCCCTCGAGGAGGCGCGCGTCGCGCTGCTCCTCAGTCCCTGGCTCCTCCCGTCAGGTCCACGTCCACGCCCACCGCAAGCTGCACCCCCAGGCCGTAGTCGACCGGCGAGCCCTCGCCCGTCGTCGGGCGGTACGCGAGGAGCGCCGCGTGCAGCCCCTCGTAGCGAAACCCGTAGCCGCCGCCGAGGATGAAGATCGGCCCGTTCGACTGGAGCTTTCCGTCCTGCGTCGGCTGATCGCTGAAGCCGTCGTTCTGGAAGCCGCTCGTCACCGTCACGACTGCGAACACCGCCCCGTACTGGCCGCGCGGCCCGAACGCGTACGACGGGTGCAGGCCGAGCGAGTACACGAGGCGGTTCTGCGTCTCCTCGTGGTTCAGCGAGTAGCCGCTCACGCAGGTGGGCGACGCGATGCAGCCCGTCGTGAGCTCCCACTCGGCATAGGGCACCTGGTACGAGACGACGTTGCCCACGATGCCCAGCGAGAAGCGCTTCTCGTCGTCGAGCGGGAACGTGAGGCGTATTTCGGGACCGAGCCCCCACGTCGCGGGGCGGTCCGGCAGGGGCATCGTGCCCGTGGCGCTCGGCTGCGCCCACGCGTACGCGGCGTACGAGCCGCGCAGCCCGAGCATCACGTGCTTGGTGAGCGCGACCAGCGCGCTCCCCTCGGCGGTCCACTCGGGGACCAGGAGCGCCGTGTCGCCCGGTTGGGGGAACTCGTTCGCGAGCACCTGCGTGTTCGTGAGCGACCCCTCGAGCACCAGCGACGTCGTCTCGGGGCCGCGCCCGTCCCATGCGACGGGGCGCACGGCCGGGACGATTGCGGTGTTGCGGTACGTGGTCGTGGGTGCGCACCCCGCTGCGCCCAGGCCGCAGAGGAAAAGCAAAGCCAAGGAAGCCCGACGCACGCCGGGCCCCCATTGCGAGGGCTGTGCCGCTCCCAAACACCCGTCGTTCCGCGCCTTCGTGAACCCCTCGTTCCTGTGCGTCATGACCGCGCTGTCATGGCACCATGCCGCCCATGCTCGAGCCTACACCCCGCGCCCGCGACGTCGTCGCCCGCATCCGCGAGTTCGTCCACGACGAGGTGGTCCCGCTCGAGGCAAAGCTCGGGGGCGCCTCGTTCAAAGAGGTCCTGCCGCACCTCGAGAAGGCCCGCGAGCGCGGCAGGGCCGCGGGCCTCTGGGCTCCCTACCTTCCGCCCGACCACGGCGGGATGGGACTGTCGCTTTTCGACTACGCCTTCGTCAGCGAGGAGCTCGGGCGTACGCCGCTCGGCCACTACAGCCTGAACTGCCAGGCGCCCGACGTGGGGAACATGGAGCTACTCCTCGCCCACGGGAGCGACGCCCTCAAGAAGACGTACCTCGCGCCGCTCGCGGCAGGGCGCATCCGGAGCTGCTTCTCGATGACCGAGCCCGAGAACGCCGGGTCGAACCCCGTCTCGCTGGCCACGCGCGCCGAGAAGGACGGCGACGACTACGTCGTCACCGGCCACAAGTGGTTCACGAGCAGCGCGGACGGCGCAGCGTTCGCGATCGTGATGGCGGTGACCAACCCCGACGCGGAGAGCCCGTACGCGCGCGCGAGCCAGATCGTCGTTCCGCTCGACCGCCCGGGCTTCACGCTCGTGCGCAACATCTCGGTGATGGGCGAAGCCGGGAGCGACTGGGCGAGCCACGCCGAGGTCCGCTACGAGGGCGTACGCGTCCCGCAATCGAACCGCCTCGGCCCCGAGGGCGCCGGCTTCATGCTCGCGCAGGAGCGCCTCGGGCCCGGTCGCATCCACCACTGCATGCGGTGGATCGGTATCTGCGAGCGCGCGCTCGACCTCATGTGCCGGCGCGCCGCGAGCCGCCAGCTCTCGCCGGGCACGCCGCTCGGCACGCGCCAGATCGTGCAGGCCTGGATCGCCGAGAGCCGCGCCGAGATCCACGCGTCGCGCCTCATGGTCCTCAGCGCGGCGCACGCCATCGACGAGAAGGGCTCCCACGGCGCGCGCGACGAGATCGGCATGATCAAGTTCTTCGTCGCGGGCGTGCTCGGTCGCGTCCTCGACCGGGCCATCCAGACGCACGGCGCGCTCGGCCTCACCGACGACACGCCGCTCGCCTTCTGGTACCGCCACGAGCGCGCGGCGCGCGTCTACGACGGGCCCGACGAGGTGCACAAGGTCGCGCTCGCGAGGAGGATCCTCCGCGGGTACGGGCTCGACGTGCGGTGAGCCGCAGCTCCGCGCTTCCAGGACGACGTCGGCGACGCGTCACACCTCGACGTCGGGCTCCAAACCGCGGCCGTCGAGCGGCCGTCCGTCGGGGAGCGTGAAGCTCGCGACGGTCGCGTAGCAGGCGCCGGGGCGATCGGCTGCTGGCAGGACCTTCTGCGCCGTCCCCTTGCCGCGCGTGGCCCGGCCGACCACGATGGCGCGCCCGTGGGACTGGAGCGCACCTGCGAAGAGCTCGGCGGCCGACGCAGTCTCCGCGTCGACCAGGACGATCAGGGGGAACGAATACGGCCTCTCCTGCCGCGCGCGGTAGACTGTCTCGTCCCCGTCGGTGTCCCTCGCGGTGGCGATCACGGCGCCCTCCGGGAGGAAGTCCCCTGCCAGCTCGAGGGCCGCGACCAGCTCTCCGCCGGGGCAGCCGCGCAGGTCCACGATCATCGCCGCGACGTGATCCAAACCCCAGCGCGACACCGCGCTGAAGACGCGCGCGGGCACGCCGGCAGAAAAGATCGGCACGGTCACCGTGGCGACGCCGGTCGCGGAAAGGGTCTCGGTCGGAACGGGCCCCGTGAGGGCGCGAGAGATGCCGGCCAGCGCCTCGGCGTCGACCGGACCGGGGTAGGGGGCTCCGGCGCGGCTGAAGAAGACGTTGGTGATGCTGGGCACGAGGACGGCGCCGACCGGGTTGATGCAGTCGTTCCCCGTCGTCGGACAGGTGAGGTTGATCGCCGGGAGGGCATTGATCATGACGACGGGGTTGCCGACCGTGAAGCGTCCGGGGCCTCCGAAGGGGCTGTCGACGCCCGCCTGGTCCCCGAGGGTCATCGGGATCTCCGCCCCCATGTTGAGCCCCGGCACGAACGACACGAGGACGTTCTCGGCGAAGGGCACGGCGGTCGCGTGCATCCCGATGTTCGGATACGGGATCGGAACGGGAACGGGACCCGCTGGGGTCAAGCACACGTCGGGGAACCCCATGTTCATGCCGACGCCGGCGTTCGATGCGGGTAGCACGTCGCGTCCTCCCTCAACCCAGGTGGATCTCGTTGCCGTTGACGCTCATCGTCTCCTCCGTGACGATCGAGGCGTTCTTCGCGGTCAGGAACGAAGCGTCGTCCACGACCGTGTGCATCTTGCCGGCGTGGACCTGGAGCCCATCCCGCACGCGCTGGTAGAGCGACCCGAGCTTCTCCACGACGGAGCCCGCGAAGACGTGCAGCTTGCCCGCGTGGATCTCCGTCTCGGGCGCGTGAATGACGACACCCGCGTCGCTCGAGAGCGTGAGTGGCCCACCGGTGGCGCGCACGTCGACTGCGCCCTGGAATGAGAGCGAGGTCTTCCCGCTCCCGCGGAGGACGCCGACGACGTAGTGGTCGTCCCCCTTCCCGAGGAGGAGCAGCACGTCCCCGACGTTGGGCTCGTACGCGATCGACAGCGCCATCTGGGCGCGGACGCGCCGGCCCGCGCCGAGCTCCACCTCGACCTCGTGCGGCATGACCGCGACGACCTCGCCCGGGCCCAGGTGGACCTCGCGCTGGAGGTCGTTGAGCTCGTGGATCTTCCTGCGTGCGGCGCTGTTCATGACGAGTTCCTCATACGTTCGTGCGCGGGAGCCATACCTCGGCTTGGAGGCGGTCCAGGTCCGTGGGGCGGGCGCCGGTCATCCCGGCGCCGGCGAAGTGCGCGTGCTCGTCGCGGATGGCATGGAGGTTCGCGTGCGCCAGGCTGGCCTCGCGGAAGTCAGCGCCCTCCACGTCGGCGTGCGACAGGTCGGCGTAGTCGAGCTTCGCGCCCGCGAAGATGGCCCCACGCGCCTTCGCATGGACGAACACCGCCTCCCGTAGGTCGCTTCCGGCGAAGTTGGCCTTCGGGAGCGTCGCCCCGGTGAAGGTCGCGCTGCGGAGCTTCGCCTTCGTCAGGCGCGCCCCGTCGAGCGCGGCGTCGCCGAAGAAGGCGGCCTTCGCGTTCGCCTCGTGCAGGTTCGCGTCCTGGAGCTTCGCCGCCATGAACTTCGCGCGGTGGAGGATCGTGCCCTCGAGGAAGGCCTTGCAGAGGTTGGCCTCGATGAAGTTGCAGTCGGTGAAGTCCCCGCCCGAGAGATCCATCCCCGTCATGTCCGCGCCCTTGAAGAGGCAGCGGTGCATGGTGATCCCCCGCAGGCGCAGCTTCTTCAGGTCGACGCCGGAGAAGTCGACGCTCGTGAAGGTCGCCTTGTCGATCGTCATGCCCTCGACGGTCGCCTTGCGCAACGTCACGCCCTTGAGCATGGCGCGCGTGAGGTTCACCCCGCCGAGGTTCGCCTCGTCGAGAACGCAGCGGTCGATGCGGGCACCTGCCAGGTTCGCGCCGCGCAGGTCGGCCTTCGTGAGGACGAGCATGGCCAGGTCGCGACCGGAGAGGTCGGCGCCCTGCATCACGGCCTCCGAGAGGATGCACGCTGTCAGGATCGCGCCGGTGAGATCCGCGCCCGTGAGGTCGCACTTCGAGAGGATGCACCGCTCGAGCCGCGCCCCGCGCAGGTTCGCGCCGCGCAGGTTCGTGCCCTGGAGCGACGATCCGCGGAGATCCGCCCCGGAGAGGTCGACACGCGAAAGGTCGCGCCCTTCGAGATCCGAGCCGTGCACGGTCGCGCCCTTCAGGTCCGTGTCGGAAAGGATCGCGCCGTCGAACAGCGCGCGGCTCACCTTCCTCGGGAGCTTCGCGCCCCGTAGATCGGCCTTCGCGAGCGTGACCCCCAAGAGCTCGGCGTTCGTGAAGTCGGCGCGCGCGAGCTTCGCGCCCAGGAACGCCGTGCCCTCGATCGTGGCGCCGTCGAACTTCGCGCCGCTGAGATCGGCCTCGACGAACGTCGCCCCCTTCAGCTTCGTGGCCCCGAGGTCCGCGCCATCGAGCTTCGCCATGTCGAAGCGGGTGCCCTCGAGGTTCTTCCCCCGGAGGTTCGCGCCCGACAGCGCTGCCTTGATGAAGACCGCTCCCCCGAGGCGCGCGCCGGACAGGTCCGCGCCGACGAGGTTCGCCTGCGGCAGCTTGGTCCCGGTCAGGTCCGCGTTCACGAGCCGCGCGCCGCCGAGGTCCGCCATCACGAGCTGCGCGCCCTTCAGGCTGCACCCCTCCAGGTTTGCGCCGGCCGCGCGGAACCCGATGCCCGTTGCCCCGTCGAGGCGCGCGCCGGCCAGGTTGGCGCCGTCGAGGCGCGTCTTCAGGAACTGCGCGCCCGTGAAGTCCGCGCCCGCGAGGTTGCGGCCGCGCAGGTCGATGTCATTGAGCTTCTGCCCCGCGAAGGAGCGGCCCGCGCGGACGGCGGCCTCGACGAGCTCGGCGGTCATGCTTCCTCGAGGACGGCGCGCGTCAGGTTCGCGTCGGTGAAGTCGCATCCCCCGCCGACGGCCTGGCGGAACTTGGCGCCGTAGAGGCACGTCCCCTTGAACCGTGCCTTCGTCAGGCGGCACTTCGAGAACTCGATCCCGAAGAGCTGCGCCCCGCTGAAGTCGGCCTGCTCGAACGACGCGCGGTAGCACCGCGCCTCGCGCAGAACGGCGCCGCGGAAGCCCGTGCGCGAGGCCGACGTCTCCAGCAGGCGTGCGCTCGCCAGGACGGCGCCGGTGAAGTCTGCGTCGTCGAGCTTGGCGCGTAGCCACACCGACCGCTCGCCGCGCGCGTCCCTGAAGCTCGCCCCACCGAGGTCGCTCCGGGAGAAGCTCGTGCGCGTCAGGACGGCGCGCGAAAAATTCGCCCGCGGAGCCGACACCTCGACGAGCAGGCACCGCACGAGGGACGCGCCTGACAGATCCGCGCCCGCGAGCCGCGCGCCCTTGCCGAACGAGCGGAGCAGCGAGATCCCCTGACCGTCCGCGCCCCCGAGGTCCGCGTCCGGAAAGTAGACCTGGTCCCCCTTCGCGCCGCGCAGCACCGCGCCCTGGAGATCGGCCCCCTGGAGGAAGGCGCGGTCCAGCCTCGTGTCGCGCAGGACGGCCCTCGGCGCGCGCACGCCGGTGAGATTCGCGAGCGTGAGGTTGGCGTCCGTGAGGTCGGCCTCGGTGAGGTCCGCGCCGCACAGCACGGCGCCCTCGAGGTTGGCCCCGGCGAGGTTCGCGGCCGCGAGCTTTGCGCCCGTGAGGTTGGCGTCGGTGAGGTTCGCCCCGCGCAGGTCGTGGCCGCGGAGATCGCGGCCCTCGTAGTCCTGCGCGTGCAGATCCTTGCCGGGCCCGGGATCCTGGTAGCGAGGGCGGTTCAGGATCGCCTGGAAGAACGGCTCCCGCTTCATCTCCTCGACCTGCTCGTCGAGCCGCGCGATCTCCTCGTCTGCCTTCGCGCGGACCTCCGGGGGGAGCTTCTCCGTGGCGGCGAGCTTCTTCTTCGCCCCCTCGACCCCGTCGAGCGCCTGCTGGAGCTTCTTCGCGGCCCACGCCGGAGGCGGCCCGCCGGCGCGGAGCGGGAACGAGGGGATCGACGGCTTCGCGAGGCTGGCCGCCATGTCGTTCGCGACCTGCGCGATCTGCGCCTTCACGTCAACCTGCGGCGGGCCACTCGCGATGGCGCTCGCCACGGCGGCGGCGACCTTCTGCTCGATGTCCTTCGCGCCGGGCAGCGAGACGGGCAACTTGTCGAACATCGCGCGCAGGCTCGCCGTCAGCGCGTCGGGCGGCGGCCCGTCGTGCTTCGACACGGGCATGCCCTCGTCGCGCGCCTTCTGCCGCGCCTTCATCTCCTCGAACTTTTCGAGGAGCTCGCCGGGCATCCGCTCGTCGATCTCGAGGGGATCGGCCTCGAACTTCTCGAGCCGCTCGCGGTAGTGGGCCTCGGGGAGCGGCTTCTCCTCGAGGCTCTCCGGCGCGACGAGCCCCCAGAGCACGTCCTTCATGTCGTCGCTCTCGATCGCCTCGAGCCCGCGCCACGTCAGGAACAGCTTCTCGCCCTCGAGATCGGCGAAGAGCGTGTCGAGGTTCATCCGCACCTCGCGGAAACGTCCGCGCGCGTCCTTCACGAAGGCGCGCATGCGCTGCCCGGGGAGGCGGACCTCGAAGCGCGGCTCGGCCGGGTGCAGGTTCTCGAACGCGACCTTCTCGTCGCCGCGCAGGTACCCCTCCAGCTGCTGGTCGGCGGGCGCCGCGTTGAAGTACGTCCAGTCGAAATCGTCGGCGTAATAGGGGAAGCGGTCCCTCTTCCAGCGAGCGTCGTACTTCTTGCCCACTTTGCCGGCGCGCGGCGCCCAGGCCGGGTTGATGGGACCGAAGCCCGCGGGGCCGGGGTCGTCCTTGCGGGCGCGGATCGTCTTGCGCGCGTGCTCGATGCTCGGAAGCTCGCGGTTGCCGACTCCCGTCCCGACCGGGTTGGCCGCGTACCCGGCGCCGCCGAAGGCGTGCGCGTAGTCGACGGGGATCTTGGCGAAAGGCACGGGCTTCGTCATGACGGCGTCGCGCTCGTCGCCCGTCCACTTGCGCCGCCCCACGACGTGGAGCGTCTTGGACCACCGGCCGACGGAGAAGCGCACCGGGCATTCGGGGAGGGATTTACCCCCCGGAACGTGGCAGGCGCCGCGGAGCATGACCTCCGCGTGCGGCTTCCAGTCGCCGAAATCCCCGGGGTAAAGGCATTCTCCGGCGCGTTCCGCGTCGTCGTCGCGGTAGGTGTCCGCGGTCATCGGCCCCTGCGCGACGAGCTTCGGCCCCTCGGGGACGGCGAGCGGCTTGCCCGGCGCGAGCACGTAGCAGGCTCGCAGGACGAGCGTCATCTCCGGCTGCCGCTTGCGGCGCGAGGTGACCTTCGTCGCGAAGGGGAACGGGGTGAGGTTCTTGACCTTCACAGGCCCAGCTCGATCTCGACAAGCAGCATGCTCAGTTCGAGGCCCACCGAGGTGTGCGAAAGGGCGTCGATCCGGACCGTCTCGTTCGCGATGACGTTACTGGTGGCCGTGACCCGATTGTCGACGTTCACGATGTCGCTGGCGAGGTCCCTGACCCCCGTGTCGAGGTTTGCGATCAGGCTGCGCACGTTCGCGATGTCCGTATCGGACGCGGTGATCTGCTGCTTCGCGGTCCAGAACTTCCAGCTTTCGGTTCCGAACGTCCAGCTCGGCCCCCAGACGAAGCTCTCCACCATGCCCGTCGTCACGTTGACCGTGTTGACCCCCGCGTTGACGTTCGTCGTGTTGCCGAAGGCGTTCACGTTCTGGATCGTCGCCGCGGTGTTCGTGTTCGTGATCGTCGCCGCGGTGTTCGTGTTCGTGATGGTGCCCGCCATGATCTGGCCTTCGAAGAAGTTCGCGTGCGTCTCCGAGTACACGTACCCGACCGACTGCGCGTACGAGCCGACGTACGTCGCCACGCGGTCGGCCCACGTCTTGGATACGACGTCGCCCTTGCTCACCATGCTCGCGCCGGCGACCGGAAGCCCGCCGGGGCTGATGGTCGGCTGCGGGCCCGAGCCGCTGGTCGACTGCGCGTTCGGCATGTTGCTGGCGGGCCCGTTGCCGATCGGCTTCGTCTCCGACCCCGTCTGCGAGTAGACGCTCTGCGCCCACGTGTACGACGCGATCATCGGGTCGAGTCGCAGGTCCCCCGTGTTCGTGCCCGTAGCGCCGCCGGCGGCGTAGAGCGCGGTCGTGCTGCTCGTGCCGACGTACGTCTCGCGGCTCGGGCCCTGGAAGAGATCCACCGTGCGGCCCTTCAGGCGCGTGACGAGGTTGCCCTGCGCGTTGTCCTGGTAGAGCGTCCACTCGCCGTTGTTGTCCTGCGAGAACTCGATCGTCTTGATGCAAGGAGTGGGGCTCGGGTACTGCTCCTGGAAGTGACCGCCCGACACGTCCGTGAGGAACGTGTTCTGCGTCAGAAGCCAGACCTGGACCTGGTACGCGAACTTCTGGACGAGGTCCGACGCGAGGACGCCGGCCTTGCCCGCGTACTGCGCGGCCCACCCCTGCCCCGTCGTTTTCGTCAGGAGGGACGTGGCGTCACCGAGAACGGCGCTGAAGCCGTACTGGCTCGACGAGCTCCCGTTGTTGGCGTCGTTCGCCTGCACCGGAGTTCCATTCGAGAACTGCGCGACCCACAGGCCGTACCAGGTCGTCAGGTCGGCGAGCAGGCTCGGGTTCTGCGGGATGCACCACTGGAGGTTGACGGTGTTCGTGAGCGGCGGCGGCGGCGGCACCGGCTGGCGCCCGAGGATCACGAGCTTGTAGTTGCCCTGGACCACCTCGAGCTTGTCCCCCATCGTCGTGCTGATGTGGTTGCCGTCGGAGTGGTCCCACCAGCCGCCCTTGGTGAGGAGCTTGAGCGTCTCCGCCATCCGGTTCGCGTTGACGTTGTCGACCGGCTGCCCCGAGATGAGCGTCTGCTGGGGCGAGAGGAGGTTGTTGTTCGTCGCCAAGGAGCTCGACGTGTCCTTGATCGTCTGCTCCTGCGACGTTTCGGGCGCACCGCGCCAGCGCGTGTCGTCCGCGTAGCCGATGAGGAAGTCGGGATCCTGCGCGGTGCCGAAGGCCGACCCCGCCCAGGGGGTCCCCTCCGTGGGCGGGTTCCCGTCGACGAAGCCGTCCGCGAACTCCGCGCCCGCGAACGTCGTGAGCTGCGCGTCGTCCGTCGAGCTGGTCTGCACCTGCGTGTACGGCTTCTGCTTCGTGCTCGGCGACGTCATGTCGGTGACGAGCATCGACCCGCCGGGGTTGTCCACGTTCCCGCTCAGCGTGCCGTCCGACGAGACGGCGAGGTTCTCCGAGATGGCGATCGCCATCGGATCGCCGACGAGCCGCGCGAGCGACATGCCCTTCGCGAAGAGCGCCGCAGTCTCCCCCGTTTCGTCCATGCCGGGGTTCGTACCCAGCCAGAGGAAGGCGTTGCCGGTGAGCGGGGTGAGCTGCGCGCCCTTGTTCCCCTTCGCGTCGACTGCGTTGGTGATCGAGCCGCCGAGGACGGCCTGGGTGTTCGCGTCCAGCGTCTGCTCGGTGAAGGTGGGGACCGACAAGAGCAGGTACTTGTCGCCCGCGTTCGGGTCGGGCGCGCTCTCGGACAGGAACTGGCTGGGGTCGACGACGCCCGTGCCGGTGAGATCGCACGTGCTCCCGGGCGAGCCGATGATGGCTCCAGCATAGCTCGTCACTTCGGTCGGCTTGAACGCCACGGTGACGACGACCGAGCCCCGATGGCCGTGGTCCGCCTTGGGGACCGTCGTCGGGCTGATCGCGAACCCGGCGCCGGACACCGAGAGGGTCACCGGGGCGTCCTCCGTGTTGGTCACGGTGACGCTCTGCGAGGTCGAGACGCCGGTGGTGACGTTGCCGAAGGGCAGGGCGGTGGGGCTGAAGAATGTCGTCATGGTGGCTCGTTCTCGGCGAAGTCGGCGTGGTTGGTCCGTCAGGGGCGCCCACTGCGCGCGGAGTCGTCGAGCACGTGGCCGCACGCGGCCTTCAGCTCGCTCATCATGTCGGGCAGCACCTGCAGCGTGACCTGGCTCCGCTCGCCGCCCTCCAGGTAGTGCAGCGTGAGCAGCGCCAGCGGCATCTGCAGGTGCGCGCCGCGCTCGGAGGCCTCGACCGTATCGAGCCGCCACCGCAAGCCCACGAGGAGCTTGCCGTGCTCGGCGACCGCCGCCTTGACGATCTCGTGCCGGAGCTGCGCCTTCGCCTGCTCGTAGCCGGCGAGGACCAGGTCCCGCACGAGCGGCGTGTCCGGGCAGAGGCGCTCGAGGTCCTGCGCGACCGCGGACGCTGGGAGGTCGCGCTTCGCGGCCTCGCGAATCACGAAGCGGCATGCTTTGACCGCGCGGCCCAGCTCGTCCTCGTCGACCCGGTACGCGGCGCAGAACATGTCGAGGAGCTCCTCCGTCTGCTTCGTCATCCTGTCGGCGAGGGCCGGCACGAGCACGGTCCAGAGCTTCTGCTGCGCCTCGACGGGCAAGCGCGGGAGGAGGCCCAGATCGCCTGCGACTCCGGGCGGCACGTCGCCGCCTCCGAGACAGTGGAGCGAGGCTCGCCCGGGGCCCGACCTCGTGGATTCATCCGTCGACGACGAGCCGTTCATGGAACCCCTCTCCCGACGATTTCGGAGGTCGACTCCTAACACACGCAAACGCGGGTGTGCAGGCGAGCCCGCTTCGCCGAGCGTGGTCAACGCGACCGGACGCGCGGGCGACGGGTCAGCGGCGATCGGGGTCGACGTTGCGCGTGCCCGAGCGCTTGGAGCCTCGGGTCTCGGCGCCTTCGAGCTTCGTCTCATGCAGGTTGGCGAACGACAGGTCGGCGTCGTCCAGCCGGGCAAGTGACAGATCAGCATGGCCCAGATCGGCCTCGGTCAGGTTCGCTCCGCGCAAGTCTCCGCCGCGGAGGTCGGCCCGCACGAGGCGAGCGCGCCGCAGCGTTGCGCCGCGCATGACGCCTGGACCGGGCGTGACCACCGCGGGCGCTTCCTCGACGGGCACCCGGACGAGGGGCCTCGCCGGCCCGCGAGGGGGCGACGGAGCCGGAGACGCCGGCGTGCGGCTCCGGGTGGACGGTTCGCGCGCGCGGCCCCGCTTGGTCTGTGCGAGCGGCAGCGTCTTCTCGACGAGGCCCGAAGGCGTCTTCTTCGCATGCGCGGGAGCGGGCCGCCTCGCCGTGCCGGCCAGGGGCAATGTCCGCGAGAGCTCCGAGCTTGCCGGTCGCCCCTTGGCCTTGGCGCTCCTGGACGGAGCTTCCCTCTTCGACGGGGCGTCGCGCCTCTTCGCCCGCCGAGGATCGCGCCCGTGCTTCATTTCCTCCGCGGAGAGAACCTCCGTCTTCTCGAGGGGCCCGGCCGGGGCGGGAGGGAGCGAGCTGCTCTTTTCGAGTGCCTTGCGCGTGTCTTCCACGCCGAAAGCCTGCGGCCTCGCGGCGGGCACCTCGAACGGCGAACGGACCGGCCCTTCGGGCGGCGCCCTGGGCGGCTCCGCCTTCGGCGCATCGCGGCGGGGCCTTCCGGGGATCGGCAGCGTCCGCGTCAGCTCCGGGTTCGGGGGCGGACGCTTCGGGCCGGCCCCGGCGCGCTTCGATGGAGCGGCCTTGTCGTCCTTGGTTCCCACGCGCCCGAGCTTACTGGGAGATCGGGCAGGTGTCGGCGATTGCGCGCAGTGCGTGCGCTCGGAGCGCACAGTCGCGTCGGCGTTCGCCAGGATTCCGCGTGGATACGATGTGGCACGGGCGTTGGATTGGGAACGTGCGTGAGGTGACGACGATGCGAAGGACGATGTCGCTGGTCCTGGGAACTGCCTTGGTCGCGGGGTGCAGCTCGGGATCGAGCGGAGGCGGCGAGCCAGGGGGGACGACCGGCGGCGTCGGGAGCGACGGTGGCTCGACGGTGACCGACGCGGGCACGAGTCCCCACGACGCAGCCCCAGTCGATCGCCGCGGCGCACGCGACGAGAGGAACCAGGGCGGCCGCCAGCGCGGCGCGAACCGCTCGCATGCCTCCACGATAGCGCAGGCGGGCCGTCTCGTTAGAGGCCTGACGAACTGCGCGGACGCGCGTCGCCGTCGGACCGGTAGGTGAACGCGATGAAGGGGTACCCGAGGATGAATGGGTTGTCGAAGCTGCCGGTCGTGGCGGCGACCGGCTCGATGAACGTGACGTCGACGCCGAGGTTCGCGCCCGAGAAGCGGATGCCGTAGCCGAGCGCGAAGTAGGCGCCCCCGTCGATGTTCACCGCGCCCGTACCCACCGCGCCGAGGAGCTCGGGCTCGGCCAGCAGCGAGATGAGCCTCGAAAGGCCGATGACGAACCCCGCCGAGCCGTAGACCGGAAGGACCTCGTTGACGCCGCTCGTGAGGATGCCGCCGAAGGTCAGCGAGAGGCTCGACCGGCACGAGTCGACGAAGCACACCTGGCCCACCGCGCCGATGCGCCCGCCGAAGTACGGTCCGCTGTTGTCGCCCGAACCCAGCGTCACCATGTCGACGCCGCCCGTCAGCGCCGCGCGGAACGACGCGCTCCGGTAGACGTTGAGCTTCGCGCCGAGCTCGAAGTAGTACGGCTGGTCCTTGATGATGGGCGGTACGCCCGTCAGCTGGAGCTGCAGCTCGTCGGTGACCGCGTACCCGAACTGCAGGAGCAGGAGTTCATAGTCGCTGAAGAAGAACGTCCCCTTCGGGTGCGTCTCGGCCGTCGAGCCGAGGATCACGCGGTCCGTGTTCGCGTCCGTGAAGCGGGTGTCCTCGGACTCGCGCGAGAGGAGCGACCGGGGAGCGGCAGGAGGCGTGTCGTCGGAGGAGGGCGGCGCGGGAGGCGGTAGAGCACCGGGCGGCGGTGGAGGAGGAGGCGGTGGCGGCTCCTGTGCGGACGCGGCGGATGCGAGGAGGAGGAGAGAGGAGGTGAGGAACGAAGAGAGGATGATCGGGAAGAGAAGACGGTTCATGGGAACCCCCAGTGGACGAGCGTACCGCCTCGTAGGGGGAGGCAAGGGCGAAAGGGACTAGACGATGGGAGGGACCACGATGCCGGCCTTCGATGCGGCATAGGACGTCGCGGTCAGGTTGGGGTCGACGGAGGCGCGCCACTTCTCCTCGGACATCTGGAGAAGAGGCACCGGCCCCCCAGGCCTCCCGCGATCAGTGAACCTGACCCTGCGTCGCGCACTGGGTCGACAGCGCCGGGCTGAGCGTGCCCGTGATCGTCGCGCTGCCGGTCGCCGAGTTGATGCGGATGCGGCCCGCGCCACCTCCGCCGCCGCCGGTGGAGATGGCGTCCGTCCCCGCGGTCCCTGGCGAGCCGTTCGCGCTCGTTCCCGCACTGCCGGCGCCGCCGTAGGGCGAGGCACCGGGCGCGGGCGTTGCGTTCGCCGTGGCGTCGGCGCCGCTCGAGTAGCCGCTCATCCCGCCGCCGCCGTTGGCCGCGAGCGTGCCGTCGATCTCGACCGAGGGGGCTTCGAGCAGGATCGCGCCGCCGCTCGCGCCGCCGCCGCTCCCGTCGACGTTCACGGTGCCGCCCCCGCCGGCGTTGATGAAGGCGAACGTGCGGACGATGATGCTCGTGCCCGCGACGATCTGGAGCGCGCCGCCCCCGGAAGACCACGTCGAGGCGGTGCCCCCGGCCGAGCCGCCCACGAGCGGGGTGATGGTCGCGTTGCCGTACGTCGCGCCGCCCGTGGAGGGAGTGCCGGACGACGCCCCCGCCGTCCCGCCGACGCCGCAGAACGAGCCGCCGCCGCCGTTGCTCGCCGGGTTCGCGGGCGCGAACGGGGGCTGGCCGACGCCGGGCCCCGGGCTCCCCGTCACCGAGGTGAAGCCCCCTGGTCCGGGATTGGACCTGGTGCCGTTGACGAGTATCTGGCCCTGAATGTCGACGGCGCCGAGGACGGCGAGGATGACGGGGTTCGGGCCCTGGAGGGTGAGGGCTGCGGTCTGGTCGATGACGAGCGACTTGAGGACGTAGACGTCGGCGTTGGTGCCGCCGTCCTGGAGGATGGTCGTCGGCGTGCCCGGCAGGCAGTTCAGGCAGGTCGACGTGATGTTCGCGTCCGGCGCGTTCGACCAGTCGGCGCCCGCGTCGCCCGCATCGACGCCCGAGGGATTGAAGTTCGACGGCGTGAAGCCGAGAACGCCCGCGTCCGGGTTCGGGACGAACTGGTCCGCCGCCGACTCGTTGCTGCCGTCGACCGGCGACGACGAGTCCTTCTGCGATCCGTCCGGCCCCGCCGGCGCGTCGGACCCGGCATCGAGGCCGCCGTCTGCCGTCTCGCTCGGCGAGAAGCACACGTTGTCGATGCAGACGTTGCCCGCGATGCACGGCTGGAGCGCGTCGCACGGATTGCGGCACTGCATGTCGGTCCAGCAGAGGAGGCCGCCCGGGCAGGCACGCGTCGCGCTGCACGTGCTCTCCGACGGCAGCTCGCACACGTTGTCGACCCCCACGGACACGCACCGCTCGCCCTGCGGGCAATCGCGGGACTCGGTGCACGCGTCGTGGCACAGGGAGAAGACGCAGATGAGCGGCGAGTTGCAATCGCTGTTGATCGAGCAACCCTGCGCGAGCGTCGCCTCGGCGTTCTTGCTCGAGTGGCAGCTCGAGGCAGCGACGGCGAGACCCAGGACGATTGGCACGCTCGCGAGGAGCGCCGGCCCCTTGGTGCGGTGATTCACGATGCCTCGTCGTATCACGGGCCGCGCCGGCGTTCATCGCACGGGCCGCGCGCCGTCGACGTTCAGGGCAGCCGCGCTCGACGAAGAACGGGCGCGGCCACCGGGTCACGCACTCCGCTGTTTCGCGGCGGCCGGAGCGTACTCGGTGTTCGCCGCGCCGAGGGCGGCGTTCGCCGTCGCGACGACGCCGGAGACGGGCTCCGGTCGAATCGCCGCCGGCGGGCCGAACGCCGGAGCCTTCACGGTGGCGTGGCGAGACAGCTCGGCGTGAGCCTCGCGCAGGTCGGCGGGCCGACCCTCGCGGTCTCTCGCGAGCATGCGATCGACGAGCGCCGTCAGCGCCGTGGGTAGGGAGGGTGCGCGCCCCGCGAGAGAAGGAATGGTCTCGGTGAAGAGGACCTTCGCCATCTCGCCGACGCTGTCGACCTGCACGGGGCGGACGCCGGCCAGCGCCTCGTAGAGGACCGCGCCGAGCGACCAGATGTCCGCACGGTGGTCGATGTCGCGCTCGCCGACGGCCTGCTCGGGGGACATGTATCCCGGCGTCCCCACGAGCGCGCCCGTCGCCGTCAGCGCATGGACGTCGAGGTCGGCGGCGACGACCTTCGCGATCCCGAAGTCGAGCACCTTGATGGTCGGCGGGTCTTCGTCGCAGACGAAGATGTTGTCCGGCTTGAGGTCGCGATGGACGACCCCTCGTGCGTGGGCCGTGCCGACCGCCGACACGACAGGCAGCAGAAGGTTGGCCACGTCGACGAGCGCGGCGGGCCCCGGCGCACGGCCGAGGCGCGCGGTGAGCGTCTGACCGCGCAGGAGGGGCATCACCAGCACGGGCGTCCCGTCGGGGAGCTCGAACGCATCGAGCACGTCCACGACGTTCGGGTGGCCCACGCGGTTGGACGCGAGCGCCTCCCGCAGCAGGCGCTCGCGCATGTCGGCGTGCGCGTTGAGGCCCGCGTGCAGGACCTTCACGGCGACCTCTCGGTTCGTGTGCAGCTGCGTCGCCTGCCAGACCTGGCTCATCCCCCCTTCCCCGATGAGCCGCACCACGCGGTAGCGCGACGCGAGCACGACCCCGGCGGACACGCTCGCGCGCGTGACGGAGCCCGCCGCGCGGCTGGCCGCCCTGTCGACGGCCGCGACCAGGTCGGCCGCGTCGAACGGCTTCGTCAGGTACTTGAACGCCCCGTGCTCCACGGCCTGCACTGCCGTGTCCATCGAGGGAGACCCCGTGACGAGGACGACGGGCGCCTCGATGCCTCGCTTGCGGAGGAGCGCCAGCAGCTCGATGCCGCTCAGGCCGGGCATGTCGATGTCGCTGACGATGACGTCGAACGCGCCCGCCTCGACGAGCTCCGCGGCGGCGGGCCCGCTCGCGCACTCGGTGACCTGCGCGCCCCCCGAGCGCAGCTGGCGCGCCGTTGCACGCAGGAGCGCCGGGTCGTCGTCGACGACCAGCACCCTGGGCCCCGTCCCCACATGCGGAGTTCGCTCGAGCATGGACTAGCCCGATCAGTATAGCGACGAGCCGGGCGAACGCACGCGGTTCGACCGCATGTCGGCGTTCGCCTTCAGACGCGGGCGAGTCGCGACAGGTTGGCGACCACGGAGACGAGCTCGGCGGGGTCGACCGGCTTCGGCAGGTGCAGCTGGAAGCCGGCCCGCATCGCCCGGTCCCGGTCCTCGACGCGCGCGAAGCCCGTGAGCGCCGCGGCCGGCACGTCGCCCCCCCGCTCGCGCGGCATCGCGCGGATCGTCTTGATCAGCGTGAAGCCGTCCTGCCCCGGCATCCCGATGTCGGAGAGGAGCACGTCCGGCACGCCCTCTTCGAAGACGCCGAGCGCCTCCCCGCACGAGGAGGCGCAGATTGCCCTGGCGCCGCACATCTCGAGCACGGACGCGATGAGGTCGCGTGTGTCCTCCTGGTCGTCGACGACGAGGACCGCCAGGCCCCGAAGCTCGGCAGGGCGCTCGAAGGCCGCGGCGCGCGCCTTCGCAGGGGGAGCGTCGGGCAAGGCAGTCCCGGAGTGCACCCCCTCGCCGAGAGGCAGACGCACCACGAACGTCGCGCCGTGCCCCCCTCCGTCGCTGCTCGCCTCGATCCGTCCCCCGTGCAACTCGACCAGGTGGCGCGTGATCGCGAGGCCGAGGCCGAGCCCCCCGTGGGCGCGCGTCGACGAGCCGTCCGCCTGCTTGAAGCGCTCGAACACGTGCGGCAGAAACCCCGCGTCGATCCCTTCGCCGTCGTCGCGCACGCACAGCGTCAGGTGCGTGTCGTCGCGGGAGGCCTCGATCCCGACGTGGCCGCCCGCGGGCGTGAACTTGATGGCGTTGCTCAGGAGGTTCCAGACGATCTGCTGCAGGCGATCGGGGTCGGCCAGGATCCGGATCGGTCGCTGCGCGCGGGGCAACAGGCGGACTCCCTTGAGGGCCATGGCCGGCTGCACGGCATCGAGCGCCGCGTCGATGACCTTCGACACCTCCGTCGGGCGCAGCTCGAGCCGGACCTTGCCGGACATGATGCGCGACGTATCGAGGAGGTCCTCGATGAGCTGCGTCTGGGCGAGGGCGTTGCGCTCGATGACGTCCACCGCGTGCGCGCGTCGCTCGTCGGACAGGCCCGCGGCCATCATCCGCGCCCAGCCGAGGATCGCGTTGAGCGGCGTGCGCAGCTCGTGGGAGACGGTGCCGAGGAACTCGTCCTTCAGCCGGTTCGCCTCCTGGGCCGCCCGGAAGAGGAGCGCGTTGTCCACCGCGATCGAGGCGCGCTGGAGCAGGTCGTCCACGAAGAGGCGGTCGCCGTCGTCGAACGCGCGTCGTTCCGGCGAGCGCGTCAGGGTGACGGTGCCGAGGATCCGCCCGTGCGCCACCAGCTCCTCCGTCAGCCGGTGGGCCGGACGTGTGGCCGCCGCCGGCAAGCCCGTGGCCCCCGAGACGTGCAGCGCCTCGCCGTCGAGCTGGATCTCGCAGGTGTCCGCCATCGAGTGGGTCGAGAGCTTTCCCAGAGCGTCGAGCGTCTCGTGGAGATCGAGCGACGCGTTGAGCATGCGGCTCGCCTCGGCCGCCTGCCGAAGACGGCCGACGGCGCCGGTCATCGCGAGCGCCTGCGCGACGTGCGCTCCGATGCCGCGGCCGAAGGCGAGGAGGTCCTGCTCGCCGATCTGGGAGACACTCGACGCGAGGAGGAGCGCCCCGACGCACCGCTTGCTCCGGAGAAGCGGGACGAGGACGATCGAGTTCGCGCCGGCACGCTGGAGAAGCCGCGCGGCGACGTCCTCCGACAGGTGCGCCGAGGGCGACACCAGGCGACCCTCCTTCGCCGCGTCGAGCAGCTCCGGGTGCCCGAAGACCGAGGGAACGGAGGCCCGCAGCGCGTCGGGAAAGCCGATCGCGTGGGCGAAGACGAGCCTGTCGCGGTCGTCGATCCGGTAGAACGCCCCCTGCGTGATTCCGCTCGCGTCGAGGCACGCCCCGAGGACGTCGCCGAAGGCCTCCTCGACGTCGTCGCTGCGTGCCATCGCCTCGGCGATCCCCGCGAGGATCGAGATCTGCGCGGCCTGGAGGGCGGAGCGGTCGGCCGACACGGCGTTCGCGCGCGCTTGCCGCCTCAGCTGCTCGATGACGCGCTCGGCGTGCTCGCCGCTCGGGAGGTCGGCCTGCGTCGGGCGCTCGGGATGCGCGATGGCCGCATGCAGGGCCTTCACGGCATCCCCGAAGTCGGGCGTCCGGGTCACGAGCGCGCTGGCGCCGGCGCGATGCGCGAGCTCCTCGTCGCGCGCGCCGCCGTAGTGGGCGGAGACGAGGACCACCGGCACGCGCGAGAGAACCCCGTCGCGGCGGATGGCCACGCAGAGCTCGTAGCCGTCCATGCCGGGCATCAGCACGTCGCAGAGGACCGCATCGGGCACCTTCGCGCGGGCCTGTTCGAGCGCGGCGGCGCCGTCTACCGCGGTCGCCACCCGGAGCCCCATCGTCTCGAGACGCAGACGCGTGAGCTTGAGCTGCACGGGATCGTCGTCCACGACGAGGATGGTCGGGGCCGCGCCATCCACGGCGGCCTTGCCCGGCGCCTCCGGCGCAGCGACGAACGCTCGCACCGTCGCCAGGAGCTCCGCCATGTTCACCGGCTTGACCAGGACGTCGTCGAAGGCGCCCGGCTCGAGGCGCGCGCGGTCGAGCAGCCGCCGGAACCCGGAGACGGCCACGATGGGCATCGTCCTTCCGCCCGGTGACTCGCGCAGCGCACGCGCGAGCGCGAGCCCCTCCATGTCCGGGAGGACCAGGTCGAGCAGCGCCATGTCCGGCGGGTTGGCCGCAGCCGCCGCCAGCGCCCGCCGCCCGTCCTGCGCCTCGAGGACGCGGTAGCCCTCCGCTTCGAGGCTCACTCGAAAGAGCTTCCGCGTCGTCGGGTTGTCCTCGACGACGAGAATGCAGGGGTGGGTCACGTGGGGGGGCCCGCTCCCGCCGCTTCCGCGAGATACTGGGACACCTGCTGCGGCAGCCTCTGGACGTCGATCGGCTTCGCGATGTAGCCGTCGCAGCCGGCCGCGCGCGCGCGCTCCTCGT
The DNA here is from genome assembly GCA_036490515.1 of Polyangiaceae bacterium. Classification (GTDB taxonomy): domain Bacteria; phylum Myxococcota_A; class Polyangia; order Polyangiales; family Polyangiaceae; genus Palsa-1150. The sequence continues at coordinate 104,045 of DASXDU010000042.1, forward strand.
CCCCCTTCATCGCGTAGGCCGTCAGCGCGACGACGACGATCCCCTGCGTCTCGGGATCGGCCTTGAGCCTGCGCGTGAGCTCGAGGCCGTCCATCCCCGGGAGCTGGATGTCCATGAGGATGAGGCGGGGGTGGAACGTCTGGAGGACCTTGAGCGCCTGCTCCGCGTCCGGCGCCGTGCGCGCGTCGTGCCCCTCGGACGCCAGGAGGATGCGCGCGAGCTTCAGGTTCGCGGGGTTGTCGTCGACGATCAGAATCGGCTCACCCGGCATGACCGTCCCCCGTTCCTCGCACGACCTCTTCGCTGGTGCGGGCGACCCGCGGCAGGACGGCGGTGAAGGTGCTGCCCTTGCCGACCGTGCTCTCGACCTTCACTTCACCGCCCTGCGCTTCGACGATGCGCTTGGTGACCGCGAGCCCGAGGCCCGTGCCCGCGTACTTCTTCGCGGTGCCCGTGTCGAGCTGCTGGAACTCGACGAAGAGGCGGTGAAGGTCCTCGCGGCGAACGCCGATGCCGGTGTCCTCGACCTCGACGCGCATCCGGTCGCTCCCTTCGGGCTGAATGCGCACCGAGACGTGGCCGCCCTCGGGCGTGAACTTGATGGCGTTCGACAGGTAGTTGTAGAGCACCTGCTTGAACTTGGCCGGGTCCATGACCAGATCGGTCAGCCCGTCGCTCACCTCGAGGTCGACCTTCGTGTGGCGGTCGCCCGCCAGCCCGCGGAGGATGTCGCGTACCTCCGCGCTCAGCTTCCCGGCGTCGATCGGCTCGGGGCGGATCTCGATCTTTCCGGACTCGACGCGCGCCAGGTCGAGGACGTCGTTGATGAGCTGGAGGAGGTGCTTCGAGCTCGTGAGGATATCGCCGAGGTATTCCCTGTGCGGCTCGCTCACCGCGCCCACCTTGCCCGCGAGCATCAGCTCCGTGAAGCCGATGACCGAGTTGAGCGGCGTCCTGAGCTCGTGGGACATGTTCGCCACGAACTCGCTCTTCAGGCGGTTGGCCTCCTGGATCCGCTTGTTCTGCTCCTCGAGCTCGAGGCGGCGGTTCTGCTCCTCCTGCTCGGCGCTCTTTCTGCGGATCTCCTCGAGGCGCTTTCGGTCCGAGATGTCGCGGATCGCCGCGGAGACGAGGACGCCTTCCTCCGTCTCGAGGGGGCTCAGCGAGATCTCGACCGGGAACTCCGTGCCGTCGGCGCGCATCGCGTTGAGCTCGAGGCCGGAGCCCATCGCGCGCGCCTTGGGGTCGAGGAAGTAGTTCGTACGGTGGCCGGGGTGCTTGCTGCGGAAGCGGTGCGGGACGAGGACCTCGACCGGCTGCGAGAGGAGCTCCTTGCGCGTGCAGCCGAAGAGCTTCTCGGTCTGCGCGTTGACGAGCGCGATCCGCCCGTCCTTGCCGACGATGACCATCGCGTCGGGGGCCGACTCGAGGAGGCCGCGGAACTTGTCCTCGGCCTTCTTTCGCTCCGTGATGTCGCGGATGGCGGCGGAGACGAGCGTCCCCTCTTCCGTGTCGAGGGGGCTCAGCGAGATCTCGACCGGGAACTCCGTCCCGTCGGCGCGCAGGCCGGCGAGCTCGAGACCGGACCCCATCGCGCGCGTGCGGGGCGACGTGAAGTACGACACGCGGTGGCCCGGGTGGCGGTGGCGGAAGCGCTCCGGGACGAGGATCTCGACGGGCTTGCCGAGGAGAGCGCTCCGCCCGTACCCGAAGAGCTTCTCGGTCTGGGTGTTGACGATGACGATCTCGCCCTTGGCGTTGACGACGACGACCGCGTCGGGCGCGGCCTCGAGGAAGCCCCGGAACTTGGCCTCGATCTTCATCCGCTCGGTCACGTCGCGGATCGCCGCCGAGACGAGCACCCCTTCCTCCGTCTCGAGGGGGCTCAGGCTGATCTCGACCGGGAACTCCGTCCCGTCCTTGCGGAGCGCGAAGAGCGCCAGGCCCGACCCCATCGCGCGCGTGCGGGGCGACTGGAAGTACGAGGCGCGGTGGCCCGGGTGCTTGCTCCGGAAGCGCTCGGGGACCAGCTCGTCGACCGTCTTGCCGAGCAGCTCGGCGCGGCCGTAGCCGAAGAGCTTCTCGGTCTGGGCGTTCACGAGGACGATCCGGCCGTTCTTGCCCACGATGACCATCGCGTCCGGCGCGGATTCGAGGAGGCCTCGGAACTTCTCCTCCGCGCGCTTTCGCTCGGTGATGTCGCGGATGGCCGCCGAGACGAGCGTCCCCTCCTCCGTCTCGAGGGGGCTCAGGCTGATCTCGACCGGGAACTCCGTCCCGTCGCGGCGAAGGCCGTGGAGCTCGAGCCCCGAGCCCATGGCGCGCGGTCGTGGTTGCCCGAAGTACCCGGCGCGGTGGCCGGGATGGCGCGGGCGGTACCGCTCGGGGATGAGGACCTCGACGGGCGCGCCGATGAGCTCCGCGCGTCCGTAGCCGAAGAGCTTCTCGGTCTGGGTGTTGATGAGGGAGATTTTTCCGCTCGCGTCCACGATCACGACGGCGTCCGGCGCCGACTCGAGGAAGCCTCGAAACTTCGCCTCGACCTTGCGGCGCTCGCTGATGTCGCGCACGGCGGCGGTGACGAACGTGCCGTCGACGGTGGTGACGGGCGCAAGGCTGATCTCTGCGGGGAACTCCGAGCCGTCCTTGCGGAGCGCGAAGAGATCGAGCCCGGCGCCCATCGGCCGCGTACGCAGATCGTGGAAGTAGGCCCCGCGGTGCCCGGGGTGCGTGCGGCGGAAGCGCTCGGGGACGAGGACCTCGATCCGCTTGCCGACGAGCTCCTCGCGCGCATAGCCGAAGAGCTTCTCGGTCTGATGGTTGGCGAGGACGATCACCCCGTCGCTGCCGACGAGGACCATCGCGTCGGGTGCCGCCTCGAGGAGGCCGCGCATGCGAGCGTCGGCCCCCGCGTCGCCCGCGCGCTCGGCGCCGAGCGCCTGGTTGCCGCGGACGGCGATGAACCCCGGCGCGCCGTTCACGGCGGCGATCGCGCGCATCGAGACGTCGACGTCGATGCGCGAGCCGTCAGGACGCTTCCACGACGCGCGGTACGTGCTCGTCCCGTCGCTCCGCGCGCGGTCGAGGGCGGTGCGCGTGGGATCGGCGAAGCCGTCCACGGCGATCGCGTCGAAGCGGCGACCGACGACGTCCTCGCGGCGGTACCCGAAGAGCGATTGTGCGCCGCGGTTCCAGGAGAGGACCTCGCCCTCCAGCGAGAGGGCGAGCAGGCCCTCGCTCGACATGTCCATCAATGCCGAGAGCGCGGAGGTGTGCACGACATCGTTCATGTTGACGAGCTATGGTGCGCGGGGCGCTCTGCAAGAGCAAGCCGAGCTGGCGTCGGCAAATGGTCTCGCTCGCCAGCGAATGGTCGCCTTCGCTTCGGTGCGCTCGAAGGCTCGCTCCTTCGCTTCGTGGTCGACCGGCATCGTCGCTTGGTCGAGTGACTTCGTCGGTAGAGTGCGAGCCCACATCGCGAGCAACGAAGGTTGCGGTCATGTCGCTGGCCCGGATCGCCCCGCTTCGCGACGTGCATCTCCCCTGCGGGTGTATCCTCCCCGCCCGCTCGACCGAGGCGGCAGCGAGATCCATGTCCCCCAAAGCATCCACGGCGCTGGCGTCGCCCGCCCTCCTCGCCGGAGGGGGCGTTTCCGGCGATCTTCTCCGTAGCCGGGACTGGGCAGGCACGCCGCTCGGCGCGATCGACGCGTGGCCCGGCGCGCTCAAGACGATCGTGCGGGCGATGCTCGGCACGCATCAGCCGACCTGCTTGTTCTGGGGGCCGGAGCTCCTCAATCTCTACAACGACGGCTTCATCCCCCTGCTCGGCGAGAAGCACCCGACGGCCATGGGGCAGCGCGCGGAGGTGTGCTGGAGCGACGCGTGGCCGGTCGTCGGGCCCCTGCTTGCCGACGTCATCGCGCAGGGCAAGGCCGTCCTTTTCGCCGAGATGCTCGTTCCGATCGTCCGGGAGGGGCGCCTCCGGGACGCCTGGTGGAACTACAGCTACTCGCCGGCCTTCGACGACGAGGGCGCCGTGGCCGGGGTCCTCGTGGTCGCGACCGAGACCACCGCCGCCGTGGAGACCCGCAGGTCCCTCGAACGCGCGCTCGCCGATTCGGCGGAGGCGCGACGCAAGTCGGAGCTGGCGAGCCTGGCCAAGGACGAGTTTCTCGCGACGGCCTCGCACGAGCTGCGGACCCCGCTCAACGCCATCCTCGGGTGGGCCCGGATGCTCCTCGGCGGGCAGCTCGACCAGAGCGCCCGCCAGCGCGCGGTCGAGACGATCGAGCGCAACGCCCGCGCCCAGGTCGGGCTCGTGGAGGACATCCTCGACGGTTCGAGGATCATCACGGGGAAGCTCCAGCTCGAGGTCCGCCCGCTCGACATGACCGCGCTGGTCGCCGCGGCGGTCGATGCCATCCGGCCCGCGGCCGACGCCAAGAACATCGCCGTATCGATGCACCTCGCCCCGGAGGCCGCTCGCATCGTCGGCGACCCCGATCGCCTCCAGCAGGTGGTGTGGAACCTCGTCAACAACGCCGTCAAGTTCACGCCGAGGGGGGGCTCGGTCGAGGTGCGGCTCGAGCGCGTGGGGACGCACGTCGGCCTCACGGTGACCGATTCGGGTCAGGGCATCCGGCCGGAGTTCCTCCCCCACGTCTTCGAGCGCTTCCGCCAGGCCGAGGGCACCACGACCCGGCGCTTCGGAGGCCTCGGCCTCGGGCTCGCGATCGTACGCCACCTCGTGGAGGCGCACGGCGGCACGGTGGAGGTGGCGAGCGAGGGCGAGGGTCGCGGCGCGCGCTTCGTCGTCCTCTTGCCGGTGCAGGCGGTCTTCCCGGAGCACCCCCCGGAGCCTTCGCGAGATCTGGGGCCAGGTGTTCCGACCGCGGTGACCGGCGCGAGGCTCACGGGCGTGAGCGTCCTGGTCGTCGACGACGAGGCGGACGCCCGGGACCTGGTCGCCACGGTCCTCCGCGCGAGCGGCGCGCACGTGGTCACCGTCGCCACCGCCGCGCAGGCGATGGAGCACCTGGCGCGCGAGGTTCCCATGCTGCTCGTCAGCGACATCGGCATGCCCGAGGTCGACGGCTACCAGCTGATGCGGCGCGTGCGCTCCAGCGCCGGCGAAGCCGCCGCGATCCCGGCGATCGCGTTGACCGCCTACTCGCGCGAGCAGGACCGCCGCCTCGCGCTCGCCGCGGGGTTTCAGACCCACGTCACGAAGCCCGTCGATCCGTCCGATCTCGTGCAGGTCGCGGCCGGGCTCCTCCAGTTCGTCGCGCGGCAGGCCTCGCCGGAGGCGCGCGAGGACGCGCTCCAGCGAGCCGACACCTTCCTCAAGCTCCAGAAGATCCTCTCCACGCAGAGCATCCACGAAGCGCTGCACTTCTTGAACAGCCGGACGCCGCACCGGTTCACCGGCATCTACCGCTTCGATCCGCCCATGCTGAGGAACGTCGCGCTCGTCGACTCCTACGCGCCGGGGGTCGAGCGGGGCGACGATTCGCCGCTGAGCGAGACGTACTGCTCGATCGTCGGCGATACGCAGCGCGGGTTCACCACCGAGGACGCGCGCCGCGACGACCGGCTGCGCACCCACCCGGCGCGCGACAGCGTCGTCTCCTACTGCGGCGTCCTCCTGCGGGACGAGGCGGGGCAGCCCTTCGGGACGCTGTGCCACTTCGACCTCCTCCCGTGCGACGTCCCCGTCGCCGAGATTGCGCTCATGGAGGCCGCAGCGCCCCTGCTGATGAGCGCCATCCCGAAAGGACCGGTGCACGACTGACCCGTCGGGCAACCCACCTCATGCGCGAATGGGGCGGCCCACGGCGGCAGCTCCGTGCGATGCCGCGCGAAGAGGGCGGACGCACTCCGGCCGTCGCGCTCACCGCCTACGCGCGCGCGGAGGATCGCCGGAAGGCGCTGATCGCCGGCTTCCAGAACCGCGCCGCGAAGCCCATCGAGCCGCTGGAGCTCGCGATCGTCGTCGCCAACCTGGCGGGTCGGTTCGCCTGAGGAGCGGCCCGCCGCCGGCATTTCCACCGGCGGCGGCCCCTCTTCTCTTCTGCTCGCGCCTACTACTTGATGACCAGCGCGACGGCGGGGCTCCAGTCGCCCTCGCCGATCTTCGTCACCGCCCTGTACCGGAACTCCACCGTCGTCCCAGACGCCTGACCCGTGAGGCTGGTCTTCGCCTGGAGCGTGCTGGGCATGGTGACCCACGTCTTGCCGCCGTCGGTGCTGTACTGCCAGTCGTACGACGCGCGCTGCGCCGCGGACGGCGCAACGATCTTCGCCGCGCCCGCGACGGGCCCCGGCGTGGCCGCGAAGACGCGCGGCGGATGGACCGCCACCTTCTTCAGTGCCATCCCGGAGCTCAGGATGATGGACGCCCCGTTCTCGACGTTGGCGTCCGCGACTCCCTGCACGTAGCTCTTGAGCTGCTGGAGCAGCATCACGAGCGCCGTGCGCTTCTCGTTGCGCGTGGCGACTGCGCCCTTGGCTCGCGCCAGGGCGGCGTTCTCGGCGTTCTGCAAGTCGGTGACCGCTTCCGCGATCACGGCGAGCGTAGGCGCCGGGGTGAGAAATGACGGATTGCCCGTCATCGATTTGACGACCTGCTGGGCGAAGTTGATGAGTGCCGGCACCATGCTTGCGTGCAGGTTCAAGCTCACCAACGAGCGCCGTATGGTTTTCGACGGCGTGACCATGGTTGTTCTTCTCCTCGTCGGGGGACTCGTCTTCGAGTTCCCGGTTCTTCGTCGGATCGTCTGCGCCGCGGTCCAGCGGCTTCACCTCCTTCGCTTCGTGTTCGACCGGCATCGTTGCCCGGTCGAGTGACATCCCCGCTTGATCGAGCGAAATCCCCGCTGCATCGAGTGACTTCGTCGCTGTGTCGAGTGACTTCGTCGCTGGATCGCGTGGGGCAGACGCGATCTCTCGCGACTCGCCGACATCGGCTCGTGAACGGTCCGCCACCTCTCCGGGATGGACGTGATGGTTCTCGCTTCGGCGAAGTAGAGCTCCGTTTCGTACAGCCGCGGCTTCGACGCGGCCGTGAACGTCGACAAGCACGCCGGCATCGTGGGCAACGAGAGCAAGTTCGTGACGGAAGCGGCGAAGGTCGGCTTCGTTCCTCGTCTGTCGGTGTGCATGGCCGTCGGCTCTCTCGACGACGCCGACGTGTCTCTCGAGCGAGTGATGCGGAGTGGAGAGCAACCCGTACGGACCGGAGCCGCACTCGACGTGCGCGCGGAGGTTGCGGTCGTGACCGTCGACGTCGCGATGAAGTCCGTGGCCAATGTTCCTGCCCCACGTGGATCCGCGACGAAGTGGCTGAATGCGGTGGGGATGTCCGTCACCGTCGCCGTCGTGTCACTCGAGGTTGCGGTCATGTCCCTCGCCCTTGCGACGAAGTCGGTTCGACCACGCGGTACGCGACGTCTCCATCGCACCGCTCGGTCGACCATCCTTCACGGTGTCGCTGCTTGGTGTTCCTACCCTTAGGGCTTCTTGTACCGAGACGAACCAGGACGACCGAGACGACCGAGACGACCAGAACGCTCTGCCGCCTGGGCCGCCGCCCGACGCTCGGTGTGGCTCGCGTCGGTGCGGCGGATGCTGTTCGGAGCCCGTCGTCTTGGTGGGACGGTGTGGGGTACGGGGCGGCTGCGCTCGAACCGGGCGCCCGGACCACCGCCGGGAGCCATCGAGGCCGAGTCGGGGATGCGTGAAGCCGGCCGGATGGGCGTCTCGCGTGTCGCCCCAGCCGCCGATAGCGTGGACGCCACCATGATCGAACGTCGACGATTCCGAACGACATTTCTCTGGGCCAGCGCCGTCGCGTGCATGGGGTGCGGCGGCCTCGCGGCAGCAAAGCCGCCCTCGCCCGTGGCGCCCACCCTCTACCCGGCGGCGGCCCCCTCGTCGGATGGCCCGCGAGCTGCAACTCCACGCGAAGCGCTGCTCGTGCTCGCGAAGCGCGACCACACGCTCGCCATCGTCGATCCAGCGACGCTCGCCGTGATCGCGCGCGTCCCCGTCAAGGAAGACCCGCACGAAGTCACCACGAGCGCGGACGGCAGGACGGCGTACGTGTCGAACTACGGCGGCGGCGCCTTCAACACGCTCTCGGTCGTGGACCTGGTCGCGCAGGCACCCCTTGCTCCGGTGGATCTGGGGCCGCTGCGAGGCGCCCACGGCCTCATGAGCCGCGGGGGCAAGATCTGGTTCACCGCCGAGGGGGCGAAGGTCGTCGGCTCCTACGATCCGAAGCGGGCACAGGTCGACTGGGTCCTCGGCACAGGACAGGACCGCACCCACATGATCTTCGTGACCGACGACCTTCGCCGGGTGGTCACGACAAACGTGAGCTCGGGCACCGTGAGCATCCTCGAGCAGGTCACCGGAGAGGGGCCGGGCAACGCACGCGAGCACTGGGAGCAGACCATCGTGCCCGTCGCGCGAGGCGACGAGGGCTTCGACGTGTCTCCGGACGGCAAGGAAATCTGGGTCGCCAACGCGCAGCCGGGCACCCTGTCGATCATCGACTTCGCTACGAAGACGGTGACGCAGACCCTCGATGCCGGCGTGCGAGGCGCGAATCGGCTCAAGTTCACTCCGGACGGCAAGCGAGCGCTCATCTCGTCGCTGCGCGGTGGAGGCCTCGTCGTCTACGACGTCCACACCCGGACGCTCGAGAAGCGCATCCCGCTCGGTCGCGGAACGGCAGGCATTCTCGTGCAGCCAGACGGACGGAGGGCGTTCGTCGCGTGCTCACCCGACGATGACGTTGCGGTCATCGATCTCCAGACCTTGAACGTCGTTGGCCACATCGCTGCCGGGCACGAGCCGGACGGCCTGGCGTGGGCAGCACACCCATGATGCGGTTCGCCAACGTCGACGAGGACGAGTGCACCCGGAGCGCAGGTTTCTAGGCCCCGGCCGACGACGCGAACGCGAGCGACGGCCCGCGGCGGCGCATGGAGTGCAAGCGGTACGCGTGACGTTCACCCCGCCGTCTCACTCCACCCGTTTTGCTGCAGCCACGCCGCGACTTCCTTCTCCTGCTCCTCGAGAAACAACACGTCGATGCGGTCACCGCTCTTCGCCCGGTAGGTCCGTCCGAGCGGCTCCGCGACCTCTCGTCGCGTGACGGTGAGGGGCAAGAGGAGCTCCGGCGGCAGCTCGGCGAACGACGGCGCGTCTCCCGCGGCGTCCCCCTTCGCCCACCAGCTCCGCGCGCCGACGGGTTTCTTGCCGGCGCTCGCACTCCAGGTGCCGAGCTCCGCGGCGCCGGCGAGGAGTATGTGCGCGCGGCTCTGCTTCACCATGTCCTCCGAGACGCCGCCTTCCTTTCGCTCCAGCGCGACGAACGTGGCCACGCCGCGCGCGCGCTCGTGCACCTTCCGGGCGAAGAGGAAGTTCACCGACTCGTTCGTCGTCGCCCCCACGCAGGCCCTCCGCGACTCGACGCGCGCCTTGACGAGCGCACGCTCGTCGAGGCCGTCGCCGAAGACCACCTTGAAGCCCTCCTCTTCGGCCGCGCGCGCGGAGTCCGGGTTGGTGTCGATGAGGACCACCTCCTCTCCGCCCTGCCGCAGCGCCGCGCCGAGCTTCCGTGCGGCGACGTGCGCGCCGAGGATCGCGTAGCCGATCTCGCGCGGCAGGCGGAGGCCGAGGAGCGACGCGACGGCGCCGGCGGTCATGCCCTGCACCACGACCGTCGTGCCGATCACGAGAAAGACGAGCGCCCGCATGGCGGGACCCCCGGCGATGCCCGCCTGGTCCATGCGCTGGGCGAAGAGCGAAGAGACCGCGGCGGCCACGATGCCGCGCGGCGCCAGCCACGCGAGGAAGGCCTTCTCGCGGAGCGCGAGGCCCGTGCCGAGGGTGCTCGCCAGCACGTTCGCCGGCCGGACGACGACGATGAGCGCCAGGACGGTGAGCCCCCCGCGGACGCCGAGCGCGCGGACGTCGACGAGCCGGACGTCGGCCGCGAGGAGGACGAAGAGCGTCGCCACCAGAAGGACCGTCAGCTGCTCCTTGAAGGCACGGAGCTCGCCGAGATCGTGGCTCCGCGTGTGGCCGACCACCATGCCCGCGAGGATCACGGCCGTGATGCCGCTCTCGGGCGTCAGCGCGTTGCTCGCCTCGAAGATCATGATCGCGCTCGCCAGGGCCGTGACGTTCGCGAGCCCTTCGGGCAGGGCGCTGCGAAAGCGGAAGAGGACCGCCAGCGCAGCGCCGCCGACCAGGCCGACGAGGGTCCCCACGCCGAAGCGCATCCCCACGCCGAGGATCGCGGTGCCGAGCCGCCCTCCCGGAGGCGCGAGCAGGACCTCGAGCGCGACGACCGCGATCGTGGCGCCCACGGCGTCGATGAAGATTCCCTCGGCCTCGAGGATGGTCTCGACGCCGTGGCTCGCGTGGACCCGTCGCAGCAGCGGATTGATGACCGTCGGCCCGGTGACGATGACGAGCGTGCCGAAGAGGAGGGCGCGACGCCAGTCCCACCCGAGGAGCTCGTGTGCGAAGAGCGCCCCGCCGAGCGACGTGATGATCGACCCGACGAGCACGAGCCGGCGGATGGGCCGCTGCTGCCGCCGGAGCACGCGCAGGTCGAGGCTGAGCCCTCCCTCGAAGAGGATGACGGCCACCGCCATGCCGACGACGCCCTCGAGCCCGTGGCCGAGCGCTTCCGGCCGGATCACGTTGGCCACGTCGGGCCCGAGGACGACTCCCGCGACGAGGAGAAGGACGATGCCCGGCACGTCGACGTGGCGGGCCACGACCTGGGAAACCACGCCCGCGAACATGGCCATGGCGGCCACCAGCGGTGCTTGATCGAGCGCGTGACCCATGGATGCGCGCGCTCGTCCCGGTCAGGAGCCGCCAGGCCCCCGGTCGCGAGTGCCGCCCGTGATGGGCGCCTCGGCGGCGGCCCGTGCGCCTCCCTCTTCCTCGCGCCGCTCCTCGGAGATCTCGACGGCGATGGCGGCGGCCTGCACGACGGGCACGCCCTCGGCGCGTCGTTCGTATTCCTCCTCCGCTCGCTCGTCCCGCGCGCGCAGCTCCGTGTCGTCGATCGCCTCGCCCGGCAGCTCGACGCGGAGTTCCTCGATCAGCATGCGTATCGCGGCCGCTGCCGGCAGGGCCAGGAGCGCTCCGACGATGCCCATCAGCGTTCCGCCGACGAGGAGCGCGAAGAGCACGACCGACGACGGCAAGCGGAGCGCCTTGCCGTAGATCTTCGGCACGAGGAAGCGGCTCTCGAGCTCCTCGTACGCGAGCATGGCGGCGAGGACGACGACCGCGATGGCGGGGCCGCGCGCGAACGCGCTGGCGACGGCAGGCCCGACGGAGAGGAAGACGCCGATGTACGGGAGGACGTCGGCCAGGCCGGCGAACGCCGCGATGGCCAGCGCGTTGGGGACGCGCAGCACCGTGAGCAGCAGGAACGTGAAGGCGGCCATCAGGGCGGAGGTCACCACCTGGCCCCGGATGTACCCGCCGACGATGGTTTCCAGGTTGAGGAGCACGCGCGACATGCGGACGTGAACCGAGCGGGGGGCCATCGCGAAGAGCCCTCCTCGAAGGCGGTCCCGGTCGATCATGACGTAGAGCCCGAGGAAGACGGCGCTCAGCAGGTACGCCACGAACTCCACCATGCGCGTCGAGTAGGCGAGGGCGGCGCTCGCAGAGGACTTCGCCAGCGCTTCGTAGCGGACGTTCCGCAGGGAGTCCGCGAGGGGCGCGGTGGCGCCCGAGCGTGCGAGCAGGTCGGCCACCCGCCCGCGCATCGCCGGTTCGCGCTTCACGAGCTCGTTCACCTGCTCGACGAGCGAAGGAATGGTGAACGCCAGGAGCAAGAGTGTGGCGATCGCCATCGCAGCGAAGACCAGGCCGATGCCCCACCCGCGCTTCACGCCCCTCTTCTCGAGCCATTCGACTGCCGGCGTCAGCGTGCCGACGAGGAAGAGGGCGACGATGACGACGAAGAGTACCGGCAGGAGGCGCACCGCGATCCACGCCGCCCCGACGGCGAGCAACGTCGTGAGGATCGCCTTGAGGGTCGGTTCGAACCGGACCACCGCGGTGATCGGAGGCCCGGTGGGTTGCGTGGCCATGCGCCGGGCGGAGCCTACGCTGTCCTGGCTCGAGCGGGCGCCCAGGTTGCCGAGGGACTCGCGGCCTACAGCAACCACCCGAACGCGCAGCGCAGCACCTCGGTGGCGTTCCCCGTTGCGCACGTGCCGTGAGCGATGACGAGGCGCTCGGGCGCCCACGCCAGCACCTTGGCGATGGCCTCGCGCGCGCGACGTCGATGCACGAACGACCACCGCGCGTCGCGTGGCGTGCCTCCGTTCGGGCCGGAGACGCCTCCCACCCGCAGAAGCCAGCGCAGCCACGCCGACTCGGCGCGCTCCTCGTGCCTCTGGACCAGATCGCCCACCAGACACGTGCGGGAGGGTCGGTGGAAGAAGATGACCTCCGTCATGAAGACGTTCCCTTCGATCCGGACCTGCTCGATCTCGTCGCGCCACTCGGCCGGCGCCTCGTCGGTCAGCTCACCGTCGAAGCGAAGGTCAGGGCGCTTGCGTGCGAGGCCCGGCGGGGCGTGGAGGCGGAGCTCTGGCCACGCGGCGACCCACTCCGCGAGCGCGAGGTGGTGCAGCTTGTTGGGTTCGACGGCGTAGCGGGGCTCCCCCAGCGACGTGACCGCCCGCCGGACGGGCTCGTCGAGCCGGATGGGGGACCACAGCCAGAGGCCCCCGTTCGAGAGGCGAACGACGGCCATCCGGGTCGCGAACGGGAACCCGTACGCACGCACGGTCGGGCCGTCGATCGTCCAGAGGTTCTCGCCGACGGGTTCGAGGAGGCTCATTGGTCATCACTCGCTGCGATCACGCTGCCGCCAGAGATCTGGCGCCTCAGGATCCAGCCGCCGATGCTGGAGGCTGACATCTTCATGACTGCATCGCGGACGGCGAGCCGGAACCGGCTCTCCGGCACGAACCACCGCGCGATGTTCCGGCCTGCCTTCTGCTTCTCGAGGATGGCGTGCCGCAGGCGCTGCTCGTAGCGCGCGAGCGCCGCCGGAACGTCCCCGCGGGGACGCCCGATCTCCTCGGCGAGGACATATGCGCCGCCCACGGCCATCGATGCCCCCTGCCCCGCCAGGAGAGAGACGCACTGGCATGCGTCCCCGAGCAGCACGACCCGACCGACGCTCCACCTCGGCATGACCACCTGCGCCACCGTGTCGAGGTACACGGTCTCCGCGTCATCGGCCCGAGCCAGCACCTCGGGGATCAGCCAGCCGAGGCCCGCGTAGATCGCGCGCAGCTCCCTGGCGGCGGCTTCGGAGCTCGCGTCGCGGATCGCGCCGTCCGACTTGTGCACCCAGAAGGTCGCCACCTTGCCGCCACGAATCGGATAGAGCGCGACCTGCCGCCCGGGGACTGTCAGGGTCGCAAAAGCATCGCCAATCTGCGCGTGCACGTCCGGGTCGTCGAAGACGAAGGCTGCCGTGTGGTACCCGAGCGGCCGCACGAACGAAGACTCCTCGCCGAACGCCGCCCTTCTGACATCCGAGTGGATGCCGTCCGCGCCGACGAGGAGATCCGCTCGTTCCCTGGAGCCGTCGCTCAGCGTCACGTCGAGGCCGTCATCCCGCTGCGCGAGCGACTCGACCGTGGACCCGAACCGAACCTCGCAGCGGGTGGCGATGGCATCGAAGAGAACGCGCTCCAGATCGCCGCGCATGAAGTTGAAGTGGCGGTTGCCGAGCAGCTTCCGCATCGTCTCGTACGACACACGAAAGCGCGTCGAGCCGTCACGCGAGAGAAACGACAGCTGCGCGATCGGGTAGTGGATGGCCTCCAGCCTGGGAAGCAGACCGAGGCGCTCCGCGGCGTCGTACCCGGAGCCGAAGAAATCGATCATGTAGCCGGCCCCTCGAAGGCTCGGGCTTCGCTCGAGGATGATCGCCTCGTGACCCTTGCGCTCCAGGCAGAGCGCGAGGGTCAGGCCGGCCATTCCCGCGCCGACGATGAGGATACGTATGCTACGTCGCTGGCGCTCCCGCCCCGGGCGCGTGCTTGCGCCGCTTGCGCCGATCGCGTGCCCACGCCACCGCGAGCAGACCGCAGAGACCGGCGAGCGTCACTCCTCCGCCGATACGCATCACGTTGAGCGCGACCAGGTTGTAGTGCCCGCCCTTCGGATCGAAGTGGTAGCAGTAGAGGAGGATCCGTTCCGTGGTGGACACGGAGCGTCCCTGGGAAGCCTCGAGAAGCCCCAGACGGATGTCGTTCGGTTCGTACTGGACGCCGTAGAGGTAGCGCGCCATCCGACCCTCCGGAGTGAGCAGGTAGATGGCGGCCGGATGCGCGTACTGCTTCTGGACGGGGTCGTAGCGGTACTCGAAGCCAACGGCGTCGGTGACCTTGCGGATCTGGGTCTCCTCCCCGGTGAGGAAGTGCCATCCCTTCGGGCTGCCGCGCGCACGGCGGTACCCGTCGACGACCTTTGCACGCTTCTTCGCCGCGGTTTCGGGGGTGTCCTTCGGATCGATGCTGATCGAGACGACGTCGAACTGATCGCCGACCGTCCAGGGCACCTCGTCCAGCGCTTTCACCGTCGCGTCCAGCACGAGGCTGCAGAGCATCGGGCACGTGTGGTACGCGAACACGAGGAGCGTCGGCCGCTTGCCGTCCAGGTAGTCGCCGAGCCGAACCTGGTTGCCCTCGGTGTCGCGGAAGACGGCGTCGCGCGGCAGAGCGCCGCCGAGGTTCTCCTTGATGTCGACGCCGCGGAGCGCGGTGGGCAGCGCGTTGACGACCGGCGCCGAGCTCGATGGCTGGGGCTGCCAGCTCTGCGCGCGGGCCTCGCCCGCTGCGAGAAGCGAGCACGTCACCACCGATAGCGCCCAGAGCACGAACGATGCGCGGGATCGAGCCACGGACGTTCCTTACTCCCGTGGCGGCTCGGGTCCAGCGCTACGTCGCAGAGTTCTTCCCCCGGCCGGAACGGCAGTCGTTTGGGAGCGCATACGACCGCAAGAGCGCTCCGCACGACGACGGTGCGCGCGCCCAGGGATTCCTGTGCGTGGCCGCCTCCAGGTCCTTGACGTCGCCCGGGAGGGAACGAAGGCCCGCGAGGTCTCCCGGCACCGACGCGAGCCCCTCCGCCATGTCGGCCGTGTGCTCGGTGAGGTCTCTCTGGGCCTCGTCGGCGCGCTCGGCGTAGTCCCCCACGACCTTGCCTTGCCTCGTGAGCGCATCGTTCATCTGCGAAACGATGAGCTGCGCCTTTCGCTGCTCGTCCGGAGGCAGCTTGCCCACCAGCGTGCCGATGTCGCCCGCCGTCGACTGGACAGGGCCACCGGGGCGAGGCCGAGGCGGAGGAAGCGAACCGGACTCTTCATCGATGCCGGGCCTCCCGACCCACGACGACGGAAGGCGGGACGTTCGCCCTCTATTCCTGGTACTGCCGTGGACGATTCATGAAGCCTTACGAACGGCGCGTCTTGCCGGGCTGGGTGCCGGAATTCGCGCGCCTGGGAGGCATGCGCGTGCGCTCGGTCACGCGCGTGCTCGGGTCGGCGGTCCTCGTGGGCCTCGTGGCCGGCTTCGGCGCCGTGCTCTTCTACTATGCGACGCGCGTCGCCGCGCACTACGCGCTCGGGGAGCTCACGGGGTACCACCCGCAGCCACGCCCGGGAGGCGAGCCTTCCATGGGCTCCCTCCCCGAGGACGCGAGGCCCCTCGTTCCGTGGCTTCTCCTCATCGTGCCGGCCGTCGGCGGTCTGCTCAGCGGCTGGCTCGTCTACACGTTCGCGCCGGAAGCGGAAGGCCACGGCACCGACGCCGTCATCGAGGCGTATCACCATGCCGACGGCTACATCCGGCCCCGCGTTCCACTCGTGAAGATCATCGCGAGCGCCATCACGATGGGCACCGGAGGCTCGGGCGGCCGCGAAGGGCCCATCGCGCAGATCGGCGCGGGCTTCGGTTCCTTTCTCGGCGACGTGCTGCGCTTCCGCCCCTCCGAAAGGCGCGTGCTCACGGCAGCCGGAATGGGGGCCGGTATCGCCGCCGTCTTCCGGGCTCCCCTGGCGGGGGCTCTCTTCGCCGCCGAGGTCCTCTACTGGTCGCCCGAGTTCGAGGCGGAGGTCATCATTCCCGCAGGCATCGCAAGCGTCGTCTCGTACACGACGTACGGGGCCTTCTTCGGCTGGCAGCCGCTCTTCGCCATGCCCGATCTCCGCTTCGGGGACCCGAAGCGGTTGCTCGCCTATCTCGGTCTCGCGCTCGCGATGGCTGCGCTCGGGATGGTCTACACGCACGTCTTCTACGGCGTCACGGATCTCTTTCGGCGCTGGAAGATCCCCAACCACGTCAAACCGGCGATCGGGGGCCTCGCGACGGGGGCCGTGGCGCTGGGCCTCTACTTCGGGTTCGGGCGCGACGCCTCGGTTCTCTCGGTGCTCTCGTTCGGGTACGACGCGGTCCAGCGGGCCATCACCGACGAGACCAACGTGGGCATCGGACTTCTGCTCGCCATCGCGCTCGGCAAGATCCTGACGACGAGCCTCACGATCGGCAGCGGAGGTTCGGGCGGCGTCTTCGGACCATCCATGGTCATCGGTGGCTGCGGCGGAGGCGCCTTCGGCCTGGCCTTGCATCACATGTGGCCGTCGTTCTGCCCGCACCCGGCGAGCTTCGTGGTCGTCGGCATGGCCGGGTTCTTCGCCGCTGCGGCCAAGACGCCGTTTTCGACGCTGGTCATCGTCAGCGAGATGACGGGCGGCTACCACCTGCTGCTGCCGGCGCTGTGGGTCTGCGTGCTCGCGTACCTCCTCGCGGACCGGCAGTCCATCTACCGCGCGCAGCTCGAGAGCCGCGCCCATTCTCCGGCTCACACGGGCAGCGACGTACGCGTGCTGCTGGCCAACGTGCGCGTCGGTCGCTTCCTTCCTCCTGCCGGCGAACCGGTGCCCACCCTCGCTGCAGACGACGACTTGAGGGTGGTGGTGGCCCGCATGTCGAGCGCCAAGCTGCCGGTGCTCCCCGTCACCGACGCGGCAGGAACGCTTCTCGGGATCGTCGACATCGAGCACATCCACGTCACGCGCGAGAAGGGAGAAGACGGGGCGCCGCTGCTCGCGCGCGATCTGATGCGGACGGACGTGACTCCGCTCGCCGTGAACGACACCCTCGACCTGGCGCAGGAGCTATTCGTCGACAACGACCTGCTGGCGCTGCCCGTCGTCGACGATCGCGAGCATCGCCGGGTCGTCGCCGTCATCCGGCGGCACGAGATCGCGAGCGCCTACTTGCAGTACGTGCACGGCCGCCGCACGTCGTCCTCGGGCGAGTCGGTGCCACCGCCCGCGTGAACCCGACGCGAGGCCTCGCTCACTCGAGCAGCGGCGGCGGCCTCATCGAAGGGAAGCTCGGCGCCGGCGCATGGGACGTCTCTCCCGCCCGATCGAGCGCGAACTTGAAGAGGATTGGGCCGACCATCTCGTTGATCGCGATGGTCGCCACCGCGAGAGAGCGGAAGGCGGAACCGAACGTGGGGAACTCGCGCGCGATGACGACGCTCAAACCCAGGGTGAGGCCCGCCTGCGACACGAGGCCTGCCCACGACCACCGGCGGAGTACCGGTGGACCCTTGGCCAGCGCGTCGGCGGTTCGCGACGCGAGCCACGTGACCGTCGCGCGCGAGCCGGCGAGGATCAGCGCGACCGGCCAGAGCTCGCGGAGCAGCGGTAGATCCAGGTGAGCGCCGGCGGTCGCGAAGAAGACGACGTAGACGATGCTCCCGGTCTGCTCGACGGAGGCGACGAGCTTCTTGCCCTGCTCGGACATGTTCCGCACGACGATTCCGGCCACCATGAACGTCAGCAGCGGATCGAAGTGCAGGTAGTCGATCATCTTGCTGGCACCGAAGCCGAGGGCCACGAGGACCAGGAGCATCTGCCGCCCGACGATGCGCAGGTACCCAGCCAGCACCACGCCCAGCGCCGTCCCGAGTGCGACGCTCGCGACGAGATCGTGGCCGAGCGCCGCGAAGTTCTCCCCGGAGAAGACCGCCGACGGATCGAGCATGGGCCGGACGACGCCGATCACCACCGCGAGCAGCACGATGACGAAGACGTCGCACGTCATGACGAACGCCAGGGTGAAGGACGCGAGGGGACCGGTCGCGCGCGTCTGCGAGAGCACCCCGAGCGTCGCGGACGGGCTCCGCGGCGTGGAGAGGACGGCCCAGAGCATCGCCATGCCGAGGAGCGCCACCGTTGGAAGCCCCTGCGCGAAGGGAACGAGCCTTCGGATGGCGATGAACGTGGCTCCCGCCCCGAAGAAGTTGAAGAGGAACTGCGCGAGCAGGGCCCAGCTGAGGCTCTTGATGGCCTTTCGTACCTGGCCGAGCTCGAGCTCCGCCCCGCCCGCAAGTGCGATGAGCGACAAGGCGAGCGTGTTGACGGGAGAGAGGCTCTCGACCGTCTGCTCGTCGAAGAGACGCAGCACGTAGGGCCCGGCGAGGATCCCGGCGATCAGGTAGCCCGTGATGTGCGGCAGCCCCACGAGATCGAGCACCTCGCTCGTCACCGTGCCCGCCAGAAGGAGGAACCCGACGGCGGCGATGAGCCACGTGTCGCCGTGCACGTCGGGAGCTGCCCGGGAGACGAAGAAGACGAGGCACCCGAAGCACCCGAGCACGAGGGCTCGGGTCGCGCGCACGCCCATGCTCTTGCCGCGCGTGACCATCCCGGAGGTTCACGATATCCCAGACGGGGCACGTGGATCCCGTCTCGCAGCTCGGCCTGTCGATCGCGCTGATCCTCGTCGCCGCGAAGGTCGCGGGCGACCTGGCGACGCGGCTCGGGCAGCCGTCGGTTCTCGGAGAGTTGGTCGCCGGGATCGTCCTGGGCAGCCTGCCGTTCCCGTTCTTCGAGGGGCTGCGGACGGATCCCAGCGTCGACATGCTCGGGCGGCTGGGCGTGCTGATCCTGCTCTTCGAGGTCGGGCTCGAGTCGACGGTTCGCGACGTCCTCCGCGTCGGAGTCGCCTCGGCGCGCGTCGCCGCTCTCGGAACGGTGGGCAGCTTCCTGGCGGGATGGGTTGCAGCGGCCGTCGCGATGCCAGAGGCGAGCCTTCTCGTGCATCTCTTCGTCGCCGCGGCCATCACCGCCACGAGCATCGGCATCACGGCGCGCATCCTGAAGGACGCCGGTGTCGCGCGCAGCCGCGAGGCGCAGGTGATCCTGAGCGCGGCCGTGCTCGACGACGTCCTCGGGCTCCTCCTGCTCGGCCTCGTCACCGCGACGATGGCCCGCTCGAAGCAGGAGGGCGCGCTGACGCCGTGGACCGTCGTGTGGCTCGTCACGAAGACCGTCGGCTTCCTGGCGCTGGCAATCGTGGTCGGCGCGAAGCTGTCCCCGATCCTCTTCCGGGTCACCGCCCGGCTGCGCACGAGCGGTGCCCTGCTGGCGACTGCGCTCTCCTTCTGCTTCGTGCTCGCCTGGGCCGCGAACGCCATCGGGCTCGCCCCCATCGTCGGCGCGTTCACGGCGGGGCTCGTCCTCGAGGATTCCCACTCGGCCCGGTTCGTCGAGCGGGGTGAAGCCTCCCTCTCGGCCAGGATGGAGCCCCTGTCGTCGTGGCTCGTCCCGATCTTCTTCGTCCTCATGGGAATGCGGGCGGACTTCGGCGCCGTCGCGCACGTCCGGACGCTCGCTCTGGTCGGGGCGCTCGCCCTCGCGGCGATCGTCGGCAAGCTCGCGTGCGCGCTCGGCGCGCCGCGCGGTTCCGGGCGCCTCGCGATCGCGTTCGGCATGATGCCGCGGGGGGAGGTGAGCCTGGTGTTCGCGAGCATCGGGCTCTCTTCGGGACTGCTCGACGCCGGTCAGTACTCCGCGCTGGTCACGGTCGTCGTGGTCACGACGCTCCTCACGCCGGTGCTGCTCCGGGGGAGGCTGTCATCGCCGCCCAGCCCGATCCCAACCGGGACCGAGTAGGGCGCACGCGCCGGACGCCGTCGCGAGGAGTCACCTCGGCAGCTCCACCCGTTGGTCAGCTCCGCACAGCGTTTCGATGAGCTTCGCGAGAACGTCGACGTTGACGGGCTTCGTCAAGTGCGCGTCGAAACCCGTTCGGTGTGCGCGCTCACGGTCGCTCTCCTGACCGTAGCCCCGGCGTCCTCCATCGCGAGCGCGAGCCCGTCTCCCGTATCGACCAGCCTTAGAACTCGGACGGCGCCAGGGAGCCGTTGCTCCGACTTTCGGTGAGCGCGACACCTGGGGATTCGGCGCGTCCCGTGTGTAGCACGAGGGTGCAGGAGCACGCGGGCGCTCTTCCAGCCGGGCCCATGCGCAGGGGCCGATGCGCGAGCCCCTTCAGCATGCCCAGCGGGTCAACAGAAACCGCTCCGCCGAGCGATGCAGCTCGGCGGGATCGCGATACCGCACGAGCAGCGCGTCGCATCCCGCGCCGCGTGCGCGGCGGGCCTGCGTCGCGTCGGCCGTGCATGCGATCGTCGGCGCCCGCGACGCCCGCAAGAGGCGCAGCGTGGCAGCCGCCTCGGCGGGAGCGTCTCGCATGTCGACCACGATGACGTCGGCGTCGCAGGCGTCCGCCATGGCTGCGGCGTCTTCGCCGAGCGAGCACTCCTCGACGTGCCATCCGCCCACGCGGAGCGTCCAAGCTTGGCGCGCCCGCTCGGTGACCTCCGTCCCGACGAGCAGGACCGTGGGTCGGCCGCGCCGAGAGCCCACGCCCGCTCGCCAGCGCGCCTGCGCGCAGGTGGACGCTTCCTGTGTCTCGGACCCGCAGAGGGATTTGGCGAGCGATCTGTGTCCCATCCGTATCGGGATGAGCAATGGCCAGGCCACGGCGTCACTCCTCGCGGAGGTGCTGCACCTCGAGCGCTTGGGGTCGGTAGCGTTCGGGGTCGGCGGAGGGCCACGATGGTCTACCGTACTGCGACCCCATGACCCGACGCCTCCTCGTCATCGACGACGACCCCAGCATGCTCGACCTCCTGCGCGTGGAGCTCGGAGAGCGTGGCTTCGACGTGGTGAGCAAGTCGTCGCCGGAGGCCGCTCTGAAGACGCTCACCGAAGAGGACTTCAGCGTCGTGCTCACCGACATCAACATGGCCGGGATGACCGGGGTCGATCTCTGCCGCGAGGCGGTTCGCCTCCGCGAGGACACCCCCGTCATCGTGATGACCGCCTTCGCCAGCATGGAGTCGGCGGTGGCTTCGATCCGCGCCGGCGCCTACGACTTCGTGACCAAGCCGCTCAACCACGACGATCTGGTGCTCGCCATCGAGCGCGCCGCCGACCACAGGGACCTGCGCGACGAGCTGAAGCGCATGCAGCGCACGGTGGCCGAGCTTCGCCCCTTCGACGAGATCGTCGGAGAGAGCGCCGCCATCAAGGCCATGTGCAATCTCATCGCCCGGGTGGCCGACTCCGAGGCCACCGTGCTGGTCACCGGCGAGAGCGGGACGGGCAAGGAGCTGGTCGCGCGGGCGCTGCACAGCCGGAGCGCTCGTGCCAGCGGACCCTTCGTGGCCATCAACTGCGCGGCCATGCCGGAGCCTCTCCTCGAGAGCGAGCTGTTTGGGCACACCAAGGGCGCCTTCACCGACGCGCGCACCGCGCGCCCCGGGCTGTTCGTGAAAGCCACCGGCGGCACCCTCTTCCTCGACGAGATCGGGGAGATGCCGCTGGGCATGCAGGCCAAGCTGCTGCGAGCCCTTCAGGAGAGAAGGGCGCGTCCGGTGGGGGGCGACAGCGAGGTGCCGTTCAACGCTCGCATCGTCGCGGCCACGAATCGGGACCTGGAGGCCGCCGTCGAGAACCGGGCCTTCCGGGAGGACCTCTTTTATCGGATCAACGTCGTGCACATCGACGTGCCCGCGCTGCGCGAGCGGGAGAACGACGTGCTCCTCCTCGCGCACAGCTTTCTCCAGAAGTCCAAGCTGCGCGGCGGCGAGCCGGTGCGCGGGCTGAAGAGCGCGGCCGCCGAGATGCTCGTGGCCTATCCGTGGCCGGGCAACGTGCGCGAGCTCCAGAACTGCATCGAGCGGGCCGTGGCGCTGACGCAGTTCGACCAGATCGGGGTGGACGATCTTCCCGAGCGGATCGGCCAGTACCGTCCCCCGCGCACCCAGGGAGTGAGTACCGTCTCGGTGGGTACCATCTTGAGGGTCGACGAGATGGAGCGCCGCTACGTGCTGCAGGTCCTCGAGCTTCTGGGTGGGAACAAGGCCTCGGCCGCACGCGCTCTCGGGATGGACCGGCGAACCCTCTACCGGAAGCTGGACGCATGGGGGAACGGCTCGGCGGCCCCGGAGCCAGGAAGCTCGCCGGCGGAGAGCTAGACGTGGACCCGCTCTGGATGGGCCTCGGCATCGGCTGCGCGCTGCTGCTCTTCGTCGTGTGGCTGGTCCGCATGTCGACCGAACCGGCCAGGGCGGCGAAGAGCGCGGCCGAGGCGAAGGCGAAGGAGGCCGACGTCGACGCGCTCCGGCGCGCGGCGGGCCTCTACATGGGCCGCATGCCGGACGACGAGCGGCGCGCGTTCGAGAAGGCCTCTCGCATCGTGCGCGCACGCGTCCTCTCGACGATGCAGACCGGCGAGACGATCAACCTGCGCGTGGTGCTCGACATCGATCTGAAGGTCGAGGCCCCGGAGGGCGCGTACGAGGTCCAGGTCAAGGAGCCCATCCAGTACAAGGACCTCGCGCGCTTCGAGGAGGGCAGGGAGGTCGACGTCTACGCGAACCCGAACGACAAGACGAAGGTGCTCCTCTGCGATCCGGAGATCGCGGCGCTCGACCGGGAGATGAAGGAGATGAAGGAGGAGGACGCGCGGGTCGAGAAGGAGTAGTGCGCGCCACGCTCACGACCGCGGAGGCCGGGTTCGCCTGCGGCGGCCGCTCATCTCGCCGAGGAGCTTTCGCCACGCCTCGACGCGCTCGGGCGAGAGCTCGCCGCTCTCCAGCCCCGCGCGCACGCGGCACCCGGGCTCGGTCGTGTGCGTGCAATCGCCGAAGCGGCAGCGGGCGGCGGCGCGCGTCACGTCGGCAAAGGCCTCGTCGAGCCCCTGCCCGGCGTCCATCAGCCCGAGCTCGCGCATGCCGGGCATGTCGAGGAGGAAACCCCCGCCCGGCAGGCGGATGATCTCGCGGCGGGTCGTCGTGTGGCGGCCCTTGCCGTCGTCGCGGAGACCGCCGACGCGCATGCGCTCCTCGCCGAGCAGGCGATTGACGAGCGTCGACTTGCCGACGCCGCTCGATCCGAGGAGCGCCGCGAGCCTCCCCGGTGCCACGCGCCGGGCCACCTCGTCCACGCCCTCGCCCGTGACGGCGCTCACGACGAGCACCTCGGCGTCCTGGGCGACGCTCGCGACACGCGC
Organism: Polyangiaceae bacterium; assembly: GCA_036490515.1. Taxonomy (GTDB): domain Bacteria; phylum Myxococcota_A; class Polyangia; order Polyangiales; family Polyangiaceae; genus Palsa-1150. The sequence continues at coordinate 127,495 of DASXDU010000042.1, forward strand.
CCGTTCGGCCTCCACGTCGGCGCACGCGTCCGCCTTCGTCACGAGAAGGACCGGAACCACTCCCCCGTCGTGCGCCACGGCGAGGTAGCGCTCGATGCGTCGCTCGTTGACGTCGCCTCCCGCCGCGGTCGCCACGAACGCCACGTCGACGTTCGCCGCCATCACCTGCTCGACGTCGGCGAGCCCGGCCGCCTTGCGCGCCAGCACGGTCGTGCGCGGGTGCACCTCCACGACGAGCCCGTCGTCCGCCACCTCGACCCAGTCGCCCACGACCGGCCGGGTGCCGCGCCCGGCGCGCGCCTCGCGAAGCGCCTTGCCGCCGAGGCGGACGCTTCGCTCGCCGCCCCCGTCGAGCCAGGCGACGTAGGCGATGCCGTCGTCGATGGCGATGCGGGCGCGCACGGCCCGGAGGGTACCCGGACTCTTCGATTCGTCGAGCCGAGCCGATCGGCAGCAGCGGGGACGACCGGAGCAACCGGAGCGGCCGGGACGACCGGAGCTTCGTGAGCGTCCGGAGCACGTCGACGAACCCGCCTGGCACGAGGCGAGCTAGCCTCTAGTCTGCAAGACGTCGTCCCTCGTCCTCGATGAGCGTCCCCACCCTGCGGCAGCGTGCGAGCGGCGTGCTCCTTCACCCGACGTCCCTGCCGGGGCCTCACGGCAGCGGCGATCTCGGCGTGCCCGCCCGGGCCTTCGTCGACTTCCTCGCGCGCGCCGGGCAGCGCTGGTGGCAGATGCTCCCGGTGGCACCGCCGGGTTATGGCGAGTCGCCCTACAGCGCGCAGTCGGCGTTCGCGGGGAGCCCGCTCCTCGTGAGCCTCGAGGGGCTGGCCGGCGAGGGGCTGCTTCGCCCGGGCGAGATCGCGCCCGACGCGCCGCTCGCCGCGAACCGCGTGGACCACCCTCCGACGGAGGCGCACCGCATGCGGCGGCTGCGGGCCGCGTTCGACGCGTTCGAGGGGCGGGCCCCGGCCGAGGAGAAGAAGGACCTCGCGGCGTACGCCGAGGAGAACCGCGCGTGGCTCGAGGACTGGGCGCTCTTCGACGCGCTCAAGCGCGCCCACGGGGGCGTGCAGTGGACGCGGTGGGCGCCGGCCCTGCGGAGCCGCGAGCCGCGCGCCCTGGCGACGGCGCGCACCGAGCACGCCCGCGAGATGGCGTTTGCGCGCTTCGTGCAATGGGCCTTCGACCGGCAGTGGCGCGCGCTCCGGGGATACGCGCAGGCGCGCGGCGTCGGTCTCATCGGGGACGTGCCCATCTTCGTGGCGCACGACAGCGCGGACGTCTGGCAGCAGCCCGACGCGTTCTTCCTCGACGGCGCGGGCGAGCCCACGGTCATCTCCGGCTGCCCGCCCGACTACTTCAGCGCGACCGGGCAGCGCTGGGGCAACCCGCTCTACCGCTGGAGGCGCATGCGCAAGACCGGCTACCGCTGGTGGATCGATCGCCTGCGGACGACGCTCCGCCGCTTCGACGCCGTGCGCCTCGACCACTTCATCGGCTTCCAGCGCTACTGGGAGATCCCCGCGACCGAGCCCACCGCGGTGCGGGGCCGCTGGATGAAGGGCCCGGGCGCGGACTTCTTCGACGCCGTGAAGGCCGCCCTCGGCGAGCTGCCGCTCATCGCGGAGGATCTCGGCGAGACGACGCCCGCGGTCTACGCGCTCCGCGACCGCTACCGCCTGCCCGGGATCAAGATCCTCCAGTTCGCGTTCGGGGCCGACCCGCAGGGGCCGAGCTTCCGCCCCCACAACTACCCGCGACGGGCGGTCGTCTACACGGGCACGCACGACAACGACACGACCGTGGGCTGGTTTCTCGACCCCGGTGGCGACGACACGACGCGCACGCCGGCGATGGTCGACCGTGAGCGCTCGGCGGCCCTCACGTACCTGGGCACGACCGGAGAGGAGATCCACTGGGACATGATCCGCACGGCGCTGGCGTCGGTGGCGCGGCTCGCGCTCTTCCCGATGCAGGACCTGCTGGGGCTCGGCTCGGAGGCGCGCATGAACCGCCCCGGCAAGCCGTCGGGCAACTGGTCGTGGCGCTTCGCGGAGGGCGCGGCGACCGAGCGCATCGCCGACCGCCTCGCGGGCCTCACGCGCGCATACGAGAGGGGCGCGGCATGACGAGCGGCAGCAGCAACGGCACCGGCAGCCGGCGCCCGCCGGCCGACGGGCCGACCTGGTACAAGGACGCGATCATCTACGAGCTGCGAACGCGCTCGTTCTACGACAGCAACGAGGACGGCGTCGGCGACCTGCCCGGCCTCGCGAGCCGGCTCGACTACCTGAGCGACCTCGGGGTCACGGCGATCTGGCTCCTGCCGTTCTATCCGTCGCCCGGCAAGGACGACGGCTACGACATCTCGAATTACACCGACGTGCACCCCGACGTCGGCACGCTGGCCGACTTCGAGAGCGTCCTGGCCGAGGCGCACAAGCGCGGCATCAAGGTCATCACGGAGCTCGTCCTCAACCACACGTCGGACCAGCACCCCTGGTTCCAGCGCGCGCGCCGCGCACCGCCCGGGTCGCCCGAGCGCGACTTCTACGTGTGGGCCAGCAGCCCGGAGGGGTACAAGGACGCGCGCATCATCTTCAAGGACTTCGAGCAGTCGAACTGGTCGTGGGACCGCGTGGCCAACGCGTACTACTGGCACCGCTTCTACGGGCACCAGCCGGATCTGAACTTCGAGAACGCCGCCGTGCAGGAGGCGCTCCTCGCGACGGTCGACTTCTGGCTCGACAAGGGCGTCGACGGGCTGCGCCTCGACGCCGTCCCCTACCTCTACGAGGAGGAGGGGACCAACTGCGAGAACCTGCCGCAGACGCACGCGTTCCTGAAGAAGCTCCGCGCGCACATCGACGCGAAGTACCCGAACCGCATGCTCCTCGCGGAGGCCAACCAGTGGCCCGAGGACGCGGCGGCCTACTTCGGGCGGGGCGACGAGTGCCACATGAACTTCCACTTCCCGCTCATGCCGCGGATGTTCATGTCGATCCACATGGAGGACCGCTTCCCCATCGTGGACATCTTCGCGCAGACGCCCGAGGTGGACCCGAGCTGCCAGTGGGCGCTGTTCCTGCGCAACCACGACGAGCTGACGCTCGAGATGGTGACCGACGAGGAGCGCGACTACATGTACCGCGCGTACGCCGAGCGCACGGCGATGCGCATCAACCTCGGCATCCGGCGGCGCCTGGCCCCGCTGATGGCCAACGACCGCCGCAAGATGGAGCTCCTCAACGGCCTGCTCTTCTCGCTGCCGGGGACGCCCGTCCTCTACTACGGCGACGAGATCGGCATGGGCGACAACGTCTACCTGGGAGACAGGAACGGCGTCCGCACGCCCATGCAGTGGAGCATGGACCGGAACGCCGGCTTCTCGCGCGCGAACCCGCAGCAGCTCATCCTGCCGGTCGTCATCGACCCCGAGTACCACTACGAGTCGCTCAACGTGGAGAACCAGCAGCAGAACCCCAACTCGCTGCTGTGGTGGACCAAGCGCCTCATCGCCCTCCGGAAGCGGTTCGCGGCCTTCGGGCGGGGGACGGTCGAGTACCTGAACCCCGCCAACCCGCGCATCCTCGCCTTCGTGCGCGCCCACGAGGAAGAGACGGTGCTCGTCGTCGCGAACCTCTCGCGCTTCGCCCAGTACACCGAGCTCGATCTGTCGAAATACAAGGGGATGCTCCCGCAGGAGCTCTTCGGCAAGGCGCGATTCCCCGCCGTGGGCGACGCGCCGTACCCGCTGACGCTCGGGCCGCACGGCTTCTACTGGTTCTCGCTCGAGCGACCGAAGACGACCGAGGAGCGCCTCTCGGTGCCTCCGCCGCCGGCGGGCATCGAGTGCACGAGCCTCGAGGCGCTCCTCTCCACCGAGCGGAGCGCGCTCGAGGACGTCCTGCCGCACTACCTCGAGGGGCGCCCCTGGTACGCGGGGCGGGATCGCCCCGTGCGCTCGACGCGCGTCGAGGACGTGCACCGCCTCGGGACGGACGCGCAGCGCGCGTACTTCGTCTTCGTGCGCGTCGAGTACCTCGACGACGAGGCGGAGCTCTACTCGCTGCCGCTCGCGTGGGTGCCGTCGTCGCGCCCCGTCGCCGAGAACGCTGCGATGGTGGCGCGCGTCCGGTGCACGGCCGACGGAGCGGACGGGTCGCTCGTCGACGCGGGGGACGACGGACCGACCGCGAGGGCGATCCTCGAGGCGATCGCGCGCAGGGAGCAGTCGCGGACGCGCGCCGGGATGCTGGCCGCATCGGTGGCCAGCGAGGAGGAGATCCAGGCGACGATGGGCGACCCGTCGCTCGAGCCTCACAAGGTCGGTACGGAGCGGCACCACTCGACCATCCGCTACGGCGAGCGCTTCATGCTGCGGTGCATGCGCCGCATCGACGAGGGGCCGAGCCCGGAGCTCGAGGTGACGCGGTACCTTGCCGCGCGCGTCACGGACATCGCGCCGAAGCTCCGGGGCGCACTCGAGCTGGTCTCGCCGATGCTCGGTCCCATGGCCGTCTGCGCGCTCTACGCGTTCGTGCCGAGCGCGGGGACGGCGTGGCAGCTCACCACCGAGGAGCTTCGCCGCTACTTCGAGCGCGTGCTCGCGCGCCCGCCCGGCGACTGCCCGCCCCCGCCCGTGGGGTCACCCATCCTCTTCGCGGGGCAGTCCCCTCCGCAGGCCGTGAGCGAGATGATCGGCGGCTACAAGGACACGGCGGCGCAGCTCGGCGTGCGCGTGGCGGAGCTCCACCTCGCGCTCGTCGGGAGCGAGAACGAGCCGTCGTTTGTGCCGGAGCCGTACACGGGGCACGACCGGCGGTCGAAGTACCAGACGCTCCGCAACCTGAGCGGCAAGGTCTTCCGTATGCTGCGCGACCGCCTGCCCGTGCTCCCCGTGCCGGCCCGCCAGGAGGCGGCGTCCATCCTCGAGCGCGAGCCGGACCTCCTCCGGTCGTTCGAGCCGCTGCTGCGCGCGAAGATGAGCGGACTGCGGATCCGCACGCACGGGGATCTCCACCTCTCGCACATCCTCTACACGGGCAAGGGGTTCGTCGTGACCGACTTCCACGGCCTCGAGGACCTGACGCTCACCGAGCGGCGGCGGAAGCGCTCGCCGCTCCGCGACCTCGCCTGGATGGTGCGCTCCTTCGACATCGCGGCGTCGCGGCGCCTCTTCGACCCGACGAGCGTGCGCGAGACCGACGTCGCGACGGCGCGCCCCTGGGCGATGCAGTGGTCGTCGTGGGTCGCCGCGACGTTCCTCGGGGCATACCTCGGGCGCGTGGCAGGCGCGCCGTTCCTGTCCGCCGACCGCGAGGCGACCGCCATCCTCTTCGACTCGTTCGTCGTCGAGCAGGCCCTCTACCAGCTGCGCCGCGACCTCGAGGAGCGTTCGCCCACGATCCACATCGCGCTCCACGGGCTCGCCCACCTCATGGGGGGCGCGTGACGGACGTGACCGACCGTCCGAGCCCCGTCCGCGCCGGGCAGGGGTTCGACGTGGGCGCACTCGCCTCGTGGCTCCGGCCGCGCGTCGCCGGCCTCGAGAGCGCCGAGCGCGCGCCCGAGCTCCTCCAGTTCGGGCGCGGCTTCTCGAACCTCACGTACCTCGCGCGCTTCGGCGACCGCGAGCTCGTCGTCCGCCGCGCTCCGCCCGGCGTGAACATCAAGAGCGCCCACGACATGGGGCGCGAGTTCCGCATCCTCTCGGCGCTCGCGCCCTCGTGGCCGAAGGCGCCGCGCCCCCTCGCGCACTGCGAGGACGCGTCGGTCATCGGGACGCCGTTCTACGTGATGGAGCGCGTCCGCGGCGTCATCCTGCGGGCGAAGGCCCCGGAGGGGCTCGCGCTCGACGCCACGACGATGCGCCGCGCATCGGAGGCGACGTGCGACACGCTGGCCGAGATCCACGCGCTCGACTGGAAGGGCGTGGGCCTCGGGGACCTCGGCAAACCGCAGGGCTACGTCGAGCGCCAGGTGAAGGGCTGGGCCGAGCGGTACCTCAAGGCGCGGACCGACGACGTGCCGCAGGTGGAGCGCCTGGGCGCGTGGCTCGAGGAGCACCGACCCGCCGAGACCGGCGAGCGAGGCGCTACCATCGTCCACAACGACTTCAAGTACGACAACGTCGTGCTCGCGCCGGACCTCGGGCGCGTCGTGGCGGTCCTCGACTGGGAGATGGCGACGATCGGCGACCCGCTCATGGACCTGGGCACGGCCCTCGGCTACTGGATCGAGCCCGACGACCCCCCGGTCTTCCAGGTGACCGTCTTCGGGCCGACCAACCGGCCCGGCAACCTCACGCGCGTCGAGTTCGCCGAGCGCTGGTCGAAGGCGACGGGCCGCGACGCGTCGAACGTCCTCTTCTACTACGCGTTCGCGCTCTTCAAGCTCGCCGTGGTCGCCCAGCAGCTCTACAAGCGGTGGGTCGACGGCCACACGAAAGAGGAGCGCTACGCGATGATGATCGAGGGCGTGCGCGCCGTCGCCACGAGCGCGCTCGTCGCCGTCGACAAGGGGCGCATCGACCGTCTCGGCGAGTAGGCCGGCCGCGGGGAGGCGCGCAGGCCGTCCTCGGCGCGCAGCCCGCGCGGGGCTACCATCCAGGGATGAAGCGGTTCGGCGTCGGCGTCCTGGGCACTGGGGTGGTGAGCCTCGGCTGGGCGCTGAGCGTCGGCATCGTCTCGATCGGGATGAACGCCGTCGGCTGGATCGCCATCGGCCTCAACGCGGCGGGTTTCGTCTCCGTGGGCCTCATCAACTCCGTCGGCGTCTTCTCGTTCGGCGGCGTCAACGCGCTCGGCGGCTGGGGGTCCGGGGGCGTGAACGCGGGCGGGGGACACTGGTTCGGCCTCGTCGTGTCCTTCGCCGCGACGCTGGGGCTTCTCGTCGCTCGCCTGCGGAGATGGCCGGAGCGGGCCGAGCGCCTCGAGGTCGTGCCCCTCGACGTCGCGATGGCTGCCCACGCAGGCAAGGCCCGGGCACGTCTCGTCGGCGTCGGGACGCAGATCGCGCTGCGCCAGGGGTCCGTGGTCGTCCGTCCGCAGGCGACCGAGGGTGCGCTCCGCCATGCGGCCACCCTCGGCCGCGGCGCGCGCGTCATCGCGACGTTCCAGCGCGGCATGGAGGAGGTCCCGGGCGCCGGCTACCGCGACGACGCCGCCCACCCCATCGGGGAGCTCGTGCACGTGATGGCCGACCCCGAGCGGGGCTTCGTGCGGACGCTCTTCGCAGGCACCGTGGGGATCAACCTCGCCCTGTCGATTGCCGGCGCGGCAAGCGCGATCGTGGCGTTCTTCGTCTGGCCTTGAGACGCTTGCTCAGTTCCAGCGCTCCGCGCGCCCACCGCGTCGCCGGTTCGCCCAGCGATCGTGGCGGTCGTACTCGTCGAGCCGCGGGCGCCCGAGCAGGAACACCCGGTGCAAGACGACGCCCCCCACGAACCCGCCGACGTGCGCCATGAACGCGACGCCGCCCACCGCGCTCGTCGTGAGCGCGCTCCAGAGGTTCACGACGAAGAACTCACCGATGACGAGCCACGCGGGGAAGCTGAGGAACAGGCCGAAGAAGAACCAGAGGAGGAACACCGGGTTGAACACGGTGATGGGCGAGCGCGGGTAGAGGAAGAGGTACGCCCCGAGGACCGCGGAGATGGCGCCCGACGCGCCGAGCATGGGGACGCTCGTCGTCGGATCGACGAGGGTCTGCGCCGCGGCCGCGCACACGCCGCCCACGAGATAGAAGAGCAGGTACGGGACGTGCCCCATCGCGTCCTCGACGTTGTCGCCGAAGATCCAGAGGTAGAGCATGTTGCCCGCGATGTGGCCGAGGCTCGCGTGCATGAACATCGCGGTGAAGACCGTCTCGACGCCGACGACGGGGTCGACGAAGAGCCTCCGCGGCACGAACGCGTAGTCCTCGGTGACGCCGCCCGAGAGCTGAAGGAGGAACACCGCGACGTTCGCGACGATGAGCGCGTAGTTGACGACTGGAAACGACCGCGTGGGGAGGCGGTCGCGGAGCGGGAAGAGCGGCGGGAGGATGGTCATCGGCGCGCCCTAGAAGGACCAGCCCACCTGGAGGAGGAGCCGCGGGAAGACCGCGCTCTGGGAGGCCATCGCGACGAAGCCGAGGCCGAGGCCCGCGCCGAGCGTGAGCCCGCCGGGAAGCACCGCCTGCCCGCCCGCGTCGAGGGCCGCGCCCCAGTACGCCTGCGCGTTGGTCGTCGCGCCCACGCTCGCGTTCGTCGTCGTTCCCAGGAGGAGCGACGGCCCGAAGAACGGCCCCGACAGCGTGCGCCGCCAGTGCCACCAGTAGTGGTAGCCGAGCTCCGCGCCGAAGCTGTCCGACCTCTGCGTCGCGAAGCCGAGCGCCTCGCTCCGCAGATCGTACCGGCCGCCCCGGTCGAACTGGAACGCGAGGAGGTTGGGCGACAGCACGAGCGAGTGATGCGGCGCGATGAGGAGCTCGAGGTTCGCGCTGAGGCGCCCCAGCGTCAGCGCGACGGGGTTGAACGTGACGGCGAAGGGCCGCGCGGGCGGCTCTTCGTAGACGACGGCCACCTCGCGCCGTCGGGGGCCGCGTGACGCGAGCGGAGGAGGCGGCGGTGCGGGCTCGGTGCGAGGGGGCGCCGGCCGCGACGAGGGAGGGGCCTGCGAAGCCGACGGGGGCGGCGGCGGAGGCGGAGGGAGATCCGTCGGCGCCGTCATGGGCGGCAGCGGTGGAGGCGGGAGGTCCTGCGCGTGCGCGGCGGGAGCGGCGAGAGCCGCCCCCGTCACACCGCACGCGAACAGGAGACGCGCCCGCATCCGGTGAGGATAGCGCGAGCTACTTCGTCTTCTTCTCGGCGACCTTGACGAACTTGAGCGTCATGCGGTCGCTCTCGCCGATGGCCATGTACTTCGCGCGGTCCTTGTCGCCGAGCTCGAGGCTCGGGGGCAGCGTCCACACGCCCTCGGGATAGTCCTTCGTGTCCTTCGGGTTGGCGTTGATCTCCGACTTGCCCGCGAGCTTGAAGCCCGCCGCCTGCACCTGGTCGATGAGCCACTTCTCGGGGACGTAGCCCTTCTTCGAGCTGGCGATCGGGTCCGCGTCGGGCGCCGCGCGGTGCTCCTCGATGCCGAGGACCCCGCCCGGCCTGAGCGCGTCGTGGATCGTCGCGAGCCACGGGCCGAGCGTGCCCGAGTTGACCATGCCGTGCACCTCGCGCATGAGGAGCGCGGCGTCGACGGTGCCGTTCATGTCGAGCTTCGGGGCCTTGCCGTCGACGACCACCGTCTGCACCTTGCCGTAGACCTCGGGCGCGTCGCCCAGGAACGCCTGGAAGCGCTGCCCGTAGAACGTGCCGCGCGAGTCGGCCGGGCCGTTCGGGTCGTTGTTCGTGTCGATGAGCTTCCCCTTCGCGGCGAGCACCGGCGCGAGGATCTCGGTGTACCAGCCCTCGCCCGGGCCGACCTCGAGGACCGTCATGTTCGGACGGATGCCGAAGAACTCGAGCGTCTCGAGCGGGTGGCGCGCGCCGTCGCGCTCCGCGTCGCCCGGCTTGCGCTGCGGGCCCGACAGAGCGGCCTTCACCGCGACGCGCAGGTTGGGGTAGGCCTTGGTCGCGAGCGTCTTCGCGGCCGCGTGCATCTCGGGCGTCCAGCGCGCGACTTCGGCCTTGTGCTCGCCGGACCACTTCGCGCGGTCCTCGTCGAGCTTCTTGGCGGCCTCGGCCTTCTTCTTCTCCTCGGGCGTGGGCTCGGGGGGAGGAGGCGGCGTCGTGTCCGCGGGCGGCGCCACGACGGCCACGGGGGGAGGAGGCGGAGGAGGGGGAGCCGCGGGGGGCGGCTCGGAGCCGCCGCACGCGAGGAGGAGAGAGGAGGAGAGGGCCCAGCCGAGGAGCGTGCGTCGCATGGGGCCCTCCTTTAGTCCAGATGTCGGCAGCGCGCTCGCCCCCGCACTTACATCGACTTCGGAGCGACCTCGGCTCAGTCTAGGGATGGGAGGTGACTGCCATGCAGCGCTTCGTTTGCTTGGGGCTCGGGCTCGTGGGTCTCGCGTTCGTGGTCTCGCAGTGCGGAGGCGCGTCTTCGTCGCTTCCGGCGGGCGGCGACGGGGGTACGGCGTCGAGCAGCGGCTCGGCGTCTGGCAGCGGTGGCACGACGAGCAGCGGCGGCTCGAAGGGAGGGAGCAGCGGATCGTCGAGCGGCGGCTCGACGAGCGGCAGCGGCGGCTCCACGAGCAGCGGGGCGGGAAGCAGCAGCGGGACGGGCAGCAGCGGCGCGAGCAGCAGCGGCGGGACGAGCAGCGGCGGCACCGCGAGCAGCAGCGGCTCGGCGAGCAGCAGCGGCACCGGCAGCAGCGGCGGCTCGGGGTCCGGCGGCAGCAGCTCGGGCAACGGGAGCAGCGGCGGCAACGGCAGCAGCTCGGGCACGGGCAGCAGCAGCGGCAACGGCGGCGACGACGGCGGCGGGGACCAGTTCCCGTGCGGGAACATGACCTGCGATTCGTCCACGACCTACTGCAAGGTCAGCGAAGGCGGCGCCGCGGGCGCCGACGGCGGAAGCAAGACCACCTACGCCTGCACCCCGTTCCCGCTGACGTGCGGCAAGAACCCGTCGTGCCAGTGCCTCGGCATCACGACGCCCGGCTGCAAGTGCGACGACTCCGGCGGAGGCCTCACCGTCACGTGCATGTTCCCGTAGAGCCTACCGCTGGACGCCGCGCATCCAGCGCGTGACCTGCGAGTCGAGCCCCGGCTGCTCGTCGGGCTCGTCGAACGTCCAGCTCTCGGTGAGCGTTCGCTCGACCTCGCTCGCGCCCGTGCCGCACGCCAGCGGCCACGAGCGCGGCGTGTACGTGAACGGCGTGTAGTCCGGCGTCGACGTGAAGAGGTCGAACGGCACCGCCGCGTTCGCGACGAGCGCGTTCCTGTACGGCTTGCCGAGGATGTTCGCGAACAGCTTGTGCAGCGACGCCACGTCCGCGTGCGCGTGCGACACCGACGCGTGCTTCACCCACGGCGACACGAACACGACCGGCGCCCTGTGGCTGTCGACGTGCTCGCCGCCCTGCGACGGATCGTCCTCGGTGATGACGACGAGCGTCGACGGCCAGAGGGGCGAGTGCGTGATGGCGTCCACGATCATCCCGGTCGCCTCGTCGTTCACCGCGCAGAACGTCTCGGGCGTCGGGTTCGTCGGCGACACGCCGAAGGTGTGGTCGTTCGGGAGCGTCATGTAGACGAATGTCCCGAGGTCGCAGAGGACGCGGAGCCGCCCGGCCGCGTAGCAGGCCTTCTCGTCGTCGTCGTGCCCGATGTTCTGGAACGGGCCGCCGGGGTACCGGCCGTCGATCGCCGGGGGGACCTGATCGTCCTTCTGCGGGCTGCCGACGATCTCGCCGAGGACCTGGTACTGGACGCCGTTGTTCCCGAGCCAGTCGAAGAGCGAGCCCTCGACGGGTTCGCCCACGGGGATGACGCCGCCGCCGGGGATGGAGTACGCGTTGCGCCCGCTGCCGGCGACGGCCCAGGTGCGCTCGTTGAAATCGTTCGTGCGCCCGTAGGTGGCCCAGACGTGGCCCTGCGTCGAGTAGATCGCGTCGGTGTAGTAGTTGTCGCTGATGGCGTAGGTGCGGGCGAGCGCGCGCAGGTTATGCCAGATGCTGTCCATGTCGCTCGGGCTCGACTTGAGTAGGTAGTCCGGGTCGCCGTTCGCGCCGGGGATGTCGGCGAAGAGCCCGTCGAAGCCCTTGTTCTCGCGCACGATGAAGACGATGTGCTGGAGGAGCGGCGAGGGGCCCTGCGTGTTCGTCGCCGGGACCGGGAAGTCGTTCGCGCCCGGCGGGCACGACACCGTGCTCGTGCCGTCCATCGTCGCCGGCAGGTCCGCCGCCGTGACGTACGCCGCGCCGGCCGAGAGGTCGCTCGCGCTCGGCGCCGGCACGTGCTGGATGCCGCCTCGCATCCGCGCGTCGATGTCGCTGTTGCCGATGGCGAAGTAGAGCGGCCGGGGCCCCGTCCCGTGGCCGCGCATCTCGCTGACGACGATCGAGCCGTCGCCGCGCACGACGACGCCCGAAGGCCACCACCCCGTGGGAACCATCCCGGCAGGCGTAACCGCGGGCGGCGTCTTCGTGAGGTCGACGTCGTACGCCGCGACCGCGTTCCGGCCGCTCCAGGCGACGTAGAGGCGCGCGCTCGCGGGGTCGTACGCGAGCGTCGACGGCTCGGTGCCGTGGAGGGACTCGCTCGCGTCGATGGGCACCGAGGTCACCGTGCCCGCGGTGCGGTCCACGAGCGAGAGCGTGTCGCCGAGATCGTTCGCCACCGCCATCCAGCGCGCGTCGAGGAACGCGACGCCCTCGGGGTCCGCGTCGGTCGCGTACGTGTGGCTCACGGTGGGCGCGCTCGGCGTGCTCACGTCGACCGCGAGCACCTTCTGGCCGGCCCACATCGACACGTACGCCGTGCTCCCGGTCGGGTCGTTCGGGTCGAAGGAGACCTGGAACGTCTCGCTGTCGCCGAGGCCCACCTGCCCGAGGAGCTGCTTGAACGTGCTCGACGCCGGGTCGACGTCGTAGAGGAGGAGCGTCTTGTCGAACACGCTCGTCACCGCGAGCTTCTTGCCGTCGGGCGACGCGGCGAGGCCGGCGACGTACCACATGCCGGCGCTGCCCTCCTGGGCGTGGCCTGCCGGCAGCGTGATCGAGGCCGAGTCCGTCCGGGTGAGCGCGCCGGTCGTCGTGTCGACCGAGAGCGCCTGGACGACGCCGTCGTCCGTGGCGACGTAGAGCGTCCCGGGCGGGACGAAGGCGGCCGCGCTGTTGAGCGTCTCGGGGTTCGCGAACTTCACGTACCCGGTGACCGGCGTCGTCCCCGCGCCGATCTTCGCCGGATCGATGACGCGCACCGCGTGGTCCACCGGGCCGTCGTCGACCGTGACGACGAGCCCCCCGTCGCCGAGCGCGCCGAGGTACGTCGTGAGGCCCCCCTCGAGGTCGTCCTCGTCGAACACCCAGTCGCTGCCGGCGGGCGCGATGCGCCTGCCGTCGGGGAGGATGACCGTCCCCGCGTCCGCCGGATCGAGGCCCGCGTACTTGGCCGACTCGCCCGACGCGGCGCTCGCCGTGCACTGCCCCTGCACGACCGGCGGCGTCCCCCCGTCCCACGCCGGGCACGCGTCGGCGTGCGGGATGGCAGCCCAGGCGCCCGTGTTCTGGCACACGTAGGGTGTCGCGTTCTCGGAGCACGTCACGAGGTTCGTGCAGTCGTAGGCGCACGAGATCGTGATGGCCGCGAAGTCCTCCGGATCGGCCGAGTCGTCGCCCGCGTCGGCCGCCTGCTCCCCGCCGCCGTCCTTCTTCGAGCCGCACCCGCACGCGACCAGCAGCGCCCCGAGGACGCAGAGACGCCGAAAGACCATCGCGGCCAGTGTACAGTCGGGGTCGTGCGAGCGCGTCTCGGGTGCGTCCTCCTCCTGGCTGTAGCCGCGTGCTCGCGGAGCGAGGCCCGGGAGACGCCCGGGGCTGGGGAGTCCATCGCGCCCGCGTCGGCGTCTGCCCCTCCGTCCGCGTCGGCGTCCGCGCTTGCGTCCGCGTCGGCGTCCGCCGACGCCTGTCCACCGCTCCACTTCGATCTCCCCGATCCCGTCGCCATCGCCGGGCTCGATCCTCCGCTCGTCGAGGTCGACGACGGGCACGGCTCGCTCGAGCGCTTCTTCGAGAAGACGGCGCTGCTCCTCCGCGGCCGCGCGAAGAACCCGGTGCGCATCGGCGTCTACGGCGATTCGAACGGCACGATGGACTTCATGACCGGCGAGATGCGACGCGTCCTCCAGACGTCGCACGGCGACGCGGGGCACGGCTACGTGGCGCTCGCGCGGCCGTGGAACTGGTACCGCCACCAGTATGTCGTCACCGACTACGACGACCAGGCGTGGAACGCGTACACCGTCACGACGCACCCGACGCCCGAGATGGACCCCTGGTACGGGCAGGGGCTCATCGTCGCGCAGAGCAAGCAGTCTGGCGCGCGCACGTGGGTGCAGACGGCGCCGGACGGGGCGCCCATCGGCGCGCGCGCCACGGGCTTCGAGGTCTGGTACCTCGCGTGGCCGCGCGGCGGCTCGTTCGACGTGAAGGTCGACGGCGAGGTGAACGGCCACGCCGACACCCATGCCGAAGGGGAGCCGCACCTCGGCTTCGTCCGCGTCGACGTGCCCGACGGCCCGCACAAGATGGTCGCCGTCACGACGAGCCCGCGCCCCGTGCGTCTCCTCGGCGCGGTCGTCGACCGCGACGTGCCGGGCTTCCAGGTCGACGGCCTCGGCGTCGGCTCGCTCAACTGCCTCTGCGTCCTTCGCGAGAGCGAGGCGCTCGACCACGAGATCTTCGCGCACCGGCCGTACGACCTCGTCGTCTTCCACATCGGGTCGAACACCTGGAACCCGGCGGTGATGGATCCGGTCGCGTGCATGAAGGAGGTCATCGCGCGCCTCCGCCGCGCCGTGCCCGACGTGAGCGTGATGGTGATGACGCCACCCGACTGGGGCGAGCACGGCAGCAAGCACACGCCCGGCTGGCTGAAGAAGGTCGAGGCGCAGCTCCGCCAGTCGGCCGACGAGGCGCCCGCCGCGTTCTACGACTTCCGGACCGCGATGGGCGGCGAGGGCTCGATGGCGCGCTTTCTCGGCATGAACCTCACGCAGGGCGACGGCATCCACTTCAACGCCAAGGGCGGCGCGTTCGTGGCCGACCGCCTCATCGCGTCGCTGGGGCGTGCGTTCGCGCACTGGGCGGAGAGCCACCCGCGTGCCGGGTGCGCTCCATGAGAGGCGGGGGGCTCGACCGGAGGGGGTTCCTGGCGCTCGGGGCCGCGGCGGCGCTCCCGGCGTGCGCGCCTGCCGCGGTTACGGCAGGCGGCGCGCGTCCTCCGGGAGCCGCGGTGGCAGGGATGGGGACGGGTGCGGCCCCGTTCGCGCCGCCTCCCCACGCCGAGATCGAGGAGGCCACCGTCGCCGACCTCGCCGCGCGCCTCGCACGCGGGGACCTCACGTCGGTCGCGCTCGTCGACGCGTACGTCGCGCGGATCGAGGCGCTCGATCGCGCACCCGCGGGTCCGATGCTCCACGCCGTCCTCGAGCTCGATCCCGACGCGCGCGCCGCGGCTGCCCGGCTCGACGAAGAGCGACACGCGGGGCGCGTGCGCGGACCGCTCCACGGCATCCCGGTCCTCGTGAAGGACAACGTCGACACGGCGGGCCGCACGCAGACGAGCGCCGGCTCGCTGGCCCTCGCCGGCGCACCCGCGCCGCGGGACGCGCATCTCGTCACGCGCCTTCGCGAGGCGGGCGCCGTCCTCCTCGGCAAGGCGAACCTCAGCGAGTGGGCGAACATCCGCGACGCGCACTCGGTGAGCGGCTGGAGCGCGCGCGGCGGCCTGACGCGGAACCCCTACGCGCTCGACCGGAACACGAGCGGCTCGAGCTCGGGCTCCGCCGCCGCCGTCGCCGCGAGCCTCTGCGCCGTCGCCGTGGGCACCGAGACGAACGGCTCCATCATGAGCCCCTCGCAGATCCAGGGGCTCGTCGGCGTGAAGCCGACGGTGGGCCTCGTCAGCCGCGCGGGCGTCATCCCCATCTCGCACACGCAGGACACGGCCGGGCCCATGGCGCGCACCGTCGCCGACGCGGCGATCCTCCTCGCGGCCCTCGCCGGCGCCGACCCGGCCGATCCCGTGACGGCGCACATCGGCGCGCTGCCTCCCGCGCAGCTCGCGCGAGGAGGAGCACGTGGCAAGCGCATCGGCGTCCTCCGCCCCGGCTGGATGGGCCCGAGCGTGAAGCCCGCGTTCGAGGGAGCGATGGAGATCCTGCGCCGCCTCGGCGCGGTGCTCGTCGACGTCGAGCCGCCGAAGCCGCCGCCGGAGTACGAGGACGCCGAGCTCGCGGTGCTCCTCACCGAGCTCAAGACGGACCTCGCGGCGTACCTCGCGACGCGCGGCCACCCGGGGATGCGGACGCTCGACGACGTCATCCGGTTCAACCGCGAGCACGCGCGCGAGGAGCTCGCAGCGTTCGGGCAGGACCTCTTCGAGAAGGCCGCGGCCAAGGGCGGGCTCGACGCGAAGGAGTACGTGGACGCGCTCGCAGTCTGCCGGCGGGCGGCGCGCGACGAGGGGATCGACGCGATGCTTCGCGGCCACCAGCTCGACGCGCTGACGGCGCCGACGGGCGGGCCGGCGTGGCTGACGGACTTCGTGAACGGGGACTCCTTCACGGGCGCGGGCTACGAGCTGGCCGCGGTCGCGGGCTACCCGAGCGTGACGGTGCCGTGCGGGGCGGCGAAGGGGCTGCCGCTGGGCGTGTGCTTCATGGCAGGGGCGTGGTCGGAGGGCGTGCTCCTGGAGATCGCGTTCGACTACGAGCAGGAAAGCCGGCATCGAAGGGCGCCGACGTACGCGGTAGCGACGGCGATGGGGGTGTGACCGGGCCGGTCCGATTGCCGTCGTGGCGTACGAAGGTGGACGACGCCTCGTCTTCTTGGTCTCGGCCGCCGGCGCCGCGCACTCGGATGCGCAATTGCCCGGAAGGCCCGAGGAAGCGGCGCCGAAGAACGCGGAACCGTCGCTCTGGAGTGGACGAACCGGCGCGGCCTCGGTCCCCCGGTGGCGCGTGCCGCGACACGAACGGATTCGCTCCGCGGGACCCACCGGTTCCTTGGCTGGGACAAACCCCCTCGTCCCATCGGAGCAAGGGGTGCGTCTCGCGCACGAGATCGTGAGCCCTCGCGCTCGAGCCGGTACGTCCTCGCGCTCGAAGGGTGGATGCGTGCGAACCGACGGGACGGTCGGCGCGAACCGGGGGGTATGTGCGGCGTGACGCGCGGGTACGTCCTCGCGCCCGAGGGGTTCGTCCTCGCGCACGAATCGCGTGGATCTCGAGCGCGCGCCCGCGGTACCCGGCGACCGGCCGCTTCGTTCCCTCGAGGGCCGCGTCCGCCGCGCGCGCGAGCTCGCGCATGCCGGAACGCGATTCGCTTCACCGCTCGCTATCCAGGTGCTTCATGTGCTCCGCCGGATACCTCGTCCCCGCGATGGCGTCCTTCGGCAGGATGGCCTCGGTCGCGGCGACGTCGGCGGCCGACAGGGGCTTCTCGAGCGCGCCGAGGACGTCGAGCAGCTGCTTTCGCGTGCGCGCGCCGACGACGGGGACGAGTGTGGGCTGCTTCGCGAGGACCCATGCCACCGAGAGCTGCGCGGGAGTCATCCCGCGCTCCGCTGCAAACGCATGGAAGCGCGCGACGCTGGCGGCGTTGCGCTCGCCGGCCTCGCCGCTGAAGCGCGGGAAATGACCGCGGGCGTTGCCCTTGCCGCCGATCGCGCTGCCTGTGAGGAGCCCCCTCGACAGGACGCCGTAGAGCGTCGCGCTCATCCCGAGCTCCGCGAGCGCCGGGAAGATGGCGTCCTCGGGCCCTCGGGTGACGAGGGCGTACTCGATCTGGAGGTCGACGAGGGGATGAACCTTCGCCGCGCGCCGGATCGTCTCGACGCCGACTTCCGAGAGCCCGACGTGGCGCACGAAGCCGGCCTTCACGAGGTCGGCGATCGCGCCGACGGTGTCCTCGATGGGCACCTGCGGATCGAGGCGCGCGGGCCTGTACACGTCGATGACGTCGACGCCGAGGCGCTTCAGGCTGTACGCGGCGAAGTTCTTCACGGCCGCGGGGCGTGCGTCGAAGCCGAGCGGCGCACCGTCCGGCCCGCGCATCGCGCCGAACTTCACCGAGAGCTGCACCCTGTCGCGCCGCCCCTCGATGGCGCGCCGGACGAGCAGCTCGTTGTGGCCCATGCCGTAGAAGTCGCCGGTGTCGATGAGGGTCACGCCGCGGTCGATGGCCTCGCGGATGGTCGCGATGCTCTCGTTCTCGTCGGACGGTCCGTACGCACCCGACATCCCCATGCACCCGAGGGCGATGGGAAACACCGAGGGCCCCGTGCTGCCGAGTCGCGTGGTGCGGCGGGAATCGCTCATCGCCCGGTTCCTCTCCTGGCTTCTACACGGAACCATCGTTCCGTTTACTGCCCCTCGTTCTACGGAACCATGGTTTCGAATGTCAACGCGCGGCGCCGCACCCCGCGACTCCTCGCGAGCTCGCGCCCCATCGCGAGCTTTCCTCGCGAAGCGTTGCCCACCCACAACGCGTAACCGCCTGTCACTACACACCTTTGCGCTCGCACGGTCCAGGCACGTTCCAAGCAGGGCGGCCCGGCACCATGCTCCTCCGCCCGCAGACCGCCCTGGCCTTCGCGCTGCTCGCCCTTCCCGTCGGGTGCGCCGTGGGCAACGGGCCCGGGGCGGGTCACACCGAGGGCGAAGGCCAGCCCGGCGAGGCGACGGCGACGACGTCCGAGGCCATCACGAGCGACGACGCCATCTCGCGCGCCCAGCAGTGGGTCACGGCCAAGCTCCTCTACTGCCAGAGCGCCAACGGGCAGCCCGACTACGACACGTCGTGCTCGTCGACGTGCAACCGCGAATCGAACCCGCAGTGGGACCCCTACCGGTCCGACTGCTCGGGCTTCGTTTCGTGGGCGTGGGGTCTGGCGGCGCCCGGTCTCGTCACGAGCGAGTTCGCGCCGTTCGACACGAGCGCGTCGACGACCATCCAGGCGTCGGACCTCGAGCCCGGCGACGCCTGCAACTTGAACGCGGGCGGCCACATCGTCCTCTTCGAGAAGTGGGTCACGGCCGGCAAGACGGCGCTCTTCATGGAGGAGCCAGGCTGCAGCGCAAACCCGCCCTATGCCCACGAGTTCCAGAGCGACGTCACGCTCAACGGCGTCAACATCGACATCGCGTACGAGGGCGAGACCTTCACGGCGATCCGTTTCAACCAGATCACCGAGTCTCCCCCCGACGCCGGCGCGGGCAGCAGCAGCGGCGGCACGGCCGACGCGGGATCGGGCACGGACGCGGGCGGCGGGACGAGCAGCGGGAGCAGCTCGGGCAGCGGAAGCGGAAGCAGCAGCTCGGGCAGCACCAGCGGGAGCAGCAGCGACGGCGGCGGCTCGACGAGCGGGAGCTCGGGCGGCGGAAGCACGTCGAGCGGCGGTGGATCGACGAGCAGCAGCTCGAGCAGCAGCGGCGGTTCGACGAGCAGCGGATCGAGTGGCGCCTCGAGCAGCAGCAGCGGCAGCAGCAGCGGTGCGAGCAGCGGGACGGCGCACGCGGGGGCCTCGTCGAGCGGCAACGGCGTGGGGTCGACCGACGCGACGATGGACACGAACGGCGGCGGCATGGGCTGCAGCGTGAGCGGCCAGGCGGGCACGGGTACGGAGCGCGGCGGCGCGATGGGTCTCGGCCTGCTCGTCGTGGGGCTCGCCTTCGCGCGGCGGCGGCCGCGCCAGTCGCGCGCCTGACGCCTCTCCGAGGAGCCCGCGCCTCTTCGCGCCCGGGAAGGATGACATCCCCCGGCGGGCCCGCGCGGTACCATTCGACGATGGCCCGTCACGCGCCCTTCGTTCTCTCGGCCGTCCTCGCTCTTCTCGTCGGGTGCAGCTCCGTGAGCACCGGCGGCGGCACCGGGACCGGCTCCTCGAGCGGAGGCGGCAGCGGCGGTACGAGCAGCGGCGGCGCGTCGGGCGACGGCAGCACCGAGCAGCTCTGCGTCGACACGATCAACCAGTACCGCGCGACCCTCAGCCTCCCGCCGTATGCGCGCTGGAACGCGGAGGAGTCGTGCGCCGACGGGCAGGCCGCCTCGGACTCGCAGTCGGGGACCGCCCACGGCGCCTTCGGCCAGTGCAGCGAGTCTGCGCAAGACGAGTGCCCCGGATGGCCGGGGCCCCCGTCCACGATGATCACGCAGTGCCTCGCGCAGATGTGGGCCGAGGGGCCTGGGCCCTTCGCGCAGCACGGCCACTACGACAACATGAGCGACGCGAACTACACCCAGGTCGCCTGCGGCTTCACGACGCTGAGCGACGGAAGCGTCTGGGCGACCCAGGATTTTCGCTGAGGCGCGCGCCGGGCACGCGTGATCTTCGCGTTCGGCGCACGCTCTCGCGGGGCTCCCGTCAGCGGTGCTCGAGCGGACGCGGCTCGGGGCGCGGCGGCTCCATCGGGTGCCCCGGCATGGGGTGCGGGGCGGCCGGCTTGTTCCAGTGCGCCGGGACGTGCTCCCACTTGCCGTGGTTCTCGGCCCAGCGCGCCTGGACGAGCGTCTCGCCCTCGTGACGAGCCTCCCAGTGGCCCTTTTCCCAGGCGTACTTGCTGCCCTCCCACTTCCACGAGCCGGCGAACCACACCTGCGTCGGCGACGGGGGCGGGCCCGGATTCTCCGCCTGCGGAGCCGGCGGCGCGGCGGTCGCGGTCTGATCCGGCGGCGTCGTGTCCGTCGTGTCCGCCGGGGCGGGCGCGGGGGTCGTATCCGTGGTCGCGGGAGGCGGAGCCGCCGCCGCGGTGGTCGCGGGCGGCGCTGTGGACGCCGCGGTCCCTGCGCTGCTCGCGCTGTTGTTGCACCCGACGAGGAGGACGCCCGCGAAGGCGATCCCCGCACACACGCTGCTCTGGACCATTCTCATGTTCACGCTCTTTCGGTGTGCCGGCACCCGCCGGGATCCGGCAGCCTGCCTCGATTCACCGTCGTCTGTCGATCGAAGACTGTTGCCGAGACCGGTCGAGCGCGGGCCCGAGCCTTTGCGCTGTCGCATGTCGCATGGCGCACGGGTGCAGGAGCGCCTCACCTCGAGCCTGGGCGGACGCGCGCTTCCTGCGAGCTCGTGCGAGGACCGCGGGGGAAACGCGCGGTCGAGCTCCTGTTTCGGTGGTGCCGCACTGCGTGCATGCGGCTTGCTTTCCACGCGGGCCGTATGCACACGACGACACGAAAGCACACGACGAAACGACGGAGAGATGAGGAGACCCGCATGAACCCCACGTTCTCGAACGAGCACGAGCAGCGCACGCAGCAGCAGGCCGGCGCCGGCGAGGGAAGCGAAACCGGCTCGGGCAAGGGAGCGCATCGCAACGGCAACGCCGGTCATGCGGCCGCGGCGCGCGTCGACGTCGACCGGATGAAGGAGACGCTGCGCAAGCTCGGCACGGACGTGCTCGCGCAGACCAAGCTCCACCCGCAGATCGCCGTGGGCATCGGCGTCGGTGTGGGGTTCATCGCGGGCAGCATCTTCGGGTCGCGTCTCGGGCAGCTCGCCTTCGCGGGCGCGCTCGGGTACGTCGCCCGCTACGCGCTCGGCAACGGCGTGACGCTCGAGGGAATCCAGCAGAGCCTCGAGCGGATGGCGAGCACCACGCACTGAAGACGGACCGGCGGCGCGGCGCGCACGAGGAGCGCGCGCCGCGCGCGGGATCACCGGAGGAAGTGGCTCGCGCCGAGGCGCACGACGCCGCCGGCGAGGAGCACCCAGAGGGGGCTCACCGGCCGAAGCACGAGGAGCAGGAAGGCGACGGCGGCGAGCACGACGTCGAGGAGGGAGCCGCCCACGGAGCGCCCGAGGCTGAAGGTCGCGGCGCCGAGCATGCCGATGACGGCGGGCGCGAGCGCCTGGAGCGCGCCCTGGACGAGGGGGCTCGCGCGGAAGCGCTCGACGGAGCGTCCCGCGGCGAGCGCGACCGCGGTCGCGGGGCCGAACATCGCGAGGGTTGCGGCGAAGGCGCCGGCGACGCCCGCCACGCGGTAGCCGATGAACGTGGCGCAGATGGCGACGGGGCCGGGAGTGACCTGGCCGAGGGCGATGGCGTCGGCGAAGGTCTTCGCGTCGAGCCAGTGCTGCTCGATGACGACGACGTGCTCGATCGCGGGGATCATCGCGAGGCCGCCGCCGAAGGTCATGACGCCGATGGGCACGAAGACGCGCACGAGCGCGGCGACGGCCGCGAACGAGCCGAGCCCCAGCACCGCGACGAGCGGGGCGGCGGCGTGGAGGCGCTGGCTGCCGGGAGGAGGCTTCGGAGGCTCGTCGCCGTCCTTGCGCGAGGGGGTCCACGCCGCGCGGACCACGCCGAACGCGACGGCCGCAGCGGCGAGGACGGGCTCGGAGACGAGGCGCGCCGCGAGGATGGCGCCGCATGCGACGGCGACGGCGATCGAGAGGCGGGAGCGAAGCGCGGCGCGCCCCAGGTCCACGGTCACCGAGCCGACGATGCCCACCATGGCGGCGTTCATGCCGTCGAAGAAGATCGAGAGGCCGCTGAGCTGACGCATCTCGGTGTAGGCGGCGCCGCACGCGGTCATGAGTACGAAGCTCGGCAGGAGGAACGACGCGGCGGCGGCCACGCCCCCGCGAAGGCCCGCGACGCGCTGCCCGAGGAGCGCGAGGAGCGTCGTCGCGGGCGTCCCGGGCAGGCTCTTCGAGAGCTCGGCCAGCACGAGGAACTGCTCGGCGTCGAGCCACTTGCGAACCTCGACGAGGTCACGCCGGAGCTGCGCGAGCACCGAGTAGCCGCCACCGAACCCGACGAGCCCGTAGTAGAGGGAGGTCCGCACGAGCGCCGGGAGCGTGACGTGCGGTGCGGGGTGCGGCGGCGGCGCGGTCGTCACGCGCCCAGCCACTTCGCGAGCGTCTTGCCGTCGATGCCGAGCGCCTCGGCCGTGCGCCCGCGCAGACAGCCGAGCCTTTCGAGGGCCCACGACGCGTAGCGACGTTGCACCTCCTTGATGGGCACGACGCCGCAGTTCAGGACCTCGGGCAAGCCCGGCGGCGGCGCGTTGGCGAGATGCGGCGGGAGGTCGGCCGCGCCCACGTGCGCGGTCTGACCGAGCAGGACCACGCGTTCGACGAGGTGTGCCAGCTCGCGGACGTTGCCTGGCCAGGCGTACTCCAGCAGTCTCGTCATCGCGTCGGGCGAGAACCCCTCGACGGGCGACGCCGCGTGCTTTCGCTTCGCCTCCGCGAGCAGGCGTTCGACGAGGACAGGCACGTCGTCCCGGCGCTGGCGCAGCGGGGGAATCTCGATCGTCACGACGTCGAGCCGGTAGAGAAGGTCCTCGCGAAAGGCCCCCGCCTTGACGCGTTCGCGCAGGTCCCTGTGCGTCGCAGCCACGATGCGGACGTCCACCGCGCGGTCCTTGCTCGCGCCCACCGCGCGGACTCGCCCGCTCTCGAGCACGTGGAGCAGCTTGGCCTGAAGCGCAGGAGACATCTCGGCGATCTCGTCGAGCAGGAGCGTACCCTCGTGCGCTTCCTCGAAGAGGCCCACGCGGTTGGCGGTTGCGCCCGTGAAGGCGCCCCGGACGTGGCCGAAAAGCTCGCTCTCGAGGAGCGGCTCCGGCAGCGCCGCGCAGTTGACGCTGACGAACGGCTTCGAGGCGCGCGCGCTGGTCGCATGGATGGCGCGCGCGAGCGCCGTCTTGCCGGTCCCCGTCTCGCCGGAGACCAGGACCGCGGTGGAGGCGCCCGCGAGCCTCGCGGCCAGATCGAGTACCTCCTGCATCGCCGCGCTCCTGGCGACGAGAGTGCCGAGACCCGTGCGCTCGCAAAGCGCGGCACGCAGGGTCCGTGCCTCGCGCCGCACCGTCGCGTCGTCGAGGGCGCGGCCCAGGAACAGGGCCAGCTCGCTCACCGCGAACGGTTTCGTGAGGTAGTGGAACGCGCCTTGCCGGATCGCGTCGACGGCCGTCTCGATCGCCCCGTACGCCGTCATCACGATCACCGGGCGCTCGGGCTTCTTTGCGCGCGAGACGGCCAGCAGGCCGAGGCCGTCGACGGAAGGCATGCGCAAGTCGGTCACGACGGCATCGAACGCCTCCGCCTCGAGCCGGCGCGCCGCCTCGACGCTCGACGCGCACGGTACCGCGTCGTAGCCGGCGTCCATCAGCCCGTCCGCCAGCGTCTCGACCATGTCCGCGTGATCGTCGATGACGAGCACGCGGGGTTTCGCGGCGACCGCCCCCACTCGACTCGTCATCGGCTCCTCAAGGCTTGCTCGACGACCCTCACGAGCACGTCGAGGCGGAACGGTTTGAACAGGTAGTGGAACGCGCCCCTGCCCGTGGCCTCCATCGCGGAGTCCAGGGTCCCGTAACCGGTCATCATGATCACCGGGCGAGAGGGATCGAGGGCGAGCGAGGCGCGGAGGAGGTCGAGACCGTCCACGTCCGGCATCCTGAGATCGGTGACGAGCACGTCGACGCGCTCGGTGCGGAGTACGCGGAGCGCCTCGTCCCCCGACAATGCCGAGATGCCGTGGAACCCGCGATCGGAGAGGTCGTCGGCGAGCATGTCCGCCATCTCCTGCTTGTCGTCGACCACGAGCACGCGGGGCGTTTCAGGCGCGCTCTGCATGGTCACCTCCCGGCGAGATGGGGATCTCGATGAGCGCGCGCGTCCCGCGCCCTGGGCTCGGCGCGATCGAGAGCCTTCCCCGGTGGCTCTTCACGATCTCGGTCGCGATCGCCAGGCCGAGCCCCGTGCCCGCGCCCTCGGGCTTCGTCGTGAAGAAGGGCTCCGTCGCGCGCTGCGCGTCTTCCGGCCGGATGCCGGCGCCGTCGTCGGTGACGACGAACGCGACCTGCTCCGCGTCCGAGCGGGCGGTCAGCTCGACCCGTCCACCCGCGCTGCACGCCTCGCACGCGTTGAGGAGGAGGTTGACCATCGCTTGCTCGAGGAGGTCGCGATCGCACTGGATGGGCGGCATGGTCGGCGGCACGTCCACGTGGAGGGTCACCTGCGCCTTCGCGAAGCGGTGATCGACCGCCTTCGCCGCCGCGCGCACGACCTCCGAAGGGTCGAGCCGGTGGAGCGAGGGCGGGCCGCCGCGCGCCATGTCGAGGAAGCGGCGGACGATGTGCTGGATTCGATCGGCTTGCGCCAGGATCGTCTGCGCGCTGCGTGTCGCCCGATCGTCGCCCTGCACCTTGCCGAGGAGCTGCTCCGCGCGACCGACGATGACCCCGAGCGGCGTCGCGACCTCGTGGGCGATCCCCATCGCGAAGGTCCCCATCGTGGCTACGCGCTCGGCGTCGAGGAGCTCCTCGTCGCGCGCGTGCTGCGCCTCGGCCACGGCGAGCTCGCTCTGGAGCTCGAGCTCCTTGCGCTGGCGGCGGAGCGCCGCGCCGCCGAACGCGAGGACGAGCCCCGAGGCCACCAGGACCCCCGTCACCAGACGCCAGATCGCCCGTTTCTCGCGATCCCTCTCGCGCGCCGCCGACGCCACCGCGACGATGCCCCAGCGGCCGAGATCTCCCGCGTCGACGTGCGCGAAGCCTGCCATCGAGGTCCGCGCCGGCAGGCCGATCTGCGCGGCTTGCGGGCGGCTGAGTCGCAGGGTCGCGTCGCCGCGCTCGAGCGCCGCGCGGAGGGGAGGGGACGACACCGACTCGCCCTCGATCGAGCGAAACAGATCCTCGTCGGGCGGCGCGAGGAGCAGGACGAGCTCTCCCGGGTGGGAGAGCCGCCCCTCGCGGTCGACGAGGTCGCGCGCCTGCAGCCCGACGTCGACGAGCTGACCGCTCGCGATGGGCACCGTCAGCAGCAGGCGGCTCGCGTCCCTCACCTGCGTGCGCGGATCGTCGGCGCTGCGGATCACGACCGGCGAGTAGCGCTGCCCGAGCTCCCCCGGGCCGTGCTCTCCGACGAGCACCGCCTCCCGCTCGAGGCTCGTCAGGCGTGCACGAAGGGTCCCAGCGATGCTCCACGCGAGCACCGACTGTTCGCTCTCCAGATCGCGGAGCGCCGCCCCTGCCTCGCGTTGCTCGTCCCACCAGGCGAGCCCCGTGACGAGGGCGATCGCGAACAGCATCCACGCGACGAGGGTCGCGTGCCCGCGCGCAGGGCTGGGTCGCATCGAGCGCGCCGGGGGAACCCTCGAGGTGCGGAGCAAGACCCGAATCGCCGAGCAAGGCCCGCGCCATCGCGCGGACGAGGCGACGCTCCATCGGCGGCCCGTCTTTCGAGATGGCACCTGCGTCGGGACCCGGAAAAAATCCCGGACACCGGGAGCATTTCCCCGTCACCGGGTAGGTTCGATCGCCCTCCACGCTGGCTACGGGCGCGCGGCTCATGGCACAAGAGCTGCCTATGCAGGCCGCTCGATCGATGGTTCTTCGACACGGTTCCCTCCCGTGGTGCGCCGCGTCGCTCGGCGCGCTCGTCGCCATCGGGGCGCTCGCGGGCCCGGCGCGCGCGGAGGGGCCGACTCCGGTTTCGCCTCCGTCGATCGACGTGCCGACGCCCGTCCGCTCGCTCACGCTGCCGGAAGCGCTCGCGTACGCGCGGGCACACCATCCGGCCATCCACGCAGCCCTCTCGCGTGTGAAGGAGCGGATGGCGCAGGCGGAGATCCCGAGCGGACAGTGGCTCCCCACGGTCGGCGTGACCGCGCAGCTCTACGGCATGACGGCGAACAACACGACCGGCACGTTCCTGCAGACGCAGTCGCTCGACGCCCCGCGCATCGGGGCCACCCCGGGCACCACCTCGAGCACGGCCGCCTGGACGCCGTACGCGTCGACGTTCGTCGGCGCGGGAATCATGCAGGAGATCTTCGACTTCGGCCGGATCGGCGCGCAGCGCGCGGCGGCCGACGCGCTCGTCGACGTGGCGAAGCACGGGGCCGACGGAGAGCGGCTCGACATCGACTTCGGCGTGGAGGAGGCGTACTTCTCCGTCCTCGCAGCGCGGGCGATCATCGTCGCGTCCGATCAAGCGTACGATCGCGCCAAGGTTCACCGCGATCTCGCGAAGCGCGGCGTCGACTCCGGGCTTCGTCCGCCGATCGAGCTCACCCGCGCCGAGGCCGACCTCAATCGCTTCGACGTCGGACGCATCAAGGCGCGCGGCGGGCTCGCGCTCGCCCAGAGCGTGTTCGCGGCCGCGATCGGCGCGCCGGACCCGGCGCTGGACGTGGGAGCCGAGGAACCGGCGGTGGGCGACCTGCCGACGATGGCGGAGGCGATCGATCTCGTCCGGACCCGCGACCCGCTCATCGCGCAGGCCGTCGCGTCGCTCACCGCTGCCGAACGCCAGACTCGCGCCGTCGGGGCCGAGCTTCGCCCGGACCTCGGCGCGACCGGTACGTTCTCGGAGCGCGCGGGGGGCGCCACGCCGAGCAACGGTGCAGTCCCCGACGGGAACGGCTGGCTCCCCGACGTGCCCAACTGGGACGTGGGGCTCGTCTTTTCCTGGCCCCTCTACGACGGGACGATCTCGGCGCGGCGCGAGGCCGCGCGATCGACGGAGCAGGTCCGTCACGACGAGGTCGACGTCGCGGTGGAGCAGGAGGTGGCCAACGTGCGAAAGGCGTTCGTCGCGGTCCAGGTGGCTCGCTCGGCGCTCGTCGCACTCGAAAACACCGTCGTCGCCTCCCGCGCGAACTACGACCAGGCGGACGCCCGGTTCCGCGCCGGCATCGGCAACGCCGTGGAGCTCGCGGACGCCGAGGCGGTGCGCACCGACGCGGAGATCCAGTACGCGCTCGGCAAGTTCGAGGTCGCCCGGGCCCGCGCGGCCTTCGGGCGGGCCATCGCCGAGGGGCTGTGAGCCGGCGCCCGAGCGGCACCGCGAGCAGACGACGAGCCACCCGAGAAGGAAGAAGATGACCTCGAGCCCGACGGTTTCGCAGCCCACCCCCCCGCCTTCCCCGCCGGCCCACGCGCGCCGCGGGGCGCGTATCCCCATCGTCATCGGCGCCGGGGTGGCGCTCGTGCTCGTCGCCGGGGCGGTGCTGATCCATCGCGCCGAGTCCCACGTGAACGACGTGCCCCTCTCGGCGGCGCCGAAGCCAGTCACCGTGGTGGAGGCGCAGGACACGCGCTTCCGCGAGCAGCGCGTCTACATCGGCACGCTCCGCCCGTGGATCGAGGCCCAGGTCGGCCCGCAGTTCATCTCGGCGTACGTCGACACCGTCCTCGTCCGGCCGGGGGCCGTGGTCAAGCGCGGCGAGGTCCTCGCGACGCTCGACTGCCGGAACGCGAGCGCCGCGAGCCAGGCGGTCGCCGCGGAGGCGCGCGCCATCGACGAGCAGCAGAAGGCGGTCGCGGACGAGGCGACGCGCATGGAGAGCCTCCTGGACGGCGGGTACATCGACCCGAACAGCGTCCAGCTGAAGAAGGCCGACAGCAGCGCGCGCCAGGCGCAGCTCGCCGCGCAGCGCGCGAAGCTCGCCTCGAGCTCGCTCGCGGTCGACGACTGCGTGCTGCGCGCGCCGTTCGACGGCGAGGTCGCGACGCGCACCATCGACCCGGGCGCATTCGTGCGGCCCGGCACGTCGATCGTTTCGGTGGTCGACCGTTCCACCGTCCGCATGACGATCGACGTGCCCGAGGACGACTTCGGCGTCGTGGCCCCGCAGACGGTGCTCTCCGTGCACCTGCTCGCCACCGGCAAGACGCTGCCGGCCACGATCTCGCGCCGCTCACCGAGCGCCGACCCCGACACCCGCACCGTGCACGTCGAGATCGACATGCCCGATCCGAAGCGCGAGATCCCCGTGAACACGACGGGCGAGGCGCGCGTCGAGGTGGGCGAGCCGCGGCCCGCCACCGCCATCCCGCTCGACTCCGCCGCCATCAGCGGATCGAAGGCGGCGCTCTTCGTCGTCGCCGGCGGCGTCGCGCACAAGGCGAGGTTCCACGTCCAGGGCGAGCGCGGAGGCACCCTCTTCGTCGACACCGACCTCAAACCGGGCACGCAGGTCGTCACCGAGGGTCGGGCCATCCTGGCCGACGGCGACAGGGTGGCTCCCAGGGAGGTCGCCTTCTCCGCGGCGTCGGCTTCCGCGTCTCCGAGCGCAAAGGAGCCCGGCAAGTGACCAGCCTCTCGCTGCGCAACCCGATCGCGATCCTGATGATCTGCGTCGGGCTGATCGTCTTCGCGGGCGTGGTCACCCCGCGCATGGCGGTCGACACCTTCCCCGAGCTGACCCCGCCCGTCCTCATCATCGGCACGCTCGCGCCGGGCCTCGGCGCGAAGGACGTGGAGAAGACGCTCAGCTGGCGGCTCGAGAAGTACGTGAGCGCGACCCCCGGCGTCGACCACGTCGAGAGCCTCTCGCGCAACAACTTCAGCGTCATCTACGTGTGGCTGAAGTGGGGGACGGACCTCAACGCCGCGCAGACGCTCGTGCAGTCGCAGGCGCAGTTCGCCATGGCCGCCGTGCCCAAGTCGCTCGGCGTGCTGCCGCCGTTCGTCCTCCAGTACGACCCGTCGAACGCGCCCGTCTGCGAGGTCGTGGTGAGCGGCGCGGGGTACACGGGCCCCCAGCTCTACGACTACGCGTTCAACAACATCGAGCCGCTCCTCGAGGGCATCTCCGGCGTCGCCAGCGCCGCGCCCTACGGCGGGCAGCTGCGTCAGATCAACGTCGTCGTCGACCCGGTGAAGGCGCAGGCGCGCCGGATCACCGCGAACGACATCGCGGCCGCGGCGGCGAGCTCGAACGCGCTCCTGCCGTCGGGCGAGCTCCTCGCGGAGCGCTTCGACGCCAACGTGTACACGAACGCGATCCCGAAGCGCGTCGAGACGATCGGCGACGCGACGGTGAAGGTGGTGGGCGGCAAGCCGGTGCTCATCCGCGACGTCGCCCACGTGGTCGACGGTGGCACGCCTGCGACCGAGTCGGTCGCGGTCAACGGCAACGACGCGGTGTACCTCGCGGTCCTGCGCATCCCGGGCGGGAACACGATCGACATCGTCGACGCGGTGAAGAAGGTGGTCGAGCACCTCAAGGACCTCCCCCCCGGCATGCAGGCGAAGGTCTACTTCGATCAGTCGACGTTCGTGCGCGGCGCGTACCACGGGCTGAAGAAGGAGATCGTGCAGGCGCTCGTCCTCATCGCGCTCGTCATCCTCCTCTTCCTCCAGAGCATCCGCGGCACGGTCATCGTTTCGGTCGCGATCCCGCTGTCGTTCGCGATCACGCTCATCGTCCTCTACGCGACCGGGCAAACACTCAACGCGTTCACCCTCGGCGGGCTGACGCTGGCGATGGGGCGCCTCGTCGACGACGCCGTCGTCGTGCTCGAGGCCATCCACCGCCACCAGCGGATGGGCAAGAGCGCGGCGCGGGCCGCCCTCGACGGGGCCAACTCGGTCGCGTTGCCGGTGCTGGCGTCCACCCTCACCACGATGGCCGTGCTCCTGCCGGTCGTGCTCCTGGCCGGGCTCGCGCGAAAGCTCTTCGCGCCGCTCGCGATCACCGTCGCGGTGGCGATGATCGCGTCCTACTTCGTCAGCATGGCGGTCACTCCCGTCGCCTGTCGATACTTTCTCGGCCACTCCGAGCACGGCCGGTTCGGAAGGGCGGTCGAGGCGCTCATCGACCGCATCGCGGACGGGTACTCGCAGACGCTCCGTCGCGTGCTGCCGTACCGCGCCCTCGTAGTCCTCGCGTCGTTCGTCCTCGTCATGGCCGCCGGGTGGACCGCGAACCGGTTGCCCACGACGTTCTTCCCCGAGATCGACGAGTCGATGGACACGCTCTACGTACGCTTCGCGCCCGGTATCTCGGTGAAGGACGCGGCGGCGACCATGGCGGACCTCGGCAAGTCCATCACGCACGAGCTCCCGCCGGGCGTCGTCGAGATGTCGATCGCCAACATCGGCATGCCGCAGAACGCCCGCGCGCTCCTGACGAACACGAACGTCGCGCCGAACACGGGCACCCTGCAGCTGGCCTTCTCCGACCCGGAGCACCGGACGATGTCGCAGTCGCAGCTCGCGGCGAGGATCCGCGCGATCGTCAACCGCGAGTTCCCCGGCGTCGAGGTGCTCCAGTACCCGGGCGGCCTCGTCGCCAGCGTGTTCGCAAACGGATACACCGCCCCCCTCGTCGTCGAGGTGCACGACGACAACCTCACCGAGCTGAACGAAGAGGCGCAGGCGGTCGCCGACGTCGCACGCACCGTCGGCGGCGTTCGCGACGTCAAGGTCTCCCTCCAGAACGACTACCCCGAGGTGCACGTCGACACCGACCGCGAGATGGCGGGGCTCGTCGGCACGAGCGAGCGCGAGGCGGCCGAAACGACGCTCGAGGCGACGCTCGGGAACATCAACACGCCGGGCGTCTGGATCGACTCGAACAACGGTCAGTCGTACTACGTCGTCACCTACTACGACGGCACCCGCGTCCCGGACACGGAGGCGCTGGGCTCGCTGCCGGTGCGCGTCGGCCCGGGGGGCCAGCCGGTCTTGCTGCGCGCGTACGGCGACGTTCGCCGCGCGCTCGGGCCGGTCTCCGTGGAGCGCAATCACCTCGCGCGCGTCGCCCACGTCCTCATGCAGACGGAGGGGCGTGACCTCGGCTCGGCATCGTCCCAGGTCGAGGCAGCCCTCGAGAAGGACCCCCGCACGAGCCACATCGACTGGCGGTTCGTCGGGCAGGTGGAGCTCATGCGCACGACCTTCGGCGGACTCGGACTCGCCCTCGGCCTTGCGGTGATGGTCGTGTTCATGATCATGGCGTCGCAGTTCAAGTCGCTGCGGCTGCCGTTCGTCATGTTGTTCACGATCCCCGTGTCCCTCGTCGGTATCGTCATCGCGCTGATGGCGGCAGGCCAGGGCTTCTCCATCACCGCCCTCATGGGCATCCTGATGGTCATCGGCATCGCCGTCTCGAACGGCATTCTTCTCGTGGACGACGCGAACCGCCGTTACAGCGAAGAAGGGGCCGAGAAGGTCGACGCCGTGGTCGCTGCGGCGCGGTCGCGGTTCGTGCCCATCGCGATGACCAGCCTCGCCACCGTGATCGGGCTCATTCCGACTGCCATGGGCCTCGAGCACGGCTCGGAGGCGAATCAGCCGCTCGCGCTCGCCGTGGTGGGGGGCCTCACGTCCTCCACCGTCCTCTCCCTGTTCCTCGTGCCCGTGATGTTCCTGGTGTTCGCCAGGCGCTCCGCGCCCGAGGCCGTCGAGGCGCAGGAGGGGGAGCTCGCGGCGGGTCACGTCTAGCGACTCCGCACGCAAATCGAGGAGCGTGCGCCTCGTGCTGGAGGGAAATACTCCGGCCTCGAGACGGAGGAATTCCCGACGCGGCGGCCGCACGCTCGCGGTCGCCGTGCCGACCCGTGCGTGGCGCCGGAGTGCGCGGGACCTCGAGCGCCCCATCGCGACACACTGCCCGCGCAGCCGCAGGCGCTCCACGCAGAGCGCGGTTCACTCGTTGCAATGGAACCCGATGCGCCGATGATCCGCCGCGTCCTCGCAGCCCTCGATCGCTCGCCGCGGATGCAGCTCGTCTTCGACGCTGCGGCGGAGGTCGCCGCACGCTTCACGGCCACGATGTGGCCTCTCGCCGTCGTGTGGGTACCGCCCGAGTTTCCGGCCGCCGCGGCGGGCAGCCAGGCCGATCCGCTGCCGGCGAAGCTCGAGGCCACGGCAAGGGCCGAGATTGGCTCGCTCCGTTCGAGCTTGCCCGGACTGGATCTGCGCCCGCCGGTGGTCCGCTTCGGTGTCCCCTGGCGCAAGATCCTCGACGCGGCCGAAGAGCTTGACGTCGACCTCGTCGTGATGGGGAGCCACGGATACGGCGGGTTCGACCGCCTCGTGGGGACCACGGCCGCGCACGTGGTCAATCGCGCTCGCCGGAGCGTCTTGGTCGTACACGCTGCTCAGCGGCAGGCCCTCGCTTCTGGCGATCCCTACCGATAGTCGCGTACCGAAGAACCGACGGCCGAGCGCAACCACCCGCTCGCTTGGCGCGGGCAGACTGCGCCGGCGTCGGACCGATCCTTGCTGCCGTGCTTCAGCGGGCGAATGCCCGAGAAGGTGCGGATGCAACGAGCGATCGATCTCCCTCCCGTTCGACGGTCCGGAGCGCTGCACGGCCTTCGAAACATGCTGATCATCGTCGCCGGCACGGTCCTGGTGCTGGTCGTGGGGGGGCTCCTCGTCGTGCGCGCCGGGCGCGCGACGAACCACGTCCCGCTCGCGGGGTCTCCGCGGCCCGTGAGCGTCATCGAGGCGCCGATGACGCAGTACCGGGATCGCCGCGACTACGTGGGCGCGGTAGAGGCCTGGATCGAGGCCGACGTCGGTCCGCAGTACGTCTCCGCGTACGTGCTGGACGTGCTCGTTCGCCCGGGTGCCGTCGTCACCCGGGGGCAGGTGCTGGCGCGTCTCGATTGCTCGAACCCGAGCGCGCTGGCCCGCGCCGCCGCAATGCAGGCCCGCGCGGCCGGCGCTCGGCGTCGCGCGACCGCCGACGAGGCGGCGCGCGTGCAGACACTCCTCGACGGTGGGTTCGTCGCGCAGAACGAGGCCGAGGTCAAGGAGGCGCAGAGCAGCTCCGAGGAGGCGACGTTGCTCGAATCGCAGGCGAAGCTCCAGTCGAGCTCCCTCGCGGTGCAGGACTGCGTCCTGCGAGCGCCCTTCGACGGCGAGATAGGGACCCGCTCGGTGGACCCGGGGGCCTTCGTGCGCCCCGGGACGGCCATCGTCTCGGTCGTCGATCGCGACACCGTCCGCGTCGTCGTGGACGCGCCCGAGAAGGACTTCGACGTCGTGGCTCCGGGCACGGTCGCGTCGATCCAGATGCTCGCGACGGGCGCGCAGCTGGACGCGCCGATCGCGCGCCGCGCTCCGCGCGCCGACCCGAGCACCCGCACCGTCCACTTCGAGATCGACGTTCCCGATCCGCAACGCAAATACCCGACCGCCACGACCGCGATCGTCCACGTCGACGTCGGCGCCGCGCGGAAGGCGACGGCCATCCCGCTCTATGCAGCCACCGAGGAGGAGGGAAAGGCGAAGTTCTTCGTCGTCGACCACGACGTCGCGCGCGCCCGGCAGGCGCCCGTCGTCGGCGAACGCGGCGGTGAGCTCTACTTCGATCCGTCGGAGGTCCCCGAGCACACGCAGATCGTCACCCAGGGTCGAGCACTTCTGGCGGACGGAGACCGGGTGACGGCAAATCCCGACGTCGTGCTTCCTCCGGGCGATGCGGGCAGGGGTGCTGCACGCGGCGGCGGGGGAGGGGCGGGAGGGGTCGGCGGACCGTGACGGGCCTCTCGCTGCGCAACCCGCTCGCGAGCCTCATGCTGGGGCTGGCCGTTCTCGTCTTCGCGGCCGTCGTGACGCCGCGAATGCCCATCGATACGTTCCCGGACCTCACGCCGCCCACCCTCGTCGTCGGTACGCTGGCTCCGGGCCTCGCTGCGAAGGACGTCGAGAAGACGCTCACGTGGAGGATCGAGAAGTACGTGAGCGCGACCCCGGGCGTCGAGCACGTGCAGAGCACGTCGCGCAACAACCTGAGCATCGTCTACGTCTGGATGACGTGGGGTACGGACCTCAACTCCGCCCAGACGCTCGTGCAGCAGCAGGTGCAGTTCGCGATGTCGGCGGTTCCGAAGTCGCTCGGCGTCGTCCCGCCCTTCGTCCTGCAGTACGATCCGACGAACGCTCCGGTCGTCCAGGTGGTCGTGTCGGGGGGTGGGCTGACGGGCCCACAGCTCTACGACTACGCGCTCAACCAGATCGAGCCACAGCTCGAGGGGATCTCCGGCGTCGCGAGCGCGGCGGTGAACGGCGGCACGCAGCGCCAGATCAACGTCGTCGTCGACCGCGCAGCCGCCGAGTCTCGCGGCGTCACGGCGGAGGACGTTTCGGCCGCCGTGGCGCAGTCGAACGCGCTGCTCCCTTCCGGGGAGTTCATCTCTCCCACGTTCGACGCGAACGTCTACACAGACGCGGTCCCGGAGCGCGTCCGGCGGATCGGCGACGCGCTCGTCAAAACCGTCGACGGGAAACCCGTGTACATCCGGGACGTCGCACGGGTGGAGGACGCGGGTGCGGCGGCGACCCAGAGCGTCTCGGTGAACGGCACGAACGCCGTCTATCTCAATGTGCTGCGCGTGCCCGGCGGGAATACGCTCCGGATCGTCGATGCGGTGAAGAAGACGCTCGCGAGCCTGCACGACCTTCCGCCTGGGCTGGTGGTGAAGCCGGTGTTCGACGAATCGACGTTCGTGCGCACCTCGTACGAGGGATTGAAGCGGGAGGTCGGCCAGGCGCTCGTCCTCATCGCGCTCGTCATCCTCGTCTTTCTCCAGAGCTTCCGCGGCACGCTCATCGTCGCGGTGGCCATTCCCCTGTCGTTCGCGATCACGCTCATCGTCCTCTATGCCGCCGGGCAGACGCTCAACTCGTTCACGCTGGGCGGCCTCACCCTCGCGATGGGCCGCCTCGTCGACGACGCG
The DNA here is from genome assembly GCA_036490515.1 of Polyangiaceae bacterium. Lineage (GTDB taxonomy): Bacteria > Myxococcota_A > Polyangia > Polyangiales > Polyangiaceae > Palsa-1150. Next base: position 162,640 of record DASXDU010000042.1, read on the forward strand.
GTCGTGGTCCTCGAGTCGATCCACCGGCACCAGCGCCAGGGGATGTCGCGGTTCGACGCCGCGCTGCGCGGCACGGGCGCCGTCGCGCTGCCCGTGCTCGCCTCCACGCTCACCACCATCGCGGTGCTGCTGCCCGTCCTTCTTCTCGTCGGCCTCGCTCGCAAGCTCTTCGCGCCGCTCGCCCTCACGGTGGCCGTGGCGATGATCGCCTCCTACGTGGTGAGCATGTTCGTCACCCCGGTGGCCGCGAGCCGCCTGCTGGGCGAGAAGGAGGCCCACGGTTTCGCGAAGCGATTGCAAGACGCGATCGAGGGGCTCGCTGAGCGGTACTCGCGCGTGCTGCGCGCCGCGCTGCCGGCGCGCGCGGCGATCCTCGTCGCGAGCATCCTCCTGACCGCCGGGGCGGGCTGGGCGGCCTCACGGCTCCCGACGACGTTCTTCCCGGAGATCGACGAGTCGATGGAGCGCGTCTACGTCCGGTTCGCGCCCGGGATCTCCCTCGACGAGGCGTCCCGTCGCATCCAGGCCATGGGCAAGATGCTGGCCGACGAGCTGCCGAAGGGAGAAGTGGAGCTCGTCCTCACCAATGAGGGGTCTCCCCAGAACGCGCGGAGCGCGATGACCAGCCCCAACGACGGCCCGCACATGGGCTTCATCCGTGTCGCGCTCGTCGAGCCCGGGAAGCGGAAGCACACGCAGCGGGAGATCGCCGACATGGCGCGGCACCTCCTGACGGAGCACTACCCGGGGGTCGAGTTCCTCCAGTGGCCGGGAGGGCTCGTCGCGAGCGTCTTTTCGAACGGGTACTACGCGCCGATCGCGGTGGAGATCCAGAACGACAACCTCGTGGGTCTCGAGGAGCAGGGCGAGGCCGTCGCCCGGATTGCACGGTCGGTCGGCGGCGTCCGGGACGTGCGCGTACAGCTCGAGGAGGACTACCCGGAGATCCACGTCGACACGCGGCGCGAGGAGGCCGGCCAGGTCGGGGTAACCGCGCGACAGGCAGCTCAGTCGACCCTCGACGCGACCCTCGGGGACATCAACACCCCGGGCGTGTGGATCGATCCCCACAATGGGCAGGCCTACTACGTCGTCACGTACTACGACGAGAAGGACGTCCGCGACGCGCGGGCGCTCTCGGAGATCCCCGCACGCATCGGCCCACACGGCGAGCCCGTGGAGCTCGGCGCGTACGCCGACATCCTGCGCGCGGCGGGGCCCATCGCGATCGAGCGCGACCACATGACGCGTGTGACCGAGGTCTACATGCAGACGGAGCGCCGCGACTTCGGCGGGGCCGCCGCGGAGCTCGAGAAGAAATTGAACGCCGATCCGCGCACGAGCCGGCTCACCTGGCGCTGGGTGGGCGAGACGGACCTGATGCGGACGACGTTCTCGGGCCTCGGGGTCGCCCTCGGCCTCGCCGTCATGGTCGTCTTCATGATCATGACGATCCAGTTCAAGTCCCTGCGGCTGCCGTTCGTCATGCTCTTCACGATCCCCGTGTGTCTCGTGGGCATCGTGCTCGCGCTCATGGCGGCCGATCAGGGGTTCTCGGTCACGGCTCTCATGGGCGTCCTCATGGTGATCGGGATCGCGGTGTCGAACGGGATCTTGCTCATCCACGAGGCGAGCGAGCGTCTGAACGAAGGCGCCTCCAAGGAAGATGCGATCGTCCAGGCGGCACGGACCCGCTTCACGCCGATCATCATGACGAGCCTCGCCACGGTCATCGGTCTCGTTCCCACGGCCCTCGGCCTCGAACAGGGCACGGAGGCGAACCAGGCGCTCGCGCTGGCCGTCGTCGGCGGACTCACGTCGTCGACGCTGCTGTCCCTCTTCCTGGTCCCCTCGATGTTCCTGTTCCTCGCGAAACCGCCTCCGGGAGCTCCGACCGCTCTGCATCCCACGTCGTCAGCTTCGTGACCGATCCGCCGTCGGCGCGGAGTTTCTCCCTGGCCCGCGGAATTCCTCCCACCGGCGTTCCTCCGACCTCACGAATCTTCGAGGGCTTGTGCGCCGCTCCGGGTTCCCGTCGCCTGGTCCGCTCCGTGCTCTACCGCGAGGCATGTCGAAGCTGGTGATCGTAGTGCCAGCCGGTCGGAGGCGATGCGGCCGCGCGCTCCTGCTGGGGAGCGACGGGAGCACCCGCGCGGGGCCCCTGCGGGTCCTCGCCACGGCGAGCGGGTGGGCGGCGAAGCGCCACGACAACGAGGCCCGCGACTGGCGCAAGCCCTTCGGGCACACGCCCACTGGCTCGTACCTCGTGGCCGGCAGCCTTCCGCCGGGCGTGGCCCCCCATCCGAGGCGATGGCGGCGCTTCGGCATGCTCGGCGCGCTCGTGCTGCAGCCGGCCGGCGGCGACGCGCTCGAGGCAGCGAAGGCGGGGCGCCGTCGCTTCCTCGTGCATGGCGGACCCGAGGATCGACGCGGGCGCCTCCGACCCACGTTCGGCGGCCTGCGCCTCTCGGACTCCGACCTGAACGTGCTCCTTCGAGCCGTCAACGATGCGAACGCCGCGCGCGACCCGGTCTCCACCGTGGAGCTCCTGGAGGCCGCGACGTCGTTCTGGAGCGAGGGGCGCCGCCGCGATCGCGCGGGCCGCCTCCGTCCTTCTTTCCTGCCTCCACGCCCGCGTCGCGGCGCACGCGCGAAGGTGCCCGTCCGGCACGCGGCCCTCATCGCGCTCGGCTTCGGCATCGCTGGAAGCTCGCTCGCGCGGCGCGGGGGCGCCACGGTCGACCGGCTCGCGCGGAGGGACTTCGTCGGCCTGGCGCTGCTCACCCTAGGCGCGCTCGGTGCGTCGGCGTGCTCCGCCCCCGACGCTCCTGCGCCCGACCCGACGTTGCCGTGGGTCCCCGCGGTGCCGACCGTCGACCCGAACGCGCCCGATCCGCCCGATGGCGGCGTCGACGACGACGGCGGAGGCCCCAATGGGGGGTATGGCGGTCCGTGCCCCGGCGACGACGGGAGCGGCGACGACGGCAGCGGAGACGACGGTACCGGCTCGGGCGACACGGGTGACGATTCGAGTGGCGGGGGAGGCACCGGCTGATGGGCGGCATCGCCGGTTGCATCGGACGTGACGGACGCGAGGCGACGAGCGCGCTCGCACGGATGCTGCTCTCGCCCCACGCGCGCGGGCGATCGCGAAGGCGCGCCACGACCGGCGCGCTGGTCGTCTTCGGCGCGCGCGACGCGGACCTCGCCGAGGACGTCGAGCGCGGCGAGTCGCTTGCCCTCGCGGGCTACGTACGGAGGCACGGACGCGCGTGCAACGCCGCCGACCTGCTCGCCGCCTGGCGGCACGAGGGTACGGGCGTTCTGGGCTCGCTGAGCGGCGAGTACTGCCTGGCCGCCTCCGTCCGGGGCCGTGTCGTCGTCGCCCGCGACGCGATCGGCGCTCGGCCGATGTACGTCGCCGAGCTGCGCGGGGGCGGCGTCGGCTTCTCGACCTCGATGTTCGCGCTGATCCTCGCCGGCGTCGGCGAGGAGCTCGACCACGACACGCTCGTGGGCAGCCTCGTGCTCGGCTACCCGAAGTCACCCGGGACCGCGCTCCGGTCAGTGCGGCAGGTCGGCCCGGGAGAGGTCTGGGAGCTCGCGCCGCGGCGCTCACCACGACGCTGGTACGCACCCCGCGAAAAGCTCGACGCGGCGAGGTCACTCTCCGTGGCGGCGCGCGACGTGAGTCGCACCCTGGAGCATGCCGTCGGCGACGCTCTCGTCCCCGGCGCCCGGGTCGCGGCATTTCTCTCGGGGGGGCTCGACTCCTCCATCGTGCTCGCGCAGGTGCACAGGAGCGGCGCGCCCGTCGAGGCCTTCACCCTCTTCTTCGGCGACACGCAGCCGGGCGAATTCCGCTACTCGAAGGCCGTCGCGGAGCACCTCGGCGTCCGGCAGAACGTGCTCGAGGTCGACGCGCGTAGCTTTTGCGCCGGCATCGAGCGGACGATGACGCACCTCGAGGACGTCCTCTCCGAGGCCATCGCCGTCCCCAACTTCCTCCTGGCGCGCGAGGCGGCGCGGACGACGGACGTGCTCTTCACGGGCGAGGGCGGCGATCAGGCCTTCGGAGGGACGAAGAACGCCGGGATGTTCCTGGCGCATCCCTACGCCTCTCATCCGGCGTCGTCGTCGCTCCCGGAAACCTACCTCGTGTTGCACCACAACTACTGGAACGACCTGCCGGTCGCGCTCGCGCCGGATGCGCTGGCGGCGTTCGACCCTCGACGGCTGCTCGCGGCCGTGAGGCGCACCGTTGGGCAGCGCTTCCCGAGCCGCGGGACCTTCCTCGGCCGCGTGATGATCGCCAACACGGTCCTCAAGGGCGGAAACAACATCCTCGTGAAGGCGGCGAAGGTCATCGGCGCCGCGCACGATCTGGCCGTGCGTTCACCCATGTTCGATCGGCGCCTCGTCGAGCACGCACTGACGATCCCTCCCTGGCAGAAGATGGACGGGACCGAGGAGAAGCTCGTCCTCCGGCAGGCCGCCTACGATTGCCTGCCCCGGTGGATCGTCGACCGCCCCAAGCGCGGCATGTCGCTGCCACTGGCGGCGTGGTTCGCGGCCGACCTCGGGGTACTCTCGCGCGACGTGCTCACCGAGCGCGCGGTCCGCGAGCGCGGGCTCCTGCGCTGGGATTACGTCGAGAAGCTGCTCGCGCAAGCACCCCTGGGGCAGGACCTCGTTCGGCCCCGCACCGTCGAAAAGCTCTGGCTCGCCCTGGTCACGGAGCTTCATCTCCAGGCGATCGATCGGGTCGCGCGGGACGCGCGCGTCGCACGCGCCGGGGCCGTGAGCGAGGTCCACCCGCGGGAGGCCGCCCATGGTTGAGCTCATCGACGAATGTGCCCAGGCGTTGCGCGCGGGCGCCGGGGCCTTCACGCGCGGCAACCTCGCGCACGCACTGCGACGCCGGGTGGGAAGGGAGATCGCCGGCCCCGAGCTCGACGCGGCGCTGCGTTCCCGTCGGAGTCGCGGCGCGTTGCCAGGGTTGCTTCCGACCGCGTGCCGCTGGCGATCGCCGCCCCTCGGGCCCGAGTGGGACGCGTACTTCCCGAAGGCGCTGCTGCTCGTCGACCGGCCCGCGATCCTCGACCTCTTCGTCGCCTCCGGCGCGATTCCCTCTTCGCGGGTGGCCGTCGTCTGCATCGACGGGACGCCCGCCAGCGTCGTCGCATGGCTGGCGCGGGGCTTCCGGTCGGGACGCCGCGTCCCCGTCGCCTACCTGCACGACGCCGCCACGGTCGTCCACCCGTTCACGATCGAACCGCTCGTGGGTCTCGCACGGGACCCGGGCGCAAAGCCGACCGACTACCGCGACCTCGGCTTGCGCCCCCTCGGGGTCCCTGCGCGACGCTTCCACGATTCCACCGTCCCGGACGACGAGTGCCTGCGCGAGCTCGAGGCTCTCCCCCCCGCTGCGCTCGTTCGTTACGGCATCCGCGCGGCGGCGCGGATGGCTCCCGGGGACGCCAACATGTTGCCCCTCCGGCGCGGCAGCGAGCGACGGAAGGCGCAGGAGGTGCGGTCATGATCGAGTTTGCGACCGGAGAGCTCCACATCGGCGGCATGAGCGCGCGCGACCTCGTGGAGCGCTGGGGAAGCCCGCTCTTCGTCTACGACGCCGCCGAGGTGCGTGCGAGCTGGCGACGGATCCGCGACGCCTTTCGCTACGAGCCCACGCACCTTCACTTTGCGGCGGTCTGCAACCCCAACCTCCACCTCCTCGCGCTCTTGCACCAGCTCGGGGCGAACCTGCACGCCAACACCCCCGGCGACGTGTACTGCGGCCTGCGTGCGGGGTATCGCCCCGAAGAGATCGTCTTCTCGGGCAGCAACCTCGGAGAGGACGACCTCGCGTACCTCCTCGGTGCCGGCGTGCACGTGAACGTCGATTCGCTGGATGATCTCGGGCGCGCGCTGCGGTTCGCGCCCCGTCACGACTTCGGCGTGCGCGTGCACCTCGACGAGGTGCTTCCCGAGAGCCGCATCGGTCTGCGGGAGGACGACCTCGACGCCGCCCTCTCGATGGCGCGGGAAGGCGGTGCGCGCATCACGGCGGTCCACGTCTACTGCGGCACGCACGGGCAGTCCCTCGACCGCTACCGCGCCGCACTCGAACGCCTGGTGGCACTCGCGCTTCGGGCTCCGGACGTCGACTGCATCAACCTCGGCGGCGGCTTCGGCTACGACTACCGCGACCCGGAGGAGGGCACCTTCCCCTTCGAAGCGCTGGCGCGGGCCGCCGACGCCGCGCTGCGCGATGTGTCGCGCCGCAAGGGCCGTACGGTGTCGCTGCGCGTCGAGCCCGGGCGCGCCCTCGTAGCAGGGACGGCGGTGCTGCTGACGCGCGTCCGGTCGGTCAAGCGCACCCCCACGAAGCGCTATGTGGGCGTCGATACGACGACCGCGAACTTCACGAGTCCGGTCGTGCACGGAGCCAGGCGCCGCGTCACCACGGTCGACGAGAGACCGTCCGGCGACGCCCTCGCGGACGTGTGCGGCTGCACGACGTACTCCAGGGACTTCATCACGCGCGACGCGCCGCTCGGAGAGGTGCGTCCGGGGGACCTGCTCGCCGTGCGCGACGTCGGCGCCTACGGATACTGCATGTCGAGTCACTTCCTGAACCGGCCGCGCGCCGCGGAGGCATTCGTCGACGGAGGACGGGCGCGCCTCGTCACCCGCCGCGAGACGTTCGAGGATCTCGTCGCGACGCAGCTCGCCCCTGGGGAGGCACTCGCATGCGCCGCGGAATGATCCTCGCAGCCGCCGTGGCGGCCGGCGCGACCGGTGCCTGTGTTCCGCCCATGGAGGCGAGCCACGTGCTCACGGGGCCGCCACTTCCCGCGACGCCCGAGGATGCCCCGATCGGCGTCTATCTCAACCAGACCCCCGCTCTTCCGTACCGAGAGGTTGCGCAGATCCGCCTCCGCGCGATCGGGGACGCGGCGAACGTCGACGACGTGCTTGCGACGGCCACGCGCGAAGCCCGCGCGGTGGGGGCCGACGCGATCATCGTGGACGCGCGGAGGCACTATCGCTCGGTTCCAGTGCACGTCGGCTGCGACCGTCGTCTCTACGTCGACCCCGATTGGAGGCTGAACGCTCGTGTGACCGCCATCCGCTTCGTGCGTCCGGGAACCGCGCAACCGGAGGCACCGCCGACAGGTCCGCGGCCGCTGCCGGATCCGTGCGAATGAGGCGCATGGTCCTCGTTCACGCCCCGAAGTGACGCGGGGAGGCGCGCTTGTTGCTTGATCGCCGCTCATGGATGAGACACGCGCTACTCCGCCCCGCAAGCACTCACTCGCGGCCTTGGCTCTGCTGGGCGGTGTCACGCTCGGCGTGGCCGCGCTGGGCTCCATCGGCACGCGGAAGAGCGTGCGTTCGCCCTGGTACGCACTGCTTCGCAAGCCATCCTTTCAGCCGCCAAAGCGGGCATTCGCGCCGGTATGGACAGGGCTCTATGGGCTCATGGTGGCCTCGGCGTGGCGCGTGTGGCGCGCGCCCGCGTCGCCTCATCGGACGCGTGCGCTCGCGCTTTGGGGAGCGCAGCTCGCGCTGAACGGTGCATGGACGTGGCTCTTCTTCGGAGCTCGCAAGCCTGCCGTCGCGCTCGCCGAGCTCGTGACCATGTTCGGGGCGATTGCCGCGTACACGAACGAGGCGCGGAAGGTCGATCCCGCGGCCACGTGGATGATGGCGCCTTATCTCGGTTGGACGGGTTTCGCCGGCGCGCTGAACGAAGAGATTACCCGTCGAAACGGCTGATCCACCGCGGATCGTGACGGCCAGGCGCACGGCCGGCGCAGCACGTCGCATCCCGTCGTCGACGGCGAAGTCCCGAGCGAGTAGCCGTTTCCTCCGAAGAACCGTACGCCCCAGGAGTCAGTGTCCCGACGGGGCTGCAGGAAGGATGACCGGGGTAATGTGCATCCCGACGCCCATCACGTTTCCAGGCAACATGGTCCGCCTCCTCAGCCGATGTGGACCTCTCGTCCGTTGATCGGACTGCGAGTAAGTGCCTGCGTCCACGACGGTCTGTGTCTCGCAGGCGTGGACGTGCAGCAGTCCAGTTTGCCCGGCCATCGTCGAACCTCGACGCGCCCTCGCGCCACGAATCGATCACGCGACTACGATTCATCGGAAGGCCCCCAATCCCGATCACGGGACGTGTCCCTGCGTCGCTTCGCTCGTCACCACGAGTCGCAGCCGCCAGATGTGGAACCGCCCCGTCGCGTTCGCGTGGAAGTAGACGTAGCCGTCCTTCGCCCAGTCGGGCCGGCAAGCCTGGGTGTCGCCCTCGGTGAGCTGCTTCAGCCCGGAGCCGTCCGCGGAGACGACGAAGAGGTTCGAGCGCGTGGTACCCCGTTCGGTGAGGTCGCGCTCGCAGTACACGAGGGAGCGGCCGTCGGGCGACCATGCGGGTTCGACGTCGTCCTGAGCGCCGTCGGTGATCTGCACGGTGCCCGTCCCGTCCGCCCTCGCGACGAAGAGGTGCGCGTGGCCGTCGACCTCGCGCGAGAAGGCGAGGCGCCGTCCGTGCGGGCTCCACGAGGGCTCGGTGCCTTCGCCGAGCACCGTGATGCCCGAGCCGAAGAGGTCGGTCACTCCCAGGGCGGAGGGGAGGTACCGCTCGCTGCGCCAGCCCGTCTGGAACACGTCGAGCCTCGGCAGCGCCACCGCGACTCGCGTCCCGTCCGGCGAGACGGAGGGCCACGTCGCGGGCAAGGAGGGGTTTCCCGTGTCGGCGAGGAAGGTCGTCCGCTCCAGGCTCGCTCCGAACGTCTGCGCGAGGCGGTACCGCCCGTCGGTGCCGGACAGGACGACCAGACCGTCGCCGCGCGGCATCCACGCCGGCTGGCGCTCGGTCTCGCCCCGTGGAGCGAAGTCGATTCGCGCCGGCGCCGGAGCGTGGATGTCCCGGAGGGCCATGCCCTCGACGTGGGGCGGAGCATCCGGGGAGCGCGCCACCTCGAACGCGATCGTCTGACCGTCGGGTGAGACGGCGGGGTCGAACTCGTTCTCCCCCGAGCGCGTGACCTGCTCGAGGTTCGTCGCCGCCTCCGTCGTCACGAGGCCTCGGCGGAGCGACGCGGAGCAACCGAGCATGGGAAACGACGCCGCGAGGACCAGGACAGCGGTGCGCCACATCGCCGCCTCCCTCAACGGGTCCCGGAGTACGGGTTGTCGCCCTGGCTCAGCGGTGAGTCGGCCTGTGGCGCGGTCGCCGCCGCGGGGCCGCCCGGCGGCGAGAGGGGTTGCCAGGGCGTCATGGCCGTCTGAAAACCGGGCATCTTCGGGAAGAGCCAGTTGGGCAGCTTCGCCCAGTCGCCGAGCAGGATGGTCGTCCCCTTGCCGCCGAGGTTCCCGAGCGCGTCGTACGCGTGCATCATCACCGTGTTCTGGGTGATGTCGGCCGCCTCGGCCTTCTTCTCCTCGGCGGTCGCCCGCGCCATCGCCAGCTTCGACTCGGAGTCGCCGCGGGCCTTGGCGATCTCGGCGTCGGCGTCGGCGCCGGCCTTCATCCGGTCGATCTGCCCCTGCTCCACCGTGATCTTCTTCTCCGCCTGCTTGTTTCGCAGCTCCGAGTCGATGCGGAACTTCTCCTCGTCGGTGTCCCGCTGGATCTCGAGCTTCTTCAGCGTGAGCTCCGTCTTGAGTTGCAGCTCGCGCTGCTCGGCCTGCGCCTCGAGCTCGAGTTTCTTCTGCTCGGTCTCCGCCTTGAGCTCCGTCTTCTTGTGCGCCGCACGTGTCTGGATCGCCTCCGTCTGGAGCTCGATCTTGCGTTTCTCCTGCGCCGCCTGGTTCTCGAGGAGCTGCTTGCTCGCGAGGGTCTCCTCCTGCGATACGACCCGCTCCTTCTGCGAATCCATGATCTTCGGGTCGTAGTTGACGCGCTCGATGAGAACGCTGGAGACCTCGACGTGCTTGCCCTTCAGGCGCTCGCGGAGCGCCTTCTCCATCTTGTCCTCGATCACTCCGTTGTTCCGCTGCAAGTCCGCGTAGGACTCGCGCGAGAAGACCCCGATCGCCGCGCTGTGGAACTCTGGAGCGATGACCTCCTGGAAGTAGCCAGGGCCGGTCTCCGTGTCGAGGAGGTAGAGTTCGGACACGATCGGCCGGTAGGAGACGGCCACGTGCGCGTCGAGCGGCAGGCCCTCCTTGGACAGCACGTGCATCTCCTCGCGCGAGGTCTGGTAGGTCACGTCGAAGTCGTCCACGCGCGGGCACTTGTTGCCCGGCTCCCAGAAGGGACACGCGAGGCGCTTCCAGCCGGGTTGCAGGACCTCGTGCTGGATCCCGCCGTTGCTCGGATCGAAGTAGAGGGCACGATGGCCAGGCTGGATGGTCGCGCCGGCGCACCCGGTACCCATCGTGAGGGTGCTCAGGCCCAGGACAGACATGCCTATGATGGACGACTTACACATGACGACACCTCGCCCGCGGCGACCTGGGCCGCGCGTTCTCTCGTGGTTGAGTTTCGAACCGTGAAGGCGGCGCCGGAGCGCCGAAGGAACTATTTCGACGCGGCCACGGAGTCGAGGTCGACGCCGTCGAGCCACCCGGCCAGATCGTGGCCGATCTCCATCATGCAGCGGTACATGACCGGCGCGCCCCTCGTGGACGGGACCAGTCCTCCCTGGCGGCAGCTAGCCTGCGACTGCGCCAGGTACACGTTGCCCGCTCGCGCCCGGAGCGTCGCTCGAACGCCGACGGTGAAGATGACGCGACCATCCTCGTATTGGGCGTCCGAATTGGTGATCTCGACGAACAGCTGCCAGCCTTCACCCTTCGGCGAGACTCCGCGATGGTTGCTCGCCCAGGGGACCGTCGCGGAGGCGACCGCGTGCCCCATGGCGGCCTCGATGTCGCCGTAGGCGACGCTCGTGCCCCTCACGGGCAGCGGATCGGCCACGGCGGTCGATCGGGTCACGACTTCGAGCGGCGCGGTCGTCGTCGGCGTGAGGGGAATCCCGGCGGTGCCGAGCAGCGGAACGATCTCGAGTCCGTCCGAGCACCCGACCGTGCTTGCCGTCGTGACGAGAATCACGATCCACGCGAGTCTGAGCACGATCGCCACTCAGCAAAGGCTCGGCCATCGCCCCCCGCGCGTGCCGTTCGCGTCCTTGCGCGGACTTGCGCGGTGGCCCGGTATTCATCGAGGCATCGACGACCGGAACCCTTCCGGCCCGGCCCGGACTTTCTCCCTGTGAGCTCGCAGGCTCCCGCCGGAAGACCGGGAGAGCCCCGAGGTGAAGACTACGGGTGGTCGTTCGGGTTCGCCGGGTTCTTGCCCAGGGCGATCTCGTCGCCGTCGACGTAGCCGTCGCCGTCTCGGTCGACGCCCACGCGCCAGCCCTCGCCGGGCGGCACGGCGGTGAACGTGAGAGGCCCGAATAGGACGAGGCCGCGCAGCTGCGCGTCGGTGAGCGGCGGGAGCCACGAGACGTCGGGCGTCCACTTTCCGCCCGAGTAGGTGAACCCGTGGTCCTCGAACAGGTACGTGCCGTGGGCCACGAGGTCCGTCTGCCCGAGTGCGGCCTGCGCCTCGAGGAGCGCCACGCGCGCGGTGACCGACGCGGGCGCATTCGGCCCGAGGGTGATCTGCTGGCCGACGATGGGGAAGAGGTTCGTGTCGAACGCCATCACGTAGTCGGACAGGGCGTACCGGGTCTGCAGGCCCTGGACGGAGATGCCCGAGGCGGGGTTCGTGGGATCCGTGGGATCGTTGAACAGCGGGATGCCGTACGGGTTCGGCGGGATGTTCTGGATCCCGTCGAAGTCGACGGTGACCGTGGTCTGGATGAAGACGAACGCCGAGAAGAAGTCCTCTAGCTTGCCCACGGTGCCGTCGTGGATGAAGCCGAAGCCGCGCACCGCGGGCAGGACGGGGTTGAGCGGGGGAATGGTCGAGGTGACGTCGTGCACGGCGTCGAGCGACGACTCGAACATGCCGACCTTCTGGTACGCGTTGCGGAGGTGCGGGACCTTGAAGGTCTGCGTCTCGTTCTCGAACGAGAGGCGGCCGTCGGTGCCGAAGAAGCCCGGGTGCTTCGAACCTCCGAGGTTGCCGTTGCGATCCAGCACGTGGCAGCCGTTGCAGTTGTGGAAGCGGTCCGACGGCAGCTCGACGCCGTTCGCGTTGTTGGTGAAGAACGCGGCACCCGCCTGCTGGGTCGGCGTCAGGGAGTCGTCGAGCGCGCGGATCGGGTTCGGCGGGTAGCTCGCCTGGAGCATGAACGTCGCGAAGTCCGTCATGTCCGCGTCGCTCAGCTCGGCCGCGTTGCCGACGAGGCCCGGGAACGCGACGTTGAACGACTTGAAGCCGTTCACCTCGTCGAAGATGCCCGTGTTGGGCTGGGCCGAGACGACCGGGTTGCCGCTCGCGTCGAGGAACGGGACGCCCGTCTGCTGGATGGATCCGTTGCGGTCGCCTCGCCAGTGCATCGGGCCCTGGTTGTCGAGCCCGCGCAGGCTCTGGGTCGTCATCGGGCCCTTGCAGGGCTCGTAGATCGTCATGATGTAGTCGGCCTGCTGCTTTCCGATGAGGCCCTCGACGGCGGCGAGCGGGATGGTCCGCACGACGCCGTCGGCCTGGCCGGGTGCCGGCTGCGTGATGGGAAGGGGAATGGTCCCGGGGTTGCCGAGGTCCCAGGCGAGGCCGTCGAAGTCGCCGCCGATGTGGCAGCTCGCGCACGCCTGATCCCCCAGGGCCGACGTGATGGTTGCGTCGTACAGGTACTGTCGGCCGGCGGTCACGCTCGCGGGCTCGGGGCTGAACATCGGAACGTGCCCGACCTCCTTGCGCGCGTGCGTGTCGACGATGGAGATGCCGTCGTCGAAGCGTGTGAGCACGTAGGCGAGCCCCTCGCGCTCGTCGAGGGCGAGCCCCGTGGGGCCACCGGCGCTCAGGAGGACCTGGCTCTGGAAGCTCGGCGGAGCGGAACCGGACTCGATGGCCGCGGTGTCGTAGACGGCGAGCTTCCCGGACCCTTGGGCGATGACGTAGAGGCTCTTGCCGTCCTGGGATACCTGGACGCCCTCGGGGAAGGCGAGGCTGAGGGCGGGGTTGCCCGTCCCGGCCGCGTGATTCAGGTGCGAGTTCAGGTTGGTGGAGGTGATCCCGCCGTTCGAGGGATCGATGACCGAGATGCGGCTGTCCACCTCGTTGCCGGCGACGGAGGTGAAGCCCGGCGTGTGGCCCTCGAAGCGGACGTCGTTGTGGGCGTCCGTGTTCGAGACGTAGACCTTCCCGCTCTTCGGATTGACCGCCATGTTGAACAGCGTCGTCCCCACGTGCGCGTACGCGGCCGTCTGCGCGGGCGGGCTCGCCGTCGCGTCGATGGCGAAGACGTCCAGATCGGGGAGCTGGACGGTGATGAACGGATCGAAGATGCCGCCGTAGGCGTCGATCCAGTGGTCGTTCCCGTCCGGGCCCGGCTTCCACTTCACGATGAGACCCGTGCCGGGCTGGGGGAGGGGTTGACCCTCGAACGTGACGAACCCCGGTCCAGGCATCCCGTTCGGGTAAACCTGCGAGACCGCCCACTCCGAGGCGACCGTGGTCTGGTCGCCCGAGAAGAACGCGGCGGCATAGACCGTCTTCCCGTCCGGCGAGACCGCGAGGGCGCGCGGAGTGTCGGCGAAGAGGGTGATCTTCGCCAGGCGCTGGCCGCCGCCCGTCCCCGGGTCGTTCGCGTCGAAGACCCACACGTCCGCGCGCCCGGACGCCGGGTTGTGCAGGTCCGGATCGTCGGGCGAGTTCTGTCCGCGGTGCGCGGTCGTGATGAATGCGCGGCTCCCGTTCGGGCCTGCGAAGACGATGTCGCGCGGCTCGTCCCCGACGAGAAGCGTGTTGACCAGGTGCGGGACCCCCAGGTGATCCACCTGGACGATGCTGACGGAGTCGGAGAGGTGGTTGGCAACCCAGACGTCTCCGTTCGATCGCACGGCGACCGCGATCGGCTCGAGGCCGGTCAGGACCGACCCCACCGAGTGCAAGGTGTGGCCCGCGATGCGGAACACCTCGAGGCGGTTGTCGGGTGTGTTCGCGGCATACAGGAACTGACCGTCGGGCGAGAGGGCGAGCGGTCGCACCTGCAAGGTCTCGAACAGCGTGTAGGGGTTCGCGCTGACGGGGACCTTCCGCACGCCCGTCGCGGACTCGCTCACCGTCGCCGTGCCGCCGGGGGAGGGGTTTCCCGCTCCGCCGCTGCATGCCCCCAGTGCTGCAACCGCCAACGCTCCGGACAGGGCTGCCAATGCACGCATCGGTTTCTCCTCCGCCCCGGCGCGGAAACGCGCGGGACGCTAGCAGTGACCTCAACCTTGCCAGGCGTCCACTGCGGTTGACCTGAATTCGATGAGATCCCCGTAGTTTGGTGCGAAGCGCGTCCATACCCGCGCAAGGAGACTCAGGGGCCCGCTGTTCGCCTCATCCGGCCGCACGGTGTGGGGATGACGGGTGGATTCGAACGCACTCTCGAGGAATCCGCCTCGGGCGGATGTCCGTCATCACGCCTCTGCGTCTTCGCCGCGGCCAGTGCTGTGGTCAGACGTGCGCGGCTGCGGCGTCCTTCGACATCCCGCACCGGTACCAGTATTGACGGGCGGGTGCAGGCGGCCTCGCTCGTCTTCCGCATCGGATGCCCCGTCTTCGTCGTCCTCCTGGGCGCGTGTGGCCGCAAGTCCGCGGAGACGTCGTCACCTGCCCCTGCCGTCGCGTCCGCGGTTTCGGCCGGCAGCGCGCCTGCCGGCACCTCGTCGGCGGGCACGGCGACCACGTCCTCGGCGTTCGCGCTCCAGCCGTTCGATCCGGTACTCCGCACGCGCGTCGTCGAGTTCTTCGCGAAGTACCAGGACGGCAGCGACTTCTCGTTCCTCCGCGCCGCATGCGCGTCGCCGGTGGAGCGCTTCGTGACGGCGAAGAACGCCGAGGTCGGGACGCTGATCGCGAGCGCACGTCGGTTCTTCAAGGACAAGCGCGGGCTGCGATACGAGCCCGACGTGAAGGCCATGCGCGTGGACCGCGACGGCGATCGCACCGTCGCACGGCTTCCACTCACCATGATCTGGGGCGTGCACACGCCCCCGGATTGGACCCCCAGCTACGGTGCACTCACTCCGGACGCGGGCTCGATCGATCCCCTCCGCGACGGCCTCGTCGAGCACAGTGCCAACGTCGCCGTGGAGATCGCGTTCGACGCTGCCGGAAAGATCGTGCGCTACGTCGAGGGCTCGCCGCACGAGACGCTCCTTCGGTTCCACGCCGAAGAGCATTGCCTCCTGACGGACGACGATCCGGGCGTCCCGGTCATCGCGCTCGCCGACGGCGCGATCGTGACCGACCTCGGTGACCGGTACATCACCCAGCAGTCGCCGAAGGGCCCGCAGGTGATCCGCCACGTGCTCCTGCGGGGCGGTGGCGACGTGTGGGTCAACGATTCGCGGGCGTTCGCCGTCGAGAACCGCTTCGGCGGCACCAGCGCGGGGCTCGCCGACTGCCTCACGCTCGTCGCCGATGGAGGGCGCTGACGGGCAGGCCTCGCGACACCCACCGAGACTGCGTCGCCGGCGTGCGGCTGACGTGCACGAATCGCGCGGCAGCGGACCGAATGCTCGAGGCGCCCAGCGACGGTGCTGGTGGGTGAGCGGCGGACGGCGTGCCGTGCAAGCACACGGGCGCGCACCGAATTGTCTGAAATGGTGGGGCCGCGCTACGTGCGCGCGTCAGCGTGCCTCCACTCTTTGGTAGCGTGCTCGTCTCCACCCGGCGTGCGCGGGCCCGCTCGCGCGGCAGAACGCTGCCCGCCGACCAAGGACAGGAGCTCCATGAAACGCAGCCCCATTCGCACCGGCGTCCTTTGCGTGCTCGCTCCCGCCGCGCTCACATTCGCGGTCCCCGCGCTCGCGCAGACCAAACCGTTCCCGTCGAGCGGCGCCTATGCGAAGGGGTTCGTCACGTCCGCCGCGACGACGGCGGTCGTCCAGGCCTCGTACGCGAACTGGAAGACGAACTACCTGAAGACCGACTGCGGCAATGGCTACTACCGCGTCGACAACGCCACGGGCGATGCGAGCACGTTCTCCGAGGGCCAGGGCTACGGCATGGTCCTCACCGCGTACTTCGGCGACCAGGCCGCCTTCGACGGCCTCTGGTCCTTCGCGCAGAAGAACTACGACTCGGACGGCCTGATGGGCTGGCACGTGACCTGTGGCGGCGCGACGACGAGCGACGGCGGATCGGGCTCGGCGACCGATGGGGACACCGACATCGGCTTCGGCCTGATCGTGGCGGCGGCGCAGTGGGGCGGGACGTACCTCGCCGAGGCCAAGACGTACCTCGCGACGCTCGAGGCGAAGGACTTCACGACGTGCTCGGCCAGCGGCAGGAACATCCCGAACGAGGGGCAGTGGCAGGGCAACGGCGCCTGTACTGCGACCGGGGGCGGCAGCAACACGTCGTACTGGATGCCCGCGTACTATCGTGTCTTCGCCGACGTCACGGGCGACTCGTTCTGGAGCAAGGCGGCGGACGACGTGATCACCCTCTACGGGCTCGCGGCAAACCCGGCGACGGGCATCATCGTCAACACGGTCGATCAGGACGGCGTCGCGCTCTCCGGGCAGACGTACGACTACAACAGCTGCCGCATCCCCTGGCGAGCGGCGCTCGACTACCTCTGGTACGGAACCGCGGGCGCGCAGCAGGAGCTCACGAAGCTCACGGGCTGGGTGAACTCGGTCGGGATAACGAACATCGTCGACGGCTACGACGCCGACGGCACACCCACCGGGCAGTGGACCGGAATGAACGCGTTCGTCGGCGGCTTCACGGTCGGGGCCATGGCGAGTACCCAGGCGCTCGCCGACGACTTCGCCGCGGACTTCGTCGCCATCGCCCCCGACAACGGCACCTACTACGGGTCGTCGCTACGCACGCTCTACCTGCTCACGCTGAGCGGCAACCAGTGGAACCCGATGGAGGTGCTCGGCGGAGGGTCGGGGTCGAGCTCTGGCTCCAGCTCGGGTTCGAGCGGCGGCTCGTCGAGCTCCGGCAGCGGCGCCGGCTCGGGCTCCGGCAGCTCGTCGTCGTCGAGCTCCGGCTCGGGCGTCACGGGGGGCTCCAGCTCCGGAACCGCGTCGTCATCGGGCTCGCACGGGAGCACCACGTCGCCGAAAGGCTCGGGCAGCGGGGGCGGCGACGGGGCGACCGGCGCCGGCGCGACCGGAGGTGGCTCCGGCGGGGGCTGCGACGTTGCGGCGCGCGGCGCCGGCGAAACGAACGCCCTCGCGGCGGGCGGCCTGCTCTCCCTCTTCGGCCTCGTCGCAGTGTTGCGCCGCCGTAGGCGATCGGCTCGCTAGGCCCGCAGCGCGCTCGTGCCGGGGTCGCTGAGCGTGGCAGGCTGCGACGTCGAGTTGTGCGCGCGCTGCGAAGTGGTGGCGTCGCGGCACGCACCGGTGACCTGGCAGCCCGATGCCGCGGCAGCCGGACGCGCACATCTGCGCGAATGTCCCGGGCGATGCCGCCCATGACGCGCGCTCTCGACCGGAGCAGGACCGCTGGCGCGGCCCGTGCTTCTTCGCCTCGCATGGCCTGCGCAGTCTGCCCGGAGCTTCCCCACACCACCCCCATGACCTCGTGGGATCCTTCCTCGCGTGGCGCGCGATGCGACGAGCTCGAGGGAGATCCAACGGTCGTCATCCCGATGCCACTCCTCCGGCAACTCCTCGCCGAGGCGAGCGGCGGCTGCGTGCTCGGCGAGAGCGGCGTCATTGCCGCCGCCGTCCCGCGCATCGAGATCTGCGAGCTCGGTCCGGAGGACGTCGCTCTCCTCGACGACGAGAACGCGTTCGAGATCGCGTTCGAGGCGGCTCTCTGCGACGAAGACGCACGCTGACGGAACCGCGCCCTGGGACGCAAGCTCCAGGGGAGGAGTGTTCACCCTTCGTGCACGGACGTGATGCGTTCGACGAGCCCCAGGAGCGCGTCGACGTTGAGGGGCTTCTTGAGGAAGCCGGACGCGTGGAGACGGACCGCCTGCTCGGCGCCGTTGGGGTCTGCGGAGACGACGACGACGGGTATGGATGCGATCTGGGGCCGGGCGAGCTGCTGCTGGCGGAACTCGGCGCCGCTGACGACCGGCATCGTGAGGTCGAGCAGGATGAGGTCGGGTGCGGGGTCGGCCTGGAGCTTCTGGAGCGCGACCGCTCCGTCCGCAGCCGCCACCGCCTGGTAGCCCTCGTGGGCGAGCAGGTCGAGCAGGACCTCGCGGACCTCGGCGTCGTCCTCCACGACGAGGATGCGTGCCTTGCCGCCGTTCTTCCGGCCCTCCGTCGGCCCGTCGCGCTCGGGAGGCTCCCGGCGGTCGAAGGGCTGCGCTGCGGGGACCGTGCGCCGCGGTAGGGTGACGGTGAAGGTCGTCCCTTCGTCATCACTCGACTGCGCCGTGACGTTCCCGCCGTGGGCGACCGCAATCTGCCGCGCGATGTAGAGACCTAGGCCGAGGCCTCCGGACGCGCGCGACCCTCGCCCACGGAAGGGATCGAAGATCGAGGGGAGGATCCCCGGTGGGATGGCGCCCTGGTTCTGGATCGCGACGACGATCTCGTGCTCCTCGCCGATCACGGAGACGGTGATCGGTGCGCCCGCGGTTCCGTGCGTCACGGCGTTCCCCACGAGATTCGAGAAGACCTGGAGGAGCCTGTCGGCGTCGCCGGTGGTGAAGGCGTCACCGGTCACGCGCACCCCGAACTGCCGCCCCGGGTTCACCGCGCGAATCTCGTCGACCGTCTGGCGGATCAGCTGGGTGACGTCGAGGTGCTGGCGTGCGCGAACGAAGCCCATGCCGCCGGCCATGCGCGCGCGCGTCAGATCGAGGAGCTGGTCGATCATTCCCGTCATCCGGCGCGCGGCGGTCATCATGCGCTGGAGCGTCCGCTGCTGCGCCTCGTCCGAGAGCTGTCGGCTCAGCAGCTGCACGCCCGACGACATCGCGCTCAGGGGGTTCCGGAGGTCGTGCCCCAGGATCCCCATGAACATCTCGTTGAAGCGCAGAGCATTGGTGAGCTCACGCTGCTGCCGGTGGAGCTCGAAAAAGACCCCGGCCTTGCTCTTGAGGACGAGCGGGTCGACGGGTTTGAAGAGAAAGTCCACCGCGCCCGACTCGTACCCCTTGAAGACACGTTGCGGGTCCCGGGACCCGGCCGTGACGAAGATGATCGGGACGTGCTTCGTACGGGTGGTCCCGCGCATGAGCTCCGCGAGCTCGAACCCGTTCACGTCGGGCATCTGCACGTCCAGGATGGCGAGCGCGATGTCGTGGACCAGCAGGAGCTCCAGAGCTTCCGGCGCGTTCCGGGCCTTGAGGATCGCGAGGCCCTCGCGACGGAGCAACGCTTCGAGCGCCGTGAGATTCTCCTCGACGTCGTCCACGACGAGGAACTTGATGGGTTCGGTCACGGGCTCCGTCATGACGGCTCCGCTCCGAGGGCGCGCCGCGAGAGTGTCACGAGAAAGGGGCCGATCTCCGGAAGCGGAAGAACGTGCGGGGCTTTCGTCGTGCGGAGGCCTGCGGCGGGCATGGTGCTGATTCGCGCGGTCTCGAGCGACTGGATGACCGCGGTCCCCCCGAGCTGCTGGATCCGCGCGAGGCCGGCCGCCCCGTCTTCGTTCCCTCCGGTGAGCAGCAGTCCGACGAGCGCGGCTCCGTACGCCTCGGCGGCGGACTCGAACAGGACGTCGATCGACGGACGAGAAAACTGGACGGGGGCGTCCACCGAGAACCCGACGGTCCGGTCCTGCTCGATCAGCAGGTGATAGTCGGGCGGGGCGATGTAGACGGTGCCGGCGACGAGCGGCTCCTTGTCCTCCGCTTCCTTGACGCGAATCGCACACTGGTTGGCGAGCACCGCGGCGAGCGCGCTGGGCCGGTTGGGCGGCACGTGCACGACGACCGCGACGGGGACCAGGAAGGCCTGAGGAAGCGCAGGCAAGATCACGAGCAGTGCCTCGAGGGCGCCGGAGGATCCGCCTACGACGATGGCTTCGATGGGCGCTGCTGCGGTGTTCATGATCTCAGATCTTCTGATAGATGCGCTCGGCCGCTGCGAACTCGACGAAGGCGCTCGCGTGCGGCGAAAAGCGGAGCGTCTCCTTCAGGCCTAACCCGAGGAACCCCTTGCGGCACAGCGAGTCGCGCAGGACCCCGATGGCGCGGTCTTGGAGCGCTCGCTCGAAATAGATGAGCACGTTGCGGCACGAGACGAACTCCACCTCCGCGAAGACGGTGTCGGTGGCGAGGCTGTGGTCGGAGAAGAGGATCGACTTCTTCAGGCTGCGGTCGAGGACGGCCGACGAGTAGCGCGCGGTGTAGTAGTCCGAGAGCGACCGGCGGCCGCCCGCCTCCGCGTAGTTCTCGCTGAATCGCGCGAACCGTTCCACGTCGTAGACCCCCTGCTCGGCCGCACGCAGGCTCTCGGGGTGGATGTCCGTCGCATAGATGAGAGTCCGGTCGAGGAGGTCCTCCTCGGCGAGGACGATCGCGAGCGAGTACGCCTCCTCGCCCGTAGCGCACCCCGCGACCCAGAGCTTGATCGACGGATAGGTTCGCAGGTAGGGCACCACTCGCTCGCGGACGGCGCGGAAGTAGCCGGGGTCGCGAAAGAGTTCGCTCACCTGGACCGTCAGGAACCGGAGGAGCTGCGCAAAAGTCGCGGGGTCGCGGAGGACACGCTCCTGGAGACGCGAGATGCTCTCGTCGCCGAAGAACGCCAGGGCCGTCATCGCCCGGCGCTTGAGCGAGGCCTCGGAATACGAGCGGAAGTCGTACTGGTAGCGCTGGTAGATCGCGTCGAGGAGCAGACGCAGCTCGATGTCGGCCGCCGGACGATGCCTCATTTCGGCATCCACACGCGGAGCAGCGAGAGCAGCTTGTCGACGTCGAGGGGCTTGGCGATGTAGTCGTTCGCGCCTGCCGCGAGGCAGCTCTCGCGGTCATCGGCCATGGCCTTCGCCGTGAGGGCGATGATCGGAAGACGCGCGAACGCTTGCTGTCTCCGGATCTCGCGCGTGGCGTGGAGCCCATCCATCTCGGGCATCATGATGTCCATGAGCACGAGGTCCACGCCTGGATTCTGCTCGAGATGGCGGAGGGCCTCGCGGCCGTTGCGCGCAATCTCGACGCGCGCGCCGCGGGACTCGAGGACGCTCGTGAGGGCGAAGACGTTGCGCACGTCGTCCTCGACGATGAGCACTCGCTTGTCCTCGAAGACGGCCTCACGGTGGCGGGCGGTTCGCAGCATCCGCTGTCGGTCGGGCGGAAGGTCGAACTCGACCTGGTGAAGGAACAGCGTGACCTCGTCGAGCAAGCGCTCCGGCGAACGTGCGCCCTTGACGATGATCGAACGGGAAAACCGACGCAGTTGTTGCTCCTCTTCGGCCGAGAGCGAGCGGCCCGTGTAGACGATGACCGGAGGGAATGCGGAGCGCTCCTCGTGGGACATCTCCTCGAGCAGCTCGAACCCGGTCCGGTCGGGCAGCGATAGGTCGAGGACCATGCAGTCGAAGGTCGAGCCGCGGAGCTGCTCCATCGCCTCCGCGGCCGAGCCGATGGCCACGGTCTGCACGTCCTGGCCTGCCAACAGCCTGCAGGTCGCGTCGCGCTGCACGGCGTCGTCCTCCACGACGAGAACGCGGCGCACCTTCTGCGTGAACTTGACCTCGAGCTTGCGCAGGGCGTCGGCGATCTCCTCGCGTCGGACGGGCTTCAGCGCGTAGCCAGCCGCCCCCATCTCGAGCGCCGATTGGACGTGGTCGGTCGCAGAGATGATGTGCACGGGGATGTGGCGCGTCGTCGGGTCGCGCTTGAGCGCGTCGAGCACGGAGAGGCCTGAGCGATCCGGCAGCCCCACGTCGAGGACGATGGCGCTGGGGCGATGCTCCGCGGCGAGAGCCAGGCCGCCTTCGGCGGTGGTCGCCACGATGGCCTCGAAATCGAGCTCGCGCGCCAGGTCGCGGACGATGCTCGCGAAGGCGATGTCATCGTCGATGACGAGGATCGTGCGAACACCCGGCTTGTGTGCCCCGCGGTCGTCGGGCACGGGCGCCGGCTCACGCGCTCGAACGCCGTTGGCCTTCGGCGGAGTCGGCCGCGGGGCCGGCGGCGGGGGACCTTTCGGCGGCAGATCGGCCCGTGCGGGGCCGGTGTATTGCTCCGGAATGGCCAGCGTGAAGGTGCTGCCTCGGCCAGGCGCACTGACCAGCGAGAGCTCACCGTCCAGCAAACGGGCGAGGTCGCGCGAGATGGAGAGGCCCAGGCCGGTGCCGCCGTACTTGCGGTTGGTGGTCCCGTCCGCCTGGCGAAACGCTTCGAAGATCACCTCTTGCTGATGCGTCGCGATTCCGATCCCCGTGTCTTTCACGGCGAAGGTCACGCGCCCTTCTTCGCCCCGCGCCACGCCGAGGGTGACGCCGCCGTTCTCGGTGAACTTCAGCGCATTCGACAGGAGGTTCTTGAGGATCTGCTGCACGCGCAGCGGATCGGTGTAGACCGTCGCTGGCGCGTCCGGCGCGACGTCGAAGGCGAGCTCGAGCCGTCTGTCGCGTGCAACGGGCTGGAAGGTCGATGCAAGCTCGTCGACGAGCCGTCTCACGGGGACCGTCTCCGGTCGCACGTCCACCTTGCCGGCCTCGATCTTCGAGAGGTCGAGTATGTCGTTGATGAGCGTGAGGAGATCGTTGCCTGCCGCATAGATCGTTCGCGCGAACTTGACCTGTTCTTCGTCGAGGTTGCCAGCTGGGTTGTCGGCCAGGAGCTTCGCCATGATGAGCGAGCTGTTGAGCGGGGTTCGCAGCTCGTGCGACATGTTCGCGAGAAACTCGGACTTGTACGCGTTGGCGCGCTGGAGATCGGCGCGCGCGCGCACCAGGCCGTCCCGCTCCCTCTCGAGCGCCTCGGTCTGCGACTCGAGCTGCGAGTTGATCTCCTCGAGCTCCGCTTGCTGGTTGCGGAGTAGCTCCTGGGATTTCTGGAGCGATGAGCTCTGCTGTTCGAGCTCCTCGTTGTTGACGCGGAGCTCTTCCTGCTGCGTCTGGAGCTCCTCGGCCTGGTGCTGCGTCTGCTCGAGGAGGTCGCGGACCTCCTTCCGGTACTTTGCCGAGCGGAACGCGCTGGCGATCGATTCGCCGAGCCGCTCGACGAGCTCGCGTACCTCCGGCGAAACGCGGTCGAAGAAGCCGAGCTCGACGACCGAGTTGACTGCTCCATCGACGCTGCCCGGGGCGATGAGCAGGTGTCGCGGTTTGCTCGAGCCCAGCCCTGACGAGACGGCGAAGAACCCGTCGGGGACGTCGTCCACTTCGACGACGGCCTTCTGGGAGAAGGCCTGGGCCGAGAGGCCGCCGGCGAACGGCTTGGCGACCTCCCCTCCGTCCGCGGCGGGCGCGACGGCGAACGTCCCCACCCGAGCCAGCCGGTCGGCCTCGGCGCCGAAGTAGATCGCGCCCACCTTCGCACCGACGTAGCGGCAGAGGAAGGCGATGACCTCCTCCCCCAGCTCCGCCAGGCCCTTGTCGCCTTGCACGACAGCCGCGAGCTCGGCCTGCCCCGTGCGCAACCACGCCTGGACCTCCTGATCGTGGAAGTCGCGCGCGGACGCGGCCGCGGCGGCGATGATGAGCGCGAGGAGGACGGCGGCGCCAATCCACGTCACTGCGGCGGCTCGGGAACTGGCGTCGATCCAGGCGAGGGTACGGGCCTCGGCCTGGGCGCGCTCGGCGCTCGCCATCTCGCCCTCGACCACCCGGATCTGGGTCATGAGCTCGCGGCCGTAGTCGCCCTGCACCCGGCGAATCGCTTCATCGCCCCGGCCCTCGCGCCGGTCCTCGATCGTCAACTTCAGCTCGGCGAGCTTGTCGTGGACGAGGTGCTCCAGTGCGTCGAGCCGCTGCGCCTGAGCGGGGTTCCCCCCGAGAGCAGACCGGAGGATGGACAGCTCGTTCGGCAGGCTCGCAACCGCAGCATCGTAGGGCTCCAGGTACCGGTCCTGGCCCGTGAGCAGGTACCCGCGCTGCCCCGTCTCCGCGTCCTTCAGCGTCGAGAGAAGGCCGTCGAGGCGCTGCGTCGTCTCGAGGGTGGCCGTCATCCGGCGCCCGGACTCCGTACGCTCGGAGATGGAGACGAACGAAAGGGTGCTGATGACGGCCAGCGCGAGGATGGCGAGTGCGAAGCCGAGCAGCGACTTGGGGGGAAGACGCGAGCGCACGACGCCTCGCCGGAACGTGTGGCGCCGGCCGCCGGCGCCCCCCGGCGGGGATGGTTTGTCGCTCAGGTGGGCCTCGCCTCGGGTTGGCTGTCGACGGAGAGGAGCGCTTCGATGCGGGCGAAGTCGAATGGTTTGACGAGGAACGCGTCGAAACCGGCGTCGCGTGCGGCGTCTCTCGCCTCGGCGTCGCTGTATCCGGTGAGCGCGACGATCCGACAAGCGCGTCCGTGGCGGCTCCGGATGCTCGCCGCGATGTCGAACCCGCTAGCGTCGGGCAGGCCTATGTCGAGAAAGACGAGGTCTGCGGCCTCCTGGTCGAGCAGTGCGAGCGCCGCGGCGCCCTCGTGGGCGATGCGGACGGTGTGGCCGAACGTCGCCACCAGCTCCGCGAGCATCTCGGCATTGTCGCTCGCGTCGTCGACGACGAGGACGCGAAGCCCGTTGCGCGTGGTCATGGCAATCCTTGCCGACGCCCGAGATGGCCTGTAGCGGACAGGCGGCGAGATCCTCGTAGCTCGGAGATCCGGCTGCCGCAACGCGATCGCGTGCGCAACTAGCGGACTCGAGCGACGAGATCGTCCGCAGGCGCGCTACCATTTCCAGGTGACCTCGCCTCGATGGTGGGAGCCGCGCTTCGAGGGCGCGATCACGCGCTCACTGCTGCCCTCGTCAGTCTTCGAGAGGCTCGTCGAGCGAGCGAACGAGACGGGCCTGCGCGTGCTCGAGCCGCCGCCCGCCGAGCCGCTGCCTTCGTATCGCGCATCGGCCGCGCCGCTGCGATCGCTGCACCTCGAGCAGCGAGAGGCCTTCGTGGGTGCGTGGGATCGTCTCCACGTGTGGCAAGAGGGAGCGGGAGCGATCCGCTTCGAGGGGTCGTTTCAGCGCTGGGCAAACCACCTGCGCATCGTCTGGGCGGCGTTCGCGGTCCTCTACGGCGGCATGCTCACGTTCTGCTGTCCCACCACGCTCGCACTCGCGGTTGGCGTCGTTCTCGTCCTCACGTTCCTGCCGTTTCAGTGGGTCCACCGGGGTCGCACGACGAGGTGGGTCGAACGCTTCGTCGAGGATCAGGTGAAGCTCGCGGAGGGCCTGCTGCGCGTGCCCCCTCCCATCGTCGCCACGACCACCGCTGCCGCCGTCCGGATCGAGCCCGTCGTGCGCGTCCGCGCCGGAGACCCCGTCCTCGTTGCCACCGCCCGGACCATGCACGACGCAGTGACGAGGCACGCGGATCGATCGCCCGAGGACGAGGTGCTTGCGCTCGAGGAGGCGGCCAAGCGCCGCTGAGGAGCGGTTGCCGCTCGAGCGTCCGGGCCGTAGACTCGATCGGCCATGCCGGCGTTCGTCGCGCGCGCTGCGAGGGCTCTGGTCTCGTGGGCGCTCCTCTGCGGGGGGCTTGCCTGCTCCTCGTCGGGCGGCTCACCTTCGGACGGCGGGACGACCGCAGAGGCCGCGCACGACGCGAACTCCGAGGCGTCGAGTGGATCGAGCGGCGCGAGCTCGGGTGGTTCGGGCTCGGGGGGGTCGGGTGGAAGTGACTCGGGTGGAATCGCCTCTTCGTCGGGCGGCGACTCCGGTTCCCTTCCCGTGGAAGGAGGAGCGACGGCCGACGGCGGGTCGCCGTGGATGCCGTCGAGCGCGCAGCCGATCCACTTTCACTGGCAGCTGAGCGACGACTTCGCGGCCGCAGATCTTCTTCCGGGACAGCAGGGTCAGGTCGTGTACGACGTCGATGGCGAGCACGCGACCGCGGCAGACGTCGTCGCGATTCATGGCGCGGGCGCGAAGGCCATCTGCTACGTCGACGTCGGGACGCTCGAGCAGGGAAGGTCCGACTACGCACAGTTCCCCTCGTCGGTCGTCGGCCCGGGCGTGCAGGGATGGCCGGGGGAGAACTGGCTCCTCGTCACGGCGGCGAACCAGAGCGTCATTCTTCCGCTCATGCAGGCGCGCTTCCAGGGCTGGTGTATGGCCAAGGGGTTCGACGGGGTCGAGCCGGACAATCTCGACGCGTTCACGAACATCTCCGGCGTTACCGAGAAGGACAACCTTGCCTACGACCTGGCCATCGCGAGCATGGGGCACGGGATGGGCTTCTCGATGGGCCTCAAGAACCTCCTCACGGACGTGAGCGCCGGCAACGTCGACAGCCTGCTCTCCGGTTTCGACTGGGCACTCGTCGAGCAGTGCTACCAGTACTCGGAGTGCTCGACGTACACCCGGGCCGGGAGCTTCATCGCGCTCGGCAAGGCCGTCTGGGACGTCGAGTACGGCCAGGTCCCCGCCTGCTCGGATGCGAACGGCGCGCGCATGAATGCGCAGGAGCGGGATCTGAACCTCGTGGCGCCGCCGACGAGCGGCTACACCTATGACCCCTGTGTGCCCGATTCCCAGCCGACCTGGTGACTCACGCGACCAGCGTCAGCTCTCCGGCGGCTTGGGGCTGGGTGCCTCGTCGGCGGGCGGTTCCTCGTCCTTGGGTCCAGCCTCGCCCGGCGGCTGCTTGCCGCCGCCGAACACCTCGCGTTCGATGGTCCGGCCCACGTTCTCGATGGCCCGGCCGACCTCCTTCGCGGTCGTGACCGCCACCTCTTCCAGGTCCTTGGTCGGGAGCTTCTCTACCGTGGTCCTGGCCGCCCGGAAAAGGAGACCCAGACCCTTGCGCACGTCCTCGAGGGGGCTCGGCTTGTCGTCGCTCATCTCGCGTCAAGCATGCGCACGGGCCGAGCGGCTGTCGAGCCTCGGCCGCCAGGCGGTGCAGCGGTTTCGGCCGGAGCGCTTCGAGACGTAGAGCGCCTCGTCCGCGGCCTTGAAGAGGGGTTCCCAGCCTCCGCCCGCTTCGGGCAAGGTGGCGACGCCCACCGAGCAGGTGACTGACATGGCCCCCTGTGGCGTGCGGAAGAAGGTTTTCTCGAGCTCCTCGCGGATTCGCTCGGCCAGGAGCATCGCGCCTTTCTCGTCGGTTTGCTCGCAGAGGACCACGAATTCCTCGCCGCCAAACCGCGCCACGACGTCGGTCGATCGCTTCTGGCGCTTGAGCACGTCGCCGAGGCCGCGGATGACGAGGTCGCCGACGTCGTGCCCGTAGGTGTCGTTGACCTTCTTGAAGAAATCGATGTCCACGACGAGGACGGCGAGCTTCCGCGCGAAACGCACCGCGGCGGCGATCTTCTGCTCGGCAGCGTCGAGCATCGCCCGCTTGTTGAAGAGGCCCGTCAAGCCGTCGGTGGTCGCCATCGTTTCGAGCTTGTGGACCATGCGCGCGTTCGAGAGGCTCACCGCGAGATGGCTCGCGAGGACCTCGAGGGTCGGGCGTGCGGCGTCCGAGAACGCGTGGCGGCGCTTCGCGCCGAGGATGAGAGTCCCGAGCGCGCGGTCGTGCATGAGGAGCGGCAGGACGAGCAGGCTGGGGTGCGTCGGCCAGGGCAGGCGCTTGCTCAGGACGATCTGCCGGCCCGCTTCGTACTCGCCCCGGTAGGGAAGGGCGCAGCGGTTCTGGACCACCATCGAGACGAGGCCCGCGTTGTGAGAGAAGCGCACGCCCACGAGGTCGTCGATGCCGCCGCCTTCGCTCTTTGCCGCCACCACCTCGTGGGTCTTGGCCGCATCGTCGTAGATGGTCACGGCGGCGAGGTCGAAGCTGGCGATCTCGCGTGCGGCGCGGACGCCCGCGTCGACGACGTCCTTCTCGCTGAGCGCGGCACCGAGCGCTTGTGCGGCCCGATAGAGTTTGCCCTGCTCCACTTTTGCGCGTTCGAGCTGCAGGAAGACGCGTTCGTTCTGGATGGCCCGGAGGCAAAAACGCGCGGCCTGTGACGCGATTTCCTCGTCGTGCGGAGAGAAGGGAACGTCGGCCAGGCGATCGAGAACGAGGACCCCGCGCAGGGTCTCGCCCTCGAGAACCGGGACGGCGGCGAGGGCGCGGACGGGGCAGGGGCCCGCGTAGTAGGGGACCTTGTACGAGGGCTTCAGGTGGTGCAGCGAGACGCGCGCTTTCTGCGCGAGCACGGCCCCGAGGACGCCGTCGCCGATCGCGAACGGCGCGTCCTGGACGTCATCCGAGCCGGTAGAGAGCTCGCTGATGCGCAGGTGGGTGCCGGCGTCGTTGAGCCAGAGGAGGACGGCGGTGTGCAGATCGAGCGAGCGCCTCAGTAGGTCCAGCGCGTAGTGCACCGACTGGTGGATCTCCTCGACGCTGGCGCGCGCGCTCCTGTCGCTGCGGACCTCGTCCCGATCGACGGTCTCGCCGCTACCGAGCAGGCGGTAGCTCCGGGCGTCCTCCTTGATGCGGACGAGCTGTTCCTCGACGCGGGCGCTCGCGGTCGCGCGGACGCGGGCGACTTCGGCCCGGAGCAGGGCGAGGTTGAGGAGGGCGAAGGCTCCGACGAAGCAGGCGTGCGTCACGAAGCCGCGCGCGTCCGCGTCGTCGAGGGAGAGCCAGCGGAGGGCGGCCTCGAGCGCGAGGAGGAACGCGACGACGACGATGCCGGCGCCCGGACGCGCGAACGCTGCGACCAGCGCGACGAGGACGTAGAGCGCCGGCGAGAAGCGCCCACTCAGGCCTCCGTCGAAGCGCATGAGGGCAGCCTCGAGAGCCACGGAGAGAAGCGCGCCGATCTCCACGTCGAGCAGGGTGGGCGCATCCCCCGTGACGAGCAGCTTCCGCCGGATGCGTGATGCCAGGAGGACGGCCCACGCCGCGAGCGCGACGACCTGTGTCGGTCCTACCTCACCTGCCGCCCCACCGTAGACGACGAAGGCCGCGAGAATCGCCGCGACGAGGATGCCGTGGCCTCTCCGGACCAGCGTGCGCAGCATCAGCGACGCCCGGACGAGGGGTTCCATCCCACGCTTCTCGTATCGGACGCGCTCGCGAGAGGCCAAGAAACCCGTGGGAATTAGCGGTGGGGGCGCGCGTGTCGTATAGCGGATGCACTCGCTCGTGCCGGACGTCGCCCCCTCTCCGCCGAGCCCTCGCTCCGCACCCTCGGGGGACGAAGGGCGCTTCGTGCCTCGTGGCTGGCTCGAGCAGGCGCCGGTGACTCGCGCGCTGCTGACGATGAACGTCGCCGTATTCGTCGTGCAGCTCGTGCTGACGGCGGGGCGATCGCTCATGCACCTGCCGACGCGCGAAGCCCTCGCGTTCGGAGCGAGCTACTCGCTGGCGACGCTCGGCGAGCAGCGCTGGGAGACCCTCGTGACCGCGTGCTTTCTCCACGACGGCGTGCTGCATCTCGGTTTCAACATGCTCGTGCTCTGGCAGGCCGGGCCTCTGGTCGAGCGCAACGTCGGCTCTGCGCGGATGGCGCCGATGTACATCGTTGCAGGGATTGCGGGGAATCTCCTCAGCGTGATCTCGACGACCTGGCTCCAGCGGACCGCCCAGGTCACCGTCGGGGCGTCGGGCGCCATCTCCGGCGTGCTCGCCGCGGCGTTCGTCGTTGGCTGGCGAGTCCAGGGGTGGAAGGGGCCCCTCACGCAGGCCATGCTGCGGTGGCTCGTCTTCGTGATCGTCTTCGGCATCCTGTCCCGCGTGACCGGCAGCAACATCGACAACGCCGCGCACATGGGCGGCGCACTCGCCGGGGGGATCATCGCGGCCATGTGGCGTCGTGGGTATCGTTATCCCGAGAGCGTCACGCGCGTCGTCGTCGGGGCGAGCGGGCTGGTCCTCGCCGCGTGCATCGGCATCGTCGGCCTGCGCGACCAGACCGATCCCTTCGCGACGATGGACCTGAAAGACCGCGACAGTTTCACGACCCGCGCCCTGATGGATGGAAGCTGTCGAAAGGCGCACGATGGACTGCTCGCCGTGGAGCGGCTGCGCAGGATGCTCGCGCCCGTCGCTCGGCTGCGCGAGCGCGTCGAGAGCGAGTGCGGCCATGTCGGTGACGAGTGACGAGAGAAGCGCGCTTTCGGGGCACCGCGCCCGCGCGGCGGCCGCCGTGCGGGACAGGCCGTCCCGCTCGTGGCACGCCGATTGCCGAAAAGCTCTCTTTTGGAATTGCGCGCGGTTGCGGGGCGCTTAACTTTCGAGATGGAGGTAGCGACATGAAATCGGTCGTCGCCCTGCTCAGCGGTCTATCCCTTACGCTTCTGTCGGCAGGCAGTGCATTCGCTCAAGAGGTCGAGATCGGCGGGGAGCCCACGCAGCCGGCGCCCCAGCAGTACCAGCCGGCTCCACAGCAGCAGCCCGCGGCGCCGCAATACGCGCCGCAAGGCTACCCTCAGCAGTACCAGCAGCCCGCCGCGCCGCCGCCGGTCTACGGTGAGGAGGGCGCGCCGCCCGCGCCTCAAGTGCAAGCGGCGGGGCAGTGGGTCTACGTCGACGGGCAAGGCTACGTCTGGGTTCCCGCGAACTCGTCGGCATACAACGTCGAGAGCACGCCGTACGTCTACGTCTACCAGCCGTACTACGGCTGGAACTGGATGGTCTCACCCTGGGGCTGGGGTCCGTATTACTACGGCGGATGGGTCCACCAGCCCTGGTACGTCGGCCATGGTTGGGGCTGGGGCGCGCACTCCTGGGGCCACGGGTACGGCGGCGCACACGGTCGCGGCGCCTACGGCCACGGCGCTTATCGCGGCGGCGCCCATTGGGGCGGCGGTCACTACCGCGGCGGCGGCCATTTCGGCGGCGGCCACTTCGGTGGTGGCGGTCACTTCGGCGGTGGTGGCCACGGCGGCCACCGCTGAGCACTCAGCCGAGGCGCTGCTTCAAGGCTGACAGGCCGGCATGCCGCTCGACGAGCATGCGGGCGGTGATCCGCCCGCGAGCATTGCCTCGCTCCACGAGAGCGCCGTCGCGACGTTTCTCGCGACGACGTCGGTGTGATCCGCGGAAGGATCGGTGCAGACCTGCACCCCGACGCCGGCGGCGGTCAGGCCGGCCACGTTGCACGCGGCTTCCTGCGCGGGCGGCATGATCGTGTCGGTGAGGCCTTGCACGTAGAGGATGGGTGCGCCGGCAGGGTCCGGAGGGATCACGTCCGCCTGCGCCCACGAGTGGAACTGGCTCGCGAGCCCGCTGCACCCCGCATCTCCCGAGTCGCACCCGAGCAGGGACGCCCGGAAGGTGTCATCGAAGATGTCTCCCACGTGGACGGCCGCGCCCTGCAAGTAGCCTCCGAACGGCGTCTGGCAGAGCGTCGTGATGGCGCCCTGGACTCCGGACTGCTGGGCTGCAGGAAATGTGGCGGTCGCCTCGCCCGCGCCGAGCACGTTGTAGGCGAAGGCGTAGTCCCGCATCGCGGCGACGACGGGCTTGCTGATGCCCGTCGAGATGGTGAGCGCGTCGGGTTCTCCGAGGAGCGTCTCGTAGCCGAACGAGTTCGCGCGCGCGAAGTACTCGGCCGCGAAGACGACTGCCGCAAGCACGTGCCCGCCGGATCCGTACGCGCCGGCGAGCCCTTGCGCCGCGAGCACGGCGCCGCCCCCCTGGCTGTAACCGACCAGGAGGACCCGACTGTCGAGCGCGCGCGGATCGAGCATCGCGCGCAGCGCGCGGGCGGAGTCGAGCACGGAGTGCGCCTCGTCGTGGTTGTCCGTGTATCCCTGGATGCCTGGCGTGCCGAGGCCGGCGTAGTCGGTGGCGATGACCGCGAATCCGTGCGCAGCCCAGGGGAGCGCGAGATCGTCCAGGTCCGTGGCATTCATCGAAGGAGCGCAGCCGGGCGCGAGGCCCTCGGTCGGGTGGGCGATCGCCACGACGGGCAGCGGCAGCGCGCGTGCAGTCGTGGGGAGGTAAACGCGCGCGCTCGAGAGGCCCGGGACGCCATCGTCGCGGTAGGTCCGGTACTCGATGCGATAAAAAGTCGTCCCGCTGGTCGGCGTCACACCGGCGACGCCCTTCGCCGCGAGTTTCGAGGCGACGTCGGCCGGCCCGAACGAGGCGTCGAAAGCGCACGCAACGACGGCGCCTCGCTGGTCGGCCGTCATGGCGGGCAAGCCCGAAGGCGTGGCGTAGACATCGGTCGTAGCGTCGGTGCAGGCGATGGCCGGCACGTCCGCGCGCGCGGCCCCGGCGTCGTTCGAACCCGTGTCGCCCGCGAAGCTGCCTCCGTCGTCGTAGCCGCCGGTCTCGCTTCCTTCCTGCGCAGGTGCCGACGCCTCGGTTCCGGTGTCGGGCGCGTCCGCCTGCGTCGTGACTGCGTGCCCTCCTCCAGCGTCCGAGGTCGTCGCGTTCGCCCCAGACGAGGGCGCGCCGCATGCGAGCGCACCGGTGAGGAACCCGGCGCGAACGAGGGGAGCGAGGAGCTTCGTCCGCCAGTCCACGGCCGGAACCTTGACTCATCAATTTGCGCTTGTCATGCAAATTATTGGCAGCGGCCGATCACTGGACGCGGAGGGGACCTCCGTCGATGCGGTTGCAGCCGTCGCTCGGGCCGCTCTTCACGCGAAGACGGTCGGTGCACTTGTCGCCGACCGCGAGCCCGAACCAGAGCGTGTACGTGCCGGGCGTGAAGTTTGGCTCGAGCTTCAGCTCGCTCTCGTCCGCGATGTAGTCCCCTGGGAGCCAGAGCGACATCGGGTACTTTCCGTCCGTCATCTTGTGGTCGCCGTTGTGGCGGCGGTTCTGGCCGTCGACGTGGACGAAGGGCAACCACTCGGTCGTGACGTGCGCGAGGACACGGTAGTAAGCGACGAGACGGTAGGCCCGGCCGGGCTGCACGGCGTCGACGGCGCGCCGCCGTTCGTCGAGGATGTCGGTCCCGAGGACCTCGAGCTGGTCGTCGAGGTCGACGTCGAGGTGGCGGCGCGGATGCGGTGCGGCCGGGAGGACCACCGACGAGAGCGGATTGGCGTTGACCTCGCCTTCACGGAGGGAAGACGCGACGAGGAGGATCTGACTCGAGCGGGCATCGACGACCGGGAGGTTGTCCTTCGGCTCGGGTGCGTGCTGGCGCCACAGCGCATTCAGCGCGGGCAGCTCGTCCGCCTTCATCGCGAGGCACCGACGGTCGGCGTCGCCCGCGCTGAGCCACCGGTACGCTCCCGCGGCGTCCGTCATCGTCACGGGTTGCCCGCCCGCATAGTACGCCGCGGTTCGACCGCCGACACCGAGGAGTCCGAGGGGCGCGGCGCCGCATGCCCGGTGATAGCCGTCGAAGACCTCGCGGGGCGAGAGCTGGTTGGCCAGGGCCGGGTAGTAAAAGAAGCAGAGGACGAAGCCGACGAGGCCCCCCGCGAGGGCGAGGGCGGGCGCGCGATGGCGAAGGCAGTCGCCGACGATTCCCATGGCGAAGAGAAAGGGCGCTGACACGACGAGGAGCGGCAACAGCAGGCACCAGGCGACCCACCGTTCGTCGCCGTGCGCTGCCACCAGGTGCGTACGGAGCGCAGCAAACGGCTCGGTCCAGCGGCGCACCGTTCGCGACGAGGGGGGCCCAGCATCGCCGAACGCCCAGAGCCAGAGGTCGCAAGCGAAGAGCAGGCCCAAGATGGCCGCGACGGGAAGTACGCCGATGGCCCACCAGGCGTTGAGGACGAGATCGCGGACCGTGGACGACATTCCGGCGGTCCAGTGCGCGTGTGAGCGTGCACCAATCAGCACCGCGAGCGCGGCGACCGCGGCACCCGCGACCGACGCCAGGTACGCGAACGGGAAGGCCCCACCGCGCGCTCCTCGAAGCGTGCCGATGACGTTCGCGTAGGTGGCCGGGTCGAAGGGAACTCGTCGCGCGTCGCGTTCCACCCAGGTGAGAAACGCGCAGGCGGCGAATCCGCCGAGGGCCACCCACCAGAGGACGAGCGACTCCGACTCGAAGCTCGCCGGGAAGGTTGCCCCCGAAACGCCGAACGCCGCGAAAGCGTTTGCAGGTTGATCGTGGAAGTCGTGGTGCAGGACTCCGGCGAGGACGAGCGTGCCCAGTCCCACCGCGATGGACGCGTGGGCGCCACGCTCGAAGTCGCGCAGGGCAACGGCGCAGGCGACGGCGCAGAGCGCGGGGGCACTGAAGGCGACGGGGTCCGCGCGCGTAGCCAGCACGCCGTGCGCAACGAGCGCGGTCGTCGTGCCGATGACGAGCCCCACGCGCGCGATGCTCTCGCGCTCTCCAACCGGGCCGGTGCGCCCGGGCGGGGCGATGAGGAGGCGCCCGAACGCGAAGGGGAGAAAAGCGCTCCAGGGCGCGAGTGCGTGCCCGATCGATCCGATGGTGACGTCGAAGGTCGCGTGCTGCGACGGGGCGTGGGTGGCAGCCCCGATCCAGAGGTCGAGCGCGTTCGCGGGTCCCGGATGTGCGAGCGCGAAGCCCACCCGGATCGCGGTGCCCAGCCCTCCAAGGAGGGCAGCCGCGCCGACCGCATCGCCGATGGCGTCCCTCGTTCTGCCCGGCGCCGATGCTCGGACCACACCCCACGTGAGGCCCACGCCGAGCAGCGGCACCGCGAGGCCGAGGAGACCCCCGCGGCTCTCGAAGCCGACGAGGAGCCCCACACCGCCCATCGCGATCCAGGGGACGCGCCTCGTGAGCCGCGTCGGCCCCCGCTCGTCGCGATCGAACGCGGCGGCGGCGAGTCCCCCGAATGCCATCGCGACGCCGGCCATCGTGCAGACGTCGCCGAGCATCGTGCGCGCCTGCACGAAGTAGACGGGGGTCGTCGCCAGGATGGCCGCCGCGTAAACTCCCGTCCTGCGGTCGAAGAGCCGGGCGACGAAGGCGTAGGTTGCCAGGACGCCGACGATCCCCCAGAGGGCGAGCGGCAGCCGCCCCGCCCACTCGTGGAGGCCGAAGGCCCTGAAACCAAGCGCCACGGACGTGAAAGGCAGCTCCGGCCTTCCGAGGTCGTTCAGATGAGGCATCGAGTTGTCAGCCCCGGAGAGCAGAAGAGAGACCGCCCCGAACCTGTTGCAGGCGATGCGCCGTGCAAGCTCCGCGACGTTCAACTCGTAGGGGTCCCAGAGGCCACTGCGCGACAGTGGCGGGACGGCGAGGAAAAGGAGCGCCGGCACCGTCGTCGCGACGGCGAGGGGCGCCCAGCGGAGGGCGGATCGAGGGCGGAGCGCGGCCACGGGTGATCGCTCAACGGACCGAGGCGCCCGGGCATATCCGCCCGTGGTCGTGCTCACCGCCGCATGGTCGAGCGAGCGATGCCTAGCTGCGCCATGCGCGAGCGGAGCGTGCTCGGGGCGAGGCCGAGGGCCGCCGCCGCGCCGCCCTTCCCCTCGATCGTCCACGAAGTTCGCTGGAGGACGCCGAGGATGTGGGCGCGCTCGACGTTCTCGAGGCGGTCACTTGCCGGGTCCTGCGTGGGAGGCACCGCAAGAGCGTTCGTCGTGGGGTCGGTCCGCACGAGGGCCGGCAGATCGGCGTCGGTGATCCGCGTGCCACGCGCGACGATCGCGGCACGCTCGAGCACATTCGCGAGCTCGCGCACGTTGCCGGGCCAGTCGTACCGCAGGAGCCGCGCGGTCGCGCCCTCGGTCACGCCGTCGATGGGCTTGCCCAGCCTGCGGGCCAGCACCCGGACGAAGCCATCCACGAGGACGGAGCAGTCTTGCATCCGATCACGCAAAGGCGAAACGTCGATCGGGAAGACGGCGAGGCGGTAGAAGAGGTCCTCGCGGAAGCGTCCCGCGGCGATTGCCGCACGGAGGTCCCGATTCGTCGCCGCGACGACGCGGACGTCGACACGGATGGCCATCGTGCCGCCCACCCGTTCGAGCTCGCGCTCCTGGAGGACGCGAAGCAGCTTCGGTTGCATGTCGAGAGGGATCTCTCCGACCTCGTCGAGCAGGAGCGTCCCGCCGTCGGCGAGCTCGAACCGGCCGGGACGGCGGTGCTGCGCACCCGTGAACGCGCCCTTCTCGTGGCCGAATAGCTCACTCTCGAAGAGTGCCGGCGATAGCGCAGCGCAGTTGACGCGAACGAAGGGGCCCGACCGGCGCGGTCCTAACTCGTGGACGGCGCGCGCGAGGAGCTCCTTGCCAGTCCCGGTCTCGCCCCGCAGGAGAACGGTGGCCGTCGTCGGTGCCACCGTGCGCACCTCCTCGAGGACGCCCGCGAGGCCAGGGCACCTCGCCAGGACGTCGACCGCCTGGTCCCCGTCCCCCGCGACCTCGCGCCGGAGGTACGCGTTCTCCGCTTCGAGGCGCTGCTCGAGGGCGCGCACCACGGCGAAGAGACGCGCGTTCTGGATCGCGACCGCCGCCTGGTTGGCGAAGAGCGCCATCCGCGCGAGCTCGGGTTCGGTGCGCGTGCGTCGAGAGAACGTCCCGAGCACGCCGACGAGCTCACCCCGGAACCGCAAGGGCCAGCCGGCGAACGAGACGAGGCCGTTCGCCCGCGCCCACTCGACGTCGGCGATCCGCGCGTCGTGGAGGACGTCGTTCGTGCAGATGGCCTCTCCGGTCTCGGCGATGCGGCCGATCTTGCGCGCACCCACCGCGACCGTCGCATACGAGCCGTCGAGGCGCGCCGACAGTCCGGAGCTGGCACGGAGGCGAAGGAGCGCATCACCTGGCTCGACGAGCCACACGCGCGCGAGGGCGACGTCCAGGTCGTGGACGAGCCCTTCGGTCACGCTTCGTAGGACGTCGTCGAGCGCGAGGCTGCTCGTCATCGCGAGCACGACTCGATCGAGCGTGGTCGCCTCGAGGGCCGCGGGGTTCACGAGCCTGTCCTGTACCACGCCACGGCAGATCGTGGGTCCCACGGAGGCTCGTGGGGCACACTCGCCGCACGCCGTGGGGTGCCCGACCTTTTCGAGTGATTCCGCGGTGGTCCGGCCCGGCACTCCCGTTGCGAGGGAGAGGGGGAGGAGACCCACCATGATGCAGGCGACGATGGCGCAGAGCCAGAGCAAGGACGACGACGTCGACGAGTCGCTCCCCACATGTGAATGCGGAACCGACCGCACGAAGCGCGAGGCCACTCCTGAGCGCGAGTACACGCTCCTGGGAACCCTCTATGCCCTGTGGGGTGGGACGTCGATACCTGCGGTCGTCCGCTTCCGCTGCGTTCACTGCGGCGAGGTGTTCGACGAGTCGAGGGATCGCGCGCTCCTCCGCGCACACATCATCTGAAGCCCTCCGACGGGAGCGGTCGCCAGCGGATGCGGGCCCTCGAATCAGAGGCCGAGGTGGCTCGGCGTGAAGAGGATGAAGAGGAGCAGCACGACGACGAGGAGCCCGAGCCCGCTGCTCGGGTAGTACCCCCACCGGCGCGAGTACGGCCACGCCGGGACGCTGCCGAGGGCGAGGAGCACGAGCACGATCAGGAGGATGGTGAAAAACATGTCCCCGCGTGGTGCAGTCGGCATGCCTCGGCGCCTCGACCGTGAGGCGATTTCAGATCCGCTCTCGGTCAGGGGTTCGAAGCGACGGCCGCCCAGGCCATTCCGTTCGTACCGGGGACGAGCTGCGACGTCGTCCATGGCCCGCCCGAGGTCGAGGTGACGGCGACCGTGCCGTCGGTCTTCGCGTACGCGAGGACTGCGGAGGCCCCGCATACCCCGGGTGCGACGCTCGGAGGTGAGGCGAGGGTGTCGTTCGACGCGGCGATCGGCGCGGTCCAGCCGCTCGCGGGGTCGTAGGTCGACACGTAAGGATAGGCAGGCGAGGAGCCCATCCACGCAAGGACGGCCTTGCCCCCGGGCAACGCCGCGAGCGATGGCGTGGTGCCCGCGAAGGCGACGTTCCCCCCTTGGTCGTAGACGAAGGACGGCGCGGACCAGACCCCCGCGGTGCGCACGGTGTATTGGAGGAAATAGCCGCCCGCGTCGCCCGCGTGGACGAAGACGACGAGGAGGTCGGCGCTGCCGCCTTCGAGCGCGACCACCGCGGGCGAGAGCGTGCCGACGAGGGACGTCCCTGCGTGAGCGGTTGCCGCTTGCCAGCTGCCCGTCCAGGTCTGGTCGTAGAGGACCCCGTCTTGTCCCGATTGGAGGACGACCAGCGTCGTTCCGACGGCGGCTGCCGCCGGAGCGCTCGACCCGAAGCTCTGTGGGCCGCCGGAAGCCTGGACAGGATCGCTCGCCGCGTCCCACGAGCCGGAGTAGGTGCCGTGGTAGAACTTGCCGTTGCTCCCCCAGTAGACGACGTGCGCCGTGGACCCCACCACGACGAGTGCCGGTACGCCCTGCGCCAGCGCCGCGCCGATCGCCGCGGGTGGGATCCATGAGCCGGTGAACGACGTGGACTCGAGCGGCATGTCGCCAGCTGCTCCGGCGCCGACGACGGCGCCCAGGTACCCCGTACCGAAGGGGACGAGCACCGGCGCCGCGGCGACACCTCCCGATGCAACACTCGCCGTCGACCATACCCCGTGCGCATAAGCGGACTGCGCCACCGAGTTGCTCCCGCCGGCCACGATGGCCAGGCTCGACGAACACGTGCCTCCCTCACTTGCTCCCGCGTCCTCCGGGTTTGCCGCCTCTGCGGGCGCGTCCGTGCCCGTGTCGACGCTGGCCTCGGGCGAGGAGGCCTCCTGGAGGGAGTCCGCAGGGGCATCCGTGATCGACGTCTCGCGCGCCGCCCCGTCGGCTGGAGAACCTCCGCCGTCCGGCGCGCCGGCCTCTGCCGTCGCGTCCCCCTTGCCGCCATCTCCGTACGCGGGCCCATGCTCGTTGTCCGCCGCCGACGCTGCGCAGCCTGCCGCCGCCAGCACGAGGGCGGCGAAACTCAGGGGCGAGTGACGGAGGCGCATCGCGCGAGTGTACCGCGGGGTCGCCGGGGGTCGAGCGAGCATCGACCCCCTTTCGCTCACGCGCTGCGCCGTGTGAAGCTGCGCTCTCCCCATGCCCGAGCATCGCCTGCACGCGCGGTGCGGTTGCGCCTCGATGGGCTCCGTCGAGGAAGCGTTCTCCGCCGCAGCCGGCCGTCCATTCCCCCTACCGTCCAGCACGCGCCACTTCGAGCGCGACCGGCCCTTCGCCATCGACCACATTGCCGTCGACGTCACGCTCGACGTTGGTTCGCGGAGCATCCGCGCGACCGCGTCCGTGGATTTGCGACGCGTGGACGCTTCGGCCGACGAGCTGATCCTCGACGCGGTCGGCTTCGACGTGGAGGATCTCCGCCTCGACGGCAAGCCCGCCTCCTGGCAGAACGACGGCAAATCGCTGCGTGTCGCGATGCCCGTCGGCGGCGCGGAGAAGTCGCGCGTCACGGTGCGTTACCGTGCAACGCCACGCCGAGGGCTCTATTTCCTCGAGCCCGATGAGCACTACCCGGCGCGACCGCATCAGGTCTGGTCGCAGTGCCAGGAGGAGGACGCTCGCCACTGGTTCCCCTGCCACGACAGCCCTCACGTGAAGATGTCGACGGAGATCATCGCGCACGTTCCCGCCGGCTGGTACGCGCTCTCGAACGGAGCGCTCGTGGCCAGCACGAAGCCGAAGGAGGGCCTCGCGACCTATCACTGGAAGATGAGCGATCCTCACCCGAGCTACCTCGTGACCCTCGCGGCGGGGGAGTTCGCCGAGATCGTCGACAAGGCGCGGGCCGGCGACCGCGAAGTGCCGCTCTCGTACCTCGTGCCGCGCGGACGTGAGGAGGACGCGCGGCGTACCTTCGCGCGAACTCCGGAGATGATCCGTCACTTCGGCGAGATCACCGGTGTCCCCTACCCCTGGAACAAGTACGCCCAGATCGTCGTTTCCGACTTCATCTTCGGTGGAATGGAGAACACGACCGCGACGACGATGTACGAGCACATCCTGCTCGACGAGCGTGCTTCGCTCGATCTCACGTCCGACGATCTCATCGCGCA
Organism: Polyangiaceae bacterium; assembly: GCA_036490515.1. Classification (GTDB taxonomy): domain Bacteria; phylum Myxococcota_A; class Polyangia; order Polyangiales; family Polyangiaceae; genus Palsa-1150. The sequence continues at coordinate 202,632 of DASXDU010000042.1, forward strand.
CGAGCTCGCGCATCAGTGGTTCGGTGACTACGTCACGTGCCGCGCCTGGTACGAGGGCTGGCTGAACGAAGGCTTCGCCACGTTCTTCGAGCACGTCTGGCGGGAAGAACACCTCGGGCGCGACGAGTACGAGTTCGGGTTGAAGGTGGACCTCGAGGCGTACGCCGGCGAAGCGCACGGTCGATACCGCCGCCCTGTCGTCTGTCAGGACTACGACGCGCCCCTCGATCTCTTCGACAGGCATCTCTACGAGAAGGGAGGCCTCGTCCTGCACGCCCTCCGAACGGAGCTGGGGGACACGGTCTTCTGGCGCGGCATCCGAAGCTATCTCGCGAGCCACGCGCGCGGCGTCGTCGAGACGCGCGATTTGCAGCGTGCGATGGAAGACGTGAGCGGTCGGGGACTCGGTCGGTTCTTCGAGCAGGGCATCTACAAGCCTGGTCACCCGGAGATCGATGTCGAGATCGCGTGGGACAAGGGCGTGCTGACGGTGGCGACCAAGCAAACACAGGCGGCAACCGACGGCGTGCCGGCGTGTTTCGAGCTTCCTCTCGACCTCGACCTCGGCGACGACGCAGGAACCGTCGAGCGCCGGACGGTGCGCGTGACGGAGAAGCAGCAGTCGTTCGCGCTGGCCGCACCGCAGCGCCCGGCGTTCGTCGTCGTCGACCCGGCGCTGCGCGTCGTGGGCGAAGTAAGGACCAAAGGACCTCTCGACATGCTCCGCCGGCAGCTCGTCGCGGCTCCGAGCGCCCGGGGGCGCTGGCTGGCCGCGCAGGCGCTCGGGCGCGTCGACGACGCTCCGAGTATCGAGGCGCTCGCCCGCAGGCTCGGCGACGAGCGTGAGTTCTGGGGAACGCGCGTGGAGTGCGCCGCGGCACTCGGCAAGATCCGCGCACGCGAGTGCTTCGAGGCCCTGCGCACCGCGCGTGCCACCGGGCACCCGAAGGTGCGTCGTGCGGTCCTGGAGGCGCTCGGGAGCTTCAAGACGACCGAAGCCTTCGAAGCGATCAAGCCGTACGCGCTCCGCGATGACAGCTACCTGGTCGAGGCCGAGGCGGCGCGAGCCCTGGGGCGCACGCGGCAGGCGTCTGCGTTCGATGTCCTGGTCGATCTCCTCGAGCGTCCGAGCTGGTTCGACGTCGTACGCGCCGGGGCCATCGACGGCCTGGCCGCCCTGCGCGACGACCGGGCCGTCCCGCACCTCTCGGCGCGCGTCCGCTACGGTCACCCGCCGCGTGCGCGCCGCGCCGCCGTCATGGCGTTGCCCAAGGTCGCGGGCGACCGCAAGACACGCGAGGCGATCGAGCAGATCCTCGACGACTCGAACCCGCTCGTCCGCATCGACGCCGTGCGCGCCCTCGGCGAGCTCGGTGACGCGAAGGCGCGCAGCGCCCTACGCGAACGGCTCGACACGGACCTCGACGCACGTGTACGGCGCCGCATCCGGGAGGTCGTCCGCGATCTCGCCGAGCCCAAGCGCGCGGCAGACTCGATGCGCGAGGAGCTGGAGAGGTTGCAAGGAGAGCACCAGGATCTCAAGGCGCGGCTCGCGAAGCTCGAGGCGAACCTGCCGGCGCCACACGCCGAGCGAGCGGGAAAAGCGAAGAAGAAGGGCGGAAAGAAGTGAGCGAGGATTTCCCCATCCGCGTAGATCAGCGCGGCTCGGTCGCCGTGTGGACGATCGATCGGGCCGATCGCGCCAATGCGCTCTCGCGCGCCACGCTGCTCGCCTTCGGCAAGCTCGCTCGAGAAGCGAAGCAGAACGCGTCGATCCGGGCGATCGTGGTCACGGGTGCTGGCGACAGGGCGTTCTGTGCTGGCGCGGACCTGAAGGAACGCCAGGGAATGTCCGAGAACGACGTGCGCGTGCAAGTGCAGCTCTACCGCTCGGAGCTCGGGCCGCTCGATCGCTCGCCGAAGCCGGTGGTCGCCGCGATCAACGGCGCGGCCCTCGGTGGGGGGCTCGAGCTGGCGCTCTGCTGCGATCTGCGCGTTGCCGCGTCGCACGCGCAGCTGGGCCTCCCGGAGACGACGCTAGGCATCATCCCGGGAGCCGGAGGAACGCAGCGGCTACCCCGCGTCGTCGGCGAGGCGCGCGCCAAGGAGATGATCCTCCTCGGGCGCCGGCTCACCGCGGACGAGGCGTTCGCCTGGGGGCTCGTGAACCGTGTGACGGCTGCCGGGACGAACGTCGTCGACGACGCCGTCGAATGGATACGGCCCATTGCCGAAGGTGCACCCATCGCGCAAGCGGCCGCGCTCGAGGCCATCGATCGAGCGCTTGACGCGACCCTGGAGCTCGGGCTCGAGCTCGAGAAGGTGAGCTACGACAAGACCATCGTGAGCGAGGACCGGCGCGAGGCGCTCGCGGCCTTCGCCGAGAAACGGAAGCCTCGCTTCCAGGGGAAATGACGATGCGCCGGACCGCGACCGCAATGATCCTCGGCGGCCTGGTCGGCTGCGCGTCCACGCCGCCGCCTGCGACGTCCGCTCTGGCCGCGGACTCCTCCTCTGCTCCGGGGCCGGCCTCCGCGACGACGTCCGTGCCACCGGTTGCATCCGCGCCTCCCGCTGCGCCCGTCGTTCCCACGGGCGGTTCGGTCATGATTGGCGACATCAACGCACCCAAGGGCTTCAAACCCAAGCCGGTCATCGACGCGCTCGCCGGGGACCTCGTCCACTGCTACGACGAAGCGCGCGCCGTCACGCCCGATCTCCGCGGCAAGGTGACGCTGCGCATCCTGATCAACGAGGCCGGTGCCGTGCTCTCGGTCGACGCCGAACCGGGCGGACATGCGAACGATCCGGGCCTCGTCTCCTGCGTGAACGACCTCATGAAGGCCAGCGCGCACTTTCCCAAGCCGGGCGGAACGGCGACGGTCCTCGCTCCGCTCGTCTTCCGTCCCTGACGCGTCTGCCTGGGAACCCCGGCCGTTTCGGGCTACACGACCGGGCCAGACATGACCGTCGAGAACAAGCTCAAGGAAACGCTCGCCCGCGTAGAGAAGGGGGGCGCCGCGAAGTACCACGAGAAGAACGCCGAGCAAGGGAAGCTCTTCGCGCGCGAGCGCATCGCGCGTCTGGTTGACGCCGGGTCTTTCGTCGAGGACGCGGAGCTCGCGAACAACCTCGACCCCGAGCTCGCGGCGGACGGCGTGGTCACGGGCACCGCCAAGGTCGCGGGGCGCAACGTCGCGCTGATGGCGAACGATTCGACGATCAAGGCGGGCTCCTGGGGCCGGCGAACCGTCGAGAAGATCCTCCGCATCCAGGAGACCGCGGCCTCGCTCCACGTGCCGATGCTCTACCTGGTCGACAGCGCCGGCGCGCGCATCACCGACCAGATCGAGATGTTCCCGGGCCGCCGCGGCGCGGGGCGCATCTTCTACAACCAGGTGCAGATGAGCGGCCAGGTTCCGCAGGTCTGCCTCCTCTTCGGGCCAAGCGCTGCCGGAGGCGCGTACATCCCCGCGTTCTGCGACGTCGTCGCGATGGTCGACGGGAACGCGAGCATGTACCTCGGGAGCCCGAGGATGGCCGAGATGGTCATCGGAGAGAAGGTGACGCTCGAGGAAATGGGCGGCGCGAAGATGCACTGCACGACGAGCGGCTGCGGCGACGTGCTCTGCAAGACGGAGGACGAGGCGATCCAGTTCTGCAAGCGCTACCTGGCGTTCCTGCCGGAGAGCTTCGAGGACGCGCCGCCGCGCGCCGAACCGCGCGGCCCCCGGCCAGGTGGCAAGCGCATCGAGGAGATCATCCCTGCCGACGAGAACAAGTCTTTCGACATGATGGCGGTCATCCACGAGATCGTCGACGAGGGCTCGTGGCTCGAGATCAAGGCGCTGTTCGCGCGGGAGATCCTCACGGGGTTTGCGCGCATCGACGGTCGGCCCGTCGGTATCGTCGCCAACCAGCCGAAGTGGCTCGGCGGAGTCCTCTTCGTCGACAGCGCCGACAAGGCCGCGCGGTTCATCTGGCTCTGCGACGCGTTCAACGTGCCGCTCGTGTATCTCGCCGACGTGCCGGGCTTCATGATCGGCACCAAGGTAGAGAGGCAGGGCATCATCCGCGCGGGCGCGAAGATGATCGCCGCCGTGAGCGAGGCCACCGTGCCCAAGGTCAGCGTCATCGTCCGCAAGGCGTACGGCGCGGGCCTCTACGCCATGTGCGGACCGGCGTTCGAGCCCGACGCGTGCATCGCCCTCACGAGCGCGTCCATTGCCGTCATGGGACCGCAGGCGGCCGTCAACGCGGTCTACTACAACAAGATCCAGGAGATCCCGGCTGGTCCCGACCGCGACGCGTACGTCGCCAAGCTGCGCGACGAGTACCGCGCGGACATCGACATCCTCAAGCTGGCGAGCGAGATGGTCATCGACGCGGTCGTTCCCGGCGACCGTCTCCGAGCGGAGCTGGTGACGCGCCTCGAGCGCTTCGACCGCAAGCGCGAGGCGCGTTCCGCCAAGAAGCACATCGTGTCGCCCGTGTGACGGGCGACGCTCGCATCAACGGTGGTAGGGGCGGCCGTGCCCGTAGGACCACCGCGTCTGGCCCGTGGTACCCCAGTGGGCGCGGCGATCCGCGAGGGCCGCGGGCTCGTGGTCGTAGTGCTGCCAGGCCCCGTGCACGTCCCGCCAGTACCAGTGGTCGCCGTACCAGTACGCCGCGTGCCCCTCGTAGTAGACGGGCTCCGTCGTCGCGATGTACTCCGCCGGCGGCGGGACCCACTGCGCCTCGGCGGGCGCGGCGAGCAGAAGGACCGCGCCGAGTGCTCCGGCGGCGGACGAGGCGAGAAGGACCTTCGAGAGCTTCCAGACGTTGCGGTTCATGCTGCCCTCACTTTCCTGCGGCCGCGCCCGAGGCGGCGTGCTGGTCGTTCAGACGCTCGCGCAGGTGCGCGGCGAGCTTCGTTCGCTGATCGGGAGTGAGCACCGGTGTCACTGCCTCGAAGAAGCGCACCATGCGCGCGCCGCCCCAGCGGGCCGCGTGCCCCGCCGACGAGGTGTTCGTCGCAGCGAGCGGCTTCGGGTCCCACTTGTCGGCGAGGAACGCCGCCGAGAATGCCTGGATGTGCGCGTCCACCGGCTTCGGATCGTTCTGGGCCGTCGGAGGGGTGTCTGTCGCCAGGGCCTTGCTGATCTTGTCCACCTGGTCGGAGGTCAGATCGAGCCGCTTGGCGAGGTGGTCGAGGCGGGTACCCTTCTCCTTGCTCCCGGCTTTCTCGTCGGTATTCACCTTCTGCCAGACTTCCCAGTGCGCCCTCACCTTGTCGACGAGCGCCTGGCGCTCTTGCGCCGAAAGGGCGTCGTGGAGCTGCCCGATCGCGTCCGTGGTCGCCGCGTGCAGACCCGCTGACGCCGTACCGAGCTTCGCCACGGCGGCGTCCACCTTTGCCGTGTCGATCGTCCCGGCTGCAACGCCGTCGGCGAGCACGCCCAAGAGCGCGTGTTCGGCGTCGCGCGCCGGCTGCATCTTGCCGTCGAGGTCGGCCTGAATCTTCGTTATCTGCGCCTTCTTCGATGCGTCGACCCCGATCGTGTCGAGGCTCATCGTGATGAACATCGTCACGCCACCCATGTGGTGGTGGCGGTGGTAGTCGCGTAGCTCGTCGGCTGCCTCATCCTCGCCGGGCGCTCCCGCCTCGCCGGCGACCATCGTACTTGCCGTCGGTGCGGCGGACGTCGTGGGCGCCGCCGACGCCGTCGCAGACGTGGTCGGCGCGGTGCCGCCGCTGGACTCCTGGCAGCCGCCTACCAGTCCCGTGCACAGCAGGAATCCGACGAAGGCCGCACCGTTCATCCATCGATTGCGTCGCATCTCGCCTACCTTTCCGATGACGGGCGATCGAAGCAGAGGATCCCCGTCGCGCGCACGACGGCTCGTCTGCACGCTCACACCGCTCGTCGGGAAATCGCTGCTCGAGTCCGGCACCCGGCCCAGCCGTGCGCGCTTCGCAGGCGGGAACCGTGCAGACTGTGCCGTCAGCCGCACGCGCCGTTCGTGCACGTCCCGGACGCGCAATCGCCGGGGGCTCCGCACGGCGAGCCCGTCGCGCAGGACGGCGAGCACGCGGGGGCGGCGCACTTGTTTGCGGTACATACGCGCGAGCCGCAGTCCGCCGCCGACTGACAGGCGGCGGCGTCATTGCACGTGGGCGCGCACGCGGGGGGCGCGCACTTGCCCGTCGTGCAGACACCCGAGGCGCAGTCCCCCGCCGCCCCGCAGTCGGCGCCGGCCCCGCAGCTCGGCGAGCACGCAGGCGCCTTGCAGGTCGTGCTGCACACCTGTGATCCGCAGTCGCTCGCCGCGCTGCACGTGTGACCGTCGTTGCAGTTCGGGGCGCACGCCTGGGCGCCGGCCGCCTTGCATTTTCCGCCGCTGCACGTGCCCGCCGCGCAGTCCGACGTTTGCCCGCAATCCGCCCCGGCCGCGCACGTACCGTGGCACGCCGGGTTCGCGCACTTGCCGGCGGTGCAGACCTCCGAAGCGCAGTCCGAGTTTGCGCCGCATGCGGCCCCGCTGAGGCAGTTGGGCGCGCACGCCGCCGACGCGCAGCGTCCGTCCTTACAGGAGCCCGACTCGCAGTCCGTGTTCCCGGAGCACAGCGCTCCATCCGTGCACGTGGGGGTGCACGCGGCGCAGGTCGTACCGGTGCACACGTCCGTGAAGCAGTCCGTGTTGCCGGCGCAGGTCACGCCCACGCCGCAGCTCGGCGAGCAGGAGACGCACTTGCCGCCCGCGCAGGTCGTGCTGCCGTTGCACGGCGTCGCGCCCGAGCAGCACGCCTCGCCCGCCCCGCCGCACGCGAGGCAGGTGCCTGACTGGCAGATGGCGCCGCTCCCGCAGCTCGGCGTGTCTGCGCAGCAAGGCTGACCGACCGCGCCACACGCCGCACAGGTGCCACCTGCGGCGGGACAAGCCTGGGCGTTACCGTCGCAGGCCCCACCTCCAGCGACGCAATCCGGCACCGTCGACGAGCTGTCGCAGCACCCAGCGTTCGTGCACGCGTTGCCCTGGCAGCACGGCTGGGTCGTCCCGCCGCACGCCACGCAGCTCGTCCCGTCGCACACGTCGCCGCCTGTGCACGCGGAGCCGCTGCCGACGCACTGGCTCGACGCCGGGTCGCAGCACAGCGGGCTTCCGCAGGTGCTCCCCGCGCAGCAAGGCCCCGCCGCAACGCCACAGGCCACGCAGGATGTTCCGTTGCAGACCGTGTTCGTCGCGTTGCAGGCCGCATTGGTGCCAACGCAGCGGCCGGTCCCCGGGTCGCAGCAGTTGCCCGCGGAGCACGAGTCGTTCGCGCAGCAGAGCTCACCGGCTCCGCCACACGCACCGCACTTGCCGCCCACGCACACCGCGCCGCCCGAACAGGACGTCCCCGGGTCGACGCAGTCGCCGGTACCCGTGTCGCAGCACCCCGCGTTGCATTTGTCGTTCGCGCAGCAGAGCGCGTTGCTCGTGCCGCAGAGCGAGCAGGCGCCGTTGGCGCAGACGTCGCCGTTGTGGCAGGCGCCGCCGTTCGCGACGCACACGTTCGGGCCCTCGTCGCAACACCCGCTCGTGCACGTGCTCCCCGCGCAGCAGGTGTTGCCCGCCGCGCCGCAAGGGACGCAGGACGATCCCTGGCAGATCTCCCCGGCTTCGCACGCGGCGCCGCTCGCCACGCACTGCCCGGAGGTCGCGTCGCAGCACCCGGTCGCACACACGTTGCCCGCGCAGCACGCGTTGCCGGCACTGCCGCAGGAGCCGCCCTCCGACGCATCACCCGCCGGGGCGTCCTGAGCGGGGCCGTCCGTCGCACCGTCGTTCGCGTCCGGACTGACGACGTCAGCTACGAGGGTGTCCGCCGCGGAGTCCCTCGGAGCCGAGCTGTCCGGGTGGCCCGACGCGTCGCCCGAGCCATCGGCCGTCGCGGGCCCATCGGCGCCTCCGTCCGGAGCGGTCGCGTCCTCGGGGCCCGTCGAGAAGTCGGAGAAGTTGTCCGTGCACGAGGTCGCACCCATGGCGAGCGCCGCGAGGAGCAAGGCGAACGGAAGCAGGGCAAGGTTCTTGTTCACAGCGCACCTCGGAGGCCGATGAAGGTCGGGGAAACGACGAGCGACGCGCTTGCTGCCTGGGTCGACGACGAGGAGCCGCCCCCCAGACTGAGGACGAAGAGAGTGGCGCCCGCCGCGACGCCGGCGATGCCGACACCCAGCGCCACGTTGGCAACGAGCTCCTGCGTCTTGCCGCTGGAGATCTCGCTCGACTTGCTGGGGGGGCAGACGCCTCCCGGGCACGCCGCATGGAGATCGTTGTACGAGGACTTCCCCATCGCCCCGAACACGCCAAAGACGACGAGGCTCGCGCCGCCCACGCCGGCGACCGCATACGCGGGCACCCGCAAGTTGCGCCGGCTGCTCGAGGTCGCAGGCTTTTCCTCCACGGGCTTGTCGCTCGGGGGGATGTCGTCGGCGGAAGGTGGCGGGGGCGTCGCGGGTGGCGCAGGTTGCGCGTCGAGATCGACGGGGGTCTTCTCGCCAACCGCCGCCGGTACCGTCTTGCGGGCGAGCTCCTTGCCGTCCGCTCCGACGAGGACCACGTCGAGCGCGCCCTGGGGGACGGCGATAGGCGCGGCCCACGCGGCCGCCGGCACGGTGCGGCCGCCCACCTTGAGGGTCGCGTCGGGAGGCGCATGGGCGATCGTCACCGTCACGAACGCCAGCTTCGGCTCGAGCTCGCCCTGCTCGCTCTTGGCTGCGTCGGCGGTCTGCTGGTAGCGCGGGTCGGCCGCCGCCAGGTGCGTCGCCCCCTCCGCGGTTGCGGCGTACTCCGCCCACGCGGCGTCGAGTTTTCCGGAGTCGCGCAGCGCGCGGGCGAGCACGAGGCGCGCGTTCGGGCTGTTCACCACCTCGAGCGACGCTCGCAGCTCGGACTCGGCCTTCTCCCACCCCTTCGACTCTGCGGCCGCCTTGCCCGCGGTGAAGTGCGCCATCGCCTCCTTCTTCTGTTCCACGCTCGCATCGTCCGGAGACACTCCCGCGGCGCGGGCGACCGGCCCGAAGAGGACGGCGCAGGCGAGGACCCCCGTGGCCAGGAGCGTTGGGGTACGACGCGGACTCCGCATGGCGACTCCCTCCGTGGCGGACCCGGACGCACAACCCGCCACCTTGCACAGTACCACCCATCGGTGGCCCGCGGATCGGAACACGGCGCGTGTGGCCCACGGGTCGATCGCAGGCCGGCGGCGGTCCCGGCGCCCGCGTCGCCGAGCGACGCAAGCGAGCCTGCGACGGCGGCGGGCTTCATCGAAGGCCATCGTGCAAGTACGCTGCGCTCGTGACGCACGCCGCGCCCCTCCTCGACCACGCGGAGAGCCTCGCCGCACTGCGTGCGGACCCGCGAGGCAAGTACTTCGTGGGCCGCTCCTGGCTCTCGTTTTTCGCGCCCCACGGCCACTTTTCCGGCACGCTCGTGTGGGGAGATCCCTCGACCGGTGACGTCGAGGCCTGGACGGCGTGCGCCGACCTACGTCTCTCCGACGCGTGCGTGCCGCACGCCACGATCTTCGACGCCTCGAGGGTCGAACGTCTCGGGCCGAGCACGTTCGGAGCCCTCGCCCGCTACGCGGCCCGCAACCTCTCGGCCCTGGGTGCGCGCATCACCAGGCTCGCCGTCGTCCACCGCGGAGGTTTCGCCGGCGCGGTGGCGGCCGGCTTCACGAAACTCGTACCCGTGCCGTTCCCTGCGGAGCCCTTCTCCGATCCGGTCGCCGCGCTCGCGTGGCTCGGCTGCCAGGGCGATGCACCCCTGCTCGAGGAGGTCTCCCGTGTCCGCATCGAGACCCGGATCGTGCCTCCGCTCCTGCGGGATCTCGCTCTGTTCCTCGGCCACCACCCGAGCGCCACGCCGACCGAGGCGGCGCGCGCACTCGCGCTCTCGACGCGCAGCCTCCAGCGGCGGCTCCGCGAGCAGGACACCTCGTTCCGGCGCGAGCTCGATGGCGCGCGCGTCCGCCTCGCTCAGCGCCTCCTCGAAGACTCCGATCGCAGCATCACCGACATCGCGCTCGAGGTCGGACTGACCTCTCCCCAGCACCTCAGTACGCTGTTCCACAAGCGCGGGCACGAGAGCCCGAGCGTGTGGCGCGCCCGCATGCGTCGCCCGAGCTGAACGCCCGCGAGCGCGGGCCGGCTCAGAAGGTGTACGTCGCTCCGTTGATGTCCGGCATCTGCACGAGGACGACGTTCGAGCGCTCCTGGACGGGTGACTGGCTCCCGTCGGTCACGTCGCGGAGGTTGCCCGCCGCGACGAAGACGCCGATCCACTCGCCGGTCGCCGGCTGGTAACCCTCGAGGTTTCCCCAGCGGCCGTCGTAGTACCAGTTCTTCGCGACCTGGCAGGTCGAGTTCGCGCCGAAGGCCGCGCACTGGCCCATCGTCACGATGTCCTGCGCGACGTTCCCGCCCATCTGCTCGAGCCCGCGCCAGTACTGGATGGCGGCCGAGCCGTACCATTGCCCGCCGATGTATTCGCAGAAGCCCAGCGTGTACTGAAGGGACCCGCTCCAGCCGGGCGGTGTCACGTCCGGCCAGCTTCCGGGGTCGTTCTGCTTCGAGAACTCGACGTGCACTCCATCCGCCCCCTGGTACTGGAACTCGACGTCGGTGATCTGCGTCGTCACGGGCCAGTCGGCGAGGTCCACCGCGTTGTCGAAGAGCGTGCAGTCGTGGAGAGCGAGCGACGTGGGCGGAGGTGGAGGGGGGGAAGCCTCGGGGGTCGTCCCGGCGTCCACTGCGGGCGCGCCCTCGTCCGGCCCCGGGCTCGACGACGAGTCGCCCGAAGGTCCGTCGGAGAGCGAGGCCGCATCGTCCGCGCCGCCGTCGGCCAGAGGCGCGGCGTCGTGGAAGGCTCCGGCCCCCGTGTCGGCCTTCGTCGCTCCGTCGTGCGGGGCGGCGTCAGTGACGGGGCCTAGGGAGGCCGTGCCGCCGCTGCTGCACCCATCTGCGGCGGCGAGGCCCAGGGCCGCCCCGAGGCAGGCGGCGAGTGAAACGAAGGGTTTCCGGCTCATCGGTGATCTCCCGCGGCTACCTGTGCTCCGACCCGCGCCCTTGCGCCTCCATCCCGGCGCCTTTCTCCTCCCGCTCCGCGCCATCGTTCCATCGTGCCCTGATCGCGCCGGGCGGTCGACCGTCCCGGCCTCTTGCCCCACCGTGCGTTCGAAATCACTCATACATGCCTTGACAGGCATATGCACAAATGCGTATGTAAATGTCTTGCTCGAGACTTTTGCTGCCCTCGCAGAGCCCAACCGGTACCGCATCGTCGAGCTCCTTCGCTCCGGCCCCCGCGCCGTGAACGACATCGGCGATCGCCTGCAGCTCAATCAGCCGCAGGTCTCCAAGCACCTGCGCGTGCTCAAGGAGGCGGGCCTCGTCGACGTGCAGCCGCGCGCCCAGCAGCGGCTCTACGAGCTGCGCCCCCAGTCGCTGCGGAAAATGCACGGCTGGCTCGAGCGCTACCGCCGCGTCTGGGACGAACAGTTCGAGCAACTCGACGAGCTCGTCGAGGAGCTGAAGCAAAGGGAGAGGTCCGATGAACGTCACGGCAAGAGAAAGTGAGTCGAAGCCCATGAACCGCACCACGCTCGAGCGATCCTCCGACGAGGAGCTCGTCATCACGCGAACCTTCGAGGCCCCGGCGCGCATCGTTTACGCGGCCTGGACGCAGCCCGAGCTCCTGAAGCGGTGGTGGGCGCCCCGATCGCTCGGCGTCACGCTCTTCAGCGCGGAGGTCGAGGTACGCCCGGGTGGCGCCTATCGCTACGTCTTCGGGCACGACGAGGCGAAGGCGATGGCCTTCTCCGGCACGTACCGCGAGGTCGTCCCCGAGAAGCGACTCGTCGCCACACAGATCTTCGAGCCCATGCCCCAGGCGGGCGAGGCCATCGTCACCGTCACGTTCGAGGAGACCGGCGGCAAGACGCGCCTCGTCCTGCACCAGCGGCACGCGAGCAAGGCGACGCTCGACGCGACCCTCGCCTCGGGCATGGAGCGCGGGATGCGGGACACGTTCGAACAGCTCGAGGCTCTGGTCGCGAGCCTTCGATGAGCCGGCCGCGCGTCCGGTCCTAGGCGCGGTCCTTCACGGCGTCGGCCACCAGGCGCCGGAAGAACCGCGCGCCGGGGTCGGCATCGGTCCGCTCGTGCCAGAAGATCGAGACGCCTATCGAGGGGAGGGCGAAGCTCGCCGGAGCGACCTTCACCGGGAGCATCTCGCACAGGACCTTCGCGGCCCGGCTGGGCAGACCGGCGACGAAGTCGGTGCGCGACGCCATCATGGCCGCCGTGGTGAAGTAGGGCACGGTGACGGCGACGCGTCGCGTGAGGCCGAGCGACCGCCAGTGCCGCTCAGCGGCGTGGTGGCCGACGCCCGGCTTCCCGAGCGCGACCTCGACGTCGACGTGGCCGAGCTCGTCGAAGAGGCGCGGCGTGATCTTGCCGCGCACTCGCGGATGATCGCGCCGCACGACGAGGGCCGCGCGCTCGCTGAACACGCGCTCGCCTCGGTACCCAGGGCCGACGAGCAGCGAGGGGGCGAACGTCAGGTCGATCTCGCCCGACGCGAGCCCGTCGCTCGCGGCGAGGTAGTCGGCGCTCACCATCCGGAGCGAGGCCCGCGGGAGACTCCGTGTGAACGCGGCGGCGATCCGCGGTGCCTCGCTCGTCTGGTGGTTGTCTGCGGCGGCGATCGTGAAGGTGCGCGTGGTCTCGGCGGGTGTGAAGCCCTTGCCCTGGTCGATGGCCGCCTCGAGGTGCTCGATGGCCTGCGCAACCACAGGCGCGAGCTCGGCCGCGCGCGGTGTCGCGACCAGACCCCGCCCGCGCCGCACGACGAGCGGGTCGCCGAGCGCCCCGCGCAGGCGGGCGAGCGCGTTGCTCACCGCCGACTGCGTCACGTTCAGACGCTTCGCGGCGCGCGTGGCGCTCCCCTCCTCGAGTACGGCGTGGAGCACCACGAAGAGGTTCAGGTCGAGCGCGGACAGATTCATGTTCGTGATGGATAGCATCACCATTCATGAGTAGTGCGAATGAAGGCGAAGCACCATCTTGGCGTGCATGAACAGGAACCGACGCGCTCTCGTCATCGGTGGAGGCATCGCGGGCCCCGCGGTCGCGCTGCTTCTCGCTCGCCACGGCATCGATCCCGTCGTCTTCGAGGCCTACCCCCGTACGGACGTCGACGCGGGGGGACTGCAGATCGCCCCCAACGGGATGCGGGTCGTTGCGGAGCTCGGCGTAGCCGAAGCCCTCGTGAAGCAGGGGCATCCCTGCAGCGACATGGCCTTTCGCAACCACCACGGCCGGGACATCGGCCTCGTTCGTACAGCCGACGCGGGCGCCGGACTCAACGTTGCCCGGAGCGCGATCCATCGAGTCCTGCGCGACGAGCTCGATCGCCGCGGCGTACCCGTGCGCTTCGAGAAGCGCCTCGCCGACGTCACGCTGGCGGGGCGCGAGGTCGTCGCGTCCTTCGCCGACGGGACGACCGAGGTCGGCGACTTCCTCGTCGGCGCCGACGGCGTGCGCTCGCGCGTTCGCGCCTGGATGCTCCCCGACGCCGCGCCGCGCGACACGGGGATGGTCTCGATCGGCGGCTTCTGCCGGCCAGGCGCCGTCGCGCCGGCCGACCCGCGCGACGCGGAGCGCCTCACGTTCGTCGTCGGGCCGCGTCACCAGTTCGGCTACTCGCTCATGGGGCCTCGGCTCTGGGGCTGGTGGTGTCACGCCCACGGCGCCACCGAGGAGGAGCGCCGCGCTCTCCTCGACATGCCGGGCGAGGACCTGCGCGCCCGCATGCTGGAGCGCTACGCCGGCTGGGCCGACCCGGTCGGGCCGCTCATCCGCGCCACCGAGGGTTGGCTTCGCACGCGCATCCACGACGTGCCCGCGCTCCCGGTGTGGCACCGAGGCCCCGTGGTGCTGCTCGGCGACGCCGCACACGCGATGAGCCCCGCCGGAGGACAGGGCGCCTCGCTCGCGCTCGAGGACGCGCACGTCTTCGCGTCGCTCGTCGCCGCCCCGGCGCGCCACGTCGAGGACGCGATGGCGGAGTTCGAGACCCTCCGCCGGGCACGCGCCGAGGGGATGGTCGCGCAGGCCTACGCGAACGATCGCCGGAGCCTGAAGGAGCTCGGCCCGCTGGGTCAGTGGACGCGCGACCGCGTGATGATGCCGGTGTTCGCGCGGCTCATCGGGCGCGCGCTGAACCGGATCTACAAGGCGCCGCTTCCCGGCTGACCGGGGCTCGCCTTGCGCCACAGCGTGGCGAGCCACGGTTGCTCGTCGCGCGGCTTGCCCTCGGGGCGGTAGTAGTGCCCGAGCTCCTCGAAGCCGCCCGCCTGCGCGAGCAGCGAGCGCCACTTCGGCAGGCTCCAGTACGCGCCGTACCGCTCGCCGTTCCAGCCTTCCTCGTCCTTGCCCCAAGGGTTCGACGCGAAGAGCACCCCACGGGGTTTGAGCGCGTCCCGCAGTTCGCCGAGGACACGGACGATGGCGGTGCCGGGGACGTGGAAGAGCGACGCGTTCGCGAAGATGCCGTCGAACCGGCCGGCGGGGAGGGCCAGCGAGAGGAAGTCTTGCTCGAGCACCTCGCAGCCGGACTGGTCGCGCGCCATCTCGCAGAATGCGTGGCATCCATCGACGCCGACCGCGGTGTGGCCGAGCGACCCGAAGTAGGCGAGGTCCCGCCCGGGGCCACAGCCCAGGTCGAGGATCGCGAACGGCGGCGCACCCTCGAGTGCGCCCAGGAGGGCCGCCGTGTTCTGCGAGACGTCGTGGTCGCGCGTCCCCGCCCTGAACCGCTCCGCGCTCGACTCGTAGTGGCCAAGCGTGCGGGCAGACGTCTTCGACGTCACGGTGCCGTCACCCGTCGCGGTGCACGGTATCCGGCGAGAACGCCGGAACGCACACCGCGATGTACTCGGCGCCTTCGGCCCCCGGCGATCCGTAGCGCACCCACTCGCCGGCCGGTGCGATCACCGCCTGGCCCGCGTGCACGTCGAGGGTCTCGTCGCGGCCCTCGACGCGCAGCATCCCGCCCAGCACCACGGTGTACTCGTCGAACTCGGGCGTCTGCCCCGGCTCGAGCCAGCCCGCGGGACTCTTCATGTAGGCGACGCTGGTAGCCTCGGTGTCGGTGTTCACCCGGCCGATGTACTCCGCGATCTCCTTCGGCTTGTTGCCGGCCGCCTGGATGCGGGTCGCGGTGGAAACGAGCTTCGCCATGCGAAGGACCTCCGGGACCGGAGAGATAGCACCCGCTGCAGCGCCCGGGGGGCATTCGCTCGCGCCCCTACGCTCGCGCTCGGGAATGATCTCGCCGTGGTGCGAGAGCTCGACCTGCGTGACCCTCGGCACCGGCGCCAAGCGGCGGAAGGCCCCATGAGCAGCTCGCCTCCGGCCTCGGGCGCCGGCCTCTGCGAGACCTGCCGGCACGCCAGGCGCATCACGTCGGGTCGCGGCTCCGTGTTCTGGCTCTGCACGATGCACGACCGCGATCCGCGCTTCGCGAAGTACCCGCGGCTTCCGGTCGTGCGCTGCACGGGGTACGAGCGCGAACGCGCAGGTCTGCCGTAGCTCTGCGCGTATCCTCGACGCATGGCCGCCCGCCGCTCCCCGACCCCCCGCGCGCAGCTCGACGCGTTCCTCGATCGTTTCCTGCCGGACGTCGCCCGCCGTGCGCGCGCGGCGCTCCGGACGCTGCGGACGATCTGCCCGGGCGCTCTCGAGCTCGTCTACGACAACACCAACGCGCTCGCGATCGGCTTCTCGCCCACGGAGCGCGCGTCGGACGTCATCGTCTCCATCGCCGTCTACCCTCGCTACCCTAGCCTGTTCTTCCTGCAGGACGGCGTGAAGCTGCCCGATCCCACGGGGCGCCTCCGCGGCGCGGGCAACCGCGTCCGCCACATCGTGCTCGACGATCGATCCGTCCTCGACGCGCCCGACGTCCGCAAGCTCCTCTCGATTGCTCTCTCGCGCGCTCGTGTCCCGCTCGACCCGAAGGCGCGCCGCGCCATCGTCATCAAGAGCATCGCCGCGAAGCAGCGGCCGAGGCGCCCCGCCGAGCCGGTCGCGAAGGTCAGTCCGGCACGGCGAAGAGCCCCGCGAGGATGACGTCCTCGCGACCCTGCGTCTCGCTCCGCCCCGCGTAGATCGCCGTACGGTAGACCGCACGCTTGCCGCAGCCATCGTACGCGTGCTCCGTCGTGCGGGACGGCGCGACCCAGGCGACCGACCGCACCGCGTCGCGCGGGCACCCGAGGTCGTGGCTCGCGCTCTGGAGGAGCGCGTCGTCGAGCGACGCGCCCTCGGCGCGGTAGGTGAGACCGTTGGTCGCATGGAACTCTGCGACGCGGAACGCGACCGCCACCGCGCGCGCGTGATCCTCGTACGCCTGGAGGGCCGGAGGCATCTCCGAGCGGGGCGAATAGGCGCACCCCGCGAGCAGCGGGAGGCTCACGAAGAGGGCCTGGACGACGCGAGGGGCGGTGCGGGCGATGCGAGGGATCATGACGCACGGACGAGGAGCAACCGACGTGCCCGCGGGAGGCTGCCGCGCCTGTACAATCGGCCCGTGGCCCTCGCCGAGGACATCCCGGCCGGCGTCTCGCCGGCGGCTTCGGCCCGGGCCCTTCCTCGGCGCGTGCGCATCGAGTCGGTGGACGTGGTGCGCGGTCTCATCATGATCGTCATGGCGCTCGACCACACGCGCGACTTCCTCGGCTTCCCCGGCGACAACCCGACCGACGTCGTGCACGCCTCGGCCGCGCTCTTCTTCACGCGCTGGATCACCCATTTCTGCGCGCCCGTCTTTTTCCTGCTGACGGGCGTCGGAGCGCGCCTCTCGCTCGGGCGGCGTTCCCCTGCCGACCTCTCCCGCTTCCTCGTCACACGGGGCGCGTGGCTCATCCTCCTCGACGTGACGGTCCTCCGCTGCTTGGCCTACCAGTTCAACTTCGACTACCGCGTCACGATGCTCATCGTCATCTGGGCGCTCGGCTGGTCGATGATCGTGCTCGCGGGCCTCTCGCGGCTCCCGACGCCCGCGGTGATCGCCTTCGGGCTCGCGCTCGTTCTCGGGCACGACCTGCTCGACCCCGTCGAGTCGACCAACCCGGTCTGGGCCATCCTCCACGGGCCCGGATTCGTCGTGAACCGGCCCGGCTTCGAGGTCTTCGCCGTCTATCCCCTCGTGCCGTGGGTCGGCGTGACCGCCCTCGGCTGGGGGCTCGGGGCGACGTACCGCTGGGACGCCGCCCGGCGCCGCGCGTGGCTGACGCGCATCGGCCTGGCCGCCGTCGTCGCGTTCGTCGTCGTGCGCGCGCTCGACGGCTACGGTGACCCGGCGCCGTGGGAGCACCAGGCCACGGCCCTCCGGACGGTGATGTCGTTCCTCGACACCGTCAAGTACCCGCCGTCGCTGTGTTTCCTCCTCATGACGCTCGGGCCCTCGCTGCTCCTCCTTCGCGCCACCGATCCGGGCACGCCGGCGTGGCTCCGGCCGGCGCTCGTCATCGGCAAGGTGCCTTTCTTCTACTACGCGGTGCACTTCGCCCTCATCCACGCGATCGCCGTCGCGGTCTGCCTGGCGCGCACCGGCACGATCCACTGGCTCTTCGAGTCGCCCGATCGCGGGAGCTACCCGTTCGTCCCGCCGCCGGGCTGGGGGCTGCCACTGCCGTTCGTCCACCTCACGTGGATCCTCGTCGTCCTGGCGATGTACATGCCGTGCCGCTGGTTCGCCGGCATGAAGGCGCGCCGTACGGATGCGTGGCTGAGCTACCTCTAGACGCGCGCCAGCTTGATCGCGTCCTCGGGACACGCAGCGACGCACTCGCCGCACGCCTCGCACGCCGCGGCGGCCGGCGTGTAGGCCGTCTTGCGGCCGTGCACGAGGCTCTTCAGCTTCGCGAGCGGGCCGAGGCGCGCGAAATCGGCGTCGTCCATGCGTCGCACCTCGAACACGTGAACCGGGCAGACCGCGACGCAGTCCGCCTTGCCTTCGCATTTCGCGCGGTCGACCAGCGGCGCGAACTCGCCGGGCTGCGCCTTGCAGTCGTTCCTCGTCTTCACAGGCCCGGGGGCTCCGATGCGGCAGTCCAGCCCCGCGTTGCGAGAGCAAGCTCCGTACCCGACGAACTCGTCCGCGACTCGGCTCGTTCGAGCTCTTCACGCTCGACGGCACGCGGGTCACTCCTCGTCGTCGTGACGGCGCGTCCGTGGGTCGCGGAACTGGTTGTAGGTCGCGGTGAACGACAGCGCGAAGACCCACGTACCGATGCCCTGGCCGCCCGTGTCGGTGTTCGACGCGTACGTGGCCCCCCCCGCGACGCCGAGGCCCCAGCTGTTTCCGACGAACCACTCCTTGCCGAGCGAGAGCTTCCCGCCGGGGCCCGCGCTGGCGCTCACGCTTTGCCCGTCGACGGAGACCGAGAGCGTCGTCACCGCGACGGTCGCCGCGAGGTACACGTTGGCCGGCATGAAGTAGTAGTCCAGCTCCGGCCCGATGCCGAAGCCGGTGATGGTCGCCGACGACGTGCCGAGCGAGCCGCTGCTTCCGAGCGAGACGCTGGGGTTCACCGCGACGGCGTCGTAGAGGTGAAGCGACAGGACGAGGTTGTCTGCCAGGGCGCCGCCGATCGCGACGCCCGCGGTGCCGGCGAGGCCGGACACCTTCTCCGTGCCGGCCGACGTCCCCGTCGCTTCGGACATCGTGAGGTAGCCGAGCCCGAGATCCGGGCGAATGAAGAAGCCGTGGTGATGGTACGCGTCCTCCGGCGAAGCCGGCGTGGTCGAGGGGGCGTCGTCGTCCGCCGCGGCTGCGCGTCCGAGGAGGGCGCACGGGAGAAAGAGGAGAAAAGCGAAGCGTCGGTGCATGGCTGCATTGGAGCACCCGTTTCGTGCGGCGCATTCCACCGCGACGCGGTCCGGGCGTCGCCTCGATGGACGACGGGCTCCGATGCCCCGACGTCCTCCCGTCCGCGTCCTCGTGTCGGGACGTCGCGCCCTACTCTCTTCGGAGCAGGCCCTCGAACAGCATCTGCGTCACGAGCTTCCCCATCTTCGCTGCTTCGACCGGACGGTCGTAGCGCCCCAGCTGTCCCTCGACGAGCAGGACGGACAGGCCGTGCATCATCGACCAGAGACCGAGCGCCGCGTGCATCGGATCGCCCTCGCGCACCGCGCCCGACGCCTGCGCCTCGCGGATCACCGTGAGCATCGCCTCGTGCCCTTCGGAGCGCACGCGGACGAGATCCGGCGCCGTCTCCCTCACGGTCGCGTAGGGCGCGTACATCACGCGGAACGCGGCCGGATGCTCCACCGCGAAGGCCACGTACGCCTCCACGGCCGTCCGGAGCCGTGCCACCGGAGCCCTCTTCCCCTCGAGACGCGCAGCCAGGAACGCGCCCCACATCGCGTATCCCTCGACCGCCACGGCGGCGAGCAAGTCCTCCTTGGTGGCGAAGTGCCGGTACGGCGCGCGGGGGCTCACGTTGAGGGTACGTGCCACCTCGCGCAGCGAAAGCGCGTCTACCCCCTCGCGCTCGATCGAGCGGAGCGCCTGCTCCACGAGCGCCCGGCGCAGGTCGCCGTGGTGGTAGGTCTCCTCACGCTTCTTCCGGGGCCGCCTTGACATCGAGCGTCTCCAAAGTATGCACTGTATACATGACTGCGGCCCACGCGCCCGTCCCCGCGCCGTTCCACCTCGCGGGAGCATACGCCCCCGTGCTCGAGGAGCGGACGCTCCACGAGCTCCTCGTCGAGGGCACCCTTCCGCCCGATCTTCGAGGCACCTACGTCCGCAACGGGCCCAACCCGCGCGGCGGCTCGTCTCCGGCCTGGTTCGCGGGCGAGGGCATGCTCCACGCCGTCCGCCTCGAGGACGGGCGCGCGGCCGGCTACCGCAACCGGTGGATGAAGGGCGTGCGCGGTCCCAACACGAACGTCGTCCGCCACGCGGGACACGTCCTCGCGCTGGTCGAAGCCGCACTCCCCGTCGAGGTCGACGCGCAGCTCGAGACCATCGGCCGCTTCGACTTCGGCGGGGGGGTCGAGCGCTCGATGATCGCCCACCCCAAGGCGTGCCCGGCGACGGGCGAGCTCCTCTTCATCTCCTACGGGCAGTCCTCGCCGGGCCTCGTCTTCTACCGGGCGGACGCGCACGGTCGCATCGTGCACCGCGCTCCCGTTCGCGTCCCGGCTGCGACGTACATGCACGACATCGCCATCACTGCGCGCCACGTCGTCTTCTGGGACATGCCCGTCCTCGTCGGCGACTGGCATTCGCCGCAGCCGCTGCGCTGGGCGGACGACTACCGCCCGCGTATCGGCGTCCTTCCACGTGGCGGCCAGGAGGGCGACGTTCGCTGGTTCGACGTCGCGCCCGCCTTCGTGAGCCACACGATGAACGCGTTCGAGGACGGCGACGTCGTCGTCCTCGACGTCGTGCGCGCGCCGCGGTTCCCTGCCGCGTGCGCCCTCCACAGGTACACGCTCGATCTGCGCACGGGTGCGGCCACCGAGCGCGTCGTCGACCCGCGCTTCCTCGAGTTCCCGCGCGTCCATCCGGGCCGGGAGGGGTGCCCCTATCGCTACGGGTACTGCGTCGAGCTCTCGGACTGGGAGACGGGCAGCTGGCAGCGCGCCGTGGCGCACAAGGTCGACGTCGCGGCGGGCACGAGCGAGGTCCACGACTTCGGTCCGTCGCGCCTCCCGGGCGAGTTCGTGCTCGTGCCGCGCGCCGGCGGCGCCGACGAGGACGACGCGTGGGCGATCGCCTTCGTCTGCGACCGCGCGCGCGAGGCCAGCGATCTGGTCATCCTCGACGCGAAGCACTTCGCGGAGCCGCCCGTCGCGACGGTCCACCTGCCGTGCCGCGTCCCGGTCGGCCTGCACGGCGCGTGGATGCCGGACGAGACGCCTAGCGCGGGCAGGTCTCCTTCCACAACACCGCGGGGCGGACCGTCGGCGTGACGCCTGGTGCGTGCGCGGGGGTGACGTCGTCGACCAGCGTGAACGACCGCAGCGGCGAACCAGGGCGTCGCTCGTCGAACGTGCGGCAGAAGTAGGCCCCCAGCGGGCCGAAGGGAAACCCTCGCTGGTGCTCGTTGAGAACGATCTTCGACCAGCGGCTGAAGACCCACCCGGGAGCGTCCGACGCGGCCTCCGGGGCGGCGACCGAGACCACCTCGACGGGCGTCCCGTCTTCGAGCACGCCGTCGCCGCGCCAGCGCGAGTCGTCGACCGCCGTGCTGAACATGTTGTACGAGGCCTGGACGTCGAGCAGCTGCACCTCGGCGGCGAGCGGGGCGGGGAGCGGCACCCAGCGCGAGAAGGCATCCCCCCAGAGCGCGAGCACGAACTGCACGCCCATCGCCGCGTACACGGCCTTGGCCCACCGCGGGTGCGAGACGACCGACGCCGGACGCGCGTCCTCTGCGAGCCAGCCGCGCGCGCGGACCTTTGCCTCGACGGCGTCGATCCACTCGGGCAGGAGAAACAGCGCGACGCACGAGAGCATCACCTCCGTGAAGACCCCCACGCGCATCGTCACGAGGATGAGCAGCTGGATGGCGAGCCCCAGCGCGACGGTCGCGATCCGGCAGGCGCGGATGGCCCACGGCGAGAAGACCGTGAACGGGAAGACGGCCTCCATCGCCAGCGTCGCCAGGGTGCCCACCCGGCAGAGGGCGGGGAACCGCCCGAGGAGCGCTCCCGGCGGCCGGGTGAAGCCGTGGATCTGCATCGCGTAGTAGACCGCGTTGTCCTTCAGCCAGCCGAAGCGCATCTTCACGCGCGCGGCGCCCGAGTAGAGCAGGGCGACCTGGAGCTGGAGGAGGCGCGCCCCGAACGCGGGGACCTCGACGACGCGCGTGGCCCGCCGGCGGGCGTCGACGCCGTACGCAGCGCCGAGGTCGGCGAAGAGAGCCCAGAAGAGCATGGCCTTCGTGATGGCGTCGCCGCCGTCGGCCATGAAGTGGTTGCGGTGCTCGACGGAGCTCACGAAGACCCACGCCGCCAGCGTGGCCAGGCGCGTGTGCCAGCCGATCGTGAACGCCACGAGCGCGGCGGCGCCGAAGGCGAGGACCACCGAAGCGCCCGCCGGTGTGGAGACGAGGTCGAACAGGCTCCACGTCGTGCCGGTCCGCGCGACGCCGTGCGGGAGCATCCCCTCGTCGGTGAGGAAGGGCCGCACGTCGCCCGCGAGGTTCACGAGATCGTGCAGGAGCGACAGCCCCACGCCGATGCGAAAGAGCGCGAGGGGCCGCGGGTCGACCCCTCCGGTCCAGTACTCCGCCTCGAGCGGGTTCTCCGACCGAGCCACGGCTCCTGGAGCTATCACATGTGACGGGATTCGCGCGCGATGTCCTCGACGCGCCGACGCTCACCCCACGACGGCGGCCCATGGGTGGACGAGGAGCCAGCGCGTGATTCGAACGAGCGCCCGGCTCGTCCAACGGGCCATGACCTGTCTTCGCCACCTCGCCCTCCTCTCGTCGTCGGCCCTCCTCGCGTGCTCGTCCTCGTCGCAGGGCAATGCGTCGGGCTACGACGGCGCCGCCGGTGCCACCTTCTCCGCGTACTGCACGGGGACGCTCCTCCAGTCCGAGCAGCTCATGAGCGAGGGCGGCGGAGGCTCGTGGGAGGGCAACGGCGCGCTGAGCGCCCCTTCCGGTACACCGTTCCTCCTCGCGTCGAGCGTCGGTGCGTGGGACGGCTACGTCGTCGCGGGCGACGGCACGCCCTACGAGGTCCAGGCCGCCGGCTTCCCCTCCGGGCTCGTCGAGGGCACCGACTTCTCCGCGAGCTGCGCGCCCGCGGGCGGCCCGTCGTCGGCGAGCGTCTTCGTCCTGGTCGGCGCGACCACGCTCTACCCGAACGCCGACTTCAGCGGCACGCCGTGCACGCTGCCCGCCGGGACCCAGCTCACGAACGCGAGCTTCTCGGCGTCAGGGAGCGATCCTACCTCCGGCGCGCAGCTCTCGGCCGACGAGCTCTCGTCGAAGTGCGGCGTGGCGGGCATCATGTACGGCAAGGAGATCCCCTTCGCGGACCTGTTCGCGAGGTAGCGCAGTCGCGCGAGAAGCCGGTGGCGCGGTCGCCGCTACGGCTTCACGACGTCCACGTCGAGGAAGCTGCCGCTGGCCGCCCCCCAGTACACGCGCTGGGTCGCCTTGCGGTAGTCCGCGGGCTTCGCGTCGAAGATGCTCGGCACGAACGTCTGCGGGTTCCGGTCGTAGAGCGGGAACCAGGTCGACTGCACCTGGATCATGATCCGGTGCCCCGGCAGGAACACGTGGTTCACGTCCGGCAAGCCGAACGCGTACGCGAGCGGCTCGCCGGCGGCGATGGGGCTCGGCGTCTCGAGGCTCTCGCGGTAGCGGCCGCGGAAGATGTCCATCGCGACCGGCAGCTCGTAGCCGCCGAGCTCCGGGTGACCGCGCACCTCGGGCGGGTACACGTCGACGAGCTTCACGATCCAGTCGGCGTCGGTGCCGCTCGTCGAGGCGACGAGGTGGACCTGCGGCTCGCCGATGATCTTCACCGGCGCGGTGAGAGCGTCGGTGGCGTAGACGAGCACGTCGGGCCGCGAGGCGACGTTGCGCTGGTCGCTGACGAGCCACTCGCGCCAGGCCTTGCGGCCGTCGTCGGTCGAGACGGGGACGACGGGACGGGGGATGTAGGGCACCGGCTTGGCCGGATCCGAGACGTACTCGTCGAAGCCCGACCCTCCCGGCGCGTCCCACCCGGCGCCGCCGCCCGGGTGCAGGTAGAGCGGCGTCTTCTTCGTCGTGCAGCCCGCCGCGCAGCCCGCCGGCCACGACTTCAGCCGCTCCCAGCGGTTCGTGCCCGTCTCGAACGCCGTGACCGGCGCGACGTCCATCGGCGGTGCGCCGTCCTTCAGGTAGTGATCGAGGAACGGCATGAGGACGTCGCGCCGGAAGGCGCGCGACGCATCCTCGTCGAAGCGAATCGCGCCGAGCGTGCTGCCGTCGCGCGAGTTCCAGCCCCCGTGGCACCACGGCCCGAGCACGAGAAAGACGCGGTCGTTGCGCGTGTCGCGCGCCTCGAGCGCGCGGTAGAGGGCGGGGGCTCCGTAGATGTCCTCCTGGTCCCACAGGCTGTGCACGATCATCGTCGGCACGCGGAGCGGGCGGTCGGCGAGGACGCGGTCGACGGCCTGGTCACGCCAGAACGCGTCGTAGCTCGGGTGCGCGACGAGCTTCTGCCAGAAGCCCAGCTGGTCGAGCCCGAGCCGCCGCCCGACGTCGCCCGCCGACCCGGCCTCGAGCATCGCGGAGTACTCGTCGTACGCGGACGACGGCCACTTGATCTTCGACTCGCGCGTCGCTTCCTGGCCGTAGACGTACTCGAAGGTGAACTGGCGGAACGCGCCGCCGTGGAACCAGTCGTCGCCGTGCCAGCCGTCCACCATCGGGTTCATCGGGACGGCGACCTTGAGCGCGGGGTGCGGCTCGTAGAGCGCCATGGCGGCGGTGAAGCCGTCGTACGACGTGCCCAGGATGCCGACGTTGCCGTTCGACTCGGGCACGTTCTTCACGAGCCAGTCGATCGTGTCCCACGTGTCGGTCGCGTGGTCGACGGGCGTCGGGTTGTCCGGCCCGTGGACCGGGCGGTTCATCACGTAGTCACCCTCGGAGCCGTACTTGCCGCGGACGTCCTGCACGACGCGGATGTACCCGCCATCCGCGAGCGCCTCGGGCGGCACGTCGGAGCCGACCGCCACGTCCATGTGGACGCTCTCGGTCGCCGTGAACCGGTCGGCGTTGTACGGCGTGCGCGTGAGGAGCATCGGCGCGCGCGCCGCTCCCTTCGGCACGACGATGACCGTGTGGAGCTTCACGCCGTCGCGCATCGGGATCTCGACCTCGCGCCGCGCATAGTCCCAGCCCGCGTACGTCGGCGTGAACTTCGCCGGCGTCTCGCTCGGATAGTCGGGGTACTTCGGGCCGGCGTCCGTGCCCGTAGCCGAGGCGGACGGTTGCGCCGGCACGGCTCCGACCGAGGCGGCGCCGGGCGCGACGCGCGTCGCAGGGCGCTCGTCCTCCGGCGTCACGCGCGTGATCAGCACCGCCGCGCCCGCGAGCACGACGCCGAAAGCGGTGAAGGCCAGGGCCGCGCGTCCGTTCCGACTCATGGGAGAGTGGGTAGGAGAGCACGAAGCGCAGGTGCTCGTGGTGCCCGCGATGCGCGTGCCCGTGTAAGGTCGTCCGGCGCGAAGAGTCGCAGTGTGGCGATTTCGAACGCGGACGAGCACCCTCCTGCGACGCGTGCCTCCGCCGCGGTGCTCCTTTTCCCCGGACGAAGCGCGCGGCTCGGCGGACGAGAACCGAAGCTCCGGTCGGCTTCTTCCTTGCACCGCCGCGCGGGCCCGGCCGAATCGCGGCCCCCGAGGGAGACGAACCCATGAACGCCATCCAGCTCCTCAAGCAGGATCACCGCACCGTCGAGTCGCTCTTCGCGCAGTACAAGCGCCTGGGCGACGGCGCCACCACGCAGAAGAAGGTCATCGTCGACAAGCTCGTCCACGAGCTGTCCATCCACGCGGCGATCGAGGAGCAGATCCTCTACCCGACCGCGCGCAAGGCAGTGACCGCCAAGGACGACCTCGTGCTCGAGTCGCTCGAGGAGCACCACCTCGTGAAGTGGCTCCTCAGCGAGCTCGCTTCGCTCAAGCCGACGAGCGAGCGCTACGACGCCAAGGTGACCGTCCTCGAAGAGGCCGTGAAGCACCATGTCGAGGAGGAGGAGAGCGACCTCTTTCCCGCGCTTCAGAAGAAGCTCGACCCGCGCGCGCTCGCGCAGATGGGCGACGTGCTCGCCGCCGCCAAGAAGATCGCCCCGACGCGGCCGCACCCGAACGCGCCGGACGAGCCTCCGGGCAACCTCCTCGCGAGCCTCCCCGCCGCGATGCTCGACCGCATGCGCGACCTCGTCTCGGGCGGGATGCACGCGAACGGCACGGCGAGCCGTGGCAAGCGGTCGATGACCGCCAGCGCGACGATGAACCGCATGGTGCGCGGCGCGAAGCGCGCGATCCGCAAGGTCGCGCCGAAGCGCGGCACGGCGAAGCGGACGGCGTCGAAGCGGGGCGCGGCGAAGCGGCGGGCGTCGAAGAAGGCTCGCTGAAGCGCGCTGCGCAGGAAGAGGCTCAACGAGGGCGGCGCGTGAGGACGACGCCGCGCGCGCGGTCGGTGGACGCGACGAGGCGGACGACCTTCCCGCGCTCGTCGCGCTCGAACCTCCAGCCGACGTCGTCGGCGAACCGCCAGCCGACGTCCTCGCTCTCGAAGAGGTCGCGCGCGACCGGCGTGAACGGGGTGCCCCGCGTCGCCCCTCCCACTGCGCCCATCACCAGGAGCCCGCCCTCGACGCGTACCTCGATGTCGTGTGCGAGCTCGTCGCTTCCGTACCGGCCCGTGTACTCGGCGAGGTTCGCCACGCGATCGACCGGATCGAGGCGGAGGAACGTGCGCGGGACGTCCGCGCTCGCGTGCCTCACGAGGCGGGCCGGGTCTCTTCCCTTCGCCGGCTCGTACGCGTAGCGGGTGTGCCCGCCCTTCACGGAGAACTCGCGGGGGCCGACCCGGACGAGCTCGCGCGGGGGTTCGCTCCACCGGCCCACGCGCATGCGGACGACGCCGTTCGCGACGTCGAGGGTGCGCGTCTCGGTGGTGAAGGGATCGACGTAGCGACCGGCGAGTGCGGCGAGGGGGAAGGGGGGGAGGGCGGGGGCGAGGGCGAGCGTGGGCGTGGGCGCGGGCGCGGGCGCGGGCGTGAGGGCGGGCGCGAGCGCGAGCGTGGGCGGAAGGAAGATCGGGGCGACTGCGTCGGCGAGTGCGCCGGGGTGGGCGTCGGCGGTGTTGCAGAGGACCGCGACGGTCAGGCGCTTCGACGGGTAGCGCGTGATGACGCTCCGGTAGCCGGCGAACGCGCCGTCGTGCGACTCCACGTGCAGGCCGTTCGCCTCGTACTCCTCGAGGCCGCTCGCGTAGTCGAGCGCCGTGCCGTCCGTGAGCTTGCCGCGAATGCGCATGCCGTCGACGAGCGCCGCGCCGCCCACCTCCGGGTCGTAGAAGTTCGCGTCCCACTTCGCGAGATCGCGGATGGTCGTGACGAAGTTGCTCGACCCCGGGTACTCGAGGTTGGCGACGAGGATGCGCTGCTGCCCGTCGGGGCCGCGCACGTAGCCGGTGGCCTTGTGCGGGATGAGGCGCGCGTGGTCGTCGCGGACGAGCGAGCTCGCCATGCCGAGCGGCGCGAGCACGCGTCGCGCGAGGAAGACGCCGAAGGGCTCGCCGCTCACGCGGGCGACGATCTCGGCCAGGAGCACGTAGCCGCTGCTCGAGTACGACTGGCGCGACCCGGGCGCGAAGTTGAGCGAGCGCTGGTGCGCGAGCAACCAGAGGACTTCGCGGGTCGTGATGACGTCCTCCTCGTTCAGCCCCTCGAGCTCCAGGAGGAGGTGGTAGTCGCGCAGGCCGCTCGTGTGGTGAAGGAGCTGATCGAGCGTGATGCGCGCGCCGAAGTCCGGGAGCTCGGGGACGTACTTCCGCACGTCGTCCTGCAAGGCGAGCTTGCCGTCGGCGACGAGCAAGAGCACCGCGGCCGCCGTGAACTGCTTGGAGAGCGACGCCGTGTAGAAGGGCGTCGCGTCGGTGATCGGGTCGTCGTGCTCGAGATCCGCGTACCCGTACCCCCCGGAGAAGACGATCGCGCCGGCCCGGTAGACGCCGACGGCGCACCCGGGAGAGTGCTCTCCCGGCTTCGCGAAGGCGGCGAACACCGCGTCGACGCGCGCGGCTCGTGGGTCCGGTGCCGGGGCGACGGCGCTCGGTGACGGCGGAGCAGGAGCAGGAGCAGGAGCAGGAGGAGCGGGAAGCGAAGCCGGAGAAGCAGCGTGGGCGCGGGCAGCGTCGGGTGCGACTCCGCACGCCGGCATCAGCACGCCGG
Source organism: Polyangiaceae bacterium (assembly GCA_036490515.1). GTDB lineage: Bacteria > Myxococcota_A > Polyangia > Polyangiales > Polyangiaceae > Palsa-1150. The sequence continues at coordinate 230,657 of DASXDU010000042.1, forward strand.
CCGCAGCGAACGCGAACGCGACACGAAGGTCCGGCATGCGCGGGAACGGGCGGCGTCGGGAGGACGTATCGGTGGCCTTCCCTTTGCGAGCTAGCGCCCCTTCGGGCCGAACGGGACAAGCATCGGCACGCGGCGCCTATACGCGTCGTACGCGTCGGCGCCGAGCTCTCTCCGCAGCCACTGCTCTTCCATGCGCGCCTTCAGGGTGAGGCCCGCCGCGAGGAGCGCTGCGCCCGCGATGCCGAGCACGGTGCCCTTCGCGATCATCGTCGCGAGGATCGCGAGCAGCAGCCCGGTGTAGATGGGATGGCGCACGAGCGCGTACGGGCCCGTGTCGACGATGTGGTGCCCCTCCTTCCTCGTGATGTTGCCCGACCAGAGGCGGCCGAGGTGCACGCGCGCCCACCAGCAGAAGGCGAAGCCCAGGGCGATCGCAGCGGCGCACACCCAGGCGCCTGCAAAGCCGACGTGCCACAGGCGAAGCGCGCCCTCGTAGCGGTGCGCGGGAATGGCGAAGAGGGCGACGCCCGCGACCATGAACAGACGGTAGCCGAGCTCACGCCCGAGACCGACGCGCTTCTCGGTCGCACCGCTCCATCCCGACGCGAGCAGCCACGACGCGCCCCAGGCGAGCCAGAGTCCGACGATGGCGAGGCCGGGCGGCACGGGATCGGGGGTAGCCGTCTGCCGCCGCTTCAGCGCAGCGCAGGCGCCAGCGCGGTCCCGCCGGGAAGCGCCTCGTTGCCCGGGACCTCCGTCAGGCGCGCGTACTCGGAGTCGTGCACGTCCGCCTGCGCGCTCGCCTCGTCGACCCACGACACGGCGTGGCCGCGCACGGCCGGGACCAGCCACGATTGCTTCAGGTAATAGCGGCCCCCCGCCTGCGCGACGAGGTCGGCCGTGCGCACGCCGAACGTCCCGTCGGACGTGATGACGTGCTTGCCCGGCTCGGCGAGGTAGCAGAAGTACGTGTCGTCCTTGGTCGCGCCGACGAGGACGCCGTCGTCGTGCACGACGGTCGTGTAGAGCGGCGCCGGGAAGCCGCTGCGGATCACGCACACCTTCGCGAGGTCGCCCGCCGACGAGAACGGCGAGACCGGCGCGGCCTCGCTGGTCGCGATCCCGTAGGCCGAGCAGCCGAGGAGCGCGAGCAGCGGAAGGAGGGCGGCGGTTCGGGGGAGCGACATGGCGGGCCTCGCGGAAGGAGCCCGATGTGTTGCACGCCGCGGGCGGTCGTTCAAGGAGCGCGCTTGCGCTGGCGCACGTCGCGTGCCCGCCGCGGGGGGGAACGCCGACGGTCATCGCCGGAGCGGACAGCGCCGCGATCGCAGCCGGCTGCGTGTTCGCCATCGACTTCACGGGCGGCGTCTACACGGTCGCCACGTCGGCCGGCTCGTCGAGCGGCGACGAGTAGCGGCTGGCCACGGCGCCCCAGGCGAACCGGAGCCCGACGACCACGAGGTGGGTGGGATACGCTCTCCCGCATGGCCCGTCCGTCCGCCCTCGTGGTTCTGGCCTTCGCGGCGCTCCTCGGCTGCACGAATCCGTCGCAGGGCAGCGCGGGCGCGACTCCCTCGGCCACACCCGCGTCGGCGGCGATCCCCGTTCAGCTGCCCAAGGCGCAGACGGGCGACGCGCTGCCGAGCAAGGTGCTGACGGTGGTCCTCGGCGCCGATGGCTCGTGTGCCCTCGACGGCCAACCCGTCGCGGGCGATGACGCCATCCGCGAGATGGCGCAGGCCGAGCGCACGAAGGTGCCGGAGCTGACGGCCGTCGTGAACGCCGACGGCGCCGTGCCCCACGCGCGCGTCATCCACGTGCTCGACGAGCTGCGGATGGCGGGGATCACGAAGATCTCCTTCGGCGTGCAGGCGGAGAGGCCGCCATCGGGCGCCAACCCGTGGGGGCGGTGAGGGGCTACGCCGGCCGATCTCTTCTACGGACGGATGGGCGCCGCCCACGTTCCACGCCGCGACGACGCCCGCTTCGACGACGAAGAACGACGCCTGCACGGCCAGCCAGGTCACGACGAGCTTGAGGAGGAGCCCCCGCGGGCTCGCGGCGACCCAGCGAAGGGCGCGTGGCAGGAGGAGCGCCGCGAGCAGGGCGCACGCGGCGGCCTTCGTCGCGCCGGCAGCGAGGTCACTTCCCGTCAGCGTCACCCGGCAGGATGCGACGAAGTCCGCGGCCGACTCCCCGTACGCGAAGCGCATCGCGGCGAGCGCGCCCGCGAGAAGGCACGCGACGTTCACAGGCCAGAGAAGGGCGACCGTTCCGCCGACGAGGAGTCCGGCTCGAGGCGACGTCGCGGGCTCGCTCGCCCCGCCGCGCGAGGCACGATGCACGACCGTCACCGCCGTGAAGCACGTCAGGCCGAACGCGCTCGCCGGCCCGTACGATCGAACGGCGGCCAGCGCGACGACGCGCGGCACGTACTCCCATCCGCCGAACCGCGCGAGCCCGAACGCGAACTGAAGAGCGCACACCGCGCCGCACAGCAGGCAAACGCCGACGGCGAACGGGAACGCGTAGCGGAGGCCCATCGTGCGTACCGTCGTCTCACGCCGGCGAGGCCGCGACCATGCCCGCCTCGCGGTATCCGTCGGCGTCGCCGCGCGAGGCGAGCAGGCGGCAGACGTGACGGCCGATGAAGCCGGTGGCATCGGTGACGAGGACGCGCATGGGGACTCCGCGGAGCGGGGTGTAGCGCGGACGGGGAGGGGTGCTCCTCAATCGGATGCGGTGCCCCGAAGTTTCAGACGCCAGCCGATCTTCGAACCACGGCTCGGGGAACGAGCGGTCCTTGCGTTCTCCGGGTGGGGCGGAGAGGATCGCATCATGCGGTGTCCCCAGTGCGGCCTCGAAAACCCGGGCTCGAACACGTTCTGCCAGAGCTGCGGGGCGAGGGTCCCCAGCGAGCCAGCGGGTGACGCCGGTCGCGCTCCGGCGGCGCAACCCTCGGGCCCTCGCTGCGGCCGGTGCGGAAGCGCGCGTTCCGCCCCGGCGGCCGTCGGCCCGCAGCTCATCGTGCGCGTGCAGACCGCTGCGGGCGGCACCGCGGACCTTCCGCTCTCCGCGGCGGCGGTATGCCTCGACTGCGGCGCCGCGACGCTGATGCTCCAGGAGGAGGCGAGGCGGTACCTCGCGGGGATGGCAGGCGGATGACGGGGGCGATGCGGTCGGCGTCGTCTCGCCGTCAGCGCGCCTTCCCCGGCGGGAAGCACGCCTGCGCGAGGCCGCCGAGGAACCGCCCGCAGCGCTGCGAGCCGGACTGACCTCGCCGCGCGCATTCGGCGTTCGCCCAGGTCGCCGCCTTCATGATCTCGGTCGGCGCCTTCTTGCACGTCCCGTCGTCGCGCGCGACCGACAGGCACGATTGCAGGCGGACCTTCGCCATCGCCTCGCACATGAAGTCCACCGAGCCGCACGTCCCGAGCTGCGCGAGGCTGTCGTCGACGCACTCGCTCTGCGCGTGCGTCGCGCCGAACGTTTCCCCCGCCGTCTCCGCCTCCCGCCCGTCCTTCGCGATCCGGTCCCCGTTCGCGCTGAACCACCAGACGAGGCCCCCGACGAGGAGGCCCACGACGAGGACGCCGGCAGCCGCCACGATGAGGCGGACCTTGAGCCACTTCGGCATGGGAGGAAGGCTACTGCGTCGTCGCTCGGCGCGGGGACGACCTCTTCGCGAGGTCGTTCTTGATGCTCTCGAGCCGTCGGTCGTCGGGGGCGAGCGCGCACCACCGTTCGAACGCCGACGTGGCTTCCTCGCGCTGCCCGAGGTCGCGCAGCGTGAACGTGAGGTGGAAGTACACCTCGACGGGCTCCTCGACGCCGAGCTCCAGCGCCTTGCGCAGGTCCACGACACTCGCTTCCAGGTTGGCTCGATGCTCGTCGGGCTTCCCCGACGCGTCACCGACGTACCCGCGCGTCGCGGCTCGTTCGAGGTACAGCCTGCCGTAGCGCGGCGAGGCGAGGACGGCGTGATCGAGGTCCTCGAGCGCGCCGGCGAAGTCCTCGAGCCCGAAACGCCACTCCGATCGGTGAAACCGCGCGAACAGGCTCGTGGGCGCGAGCTCCACGGCCCGGTCGAAGTCGGCCGTCACGAGCGCCGCGTCGTGATCGAGGTTCGAGCGATAGACGGCGCGCGCCGCGTGGGACCATGCGTCGCGGGGGCTCACCTCGATCGCCCGTGACACCTCGTCGAACGCGCCCTGCGCGTCGCCTGCTGCCGCGGCCTCCTTCGCGCGAGCGCGGTGCACCTCGCCGCGATCGAGCGTACGGACGATGGCTCGCTCCGCATCGGCGAGTCGAAGCGGCTTGCGGCGAGGGCGGGGGGCCATGGGGGAATGGTACGTGGGGCCGCGCGTCGAGGCGCAGGCCACCCGCTGGGTGCGCCTAACCCCGCGCAACCATTGACCGTCGGCACCGTCCGCCCCGCCGGGGCGTCGAAATCGTCATCGGCCGACCGATTTCTTCCTGCAAATCGGACCCTCGCTACCTCTCTCTAGAGAGACGGACGAGTCACCCGGCAATCGCCGGCCCGCGCGGTGGGAACCCCACCCCTCGGCCCGGCGGCGGTCGGCTCGCTCCGGCTCGCCGGTGAGGTGCGCCGCTCGCGCGACGCGCTCGCACCGGCCCACCCGGAGAAGTGCCTCGGGGCCCGACGGCCCCACGACAGGAAACGTGTGCCCATGACCATGACCAACGACACCCTCGACACGACGCAGGACCAGGCGACCGAGAGGCCCGTCAACGACAACGCGCAGCAGCGCCCCGACAACGACAACGCGCGCCCGCGCGGCGTCGTCGACACGACCGCGCTCGTCACCCACGCGGACTTCGTCTCGTGCGTGCGCCGCGCGCTCGTGCGGTTCGGACGCAGGAAGTTCCTGTCCGACGACGTCCCGGAGGTGCAGACGCGCGCCCTCGAGGCGGCGCGCATCGGGCCGATGCCGCCGGACTTGCCGCGGTGGAAGGCGCTCGGACGCACGATCGCGAAGCGCTTCGCGATCGACGAGCGGATCAAGTGGGAGGCGCGCAGGAAGTACGATACGGGCCTCTGCGAGGAGCCCGACGAGTGCGGCCCCATCGAGGTGGAGCACGGGCGGGACCCCGTCGACACGAAGCGGTACCTCGCCGTGCTGAAGGACCAGTTCGACGCCGGGGAGATGCCCGCGATGGGCGGGGAGATCCTATGGGGCGACGCGGAGGACGTCCCGCAGGAGGAGACCGCCGAGGAGACGGGCCTGAGCGAGCGGCAGGTGAAGCAGCGTCTGAAGCAGATGCGCACCCGGTTCGGCCGGCGCCTCGACGCGATCGGGCTCCGTGACGGCGTGAATACAGGGTGCGACAAATCGTGATCGAGGGTTGGTACCCAATCGCCTGGTTCCCGACTAGGGAGTGTGAGGGGGACGATTCGAAGACCGAAAGCGGCGCTCGGAAGCAAAAGAGCGCCGCAGCCAAGCAAGACGTCGCTCTGACGATTGCGAAGGGGGTTCTCGGTTTCCCGAGAGCCACGCTTGCAAATGAGGGCGCGACGGTTTCGAAGCGTTTCGCCGCGCTCGAAGTCCTGAACGTCGCACCGGGGATTCCGGGTGCGCTCTTTTTGGCTCGAGAGTCCACGTCTCGAATCGAAAGCGTCGCACTCGCCAGGTCAGACGTGGCCCTCGCGATGCAACGAGCGGCACTTTCGATTCGAAGTGTCACGCCATCGACTCCGAGCGTCACCCTGTCGATTCCGGGGGCGCCGTTGGCGACTCGAACCGGCGATTTTTCGAAGCAAAAGGTCCGGCTGTCGAAACGAAGTGACGTCTTCGCGATTCATCGGTCGAGGCCATCGATTCTCACGGCGAATCTCGCGAGCAAAGACGGAGACGAGCGACTCGAAACGAGTCGTTCTCGAGGAAAGGGAGCAAGGAGGTCTCCCGAGACGCACGGTCACGATTCTCAGGAAGCAAATTCGTCTACAAAACGCACGTCCAAGAACGAAGAGGCAGACATCCAGATGGTTACCGCAAACAATTCGATTCATCGCGCCACGGTTTCACTCAACCTGCCCGCCAAGGTGGCGGACTTCATCGCGTTCGCGCAGGGCGTCCTGCACGCGATGTCCAACAACCCGGCGTTTCCCGCGCCGACGCCCTCGCTCTCCGTCTTCTCGGCGGCGGTGAGCGACCTTCAGGCAGCCGAGACCGTGGCCCTCACCAAGGCCAAGGGAGCCGTCGCGGCGCGCAACGACAAGCGCGCCGTCGTCGTCTCGCAGCTGCAGCAGCTCCGGGGGTACGTGCAGGCCGTCGCCGACGCCACCCCGGAGAACGGAGCGACGCTCATCCAGGGCGCAGGGTTCGCCGTGCGAAAGATCACGGCGCGCGCTGCGAACGTCTTCGACGCGAAGCCCGGTCCCGTCACCGGCACGGTGAAGCTCACCGCGCCGGTCACGGCCCGCCGGGCGTCCTACGAGTGGCAGTACAGCACCGACGGCGGAAAGACGTGGGTGGCAGCACCCTCGTCGCTCCAGGCCAAGACGACGGTCCCGGGCCTGCCGTCGGGAACGACGGTACAGTTCCGGTCCCGCGCCGTCACGAAGGCCGGCGAAGGAGACTGGAGCCAGGTGATCGCGCTCCTCGTGAAGTAGCGGAGGCGATCGGGCCGCGCGCGGTGAGCGTCGCGTAGCGGCCATGGTGGTGGGTACGAGCATGCACCCCCGGGGAATGGGCCCCGGGGGTGGGGGGGGGGCGGTCTCCCCGAGCCCGCTTGCCGGGGACTCGAGGCGGCTTCAAGCTCGAACGAGTCTCGATGGAGCCGAGCCCACGTAGCGTCAACGAGATCGTCGAGCGCCGGATCCAGAGCTGGCTCGCGGAGAAACGGCGTCGGTCCGAGCTCGAGCCGCGCGTCGAGCCTACGCGTCCCATCGTCACCGTCTCGCGGCAGGCCGGGGCGCGCGGCACGGAGCTCGGCCGACTCGTGGCGGAGCGCATGGGCTTTCGCCTGTGGGATCAGGAGCTCGTGCAGCAGGTCGCCGGTGGGCACGGCTCGATCGAGCAGATGGCGCGGGTCGTCGACGAACACAACCACAACGCGATCGAGGAGCTCCTCTCGAGCATCCTGCTGGGAGACGCGTTCACCGGCGAGGGCTACGTGTGGCGGCTGCGCGCGCTCCTCGTCGCGCTCGCCCGCAAGGGCAGCGCGGTGGTCGTCGGCCGCGGCGCCCAGTTCGTCGTGGCGCACGGCGCTGCCTTGCGAATCCGCGTCGTGGCGCCGCTCGACGCGCGGGTCCAGACGCTGATGACCCAGAGGAAGCTCGGCGAGCGCGCCGCGCGCGCGGAGATGGAGCGCCTCGACCGCGAGCGCCTCGCCTTCGTGAAGCACCAGTACCACGCCGACGCCGCCGATCCCGCGATGTACGACCTCGTCGTCAACTCGAGCAGCCTCACGCTCGAGCGCGCCGCGGACATCGTCCTCCTCGCGTACCGGACGAAGTTCCCGCCGACCGAGCCGGCCGTCCGCGCGACGTGACGGAACGACGGCGCATCCCCGGCAGCGTAGCGCGCGTCCACCGGCGGGTTGCGACGTTCGGCGTTCAGCCGAAGAGGCCGACCGCGTTCTTCCCGCGCGCCTTCACGCGGTACATCGCGTCGTCGGCCTGGCGGAGCAGCATCGACGGCTCGGTCGCGTGGTCCGGGTAGAGCGCGATGCCGATGGACGCCGTGATGGCGAAGTCGTGGCCGTCGACCTCGAAGATGGGGGTGACCGCGTCGAGCATGCGCTCGGCGATCGTGCGCGCGGAAGGCGCGTCGGCGACGCCCGTGAGCACGGCGCAGAACTCGTCGCCGCCGATGCGCGCCACGACGTCGGAGCCGCGGAGCGAGCCGGCGAGGCGGCGGCCGATCTCGGCGAGGAGGCGGTCGCCCGCGTCGTGGCCGAGGGTGTCGTTGACGGACTTGAAGCGATCGAGGTCGAGGAACGCGACGGCGACGCGCTCGGCGCGGCGGCGCGCGAGCTCGAGGGTGTGGCCGAGGCGTTCCATGAAGAGCTTGCGGTTCGGCAGGCCGGTGAGCGCGTCGTGGAAGGCGGCGTGCTCGAGCTGCTGCTGGAACACCCGGCGCTCGGTGATGTCGGCGAACGACACGACGACGGAGCCGGGCTGCGTGGTGCCGGGGTCGAAGAGCCCGCGCGTCGTCATCGAGATCCACGCGCGCGACCCGTCGGCGTGCTGGAGCCCGACGGCGACGCCCGACCGGTCGCCGCCCGAAGCGAGCGCCGTCCCCATGGGGGTGTCGGCGAAGGCCAGCGGCGTGCCGTCGTCTCCGACCAGCGGCCACGGCGCGCCGGCGAGGAGCGCGTCGTGCCCGATCCGCAGGATGGCCTCCGCGGCGGGGTTGGACGCGAGCACGCGGCGATCGCGTCCGAGCAGGACGACCCCCTCGCCGAGCGCGGACACCACCGCGCGGTAGCGCTGCTCGCTCTCGCGGAGCGCCTTCTCGGCCTCCTTGCGCGACGTGATGTCGAGGATCGTCCCGACGAGCCCCGCGAGCTGCCCTGCGGCGTCCTCGAACGTCGCCTTGTGGAACATCACGTCGTGGTACGAGCCGTCGGCGTAGCGGACGCGCGCCTCGTAGATCTGCGTGCCCCGCGCCGCGAGGAGCGCGTCGTCGGCGGCCTTGTAGACGTCGGCGAGCTCCTTCGGCGACAGGCCGTACACGTCGAGGCCCACGATCTCCGCGCGCGCTTTCCCGAGGTACGCCTCGAAGGCGCGGTTGCACCCGCGGTAGACGCCCTGCGCGTCCTTGTAGAAGACCGGCGCGGGGATCGCGTCGAGGATGACCCTCAGCTCGTGCTCGTGAGGCCCGGCCACACTACGACGATACCAGGGTTTTTCAGGGCAGCATCGAGCCGAACTGCCCGAACTGCACGCCGTCGCAGCCGGTCGCGACCCAGACGCGGCCGGGCACGTCGGGATCGCCCGTGATGAACGTCGGGCTCGCGTACTGGCCGTTGGGTGCGGCGCCGAGGGAGATCCACGTCGGGCTCGCTGCGTCGGCGTTCGCGGTCATCCACACGCCGGGCTGGCTCTTGTAATAGCCCTCCATGAAGAGGACCGGGTACCCGCCGGCGTGCGCGGGCGCGCCGAAGCCGAACTTCGCGGGCTCGACGACGTCGGGGAGCGGGGTGAACGTCGCGCCGCCGTCGGTGCTTCGAAAGAGCTGGCCCGTGCCCATCACGCCGCTGTTTCCCTCGGGGCCCGCCGACATCCACAGGTGGTCGGTCACGGGCGACTCGATCTGCGCATTGTAGAGCCACGTGCCCGGGTCCTGCGTGCCGGGCGAGCCGACGAACGTCTGCGTCCAGGTGGCGCCGCCGTCGTCGCTCCGGTAGACGCCGCGGAAGGTCGCGTCGGTCGCGTGCACGTAGAAGTAGTAGCGCCCGAGCATCGCGTGGTCGGCGACGAGGATCTGGCGGCTCAGGTAGTACGCGAAGTGGACGCCGGCGAGGTTCGCGTAGGTCCACGGCGTCGGCAACGTGACGGGGTTCCACGTCGCGCCGCGATCCTTCGTGTAGTACGGCATCCGGAGCGGGCCGCTCGTGTTGTTCGTGTTCGACGAGACGACGACGACGTCGTCCTGGCCCGAGTAGGCGACGGTGCCGCCGTAGCCCCACGTGTTGATGTCCGTGGTCCCCGCGGGCATCGTCGCGAACGGCGTCCAGGTGGCGCCGTCGTCGCCGGACCACCCCGACAGGGCGAAGTTGCCGTTCGAGATCCAGCGCGCGAGGAGCTGGGGGTTTTCCTTCGAGCCGTCGAGGCCCCAGGACGGCCCGAAGTTGCCCGCGGGGAGATCGTTCACGACCGACGGATAGCTGACGTCGTCGCGATCGAACTGCCCGTACGTCTCGTCCCAGACCGCCGCGTGGAGCTTCTTCGAGCCGGTGGGCGGGACGAGCACGTTGATGCAGAGGTTCTCGATCCCGAGGCCGTGCATGTCGGCCGTGTACGGCGGACTGCCGAAGTACGTCGCGAGCGGCAGGGACGCGACGCCCTGGTTTCCGCCCGGCATCCAGACGACGCCGTGCGCCGCGTCGACGAGGACGTTGGCGGGGTAGTAGTGCGGGTTGGTCGTGTGCCAGGGGATGCCGTCGACCGACTGCTGCGCGACGGGCGCCCAGTTCGGCGCGCTCCACGTGTCGCCGCCGTCGGTCGAGACCTGGAAGTCGAGGCTGAAGGCGTTGTTGACGGCGACGTGGGTGCTGTCGGCGGGATCGATCACGAACGTCGTGTCGCCCTGGTCCTGCGTGCCGAGGTTCTTCCAGGCGCCGGACGCGTAGCGCCAGAGGCCGTGCGGATCGACCGACGTGAAGTAGCGACCCGTGCCGTCGAACTCCGCGGCGCGCGGCTCGGCGGCGGCACCGGGCCCGCCCGCCGAGACGTCCGTCCACGTGTCGCCGCCGTCGGTCGTGCGGAAGAACGCTCCCCCGGTCGAGACGATCGCCTCGGACGAGCGCCCGCTCACGAGCGCGGACTTCGGGTTGAACGCGACGCCGCTGAAGCCCGCCGTGTCGCCGTTGACCGAGCCGGCCGCCGGGAGCCCCGTCGGCGTGGCCCACGTCGCGCCGCCGTCGGTCGAGCGGTACATCGCGACCGAGTCGCTGAAGAGGACGTGGGCCGGGTTCTGCGGGTCGATCTGGCCGTGACGCTCGAGCGTCCGCATGTTGCCCGAGTTGGAGTCGAACTGGAGGCCCGACTTGACGGCCGCGAAGGACCCGCCGCCGTCGCTCGAGCGATAGAGCACGCCGTCGTACGCGACGTAGAGCGTCTTGGAGTCGGACCAGGCGATGAGCGCCTCGTACACGCCGGTGCCGTTCCAGAAGTCGTTGGCCGCGGCAGGCAACCGCGTCGGGACGATCTGGGTGAACCGCCCGGTGGCGTCGTCGTAGAGGTAAGCGCCGCTCGTGTCGGTGCGGAACACCTTGGTGCCGTCGCCGGCGACCGTGCCGCCCGTGACGAAGCCGCCGCCGCCGATCTTCTCGTTCGTCCATCCGGTCGCCGGTACCGCTCCGTCGGTGCCGGGAGATGCGGCGTCTCCCGGAGGGCTGCCGTCGCCCGTCGGACCGCCGCCGTCGGGGTGCGTCGTCCCTCCGTCGCCGCCGGCGCTGCTGCCGTCGGCTCCGCCGTCGCTCGCTTCGCCCGTGCCGCTCGCGTGGTTGCCGCCGCAGCCGGCCGCGAGGCAGGCGAGGGTCACGACCGTGAGGGCGACGTGCCCGAGGAGACGCGTGCTCATGCGATCGAGGATACCCGCGTCGTCGCCCGCGAGGGCTCGTCATGGGCGCGGAGCGAAGCGGAGGTCGCCTCCTCAGAGCGCGCCGAAGAACGGCGTCCCCGCCGGGATCGCGAAGCCGAGGAGGTAGCCCGTGTCCGGCGCGCCCGTCAGCGGCATCGGCCGGGGGCCCGTGACGTTCGTGAAGTAGCTCCCCCAGAGGTGGTTGGTGCCGGCCGGATCGGTGAAGAGCCGGAGCTCGCCGCCGGTGGTCGTCGTCAGCTCGGACGCGGGCAGGAGGGTGCCCGTGTCGAAGATGTCGTGCCCGAGCGGGTTGGCGCTCTTCGCGAAGGCGATCGAGTAGCAGGTCGGCGGCCAGAACGGCTGGCTGCACGCCGACCCGGCGATGCTGCCGTTGGCGTAGACGCTCGCGCCGTCGGTGAAGATGCCGCCGATGTCGGCCACGACGTCGTCGGCCGTCGTCGTGCCGAGCCCCCACACCTCGTCGGTGTACGTGGGGTCGGCCGAGCCGACGCCGCCGCCGGTGCGCGCGGCCCAGAGCATCCCGCCGGCGGCCGGGAACTCGGCGAGCTCGGTCGCGCGCTCGGTGATGGCGGCCCACGTTCCGCTGGACGCGCCGAGCTTCACGGCAGACCAGTAGAGGTAGAGGCCCCCCTGGAAGACGAGGAGCTTGGGCACGGACGCCGAGTAGAGGTAGCCGTCGTTCAGCGACTGGTTGCCGACGACGGCGACGTTCGTTCGCGCGGGGTCCATGGTCCACGTCGACGAGCCGAGGGGCCCGGTGCACGCCGACGCCGTTCCCGCTCCCGCGATCGTCCCGCCGCACTCGCCCGCGACCCAGAGCTCGCCGCCGTAGGAGACGATGGTCGCGTCGTAGTACGTGCTCAGCGCGTTGCCGCCCGCGATGGGGACGCTGCCTGCGCGCGTGTCGAAGATCATGTTCTCGAAGGTCAGGCGGTGCGTCGTCCAGTCGACCGACCAGCGCGCGAGCGACCAGTTCGAGGTGTTGGTGCACGTGTTGCTGTAGCGGCCGATGACGTGGGTGGCGTCGCCGGGGATCTGCGCGAAGGGCCCCTCGTTGCAGTTTCGCTGCCCGTTCGCGTCCCACACCGTGATGGCGTACGAGCCGTCCTGCCCGAGGAACGACTCGCTCGTGCCGATGGCGGGCGTCGCGGTCGACTCGGGCGGCGCGTTCGGCGCGACGAAGACCTCGCCGTCGCTCGCGACCATCCAGTAGCCGAAGGCGCCGGCGCTCGCCGTCATGGCGGCGAGCGGCGCGCTCGAGTACGCGAGCGCGTTGGACACGTAGGGGGTGCTGCTGCCGAACGTGAAGACGCCGCCGTCGGCGCCGAGAAGCCAGTAACCCTGGCCCTTCGGGTCGGCCGCGATGCCCACGACGTCGCTCACGGAGGCGCCCTGCCCGGGGACGGAGCCCGCGAAGGGCGCGCCGTTCAGCGCGAACACGCCGCCGTCGGACCCCGCGAGCCAGTACCCCGGCCCGGTGGGGTTGGCGGCGATGCCGACGACGTTGCTCACCGCGGGGGCGGACGTCGCGGCGGGCGCCCCGCCGAGGGCGTAGACCGTGCCGTCCTTGCCGGCGAGCCAGTAGCCCGCGCCCGCGGGGTTGGCGGCGATGCCCACGACGTCGCTCACGGTGATGCCCGCGCCCGGGAGCGATCCGCCGAAGGGAGCGCCGAAGGCGAAGACGCCGCCATCGGCGCCGACGAGCCAGTAGCCCGGGCCCGCGGGGTTCGCGGCCATCCCGACGATGTTGCCGATGCCCATGCCTCCGAGGGAGCCGGCGAAGGCGGCGTCGCCGTACGTGAAGACGCCGCCGTCGCGCGCGACGAGCCAGTAGCCCTGGCCGGACGCCGTCGTCGCTGCGCCCACGATGGGGGCGACGCTGATCCCCGTCGCCGAGCCGTGGAAGAGCGCGGGGCCGGGGCCGACAGGAGCGTTCGCGTCCGACGAAGCTGCGGCGTCGGCGCGTCCGTCGGCCGAGCCGTCGAAGCCCGCGGCACCGTCCGTGAACGCCGCATCCGCCACGCTCGCGTCCCCGGCATGCGGCCCGGAGTCGGACGTCGCCCCGCCGTCCCCGGCCGCGCCGTGCGAGCTTCCGCCGGACGATCCGCACGCTCCCAGCGCGGGGACGACGAGGAGCGCGAAGAGGACGGCGTGACGAGCGCCGCGGCCGAAGGCGCTGTCGTGCGGGCCGGCGACCGGGTGCATCGTTTCTCGATTGTAGACCCTCGAGCTACGCGACGCCGTCGTGCCGGAAGCACTCGAGGACGTGGTCGTTGACCATGCCCGCGGCCTGCATGAAGGCGTAGCAGGTGGTCGCTCCGACGAAGCGGAGGCCTGTCTTTCGCAGGGCCTTGCTCATCGCGAGCGACTCGTCGGTGCTGGCGGGGAGACGCCGGCCGCGGCGCTGGCGGTTGTCGCGCGGGGCGCCCTCGACGAAGGACCAGAGGCGCTCGCTCAGCGCGCCGCGCTTCGGGAACGCCTCGCGCACGACGCGGGCGTTGTCGCGGATGGCGGTGATCTTGCCCCAGTGGCGGATGATCCCCGCGTCCTCGAGGAGCGGCTTCAGGTCGCCGTCGCCGAGACCTGCGAGCCTTCGCGCGTCGAAGCGGTGGAACGCGCGGCGGTAGCCCTCGCGCTTGGCGAGGACGGTGTGCCACGAGAGGCCGGCCTGCATGCCCTCGAGGCAGAGGAGCTCGAAGAGGGCGCGGTCGTCGCGCAGCGGCACGCCCCACTCGGCGTCGTGGTAGTCGCGCTCGAGCGCGGTCTTCTCGGCCCAGGCGCAGCGGCGTCGACCGTCTTCGGGGAGCATCGCCGCCGGAGGATAGCCGGGGAGCGCGGGGGAGTGCGCGCTACGTCGGGTTCGGGAAGACGATCTCCCGGTACCGCAGGGGGAGCTTCACGTTCTTGACGGGGGTCTCGCGCACCTCGCCGAAGCGGATGCTGCGAACGAAGTCGTCGTCGGCGCCGCGCACGGCCTCGCAGAGGGACTCCATGCCGTACGCCTGGCGAAAGCCGGCGAGCGACTGGAGGCGCGCGGCGGCGTTCATGCCCGACGAGAAGCCCGTGTAGTCCTGGTTCGGGCCCATGATGCCGACGGCCATGGGGCAGAGGTTCAGGCCGATGGCGACGCCGAGGCCGGGGACGACGCCCGACTGCGCGATGGCCTGGTAGGGGGGGTCGCGTTCCATGTCCATGGTGAAGCGCGCGATGCGGGCCGCGGCCTCGAGCGCGGCGTGCGCGCGCTCGGCGGGGGTGTCGCGGAAGAACGGCGGGCCGAAGAGGCCGATGACGCAGTCGCCGACCATCTTGTCGAAGACGCCGCCGTGGTCCCAGATCGCGTCGACGGCGCCCGTGCTCCAGCGGTCGACGAAGGCCGCGATCGCCGCCGGCTGCTCGAGGACCTGCTCGCTCAGCTTCGTGAAGCTGTTGATGTCGGCGTAGAGGACGGCGACCGTGTCCTCGCGCGGCGTGAGGTAGCGGTCGTGGTAGTCGGGGTCGTTCAGCAGCTCGGCGATGACCGGCGGCGCGAAGAACTGCGCGAGGTGGCGGCGCTCGCGGTTGAAGTCGACGAGGCGCTGGCTCATCGCCTCGCCCATGAGCTGCACGACGTCGAGGGCGAAGGCGGAGAAGCCCACGGTGCCGGCGCAGCAGACGACCTTCCCCAGGCGCCGGGCGTTGGTCATCCCCGTCGAGAGGACGACCTCGATGCCGTCGGGCAGGCGGAGAACGTCACGGAGGACCCGGGAGTCGGGATCGAAGAGGTCGTCGCCGCGCGCGGCGAGGGCGAGGTCGAGCGCGTCGTGGCGCATGCGTGGGACGGTGGACGCGTGACGGAGCTCGCCGCCGTGGAAGGTGCGGTAGTGGTAGCGACCGCGCTCGACCTCGTCGCGGTAGACGAGCGAGAAGTCCACGAGGCCGATCTCGCGGTGGATGGCCTGGACGGCGCGGTCGACGCCGCGATCGAAGACCGCATCGGTGAGCAGCTCCTCGACCTCGACGGTGAGGCGCTGCTTCTGTGCGGCGGTGTGGACGCCCGAGAGGACGACGTCCAGCTCGGCGCAGACGGTGTCGAGGAGCATCGTGATGCCGGCCTCCTCGGCGCGGCGGTCGCCCGCGAGGAGAACGGCGAGACGGCCCACCTCGGCGCCCGCCACGCGGAGGGCCATCCACATCGAGGTCCCGCTGCCCACCACGAGCGCGCGGCGCTCCTGCTCGGCGTGCAGATCGGAGCCGCCCAGCGCCGACCATTCACCGAAGGTGTACGTCTCCTCGACGAGGTGCTCGTTGCGCGTCGTGACGAGCGCCCCCTTCGCGCCGACCCAGCCCTCGAGCGCGGGGAGAAATCGCCCCATCAGCGCGGCGAGCGAGAGGCGATCGCGGAGGCAGCCCTCGATGAGCCGGTCGGCCTCGAGGCCGAGGCGACGGAGCGTGCGCAGGGTGTCGACCGAGAGCTCGTCCATGGAGACGACGATACCTCCTTGCGCGCCCTCTCAGCTCGACCCAACCTTCCCCGCGCCCGCGCCCGCGCCCGCGTTCCCGCCCAGCATTCCCCTCTTCACGAGGATCGGCATCAGGTACTCCGCGATCTTCCCGAGCGAGTCGCTCGTCGGGTCGAGCTGCTTGCCCACGCCTTCGCTCGTCACCACGGCGACCATGATGAGCGTCATCTCCGTCACCGGGCGAAGGCCGTACTTGCGCCCGATCGCCAGCGCCTGGTCGATGAGGTTCTTGGCCTCGATCTCGGCGGCCGTCTTGCCGCGAAACGAGAGGGCGAACGCGTCCACGTCGCGCGTGAGCGCGTCCCAGTCGACGTCCTCGCGGTCGCGCACGTAGTACGTCTTGAGGTGGCGGACGTAGTCGTCGGTCGTGCCCATGACGAGGCACCGGTTCCAGTCGATGTACTGGACGAGCATGTCCTCGCTGAGCCCCTTCACGAGGCCGACGTCGAAGATCGCGATCTCGTCGTTGTCCATGACGACGAAGTTGCCCGGGTGGAGATCCGCGTGCACGAAGCCGTCCTCGAAGAACATCTTGAGCAGGGCGCTCCGCAGTCGCTCGACGACCACGCCGTGGTCGCCGGGGCCGAGCGCGTCGATCTTCACCCCGCGCACGAACTCCATCGTGAGGACGCGCGGCCCGCACTCGCCGCGGTAGACGCGCGGGAAATGCACGCCGTCGAAGCCGGCGAAGTTCTCGCGGAAGCGATCGTAGTTGTCGGCCTCGAGGCGCAGATCGGTCTGATCGACGATCCCCTGCACGAAGTGCTCGAGGTGCGCGCGCGGCTCGGACGCGCGGACACTCGGCACGAGCTCGAGGACGCGCGCCCCCGCGAGGAGAATGGCCGCGTCCCGCTCGACGCGCGCGCGCACGTCGGGGCGGAGGACCTTCACGGCGACCTCGGTGCCGTCGCGGAGATGCGCGCGGTGGACCTGCGCGACGCTCGCTGCCGCGACGGGCTCGTCGAAGGACGCGAAGCGGTCCGCGATGGGACAGCCGAGGTCCTCCTCGAGGATGCGACGCGCGTCCGCGGTGGGGAATGGGGGCAGCTGGTCCTGCAGGCGGCGAAGCTCGTCGATGAGCTCGGGATCGAAGAGGTCGGGCCGCGTGCTGAGCACCTGCCCCAGCTTGACGAACGTCGCGCCGAGCCGCGCCATCCCCTCGCGAAGCGTGCGCCCGCGCAGGCGTGCGATCGCCACGCGACGTGCCTCGCGGTCGCGGACGAGGAGCGTGCGTGCGCGCCCGAGGACGTAGACGACCAGCGCGACCCAGACGACGACCGCGATGACGAAGAAGCGTCCGAGGAGGCGAAGCGGCTTCACTGCGCGCCGCTCCCGGCAAGCACCTTCGTCAGGAAGGCGCGCTTCGGTTCCAGGTAGCGCTCCGCCACGCCGGCGACGCGCACGTCGAAGTCGACACCCATGGCGAGGGGGTAGCATCTCGCGCGCCGCGCGCCCGGCGCCCCGCGCGTGGTGTCGAGCGCGTCGGGAACCGTGATCTAGAATCGCCCCATGAGCATCGAGTCCCTCCGCAAGGCGCTGGGCACCCGCTTGCCGATCGTGCAGGCGCCCATGGCGAACAGCACGCCGCCGGAGCTGGTCGCCGCCGCGTGCGAGGCCGGGGCGCTCGGGTCGATCGGCGCGCCGTACTTCGCGGCCGCGGACATCACGGCCGCCGCCGAGGCCGTGCGCGCCCGCACGGCGAGGCCCTTCGCGATCAACCTCTTCTTGCCCGGTTCTCCTGCACCCGCCGACCCCGCCGCGACCGAGCGCGCTCGTACCATCCTCGATCGCGCGCGCCGTGAGCTCGGGCTGCCGCTCGACCCGCCGCCGGCGCCGGCACGGGACGGCTTCGACGCCCAGTTCGAGGCTGCCCTGCGCGCGCGTCCGGCCGTCTTCAGCTTCACGATGGGCGTGCTCGATCGCGACCGTGTCGGCGCCCTCCACGCGGCGGGCACGGTCCTCGTCGGGACGGCGACGACGCCGGAAGAAGGAGAGGCGCTCGAGGCCGCGGGCGTCGACGTCGTCTGTGCGCAGGGCGCGGAGGCGGGCGGGCACCGCGGGAGCTTCCTCGTCCCGACCGACGACGGTCTCTGGGGCGTGCTGGCCCTCGTGCAGCAGCTCGCCGGGCGCGTGCGCGTCCCGGTCCTCGCGGCGGGCGGCATCATGGACGGGCGCGGCGTCGCGGCGGCGCTCCTCGCGGGGGCGAGCGGAGTGCAGATGGGGACCGCGTTCCTCGCGTGCCGCGAGTCGGGCGCGCCGACGGCACACAAGGCGGCCCTGTGTTCGCCGGCGGCGCGGCGCACCGTGCTCACGCGCGCGTTCAGCGGGCGCCACGCGCGCGCCATCGCGAACGCCTACACGGACGCGTTTGGCGCGCTGGCGGTGCCGCCGTTCCCGGCGTTCCAGGGCATGACGCGTGACGTGCGCATCGGGGCCGCCAGGGCAGGGCGGATCGAGTGGATGCAGATGTTCGCGGGACAGAACGCGGCGATGAGCCGGGACCTTCCCGCGGCGGAGCTCGTGAAGGCCGTCGTCGCCGAGGCGAACGAGGCCCTGGGCGCCGCCAGCGCGCTGCGGCTGGTACCCTAGGCGCATTGCTTGCACCCTCGCCGCCGGGTGATCCTCATGCGCACTGCCCACCGCATCCGTCCTGCCCGTCGCGCTGCCCGCGCAAGGCTCGCCGTGCCCGCTGCCCTTGCCGTGCTCCTCGTATCCGGCGCGGCCCTGGCGCGCGAGACCGCCATCGAGCCCGGCCAGTGGCGCGTGATTGACCGCGATTCGGGGCCCGACCGTTACTATTCGATCGCACACGAGGGGCCGACGTCGTTCCTGCGCGCCCGCTACCGGCCGCCCATGCGCACGACGTCGCTCGGCTGGCAGGCGCCCGACGACGCGAGGGCGAGCGCGCGGACCCTCCGGTGGTCGTGGCGTGTGGAAGCGTTTCCGACGGGTGGCAACGAGTGCGACGCCGCGCGCGCCGACTCGGCCGCCGCCGTGTACGCGACCTGGAAGCGCGGCCTGCGGTACTACGCGCTCAAGTTCGTCTGGAGCACGGCGGCGACCAAGGGCTCGACGTGCAACACGAAGCGCAACCCGTTCGTCGCGCAGGACTCGGTGGTGCTCGAGTCGGGCGGCCCGGTGGGCGAGTGGCGCCGCGAGGAGATCGACCTCCCCGGGGAGTTTCGCCGGCACTTCGAGGGCGGGGACGCGAGCGCCAGCGTGCCGGACTTCGTCGGCGTGGGCGTCCTCACCGACGGCGACCAGACGCAGAGCGAGAGCGCGGCCGACTACGCGGGGGTCGCCGTCGTCTTCTGAGCGAACGCGGTGGCGGGTGCGCGAGCCGGACCCGCAGCGGGAGCCGATCCGCTACCATCCCTCTCCGGATGGCGGGACGCCGCAGGGCTCGACGCCGCGGCCGACGGGACAGTGGCCGGGGACGGCGGCGGACTCGATGCGACGTCGGGGGACGCGCCCGGGAACGACGCGACGTCGCTCCACCAGTCCCCCAAGCGCGTCCTGTGGGACACGCGCGCCGTGGTCTCGGGGACGACGATCACGTTCGGGAAGCCCGTGCAGGTGCACGATCTCGACACGCTCGACACGTGGGTGGACGCCGCGTTGCAGGCGGTCGCCGGCTCGCAGGGCGGGAGCTACTGCGATCCCGACGGCACGGGGGTGACCATCACCGACGACGGGGTCGTGCACGTGGCGACTGCGTGGGTGTCCGTCCCGGGTTGCTGCGCGTGCGACTCGAACTTCACGCAGTCGAACGCGCCCGACCAGGGCACGGCGTGGAACGCGGATGCCGGGTTCCTTCTGGTCCTTCTGCCGCATCGACGACGCCCACGCGCCCAGCACAGCGTCCGCTACGCGACCTGGAACGGGACCGTGTGGGGAGCGTGGGATGGGCGTGTCGTCTCTGTTCCCGTGACCCGCGCGGGGGGGAGAAGCTCAGAGCATTCCCATCGCGCGCAGCTCGCTCGTGCGAAGCGGCGTGTAGACGGGCGGCGCGCGCAGGCCGAGGCGCACGCGGACCTGCTCGACGGGGAGCTCGAGGAGCTGCTCCCACTCGACCGCGGGTAGCCACTTCGCTTCCTTGCCCCGGCGGTAGCCGTCGCGGATCGACTGGAGGTCCGCGCGGCCGAAGCCCTTGAGGATGGCGGCGGCGATGAGGAACCCGATCGCGGTGTTCCAGTGCTGCGCCAGCGTGAAGGCGAGGAGCGAGAGCTCGCCGATGACGTCGCCCTTGTAGCCCGTCGCTGCGTGCCAGAGATCGTGCGTGTCGCGCATGCGCTGGTGGAGGAACGCCATGTCGCGCGAGCCCGAGACGTCGACGCGGCCCTTGCTCGCATCCTTGATTCCGTCGGCGCTGATGCCCTCGCTCTCCACGAAGGAGAGGTAGGCGCGGCCGAGCGAGCCTGCAGGCATCACGCGGAGGCGCTCGCGGTCGCCGAGGACGGTGGTGACGTCCGGCCGATCACGCAGCATCCGCCGCCCGGTCTCCGTCCCGCGGAGGCGCCGGAGGAGGCGCTGCGGCGCCGTGCCCGAGAGGGCGTCGATGAGGGTGAAGACCTGCGGCAGGTCGTCGGGGTTGCGCAGCAGCGTCGCGATGGCGCGGCCCGCGCGCGGAAGGTCGTATCGGGGGAGCACGAACGAGTCCATGGGAGGGACCTCCTGTCCGTCGTCGAGGCCGCGGGGGAGGAGGGCGCGGCCGCTCACTGACAATGATGTAGATAGTTCTGTCTACAGGATTGTCAATGAGGGTGGTACATCCTTTCGTCGCGATGGCGCGCAAGGCCAGACCGGAGCTCCCGCGCAAGCGCCGGACCGCGGAGGAGGCCCGGACGGCCATCCTCGACTCGGCCGAGAAGCTGCTCGCCGCCGAGGGGCCGGCGGGCATCCGCCTGCAGGAGGTGGCCGCGGATGCGGGGATGTCGCACCCGACCATCCTGCATCACTTCGGAAGCCGCGAGGGGCTGGTCGAGGCCGTCGTCGCACGTGCGCTCGAGTCGCTCCACGCGCAGCTGCTCGACGCGGTGCGGTCCTCGCCGCAGGGCACCGACCAGCTCACGGCGCTGCTCGACGGGTGCTACGAGGCGCTCTCCTCGCGCGGCCACGGGCGCACGTTCCTCTGGCTCGCCCTCTCCGGCTACGCGCCGATGATGGAGGAGCTTCGCGTGCGCGCGCTCGCCGAGGCCGTGCACGTCGTGCGCACCGAGAAGCGCCGAGGGAAGAAGGCGCAGCCGACCTTCGAAGACACGTACTTCACCGTGCTGCTTCCCGCGCTCGCGCTGCTCGCCTTGTCGGTCACGCCGCCGCAGAACGCCGAGGAGGCAGGGGCGGAGAAGCGGTTCCGCGCGTGGCTCGCGCGGATGGTGCACGCGCACCTGGAGAAGGGGTAGGCGCTCGCGCTCGCGCTCGCCCTCATCCCTCCGGCCGCGCTCCGGGGCGCCCTTCTCTGGTAGCCTGTCGGGTCGATGGAGAAGGCCCTGGAGCAGCGGATCGTCGGCACCACCGTGGCCGGCAAGTACCGCGTGCGTCGCATCATCGGGGCCGGGTCCATGGGCATCGTCTGCGAGGCCGAGCACCTCGAGATCGGCAAGCGCCTCGCGATCAAGATCATCGACGCCTCCCTCGCGGGGATGAGCGACATCGCCATGCGCTTCCGGCAGGAGGCCCGCGCGGCGAGCCTCGTCGAGAGCCAGCACATCGTACAGGTGTTCGACGTCGGCACCGACGACCAGCTCGGGCTGTACCTCGTGATGGAGTACCTGACGGGCGAGGACCTCTCGGCGGCGCTCGCCCGCCAGAAGCGCTTCGAGGCCAACGAGGCCGTGCGCATCGCCGTGCAGGTCGCGCGTGGGCTGGCCAAGGCGCACGAGGCGGGCGTCGTGCACCGCGATCTCAAGCCCGCGAACATCTTCCTCACCGAGCGCGAGGACGACGATCCGCTCGTGAAGATCCTCGACTTCGGCATCTCGAAGGTCATCGATGCGTCGCGCGCCGACTCGAAGCTGAAGCTCACCCGCGCGGGTACCGTGGTCGGGACTCCGCAGTACATGTCGCCCGAGCAGGCGCAGGGCTACTCCGTCGACGAGCGGACCGACGTGTGGGCTCTGGGGCTCGTGCTCTACGAGATGCTCGCCGGGCGCCCCGCCTACCAGGAGCTGCCGACCTACGAGGCCTTCATCATCCACCTCGTCTCGCACCCGCCCGACCCGCTCGCGCGGGTCGCGCCGTGGGTCCCCGCGCCCCTCGCCAAGGTGGTGCACCAGGCGATCGAGCACGACATGGCCAAGCGCATCGGCTCGTGCATGGAGCTCGCAAGGCGGCTGCTCGATGCGAATCCCCTGCACGGCGTGCGCGGCGTGGGGATGAGCGCCCAGGACATGGCCGACACCTGGGCGGATCCGGCCTCGATGTCGCCGTATGCGGACCACACGCCGCAGGACGAGCGGCCGGCGCTCGAAGAGAGGATTCCCTCGTCGCGCACGACGGGCAAGGACCACGCGCCGGAGGACTCGCTCACGATCGACGTCGACGTGCCCATGGAGGCGGCGCCGCCGTCCGCGGTGAAGGCGCAGCAGCAGGCGGCTGATGGCGTGCTCGCGCGCTCGGGCGTGCGCGTCCCGTCCGAGCCCGCCGAGGATGCGTCCGACGAGGCGCCCCAGTTCTTCGACCGAAAGTCCCTCGAGACGCTCGACAAGCCGCCGTCGGGCCCGCGCGGCGGCGAGGTCGCCCCCGACAGCCGGCAGGCGACGACCGCCAAGACCCAGACGAAGGATCTCGTCGCGCACGCCGCGGCGATGGCTGCCGTGGAGCCGAAGCGTTTTCCTCTCGGGTGGATGGCGCTCGCGTTCATCGCGCTCGGCCTCGTGGTCGTGGCGGCGCTCGCCTTCCGCTGACCATGCGCGTGCGGGGCCTCACGGCGACGGTCGTATTCGCGGCGTGCAGCCTCGCGCCGGCGGGTGCGTCGGCCCGTCCGCCCGACGGTGCGGCGATCGTGCGCCTGCTCGGAGTGCGCGCGCAGGCGGCGCTCGCCCCGCGCGGCGCAGCAGGCATCGGCGCACTCGTCTCGCTGCCCGCGGGAACGAGCGCGAGCGACGTCGGCCTCGCGCCGATCGCTCCGGGCTTCGGCCGCCTGTGGGGTTCGCCCTCCGCCGTTCTGGCATTCGCCGACGCGCACCCCGGTTTCCCCATCGAGGTCTCGCCTCCCCTCCGACCGCTCCTCGACACCGCGACGGCGTACGTCACCTCGACGGTCGCGAACACGAGCGGCATGGACGGCACGGGCGCGCTCGTAGGCATCGCCGACACGGGGCTCGACGTCACGCACCCGGACTTCCTCGACGCAAACGGGAAGTCGCGCGTGGCGTGGCTCCTCGACCTGTCGTCGCCGCCGCTCGGGAAGTGGCCGGCCCTCGAGCAGAAGTACGGGCAGACCGACGCGAGCGGCAACGTCGTCGCCGGTGCCGTCTGGTCGGCCGACGACCTCGACGAAGCCCTCGGGGCAGGCAGCGGCGCAGCAGGGCTCCTGCCAAAGGACGAGATCGGCCACGGGACGCTCGTCACGTCGTGCGCGGCCGGCAGCGGCGAGCAGGGGCACTCGCCCTACCACGGGGTGGCGCCCGGCGCGCAGATCCTCGCCGCGCGAATCACGGCGGCCGGCAGCGAGGACATCGGCAACGACGATCTCCTGCGCGGGACGGCTTTCCTCTTCGATCGCGCCGATTTCATGGGCCTCCCGGTTGCGGTAAACCTGTCCATCGGGACGGACTTCGGGCCGCACGACGGCACGACGTCGTGGGAGCAGACGCTCGCGTCGTTCGTCGGCCCCGGCCACCCCGGCCACGCGCTCGTCGTCGCCGCCGGGAACTCCGGCTCCATCGCCGAGCAGCCCGTCCACCAGAACGTGCACGTCGACGCCGGGAGTCGCCTCCACGTGCCGCTCACCGTCCCCGTCGCATCGGTCGACGGAGGCGTGGAGGTCTGGGTCGCCGTGCACGGCGCCGCGAGCGTGGAGGTCGGGCTCGACGGGCCCGACGGGACCTGGATCTCGCCCGTGAAGGGCGGCGAATCGGGTGGCAAGAACGCGGACGTCTACACGGCGGGCATCTACAACGGCAGTGAGCCGAGCGGCAGCCAGGTCCCGGCGGGGTCGAACGGGGCGATCGTCGTATGGCAGGGGGAGTGGCCGGCGGGGACGTACCAGGTGACGCTCGAGGGGACGGGGACGGTGGACCTCTACATGGAGGGCACGGGCGACCAGCTCTCCGACGCAGGTCTCGGCTGGGCAGCCGCGGTGCGCGAGGGGACGATCACGCTCCCCGCGTCGAGCCCGTCGATCATCAGCGTGGGGTGCACGATCAACAAGCCGTCGTGGACGAACGCCCAGGGCTACGCGCTCGGGCTCTCCGTTCCGCTGCTCGATCCGGTCGGCGGGACGCCGTTGCCGGGCAACCAGGGTCGCGACCCCGTCGGCGGTGAGCCGTGCTGGTTCTCGAGCGCCGGCCCGACCCTGACAGGCGTGCAGAAGCCGGAGATCATGGCCCCCGGCGCGGCGCTCGTGGGCGCGATGTCGAGCCAGGCGGTGCCGCCCGCGCCGTCGAGCATCTTCACGAACCCGGGGTGCCCCGACAAGGCGGGGACGGGGACGAACCCGGACTGCCAGCAGATCGACGCACAGCACGCCGTGTCGTTCGGGACGTCGTTCTCGTCGCCGCTCGTCGCGGGGGCGATCGCGATCCTCTTTCAGCGCGATCCCACGCTCACGCAGGACCAAGTCCTCGCGGCCCTCCAGGGGGGAGCCCACGCGCTGCGAGCGCCCGCGCCCTACGCGGACCAGGCTGGCGTCGGGGAGCTCGACGTCGTGGGGTCGCTCCTCGCGCTCGACCGCCTCGAGAACCCCCAGCTCGTGCTCCCCGTAGCGAGCGAGAGCTGGCTCGCCTCGGGGGCGGACGTGTTCCTGGCCGACGGCTCGACTCCTCTCGAGGCGGTCCTCGAGCTGCGCGGGGACCCGGCGGGCGGGGCGGCGGCTCCGCCGGCGGACGGCTTCGATCCGTCGCGCCTCGTGGCCCATGCCTACGTCGACGGTGTCGAGCAGGAGGGCGCGGTGACGTCGCTCGTGCGACGTGGCCCGGGCGTCTGGGTCGCCGAGGTGTCGCTCCCGCCGGGGCTGGGCGGGTCCACGCTCGTGGTGGACGCCACGTTCGACGGGCAGACGCTCGTCGCCTCGCACGCGATCCCCATTGCCACCGACACCTGGAACGCGGACTACCCGCAGACCGTCGAAGGGGGATGCGTGACGTCCCGCGGCAAGCCGGCCGGCTGGGCCGGGGCACTGCTGCTCGCGCTCGTGATGGTATGGTCGAGGCGTCTTCGGCGCCGAAGTAGTGAATAACGGCACGGCAGATGCAGTCGATCCGAAAGAAGGGATCTCCCATGCGCATGCTCAGCCTTCGCAGCTTCGCCCTGGCCTCCGCGATGGTGGCGTTCGTTCCGCTCGGTTCGGCCTGTTACGTCGACGAGGACGTGCCGCCGGCGGAGTACGCCGCGGAAGACGGCTACGAGCCGCCGACGTACGACGGATACGTCGTCTACTACGACGACGTGGGAAGGCCGTTCTACTACGTGAACGGCGGGGTCGCCTGGATCCCCGCGACCTCGCCCTTTTACGTCGGATACGTGAACCACTGGCGGACCTACGGTCCCGCCTATCACCGCTGGTACGCGGCGCACGGCTACGCGTACCGCGGCTGGCGCGGCAGCTACCGTGGCGCGTACCACGGCGGCTATCACGGCGGGTACTCGCACGGCGGCCACCGCCGGTAGATCCGCGAACAGACTTCACGGGCTCACTGGAGGCAGAGCGGGTCTTTGCTTCCGGCGGCGCACTGCGTGAAGCCGTCGAGGCGCGGCCCGTCGGCGTGGTGCGCCGTGCCTGGCCCGTGACGCGTCGTCGGAAGGGGGCCCGGGCCGGACGGGCGACGGGCGGCGTCGAGGTCCGCGTGCAGGCGTACGTTCTCGTCGCGCGCCGCTGCGAGGTCGTCCTCGAAGCTCTTCGCGCGTACCTCGGCGGCCGCTTCCCGCTCGCGCAGGTCGGCGATCGCGACGTCGCGTGACGCGATCCCGTCCGCGGCGGCCGCGGCGCTCGCACGCTCGTGGGGCACGGCCACACCGAGGTGCAGCGCCAGCGCAGCGCCGCACGCGACGACCGCGCCGAAGGCCGCCGCGGCGATCGTCGCTCGCGTGCCACCGCCGCGACTCGTCGCGCGGATCCGTTCGAGCTCCCGCTCGTGCCGGCGCTCGCTCTCACGCGCTTCGAGCCGGGTCTTCGCGTCGGCCTCGACACGCGCTGCCTCGGTCGCGCCGCGGTGGATGCTCTCGATGCGCGCTGCCTCCTCGCGCGCGCGGCGCTCGACCTCCCGGAGTGCTTCTGCGGCCGCGAGCTGCCGCGCGTCCTCGTCGCGGCGAGCACGCGCGCGGACCTCTTCGTCGGCGCGCTGGCGCGCGAGGCGCGCCCGCCGTTCCGCGTCGGCGACGCCGCGCACACGCTCCTCCTCCATGCGCGCGAGCTCCTCGAGCGAGAAGAGCACCGAGCTCGATTGCGTCATGCCCGGTTGGACAAAGGCGCCCCGGGCGGACTTGGGTGCTCAGCGCATCGGCGGCGGCATCGACGGGAAGCTCGGTGTCTGCGCTCGCGAAGCACATGACGAAGCGGCGCTCATGCCGGCGCCCGCTCCGGGCCGGGGGCCGGCGTCGCGACGTCGATCTCGCCGGCGCGCTGGAGTGCGAGCCGAAGGCGGACGGGCCCCACGAACTCGCCGACGGTCGCGGAGAGGGCCGCCGCGACGAGCACGGTGTCGCCGACGCGCCCCGGGAAGCGGAGCGCGAACGCGAGGCCGATGCTGATGGCGAGCGCGCCGGACGACACGAGCGAGAGGCCGACGAGCCCCCCTGCCTTGCGTGCCGCGCGCGACGTCGCGAGGAGGACCCAGCCGACCACGATCTTCGCGGCGAACCGCGCCACGATCGCCGCGCCGGCGACCCAGGGCAGGTGGGGGTTGTCGTGGAACGTGAGGTGCGCGCCGGCGAGGAGCAGCGCAGGCAGGAGCACGGGCCGCTCGGTGGGCGCGACCATCTCACGCAGCTCGCGCCCGTGCTTCGAGAGCACCGAGACCGCGAGACCGGCGAAGAACGTCGCGGTCAGGGTGGAGAGCGCGAGGC
The DNA here is from genome assembly GCA_036490515.1 of Polyangiaceae bacterium. Taxonomy (GTDB): domain Bacteria; phylum Myxococcota_A; class Polyangia; order Polyangiales; family Polyangiaceae; genus Palsa-1150. Next base: position 257,676 of record DASXDU010000042.1, read on the forward strand.
GCGCGGTCGTGCCGATCGTGATGAGCGAGACGCCGAAGAGGATGGCCCAGGTCTCGTCGAGCTTCAGCTCGCTGCGGACGAGGAGCGCGGCGCCGGCGCCGAGCAGGAGCCCGAGGACGACGGTGAGGGCGGGCCAGTCGCGGAGAGGCATCTTCGTCGCGACGTCGCTCGAAGGAACGAGGGCGAAGAGGAACGCGATCGCGAGCAGCGGGAGGAGGTCGTCCGTGTGCGCGAGCTCGTTGAGCCGCTCCGCGAGCGGCCCGTGAGCGCGATGCCGGTCGACGACCCAGCGGACTGCGTGGCGCGTCGTCTCCGAGCACGCAGCGCCGACGCCGCCGGCGATGAGGATCTGCTCGGTGACGTTCGCGCCCACGTGCATGCGGCGGACGACGAGCCACGTGACGGTGGCGACCGAGCCCCCGGTGAGGAGGGCGGCGAACGTGCCGAGCGCGAGGTTGCCGACGCGCGCGCGGTGCTCGCCCGCGTACCCGAAGTCGAGCCCCACGGCGAAGGCGAGCCATCCGAGCGCGACCTGCACGACCGGCTCGAACGACGCGAGCATGTCGGGCCCCACCATGTCGAGCGCCTGGGGCCCGAGGACGAAGCCCAGCGCGACGTACTCGATGCCCGAAGGGAGCCCCACGCCGCGCACGGTGCGTCCCGCGACGAGGAAGCTGCCCAGGTAGGACAGGACGAGCAGGCCCACGAGGAGCAGGACCGCGTTCACGAGCGCGTCCCCGTCCTCGCCCCGCGTCCGAGCGCGATGCCCTGGCCCGCGATTGCCTCGGCCACCGCGTCGGCGAGGCTCGCGGCTCCCTTTCCGTGCTTGGGGACGCCCGACACGCGCCAGCGCGCACCGTCGGCGTCGAGGGACACGAGATCGACGCGCGCTCGCTCGCACGTCGCGACCGCCGCACCGACGAGGGTCTCCTCGACCTTGGCGGGGCGCTCGTGGGGATCGACCGTCACTTCGATCGTGGCCATCGCGCCCGTCCCGAGGATGCGCGTCGGGTGCCACAGGCCGAGCAGCTGCGGGACGCGCACCTCGCAGCCGACGGCGTCCTCGAGCACGAGCTCCAGGAGCGTCACGTCGCGGACGACCCCGGCGCGCCCGCCCGCCTCGACGTAGTCGCCTGGCTTGAGGCGCCGGAGGAAGACCGCGGGGAGGCCGGCCGCCGCGCACGCGAGGACGGGCGTGCAGGCGAGGCCGATCGCGACGAGCGCGACGACGCCGGCGCGCGAGAGCGCCCCGTCGTCCGTCCCCGTGATGAGCGGCGCCGCGAGGACGATCGACGCCAGCACCATCCCGGACCGAACGAGGACGCTCGTCGGGCCTGCCAGCTCGCGCGGGATCCAGGCGATGTTCGTCTCGCCCTTGGAGACGCCCACGAAGAAGAGGCCGACGAAGCGGACGGCCACGCCGAGGGCGACGGCAGCGATGGCGGCGACGACGAAGAGGGGGAGCGCCGCGCCGACGCGGCCGAGGAGCGCCGAGAGGGGGACGAGCACGAACCCGGCGAGGCGGTCGGTGTAGTCGCGCGTCGCCTCGAAGCGCGAGAGCGCGAAGATGAGCCACGAGTAGAGGATCGCGAACTGCGCGAGGCGGTGGGCGAGGGCGAGCGCGATCGAGACGGCGCCGCGCACGGCCACGGGGCGGACGACGTCGATGCGCCCGAAGCGCAGCGCCGGGATGCGGTCGGGGTTGTCGCGCACCCAGGCGCGCGCGCGTACGGAGAGATCGCCGACGCGCCGGAAGAGGAGGAACGCGAGCAGGCCCGAAAAGACGAGGAGCGAGAAGGAGAAGACGCTCGTGGCGATGGCGCTTCGCTTGCGCTCGGCGCGCAGGGAGTCGTCGATCTTCGAGGCGACGGTCGCGGCGTAGACGTGGAGGCTGACGTCGCCGCCCGCCGCCTCTGCGTCGTCGTCGCCGAGGGTGACGACCGGGGTCTTGCCGACGAAGACGACGGCGCTGCCCGCCTGCTCCTCGACGTGCGAGAGGGGGATCTCCGGATCGTCGAGCTCCGAGTCGAGCGCGCGGCTCGCGGTGCGGGCTCGATCCGGCCCGCTCTGCCCCGCGCGCGAGCCGTGGAGCGTGAAGACGACCTTCTCGTGCAGGCGGACGTCGAAGGACGGAGGCCCGGCCGCCGCGCTCGACGACGTCGCCGGCGCCGTCGCCGGGTGCGCCGCCGGCTGCCGCGCGGGCGGTGCCGGCTGCGCCCAGGCGAAGGATGCGATCAGCGTCCCGAGGACGACGAGGAGCCCGAACGACGGCCACCACCACCGGGCGCGAGCCGTGCGCACCACGACAGACTACTCGCCCTCGACGGTGAGAAGCCAGCCGTGTGGCTCCCACCATCCCTGGGCGGGATCGAACGGGTGCTCGGTGCTCCCGACGTCGACGCCCACGACGAGCACGCGGTCGACGCCGTCGAGCGGCTCGAGGGTGATCGAGGCGGACGTGCCGAGGCGGAGCGACGTGACCGCGACGTCGGCCATGGCGTGGCCCTGCGCGTCGAGCTTCACGACGCTCCAGCGCATCCGCCCGAAGTCTTCCCACGCCACCTCGACCCGCAGCTTCGCACGGGCCGGTGCCCCGGCGACCCCGACGAGCACGTAGCTCGCACCCGTCGGGGCGACGGGGACGGGCGAGGCGAAGCGGCGCGCCTTCGCGGGCCAGGGGATGTTCCACGCCAGCCGGACCGGCGGAAACGCCGTGCCGCGTTGCACGGCGAAGGCGGTGAAGACGTCGTCGAGGCTCGAATCGGTCCCGAGAGCGCCCTTCAGCGATACGCCGAGCACGTCGAAGCCGGTCGGCGCGCCGCTCCACCGGGTGGCGGCCGGCGGCGTCGCGGTCGCCGCGAGCGCCCAGGTGCCCACGAGGAGGGCGCCCGGAGCGGCGCCGAACGTGGCGTCGAGCCAGTCGAAGAACGTGGACGCGCCGCGGTCGAAGGCGGGCCACGCGGGATCGACCAGGGTGCGCTCGGGCTCGGACTGGAAGACCCAGTCGTCGTCGTCGCCTGGGCACACCACGGCGAGCCGCGCGAGCATCTCGGCTTCGGCGCGGCCGGTGCCGACGTCGGTCGCGGGCACCTCCGCCCAGATCGATCCGCGAGCGACGGCGCGGGCAGCGGCGCGATCGAGCGCGCACCCGGGGAACGTGTGCCGGTCGAGGAGGGCGAAGCTCGCCGCCCGATCGACGCGACCGACGGGATCGCGCGCCTCCGGGAGGGTCTCGGCGCCGCCCTCGACGCCGTCCACGAGGTATGCGTCCCACACGCCTCCGGCACCCGCGGCCGGTGGTGGGACGTCGAGGGCACCGGTGAGCGTGTCCCAGGCGCGATCGACCGAAGCGAGCGCCTCGAGGACGAAGGACGGGGCCGTACCGGGGGCCGCGTGGACGCAGGCGGGGTGCCGGAACGAGCACGCCCGTGACCAGGCGGACGCTCCCTCCGGGGGCGAGGCGAGCTCGATGGCGGGCCCGTCCGCGGCGCGGGCGGGTTGCGACCTGACGAGCACGCCGGTGCCGGCGAGCGCAACGAGCGCGACGAGCACGGAGGGGGAGGCCTTCACGGGCGTGGCGCGCAAGGGGGGCGCGGGGGGGCAGGGGCGGGGCGAACGGCGATACGCGGAGAGAATGCCCGATTTGACACCTGATTTGCGGCACTCGTATAACCTTGAAATCACGGCGATGGCGGCACCCTCGTTCGATTCGACGCGCGCAGTCCGCTTCGACCTTCCCAGCGGCACCGTGCGTGCCGGAGGTGAGAACGGCGAGCGTGTGCTCCTCGTTCCGACCAGCGCGCTCGACGACCTGGTGCTTTCGGCTCCGCAGGAGGCGATCGAGGCGCTGGGTCGTGCGCTCGGCGCGGCCATCGGGCGCCGTGCGGCGGCCCGCCTCGACGCGAACGCTGCGCCCCTCGACGCGTTCGTGAGCCAGCTCGCGGGCGAGGCCGCGATTGCCGGGGTCGGTGCGCTCAGCATCGAGCGCTGGGGTCGCGCTCTGGTGGTCGTCGTCGAGGACTCGCCGCTCGTCGGCACGCTCCTCGGTCCGCTGATAGCCGCTGCCGTGGAAGCGGCGTCGGGCCGTCGCGTGTCGCACGCGCTCCTCTCCCGCGACGAGCGGACGGCGCGCGTACTGCTCGCCAGCGAGAGCGGCGTCGCGCGCGTGCGTGAATGGATCTCGTCGGGGACGCCCTGGGGCGACGCCCTGGCGAAGCTCCACGGAGGTGCGTCGTGAGCGACGGACGCACGATCGCGAAGCTCGAGGCCCTCCTCGATCGCGTGCGCGCGCGGGCCGCCGCGCCGCGCCTTTCTCGCGTCGCAACCGCGGCGGCCGTCGCGCCGTCTCCCGCCGCCCCGCCTCCGATCGCCGCTCCGCCCACGGCGCCGGCCGGGTTCGAGCCGCCCGGGCTGGCGGCGCAGCGCCAGCCCGCGTCTCCGCCCACGGTGCCTCCGCCCTCGTCCGGGGACGAGGCGACGCTCGTTCGCGCTCCGGCCCCGACCGAGGCCGAGGTGGTGGTCGACGTCGAGGTGCAGGAGATCTCGGTCGAAGCGGTCATCGGCGTTCCTGCCGAGGAGATCCCCGTCGCCGAGGCGAGCGAAAGCCGCGAGCGTCTCGTGGCGGCCGAGCCGGTGGCGGCCGAGGCGCTGCCCGAGCTCGTCGTGGACGTCTCGCCCGAGCCTCCCGTCGCCCAGGCCGCGCTCGAGGAGTCTCCGCCCGATCTGCTCGCCGCGGTCGAAGAGGTCGAGGAGGCGCCTCTGTCGTCGCGGCGGCCGGTCGCGCCCCAGCCCGAGGAGCGCATCGCCGACATCGCGTTCGGTGCGGAGGAGCCCAGCCCTCCCCGGCACACGCCGCCGCCGGAGTCCGGCCGGCTGCCTGCGGCGCCCGCCATCGAGTTCGAGAACGACGCCGACATCACGGGCGTCCGTGAAGCCCCCGCGGTTGCCGTCGTCGAAGCGCAGCGGTCGCGCGAGCTCACGCCGCAGGTGACGCGGCCCGCATTCCGGCCGAGCGATGCGGTCGCGGACGTCGTCGGGGAGGCGCAGCGGTTTGCGCCCTCCACGTTCGGCGCCCTCCTCGACGCGAGCCTCGCGCTCTGAGCGTGGCCAGCCGGCCAGGGCGAGCATGATCGGGCCCGAGAACCTCGAGATCCTCCAGCCCCTCGGGGCCGACCAGGCGACCTTCGTCGCGCGCGACAGCTCCACGGGCAGCGCGCGGCTCGTCGTCGTCGAGCGCGTCACCCGTACTTCGCCGGTGCCGGCGGCACGCGCAGAGCTGCTGCGCCGGGGTCGCGCGCTCAAGGCGCTGGAGCACCCGAAGGTGGTGCGCGTGCGCGACGTGTTCGAGCGCGACGGCGAGGTGGTCGTCGTGTCCGACTACGTGGACGGCGAGTGGCTGTCCGCGCTCATGATGATGAACCCGCGGCCGCCCGTGACTGTGATGCTGCGGTTCGTCGTCGACGTCCTCGAGGCGCTGGGCGCGCTGCACGAGCTGAAGGACGACCGCAACCAGCCGCTCGGGTTCGTCCACGGCGCCATCGGACCGGACACCGTGCTCGTGGCCGACGACGGCGTCGCCGAGGTGGCGCGCACGTGCCGGTTGCCGCGCCCGGGCACGAACGAGCGCTACGTGCCGCCCGAGCTCCGGCGCGGCGACGGCCCCGCCGAGGTCCGGTCCGACGTCTATGCCGCAGGCGCGATCCTGCGTGACGTCCTCGCGGCGGCGCCCGGAGACGCGGGGTGGGCCGAGCCCCTCACGGAGATCGCGTGGCGCGCGTGCTCCGTCGACGTCGAGAGCCGCTGGCCGTCGGCGGCGGCGATGGCTACCGCGGTTCGGCGCATCGCGGGCTCACGGCTCGCGAGCGCGGCCACCGCCGCGGACTTCGTGAAGAAGCGCTTCGGCGAGCGGATACGCGGGCGCCGCACGGCGTTCGAGGCCCTTCAGCGCGACTCCGCGCCGCCGCCCTCGTCCGAGCCCCTCTCGCTCAAGCCGTCGGAGATGGAGCTCCTCGAGCCGTCGCAGCCCTCGCTCGCTGGAAATACCCCCCCGCTCCCGCTCGTGTTCCCCGAGCCCTCGCCGTCTTCGCCCGTCGCGTCACCGCCTGCGCCCGTGGCATCGCCCCCCGCGCCAGCCGCTGCCCACGCCCCGGCGAAGAAGCCGTCGCTCGCCGTCGAGCCCGAAGCGCACGATCCGGACGCGGAGCCGGCGACGCGTCGCCGACCCGGCCCCACGACGCTCATCGGCCAGCCGCCCGTCCCGCCCGTCGCGCTCGCGGTCGCGCCAGTGGCTGCGGCCGCGTCGCCCCCGACGCGCCCGCCTGCAGCGCCGCAGGTCTCCCTTCCGCCGCCGACGATCGTCCCGGACGAGGCCACCCCCGCGATCGCGGGGGAGTCCTATCGCCGTCGGATGCCTACGTTCCCGACGTACGAGGAGCCGGAGCCGCCGCGGCGCGGGAAGGCGCTGCGGGGCATCATCGCGGGCTCGGCGATGGTGCTCACGTTCCTCGTCGGCTGGTGGGTCGGCAGGACGTACGCGCCCGTACCCGAGGTGCCGCAGGCGGTGTGCCCCAGCGTCCCGCCGCGCGTCGCCGCGCTCACGCCGCCTCCTCCGCCGGCCGTCACGCCTCCGGTCGCGACGGCGATCGAGACACCCGCGGCGAGCGCCGGCGCGACCGCGAGCGCACCCCCGCCCGCGACCGTCGCCATGCCGGCGCCCACCGCGGCTCCGCAGCCGAGCCCCACGACGACGGTCGCGCCGCAGCCGACGGCCCCGTACGTCACCCCGCGCCCGGCCCCCACGGCGATCGTCCCGACGCCGACGGCCACGCCGACCGCGGCCCCCACGCACACGGCGGCGCCCAGGCCCTCGGCGAAGCCCGGCTACGTCCCCGAAGAGCTCTGAGCGCGCGTCAGCTCCCCTCGGGGTCGAGCCACGTCACGTCGGCGTGGTTGAGCCACGTCCGCTGCCGGCGCGCGAAGACCCGGGTCGCGCGCACGACGGCCGTCTCGAGACCGTCGGCGGGCACGTCGCCGTCGAGCGCCGCGCGCACCTCCGCGTAGCCGACGCTTCCCATCGCGCGGGCGTCGCCGTAGCCCGCGTCGACGAGACCGCGCACCTCCTCGGCCCAGCCACCCGCGAGCATCGCGCGCACCCGCGCGCGGATGCGATCCGTCAGCGCCGCGGGATCCCAGCGCAGACCGACGAGACGAGCGCGGTGGCGTGCCTTCGAGAACGCGTGCTCCTGCTGCCACGTGCTCATCGGGCGACCGGTGAGGGCGTAGACCTCGAGGGCGCGGCTGACGCGTACGAGGTCGTTCGGGTGGAGGCGCGCCGCGCTCGCCGCGTCCACGGCGCGCAGGCGCGCGTGAAGCGCAGGGCGCCCTTCGGCCTCGGCGAGGCGCCGGTGCGCCTCCCGCAGGGAAGGGTCGGCGCCCGGGGCCTCGGCGAGGCCGTAGAGGAGGGCCTTCACCCAGAGGAACGTCCCCCCGCACACGATGGGGACCCTGCCGCGTCCCCGCACGTCCTCGATCGCGCGCGCCGCGCGCTCGGCCCACGACGACGCGTCGACGGGATCCATCGGGTCGAGGACGGACACGAGGTGATGCGGTGCGCGCGCGAGCTCGTCCTGCGTGGGCTTGCCCGAGCCGACGTCGAAGCCGCGGTAGACCTGCACGCTGTCGGCGCTCACGACCTCGCCGCCGAGGCGCTCGGCGAGGGCCACGGCGAGCGCCGTCTTGCCGCTTGCAGTGGGCCCGACGACGGCCACGAGATCGTCCGGATGCGCGCGAGCGATTGCGAGGGCGCGGTCAGCGGCCGACACGTCGCTCGAGCTCGTCGTACCCGATGCGCGTCACCACGGGCCGCCCGTGCGGGCAGTGCCCCCCGAAGTCGATGCCGTCGAGCGCGCGCAGGAGCGCGAGCCCCTCCTCGCGCGAGATCGCGTCGCCCGCGCGGATACTCCCGTGGCACGCCATCGTCGCGAGCACGAGGTCCGCCGCGTCGCCGAACGGCCGCCTCGCCGCGCGCCCGAGCTCCGCGACCAGGTCGCGTACGACCCTCTCGGGCTTCGCCCGCGTGAGCAGCGCGGGCACCGAGTGCACGGCCACGGCGCTGGGCCCCACCGCGCGGAGCTCCACGCCGAGCGCCGCGACGTCCGCAGCGTGCTCCTCGAGGACCGCGACCTCCGCGGGCAGGAGCTCGACGACGTCGGGGATGAGCAGGTGCTGCGTCGCCATCGTCCTCGCCGCGAACGCGCGGCGCAGCCGGTCGAAGGTGACGCGCTCGGCGGCGGCGTGCTGGTCGAGCACGTACAGCCCGTCGCTCCCGCTGCACACGAGGAAGGTGCCCCGGACCTGCGCGAGGAAGTCGAGCGACGCGTAGAAGCCCGCGCCCTCGAAGAGCGCGGGCGCCGTCTCCCCCGGCGCCGGAGGGGGTTCCACCGCCGAGGTGAGCGTCGTGCGCTCGGCGAGCGACTTCTGCGTCGAGGGGTCCTCGCTCCCGGGACCGAGGTCCCACGGGTCGTGCGGCGACTCCGCGACGAACCGCGTCGTCGCCGGCTCGCTCGAGGGCGGCGTCGCTCGTGGGGGGGACCACGCTCGCCCCGTGCCCAGCGCGGGGAGGTTGAACGCGCGCGCGAGCGCCGCATGGAGCTCGCGGGTGACGGCGTCGAACAGGGCGCGCCCGTCCGCGAAGCGCACCTCGGCCTTCTGCGGGTGGACGTTCACGTCGACCAGCTCGGTCGGCAGGTCGAAGTAGACGACGCCCACCGGGTAGCGCCCCGGCTCGAGCACCGACCCGTACGCCTGCGCGACCGCCCGCGAGAGCGCGCGATCCTTCACCGGCCGGCCGTTGACGAGCAGCTGGAGCCCCACCGCGCCCGCGCGGGCGCGCTCCGGCGGCGCGAGGTGCGCCTCGATCTTCATCGGGCCACGCTCGCCCAGGCACGTCTCGAGGCGCTCGCCGTCGATGGCCTGCCCGACGCGCTCGCGACGAGAGGCCGCCCGCAGCCACTCGCGCACCGACCGCCCGTCGCGCACGAGGAAGAAGCTCACGTCGGGCCGCGCGAGGGCGGCCATGAGAAGGACCTCGCTCACGTGGGCCGCCTCGGTCCCGGTCGACTTGAGGAACTTGCGCCGCGCGGGGACGTTGAAGAAGAGGTCCCGCACGTCCACGGTCGTCCCTTCGGCGCAGCCCGCGGGCGTCACCCGCGCCGGGCCGCCGCCGTCGACCGCGATCGCGGTGCCTTCGGGCGTGCCGCGCGCGCGCGTGAGGAGCCTGAGCCGGGCCACCGACGCGATGCTCGGCAGCGCCTCGCCCCGGAACCCGAAGGTCCGCAGCGCGAAGAGGTCCTCGCTCCGCACGATCTTGCTGGTCGCGTGGCGCTCGACCGCGAGCGCCGCGTCCTCGGCCGGCATGCCCGACCCGTCGTCGCTCACGCGTGCGAGGGCCACGCCCCCCTGCTCGAGCTCCACCTTCACGCGTGTCGCACTCGCGTCGAGGGCGTTCTCGACCAGCTCCTTCACGACGCTCGCGGGACGCTCCACCACCTCCCCGGCGGCGATCTGGTTCGCGAGGTCTTCGGGCAGCCTGTGAATGCGGCCCATGGCGCGGTCAGCGCTCCTCGACGGCCGCGGCGCCCGGGTCGAAGAAGTCGCGGGCGCGCCGCCTCGTCAGGGCGACGACGACGAACACGCTGCCGATGGTGCCGAGCACGAGGCCGATGGGGTTTCGCGCGCGCGCCATCCGCGTGAGCATCGGCAGCGCCTCGTCGGCGTGCGCCCTGTCCGGCATCTTCTCGTGGAGCTCCGCCACCTGGCTCGCCTCCCGCCAGCGCGTCTCGGCGTCCATCACGTCGCGAAGGAGCCAGTAGCTCGCGGCGTTCAGCCCGGCCTGCGCCACCACGATCTGCACGAGCGCCGCGCGGGCGCCGCTGCTGCCGCCGAGGGTGCGCATCGCGAGGACGACGATCGCGGTACCCAGCAGGACCGACGCCACCGCCACCGGCCACCCGCGCGGCTTGGCCTCGTCGAGCGTGTGAACGTAGGCCTCCACGCGTGCCACGAGCGCGGCGCGGTCGGCCGGATCCGAGATGCCCTGCCCTGCGATCGTCGCGTCGACCGGCTCGCGGTACAGCGTCCACGCCGCCCACCCGTTGCAGGCGCCGACCATGCCCAGCGCCAGCGCGCAGAGGAGGGCCAGGACGAGGTACCACGGGCGCTTGCGCTCGGACGGCATGCGGTCGCCTGGCTCGGCTTAGCACGGCAGGCGCGCGGAGGGCAGCGGCGTGCCATGGTCTCTCCGTGGCCCTCACCACGGTCGAGCGCGCGGACCCCGGCGACCTCGTCGCGATGGCCCAGTGCATGGCCATCGACGCCGACACGTTCCCCCACGCGAGCGCGCGCTTCGGGACGAACGCCGAGAGCGCGCGCGTCTGGATCGCCCGCGACCGCGACGAGGGGCGCGTCCTCGGCTTCCTGGCGGGGCGGGTCGGGGGCGCCCAGCTCCACGTCGAGGGCCTCGCCGTCGAGGTCGGCGCGCGGCGAAGGGGCACCGGCCGCGGCCTGCTCCGCGCCTGCGTGGACGGATCGCGCGACGAGGGGCTCGCGCGCGTGACGCTGCACGTGTCCGTCACGAGCCTCGCCGCGGTGCGGCTCTACGAGAGCGAGGGGTTCGAGGTCGTGCGCGAGCTGCCCGGGTTCTATCCGGAGCGCGCCTTCGGCGGGGAGACGCGCGCGCTCGCCATGCACCTTCGGCTCGACCCGGGCACTCGCGCCTAGCCGAGCGCCGGCAAGTTCGTGAGCCGTCCCACACCCGGGACGGCCGCCGGCACATCCGTTGCGCTGGGGGGCCCCGTGCCACGTCGCTTCGCAGGGTTGCGCACCGGGGGTCCTTTTCCCCCCTGACATCGGGGTCACCGTGGGGGTGACCGGAAGGATACGGAGGCTTGCCATGAGAGGGGTTCTTCTTCACGCGTCTGCCGCGGCGTTCGCCGTCGCCGCTGCCCTGGGCACGTCGCGCGACGCGCGCGCGTGCGGGGGGTGCTTCCACCCGCCCACACAGGTGACGCAGGTCACCGGCCATCGCATGGCGTTCTCGATCTCGCCGCAGCAGTCGGTCCTGTGGGACCAGATCCAGTACTCGGGCTCCCCGCAGGACTTCGCGTGGGTCCTGCCCGTCATGGCCGGCGCGCAGGTGCAGCTCTCGCACGACGAGTTCTTCGCGGCGCTCGACGCGCTCACCGATCCCGTCATCACGGGGCCGAACCCCAACTGCTCGCAGGGCGGGGGCGTCGGGTGCGGGGCCTCGGCCTCGAACGCGGCGGGCGGCGCCTTCGCCGAGTCGGGCAACGACGGGGTGCAGGTCGTCTCCCAGAGCGTCGTCGGCCCCTACGACACCGTCACGGTCCACTCGTCCGACCCGAACGCGCTCTACGACTGGCTCAACGTCAACCAGTACGTCATCCCCGACTCGATGCGCCCCGTCATCGACGCGTACGTCGCGGCGGGCTTCGACTTCCTCGCGCTCCGCCTCGCGCCCGGGCAGGGCGTGCAGGCGATGCAGCCCGTGCGCGTCGTCAGCCCAGGGGCGGGCGTCACGCTGCCCCTCCGCATGGTCGCCGCCGGCGCAGGCGCCCAGGTCGGCATCACGCTCTACGTCCTCAGCGACGGCCGCTACGAGGCGCAGAACTTCCCCAACGCCGTCGTCGACGGGTCGAAGCTCGTCTGGCTGCACGCGCAGAACACATCGAACTACGAGACGCTGGCCGAGGGACTCATGCAGCAGGGCGGCGGCAGGACGTGGCTCACGGAGTACGCCGAGGGCACCACCGTCGCTCCGACCACGACGACGTGCGGCGTCGCCGCTCCGGGCTACGGGGGGCCGGGGTACGCGGCCAACGATCTCGCCAGCTACTACTTCTCGCAGTGCACCTGCGGCGGCGGCGCGGGCTCGCCCGTCCCGTTCGCCGACGCGGGCGCGGACGGCGGCGCCCAGAGCGTCCCCTCCACCGACTGCTCCACCTTCGACGATCTCGCCGTCGCCACCACGGGCCTCGACTCCTCGAGCACGTGGGTCACGCGCCTGCGATCCATCCTCCCGGGCAGCGCCCTCGCCGACGGGGACCTCGTCCTCCAGGCGTCGTCGTCGCAGACGGCCGTCTCCAACCAGTACACGGCGCTCGTCTACGACGATCCCTCCTACGACGCGTGCGGCGGCAACGGCTCCGCGTCGAACGGCAGCGGGGGCGGCGGATGCAGCACGGTGCGCGAGGACACCGTGGGCTGGGGCCACTGGTTCACGGGCGGCGCGCTCGCCTTCGCGGGCTACGCGTTCCTGCGGCGCCGTCGCGGGGCACGCCGATGAGACGCGCGCCTTCCCTCGCCGCGGGCGTCGTCGCGGCGTGTGCGCTCGGCGCGGCCTCGCAGGCGCGCGCGGACGACCCTCCGCCGGCCCCCGTCGAGGTCCGCACCGCCGACCCTCCCCCCGCGGCCGTCGTCACCGTGCGCGACGACGAGCCCCCCCAGCCGCCGCACATCTCGCCCGTCTCGCCGATGCGCGCCACGCACGGCCTCCAGCTCGGCCTCCGCCTCGGGTACGCCCTCCCGGTGGGCCGCCTCGGCGGTGAGGCGGGCAACGGCGGCGCGTACATCGCCAGCCTCGAGACCGCGTCCGTCCCCGTAGGCGTCGACGTCGGGCAGCGCGTCTCGCCGCGCCTCTACGTCGGAGGCACCGCGACGTGGGGCCCTGGCACGAACGCGTCGAACGGCCCCTGCCAGACGCCCGGCGTGTCGTGCTTCCGGCAGGATGCGCAGCTCCGCGGCGAGGTGCGCGCGTATCTCGCTCCGTACGGGAAGGTCGGTTGGTGGGTCTCCGCGGGCGCCGGCTGGGAGCTCGCCTCGTTCGCGCAGTCGGTCGGCTCGAGCACCGTCACTGCCACGCGCACCGGCCCGATCCTCCCCGACCTCCAGCTCGGCTTCGACATCCGCCACGAGACCGTCGCCGTCGGCTTCTACTTCGGCATCACCGTCGCCGAGTTCCTCACGCAGGGGCTCGACCCGGCCGCCACGGCCGTCTCGACCTGGATCCCGGACCGCGACGTCCACTCGTGGATCACCGTCGGGATGCGCGGGTCCTACGGCCCCTGGTGACCTCGCGTCCGCCCCCGGCGAGCGCCGGGCGGCGGGGAGCCGCTGACGCAGCCGGTCGGCGGTCGACGCAGGCCTTTACGTATCTTCACCCGGCCGGGGGGCGCTCCTTCGCGACGCGTGCGCATCCATCTACGCGAAGGAGGTCACGAGATGCTCGGGTTCATCATCGGTACGGTTTGCCTCATCGGTCTGGTCAAGGTGCTCCGCCGCGGGCGCGGGTGGCACGGCCGCTGGGGTCACGGCGGGTACGGCAGGCAGGCGAACGGGGGCCGGCGCCGCTGGTTTCTGCGCGCCGCGTTCGAGCGGCTCGACACGACGCCCGGCCAGGAGAAGGCCATCGTCTCGGCCATCGACGAGCTGAAGCAGAACCGCGCCATCGTCCGCGAGGAGGCGCAGCACACGCGCGAGGACCTGGCGCGCGTCGTCGCGTCGGGGCTGGTCGACGACGCCGCGCTCGAGGAGACCTTCGCGCGTCACGACCGGGCGCTCGCGCAGCTGCGCGTCGCCTTCGTCGAGACGGTGAAGAGGGTGAGCGAGACGCTCGACGAGCGCCAGCGCAAGCAGGTGGCGGACTTCCTCCAGCGGAGCGGCCGCTTCGGCGACCGCGTCTGGATCTGAGAAAGGAGCCAGGACCATGCGACGCAGAATCGTCATCGCGCTCCTCGCGACCGGCACGTTCCTCGGTTACGGCTCGGCCATCGCCCACGCCGTCCACGCCCACCGCATGCACGGCGCCGCCTGCAGCGGGTGGCACCACGACGGCGACCCCGGCGACCACGCGGGCCCCGACCGCCCCGGCGCCGACGACGTCCGCTGAGCGGCCCCCGCGCCGCGCGCGCACCCTGCCGCGCGGCGCGCCTCAGCGGCTCGGGCGGTCGCGGTCGCGTACGAGCTGGTACACGCCGAAGAGCGCGAGGGCGCCGCCGGCGATCATCAGCCACATCGGGCTCCCCGTCCCCAGCAGGCCGAACTTCCCGCTGGCGCCGGCGATGATCGCGAGGACGCCGAACCCGATGTTCCAGTAGCCGGCCTTCATGGCGGATGCTCCTCCCCTCGACGCCTTAACGGGTAGCACGGGGCGGTATGCTCGGCGCCATGTCTCGCTGGGCTCCCCGCGCCGCGCCTCTCGGAGCGGCGTTCGCCCTCCTCGCCGCGTCCCTCGCGCGCGGCGTCGCGGGGCTGCTCGGGGCCACCGCGTCGTGCGCGCCCTCGCTCCCCCCGGAGAACTGGACCTGCGACTTCGACGCGAGCGAGAGCCGGCCCCTCTCCGACGCCGACGCTGCCGTCGCCCCCGACGGGGCCCTCCCCTCCGACGTCTGCCGCACCACGTGCGGCCCCCCCGCGAGCGCGTGCTCGTTCACCACCCTCGACGGCGGCGTCCCGGGGGCCGTCTGCCCCGTCTGTACGTTTTGAGCGCGCCTGCTTCGCCATGCGCGTTCGAGCGCACACAGTTGCTCTCCGGCCCCACCAGTGCTGAGCTGCACCGGACGCCGATGGTCGATCCGGTCGAAGAGCTGGTCCTGGACCTCGATGACCTCCCGGAGCCCGAGCCCACCTCGCAGGTCCGCTCGATCGGCCCGAGTGCGCGCCGGCTCATCGTCGATACGGGCCTGCGCGGCCCGGCCGCCGAGAGCGCGTGGGTGACGGTGACCGACGAGGCGGGCGCCATGTACCTCGAGGGGAGCCCGAGCGCCGACGGCTGCGTGGCCGTGTGCTTCGACGGTGCGCCCGACGTGGAGCGCGTGCTCGTGCGCCTCGAGACGGCGACCGCCCACCGTCAAGCGCAGGTCACGCTCGGGGCGGTTTGGACGTCGCACGTATTTTCATGAGCCGGTAGCGCGGCTCGCCGAGGCGCTCGCGCTGCAGGCGCCCGCCGTGCGCGGCGATGATGTCGCTCCGCGTGATCATGCCGATGACGTGGTCCGGCTCGTCGCGCGATACCACCGGCAGGCGGCCGATGCCCTCCTTTGCCATGTGGTCCGCCGCGTCGCGCAAGGTCGAGTCGTCGTAGACGACGGCGGGCGGCCGCTTGATGATCTTGCGCAGCGCCTCGTCGGACGCCTCGCCGTCGAGCAGGTCGCGGCGCGTCACGACGCCGACGATGCGGTCCTCCTCGTCGACGACCGGGAACCCCTGGTGCGCCGAGCCCTCCGCGTGCCGTCCGATCCACGCCCGCACCGCGTTCACCGTGTCGTCCGCGCGGACCACGACGACCGGCGCCGCGGCCACGTCCGACACGAGCACCTGGTCGAGGTAGTCCGCCACGTAGTCGCTGACGACGCGCGCGCCCCGCCGGGCGATCTTCTCGGTCATGATCGAGTTTTTCATCATCATGGCGGAGACGAAGTAGGCCGCCGTGCACCCGCCGAGGAGCGGCAGGAGCCCCATCGGCTGGCGCGTCGTCTCGAACGCGAAGACGACCGACGCGAGCAGGGCCCGTGAGGCGCCCGCGAAGAGCGCCGCCATCCCCACGAGGGCCGCGACGCGCACGTCGACGCCCGCCGACGGCAGGAGCCACACCGCCGCCACTCCCATCGCCGACCCGAGGCCCCCGCCGATGGTGAAGAGGGGCGCGAGCGTCCCGCCCGACGTGCCCGTGCCGAGCGACAGGCACCACGACAGGAACTTGAGCAGGCAGAAGACGACCACCGCCTCCCCCGCGAAGCTGCCGTCGAGGATGTGGTCGATGTTGTCGTACCCGACGCCCATCGTGTGCGGCGAGACGTAGCCGATGACGCCCACGGCGATGCCGCCGATCGCCGGCCACCACATCCAGTGGATGGGCAGCTTCTCGAACCCGTCCTCGACCCAGTAGACCGCGCGCGTGACGAGGGTCGACGCGAAGCCGGCGACCACGCCCATCGTGATGTACGCCGCGAGCGCCTCGCCCGAGGGCGCCGCGACCATGGGCATCGTGAAGGCGGGCGCGGGCCCGACGAGCGCGATGTGCGCGCCGCACGCAGCCGCGGCCGCGAGCGAGACGGGCACGATCGACCGCAGGCGGTACTCGAAGAGGAGCAGCTCGACCGCGAGGAGGACCGCGCTCACCGGGCTCGCGAACGTCGCCGACATGCCCGCCGCGGCGCCTGCCGCGAGGAGCACCTTGCGCTCCTCGGCCGACACGCGGAGCACCTGCCCCACGAACGACCCGAGCGCGCCGCCCGTCGCGATGATGGGGCCCTCGGCGCCGAACGGGCCGCCCGTGCCGATGGCGATGGCGGCCGAGACGGGCTTGAGGAAGGTGACGCGCGCGGGGATGCGGCTGTCGTTGAAGAGGACCTGCTCCATCGCCTCGGGGATGCCGTGCCCCCGGATGGCCTTCGACCCGTACCGCGCCATGATGCCGACCACGACGCCGCCGATCACGGGTACGACCACCACCATCCACCCGAGGTGGTTGTCGGCCGGGCTCGCGAACGTCGTCGACCAGCGGCCGTAGAAGGCGAGGTTCGTGATGATCCCGATGAGGGACACCAGGACGCGCGCGATGAGCGCGGACGCGAGGCCGAGGCCGATGGCGAGCCCGCTGACCGCGAGCGTCCTCTTGTCTACGTTGCCCCTCTCCGCGGGCGTGTGGATGGTCCCCAGCGCGGGGCCCATCGAGGGCGCGACGGGCAGGCGCCCCGAACCGCGTTCGCTGGCGCGCGCCTCTTCGTCGTCACGAGCCGTCACGCGCGGCCCCCCGCCGTGCGCGGCGCGCCCCGCCCGGAGACTCCTCGTCGAAGAACATCCTCGCGTCGGCGTCCTCGATCCCCATCTGCAGGATGAGCGCAGACAGGCCGTAGGTGAGCTTCGCCAGGTCGGGGGCCGAGAGCCGCCGCAGCGAGTGCAGCAGCCGCGCCTGCGTGGGCTCGGGGCATCGCGCCAGGAGCCGCCGCCCTGCGCCCGTGAGGCTCAGCTCGATGCGCCGTGCGTCCTCGCTCGACGCCTTTCGCGCCAGGAGCTTGCGGTCGGCCAGGCGCTTCACCACGACGGACACCGAGCTCTGGTCGGTGAGCGTCCGCTCCGCCAGGTCGTTGAGCGAGCCTGCCGGGCTCTCGGCGAGCGTCTGCAGCACGAAGAGCTGCGCCCCGCTGATCCCCGCGCCGCGCTCGGCGTCGCGCGCGCTGAGGCGCAGGTCGCGCACGATCCGCCGCAGCGAGTCCATCACCACCCGCACGCCGTTGCCCTTGCGCGCGAGGTTCTTCCTGCCGTCTCTCGTCTTCGTTCGAAGCATGGGTCCCCATCAAGAGGGCTTCATAGCCCGTGCAATGCTTCCGGTACAACCCGCCCCGTCGGCCCCCCCGCAGGTTCGCGCCGGGCGGGGGACGGCGGGACCGCGGCCATGATAGTTCCACTCGCGCGGTCGCGCCCGGAGGCCGCCGGCCACGCTCGAAAGCCTCCGGCCGCGGCCCTTCGCGTCGCGTGCTCGCCATGTCGCTGGCTGCGCGGGCGGGGATGGGCCACAATCGCGAGTCGAGGGGAGACCTTGGGACGGCAAGTGGATCGCCAACCGGCTGAACTCGAGCACTTCCGCGAGCAGCTCCAGACCTACATGGACCGGAAGGGCCTGCGCTCGACCGACCAGCGCAGGCTCATCGTCGACACGTTCTTCGGCGCGAAGAACCACGTGAGCATCGAGGAGCTCCTGGCCCAGGTACGCGCGAGAGACCCCAAGGTCGGTTACGCGACGGTCTACCGCACGCTCAAGCTCCTCACCGAGTGCGGCGTGGCCAACGAGCGCTCCTTCGGGGACGGCCTGACGCGCTACGAGCTGGCCGACGACACCGCCCACCACCACGACCACCTCATCTGCGTCGAGTGCGGCGACATCGCGGAGTTCGAGGAGCCACGCATCGAGGCGCTCCAGGACAAGGTGGCGAAGAAGTACGGCTTCGAGCTGCGCTCCCACAAGCACGAGCTCTACGGCCTGTGCGCCAAGTGCCAGGGCGCGAGGCGCGCGAACGGCAACTGACCGTCCCTCCCGCTCAGGCCCCCTCGCCTCGCTCGGCGCGGAGGGTGCGGGCGTCGGTGACGATCCAGTCGACGGGGACGTCGCCCTCGGTGAAGGGGACCTCGGCGAGGAGCTGGAAGTCGAAGACGACGGTGACGGTCTTCGCCGTGCCCGCGTAGGGCGGGAGCGCGCGGTCGTAGTAGCCGGCGCCGTAGCCGATGCGGTGGCCGCGAGGGTCCGCCGCGAGGGCCGGGACGACGACGGCGTCGAGTGCGCCCGGGGGGGCCTCGCGTGCATGCAGGGGGGGCTCGCGGAACCCGAACCCCTGCTCCTCCATCTCGTGGGGGGACTCGACGAACCGGAACGCCATGGCGCCCGTCTCCGGGTCGACCCCGGGGTACGCGATGGCAACCCCGCCTGCACGCAAGAGCGCATCGGTCCCCCGCAAGTCGACCTCGTGCCTCTCCTCTATCGGCCAGAAGAGCGCGACCGAGCGGGCCCCCTGCAAGACGGGGAGGAGCGCCTCCCCGATTCGCGCGGACCGTGCCCCGCATGCCGACAGGGGCAGCGCGCCTCGCAGGCCCCGCATTCGCTTTCGCAGCTCCGCCTTCACGCGCCGGCGGAGCAGGTCCTCCGCAGAGGAGGGAATGAATCCGTGAGGGGAGCGCGGCATTCGCGCAAGGAGCCTAGCGCCTCGCGCAGGGGGCGGGGCCCTTCCGGCGGGGAGGGGAGCCTCCCCGCGTCGCAGATGGGCCCCCCCAGCTGGCAGGCGACCCTGTCAGCCTCGCAGACTCGTCCCCCCTCTACGCACGCGAGCCTGTCAGCCTGACAGGCGCGTTCCCCCGCGAAGCACACGACCCTGTCAGCCTGACAGACTCGTTCCCCCGCGAAGCACACGAGCCTGTCAGCCTCGCAGCCTCGTTCCCCCGCGAAGCACGCGAGTCCGTGAGCCTTGCAGACGCGCCCCCCCGCCATGCACGCGAGCCTGTCAGCGACGCACGCGTCCCCCCCCGCCTCGCACGCGCGCTCCCCTGCCCACCGCGCCCTCCGTTCCGCTTTACTTCCCGGTCCCCCCCACCGAGAGTGCGCCTCCCCTCGATGCGCACCCGCTCCCCCTCGTTCCTCCGCGCCTCCCTCCTCCTCGGCGCCCTCGGTGCGGGGTGCGGCGGCGCATCCCCCGCCTCGGTCCCCCCGCGCCTCGAGCTGCCCGTCCCGCCCGGCCCCGTCGCTCCCCACGTCGCCGCCGTCCACCACGACGCGGGCGCGTTCGACGCCCTGCGCGACCGCGCGCTCGGCGAGCTCCTCGCGGACGAGCCGTCGAACGCGCGCGACCTCGGCCTCCACGAGTACGACGGCAAGGTGGCGCCCGTCTCGAAGGCGGACCTCGCCGCGCGCGTCGCGCGTCTCCAGGGGCTCGCGGGCGAGCTCGCGCAGGTCGCGCAGGGGAGCCGCGCGGGGATGAGCGACGACGAGACGCTCGACCTCGAGGAGCTCGAGAGCTGGGTGGGGCTCGACCTCTTCGAGCTCGTGGATCGCGACGCGCCCCGCACGCTCCCGCAGTTCTACGACGAGCTCTTCTCGGTGAACGTCTACCTCGACCGCGACTACGCCCCGATCGAGGAGCGCGCGAAGAAGCTCACCGACCAGGAGGAGGCGGCGCTCGCGCAGGTGGGCCACGTGCGCGAGAACCTCGCGCCTCCCCTCTCGAAGCCGGTCGCGGAGGTCGCGGCGCGCGATCTCGCCGGCTACGCGACGTACCTGCGCGGCGACGTGACGAAGGTGATGGGGAAGGTGGGCGACGAGCCGCAGCGGCAGCGCTTCGCGCGGGCGAACGAGGCGCTCGCGAAGGCGGCGTCGGACCTGGGCGTGTGGATGAAGAAGGAGGCGGCGCGCGGCGACCAGAGCCACGTGCTCGGGCCGGAGCGCTACGCGAAGCTCCTGCGCGTGCAGGAGGGCCTGACGATGCCGCTGGCGGACTTCGACCGCATGAACGAGGAGAACCTCGCCGCGAACAAGAAGGCGTACGAGGAGCTCGCGTCGCACGTGAAGGACCCGTGGGTCCGCGAGCAGGACCTCTTCCCCGCGGCGACGCGCATCATCAAGGACGCGCGCGACTTCATCGTCGCCCGCAAGATCGTGACGCTCGCGACCGACGACATGCCCATCGTGCGCGAGACCCCGCCCTACGAGCGGTGGAACTCGGCGTCGATCGAGATGAGCGGCCCGTTCGAGAAGACGCGGAGCGCGTTCTACCAGCTCACGATCCCCGACCGGTCGTGGCCGGCGAAGGAGCGGCAGGCGTACCTCGGGACCCTGGGAGACCTGGTGTCGACCACGGTGCACGAGACGTTCCCCGGGCACTTCGTGCAGGGCCGCTGGGCGGAGCGGGCGCCCACCCGCGTGCAGAAGGCGTTCGGCAACTATGCGTTCGTCGAGGGCTGGGCGCACTACACCGAGCAGATGATGATCGACGAGGGGTTTCTGAAGGACGACCCCGCCAACCGCCTCGCGATGCTGCGCGGCGCGCTCCTGCGCAACTGCCGCTTCGCCGCGTCGGTCGGCATCCACACGCGCGGGATGACCGTCGAGCAGGCGGAGAAGCGCTTCGTCGACGACTGCCACCAGGCCAGGAGCGAGGCGCACGAGCAGGCGGTGCGCGGGACGTTCGACCCGGGCTACTTCGCGTACACCCTCGGCAAGCTGCAGATCCTGAAGCTGCGCGACGAGGCGAAGGCGAAGCTCGGGGCCGCCTTCTCGCTCCAGCGCTTCCACGACGCGCTCCTCGCGCACGGCGCCCCGCCGGTGGCGCTCATTCACGACCGCGTGCTGCGCGACCTCGCCGCGGCGAGGTGAGTCACTCGCCGCGCGGGCTCGCGTCGCCTTCCGCCGAGCCGGCGTCGCCCCCGGCGAGGCGGACGAGCGCCTCGCGGAAGCCGGGCGACGCGACGAAGACGGCCGGGTCGTCGGTCGCGCGCGCGTAGACGCCGCCGCCCTCCGCGTCGCCGAAGGTGAGCGCGACGACGCGGCGTGGGCCCGCGTCGGTGGCTGCGCCGCCGTCGACCGCGCCGCCGTCCGCCGGAGACGCGGCGGCGTCGGCGAGGGTGAGCGTCACGGTGCACGCGGTGGGCGCGGTGAGGCCGAAGGTGCCGTCGTCCTTCTCGGCGAGCCAGGCGTCGGCCTTCGCGTGCGCGAGGGACGCGAGGACGTCGGCGACGACGACGCCGTCGGCGGGGGGCGCCCCGCGCGAATCGCGCCGCACCCACGCGCCGTCGTGCAGGTCGAGTCGCAGGGCGGGGCGCGCGCAGCCGTCGTCGATGGCCACGACCGCGCCGGCGTCGAAGGGGACGCGCCAGACGGGCCGCGGGCGGAGCGCGACGGGGTGCGGCTCGAAGCGGCGGGCGACGGCGCGCGGCACGCGGAGGACGGCGCCGTCGTCGACGCGGCGGAGGAGCGCCGTGCCGTCGGGCCCCACCGGGCCGACGTCGACCTCCTCGGTCACCTCGCCGCCCGTGCGAACGAGCGTGACGCGGCTGCGCGTCTCGACGTGCGGCGCCTTCGCCGCGGGGATCACCTCCGTCGCGCGCGCGACCGTGAGCGCCGCGACGAGGGCGGAGACGCCGTCGGTCGCGCCGGAGGGGAGCTCGCGGTCCTCGGGGGCGCGCTCGTGCCAGCCGGTCCCGGTCCGCGCGACGTCGACGCGTGCTCCGCCGCCGCTCGCGCCGCCCCCGGCTCCGCCCGACCCGCCCGCGCCGGCGGCGGGGCCCTCGATGCGGAGCTCCTCGATCTCGTCGGGGTGCGCGAAGAAGGGGGCCGTGTCGACGAGCGACGCGGGCGCGACGCGGAGGCGCTCGACGAGGGACGCGTCGACGCACGCGGCGAGGCGGTCGGGCTCCGTGCGGACGGCGGCGCGCTCGCCGGGGGTCCCCGGGCACGTGTCGCCGAAGAGGACCTCGGCGCGCGGGCGGGCGGTGTCGCGCGGCGTGACGGCGAGGGTGAGGAAGGGGGAGCGCGTCGCCGCGGCGGCCGCGTCGTCGGCGAGGAACGAGTCGGCGCGGGTGTCGGCGAGGGCGCCGAGGAGGCTCTCGACGGCCGAGCGCGACGCGCGCACGTCGTCGCCGGCGACGCGAAAGGAGGCGCCGTGGCGCTCGAGGACCAGCGGCGTGCCGCTCGCGGGGCGGAGCTCGAGGCGCGCGATGGCGCCGGCGCCGTAGTGGACGAGCGTGCGATCGCGGTAGGCCCCGGCGGTGCGCAGGAGCTGCGCCTTGAGGGAGCGCTCGACGACGAAGGTGCCCTCGCCGTCGACGTGGAAGTACGCGGCGCCCTCGGGGCGGGGAGCGTCGGCGCCGAGGGCGAACGCGTAGGAAAGGGCGCCGAGCGTCACCGAGCCGGTGGCCCGCGGGTCGCTCAGGCCGTCGGCCACGCCTGCGTCGGGGACCGCGCGCACCTTGGTGGCCATCTCGAGCTCGCGCACGAGCATGTCCACCGCCGCGCCGTCGGCCTGTTCACGCCGGGGGGACGCCATCTCCCACACGCCGTCGCCCCCGTCGGGCGCGCGCTCGAGGACGAGCGCCTCGCGGTCGTGGTGGAGCTCGATGCGCGTCACGTCCTCCCCGCGGAAGCTCGGGAACACGTCGGTGCGGCGCTCGGTGCGGTCCGCGTCGGGGACGCCGCTCCGGTCGACCAGGAAGGCATACGCCGCCGCGCCCGCCGCGAGGACGACGAGGACGATGGGCGTCGCGGCCGTGCGCGCGCTCACGGGGAAGGGCCCTCCTCCGGCGGCGCGGGATCGTCCGGGTCGCGCGGCGGGGCGGCCTTCTTCGGCGGGACGTACGGCTTGTTCTCGGAGGTGCGTCGCCAGCCCCAGACCGACGCGCCGAGGAGCAGCGCCGCCAGGGGCATGAAGAGCAGGACGTAGCGCTCGACCTCGGCGCGATCGCCCTCGGAGATGCGCATGCCGGCGGGCACCTCGGCGCGATCGGGCACGTCCACGACCTCGGGGCGAGCCGCGAGCCACGAGAACGCGCTGTCGACGAGGAAGGCGGCGCCGTGGAGGGGCCGGGGCTGGCGCCAGTTGTCCTCGGCGAGGAAGTAGCGGCTGCCGAGGACGACCACGCGCGGCCCGTGGGGGCTCGCGCCGATGGGGGGACGCTCGGAGGCCATCGCGACGACGAAGGGCCCCGCGGGATCGCCGGGCGCGCGGGCCGGGGCGTCGGTCCACTGCGCGGCGTTCGAGAGGTCGGTCTTGGCGTAGGCGTCGCCGCTCGTGACGAGGAGGTCGGCGGCGGAGGCCGCGCCGGGGGACGCGTCGTGCCGGAGCGAGCGCGCGTAGAACACGGCGACGCGCGGCGGGTGGGAGTCGGGGCCCGTGGGCACGAGCGTCACGGTGACCGGGTGGGGGCGCGCGGTGACGAAGAAGCCCTCGCCGTGGGTGTCGGGGATGGAGGCGGCGCCGGAGACGTCGTGGAGGAGGTCGTCGTCGAGCGCGACGCCGAAGGGCGCGAGGACGGCGTCGAGGCCCGCCGGCGGGATGCGCGCGCCGGCGGGATCGAGGGGGCCCGCGGCGACGAGGAGGCTGCCGCCCTGGAGGAGCCAGGCGCGCAGGCGGTTGGCCTCGTCGGGCGCGAAGGGCGCGCGGATCCCGGCGACGACGGCGACGGTGCAGCCGGCGAAGGGCTCGTGCGCGCCGGGGGCGGTGACGTCGACGGTGGTGACGTCGTAGTTGTCCTTGTCGAGGAGATCGCGGAGCGCGCCGAGGCCCTCGCGCTCGTCCTGGCTCGGCTCGAGGGGGAGCTCGCCGTGGCCCGCGGTGAAGCAGAGGCGCGCGCGCTCGCCGCCGAGGACCGAGCGGATCGCCTGCGTGAGGGCGCGCTCCTCGCGGGGCTTCACGTGGACGTCGTCGTCCGCCGCCGCGAAGAGGTCCTGCGCCGTGAGAAACCAGTGCTTGTCGCCGCTCGCGACGACGACGACGGCGTCGGTCGCGACGCGCCCGTCCTCGGCCTTCCCCGCGCCGAGGCCGAAGCGCGTCTCGAGCGCGACGAGCTGCGCGACGTCGCGATCCGGATCGATCCAGTGCACGTCGAGGTGCGACGAGGCGGCGCGGTACGAGGCGAGGAGCTCCGAGAGGCCGCGCTCGAGCGGGTCCCCCGAGCCGACGATGGCCCAGACTTCGACGGGCTGCTCGAGGGTCCGCAGCGTGTCGACGGTCGCGGGGCTCAAGGTCCAGCGACGGTCGCGCGTCCAGTCCCACCGCGTGAAGTGGCGTGCGGCGAGGACGTTGGCGAGGAACGCCAGGACGACCGCGGCGACGATACCGACGAGCTGGAGGGCCTGCCCCTTGCGGGTCATGGCTGCCTCCACGCGCGCGGGAGGGTCCTCCGCGCTTCGACGTGCGTCATCCCCACCTCCACGCCTCGACGGCGCGCGTGGCGACGAAGAGGGGCAGGACGACGAGCGTCCCGTAGAAGACGAGGCGGCGCGTGTCGACGATGCCGCTGGCGAAGTCGTTCATGTGGCCCCACACCGACACGTGCGCGCAGACGGCGTGCATCGTCGAGCCCTCGCGCGTCACGAACTCCCCCACGCCGAGGATGAAGAGGACGAGCAGGACCAGCGCGGTCGCGATCATGGCGAGGAACTGCGACCGCGTGAGGGCGCTCGCGCAGAGGCCGACGGCGAGGTAGCCCGCGCCGACGAGGAGGACGCCGAGGTAGGCGCTCGCGGCGACGTGCCAGTCGAGCGTGCCGGTGCGGCCGAGGATGACGAGGTAGAGCGCGGTCGGCAGCCACATCGCGACGTACGTCGTCAGGGCCGCGGCGTACTTGGCGAGGACGACGGCGACCGCCGAGACGGGCGCCGTCATGAGCATCTCGATGGTGCCGCTCCGCCGCTCCTCGGCGAAGAGGCGCATCGTCATGGGCGGCACGAGGAGGAAGACGACGAGGTAGAGCAGGACCGTGTTGCCGAAGAAGGCCGAGAGGGGGGTCTCGTCGCCCGAGAGGTCCGGCTGGCGCGCGAAGTGGTCGACGAGGAGAAAGAAGTGCATCCCCTGGACGACGAGGAACGCGACGATGAGGACCCACGCGAGCGGCGTGACGAAGAACGCGAAGAGCTCGCGCTTGTAGATCGTCCAGGCGGCCTTCATTCGTGCGGCTCCGGTGTCTCCTCGCGCGTGAGCGCGGCGAAGACGTCCTCGAGCGAGCCGCCCGCGGGGCGGACCTCGCGCACGCCGGCGCCCGCGGCGACGAGAGCCGCGACGCACGCCTCGGTGGCGGCCGCGCGCTCGGCGTCGCCGAGCTTCTTGCCGAACGTGGCGCGGAGGCGCACGACGCCGTCGCCTCCGCCGGCGCGCGCGGCCTTCGTGACCCCCGTGACGGCGCCGAGCGCCTTCAGCGCCGCCGCCTCGTCCCCGCGGACGACGAGGTCGACGGCGGTCGCGGTGCGCATGCCGCGGAGGGTCTCGGTCGGGCCCTCGGCGACGAGCTTGCCCTGGTGCATGAGGAGGACCCGCGTCGCGCACGCCTCGACCTCGCCGAGGATGTGCGTCGAGAGGACGACGGTGTGGTCGCGCCCGAGCTCGCGCACGAGGCGCCGGGCCTCGCGGATCTGGTTGGGGTCGAGGCCCGCCGTGGGCTCGTCGAGGAGGACGACGGGCGGGCGCGCGAGGACGGCGTCGGCGAGCCCGACGCGCTGGCGGTAGCCCTTCGAGAGGTGGGCGATGCGCTTGTGCGCGACGTCGAGGACGCCCGCCTTGCCCATCGCGTCGTCGATCCACGAGGCGCGCTCGCGCCGGGCGACACCCTTGAGCTCCGCGCGGAAGCGGAGAAACTCGACGACGCGCATCTCGCCGTAGAGCGGCGAGGTCTCGGCCATGTACCCCACGTTGCGCCGGGCCTCGAGCGAGTCCTCGGCGACGTCGTGGCCGGCGACGGTCACGGTGCCGGAGGAGGGCGCGAGGAAGCCGGCGAGGATGCGGAGCGTCGTCGTCTTGCCCGCGCCGTTGGGGCCGAGGAAGCCGACGACCTCGCCGGGGCCGATCGTGAACGACACGTCGTCGACGGCCGGACGCGGCTGCCCGCCGTAGCGGCGGCTGAGGTGCGAGACGGAGATCACGCCGAGGCGGGTTCTACCCCGAGGAGGCCGCGGCTGGCCACGCCATGGCATACTCGGCCGCCTCGTGGTCCGGTCGAGGCTCTTCCTTCTCGCGCTCGCGCTCGCCCCGATGGCGTGTGTGACGGGCTTCGCATGCGCCCACGGCGAGGCGCCCACGCCCGGAGCCTCGTCGGCGCCGGCTCCCGCGCCCGCGTCCGCATCGGCGGTAGCGTCCGCGTCAGCGTCCGCGTCCGCGCGCGCGCCTGCGCCCGCGTCCGCGCCCGCGCCCGCGCTCGCGCCCGCGCTCGCGCCCACGCTCGCGCCCGCGCCCGCGCCCGCGCCCTCCTCTTCTTCTTCTTCCGCCCCGCCCCCACCCCCCGGCATGCTCCCCGTTCCCGGTGGGCCCTTCACGATGGGTGCTCCCGAGGAAGCCGGCGGCGAGGGGGACGAGCACCCCGCGCACACCGTCACCGTGGGCCCCTTCTTCCTCGACCAGACCGAGGTGACGAACGAGCAGTGGAACGAGTGCGTCGCGGCGAAGGCATGCCGCCCGAAGAGCGACTTCGTGAGGAGCAAGCACCCCGACTTCGACGGCCCGCATCAGCCCGTGAGCGGCATCTCGTGGGACGACGCCAGGGGGTACTGCGCCTGGCGCGGCAAGCGCCTCCCACGCGAGGCCGAGTTCGAGAAGGCCGCGCGCGACACCGACGACCGCCGCTTCGCCTGGGGCAACGATCCCCCGAGCCACGACAAGACCGTCTTCGCGGGCGGCCGTACCGAGGACGTCGGCACCCACCCTGCCGGGCGCGGCCCCTACGGGCACGACGACCTCGCCGGGAACGTCTGGGAGTGGATGGAGGACGAGTACGACCCCTACGCCTACCGGCGCGCGGGGGCCGCCGAGGGCAAGCCCGGATCCTGCGCTGACATCATGGCCGCCCAGGACGAGCTCCGTCGCAACAACCGGCAAGGATTCACCGGAACGAACCCGATTCCCGACGAGTGCGAGCACTCCATCCGCGGGGGCGCCTACAATTACGACGCGCACGGCCTTCGCGTGACGAACCGCGTCCACCATCCAGGCCGCTACCGCATCCCGATGCTCGGCCTGCGATGTGCGAAGGACCCGTAGCACCGCGCTTTCAGTAGAGCTGGACGCGACGCGCCGGCGATGCCGGCGGCGCCGCCGGTGCCTGCGATGCCGGCGAGGCCGGCGAGGCCGGCGTGGCCCGACGCTGCCGGCGAGGCCGACGCTGCCGGCGAGGCCGACGATGCCGATGCCGGCGATGCGGTCTTTCTGCGCGTTGAACGTTGCTCGACGTTGCGTGTCCCCCCATAATCGTGCGATCTGCGGCCTCGCGGGCAATCGCGTGAGCCGCACGACGGAGGACTACCTCGATGCCGGTTCGTAGCGTGGGCAAGTGGCTTGGTGTGCTCGTCATCGGCTGGGCGAGCGCCAGCGCACTCGTGGCGTGCGGGGGCTCCGGCAACGGCAGCGTCTTTACCGATGCAGGTGCGGGGGCGGACACCTCCGGCGGCGGCCCGAGCGACGCGACGACGGGAACGAAGGATGGCCCCTCGCTCGTCGGCAACGAGGGCGGCAACGACGGCAGCTCGAGCTGCGTCGCCAAGACGTGCGCCCAGCTCGGCTACGACTGCGGCAAGGGCCTCGACAACTGCGGCAACGTCATCGACTGCACCGGCAGCGGGCCCAATTCGGGGGGCTGTCCGGCGGGCGAGACGTGCGGCGCCGGTGGCGTGAACGTCTGCGGCGGCTCCGGCGTGGGGACCGACGGCGGCGTCGTCCAGTGCAACCCCACCACCTGCACTACGCTCGGCTACGACTGCGGCTTCGCCAGCGACGGCTGCGGCGACGTCCTCAACTGCAACCCGAACGACGCCGCGACCGGCTGCACCCCGCCCCAGTACTGCGGCGGCGGCGGCTTCAACCAGTGCGGCGGCAACAACGGCCTCGCGACCGACGGCGGCGTCCCCTGCGTGGCGACCACCTGCGCCGCGCTCAACTACGACTGCGGCTACGCGGGCGACGGCTGCGGCAACCTCCTCGACTGCAACCCGGCGTCGGGCGGCTGCACGGCCCCGCAGTACTGCGGCGGCGGCGGCTTCAACCAGTGCGGCGGCAACAGCGGGCTAACCCCCGACGGCGCGCCCAACTGCACGCCGACGACGTGCGTGAAGCTCGGGTACAACTGCGGCCCCACGGGCGACGGCTGCGGCAACGTCCTCCAGTGCGGCACCTGCACGGGCAACAACACGTGCGGCGGCGGCGGGCAGCCGAGCGTCTGCGGAAACAGCGCCTGCACGAACCTGTGCAAGCAGCAGGCGACGTGCGGCGGCGGCGTCCAGACGACCATCACGGGCAAGGTCATCGCCGGCACGCCGGCGAAGTACGGCACGGCCGACCCCGTGCCCAACGTCATCGTCTACGTGCCCAACGGCGCGGTGCAGCCCTTCGCGCCCGGCGCGACGTGCAGCACGTGCGGCGCCGAGGTGACGGGCGACCCGCTCGTCCAGACCACGACGGCCTTCGACGGCACCTTCACGCTGACGAACGTCCCGAACGGCACGAGCATCCCGGTGGTCATCCAGCTCGGTCGCTGGCGCCGCCAGTTCACCTTCACCATCCCCTCGTGCGTCACGACGCCCATCGGCAGCCTCGTGATGCCGCACAACCAGAGCGAGGGCGACATCCCGCTCACGGCCATCTCGACGGGCTCGGTCGACTCGATCGAGTGCGTCCTCCTCAAGATGGGCGTCGACCAGACCGAGTTCACGACGGACACGGGCGGCGGGCGCATCCACATCTATTCGACGGCATCCGACTACAGCAAGACGAACGGCGACGGCGCGGGCGCGAGCCTCGGGTCGAGCACGCCCGGCGAGAGCGCGCTGATGGGCGCCGCCGGCACGTACATGAACTACGACCAGATCCTCTTCCCCTGCTGGGGGGCGCGGTTCACGAAGACGAACGCCGAGCTCCAGAACCTCGTCACGTACGCGAACGGCGGCGGGCACTTCTTCGCGACGCACTTCAGCTACTCGTGGCTCTTCCAGAACAACCCGTTCAACACGGTCGCGAAGTGGAACGTCGACGCGGACTACGCGAACGGCAACCAGCCGCCCAACTCGATGACCGGCAACGTGAACCTGCCCACGTCGAACCCGTACGCGAACCCCGAGGGGACGATCTTCTCCGACTGGCTGCACCTCGTCGGCGCGATGCCCAACCCGCAGGCCATCGCCCTCACCTACCCGCGCCACGACGTCGACACGGTCGTGTCGCCGACGGTCGACTGGATCGACGGCAAGGACCCCGCACTCAACAAGGCGTTCCAGACGCTCCACATGACGTTCAACACGCCGGTCGGCAAGACCAACCAGTGCGGGCACGTCATCTACAGCGACTTCCACGTCACCAACACCGCGGTCACTCCGGCGACGGTGTTCCCCGCCGAGTGCGACGCGACCGGCCTGACGGCGCAGGAGAAGGTCCTCGAGTACATGATCTGGGACCTCGCGTCGTGCGTGCCGGGGCCGCCCACGCCGCCGCAGTGCACGCCCATCACCTGCCAGGACCAGGCCCTCGACTGCGGTCCTGCCGGCGACGGCTGCGGCAACGAGATCCAGTGCGGATCGTGCACGCCCCCGCAGACCTGCGGCGGCGGCGGGACGCCCGGCCAGTGCGGCGCGCCCGACGGCGGCAACTGCACGCCCAAGACGTGCCAGGACCAGAACATCTCGTGCGGCCCCGCGGGCGACGGGTGCGGCAACGAGATCCCGAACTGCGGCACGTGCGTCCCCCCGCAGACGTGCGGCGGCGGCGGCGTGCCGGGCCAGTGCGGCTTCCCCGAGGGCGGCGCGTGCGTGCCCGAGACGTGCGCCGACCAGGGCATCTTCTGCGGCCCGGCGGGCGACGGCTGCGGCAACGAGATCCCGTCGTGCGGGACGTGCACGCCCCCGCAGACCTGCGGCGGCGGCGGTCAGCCGGGTGTGTGCGGCGCGGCGGACGCGGGCAGCTGCACGCCGAAGACGTGCGCGCAGCAGGGCCTCCAGTGCGGCACCGCGAGCGACGGGTGCGGCAACATCGTCGTCTGCCCGCCCTGCCCCAACACGCAGACCTGCAACACGACGACGGGGCAGTGCCAGCAGGGCTCGCAGTAGCGGCGGCGGGCAGCCTGACGGCCGGCGGCACCCCTCCCGGGCGCCGTCGGTCGCCGCGTCACGAACGAACGCGCCAGTTGCCCGTGTAGCTCTTGCCCACGTCGTCGCACGTGGGGTCCGTCACGATGATCTCGGGGCGGGCCCCGCGGCACATGAGCACCGTGTTCTGGCGGAAGACCCGCCCGAAGGCGACCGCTTCCTCGCGGTCCATGCCGTGCACGATCCAGGCGGGCTCGCGCCACGTGCCCTCGGGGTCCTCCTCGTAGCCGACGCACGCCTCGACGCGGTAGACGCCGAGGACCAGGAGATCGCGCATCACCTGGTGGCGCGACTCGTTGACCTTCCGCGGCAGGAGCATCGAGCGCGGGTTGTACGCCGTGAGGACGGCGAAGGGCCGCTGCAGGAGCTCGGGGAGCGCGCTCGGGTCGGCGACGATGTCGCCGTCGAGCGAGGCGCGCATCGGCCCCGCGGAGGTCGGGAGCTCGTAGACGGTGGAGAGGTAGCTGCGGAGGAGGTTCTGGTCCATGGGCGCCCGCCTGGGCGTCCCCTCGATACCACGACCCCCGTCGGCCCGGTCACTCGTCGACGAGCGACGCGAGCAGGCGCCGGTGCTCCGCCGTGGGGGTGGCGAAGGCGTCGGCCTCGACGTACGCGCGCGCGGCGACGTGGAGCCGCGCGGGCTCGCCCCGGAGGAGCGCGGCCTCGAGGACGGAGCGGACGTGGGCCGGCGCGCCCCCGCGAACGGCGATGACGTCGGACGGGATGGGGCCCGCCTCGAAGAGGACGCGCAGGTCGCCGGCCCCGAGGCCCGTGTCGCCCGCCGCGGGCGTTCGCGCGAAGCGGACCGCTCCGTCCTCGACGTGCGCGCACGTGGCTCCGACGTCGACCTTCCCTTCGAGGACGGCCCGCGCCACCGCCGCGTGGCTGCGGACGAACGTCTCGCTCGCGAAGGCCTCGGTCAGGCGCACGCCCGCCTTCTGCAGAGCGGCGCGCACGACCGCGTATCCGCTCGCGCTCTCGCGGTCGACCCACGCGACGCGCGCGCCGCGCAGGTCCGGCAGGGCACGCAGCGGCGACGACGGCGGAACGACGAGGACCGTCGTGTACGAGGTGGCGCCGTAGCGGACGACGACGGCGACGGGCTCGGCCACCGAGGCGCGGAGCGCGCGGCCCGCGACCAGCGGCGGCAGCCACGCGACGTCGACGAGCCCTTGCTTCAATCCCGCGAGGACGACGCCGTAGTCGGCCGCGCGGTGCACGTCGACCGCCTGCCCGAGCGCCTGGGCGAGCGCGTCGACGAGCTCGCGCTCCTCGCCGCCTTCCCCTCGCGGAATCACGCCGAGGCGCAGCGCTGCCATGGCCTTCTCACGGTATCAGCCGTCGAACCGGTAGCCCACGCCGCGGACCGTGACGAGGTGCTTGGGCTTCTGTGGGTCGGTCTCGAGCTTGGCCCGGAGCTGCTGGATGAAGTTGTCGATCGTGCGCTGCGTGCCGTGGTGCGTCGGGCCCCAGACGCGCGCGAAGATCGCCTCGCGCCCGAGCGCCACGCCGCGTGCCTCGACGAGGCAGAGGAGGAGGTCGAACTCCGTGGCCGTCATCTCGACCGGCCCGCCCGCGCGCGTCACCGTGCGTGCGGCCGCGTCGATGCGCACGTCGCCGAACTGGTGGAGCGAACGCGGCGCCTCGGCGGGGCGCGGACCCCGCCGGAGCGCACCTCGCACGCGCGCGAGGAGCTCGGCGAGGCTGAAGGGCTTCGCCACGTAGTCCTCGGCGCCGAGCTCGAGGCCCGTGACCTTGTCCATCTCGCCCGTCCGCGCGCTGAGGATGATGATGGGCGTCGCCATGCCCTCGCGGCGCAGCGTCTGGAGGAGCTGGAAGCCGTTCATCTTCGGCAGCATCACGTCGAGGATGACGAGATCGGGCCGCTCGGCGCGCGCGATCTCGAGCCCCCGCTCGCCGTCCTCGGCGGCGAAGACCACGTAGCCCTCCGCCTCGAGGTTGATGCGCAGGCCGAGCGCGATGCTCGCGTCGTCTTCCACGACGAGGACGCGGCGCTTCGCCGCCTCCGCCTCGCCCGGTCGCTCCATGCTCATGCGCGCTTGGCCTCCGAGGACGCGCCCACCGCGGGGGCGGCCGCGCCCTCGGCCTTCGCGGCCGGAGGGGCCAGCGGCAGGACGATGCGGAACGTGGACCCCTCGCCGAGGGCGCTGTCGAGCTGCACGCGGCCGCGGTGCACGCGGACGATGTGCTTCACGATGGCGAGCCCCAGGCCGCTCCCCTCGCGGGCGCGCGAGAGGCGGTCGTCGATGCGGTAGAACTTGTCGAAGATGCGCCGGTGCTCGACGCGCGGGATGCCCTCGCCGTTGTCGATGACCTCGATCGCGACGCCCCCCGGGGCCGCGTGGGCGCGAAGCACGACCTTCGGCGGCGCGCCGCCGTACTTCACCGCGTTCCCGAGGAGGTTGCCGATGGCGTCGACCATCGCGGCGCGGTCGGCGTGCACCGCGGGCAGGCCCGGCTCGACGTCGGTCACGAGCGTGACGCTCGGGTTCTGGTGGAGCAGCGGCGCGAACGCCTGGACGCTGTCGTCGACGATGGCGGAGACCGCCTCGTCGCGCAGGTCGAACTGCTTGCGGCCCGCCTCCATGCGGCCCCAGTCGAGGAGGCGCTCGATGCGCCGCGTGAGCCGCTCGGTCTCGAGGCTCAGGCCCTCGAGGCACTTCTCGAGCACCGCCGCGTCGCCGCGGGCGCGGGTCATCGTCTCGGAGAAGAGGCGGATGCTCGTCAGCGGCGTCCGGAGCTCGTGGCTCACCTTCGAGACGAAGTCGGCCTGGAGCTCGCTCAGGTTGGCCTCGCGCCGGAGAAAGACGAGGACGAGCACGATGCCCGTGACGGCGACGAGGACGAAGCAGACGGTGAGGACGCCGAAGAGGACGTTGAAGACGTTGCCCAGGAACATGAGCACGAGGCCCACGAGCAGGAGCAGCACCGTCGGGACGATGACGAGGTAGACCAGGAGCTGGACGATGCGCGTGTAGCCGAGGCGCTGCCGGTTCCGGGGCACGGTGGGCAAGATAATGCCTTCACCGATCGAGCGCCGCACGCATCGCGGCGAGGGGCGCGGCGACGCCCAGCCAGAGCTCGAGGGCCAGGGCTCCTTGCCGGGCGAGCATGCCCAGGCCGTTCGCGTTGCGAAGGCCGCGGGCGCGGGCGGCGCGGAGGAAGGGCGTCTCCGGGGGCGCGTAGACGACGTCGAGGGCGACGGCGTCCGCCGGGAGGGCCGTCCACGCGACGGAGGCCGCGACGCCCTCGCCCGCGTCGGCCCCGTCCATGCCCGCGCTCGTCGCCTGCACGACGACCGCCGTCCTCGCCTCGTCCTTCGCCGACGGCGCGAGATCGCCGCCCGCCCGCGAGCGCAGCGTGACCGTCGCGCCGAGGCTCTCGAGCGCGACGCGCGCGGCCCGTGCCGCCCCGCCCGAGCCGAGGACGAGCGCGTGCGCCCCGCGCAGCGCGTGCCCGGCGGCGAGCGCCTCGAGCTCCGCGGCGAGCGCGGGTGCGTCGGTGTTGTGCGCCACGACGCGCCCCCCGGCCGTGCGAACGAGCGTGTTCGCCGCGCCCGCGACGCGCGCCCCCGGGTCGACGTCGTCGGCGAGCTCGAGGACGCGCCGCTTGTGGGGCACCGTCACGTTCAGGCCGTCGAAGCGCCCGTCGCGAAGGGCCTGCACCACGTCCGCGAGCTCCGCCTCGCCCGCGCGAACGGCCTCGTAGGTGTGCGGCACGCCGAGCGCGCGGAACGCCGCGGCGTGCATCGCCGGGCTCCTCGAGTGCGCGACCGGGTCCCCCACGACCGCGAAGCGGCGGCTCACCGCTCGTCCTCGCGCGGTCCCACCCGCGTCACGCTCGCGTCGATGCGCGCGTCGCGCACGCGGAGGTGAATCGCGTCGCCTGCCTGGACGTCGGCCGCCGAGCGCACCGCGCGCCCGTCGTCGCGCGTCGCGATGGCGTACCCGCGCGCCAGGACCTTGAGGGGGCTCAGCGCGTCGAGACGCACGACGGCCCGGTGCACGTCCCCCGCGCGCCGCTCGAAGGCTCCGTTCCACAGCGTCGCCAGCCGATCCGAGAGGCGCGCCACGGCAGCGCGTTCGCGGGCGACGACGGCCTTCGGGTGCAGGTAGGCGAGGCGATGCTTCGCGTCGCCGAGCGCCTCGCGACGGCGGGCGACCGCCGTCCGGGCCCACGACGCCAGCCGCGCCTCGCGTTCGTCGAGCGACTGCTGGTGCGACGCGATGGCGAGCCGCGGGTCCCCCAGGCGCCGCGACGCGTGCGCGAGCGAGACGCGGTCCTCCGCGAGGCGTGTCCGCATCGCACGCGCCAGGTGCATCTGCGTCCGCCGGAGGAGCTCCGCGCGCGACCGCCGATCGGGGACGACCATCTCGGCGGCCTGCGAGGGCGTCGCCGCGCGTGCGTCGGCCGCGAAGTCGACGAGCGTGACGTCCACGTCGTGCCCCACGGCGCTGACGACCGGCACGCGGCAGCTCGCGACCGCGCGCACGACGGCCTCCTCGTTGAACGTCGCCAGGTCGTCCGCGGAGCCCCCGCCGCGCCCGAGCACGATGACGTCCACCCCGCGCACCCGCTGGAGCGCCGCGATGGCGCGGCAGATCGACTCGACCGACCCGATGCCCTGCACCTGCGCGGGCGCCAGGAGGATGCGCGCGCCGCCACGCCGGAACGCCACGCGGCAGACGTCGTGGATGACCGCCCCCGTCGGGCTCGTCACGACGCCCACGACGCGCGGCTCGGCGGGAAGGGCGCGCTTGCGCTCCTGCGCGAAGAGACCCTCGGCCGCGAGCTTCGCCTTGAGCCGCTCGAGCGCCTCGAGGAGCGCGCCCCGCCCGGCCGGCTGCATGCGATCGGCGACGAGCTGCAGGCGCCCCCGCGGGGCCCAGAACGTCGGCCGCCCCCGCACGCGCGCGCGCGCCCCGTCGACGCAGAGGCTCCGCATCCGCTGCGTCACGTTCGTGCGGTAGACGACGACGTCGATCGACGCCTCCTCGCGCTCGTCCTTCAGGCACAGGTAGAGGTGCCCGCTCGGCGCGGGGCGGCAGTCGGCGACCTCGCCCTCGACCCACACCGGGCTGACGAAGCCCTGGTCGAGCGTCCCCTTGATGGCCCTATCGAGCTCGCCCACCGTGAGCGGGCGCGGCTCCTCGGGAGGCGGCGGGGCAGGGGGCTTGCGCGCCGTGAAGTCGAAGCTGAGGCTCCCGTCGTCGGAGGGCACGGGAGGGATGTAGCACCGGCGGGACTTGTGACATAACCGCCTTCCCCCATGCCGCGCGCATTCCGCAAAGTCCTCGTCGCCAACCGCGGCGAGATCGCCGTCCGCGTCACGCGCACGCTCCGCGAGATGGGCATCGCGTCGGTCGCCGTCTACTCCGACGCCGACCGCGCCTCGCTCCACGTGCGCACCGCCGACGAGGCCTACCCCGTCGGCCCCGCGCCCGCCGCCGAGAGCTACCTCCGCGTCGACAAGATCGTGGACGTCGCGAAGAAGTCCGGCTGCGACGCCATCCACCCGGGCTACGGCTTCCTCAGCGAGAACCCCGTCCTGCCCGAGGCGTGCGAGAAGGCGGGCGTCGCCTTCATCGGGCCGCCCGCGAGCGCGATGCGCGCGATGGGCAGCAAGACGGCCGCGCGCGACGCGATGTCCGCCGCGGGCGTCCCCATCGTGCCGGGCGCGCGCTGCGAGACCACCGACGAGGCGACGGCGGCCGCGACGAAGATCGGCTTCCCCGTCATGCTCAAGGCCGCGTCGGGCGGCGGCGGCAAGGGGATGCGCCTCGTCCACAACGCCGGCGAGATGGCCAACGCCTGGGAGCGCGCGCGCAGCGAGGCGAAGAAGTTCTTCGGCGACGACACGGTCTACCTCGAGAAGGCCATCGCGCGCCCGCGCCACGTCGAGATCCAGGTGCTCGGCGACCGCGAGGGCAACATCGTCCACGTCTTCGAGCGCGACTGCTCCATCCAGCGCCGCAACCAGAAGGTCGTCGAGGAGACGCCGAGCCCCGCCGCCTCGCGCGAGCTCGTCGCGCGCATGGGCTCCATCGCCGTCCAGGGCGCGAAGGCCGTCGGGTACTTCAGCGCCGGCACGTTCGAGTTTCTCCTCGCCGAGGACGGGAGCTTCTACTTCCTCGAGATGAACACGCGCCTCCAGGTGGAGCACCCCGTGACCGAGCTCGTGACGGGGCTCGACCTCGTCCGCGAGATGGTGCGCGTCGCCCAGGGCGAGCCCCTCGGCTTCGCGCAGGACGACCTCGTCAGCCAGGGCGCCGCCATCGAGTGCCGCGTCTACGCCGAGGACCCGTCGAACGGCTTTCTCCCTTCGCCCGGCGTCATCGAGAGCCTCGTCGTCCCCGCCGGCCCCGGCGTGCGCGACGACGGTGGCGCCTACCCCGGCTGCACCATCTCGAGCTTCTACGATCCGCTCATCTCGAAGCTCAGCGTCTGGGCCCCCACGCGCGAGCGCGCCGTCGCCCGCATGCGCCGCGCGCTCAACGAGTACGTCGTCACAGGCATCCGCACGAACCTCGCCTTCCACGACCGCCTCTTCCGGCACCCCGAGTTCGTCGCGGGCCGGTACGACACGGGCTTCATCGAGCGCTACAAGGCCGACCTGCTCGGTTACCCGCTCGTGAAGGAGGACCGCCGCGACGCGGTCGCCGTCGCCGTGGCCGTCGCCGCGGCGCGCATGGAGCGGGCGACCGGCGCCACGCAGGCGAGCCTCGGCGAGAGCGGCTCGCGCCTGTCGCCGTGGGTCGCGCAGCACAGGGCGGGCAGCGCGCGCGCACGAGGCTAGTCGGTCGAGTTCGCCTGCTGGTTTCGCGCGCGTTTCGCGCCGGCCGCGCTGGCACCCGCGCTCCCCCGATGCGACGATGATGGGCAGTCTTCATCCTGCGCGGGAGGTCGGCGTGGCAGGCGACAGCGAGAAGGTGATCGACATCGGTACGCAGGCGGCGCGGAGGCTCGCGCCCGTCGCGGCGGACAGTGCGGCGGCGCGCGAACGCGACGCATCGCTCCACCAGGAGCACGAGCTCCTCGTCATGGCGCTCGACCAGCTGCCCGTCGTGCTCTTCGCGACCGACGCGGAGGGCGTCATCCGCATCGCCCGCGGCAAGGGGGCGGTCCGCCTCGGGCCCGGCGCGGTGGGGCGCTCGGCGTTCGAGCTCTTCGCCGACGTGCCGTCGGTGCAGCAGAACCTCCGGCGCGCGCTCGCCGGCGAGGCCGTGACGACCGAGGGTGAGAGCGACGAGGTCTGGTGGGAGACGCGCTACATGCCGCTGCGCGGCGCGGGCGGCGAGGTGACCGGCGTCGTC
Organism: Polyangiaceae bacterium; assembly: GCA_036490515.1. Lineage (GTDB taxonomy): Bacteria > Myxococcota_A > Polyangia > Polyangiales > Polyangiaceae > Palsa-1150. The sequence continues at coordinate 295,398 of DASXDU010000042.1, forward strand.
GGCGTGACGATGGACGCGACGGCCCGCAAGCACGCCGAGCGGGACCTCCAGAAGGCCAACGCGCGCCTCACGGTGCTCGACGCGCTCGTCGAGCAGCAGCACCAGCTCCACTACGCGCTCGACTCGGCCCGCGCCGCCCGCGAGGAGGCCGAGCGTGCCGGCCAGGCCAGCAGCGCGTTCCTCCGGATGCTCGCCGACGAGGTGCGCGCGCCCCTCGCCGTCCTCGCGCGCGAGGCGGACGGCATCGCGCCCGAGGCCCTGCCCGCCGAGGCCCGCGCCCGCGTCGAGGCCATCGTCGCCGCGTCCGCGAAGCTCGCCGACGTCGTTCACTCGCTCCTCGGCTACGCCGACGTGAAGGCCGGCACGGCCCGCCCGAAGGACGACAGCGCGCCCTGAAGGGGGCATCGCGCCGTCCCGAAATAGGCGGAAGAGGGGGGCGCCTCCCGTTCCGAAGGCGCCCCCCGACTCCCTGATTGTCCCGTCGCTCCCGTCGCTCCGTCCCTGGTGCCCGACCTACCCCGGAGGGTCGATCAGCCCGTCTGCGGAGTGCCGCTTCCCGTCGCCGTGCCCGTCTTGGACGGGACCTGGCTCGGGGTCGCTGCCACCGGCACGCTGGGCGCCTGGGGCTCGAGCGGAGTCACGAGGACACCCGTCACGGTGCCCTTGATCTTCGCCTTTGCCTTCGGTCCCTTCGTGCCCCGCGCCGCGCGTGTCGATGCGCGCTTCGCGACCGCCGCGGCCTTTTCTTCGGTCGTCAGCGGAGTCGCCGCCTTCTTCGGTGCGAGACCGAAGAGTGCGAGGACGTCCGGCTGGTTGCCGAAGGCGGCCCGGAGGAACTGCACGAACGCGCTCACGAGAGCGCGCGGTGCAGCCAGCTGGGCCGCCAGAGCCGCCTTCTTTGCATCGAGGGCAGCCTGGGCCGCGTCCACGTCCGCTTGCAGCGCCACCAGCACCTGAAGTGCGGTGGAGAGCTGGGCGGGCGTGAACGAGCTCCCGTTCAGCGTGATGCTCGTCACGCTGGCCGGGAGCTTCGGGATCCCCGCGATCAACTGCCCCGCGAGGGTCGCGACTTTCCTTGCGTTTACCTTGTTCGCCATTGCCTAATCACCTCCTTCCCGAGGCGGCGAACCCGGGATCCATTCCCGAGGGGTTGCTTCTCACCGTCCTCACCCCGGACGTGGGGAATGGGGGGGTGATCGGTCTCCACTTATTTTCAAAATCGTACGAGCGCCTCCTCCGGGCCTGCGCGGCGGGGATTCGGGCCGAGGACGCCGGCATCGAGGCCGAGGACGCCGGCATCGCGGCCGAGGACGCCGGCATCGCGGCCGAGGACGCCGGCATCGAGGCCGAGGACGCCGGGATCGAGGCCGAGGACGCCGGCATCGAGGCCAAGGACGCCCGCATCGAGGCCGAGGAGGCCGGGATCGAGGCCAAGGAGGCCGGCATCGAGGCCAAGGACGCCGGGATCGAGGCCGAGGACGCCGGCATCGCGGCCGAGGACGCCGGCATCGAGGCCAAGGACGCCGGGATCGAGGCCAAGGACGCCGGCATCGAGGCCGAGGACGCCGGCATCGAGGCCGAAGACGCCGGCATCGAGGCCGAGGACGCCGGGATCGGCCGCAAGGATGCCAGCTACGGCCCCGAGGGCTCCGGCGTCCGGCACGACGCCGCCCGCCTCGAAGGCGCACCTCGACGCGCAGCACGCGGCCGACGCAGCGCGCGATGCGATTGCCGCGGGAAACCCTGCGACGGGCCCCGCTCCTGCCGCCGGGACGGAGCCTACCTGGAAGAGGCGGTGCTACTCGCCGGCCGCGTCGCCGCCGCCGTCGCCCCCGCCGCCACCCTCGCCGTTGCCGCCGCCGTCGCCCTTGGGCGGCGCCGTGTAGCCGCATTCGGCGGTGCAACCGGGGCCGCTGCCGCCCGGGAAGGCCGAGCCGGCGACGCAGAGGAGGAGCGCGAGACCGGCAGGATCGTTTGCGCCGCCCGCCAGCAGCCCGGCGCCGCACGTCGTGATGGCGCCCCCCGTGCCGATGCAACTCAGCAGGCCCGCCACCTCGCCATTGCACGTGCAGTCGGTGTTGCAGCTCGAGAGCTCCGACCCGCAGGTCGTCTTGATGCACGTGTAGCAGCCGTCGGTCGACGCGCTGGAGTCGCCGATCTCGGCGTCGGGGATGTTCAGGTCGGTGATGTCCGCGTCGATCGTGCAGGTCGGCGCGCTCTCCGCCGGGGCATCCTTCGAAGCCTCCGCCGCTGCCTCGGGGCCCGTCTCGGGCTTCGAGGAGTCCTGCGCGGTGACGTCGGGGGTGCCCGAGTCCTTGGCGCCGCCGCCGTTCGACGTGGAGCCGCCGCAGCCGGGGCCGATGGCGCTGAGGGCGCCCACGATCGCCGAGGTCGTCGCAAGCCCGAGGAGCCACTGAGAAGCGCGCATGAAAGTCACCTCCGAAGTTCCGAAGCGCGACACCTTACGCGGCGACTCCGGGGGGACGCAACGGCCCCGTAACAGTCTGCTAAGAGGCCGTGCATGCGCCCCCTGCGCCACGTCCGCCTCTTTCAGAACTTTGCGCCGCTGCTGTTCGCGGTCGCCGTCCCGCTCCTGCCCTCCGCGTGCTCGTCGTCGTCCAAGGGCGGCGGCGGGGGTGGCGGTGCCCCGACGGGAGCCATCGCGCGCTTCGATCTGACGACCAACGCGGTGCCGAACTTCCTCGACGTGCCGTTCCCGAGCGACGTGTACCTCCAGAACGGGAAGGTGATGGACCTCCCCGGCGTCGACGCGCTCATCACGCAGAACGCGACGTTCCTGACGCACGAGCTGGCGAAGATGGACGGCTTCTCGCGCATCGCGCTCGCGATGTTCTACGTCGACGACACGACCGCCCCGGCGGCGGACGACGGGACGGTGGGGTTTGCGCAGCTCGATCCGACCACGTTCCCGGCGGGCGAGGCGGCGTGCGTCGCCGACACGAGCTCGATGTTCCTCGTCGACCTCGACGCGACCGACCCGACGCAGGCGCGCGTCACGTGCAGGCAGCTCTATCACCAGGAGTACCTCGACACGACCAAGCGCACGCTCGCGGCGGTCGGGCCGGCCGAGGGGATCGTGCTCGCCGAGGGGCACCACTACGCGGGCGTGCTGACGAGCCGCGTGAAGACGACCGACGGCCGCGCGGTCCAGGCGAGCGCCGACTTCCGCAAGGTGCAGGCGGGGGACGCGAGCGTGCCTGCCGTGTACACGTCGGCGTACCAGACGGTCGTGACGGACCTCGCGAGCGCGCTGGCGAGCGACGGGGCGCAGGTCGTGGCCATCGCGCCCTTCACGACGAACTCCGCGAGCAAGCAGCTCTATGCGCTGCGCGACTCGCTCGAGGCGGCGACGGTCCCGCCGCTCACGTTCGACGCGGCGTCGATGGCGCCGATGCAGGCGGAGAAGTTCGCGCAGCCGGTCAGCGGCACGCTGCCGCAGGGCTTCGCGGCGAGCCTCGACGACTGGCTCGGCGTGACGACGAAGAAGCTCCCCGACGGCTCGGACGACCCGGACGCGACGCTGCCCGTGCCCGCGCACGACAAGATCGCGGTCGTGGGGACGGGCGTCTTCCAGGCGCAGTTTTACCTGACGGGCTGGGGCAACGGGTACTCGACGCTCGACGCGGCGACCTTCACGACGGACGCCAGCGGCAACATCGTGCCTGCGCCCGACAAGCCGACCGACTCGATCTGGGTCACGTTCGCCGTGCCGACCGCGCCCATGCCTTCCGGCGGCTACCCGACGATCATCTACCAGCACGGCCTCAACGGCTCGCGCGACGACATCTTCAACGTCGCCAACCCGCTGTGCGCGCAGGGCTGGATGGTCGTCGCCATCGACAGCATCACGTTCGGCGCGCGCGCGCCCGAGACGTCGTACCAGGTCGACGCGAAGAGCGACTTCGCGAAGGACCCGGGCGCGACCTACGCCGGGCCCGACGGCTTCGGCGACGAGGACAAGACGGGCGCCCACAACGGCTCGTTCGATCTCTTCGGCAGCCTCCTCGACGTCGGCGCCGTGCGCGACCAGTTCCGGCAGGCCGCCATCGACACGGTGCAGCTCGTGAAGGTCCTGCGCGCGGGGCCGGACCTCTCGGCCCTCGCGTGGAACGGCGTCACGGCGAAGATCGACACGAGCCGCATCGCCTACCTCGGGATGTCGCTCGGCTCGATCCAGGGCGCGGCGGCGGCGGCCATCGAGCCGCACGTGAGCCTCTGGACGCTGAACGTCGCCGGGGGCGGCCTGATCGAGGAGCTCGGCACGCACAGCCCGGTCATCTCGACGGAGCTCGACGAGGCGGCCGGCTTCAACTTCGGCATCCTCGAGGCGACCCTCGACGAGAGCAACCCGCTCGTGAACCTCATCCAGGCGGTCGTCGAGCCGGGCGACCCGCTCTCGCTCGCGGGCAACATCGTGCTCCACCCGCAACCGCTCGCCGGGCAGCCGACGCAGCCGCGCGACGTGCTCCAGTTCGAGGTGCTCTACGACGAGCTCGTGCCGAACGAGTCGGACGAGGCGCTCGCGCGGGCCGGCGGCTGGGGGCTCGCGCAGCCCGACGTCGGCTCGAACTCGGGCATCATCGACTACAAGAACCTCGCGGACAATCCGTGGCGCCTGACGCTCCCCGAGGTGGCCGCCCAGGCGGACGGGAGCATCCACGACACGCCGAGTCCGGGCGTGACGGCGATCGTCGTGCAGGAGTCGCCCGGGACCCACGGCGACAACATGATCTCGTCGACGGGGACGCGGCAGTACTGCATTCCGTTCGCGAACTTCGCCTCGGGGACGCCCTTCGACCACCTCGACACGAGCCAGGACTTCTCGGTGCCGGACCCCTACCTCCAGACCCAGCAGACGATCGAGGGGTTCTTCTCGGACGGGTTCGCCGGCAAGGTGCCGGGCGTCGTCGTCCACGTGGCGGCCGTGCGGGACCTCGACGGCGACGGCGCGACCGACGACGTCGACTCCCAGCCGTGCAATCCCGCCGTCAAGTGAGGGGTGCGCGCCGCGGCGGCCCGGCGGGGCGCACCGCGCCGCTGTCGTCGGACGGCGCACCCCCACGCACGGCGCCAGGCGCGCATCCGGGTGCTACTTAATGAAGCACGATGCGCCCCCCTTCGAGGTTCCCGCTCGGCCCGCGCAAGGCGTCGCCGGTCGCGCGAATGGCGGGGGTGCTCGCCGGGGTCTTCGTCGTGGGGGCCATGGCGGTCGCGATGGCGCCGTGGACGGTGGGCGTGCGTGCGGCGGCGGCGGTCGTGCTCGTGGCGCTCGCGGGCGTCGTGCACCACGTGCTGTCGCGGCGGAGGGAGCCGCCGGCGGGCTGGCTGACGGTCGACGATCAAGGCGTGAAGCGGCCGGGGGACGCGGCGCTCGTCGACTGGCGTGAGCCGCTCGGGGTGACCGTGCTCGGGAGCGCGGACCGCACGCGCTTCGTCCTCGCGCTGACGACCGCGCGCGCGACGCGGCACCTCGCGGTGCGTGTCCTCGACGCGGGGGACGCGGCGGAGGCGCCCTCGCTCCTCGGGCGCGCCGTCACCGTGGCGGAGGCCGATCTGCGCGCCGACGACGCGTCCGCCCTGTGTGCGGCCGACGCCGAGCGCCTCCTCTCGGCGCTGGCGTGGCGTTCCCCGGGCGCGCTCGACCGCATGTTCCTCTCGGACGCGGACGGCGAGCCCGTCGTGCTCGACCGCGCGGAGCTGCGCGTCGGGGCCCGGCGCATCGACCTCACCGCGCCCCTCGAGTGGCGCGCCTACGTCTACGAGGAGCTCGGCACGCACGCGGCGAGCCTCTGCCAGGCCATCGCGATGCGGCAGGGCGACGGCGAGATCGTGCTCGTGGCCCCCTGGGTCGAGGGCCTCGGCCCCGCCGCGGGAGTACCGGCCGAGGCGCCGCCGCGCGACCTTCGCCGCGCCGTCGACCGCGTGTTCATGGCTCCCCTGCGCCGCGCCCTCGAGCGCGCGCCGCGTGTCTCGCGCGCGCCTTCGCCGCCCACGCGCTCGGGCCCGAGCCCCTCGTCTCCCTAGCGCCGCGGCTCCTCGTGCCGGCGCCGCGGTGGCCGCGTAGGCCCGGCGCCCTGTGCTAATCCCCGGGCGCGATGCGCCGCTTCTACGTCACCACGCCCATCTACTACGTGAACGACGTCCCCCACCTCGGGACGGCGTACACGACCGTCGTCGCGGACGCGCTCCGGCGGTTCCACCTGCTGCGCGGGGACGCGACGCGCATGCTCACGGGCACCGACGAGCACGGCCTCAAGATCGAGCGCGAGGCGCAGGCCAAGGGCGTGACCCCCGCGGCCTTCGTGAAGGACATGAGCGACCGCTTCGAGGCGACGTGGCCGAAGCTCGAGGTGCGGGCCGACGACTTCATCCGGACGACGCAGCCGCGCCACGAGAAGCTCGTGCAGGAGCTCTGGCAGATCATCGAGAAGAAGGGCGACATCCGGCTCGGCGAGTACGAGGGGCTCTACTGCGTCGGCTGCGAGGACTTCAAGACGGAGAAGGAGCTCCTGCCGGGCGGCTTCTGCCCGCTCCACCCGACGATGAAGGCCGAGCGGATGAAGGAGGAGACGTACTTCTTCGACCTGCCGAAGTACGCGGACCGCCTGCTCGCGCACTACGAGGACCACCCGGGCTTCATCCAGCCGGAGTCGCGACGCAACGAGGTGATCAGCTTCGTGAAGGGTGGCCTCAAGCCCCTCAGCGTCTCGCGCACGAGCTTCACCTGGGGCATCCCCGTCCCGGGCAACCCGCGCCACGTCATGTACGTCTGGTTCGACGCGCTGACCAACTACTGGAGCGCGCTCCAGGACACCGACGAGCACAAGAAGTTCTGGGGCGAAGAGACCGTCGTCCACCTCGTCGGCAAGGACATCCTCCGCCAGCACGCCATCTACTGGCCGGCGTTCCTGATGAGCGCGGGGTACCCGTTGCCGAAGACGATCTACGCGCACGGGTTCCTGACGTTCAACGGGCAGAAGATGAGCAAATCGCTCCGCAACGCGGTCGACCCGGTCGGCCTCGCGAGGGGCTTCGGGGCGGTCTGCGGGAGCGACGACGCCGGGGCGGACGTCCTCCGGTACCAGCTCCTCCGGGCCATCGCGTTCGCGCAGGACGGGGACTTCGACCTGGGCGCGATGGTCGAGCGCTACAACGCGGACCTCGGGAAGAACCTCGGGAACCTGCTCGCGCGCACGCTTGGCCTCTGCGCGAAGATGACGGGCGGCAAGGTGCCCGCGCCCGGGGAGATGACCGATCTCGACGTCGAGCTCCTCGACCAGGCGAAGCGAGCGGCCCTGCGCGCGCGTGACGAGTGGGAGGCCATCGCCCCGCACCGCGCGCTCGAGGCGACGTGGGCGCTGTCGTCCGCGGCGAACAAGTACGTCGACGACGCGGCCCCCTGGGCCGCAGCGAAGAAGGAGGGCGGGCAGGCGCGCGTCGAGACGATCCTGGCGACGCTGCTCGAGGTGCTGCGCGTCCTCAGCGTGATGGTGTGGCCGGTGCTGCCGAGGAAGAGCGACGAGATGCGCGCGCAGCTTGGCCTCGCGCCGGTCGACGCGGGCAAGACGCGCTGGCCCGAGGGCGCCGAGCCGCGAAGGGGAGGGGAGGCGCTCGCCCCCGCGGGGTCCCTCTTCCCGACGCTCGACGCGGACGGCACGAAGGCGCTCCTCGAGAAGCTCACGCCCAGGCTCGACGCACCGTCACCCGCGCCCGGCCCCGCGCCCGCGCCCGCGCCCGCGCCCGCGCCCGCGCCCGCGCCCGCGCCCGCGCCCGCGCCCGCGCCCGCAAACCACGTTACCTACGATCAGTTCTCTGCAACCGATCTTCGCGTGGGGCTCGTGAAAACCTGCGAGCGCGTGCCCAAGAAGGACAAGCTCCTCCGCCTCACCGTCGACGTCGGCGAGCCCGAGCCCCGCACCATCGTCGCGGGCCTCGCGCTCACCTTCACGCAGCCCGAGCAGCTCGTCGGGCGCAAGGTCGTCGTCGTCGCCAACCTCGCGCCGCGCGAGTTCGGCAAGGGGCTCGTCTCGCACGGGATGCTGCTGGCCACCGGCCCGAGCGAGAAGCTCCACCTCGCGACCGTCGACGGCGACGTCGAGCCCGGCGCGAAGCTCAAGTAGCTCAGAACTAAGCCGACCGTCCCACGGTCGGCGTGACTGGAGGGCGCATGCGCAGCAGGCGCGCTCAGAACCAGACGAGCATGCCCACCGTGCCGCCGATGAAGAAGATGTTCGACGCGGCCGAGACGCTGCTCGACGTGCCGCCGATGTTCTCCGTGTAGGAGTGGCCGCCCGTCAGGGGGATGTCCGCGTCGAGCGCGGCGGTGAAGCCGACGTGCTGGATGGGCGTGATGACGAGCTGCGGCTCGAGGTCGAGCGCGAGCTGGTCGTAGTTGGCGCTGAACGACGCAGCCTGGTTGGCGACCGTCGAGGACTGCTTCCACGTCTCGGTGTAGAAGGAGAGCCCGCCGCGCAGCCACAGCGAGAACAGCTCGCTGAAGTGCAGGATGTACCCGACGCGGGGCGCGATGCCGAACGTGAGGTTGGTCGGCTCGCTGGCCGTGGTCGTCTGCGTGCCGCCGGCGTTGTTGTCGACCTCGTGGCTCGTCGTGCCGCCCAGCGTGAAGAAGAGGATGAGATCCCCGCCGATGGTGAGGTTGGGGATGATCGTGTAGTCGAAGCCGACGCGCGGCACCGTGTAGAAGTTGGTGACCTGGATGCCGCCCGGGACGATCGCCCCCGCGCCGTTGACCGTCGGGCGGTCCGTGAAGGCGGGGGTGCTCCCGTAGAAGAAGCCGAGGTTCGAGTAGCTCTCGGAGTCGGTCGCCTTGCTCGCGCCGGCGGGCGGGTTGGGCTCCGTCTCCGACGCGTGGCTGTAGCCGAGCAGCGGAAACAGCCGGTCGGCGCTGAGGATGAACTGGCCCTGATCGCCGAAGCTGCCCGCGGCGCGCTGCGCGCTGGCGACCGACGCGACCGAGAGGACTGCCAAGCCCGCGGCGACCGCGGAAAGCCTTCGCATCATGAGAGTGCCTCCTACGCGCGCGAATCTAGAGCAAACCGCGCGCGCCGGTCGAGCACGACGAGCGAAGGAATGCGCCACCAGCGGACGGGACTACGCACGTGCGGCCCGCAGGCATCACCCCGCCGGCGGTGGTCACTCGCCTGGCCAGCCCTGGCTCACTGCACCGACACGCGGCCCAGCACCAGGGGCCGACTCGCCGGCGGCTGGTCTGCCAGCGCGAACGCCCCCGCCACCCGCTCGACGATGCCTGCCGCGTCGGCCTTCCTGCGTACACGCAGGCGCGCGAGCGGCTGTCCCTTCGTCACGCGCGCACCGGGCTTGGCCTCGACGAGGATGCCCACGGCGGGATCCACCTTCTGGTCAGCGCGCGTGCGGCCCGCGCCCATCGCGACCGCGGCGAGGCCCACGGCGAGCGCGTCGACGTGCGCGACGAAGCCGTCGGCCGGCGCCTCGACGACCACCTCCTCCTTCGCCACCTCGAGCCGCGACGGATCCCCGACGACGCGCGGGTCACCGCCCTGCGCCGCGATCATCCGCTCGGCGGTCGTCGCCGCCGCGCCCGTGCCCACCGCGGCCCCGAGCCGCGCCTTCGCGTCATCCTCGCCGCGCGCCACGCCGCCCATCACGAGCATCTCGGTGGCGAGGCGCATCGTGCACTCGACGAGGTCCGCCGGCCCCCCGCCGCGCAGCACCTCGAACGCCTCGCGCGTCTCGACCGCGTTGCCGACGGCGACGCCGAGCGGAGCCTCCATGTCCGTGAGGAGCGCGACGACCTTCTTGCCTCCCTGCGTCCCCACGCGAACGAGCGCCTCGGCGAGCGCGCGCGCGTCCTTCGCCGTCTTCATGAACGCGCCGCGCCCGACCTTCACGTCGAGAACCAGGCCGTCGATGCCCTCGGCGAGCTTCTTCGAGAGGATGGAGGCGACGATGAGCGGGATGCACTCGACCGTCGCCGTCACGTCGCGGAGCGCGTAGATGCGCTTGTCGGCGGGCGCGATCTCGGCGGTCTGGCCGATCATGCAGGTGCCCACGTCCTTCACGATGCGCGCGAAGTCGTCGGCGGAGAGCTGGGTCGAGAAGCCGGGGATGGCCTCGAGCTTGTCGAGCGTTCCGCCGGTGTGACCGAGGCCACGACCGCTCACCATGGGGACGGGGACGCCGCACGCGGCGACGAGCGGCGCGAGGGCGAGCGAGACCTTGTCGCCGACGCCGCCGGTCGAGTGCTTGTCGACCTTGAAGCCGGGCACGCGCGAGAGGTCGAGCACCTTGCCGCTGCGGAGCATCGCGTCGGTCAGGGCGACGGTCTCGCCGTCGTCGAGGCCGCGGAAGAAGACCGCCATGAGGAACGCGGACATCTGGTAGTCGGCGAGCTCGCCCGAGCCGAGAGCCGCGACGAGGTGCGCGATCTCGCCGGGTGCGAGCTTCTCGCCGTCCCGCTTCGCCGCAATGAGCTCGACGAGGGTACGCATGGAAGGCGTAGAGCCATAGCACCCGCGAGGGGCGAGTTGCTATCGTTCGGGGCGATGCTGCGAGCCGTCTCCATCGTGCTCACGGCGGGGGCTCTCCTCGCGTCGCTTGCCGCGTGCTCGAAGGACGAGACGCCGCCCGCGCCCGAGCTCGCGTCCACGCCCACGCCCGCGCCCGCGCCCGCGCCCACGCCCGCGCCCGCGCCCCCTCCTCCTCCCTCCTGGTCCCTCGACGTCGGGCCCTCCCTCTCCTTCTCCCTCGGCCTCCAGCCTTCTCCCTCCTTCGGCGCGACCGCGGGCGGCCTGCTCGAGCCTCCTGGCTTCGTCCCGCTCGAGATCTTCGGCACCGCATGGCTCGACTCGACCGTGAATCGCTCCGGCGCGAGCGGCAGCTTCTCGCTCGACACCGCCGGCGGCGCCATCTGCCCGCTGCGCCTGCGTACCGCCGCCCTGCGCGCGTACGGCTGCCTCGACGGCGTCGTCGGCCTCGTCACCGCGCGCGTGTCCGGCCTCTCTGTCGACCACGAGCCCTTCCTCGCAGGCGCCGTCGAGGGGCGTGTCAGCCTCCGCGTCGCGGGGCCCTTCGCCCTCCGCGCCGGCGCTTCCGCCCTCGTCCCCGTCCTTCGCCACGACTTCACCGGCCCGGGAGCCGCCGGCACCGTCGACCTCTTCCGGGCATCCCCCGTCGCCGGTGCCTTCGACCTGGGACTCGGCGTGTTCTTTCCTTGATAATCGCGCGCCCGAGGCTCCACCCACGCTCGTCCCTTGCCGCCCGAACCCACCCCCGTCCGGCTCGACGTCGCGAGTGTCGTCCGCGAGCACTCGCCCTACGTGTGGCGCGTCCTGCGGCGCCTGGGGGTGGCCGAGAGCGACGTGGCCGACGTTGCGCAGGAGGTCTTCGTCGTCGTGATGCGGCGGCTCGCCGACTTCGAGGGGCGCTCCACGATGCGCACGTGGATCTACGGCATCTGCGTCCGCACGGCCGCGGACTACCGCAAGCGCGCCCATCGCCGCTACGAGCGCCCGACCGACACGCTCGGCGAGCGCGTCGCCGTCGAGGACCGCGCCCTGGCCGCCCGCGAGGCACGCGCGGAGCTCGACGCGATCCTTGCCGTCCTCGACGACGACAAGCGCGCGGTCTTCGTCCTCTACGAGATCGAGGAGCTCGGGATGAGCGAGGTCGCCGCCGCCGTCGGCTGCCCGCTCCAGACGGCCTACTCCCGGCTCCACGCCGCGCGCGCGCGCGTGACCGAAGAGGCGAAGCGACGGCGGGAAGGGAGGAACGGCCCATGAGCGACGCTCCCGAGAGGCTGGCGACGTCGGCGGAGGACGCCGAGCTGCGCGCGCTCCTGCGAGCGGGGCGTGACGAGGCCCCGCGTCCGGAGGACGTGGAGGCGCTCGTCGCGAAGCTGGGCCCGGGCGGCGGTCCGGGTGGTGGGGGAGGGACCATAGCGGGCGTCGCGACCCGCGCCGGAGCGGGCCTCGCCGCGAAGGCGATCGCCGCGCTGGTCGTCGTCGCCGTGGCGGGCGGCGTCGTTGCAGGCGTGAGGGCGATGAGAGGACAGGCGGAGACGGCCGTCGCGCCCACGCCCACGCCCACGCCCACGCCCACGCCCACGCCCACGCCCGCGCCCACGCCCACGCCCGCGCCCGCGCCCGCGCCCACGCCCGCGCCCACGCCCACGCCCACGCCCACGCCCACGCCCACGCCCACGCCCTCCTCCTCCTCCCCCGATCAGGTCACCCTCCTCCAGCAAGCCCAGGACGCCCTCCGCTCCGATCCCTCCCGCGCCCTCTCCCTCTGCACCACGGACGCGCGCCTTCACCCCTCCGGCATGCTCGCGCAGGAGCGCGAGGTCATCGCCATCGACGCGCTCGTCCGGCTCGGCCGGCGAGGCGAGGCCGATGCGCGCGCGCGTCGCTTCGTGGGCGCGTACCCGGGCTCGCCGGACGTGCAGCGCGTCGAGACCATCCTCGGCGAGAAGCTCGACGCGTTACCGTAGGCGCGTGCCCTTCCTCTTCGAGCCGATCGGGTTCGTGCACTCGCCCTTCGTGGAGCGTGCGGACGCCCCGCGCCAGGCGGTCGCCGACGGCGGTCTTGGCGCCGAAGGGCGCATCGAGCTGCTCGCCGGCCACGGCTACGAGGACGCGCTCGAGGGCCTCGAGGGGTTCGGCCACGTGTGGGTGCTCTTCGTGTTCCACCGCAACGTCGACCAGGATCGCGGCTGGAGCCCCAAGGTGCTGCCGCCGCGCGCGGAGCGGAAGGTCGGCCTCTTCGCCACGCGGTCGCCCCACCGGCCGAACCCCATCGGCATGAGCGCCGTCGCGATCGATCGCGTCGAGGGCCTCTCGGTGCACGTGCGCAACCTCGACATCCTCGACGGCACGCCCGTCCTCGATCTCAAGCCCTACGTGCCCATCCCCGACGCCTACCCGGGCTCGCCGGTGGGCTGGCTGGCGGAGCGCGATCCGCGCGCGCCGTGGGAGGTCGTCTTCTCGTCGCGCGCGGAAGAGCAGGCCGCGTGGCTCGCCTCGCACGGCGTCGCGCTGCGAGCCGCCGTCGCGAAGGCGCTCGCCCTCGGCCCGCAGCCCCACGCATACCGTCGCATCCGGCGGCGCGGCGATGCGTTCGAGCTCGCGTGGAAGGAGTGGCGCGTGGCCTTCGCCGTGGAAGGCGAGCGCCGCATCGCCGTCCACGGCGTCGCGAGCGGCTTTCGCCCGAAGGAGCGGGAGACGCGCCCCGAGCTCGAGCTCCACCGCGCGTTCGCCGCGCGCTTCGCCGCCGGTTGAGGTGATCCTTCACCGCTCCGTGCGTCCGCTCGCGGCGTCGATCGTCGCCGCGATCTTCCCGAGCGGGAGCACGTGGTCGGAGAGGCCCGCCTCGTAAACGGCGCGGGGCATCCCGTAGACGACGCAGCTCTCCTCGGCTTCGCTGACGACGAAGCCACCCGCGTCGTGGATCGCGCGCGCGCCCTCCGTGCCGTCCTGGCCCATCCCCGTCAGCACGACGGCGAGCACGTCGCGCCCGATCGTGGCGGCGGCGCTCCGGAAGAGGACGTCCACCGCAGGCCTGTGCGGCGTGTCGAGCGGCACGACGTCGAGCCGCCCGCGGAGGACGCCCTCCTCGCGCGTAACCTTGAGGTGCATCCCCGCCCGCGCGAGCACCACGAGCCCCGGACGGAACACGACGCCGTCGTGCGCCTCGACGACGTCGACGGCCGAGGCGTCGTGGAGGCGCTGGGCGAGCGACGCCGTGTACCCGGGCGGCATGTGGAGCACGACGGCGACGGGCACGGGGAGGTCGCGCGGCAGGAGCGGCAGGACGCGCATGAGGGCCTGCGGGCCGCCGGTAGACGCGCCGAGCACGACCAGCTTCGGGGGCGGTCGTCCAGCTGTCAGGGCCGCGAGTGGTGCGCCCTTCGCGACGCGCGCGGCGGGCGCGTCCCCCTGCCGGGTCAAGCGCTCCGGATGCGCCTGGGCTGCGATGCGGACCTTCGCGACCAGATCGGCCGACACCTCGTAGAGGCGGTCGGTCGCCAGCGCCGTCGGCTTCTGGACGATGTCGACCGCGCCCTTCTGGAGCGCGCTCAGAGCGAGCTCGCCGTCCTCCGGCGTCGTGCTCACGACGACGACGCGCGGCCCCGGCTTGCCCTGCAGGGCGTCGAGCACGCCGAGGCCGTCGAGGCCCGGCATGACGAGGTCGAGGCAGACGACGTCGGGCGTGAGCTGCTGGATCTTCTCGAGCGCGTCGAGCCCGTCGCGCGCGATGCCCACGACCTCGAGGCCGGGCTCCGCGGAGAGGACCTCGCGTACGACCTTGCGCGCGAACGCCGAGTCGTCGACGACGAGGACGCGGATGGGGGGGCTGCCTGCGCTCACGAGGGGGCCCGGTAGAGGAACGAGCCGCCGCGCTCCTCGCAGACGAAGCTCGTCCCGAAGCGCAGGAGCGACTCGGACGTCCCGACGAGCAGCACGCCGCCGGGGGTGATCGTGTCGGCCAGCGACGCCGCGACGGCGCTGACGGTGGCGTCGGAGAAGTAGATGAGGACGTTGCGGCAGAGGACGACGTCGAACCGGCCCTGCGCCGCCACGGACTCCCGGTCGACCAGGTTGACGCGCGTCCACGTGATGCGCCGCCGAATGGAGTCGGGCACGCGCACACCGCGCCCGGACGGCTCGAGGCAGCGCGCCGCGCTCGACTCCGGGAGCGCCCGGAGCGCGCGGCCCGCGTAGAAGCCCTCGCGCGCGCGGGCGAGGGCCGGCGCGCTGATGTCGCTCGCCACCACGTCGACACGGTCGAGGAGGCCCGCCGCCTGGAGCAGCATCGCGACCGTGTAGGGCTCCTCGCCGGTCGCGCACGCCGCGGACCAGAGGCGCAGGCGCGGCCGGTCGCGGAGGAGTTCCGGCACGACGTCGTTCACCAGCACCCCGAGCGCCTCGGGCTCGCGGAAGAGGTACGTCTCGTGGACGACGAGCGACTCGACGAGGTTCTGCAGCTCGCGCGGTCCCTCGGGGTCGTACCGGAGGTAGTAGTAGTAGTCGAGCAGCGAGTCGAAACCCGTCTCGAGCGCGCGGTTCGCGAGGCGGCTCTCGATCAGCGGCAGGTCCGCGGGCTCGTAGTGGAGCCCCGCCTTCTCCTCGACCAGCTGGCGCACGATCCCGAAGACCTGCGACGAGAGCGTCAGCGCCATCAGCGTCTCAGGAGCGCCGCGCAGATGGAGCGGACCTCCGGATCGGCGTCCTCGGCGGCCGCGCGCTGCAGGAGCGCGCGCGACTCGGGGGCACCGAGCGCGGAGAGCGCCGGCGCGACGACGCGGCGAACGGCCGCAGGGCCGGTGGCCATCAGGTCCTGCAGGGCCGCGGTCGCCTCGGGGCCGCGCATTCGCGCCAGCGCCGAGACGAGCGACGAGGCGACCTCGCCTCGCGCCGTGCGCATGGCAACGACGAGCGCCTCGATCCGCCCGGACGTCGGCTGCGAGAGCGCGGCCAGCCCGCGCTCCCGGATGCTCGGGTTCGACAGGCTCTCGATGAGGACGTTCGTCGCCTCCGGACCCGCGCGGTTGCCGAGGAGCGTCAGCGCAGCCGCTCGCACGCTCGCGTCCGCGTCGCGTGTCGCGGCGGTCAGGCCGTCGAGCGCCTCGCGCTGCGGCAGCTCCGCGAGGGCCGAAAGCGCGACCAGGCGCGTCGCCGCGTCCTCGGACCGGAGCGTCTGGAGGACGTGGGGGAGGCTCGACGGGCTGCGCACGGCCGCGACGCCGAGGAGCGCGGCGCGCTGCACGTCGGCGTCCGGAGAGAGGAGCGCCTGGTGGAGGATTGCCAGGGCCCGTTCGCCGTGCAGGCGGGCGAGCGCGTCGATGGCGGCCACGCGCACGTGGCCCGCCGGATCGTCGACGAGCGCGGCGATCACGTCCGCCGAAGCGTCGTCCTGGAAGCGGCTGAGCGCCTGGCACGCGTAGTAGCGCACCCACGCGTCGGGATCGGCGAGCCCCGACCGGAGCGTGTCGCGCACGCTGGCCGAGCCCCCGGTGTGCCCCAGCGCACGTACGGCGGCGGCGCGCGTCCGCGGCGAGGTGTGCTGCGCGCCCGCGAGGAGCGCCGCCGTCGCACGCGGGTCGTCGATCGAGGCCAGCCCGATGCCGGCGAGGTCGCGCAGCCTCTCGTCGGGGTCGTTCATCGCCTCGAGGAACACCTCGAGCGCCGACGGCCAGCCGAAGTACGAGAGGATCCGGAGCGCCGACCGCCTCTCGCGCGGGTCGTCGGAGCGCGCCGAGCGCAGCGCGAGCCGCCGCGCCTCCTGCCCGCCGAGCGCCTGGATCGCGGCGACCGCCGCCTGGGCGACGCGAGCGTCGGGGTCGCGGAGAACCTCGAAGAGCGCGGGTACGGCGGCCGGGTCGCCGCGCTTGCCGATCGCGTCGCAGGCGAGGGCGCGCACCTGCACGTTCGAGTCGCCGAGGCACGCGAGCACCTCGGGCGAGACCGAGCCGCGCAGGCCCAGGATCGGGAGGAGGAGGAGGCGCTGCTCGCTGGCTCCGTCGCGCAGGGCCGCCGCGAGGAGGGGCTCGACCTCGCGCGCGAGGGTCGAGAGGGCGAGCGCCGCCGAGTGGGCCGTTTCGGGCTCGTCGTCGAGCAACTCGAGCAGCCCGCGCACGGCGCCCACGCCGCCCGTCCAGCCGAGGACCCGGCAGAGCGCCTGGCGTTCGGCCGCGTCGGCACCCTTGAGGGCGTGCGTGATCTTGCGGCCGGCGCTCTCGCCGTCGACACGCGCCAGCGCGTCGGCCACCGCGTGGTTCGTGCCGTAGCGCTCCGTCGCCCGCTCGTGCACCTCGGCGAGGGCCACCGCGCCCGCACGCACGAGCGCGTCGTTCGGCTTGCCGAGGAGGCCGACGAGCGCTCCGAGGGCCTGCGGGTCGCCCGTCCTGCCGAGCGCGCGCGCCGCCTCGATCGCGTAGTGTGGGTGGTCGAGCAGCGCCGCGAGCGGCGCGACTGCGCGCGGGTCGCCCGTCCGGCCGAGGACGTCGATTGCCGGGAACACGCGGAAGAAGTTCCCGCCCTCGATCGTGTGGACGAGGAGGTCGACGACCTCGGAGCCCCCGATGCGGCCGATGGCCTCGATGGCCGCGAGCGCGACGTTGTCGTTCCGGTCGGTCGTCAGCTTCGCGAGGCGCTTCACGGCGCCGTGCGCCTTGCGCCGGCCGAGGACCTGCACGGCGTCGCAGACGACCGCGATGTTCGCGTCCTCGGTGAGGTCCACCATGCGGGCCTCGACGTCGCCCGTCGCCGCGACGAGGGCGTCCACGGCGGCCGCGAGGCGGCTCTCGGAGTCGCGGTGGTCTCGCAGCACACCGCACAGCGGGCCCACGGCCGCGTCGCCCGCCCGCGCGAGCGCCGCCACGACCGCCCGCCGCACGAGCCAGCTCGCGTCGTCGAGGCGGCCCACGAGGTCGGCGACGCGCCCCTCGCGGGCGAGCCGGTCGATCTCGGCGCGCCGCAGCCGGTCGGCCGGCGTCATGGCGGTCAGCGGGTTCACGACGCCTCGGCGCCCCCGGTCGGCGGCGCGTCGAGCGACGCGAGCATCGTGTCGAGCACGGCGAGCTGCTCGTCGTAGGCGTGGCGGATCTGGGAGAGCTTCTCGACGACGTCCTCGACGTGCTGGGCGACGGCCCCCGACCGCTTCGAGACCTGCGTCACGGCGGCCACCGCCTCGCGCGTGCGCGCGCGGATGTCGTCGGTGGCCCGCGCGATCTGCTCGACCGTAGAGGTCTGCTCGATCGTCGCCTTCGCGACCGACGCGATGCTCGTCGTCGTGCGCGCAGCAACCGACGCCACCGAGGCCACCGACTCGGTCTGGTCGTCGAGCGCGCGCGCCGACTGCTTCGACAGCCGCCGCACCTGGTCCACGCTCCGCGCCATCGCCGTGGCCGTCTCGGCCTGCTCGCCCGTCGACTTCGTGACCTGCGCCGCCAGCTTGGCCGTCTGCCGCGAGGCGCTCTCGATCTGCTTCATCCCGCGCGCCTGCTCGGCGACGGCCTTTGCGGTCGCCGCCGCCAGCTTGCGTACGTCGTCCATGCCGCGGGCCATCTCCGCCGCGCCGCGGGCCTGCTCGACGAGCCCCGTGATCGACCGGACGAGCGCCTGCATCATCTCCTCGGACTGCGTCCCGACACCCGCGACCGCCTTGCTCTGGTCGACCACGGACCCCGCGGTCCGCTGGACCGCGCCGCGCAGGTCGACCACGGCCTTCGCGAGCTCGCTCGCGGCGGCCGCCTGCTCCCGGGCGGCGCGCGCCACCTGCTCGGCGCTCGTCGCGGTCTGCGCGTTCGCCTTCACAACGTCGCGCACGGCGCGCGCCTGCTCGGCCGTGGCCTGCGACGTCTGCTTGGCCATCGTGCGCATCTCGCCCGTGCCGTGGGCGACCGCCTGGGCCGTCGTGGCCTGCTCGGCCATCGCCGTCCCGATCTGGCGCCCCTGCTCGTTCACGTTCGCGATGGACCGCGCCACCGACTGACTGCTCGTCACCTGCTCGGTGATGGCGGTCGACATCTCGCGGACTTGCGAACCCACTTCCTCGACGCCTGCGATGATCGTGCCCAGAGCTCGCTCGGCGTCGCCCGCCAGAGTCGCCCCCTCGTCGGCGACGCGGAGCCCCTCGTTGGTCGCCTGCACCGCGTCCTTGGCCGTCGACTGGAGCGCGCGCACGATCTTCGCAATCTCGGAGCTCGCGCCCGCGGCCCGGTCCGAGAGCGCGCGGATCTCCTCGGCGACGACCGCGAAGCCACGCCCGTGCTCGCCCGCGCGCGCCGCCTCGATGCTCGCGTTCAGGGACAGGAGGTTCGTGCGGTCCGCGATGAGGTTGATGCTCTGGACGATGTCGCCGATCTCCTCGGCGCGCTTGCCCATCTCCTTCATCACGCCGGCGGAGTCTCCCATCGCCTGGCGGATGCGCGTCAACCCCGCGATCGAGCGCGTCACCGTGACTCCCCCCTCGCGCGCCGTCGTGGTCACCCGGTCGCCGACGACCCGCGCGTTCTCGCTCAGCTTCGCGATCCGCCTCGCGCCCGCCTCGAGCTGCGTGGCGGCCGCGGCGCTGGAGCCGGCGGCCTCGACGATGACCTGCACGTTCTTCGTGACGCTCTGCACCGAGCGGCCGAGCTGCTCGACGGCGGAAGCGCCCGCGTCGATCGTGGCCGCGTTCTTCTCGGCCGTGGCCGCCACCTCTTCCACGGACGCCGCGATCTCGTCGAGCGACGCGGAGTTGGTCTGCGAGGCCATCTCGAGCTGCTTGGCGTGTTCGGCCGTGCTCCGGACGGAGCGTGCGAGCTCCTCGGTCGTGCTCGCCACCTGCTCGACGGCCGCGGCCATCGTCGTGGCGTCCCCGGCCACGCCGGCGAGGCCCTTGCCGACCGACACCACGGATGTGGACACGGCCGCGGCTCGGTCCCGTACCGACTGGGCGTCGGACGCGAGCCGCGTGATCCCCTTGGCCATCTCCTCGACGGTCGCGCCGATCTCCTCGATCGAGGCGGCGCTCGCTTGCCCCCGCGACGCCATCTCGGCCGTGCTCGTCACGAACGACGTGGCGGTCGCCACGAGCTCCTCGGAGGCCGCCGCGAGGTCCTCGGCGTTGGCACTGACGCCCTTGATCGATCGGGCGAGCTCCTCCACGCCCGCAGCGGTCCCGTCCATCGACTCCGAGAGCTCGTTCACGTCCTTGCGGATGGACGCCACGGCCGAGGCGACCCGCCCCATGGCAGTCGCGCTCGTCTCTGCGCCCTGCTGAAGGCTCTTGGCCGTGTCGGCGACGGCCGCCTGGGAGCGCGCGAGCTGCGTCGCGGAGGCCCCCGTCTCCTCGATGCTCGCCGCGATGCCCTCGATCGACGCGCGCATCTCGCCCGTCGCCGCCACCGCCTCGGCGCTGCTCGTGACGAGCTGCCGGCTGCGCGTCTCGAGCCCCGAGGCGACGCCCGCCGACTCGCGGAGCGTGCGCGAGAGGCCCTCGACGTGCGCGCGCGCGTCCGCGCCCGCTCCGCCGTTCTTCTTGCCGTCAGTTGTTGCCATCGATCGCTTCCTCTCCGACGACGCGTGTCAGGTCGATGATGAGGAGCAGGCGACCCCCGAGGTGCACCACGCCCTTCACGAACCCCTGCGCTCCCTCTGTCAGCGCCTTGGGAGGCGCCGTGATCTGCTCGGGCCCGAGCTTGATGACCTCGCGCGCACTGTCGACCAGGAGGCCCACGGTGCGTTCGTGAAGCTCCATGACGACGACCCGCGCGTCGAGGCCGTGCGTCGTCGCGGGCAGGCCGAAGAGAACGCGGAGATCGACCACCGGCACGACGCGCCCGCGCACGTGGATGACGCCCGCGACGTGCGGAAGCGCGCCGGGCACGCGCGTCGCGCCTGCGTACGACTCCATCTGCAGGACGTCGGCGGCGGCGAGCGCGTACTCGGCCTCGGCGACGCGGAAGACGACGTGGAGGTTGCTCACGCCGCCCCTCCGGTGCCGCCGGCGAGGAGGGGCCTCGGCTGGGCCGGCTGCGCGAGCAGGGCAGGGCGCCGCCGCACGCGCCCGAGAAGCGAGAGGAGGTCGAGGACCAGGGTCGGTCGGCCGTCGCCGAGGTCGGTGGCGGCCGAGATGCCCGGCACGCGGACGAGCGGATCGACGAGGGGGCGGACCACGGCCTCCTGCTGCCCGAGCACGCGGTCGAGCACGAAGCCCACGGGCTCCCCCGCGCGCCGGACGACGAGCGCCTTCCGCACCGGGCCCTCGGCTCCGGGGGGGCTGCCGAGGAGCGACGCGAGCGAGTAAAGCACCATCGACTCGCCGCGCCGTTCGACGATCCCGAGCGGCGCCGCGACGCCGTCGTCGGCGTGCGGAGGGCGGACCACCTGCTCGGGCTCGACCTCCACGATCTCGTCGATCACCGATACCGGGACGACCATGCGCTCGCCCGCGCACTCGACGACGAACGCGTCGACGATGGCGACGGTCAGCGGGACGCGCAGCGTGAACGTCGTGCCCTGCCCGGCACCGGTGCGCAGCGTGATCTCGCCTCCCAGGCCCTCGACCGTGCGCTTGACGATGTCCATGCCGAGCCCGCGCCCGCTCGTGGTCGTCGCCTCGTCGCGCGTCGAGAGGCCCGGCCGGCAAAGGAGCTCGAGGAGCGAGATCTCGCCGTCGGGCACCGGGACGCCCGCCCGGCGGGCCAGGGCCGCCCCGTCGATGCCGCGGCCGTCGTCGGCGATGACGAGCTCGAGGCGCGTGCTCGAGCGCGCCGAGCAGGCGATGCGGATCGTCCCCTCGGCCGGCTTGCCCGCGGCGATGCGCGCCTCGGCGGGCTCGATGCCGTGGTCCACCGCGTTTCGCACGAGGTGCACGATCGCCGGGAAGAGCCGCTCGGCGACCGCCTTGTCGAGCTCCGCCCCCGCGGCCTCGACCTCGAGGCGCACCTGGCGACCGCTGGTCCGCATCAGCGACCGCACCATGAGCGGAAGGCGCTCGAGCATCTCGACCACCGGCACCATGCGCACCTGGAGGATCGACGCGCGAAGGTCCCGGAGCTGGCGCGCGTTCTCCTGCGCCACCTGCGTGAGCTCGCGCGTGTCGGCGCCCGTCGCCGCGAGGCGCGCGATGGCGTTCGCGATCCGGGAGCGCGTGACGATGAGCGACGACAGCCGGTCCATCGTCTCGTCGAGGCGCCTCGCATCGACCCGCAGGAGGTTGGCGCGCGGTGCGACCTCCTCCGCGAGGTCCGCGTCCGGCGCCTCGTCCTCGACGATCGCCGCGCTCCCTTCCGAGGACGGGGCGCGCTGCGCGAACGGCACGATCGCCGATTCGTCGACGCCGCTCGCCGCGGCGAGGGCAGCGTCGTCGGCGTCGGTCACGAGGAGGATGGCGAACGTGATCGCCGACCCGCCGCGCGCCCCGGCCGCGCGAGACAGCGGGACCACCCGGATGATGTCCGCGAGGGCGCCCAGCCGCTCGCGCACGGTGTTGATCGAAAGGCCCCGCGCCGCGCGCTCTGCGGTCGGCGCGTAGTCGAGCCGCACGGCGCGGCGACCCTGGGAGACGCCGCGTACGACGAGGTCGCGCTCGAAGCCGTCGAGCTTCTGCTCGACGGCGGGCTCCAGCGTGAACGCCACCGTGGGCCCCCTCTCGACGGCGGGCGCCGCGCCCGGCGCGATGGCCGCGAGGGCCGCCACGAGATCGGGGGGCGCCGCGGCCGGAGGCTTGCCGGCGGCCATGGCACGGACCCGCTGCTCCATGGCGCGGATCGCGCGGAGGATGACGTCGGACGCGGCGACCGGCAGTG
The DNA here is from genome assembly GCA_036490515.1 of Polyangiaceae bacterium. GTDB lineage: Bacteria > Myxococcota_A > Polyangia > Polyangiales > Polyangiaceae > Palsa-1150. The sequence continues at coordinate 317,713 of DASXDU010000042.1, forward strand.
CGCTCCCCTGGCGATCGGCCTCGCGCAGGACGCTCTCCACGTGGTGGGCGATCGCGACCACCGGCTCGACGTCGACCATCGACGAGAGGCCCTTCAGCGTGTGCATCGACCGGAAAAGCTCGCGCAGCGAGCGCCGGTCGTGCTCCCCCTTGCGACTGGCCGCCTCGATCGCGAGGAGCCTGGCGTTCCCGATCCGCAGCTGCTCGTCGGCCTCGGCGATGTAGGCCGTCAGGAACTCGGACAGGTCGACCTTCGAGGTCATGAGGACGGCCGGAGGAGCTCTTCGACGTCGCGAAGAATGCCGTCCGGCGCGAAGGGCTTCGTGAGGAAGCGCGAGGCTCCCGCGGCGAGGACCTTCGTGCGCGAGGCGTCGTCCCCCCGGGTGGTGACCACGAGGATGGGCAACACCTTGAGCGTGTCCTGCGACCGCACGAACTCGACGACCTCGATCCCGCCGATGTCCGGCATGTTGAGGTCGAGCACGAGCAGGTCGAAGGGCCGCAGCGAGAGGCGCTCGATGGCCTCGAGCCCGCTCGAGGCTTGCGTGAAGCTGAAGTCCGCCCGCGGCCGCAGACACGCGACGATCATGTCGCGCATCACCTTGCTGTCGTCGACGACCAGGATGTCCACCAAGAGCTCGCCCTCGCTGCCGAACGTAGCGGATGGGAGGGGGGTGTCACGTCCCAAGACGTGAAGGGCGACGACCAATGCACGGGTCCGCCTCGCGCGATCGGAGCGCAGCCGGAGCGCAGCCGGAGCGCCGTCGGTGCGACGCGCGCGGGTCGCGTCGCGGGGGGCCGAAGCGGTTGACGGCTCTCGTGCCCTCGGTCACTGTGGCCCTGCGGTGGCCATGACAGCATTCATCCCGAGGAATGCGCGTCGGCCCACCATATGGGTCGTCGACGACAGTCCACTCGAGGCCGAGTACGTGCGCCGGTCGCTCGCAAGCGCGTACGACGTGGAGGTGTTCGCCGACGGCGCGTTCTTCATCGAGCAGCTGACGGAGAAGGCGCCGCCCGACGCCGTCGTCCTCGACTGGGAGATGCCCGGCGTCGGTGGCCTCGAGATCTGCCAGCTCGTCCGGTCGAACGAGGCGACGCAAGCTCTCCCGCTGCTCGTCCTCACCGTCCACCGGCAGACGGCGGACCTCGTTCGCTGCCTCGCTGCGGGGGCCGACGACTTCCTCTCGAAACCGTGCAATCCGGCCGAGCTCACCGCGCGCCTGGCGGCGCTCATGCGCACCAAGCAGATGCACGAGCGGCTCGAGGCGGCCGAGCGCGACATGCGCCAGCTGCTCATGCAGCTCCCGGACGCGGTGATCTCCGTCGCGCGTGACGGACGGGTCACCTTCGCCAACGTCGAGGCCGAGCGCATGCTCGGGACGAAGGCGACCGACGTCATCGAGCGTCCGCTGCGCGAGGTCCTGCCCGGCTTCCGCATCACGCTCGACCCCGTCGACGCGGACGACGCGGCCGGCTCGCTGCCCGACCTCGTCCTCGGCGACCGCGTGTACGCGCCGGTCGTTCGCCGCATCGGCGGGGCGCTGGCGAGCGACACCACGTTCTCCTTCCGCGAGGTCACGGCCGACCGCCGCCACGACGGGGAGCGCGCGCGTCTGCTCGAGGCGGAACGGTCGGCGCGCGCGCAGGCCGAGGCTGCGAACCTCGCGAAGGACGAGTTCCTCGCGGTGGTCTCGCACGAGCTCCGCACACCCCTCAACGCGATGCTCGGGTGGCTCCGCCTCCTCCGCGAGGGCTCGCTCGATCCGGCGAAGCGCGAGCGCGCGCTCGCCACGGTCGAACGCAACGCCGTCGCCCAGCAGAAGCTCATCGAGGACATCCTCGACGTCACGCGCATCATTTCGGGCAAGCTCACGATCGATCGCGTCGTCCTCGACCTCGGTCCGGTCGTTCGCGCCGCGGCCGAAGCGGTGCGGCCCGAGGCGGAGAAGAAGAACATCGCGTTCCACCTCGACGTCGAGGGCGCGCTCCCCGTCAGCGGCGACGCGGCGCGCCTCCAGCAGCTCGTGGCGAACCTGCTGACGAACGCCGTGAAGTTCACGCCGGGCGGCGGGGCCGTGACGGTAGACGCGCTCGTCGACGGAGGAGTGGCCGTCGTGCGCGTCCTCGACACGGGCGTCGGCATCGAACCCGAGTTCCTGCCCCACGTGTTCGAGCGCTTCCGCCAGGCCGACTCGAGCACGACGCGCACGCAGGGGGGCCTCGGCCTCGGGCTCTCGATCGTGCGTCAGATCGCCGAGCTGCACGGTGGCACGATCGAGGCGCGGAGCCCGGGTCGGGCGAAGGGCGCGTCGTTCACGGTGCGCATTCCACTCGCGACGAGCGCGGCCGTCGCACGCGGGCCTGGGGCACCGGCCACGTCGCCGGAAGTGCCGCCGCAGTCGTCGAAGGCGCTCGAGGGCGTGTCGGTCCTCGTCGTCGACGACCAGAGCGACTCGCGCGAGTTCGCGGTCGAGGTCCTCGCGGCGCACGGCGCGCGCGCCGTCGCGGTCACGTCCGTGAGCGAGGCGGTCGAGGCGCTCCAGGCCATGCGTCCCGACGTCGTCGTGTCCGACATCGGGATGCCCGAGCAGGACGGCTTCGCGCTCGCCGAGCACCTGCGGGCGACCGACGCAGCGCGCGGCTCGCACCTGCCGGCGATCGCGCTCACGGCCTACGCCTCGCCGCAGGACCAGATGCGAGCGCTCGCTTCGGGCTTCGACGCCCACGTGCAGAAGCCCGTCGCGCCGGACGTGCTGGTGCTCGCCGTGTCGAGCCTCGTGCGTCGCGCCCGCAAGTAGCGGCCAAACACCAGGGCCGCGACGAGAAGTGAAACGCGCGCGCGTACGGGACGTAGAGCGGCGTAGGCTTGGTGCTCAGGGCGCAGATGGCGCAGAGCGAGGCCGAGAGATCGTCGACAAGGCCGCGAGCCGTTACATCCGCGGCGGCAAGTCGAAGGGGTGAGGGGCGGTCTTCGGGCGGTCGGCTTCCCCCCGGCCGGCACTCCCGTAGAAGAGAAACCAGAGGCCCACGTCGAGGACGAGCCAGGCGGCTCCCGCGACGGCGAGCGTCATCGCGGGGACCCAGCGCGTCGCAGTCAGCGCGACCACTCCGCCGAATGCGGCGAGGCCCACGCTTCCCAGCCGGCCGCCGCGTGCGTCGTCGGTCGCCTTTGCGCGTCCGTCGTGCCTCTTCACGAGCGTCAAGCTCGCCGGCAGGATCGCGGGGAAGGCGAGGAAGAGGCCCCCGACGGTCGGCCCGCAAGCGTGGGTCACGAGCCCCGTGCACGCCGTGATGGCGCCTCCGAACAGGAAGCGGACTGCGTACTCCCAGGCCTTGCCTCCGTTGACGCCGCCGAGGTCGAGCGACGGCGTCATCCGAGGACGCCGGCCCCTTCCGCGCTGCGCAGGAGGCCGAATGCCACTGCGAACCAGGCGAGCCAAGCGAGACCCGCCGAGAGCCAGACGGGCCAGCCCTCGCGCTTCGTGCACGCCACGCAGAGGGCGGCATAGGCCAGGAACGCGGCCGCACCGAGCACCATGGGCACGCCCTCCGCCTGGACCTCGTTCGCGTGGCCCTTGCCGAACGTCAGCGCCAGGGTCGCGAGCGCAACGGAGGGCGCCGAGCCGAACAGGCCGGCGAAGGTCTTCGGGTGGACGATCTCTCCGAGGACGGCGAACGCGGAGACGATCGCGCCGCCGACGAGGAAACGGATGAGAACGTCTGTCCACATGGAGCCGTCGTTGCTGCGCCGAGGCTCGAAGCACGAGCTGAGCCAGCCGCTCAGGGCTCGCGCGCGCCACCCGCGGCGGCGGATCGAACGGGCAGCGGGTCGTCGTCGCCGCGCGGAGCCGTGCGCCGAGCGCCGCTCGCGAAGCGGCTTCGCCACGAGGCTCTTGCAGCCCGCCTCGAGGCAGTCGAAACCTGCGTAGACGATGGGCGTCGCCTCGCCCGTGCCGCGACGCCCGCGACCGCGTGCGATCGCGTCGGCTCGCGAGCTCGCGAAGAGCCGCGAAGTTCGCGTGCTGGATCCCTCGTATCGCGTTCCTCGGACGAAACTTCCGCCGTCCCGCGAAGGCGCGGTCGTTGCTCTGCCGCGGGATCATGCGCACCGCCGCTGCTCTCCGCCGCGCCCTCCTGGGAGTCGGGCTGGCCTCCATGGCCTTCCTCGTTGCGTGCGGCCCTGCGCCCGGCGAGTCCGTCGATCAGACGTCGGAGGCGGTGGGCTTCACCAACGACAAGGCGGCGTTCGACTACTTCCTCGGGAAAGGGCTCACGAACTACCAGGCCGCCGGCATCGTCGGGAACCTCGACCAGGAGTCGGGCGTCGACCCGACCGCCGTGGAGGCCGGCGGGCCGGGGCGAGGCATCGCGCAGTGGTCCGTCGGCGGCCGGTGGGACACGGACACCGACGACAACTGCACCTGGTACGCGGGCCAGCAAGGCCAGAGCGTCGACAGCCTGCAGCTCCAGCTCGACTTCATCTGGTACGAGCTCACCACGTTCTCCGGCTACGGCCTCGCCGCGTTGAAGGCGAGCGCCAACGTCACCGACGCGACGGTCGCCTTCCAGAACGACTTCGAGGGATGCGGCACCTGCGACCAGTCGACGCGCATCGCCTACGCGCAGAGCGTCCTCTCGGAGTACGGCAACGACACGGTGGACGGCGGCGGCTCGGAGACCGACGCGGGCTCGGGCGCCACCCCGTGCACGGTGCCCGGTCTGGGAACGGGTGTGTGCATCCTCACGACCGACTGCGCAGCCATGCCCGGCCACACGTCCACGCCGAACTACTGCCCGGGGGCCGCCGACGTCCAGTGCTGCACCGGGCCCGAGGATGCGGGCTCGAGCTCGGGCAGCAGCGAGGGCGGGACAGGCCAGAGCGACGCGGGCGGAAGCTCGTCGAGCGGTTCGTCGGGTTCGTCCAGCGGAACCTCGAGCGGCAGCTCGAGCGGCACGTCGAGCGGGGGAGGGTCCAGCGGTGCTGGGTCGAGCGGCAGCGGGTCGAGCAGCGGCAGCGGCGAATCGTCCGGGGGCGCGACGGGGACCTCGTCGGGCAGCTCCGGCGCGTCAGGAGAGGGCGCGTTCTCGCCGCACGCCGGCTCGGGGTGCTCGGTGGCGCCGGCACGATCGAGCGGTTCGCTCGCGGGCTTCGCGCTCCTGGGCCTCGTCGGCGTCGCCTGGCGACGCAAGAGGGGGTGAGGTCGCCCCCGTCGCCGGCGGCGCAGCCGCGGGGACCGGAGGGACGTTCCGAGTCCGCTCCACCCGACGTTTGCTACGACGGCGACTGCAACGTCGCCTACGCTGGACGAGAGCTCCCGCTCACCCCAGCGCGTCGAGCGCCTGCTGGCATTGCTCGACGGTGGCGCGCGAGTCGAGCGTGTCGCCGCGGCGGACGTCGATGCGCGCTCCGGGCATCGGCAGCACGTGCCGCAGCGTCTTGCCGACGGTGACCGCGCGCGAGCAGCTCACCTGGAGCGGGACGATCGCCGCGTCGCAGGCGCGTGCGGCTCGCGAGGAGAAAGGGCTCGAGGAGGGGAGACGTCGTCGCCACGGGGCCGTCCCGATAGCTCGACGTCGCCGCCGTCGCACCCCGGACCCGCTGCGCGGGTACCTCCCCGGAGCGGATTGCCGGCGTCAACGAAACTCCGCCGTGCGGCCGCAGCCTCCGTTGGCGTAGACGACCGCGTGCGCCTCGTCGGGACCGAGGTCGGCGACGAGCCGCGTCTCGGCCTCCCTGGCGACGCCCGTCAACGCGAGGAACGCGACTCCGACCGCGTCGTCGGCGGCGATCGTCGAGGGGTCCGCGAGACCTGCCCTCACGGCGCCGACGGAGCGCATCGCGCGATCGGTCGCAGCCCCATCGGCCGCGCGCGCGGCGTCGAGGATGACCTGGGGACACGACTCGAGACCGAGGCGATCGGCGGTCGATGCGGTGCCGGCGGCGGCCGCGCACAGCGGCCGGATCTGCGACCAAGCGCTCTGGCGCGCGGCCGCGAACGCGCTCTGCACCGCCGGCACGTCCCGGGGCGCGAGGCCCAGGCGGTCGAGGAGCTCCGGAGCGGGCTCGAACGCGCCGCATGGGAGGAAGTACCGGACGGTGCCCGTACTCGCCATCTGCTTCCAGTCGTCCGGTGACGGCTCGCGCCGCGCCATCCGACGCGCGCGCGCTGCCTGGCTCGCGTCCACCTCGGACTCCCGGTCCCGCTCCATGCGCGCTTCGTCGTCCTGCAGGGCGGTCAACTTCTGCGAGCACGCGCGGAGGCTCGCCACGAGGTTCGCGTTCGCCTCCATCGCCGGGTCGTCGACCGGTGAATCGCCGTCCGAGCGGCCGGTCTCTGCGGCGGCCTGGACGCCCTGTGACGCGGTCGCGTGACGCGGGGCCCAGAGAAAGGCGGAGAAGCACGCACCGGTGCACGCCGCGCCGAGGAGGGCGCCGATCAGCGCGAACAGCGCATCTCGCCGGAGGGCACCAGCCTCTTCGTGCTGCGGGGTCATCGTGCGACCGAAGGGAGTGTGCGCCGCGCTCCGGGCGATGTCCGCGCCTCCCGTCGGCAAAGAACCGCAGCCCGTCGGCGGCGCGGCGCATGAGCGTGCCTTTTCGCATTCTCGCCCCTCGTACACCGCTCGAAACGCGATCGTGCCACGCCGAGCGCCGGGCCCGACATCGGTCCAATACGGGAATCCAGCGAGATCCCGGTAGAGGCGCCGCTCTTGCAAATGGGCAAACGTCGCCATGAACGAGGCCTTGGCCGGTACGAGCAAGCCCGACGATTCCGCGGACCCTTCGAGCGCATTCGGCGCCCTTGGTCCGTCGGACGCCCCGGACGGTCCGGAAGGACCCTCCGCTTCGGAGGTGTCGATCGACGTCGAGCTCGTCGCACCGTCGATGCCGCCGGCGCTCCCGTCGAAGCCGCCGGGACGGCGCGAGCCATCGCGTCCGTCGCGGCCCGAGCTCGCCGCCGGCTCGCTCCTGGGGGGTATCTATCGTCTCACGCGGAAGCTGGGGGCGGGCGGCATGGGCGAGGTCTGGGCCGCCGAGCACGTGCGGCTGCGCAAGACGGTGGCGATCAAGGTCCTCCTGCCGCACGCGCAGACCGAGCCCGAGATCGTCGCGCGCTTCGAGAGGGAGGCGGTCTTGCTCGCGCGCGTGGAGGGCGATCACGCGCCGTACCTCCTCGACTTCCTCACCGACGACGTCTACGGGTCGGCGCTCGTGACGGAGCTCGTGAACGGCGAGTCGCTGGCCGACGTTCTCGAGCGACCCGTCTCGGTGGAGGAGGCGCTGGAGCTCGGCATCGAGGTCGCCGAGGCGCTCGCGTGCCTGCACCGCGCAGGCGTGGTGCATCGCGATCTCAAGCCGAGCAACGTCATCCTGCGCCGCGGCGCCGACGGCGTTCGTCGCGCGACCATCCTCGACCTCGGCGTGAGCTGCCTCGCCGCGGAGAATGACGACGCCGCCATCGCCGACCTCACCGGCGCGGACAGGGTCGTCGGGACCATGGAGTACATGGCGCCCGAGCAGATCGTCTGCTGCGGGAGGGTCACGCCGGCAGCGGACCTCTACTCGCTCGGAGCGATGCTCTTTCGCGCGATCACGGGAGCGCCCGTCTTCGGTCCTGGGCTCGATCGGTTCGATCTCGTTCACCTGAAGCTCACGAAGGAGGCGCCGGCGCTGCCCACGGCGCGCACGGACCCGAGAGCGCACGGGCTCGCGGCGGTCGTGGCCGGGGCGCTCGCGCGCAAGCCGGACGAGCGAGTCGCCTCCGCGGAATCGCTGCGCGAGGCTCTCGTCGGCGTGAAGGAGCTCGACGACGTAGCGTCCGACGTCCGCACGTCCGGTACGCGCCTCATCGAAGAAGCTCCTTCCGCGGCGGCGTGAGCCCCGGTTCACGTGCCCGACGGCTCACGCGTCCGACGGTCGGTCCACGGTGAGCGCGAGCGACGAGCCGCAGTGGCAGTTCCGGATCTCCGTGTCGCCCATCGGGCCGCAGTAGGGGAGGGCCGACCACTGGGCGATCGTGTACGCCTTGCCGCAGGCGCAGGTCTTCACGATGGGCATGTCGCGCCGCTGGCAGTACGCGTCGATCATCTCGCCGAGGACGAACGGGTTGAACGGCTTGCAGAGAAACGCGTCGCAGCCCGCCTCGAAGGCGGCGTCGAAGTAGCGCTGGTCCCCGTAGGCCGTCATGACGACGATGAAGACGTCCTTGCGATCGGCCTTGATGGCGCGCGTGGACTCGATGCCGTCCATCTCGGGCATGGCGACGTCCATGAGGATGACGTCGGGGCGATAGCGCTGGTCGGCGAGGACGGCCTCGCGGCCGTTGGAGCAGGCGAGCGTGCGATGACCGAGCTGGCCGACCGCCACGCAGTGCATCTCGCGCATGTCGCTGTCGTCGTCGACCACGAGGACGAGGAGGGACCGGCGCCCGGCACGAGGATCGTCCCCTGCGCGAAGGGTGGGCGCCTCGTGTGCGTCGAAGGCGCTGTCGGGGATCGATGCCATCATCGTGGGGGGGGGTCCTCGTGCAGCCGCCGATGCGGAGCACGGCCCGTGCCCGCGAGGCCGTTCATCGCCGGAGAGAGAGGCTCGACCGTGGCGGAGTGACGCACCCCTTCCATGCGGCGCGGCGCGCACCGGAGGAGCACGCATCGAAGAAGTCTGCGACGTTGCCGCGCGTCGTGCTCTTGCGTAGCGCCTCGATCAAGGCCGCATGAGGGGCAGGCGATCACGTCGAGGCCATTTGTCACGTGGCAGCGTCCGCCGTCACCCAACGGGTTTCGCGGCGTCAACCCCTGAGATGCGCGTGCCTACCAGGCGGCATGTTCCGTGCTCCAGCCAGGCCCGGCGAGAGCCTCTTCCGTTCCATGTCCCGCGGTCGATCCCCCAGCAGAGTCCCCACGGCGGCGGCAGCGCCCGGCGGCAGGGTCCAGTCCGGCTCGGGCCCGTGGCGATTCGACATCACCGGTCCGCGCAAGCGGCCGACGGTCCTGCTCGTGGATGACGACGAGGACGCGCGAAAGCTCCACGGCTGGTGCATGCGCGCTGCGGGCTGGATCGTCGAGGAGGCCGGCGACGGGCAGCAGGCGCTCCTCAAGGCCGTCGGCTGCGATCCCGACGTCATCGTCCTCGATCTGCGGATGCCGAGGATGGACGGCGTCGAGGTGCTGCGCCTGCTCCGGCAGAGCGCGAGCCTCTCGTTCGTGCCGGTCGTGCTCTGTACCGCGTGCACGGGCCACGGGATCGAGGATTCGGCGCGCGAGGCAGGGTGCGCTGCCTTCGTCGCCAAGCCGTGCGACCCCAACGAGCTGCGCATGGTCGTCGAGGGCGTGCTCTCGACGCAGATCGCCGGCGAGGGCTGAGTCAGCGAACCTTTGCCGGGCGTGATTCAGAGCGACTTCAGGTACGTGACCAGCGCAGCGCGGTCGTCGTCGGAGAGCTGCGAGGCCGCCTCGCCCACCATGCCGGGCGCGAGGCGGAAGACGTCGTCGAGCGTCGCCGCGCTTCCGTCGTGGAGATAGGGCGCGCTGTCGGCGATGCCCCGCAAGGTCGGCGTATCGAACGCGCACGCAGCGCGCGGATCGCCGTCCTCGTCGGGGAAGGCCTGGTCGGCGTACCCCGCAGTAACGCACGTCCCCACGTCGTGCAGGAGCACCGTCCCGGCGAGATCGAGCGACGGATTGCCCGCGCCGCTGTCGGTGAAGGCCGGGCCCGAGTGACAACCCCCGCAGCCGACGGACGCGAAGAGCGCCGCTCCCCGTGCGACGGCGGCGGGATCGAGCCCTCGTGGGGCCGTCGCGTAGGGGAGGGCGCGGTCGACGAAGTGCTCGAGCGCGTCGAGGTCCGCGGCGAGCAGCGGCACGGAGGTCGAGAAGTGGCCTCCTTGCTCTACGTCGATCGTCTGCCAGTAGTCCTGGACGCGGCTCCGCGCGGCGGTCCGGAAGAGGAAGCCCGTCGCGAGCATGCCGCCTGCGTTCGAGGGCGTGTCACGTGGCCCCTGCGAGAAGAGCCACGTCACCGCGTCGCTCCGTCCCTCGAGGTGGCACGTCGCGCAGGAGACCCAGTGGTCGGTGGTCACGGGAAGCTCGTCGCTGTTCGCGGAGAAGAAGACGTGCTGACCGAGGCGCAGGTCCGGGGGCATCGGGTCGTGCGCGGTGCGCGGGATGGCGGGGCCGTCGACGGTGACGACGGGTGCCGCGCCGCCCGCCGAGACGTCGAGGACGGCGACCTCGCTCGTGTTCCGCTCGTCGACGTAGACGTGGCCGTCGGAGGAGACCGCGATCCCCTCTGGCTGGTGCCCCGGGAGCGGGCGAACGAGCGCCGCCTCCACGCGGTTCACGGCGTCGACGACGAGGACGTCTTCGCTCGCCGTGTCGGCCACGAACGCGAGGCGCCCGTCCGGCGAGAATCCGATCGCGTGCGGGCCGGACACGACGTCGCCGAACGCGCCTCCGTCGCCCGGATCGGTGCTCACCGTGAGCCGCGCGAGCTCGTCGCCGCCGTCGTCGAGTATCGAGATCATGCTGAACGCCGTGCTGTCGAAGGCGAGCGTCGGCTGCGGCGTGTCGGTGCCGAGCATCATCGCCAGCGCCCACCGCTCGTCGCTCCCGGGCCGGGCGAGGACGTCGTAGATGCCGCGGACCTGGCCATGCGGTGTCGTCGGCTCGGCGACGCGCTTCTGTCCGTCGGCCAGCGCCCACACGCCGGAGACGGCGAGGGGAGACGGCGCGAACGCCGTCACGCCGGGACCGAGGAGGTGCGTCACGAGGAGCTGCGAGCGGTCCGAGCTCCAGGCGAGCGTCCACGGACGACGGCTGCACGGTGCCTCTTCGGTCACGGCGAGGGTCGCTGCGTCGAAGGCGATCACAGCGTCGTCCTGCGAGCAGGCGACGTACACGGTCGAACCGTCGGGCGACGCGACGACGCCGATCGGCTCGGAGCAGGCGTCGACGTCGGCGACCACCGCGGCCGACGCCGTGTCGACGGCGTACAGGTGACCGGAGCGCTCGCCGGTGACGTACAGCGTGCGCTCGCCGGGGCCGAGGGCGAGGGCGCGCGGGCCGACACGTGGCTCGTAGCGCCCCGTCGCCTCGACGGAAGGCGAGGAAGGGGCGAGGAGCACCTCGGTGACGAGCTGCCGCGACGCCGTGTCGACGAAGGACACGGAGTCGGCGTCGGGGTTGACGACGTAGACGGTGCTCCCGTCGCGGGTGACGGCGATGCTCGAGGAGTGATCCGACTCCCCCCCCAGGGGCACGATCGTGCCGCTCGAGTCGCAGCCGCCGAGCGTGACCGCGCCGACGAGGGCGCCGAACGCGACCAGCGCGAGGCTCCTCGTGCTCACGGCCCCGCCGCTCCGGCCGCCCCGATCTGGAACGTGATCGAGTCGGCGAGCGCCGACGGCAGCCCCGCAGCGGAGATCTCCGGCACGCAGTCCGACTCCCGATCCGTGGCGACGACGCGCGGCCCGCCGTCGGACGTGGACGGCGCGCTGCCCGTCTCCCCCGACAGCGTGCGCTCGCCCATCTGCAGGCCCCCACGAGCGAGCGGTCCGGCCACCTGCACACACTCCGACGGGTAGTCGACCTGCGTGTCGCCGTCGCGATCGTCCCAGCCGTTGAGCACGAGCTTGTTCACGCGGCCCACGCGATCGAGCACCTGCGCGGCGAGCGCGGCGCGCCGATCGACCGATGCGACGAGCTCGTAGACGTCGCGGAGCATCGCCTGCACGAGCCCGAACCGGACCGGCGTGTACGTCACGGAGCTCGACGTGTCGCCCGCCTCCGTCCGGTAGACGCGCGCGACCGGGTCCCAGAAGGTCGTCTCGACGCGGTCGTACACGGCGAGCGCGCGGTCGCGGTACTTCGTGTTCCCCGTCGCGAGGTACCCTTGCAGGAGGGCCCGCACCGCCGCGGTGTGCGCGTCGAGAGTGTCGTCGTCGCTCGTCGGCGCGGCCAGCGAGACGTCCCACCCCGACCACGCGCGGCCCGTTGCGTCCGTGAGGTGGTCGTAGAAGAGGTCCGCGAGCCCGGCGACGAGCGCGTTCAACGCGTCGGTCGCCGTGTCGAGCGGCGCCGGAAGGCCGAGCGCCGGCGCATCGAGGGGCGTCGACACCGTGGCCGTGTCGGGCTTCATGTTGAGATAGAGGACGAGCTGGTCGGAGAGCGCGCGGCGCGTGGTCCGGATCGCGAGCAGGGTGTAGGCGGCGCTCGTGGCCGAGAGGGTCGTGCCTCGCGACGGAGCGCCGTTCGTGGCCGATGCGTCGTCGACGGGAAGTCCCGAGGCGGGATCGACGTGCATGCGAGCGAGGTCGAGGAGCGCGACGCGGATCATCGCGAGCGCGCGGTCGTGCAGGGTGGCCTCGCCGTCGGGGAGCTGGTCGTCGGCCGGGAACGGGTCGCCGTCGAAGTAGGCGCGGCATGGCTGCGACCCGCCGACCGTCGCATTGGCCGTGTCGGTGAGCGCGTAGAGGCTGGCGTACGCGCCGAGGATTCCGGCCAGATCGAGGAGGCGGCTCCCCAGCGTGCGCACGGCCCAGCCGGTTGCACGGGGGAAGTCGCAGCCGGCGTCGGTCGTCTCGGTGACCGCGATCTCGGCGGGGAACCAGCGAAGGGGAGCCGAGGCGTCGTAGGCGAGGGCCGCGCCTAGGTCGGCGAACCCACCGAGGGTCGCGCCGTCCGTGGTCGTCCGCGCCGTCAGCCAGTCCTGCGCCTCGTCGTCGAGGCCGGTGAGCATCATCCCGGCCTGGAAGCCTTCGATGTCGCTCGACCCGAGGAACGTCCCGATGGCCGCGTCGCCGTTGGTCACGTCGAGCACGCCGTTGCCCGGGACGCCCACCTGCGCGAGCTGGTCCTCCGGCACCTCGGACACGGGCCCCTCGTCGGAGTCGTGCATCACCTGCAGGTAATTCATGATCCAGAGCGCCGACTTCCAGCCCGCCCAGCCGCTGCTGCCGGGCGAGATCGCGCTGTCGACCTGCGCGGCGCGGTCGACGAGGTGAAGCGTCGTCGCGTCGCACTCGTAGTCGTCGCTGACGAGTGCGCCCGTGGTACCGGGATCGTCGTCGGAGGAGATGGAGCACGCCTCGGACACCGAGTTGGTCGGCGCCACGGCCGGGTCGAACGACTCGAAGGGCTCCATCGCCGGCCAGATGCCGGGCCAGCCGAGGGGGTTGGCCTGCGTCGTCGTTGCGTGGACGAAGCGGCTCGTCGCGTTGCTCGCGCCGCCGAGGTGCTGGACCTGCGCCCGGAGGAGCCCGCACGCCGCGGCACCCGTGGCCGCGGTCGGGTTGAGCACGGGGCCGTACGCGAGCGAGAGGCCGGCGCTCGACTCGAACGCCAGCTCGTTCATGGGCTGCTTCGAGTACTCGTAGGACTCGATGGCGCTCGAGAAGCCGGGGAGGTCCGTCCGGGGCCCGAACGAAGACGGGGACGGATCGAAGTAGACGTCGGGAGGCAGCCAGTCGCGGCTGTACGCGGCGAGCTGCCGGCCCATGGCGGTCGCGAAGGGCTCCCCGGAGAGCTGCATCTCGAGCGCCGCCATCATGTGCTCGCGCACGACGAAGCGGGTGTCGCGGGCGCTGACGGTGATGACGGGAGGCGGCGCGACCGCGGGGGCCGGGGATGCGCGGTGGGAGCAGGCTTCCGCCGCGACGGCGCTCAAGACCGCCGGGACGAGGAGAAGCGCCCTGCGCCGCATGCGGGCTTGATCACGGTTCTCGCGGTCCGCGTCAAGGTGCGCCCCTGCTGGACGCGAGCCCAGCAGGAAGAGCGCTTTCCCGGGCGGCCCTACCGGGGCATCGCATGACCGCTTGCCACGCCGGTCGTGTTTTGCCACACGACCGTTGCCAGGTCCCCGCCACGCTTCCGGCACAAGCCCTCGATTTGCTGGATGAAACGCCGTTCCGCGGCCCTCGGCATGCTGCCTGCTCAGGTCCCCGTCGCCACTCATTCCCTGGTCCTGTTGCACCGCCCGAGACCGTCGGCGCCGGGGGGACGTTCCCCATTCCCCCGGCGCCGCTCGCACGGAAGACGACTCGCCCCATGGCACGAGCACCCAAGATCCATCCTCCGCAACGAACCCGCACCTCCTCCGTTTCTCGCGCCCCCCGCGCGCGGCCGATGCCGCGCATCGACAAGGTGCCGAGCGGCATCGCGGGCCTCGACAAGATCACCGGCGGCGGCCTTCCCAAAGGGCGGACGACGCTCCTCTGCGGAGGCGCCGGCGTGGGCAAGACGCTCGCGGCGCTCCAGTTCCTCGTCAACGGCGTGCGCGAAGGCGACCCCGGCGTCATCCTCGCGTTCGAGGAGACAGCCGACGATCTCGCGAAGAACTTCGGCTCGCTCGGCGTCGACATCGACGCGCTCTGCCGCGAGAAGAAGCTCGTCATCGACCACGTCCGCATCGACAAGAGCGAGATCGAGGAGACCGGCAGCTACGACCTCGAGGGCCTGTTCGTGCGGCTCGACGCCGCGATCGAGGAGGTCGGCGCGCGCCGCGTCGTCATCGACACCATCGAGACGATCTTCGCGGGCTTCGACGACCAGGGCCTCCTCCGCGACGAGCTCCGGCGCCTCTTCCGCTGGCTGAAGGACCGGGGCGTCACTTCCATCGTGACCGCCGAGCGCGGCGACGGGCCGATCACGCGCTACGGCCTCGAGGAGTACGTCTCCGACTGCGTCATCCTGCTCGACCAGCGGGTCACGAGCCAGCTCGCGACGCGACGGCTGCGCGTCGTGAAGTACCGCGGCTCGCAGCATGGCACGAACGAGTACCCGTTCCTCATCGACGAGGGAGGGCTCAGTGTCCTGCCGCTCAGCGCCACCGGGCTGTCGTACGAGGTGACCGACGGCCGAGTCTCCACGGGCGTCGCGCGGCTCGACGGGATGCTCGGCGGCGAGGGCTACTTCCGCGGGAGCAGCATCCTCACCTCCGGGACCGCGGGCACCGGCAAGACGAGCCTCGCGGCGCATTTCGCCGACGCGTCGTGCCGCCGCGGCGAGAAGGTCATCTTCTTCGCGCTCGAGGAGCCGCCGTCCCAGATCGTCCGGAACATGCAGTCGATCGGCGTGGACCTGAACCGGTGGGTCGCCGACGGCCGCCTCGTCTTTCGCGCCGACCGCCCGACCGAGTACGGCATCGAGGAGCACCTGGCGATGATGAGCAAGATGGTCGAGACGCAGGAGCCGTCGGCCGTCGTCGTCGACCCCGTCTCGAGCCTCATGAACAACGGCGACCCGCTCGACGTGCGCTCCCTGACGGTGCGCCTCTTCGACTTCCTCAAGCAGAGGAAGATCACCACGGTGGTGACGTACCTCGCGACGCCCGGCGCGACGGACGAGACGCAGATCGGGATCTCGTCGCTCATCGACACGTGGCTCCAGGTGCGCGACGTCGAGTACGGCGGCGAACGGAACCGCGTGCTCAACGTCATGAAGTCGCGCGGCATGGCGCATTCGAACCAGCTCCGCGAGTTCGTAATCACGTCCCGTGGCGTGGACCTCATCGACGTGTACAGCGGCCCGGGCGGCGTGCTCACCGGGTCGGCGCGGCTCACGCAGGAGGCGAGCGAACGCGCCGAGAAGAACGAGCGGCAATCCGCGTTGCAGCGCAAGGAGAGGATGCTCGCGCAGCGCAACGCGGCCGTCGCCGCCGAGCTCGAGGCGACCCGCGCGCGGCTGCACGCGGAGCTCGACGAGCTCGCGATGGACGTCGAGCGCGATCTCGCCCGCGAGCAAGACCTCGCGAGGCAGCGGGGGCAGATGCTCAAGAGCCGGCACGCGAGCGTGCAGGACTCCCGGAGGAAAGGATGAAACCGACGAGGTCGACGAGAACCGGGCGGCGATCACCCCTCGGGTCCGCGAGGCGCACCGCCGACGGTGAGACGTACGAGCTGCGCCTCTACGTGGCGGGGGAGACGCCGCGCAGCGTGCAGGCATTCGCGAACCTGAAGAAGATCTGCGAGGAGCACCTCCGCGGCCGCTACCGCATCGAGGTCGTGGACCTGCTGAAGAACCCCACGCTGGCGCGCGGCGACCAGATCCTCGCCGTGCCCACGCTCGTCAGGCAGCTGCCGCCGCCGGTCAAGAAGATCATCGGAGACTTCAGCAACACGGAGCGCGTACTCGTCGGCCTGAACCTCGTCCCGATCCGGTCGCCACGCGAGGCATGAGGGCGAATGCCGAGAGACTCGATCCGCGAGTTCGAGCGCGCGGCTTCGGAGCGCGCGAGCGTGCCACTGACCCTGCGGCTCTTCGTCGCGGGCAACACCTCGTCGTCCGTGCGCGCCGTCGCGAACATCAAGCGGATCTGCGAACGCCACGCGCGCCCGGGGTACGTGCTCGAGGTCATCGACGTCTTCCAGCAACCCCAGCACGCGCGCGACGACCAGCTCGTCGTCATCCCCACGCTCGTGAAGGTCTCCCCTCCGCCGGAGCGCAGGCTCGTCGGCGACCTCGGCGAGGAGGAGAAGGTCCTGCGAGCGCTCGGTCTCGATTCAACCCCCACCACCCACCGCCGTGATGCGAAAGCAGACCAAGCCCCCGCGAAGCGCACCGGTCGCTGAGATCCAGCGGCTCCGGGCGCGCCTGGAAGAGGCAGAGGAGACCCTCGACGCCATCCGCTCCGGCAAGGTGGACGCTCTCGTCGTGTCCGGCCCGGAAGGAGACCGCATCTTCACGCTCGACGGGCCGGAGCACCGCTACCGCCGCCTGGTCGAGACGATGAAGGAGGGCGCCGGAATCGTCGCGCGCGACGGGACGCTCCTCTACTGCAACAGCCAGCTCGCGGCGATGCTTGGGACGAGCCTCGAGCGCCTCATCGGCGACGAGGTGAGCCGGCACGTAGCGCCGGTGTCGCGCAAGACGTTCGAGGCGCTCGCGCGCCAGGCCCACGAGGGGCAACCCGCGAAGGCGGAGGTGTCGTTCCGGCTCCCGGCGGAAGGTGAGACGGTGACGGCATACGTGTCGATGAGCCGCACGGGCGACGTCGACGGGAGCCTGTGCCTGGTCGCGACCGACCTCACCGAGCAGAAGCGCGGCGAGGAGATCGTCGCCGCCGAGCGCCTCGCGACCTCGATCCTCGACCAGGCGGCCGAGGCGGTCATCGTGTGCGATCCGCGGGGGCACGTCGTGCGGGCGAGCCAGAGCGCCCACCGCATTGCGCTGCGCAACCCCCTCCTCGCGCGCTTCGAGGACGCGTTCCCCCTGCGGTCGCCGTCGGCCGCGAGCGTCCCGGTGCCGCTCGTGGGAGCCGCGCTCGCGGGCGAGTCGACGAGCGGCATCGACGTGTCCCTCCCGCGACCCCACGGCGAGACTCTCCACCTCATCGCCTCGGCCGCGCCGCTCACGAACGCCGCCCGCGAAATCGTGGGCTGCGTCGTCTCGCTCGTGGACATCACGCAGCGCAAGCGCGCCGAGGACGCCGTCTCGCTCCTCTCGCGCGCGGGCGCCGCTCTCGGGGCCTCGCTCGACCTCGACGACATGCTCGCTCGCCTCACGCGCGAGCTCGTCCCGGGCTTCGCGGACGCGTGCATGGTCTACCTCGCCGTCGGGGACGACTCCGACGAGATGCGCCTCGCGGCCGTACGGCACGTCCGCGCGGCGAAGGAGGCGCTCTACCGCGAGGAGGCACACTGCAGGGGTGGCGCCGCGCGGATCTACGAGCGCGTCGCCCGCAGCGGGAGGCCGGAGCTCCTCGACGAGGTGACCGGGCAGGTCATCGACCGCGTCTCCGTCGACAGCGCGCACCGCGACATCCTCCAGACCCTGCGTCCGCTCTCCGCGGCGGCCGCTCCCCTCCGGGCCATACGTCACGTCTTCGGCGCGATCGTGCTCGAACGGTCCGAGTCCGACGTTCGCTACACGAAGGACGATCTCGCGACGCTCGAGCAGCTCGCCTTGCGCCTCGCGATGGCCATCGACAACTCGCGCCTGCTCGACATCGCGCAGCGCGAGCGTGCCCGCGTCGAGGAGGCGAACCGCGCGAAGGACGAGTTCCTCGCGGCCGTCTCGCACGAGCTCCGCACGCCGCTCAACGCCATCCTCGGCTGGGCGCGGATGCTCAAGAGCGGCAAGGTCGCCGAGGACAAGCGCCCGCGCGCCATCGAGACGATCGAGCGCAACGCGGCGATCCAGACGCAGCTCATCGAGGACCTGCTCGACATCTCACGCATCGTCACGGGCAAGCTCCGCATCCACAGCCGGCCGCTCGACATGGGGGGCGTCATCCTGGCGGCGGTCGAGTCGGTGAAGCCGCAGGCCGACGCCAAGCGCGTGACGGTGGTCTCGTCGCTCGGCGCGCCGGGCCGCCCGGTGCTCGGCGACGGGGACCGTCTCCAGCAGGTCGTGTGGAACCTGCTGACCAACGCGATCAAGTTCACGCCCGTGGGGGGCCACGTCCGCGTTGGGCTCACTTCGGCGGACGGGCACGCCGAGCTCACCGTCAGCGACGACGGCGAGGGCATCACCGCGGAGTTCCTGCCCCATGTGTTCGAGCGGTTCCAGCAGGCGATGGGCGGTAGCGCGCGCGCTCACGGCGGGCTGGGCATCGGGCTCACGATCGTGAAGAACCTCGTCGAGCTCCACGGCGGGACCATCCGAGCGACGAGCGACGGCCACGGCCGCGGGTCGACGTTTGCGGTGGTCCTGCCGACGCTCGCCGCGATCGAGGCGCCCGTCGAGGTGGCCCCGTCCGAGCCGGCGCGCGAGACCCTCGTGGACCTCACCGGCCTCCGCGTCCTCGCGGTCGAGGACGACCTCGACTCGCGTGAGCTCCTCGCGACGGTGCTCGGGCAGTCGGGCGCCGTCGCGCACGCGGCCGCGAGCGCGGCGGAGGCCTTCAGGCTCTTCACCTCGGGGACGTTCGACGTCCTCGTGTCGGACATCGGGCTGCCGGGCGAGGACGGCTACGGGCTCATCTCGCGCATCCGCACGCTGTCTCCGACGGAGGGCGGGCGCATTCCCGCCGTCGCGCTGACGGCGTTCGCGCGGGGCGACGACCGGACGCGGGCCCTGCGCGCGGGCTTCGACATGCACCTGCCGAAGCCCGTCGAACCAGCGGAGCTCGTCGCGGTGCTCGGCAACCTGACGGGCAGGCGGCGCTGATGCGCGTCGTGGGCGGGGGCCGTCGGCGGGGACGCCTCAGTCCGAGAAGAGGTCGAGTGTCCTGTGGTCCGCGGACGCACGGCGGGCGCGAGCCTGTCCCCACTGCCGGAGCGCCTGGATCTTTTCCTCGTAGAGCGTCGCCAGGGGCACGAGATCACGGGCGGCGGCGCGCAGGTCGTCCTCGGTGAGGTCGTGCTTCGACGCGAACGCGCGGAAGAGCGCGCCGGTCACCATCTGCTCGATCTCCGCCCCCGACCAGTGCTCGAGGTCGCGCGCCAGGTCCTCCACGGGGTACGCCGCGGCGTCCCGCCCGCGCCGGGCGAGGTGCACGGCGAGGATCTGCGTGCGCTCCTTCGGGGAAGGCAGGTCCACGAAGAACACCTCGTCGAAGCGCCCGCGCCGCGCGAGCTCCGGCGGCAGCCGCTCGACGTCGTTCGCAGTCGCAGCCACGAAGACCGCCGCCCGGCGCTCCTGGAGCCACGTGAGGAACGCGCCGAAGACGCGCGCGTGGCGAGCGTCCGCCCCGTCGGCCCCGAGACCCTTCTCGATCTCGTCGACCCAGAGCACCACCGGCGCGACCGCCTCGACCGCGCGCGTCGCCTCGTGGATGGCGTGCTCGGGTGACCCCGCGGCGAAGACCTCCGCGAAGTCGAGGCGCACGAGCGGCAAACCGAGGACGCGCGCCGTCGCCTTGCTCACGAGCGACTTGCCGCACCCCTGCACGCCGCACGTCAGCATCCCGCGCGGCTCGGCCAGCCCGAACTCGCGCGCCCCGGCCCCGAACGCCAGGACGCGCGAGCGAAGCCACCCCTTGACGACCTCGAGGCCGCCCACGTCGTCGAGGGTCACGTCGGCCTCGACCAGCTCGAGGCTCGCGCTCCGGCGGAGGGCGCCCCTCTTCTCGGCGATGACGCGCTGCAGGCCTTCCTCGGCGCTCCCGGCGGTGCGCGCGATACGGAAGGCGCGCGAGGCCTCGTCCTGCGTGAGACCGGTGGCGGCGCGCAGGAAAGCGTCGCGCGGCCACTGCGGGTCGAGCTTCTCGGCGAGGTAGGACGCGGCGAGCGCCGGCGCGTCGGGGAGCGGCAGGGAGAGGACGCGCGTGTCGCGGTCGAGCTCGGGCGGCAGCGTCGGCGTGGGCATCACGAGGAGGAGCGGTAGCTCACGGCGCTTGCTGGCCAGGTCGCGAAGCGCCCGCACGACGCGCGCGTCCGACAGCCACGGATGCACGTCGAGCATCACGCGGGCGACCCCCGTCTCGCCGGTGCTCGCGCGCTCGATCGCCGCGAGCGCGCTCGGCACCGTCGCGTCGTCGCTCCACCCGCGCGTCGCCGTCCACTCCATGACGCGCGCCCCGCGGAGCGCGTCCCCCACGAGCTTCACCGCGCGCCGCTCCTCGTGCGTCACGATGCACACGATGGGGATGCCGGCCTGCGCGGCCGCGCGCAGATCGCGGACGAACGCGTCGCTCATCTCATGACTCCGTCGTCACGCGCAGGACCTCCTCGAAGCTCGTCGTCCCGCGCGCCAGCTTCTTGATGGCGGCCTCGCGCAGCGTGAGGAGGCCGTCGTGGCGCGCCTGCTTGAGGATGTCCTTCGCGCTCGCCTTGCCGACCACCAGCTTGCGGATCTTGTCGTCGATCTCGAGCACCTCGAAGACGCCCGTCCGGCCGAGGAGGCCCGTCGAGCGGCACTTCACGCAGCCCTCGCCGAACGCCACCATGAGCTGGGGGTCCTGCCCCTGCGCCTTGAGCTCGTGCACGTCGAGCCCGAGGAGCGTCATCTGGTCCTGCGTGAGGAACGTCTCGACGCGGCAGGACGGGCAGACTGTGCGGACGAGGCGCTGGGCGACGACGCCGACGAGCGTGGACGAGAGGACGAACGGGTCGACGCCGAGCTCGAGGAGGCGCGTGATGGCCGTGGACGCGTCGTTCGTGTGGAGGGTCGCGAGGACGAGGTGGCCGGTGAGGGCGGCCTGGAGCGCGATCTCGGCGGTCTCGCCGTCGCGCACCTCGCCGACCATGATGATGTCCGGGTCCTGCCGGAGCACGTGCCGCAAAGACTCCGCGAAGCCCACGCCGATCTTCGGCTGGACCGCCATCTGGTTGAAGGCGTCGACGACGAGCTCGATCGGGTCCTCGATCGTCACGACGTTGTACTCGGGCGTCGCGATCGACCGGAGCGCGGCGTAGAGCGTCGTCGTCTTGCCGCTGCCGGTCGGCCCGGTGACGAGGATCATCCCGTGCGGGCGCGCCAGGAACTTCTCGGCGACCTGGAGCTGCTGCTCGAACATCCCGAGCTCGGGCAGGTCCTGGACGAGCGCGCCCGGGTCGAAGACGCGGATGACGAGCTTCTCGCCGAAGGCGACCGCCACCGTCGAGACGCGCATCTCGACCTCGCGGTCCCCGCGCGCCGTCTTGATGCGCCCGTCCTGCGGCCGGCGCTTCTCGGCGATGTCGAGGCGGGCGAGCGTCTTGATGCGCGACACGATCGCCGGGTGCACGACCTTGGGCAGCTGGTGCACGTTGTGGAGGACGCCGTCGATGCGCATGCGCACGACCGACGCCTCGCGCCGCGGCTCGATGTGGATGTCGCTCGCGCGCTGGTCGAGCGCGTAGTGCAGGATGTATTCGACCGCCGAGACCACGTGCGCGTCGCTCGCCTCGATCTCCTCGACGCGGTTGAGCTTCACGAACCGCTCGAGGTTCCCGATGTCGACGCCGCTGGTCGCCTGCTGCTCGGCAGCCTGCACCGCGCCGCGGAAGCCGTAGAAGTCCGTGATGAGGCGCTGGATGTCGCCCGGCGTGGACACGACGAGGCGCGGCTCGCGGCGGACGTGCGTCTGGAGCGCCTCGACGAGCGCGTGGTCGAGCGGATCGGCCACGGCGACGGTCACCGTGCGGTCGTCGGCCGCGATGATGAGCGCCCCGTGCCGGCGCGCGAAGGGCCGCGAGAGGAGCGTGGGCGCGAGCTTCGCGTCGATCTTGAGCGGGTCGAGATCGACGTAGGGGAGGCCCACGTGCTGCGCGAAGGCCTGCATGATCGCGCGCTCGGTCAGCGGGTAGCGAGCGTCCCCCGCCTGGCCGACGCCCATCGACGCGAGCGTCTCGGCGGGGTGCACGCCGTCGGCGCCGCTGGCTCCGCGCTTGCGAGCCGTGCCCGTACGCTGGCGGAGCAGGCGCGCGTGGGCGATCTCCCCCTTGCCCGCCACGTCCCGTGCCTGCTCCCGCGTGAGCAGCCCGCGCCGCTCGAGCACTCCGCACAGGTACTCGAAAGTCAGCGTGGCTCGCGGGTTTACGGACGCCGGACGGGCCATCGGACGAGAATCAGCGTACCACGCGTCACACTCTTTCCGCGTCGCGCGATGTCTCCGACAGAGGGACAATGGCCATGAACGTGCCCGCGGACCGGTTCGTCTCCAAGCTCACCGATCCCGCGCTCGCGGCGGCGCTGTCGCACTTCGTGTGCGCGCGCCTGCCCGAGCCGGACGCGGAGGACGTGGTCCAGTCGACGCTTTCGGAGGCGCTGGACGCAGACGAGCATCCCGAGGAGGACGAGGAGGTCGTCCGGTGGGTCTTCGGGATCTGCCGCCACAAGCTCGCCGACTGGTTCCGTCGCGCCAGGCGCGAGGTGCCCCGCGATCTCCAGAGCGACGACGAGGGGCTCGCGGTCGCGGCGGCCGAGAGTGCGCCGCAGAGCGCGATGGATCTGCTGCGTTGGGCGAAGAAGGAGCTCCCCGCGGGCGAGGAGAACGAGAAGACGCTCGAGTGGATGTTGCGGGAGGGCGAAGGGGAGAAGCTCGAGACCATCGCGGCCGAGGCGAACGTGCCCGCGCCGCGCGTCCGGCAGCGCGTGTCGCGTCTTCGCCGGTACTACAAGGCCAAGTGGGCCGCGCAGGCCGCGGCGCTCGCGGCGATCCTGCTCATCGCGATCGCCATCGCGCTCGCGCTGCGGCAGCACCCCGAGCAGGTCGCGCCTTCGCCGGAGCCGTCGTTCGCTCCGACGTCGATGCCCACGCCGCCACCGTCCGCGCAGCTCGCACCCCCGCCGGAAGAGCCGGCGTGGAGCACGCAGCCGCTCGTGCCTCCCGCGCCGAGCGCCCCGCCGTCGTCGAGCGTGCCGCCCGTTCCCGCGCCCACCACGTCGGCCGCGCCCACGGCCGTGCCGACGTCGATGCTCGACAAGGGCCGGACGGCCCCCACGGCGACCTTCGCGCCGCCGGTGAAGCCGGTGGCCAAGCCGGGCAAGCGGAACCCGTCGAAGGCGCCGTCGTTCGGCTCCGACTCCGATCCGCCGCCCGCCTTCCCGGCCTCGAGCGGCGACTCCAAGTAGAACGCGCTCCGCGAGCCGTCACACTCTCCGGCCCTCGCGCGATGAAGGGACAGACGCCGCGCGCAGGTGGCCGCGGCTCTGGAGGGATCGGCGATGTCCGGTGAAGCTGGGCGCGTCTCACGCGCGCGCACGTTGGCAGGGATATGCACGGTGGCGGGGCTCTCGGCGATGGTCCTCGCGCCGCTCGCGCGGACCGCCCTCGCCACGCCCAATGGAACGACGACGAATGCGCCTGCGACGGCGTCCGCGCCCGCGCCCGTGCCCGCGCCCGCGCCCGCGACGGCGTCCGCGTCGCTTGCGGGTGAGGCTCCTGCTCCCCGCGCGCGCGTTCCCGAGGCTCCCGCGTGGATCGACGCCGAGGCCTCCGCCGGCAAGGCCTTCGTCTATCCCCCGAGCGGCGAGAGCCGCGCGCCTCGCCCCGTGACGGTGATGCTCCACGGGATGTGCGGCCACCCGCAGAGCGCGTGCGGTCCCTTCGTCGACGTCTCGACGTCGCGCGGGTGGCTCGTCTGCCCGAAGGCCGAGGACCCCTGCGGCGGCGGTACGCGCTGGCGACTGCACGGTCCCGACGACGGCAACCTCGTCGAGAACAGCGTCCGCGCGGTCGTACGCGGCCACGACGGCGAGGTCGACGCGAGCGCGCCGCGCGTCATCGTGGGCTTCTCGCTCGGGGGCATCGCCGCCGTGCGGATCGCGGAGGCGTCGACCCGCACGTACGAGGGGCTCGTCGTCATCGCGTCGCAGGTGCACCCGGACGCCGAGGCGCTCAAGAAGGCGGGCGTCAAGCGCGTCGTCCTCGCCGCCGGGGACCTCGACATGACGAGCCTGCCGCTCCAGGAGGACGCGCGCGCGCTCGACGCGCACGGGATGCCGACGCGGTTCGTCAGCCTCGGGCACTTCGGGCACGGCTACCCGGCGGACATGGAAGAGCGGATGCGCGGGCCCATGACGTGGGTCGCCGGCGGGAGCTGAGTCCAAGCGACGGGCGACCGTCGACCGTGAACCCCGCACGCGATCGGCGCATACTCGCGGCCCGATGAGGGCCCTCCTCGCGTCGCTCGTCCTTCTCGCGACCCTCGCGGTCGCACTCCCCGCCGCCGCCAACGCGCCCGCTCCCTGGGTGCGCGCTCCTGCCCGGCTCGGCGGCGCGTTCGTCGTGAAGCCGACGACGCTCGTCGTCGAGCACGAGGCGCTGACCTTCACGTGCCCCGGCCAGGGCCTCCGGTGCACGTTCGAGGCGCGCTACCGCGTGCGCAACGACGGCGCGGAGCGCGAGGAGGTGCTCGGCGCGTTCTACGGCATTGCGTCGCAGCAGGTCTCGGTGCGGTCGCGCGGCGTGGACCTCCGGCGGACGCTCACGCCCGAGCAGCTCGCCGTGACCGACGAGGCGGTCTTCGCGCTCGACCCCGAGCTCCGCCGGCAGTACGCGACGTCGCTCGACCGCACGGGGTTCGCGTTCGCGGTCGACGGCCACGCGCGGGAGGAGCTCGTGTTCGAGGGCACGACCGAGGCGGTGTACCTCGAGCGCAACGACTCCGGCATGGAGTTCGTCCTGCCGCCGCTCTTCACGCGCCACCCGTGGCTCGCGACCGAGGAGCGGTACGAGGCGGCCGTCGAGTTCGCGTACGCGCTCTCCCCCATCCGGAGCTGGTCGGGGTCGCCGTCGATCGACGTCACCGTCCGCCATTCTCCGTCGCTCGCGTGGAAGCCCGGGGACCTCGCGTGGGCGCACTCCCGCGAGGGCGGCGAGGCGGTCGAGCGGACGACGATCGCGTCGGCGAGCGCGTCGACCCTGCGCTTCGGCTTCATCCGGCCAGGGACCACGGTCCTCAACGGAGGCCCGCTCGTCGGCGCCGGCGGCCGCCTCGACACGAAGGAGCTCCGCGTCCGCCTCGGCTACGAGGTCGGCGGCCCGTGGTGGGCCATCTACTCCGCCGCGGTCGAGACGAGCTTCCACGGCAGGACGACGATCATCCCGGCCGTCGAGGCGGCGCTCCCGGACATCCTCGTCCTCGTCCCGTCGCTCGCCGTCGGCGCCGGAGTCCCCACGCAGCTCCGCGACGGCAAGCCGGCGATCGTCGGAGTCCGCGGGCAGTTCACGATGTCCTTCCCGATCGTCTCGATGGTCGTCCCCGTCGATTTCTTCCCGGGCGCCGTCGGAGACAA
Organism: Polyangiaceae bacterium; assembly: GCA_036490515.1. Lineage (GTDB taxonomy): Bacteria > Myxococcota_A > Polyangia > Polyangiales > Polyangiaceae > Palsa-1150. The sequence goes on from DASXDU010000042.1 coordinate 343,314, forward strand.
CCGATGGCAGGTGAGCATGCTGGCGCAGGCCTCGTTCTGAGTGCCTACGCGCGCCTTGCCGTCCACGCGGTGATCCACACGGCCATGAACGCCAGGAGCGTGCAGCAGATCGCGTGATTGTAGACGAGCACGTTCCGCATGTTGTGCGGGTAGAACATCGTCGCGATCCAGAAGACGAAGAACGCGCCCAGCACCGCGAGCTCCCTGCCGCGGAGGGCCTGCGTCCGCCCGCGCATCGCGGCGACGAGCAGCAGCGCCGGCACGAGCGTGATGATCACGTAGTAGTAGTTCGCGGGCAGGTTGAAGAAGAACATGCCGACGAGGCCCATGAGCAGCGCCGACTCGTACGGGCGGCGGTGCGCGCCCGCGTAGGCCGCGCCGCCCGCCGCGGCGAGCTGGATGGGCAGCGACAGCCACCGCGTCTGGTTCCACGTCGCGCGAAGGCGGAGGTTCCAGTCGTGGAAGACGCCGAGGCCCTGGTGGCCCGCGAAGTTCACGCGCGGCGTCCACTCGCGCCACGTCATCACCTTCTTCAGGCCGATGTGCATGCCGTAGTACACGTCGCCGTGCCGGAAGATGCGCATGAAGAAGACGCGCCAGGACTCGAGGCCGAACACGATCGCGCCGAGGACGCAGAGGACGACCGTCGCGCCCGCGAAGGCGGCGCTGAACCGGGCGAGCCGCCGCATGTCCTGCGCCGAGCGCAGCGCGCGCCAGCCGACCGGGATCATCGCGCCGATCGCGAAGGCCGCAGGGAAGAGCCGGTCGCACGTCGACGCCGCCATGAGCACCCCCGCGAGCACCCACCGGCCGCGGTGGAGCGCGCAGAGCCCGAGGATGAGCGTCGTCACCCACGTGTAGCGGAGGAACGCGCCGCCGTTCCATCCGTAGCTCGCGATGAAGGACGCCCCCCAGAAGACCGCGGTCATCGCCGCCGCCTGCAGGCCGAACGTCCGCCCCACGGCGTAGAAGCATATGAACATCAGCACGATGTCGATGCCCGACGAGACGAGGTACGTGGACAGGCCGTGCCACCGGATGGGGATCGCGTTGGCGACGGCGCTCCCGAAGACGCACCAGCTGGGCGGCGGGTTGAACCCCGCGTCGCCGACGACCTCCGGCCAGAACCCCTCGCCCACCAGGCGCCGCAGCTCGCGAAGGTCGTGCTTGAACGACGCCCACCGCTCCGGCGTGAAGCGAGGTTTCACGTCGTCGATGCAGTGCTTGCGGGCGTCGGTGAACGTCTTGTCGCGGAGCACGTCGTCGAGGTCGCGCACCCAGCCGACGATGCGCGCCTGCACGTGATCCTCGACCGCGATCTCGCCGTCGCCGAGCGCCGTGCAGTCGTAGAGCCCCTCGTAGCCGAGCTCCCGGAAGTACTTCGCGCCGATGTAGTAGTGGTAGAATTCGTACGCGTGGAAGGGGCGGTGGACCTCGACCTTCTGCCGGCGCGGAGCGGCCGCGTTCACGCCGGGCGCGTCGATCCACAGCGTGTGGAACTCCCCGAAGTGCGTCCACGCGGTCAACGCGGTGATGGCCGCGACGCAGAGCGTGGCTGTGACGATCTTGCGCCCGAGCGCGCCGTCGCGCCGGAGCACGAGCAGGCCCGCGCACCACGCGGCCAGCACGAGCGAGAAGAGGGAAGCCCAGAACTCCTTGTCGTTGAGCGAAGGCAAGACGATCTAGGGCGACAGACTGACGGAAGTCCCCCCGCCGCGCTAGCCTCTCGCGCATGGCGACCCGCAGCGACATCGACCGCGACCTCTCCGAGCTCCTCGAGCTCGGGGACCGCATCCTGAAGATGGTCCGCGATCGCGGCGGGGCGGGCCTCGTCGCCGAGTGCGTGCTCCGGTCGGGCGCGGAGCTGTCGGCCAAGGTCCGCAAGGGCGAGCCGGAGCTCGTCGAGGAGGCGGGCACCCGCTCGGCGGGCCTGCGCGTCATCCAGGCGAAGCGCGTCGCCACCACCTCGACGAGCGATCTCACCGATCGGGGGATCGACCGCTTCGTCACCGACGCGCTCGAGCTCGTGTCCATCTCGCAGGAGGATCCGTTCGCGGGCCCCGCCGATCCCGCCCTCCTCTGCGATCCCTCGAAGGCGCCCGACCTCGAGCTCTACGACCCGGCCGGCGGCGCGGTCGACGCCGCGAAGGCCATCGCGATCGCCAAGGAGGGCGAGGCCGCCGCCTTCGCGTTCGACCCGCGCATCTCGAACAGCGAGGGCGCCACCTTCGGGCGCACCGCGGGCGGCGCCGCCGTCGTCCTGTCGAGCGGGTTCCGCGCCTCGTACAAGGGCTCCTACCAGTCGCTCAACGTCGTCCCCGTCGCAGCCGACGAGGGCGGGAAGAACCGCCGCGGCTACCACTGGACCGCGCGCCGCTGGCTCGCCGAGCTCGACCCCGCCGCCGAGGTGGGGCGCGAGGCCGCCCGCCGGACGCTCCGAAAGCTCGGGGCGCGCACGGTCCCTACGTGCGAGGTCCCCGTCGTCTTCGATCCGGACGCCGCTCGCTCGATCCTCGGGATGCTCGCCGGCTGCGTCATGGGGAGCTCCATCTGGCGCAAGTCGAGCTACCTCGACGGCCGCGAGGGGACGCGCGTCGCGAGCGATCTCGTGACGGTCGTCGACGACCCGCTCCTTCCGCGCGCGCCGGGGTCGCGCCCGTTCGACGGCGAGGGGCTCGCGAGCCGCAAGAACGTCGTCGTCGAGGAGGGCACGCTCCGCACGTACCTCTGCGACAGCTACTCGGCGCGCAAGCTCGGGCGGGAGAGCACCGGCAGCGCCTCGCGCGGCGGCGGCGCCGGCGTCGGCCCCAGCACGACCAACTTCATCCTCCAGCCGGGGAGCGACTCGAACGAGTCGATCGTCAAGGCCACGAAGCGCGGCCTCTACGTCCTCGAGATGATGGGCTTCGGCTTCAACGCCGTCACGGGCGACTTCTCGCGCGGCGCCGCCGGCTTCTGGATCGAGAACGGGGAGCTCACGCACCCCGTCAGCGAGGTGACCATCTCGCTCAACGTCGACGACCTGTGGAAGACCATCGACGCGGTCGGGAGCGATCTCGATCTCCGCACGTCGACGGCCGCCCCCACGCTGCGCGTCGCGAAGATGACCGTCGCCGGCGGCGCGAGCTGACGCTCACGGCGCCGGGTAGAGCGCGCACGCCGCGGGCGCGCCCGTCGGGTTCACGTCGTTGCACCAGAGGACGCCGAGCGTCCCCGTGCCGAGCGTGACGAGGATGCCCGTGTGCGACGAGCCGAGCCCCACGCCGAGGTACTCCGGGCCCGTGGCCCACTGCGCGGGCGCCGCGTCGCCGGCGGAGGCGAGCGCGAACGCGGTCGGGGGCGCCAGCGCCGCGAGCGACGTGTAGCCGAGGGCGTCGATCGAGGGCGCCGACGCGTCCGGCGCGGACGACGTCGAGGCCGCGCTCACCTGGCGCGGGTCGACCTCGGGGGTGACGAGGACCGAGCCGGCGCGAACCGACAGGGGCGGCGCGGGAGGCGCGACGCCCGTGCCGAGCGCCGCGTGGATCATGCGGATGCGCGCGGACTGCGGGCTCGCGGTCCCGTCGGTGAAGGACACGATGGAGAGCGCCGAGCCGCCGGCGTCGTCGCCCGCCAGGCCGAGGATGACGGCGGTCGCGTGCTTGCCGGCGTCGAGCGTGACCTGCGCGACGAAGGTGCGCGTGACGCACGAGTGGCCGCCGGGAGGGACGAGCGCGACGTCGAAGGTGCCGGACGTCTGCACCTGGATGAGGGGACCGATCGTGCCGAAGACGAGCGCGCCGGGGACTGCCGCGTCCGGGACGGAGAGGGTCCCGGCGTCGCTCCCGCCGCCGCCGCCGTCGCCGGCGTCGGAGGACGGCGCCGCGCCGTCGGAGTCGTCGTCCGCGCCGCTGTCGGTGTCGGCGTCGGCCGGGGGGGACGCATCGGGGCTCGTGCCGGGCCCCGTGTCGGCCGCCTCGCCGTCGTCCGTGCCGCCGCCGCCGTCGGGGAGGGGGCCTGCGTCCGGGGGAAGGGCCGCGCCGTCGCCGCCTGCCTCGCCCGCGTCGCCGGGAGTGGGCGAAGGGCCCGCGAGGACGGGCCCGATCCACGACGCGGCGCCCGCCGCCCGCCAGCAGAAGTCGACCGGGCCGAGGTCCGGCGACGCGTGGACGAGGCGCATCGAAGCCTGCACGGTGTTGCTCGCCTCGCCGGGCGCGTCTCCGCCTGCCCCGTCGCCCCCTCCGACGATGACGCCGTACGCGTCGAGCCCCGCGTCCGACGTCGCCCCGTTGTGCCCCGACGAGCAGCCGCTCGCGACGCCCGCCGACACGAGGGGCGCGCACACGAGGAGCAGCGACAAGGCACGGCGCATGGCAAAGGGGTGCGCCCGTGCAGGCCGCACCGCAGGATCGAGCTTACGACGCGGCGCCGGGCGGTGCTATCGAATGGTCCTCGTGACGCCCGACGACATCAAGGCGCTCCGCAAGGAGCTCGCGTGCACGGCGAAGGAGCTGGCGGGGGCGCTCGGCGTCGACCAGGCGACGGTGCTCGCGTGGGAGAAGGCAGAGCTCTTCCCGACCAAATCGTACGTCGAGGCAATGGACGTGCTCCGCGCGAAGGGCCCGGGCTCCGTCCCGAAGAGGGCCAAGGGCGCCGAGCCGCCGATGGGCAAGGCGCTGGCCGATCCGCAGGTGTGGGAGCTCGTACGCAAGCTCGTCGCGCACAAGAAGCTCCGCGACGAGGTCGCGAAGCTCGCCGAGAAGTACGCCGACCCGGCGGCCGACTAGCGGGCCGCATCGGCGGTCGCGAGGGCGCGTTCCCCTCAGGGGTCGTGGGGGAAGGTGTCGTCTTCGCTGTCGCGCGAGGGCGGGGCGGGGGGAGCCAGGGTGTCGTGCTCGGGGGGCGGAGTGAGCGTGTCGCTCGACTCGCCCGAGGAGATGGGGGCCGACATCGGGCCGGTGCCGTGGTCGGTCGGGGGGTCCGGGACGGGATCGGTGGTGTGACCCGGCTCGCCGTCCGGCGCGCTTGCGGGCGCGCGGGTCGCCGGCTCGGTCGCGCGCGCCTGCGCCTGCGCGTGCTCGGGCAGCACCTCGCCGAGCTCCGCCTCGGCAACGCGGCGCGACTCGTCCGACAGCTCGGTGAACTCCTTGAGCGTCGGCAGGTCCTTCAGCGATTTCAGGCCGAAGAACTCGAGGAACGCGCTGGTCGTCCCGTAGAGGAGCGGCCGCCCGGGCTCGTCCTTCTTGCCGAGGATGCGCAGGAGATCGCGCTCGAGCAGGAGCTTCAAGGTGGCGCCGCTGTCGACGCCGCGGATGTCGTCGATCTCGGGCCGCGTGATGGGCTGCCGGTACGCCGCGATGGCCAGCGTCTCCACCTGCGCGCGCGTCAGGCGCACGGGCTTCTCGCTCGCCATCTCGCGCACGAACGGCGCGTACTCGACGCTCGTCCGGAAGAGCCACCCGCCGGCGATCTCGCCGAGCACGATGCCGCGCCCGGCGTAGGCCTCCTCGAGCTCCTTCAGGAGCTCCCGCACCTGCTTCACCGGCGCCGACGCGAGGCGCGCGAGCTCGCCCGACTTGAGCGGCTTGTCGCTCGCGAAGACGAGCGCCTCGAGGAGCCCCTTGAGGTGGTTGCGTGACAGCTCGCGCGCCTGCTCCACGCCGGCCGCCTCGTCCTCCGCCGAGCCGCCCCCGCCGCCGCTTCCGTCGGCGGCGTTCGCGTCGCCGAGCTCCTCGAGCCCCTCGACGGCCGCGGCGTGCTCGCCGGTCTTGGCCGCGAGATCGGCCAGTTCCTCGACGCCCACCGTGTCCGCCACGCGCAGCTTGCTCTCGGTCGCGGCGCCCTCGCTCGGCGGGGCCGCGGCGTCGTCGTCCGCGCCCTGCTCCCCGGCCGCGTCGTCGCGCAGCACGGCACCCAGCGCTCCGAGCTCGTCTCCCGTCAGGTTCACCGTGGGCATGTCCTCGACCGGCGAGCCCGGCTGCGCGTGGCCGTGCCCCGCCTCGTCGACCCCCGACTCCGGCGGCGTCGTGTCCGTCGGCTCCTTCTTCTTCCTCCTCGTCACGGACGTGCTTCCTCCTCGCTGGCGGCGAGCTCGACGTACAGGGGCCCGAGCGGCTCGGTCTGGAGCAGCCGCGTCATGCGGAGCTTCGTCATCTCGAGGAGCGCGAGAAACGTGATGACCAGGTCGAACTTGGTCGCCGCCCCCGCGAAGATCTCCTCGAACGCCAGCCGCCTGCGCGCGCCGAGGAGATCGCTCAGCTCGGCGATGCGGTCCGACAGGCTGATGCGGTCGGCCACGATGTCGTGCGTGAGCTTGACCTTGCTGCGATCGAGCACGCGCTGGAAGGCCTCGACGAGCGAGTAGAGCGGGATCTCCGCGAGCGGCGCGAGGCCCTGGCCGGCCGCGGCCTCGACGGGCGCCCCGCGCAGGAAGACGTCTCGCCCAGCGACGCCGCGCGCCGTGAGCTGCTCGCCGGCCTGCTTGTACTTCTGGTACTCGAGCAGGCGCTTGATGAGGGCCTCGCGCGGGTCGATCTCGTCCTCGGGGTCGAGCTCGTCTTCCTGGCCGGGCGGCGGGGCCGGCAGGAGCATCTTGCTCTTGATGTGGGCGAGGGTGGCCGCCATGACGAGATACTCGGCGGCCACGTCGAGCTCCATGAGCTGCATGACGGCGAGGTACTCGAGGTACTTCTCGGTCACGAAGGAGATGGGGATGTCGAGGATGTCGAGCTCGTGCTTCTGGCAAAGGTGCAGGAGCAGGTCGAGCGGGCCCTCGAAGTGCGTGAGCTTGACCGACCAGGCGGCTGCTCCAGCGTCTAGATTCTCGCCGTCGGTCACGATGAAGCCTGCACCATAGGCAATCGCGGGCACGGGAGGCAACGGGCGCGGCTCGGGAAGGGGGGAGGGGAGGGGGCAGAGCGCGGGGGCGGGCGCGGGCGCGGGCGTGGGCGTGGGCGTGGGCGGCGGTGGCGGTGGCGGCGGCGGCGGCGGCGGCGGCGGCGCGCGGGTTGCTTGGGAGAGGGCAGCGCGCATGAAAACGGGGTACGGCGGGGCGGCCGGTCGCAGAGCGGGCCCGGGTGGCGGGGCATTCGTCGCCGGTGGGGGCGCGGGGCTAAGATGGGTCTCGTGAGCGCCGTGAACGTCGTGAACGCCGGCAACGCCGGGAGCGCAGGCCCGGAGGCCGCGACGCCCAAGTGCTGCCCGTCGTGCGCGACGCGGTACCCGGCGGACGCGCTCTTCTGCCCGATCGACGGCGCACCTCTCACGACCTCGCCGGGGGCCATCGCGGCCGCCGCGGCGAGCGACCCGTACGTCGGGCGGGAGATCCTCGGCCACATCGAGATCCGGCAGCTCGTCGGCCTCGGCGCGATGGGTCGCGTCTACCGCGCGTTCCAGAAGGGCATCGACCGCGACGTGGCGGTGAAGATCCTGCACCGCGAGCTCTCGGCCAACCAGATGCTCGTCACGCGCTTCCACCGCGAGGCGCGCGTCGCCTCGCGCCTGGCCCACCCCAACGTCGTGCACGTGCTGCTCACGGGGCAGCTCCCGGACGGCGCGCTCTACATCGTCATGGAGTACCTCGACGGGCTGTCGCTCCAGAGCGCCCTCGGGGCGGCGGGGGGGGCGATGCCGCTCCCGCGGACGCTCCACATCGCGCTCCAGCTCTGCGACGCGGCCGGCGAGGCGCACACGCAGGGGGTCGTACACCGGGACCTCAAGCCCGAGAACGTGATGCTCGTGAACCGGGCGGACGACCCGGACTACGTGAAGGTGCTCGACTTCGGCATCGCGCGCCTCAACTGGGGCGAGCAGTCGATGGCGACGGCGGCGGGGCTCATCTTCGGCACGGCGCGGTACATCTCGCCGGAGGGGGCGCAGGGCGAGACCGTCGCGCCGCAGGGGGACGTGTACTCGATCGCGACGATCGTCTACCAGATGCTCTCCGGGCGGACGCCGTTCGACGCGGAGCAAGCGGTCGCGCTCCTCGTGCAGCAGATCCACGACCCACCGGCGCCGCTGAAGAGCGTCGCGCGGGCGGCGTACGTGCCCGAGCCCATCGCGCAGGTCGTGATGGAGAACCTCGCGAAGAAGGCGGAGGGCCGGGCCGAGAACGCGCGGGCGTTCGGGAGGGCGCTGCTCGACGCGGCGGTGACGAGCGGTCTCTCGGCGCAGGACATCCTGGCGCGGCCGGCCATGCTGGGGCCGGGGCGCGGGCCGCACGGTTCGTACAGCAGCGCGGTGCAGATGCCGTCGATGCAGCGGACGAACAAGCTGACCCTCGAGCCCGACGTGGCCGCGCGCATCCAGGCGAGGACGTCGTACGAGACCCCGGCCGACGCGCCACTGTCGTCGCGGTCGTTCCAGCGGACGGAGATCCCCGAGCCGCCGATGGTGCCGCGCGGGGCTGCGACGACCAAGTGGATCCCGCCGGAGGACGTGGCGCGCCGGATGGTGCCGCCCACGCAGGCGCCGGATCCGTCGGAGCTCTCGCCGCGGCCGCCGCCGTCGTCGCCGGGCGTGGACACGACGATGGACGACAGCCAGGTGCCGTCGTCCGCCTTCTCGACGCCGCTGCCGCGGTCCTCGCCCCTCTCCACGCCCGCGCCGACGCCCCTGCCCGTGTCCTCGGAGCCGCCGCGGAGCGGGCCCCTTCCGCAGTCGCAGATCGACACGGTGCCGCCGATGTCGCGGACGGCGCCCGCGCCGTCGAGCCCGTCGCTCGTCGACGGGACGATCGCGGGCGACGACATCCCGCTGCGGTTGCCGCGCGAGGGGGGCCGGACGGCGGCGGTGATCCTCCTCTGCTTCCTCGTGGGCGTGGTCGGCATGGGCGTCATCGCGGCCAAGGCGGGGCTCATCGGGTCGCGCGCGCACGCCGACGCGGTGCCGCCCCTGCCCACGTCGCAGGCGTCGGCCGCGGCGGTGACGTCGGCCGCCGTGCTCGACGTGCCGCCGCCCGATGAGCCGGAGGTCGTGCTGCCCCCGCTGGCGTCGGGTCACGTGGTGGTGGCGTCGGGTGCGGTGCGCGCGACGGTCGACGTGTCGAACGCGAAGCCGGGCGTGGGGCAGCCCGTGGATCTGACCGCGCGGGTCGCGGGCGGCGCGCGCGCGAAGGTCGAGGGCGCGGCGTTCCACATCGCGGGGCCGGGGATCGCGCCGGGCACGCGGCTCGACGCGGCCGCCGACGGCGCAGGCGGCTTCCACGCGACCTTCGCGTTCCTCCAGCCGGGTCGCTTCGACGTGAGCTTCACCGCGAAGGCCGACGGCGCCCCCGTCCGCTCGTCGCGCTTGCTCGTCGTCGGAAGCGGCCCCACCGCCCCGCCGACGTTGCCCGCAGCCCCGCCGCAGGGCACGCCTCCGGCCTCCACCGGCGGCAAGTGGCTCTAGGCGCGCGCTTGGGCCTCCGTTGTTTCCCCCTCTCCGAGAGCCCAGCGGGTTAAGCTCGTACCGATGGCGCGCGTCGCGATGGTGCTTCTCGTCGCGTGCGCCGCGGCGGTCGTCCCGCGTGCGGCGTGGGGGCAGGAACCGCCCCGGGACGTGCACAAGGACGACGAGCACCCGTCGCTGCTCGATCGCGCGCACACGATCGCGGAGGTCGAGGCGGGCATCCTCACGCTGCCGACGGCGCCCATCTCGCCGTCGAACGAGGGCGGCGGGACGCCCTTCGGCGCGATCGGGCACGGCGACGCGACGGTGCAGACGGGCGTGCACCTGCTCTACCGGCCCGAGCGCGAGTGGGCGTTCGGCGCGGGCGTCCTCTTCGCCCCGCGGCCCACGAGCGATCCGAACTACGGCGGCGCGAGTGGCCTGCAGCGCACGCACTCGCGGAGCTACCTGTTCCTCGGCGCGGAGGGCCGGTACTACCCCTTCCACTCGCGCTGGTTCGAGGGCTGGTTCGGCCTGAGCGCGGGCGCGCTCATCATCGCCGACCGCTTCTCGACGGAGAACGCGCCGACCGTCCCCTCGATCCTCGGAACGAACACGCAGACCGTGAGCACCGAGGGGTTCTCGCTCGGGTTCCAGCTCGGCGGCGACTACCTCATCAACGACAGCCTCGTCATCGGCCTCGCGCTCCGCGCCGACCGCTGGCTCCTGCCGGCGGGGAAGGCGTTCGCGTCGGGGCAGAGCTCGTGCGATCCCATCGGCGACTGCGCGACGCTGACGGGCAACGTCGCCGCGTTCGAGCTGGGCATCAAGTTCGGGTATCGCATCCCGCTCTGACGGGGCTCTCCAGCCCGTACGCTACGGACCCGACCCGCCCGACACGCCTCCGCACGGGGTGTCCGTTTCGGCCAGGGGCGGCGAGACGAACGTCTGGTCGAGGGTCGCGCCGTCGGTGAAGTGAAGCTGCACTCGGACCCGCAACGAGTCGCCCTCCTTCTTCGGTATGGCGAGGACGGTCATCGTGGCCTCGTCGTAGGGATTCGGATCGGGCGCGGCCGGGGTCAGGCCACGCGAGAGGCTGAGGGCGAGCAACGGATTGCCCCCGACGACGTCGCCGTCGGCGTCCTCCTCGTTGACGTCGTTGTCCCCGGGGGCAGGAGCCGGGCCGGGTTTCCACGGCAAGACGGTCAGCGTCTGAGGCGACCCGACGGGCGCGCTCGCGTAGACGACGATGTCCATCGTGGGCCACGGCATCGGCTGACTCTGCGGCTCCCCGTAGAGCACGAGATCGAAGGGATCCTGGGGCGTGAAGGGCGGGGGAGCCCCGCACCATTCGCCGCGGACGACGAATGCCTGCGAGACGGGGAACGCGACGGTCCCGCCGTTGTCGATGACCGCTCCACCGTCGGCCACGGCGACGCTCCCGCCGTCGCTGTCCTGGCCGGCAAACGGGTCTCCGGCCCCCCCGCACGCCACGACGAGAGGTACGAGTGCCAGCAACCACGATTTCATTTTGCGGCCCGTGAGCAACGACCGGACCATCGACGGGGCTCGATGCGACCACCGGAGAAAGAGCTCGAAGGCAGCGTGCCGGGGAGGCTGTGGCCGTTGGGGGGCCCGATCGTTCCGTCGTGGGTGGCCCACTCTGGAGCACCCGCGACCCGGATCCCGCGGCGAAGGCGAGTCGAGGAGCCAGCACGCTTCTTGCGGTATGCCGGAGCCATGAAGTCGCTCTCGGCCCTCGCCGTGATGGTTGCGGCCGGCGTGATTGCCTGCGGAAGCTCGTCGTCCGGCCCCGGCGGCGGCGGAGGTTCCCCGGACGCGAGTGCGCTCGACGGCGGGACGGCGGACGGGAATCCGTTCGATGCGGTGGACGGCGCGACGTCGGCGGATACGGGTCCCGGGAGTGACAGCGCTACCGACGCCTGCCCGACGGACGCCGAAGCTGCGTGCGGCTGCAAGGACACTGCCCCCTTCGCTCCTGCCGATCCGAGCGCCTGCGACGCGTGCCTGACGAGCAGCTGCGCGACGCAGCTCGCCGCCTACGAGTCGTCGTGCTGGATCGTCCAGGACTGCACGTGCTCCTGCTCGGGGTTCGACGACACTTGCACGAACAACGCCCAGCCCTTCTACACGTGCGGTCACACGACGTGCGCCGCACAGTGCGCCGGGGCGGACGGCAGCGGCATCGCCATCGGCGACGCAGCGGCTGACTGAGAGGCGCTTCTCATCGTGCGGGCGGCATCGGGGGCCGCGCGGCGCAGCCCGTCACTCGAACGTGGACGGGCCCGAGATCTCCCCGGTTGGTCGTCGAGGAATCGCGTCCGGTTGAAGGGAGGGCGCGGTTTGCCAGCCGAGGGCCGCGATGGGTCGCGCCGCGACCGCGGTTCAGAGAGACGGAGGCCGGGTGGAAGGGCCGGTCGCCGCGGTTCATCGAGGTGGAACCGCGGAGGATGGGCCGGTGAACGCGATTGAGCGAAGTGGAATCGCGAAGGATGGGCCAGTGACCGCGGTTGACCGAGGTGGAATCGCGGAGGATGGGCCGGTGACCGCGGTTGACCGAGGTGGAATCGCGGAGGACGGGTCGGTGACCGCGGTTGACCGAGGTGGAATCGCGGAGGACGGGTCGGTGAACGCGGTTAACCGAGGTGGAACCGTGGAGGATGGGCCAGTGAACGCGGTTGACCGAGGTGGAATCGCGGAGGATGGGTCGGTGAACGGGATTGAGGCCGGACCCCGGTCCGGGGCGGGACCCACGCCTCTCCTCCCTGGTCCCAGCTGGTCTCAGCTGGTCCTATCTGGTCCTAGCTGGATCGCGCTCCCCTAAGGGTAGGAGGGACGATCGAGGCACCTCTTCCCGTGCACGGGGAGAGGTCTCCAGGCACGACCCCCGGGGCCCGCTGGCTCCGGACGGCCCGCCCAACGGCGGGGGTGCGCCCACCTAGAAAGGAAGCAAGTACCATGTCTAGTACCACCACGACCGCGAAGCCTACGAAGGCGGCGATCTTGGCGCAGCTGCAGGCGCTCATCTCGGGCCTGCAGAAGCAGCTCCCCAACGGGCAGTTCACGTTGGCGAGCACCGGCTACACGACGGCGGCACTGGTTCAGGCCATTCAGGGCCTGATCACGGCGCTCACCGCCGTGGATTCGGCACAGGCGAGCGTCAAGGAAGCGCTGGTCGCGTACGCGGCGGAGAACACGAAGACTGGACCGATCATCTCGGCCCTGAAGCGCGTGCTCCGTGCGATGTACGCGAACTCGCCGGCGACGCTGGCGTTGTTCGGGCTGAAGCCTCCCAGGGCTCCGGCACCCCTCACGTCAGTCGAGCTGGCCGCCAAGACGGCGAAGGCGAAGGCCACGCGGGAGGCACGGGGGACGACGTCGAAGAAAAAGAAGGCGTCGATCTCCGGGAACGTGGCGAGCGTGACGATCACTCCGAACGTCACTCCGCCCGCCGTTCCGGCAAGCGCCGCTCCGCAGGTCGAACCGGTCGCCGTGCAGCCGTCTGCTCCGCAGGCGGCGACCACGGCGCCGGCAGCCGCACAGCCGGCGGTGGCTACTCCCGGCGTGCCCCCCACGGGACATACCGGGCAGTAGTCGTCGCCTCGCAAGCGCGGGCACCGAAACAGGGGAGGCCTGAGCAACCTCCGCCAGCATCGGCGCACGCGCTGACACAAGGAGGGTCCGGGGGGCGCCATGTTTGACGGGCGCCTCTCGGACCCTCGCTCTTTCTTGTGGCGCACTCTCGACGGCTCGCGCGGAGGCCCTCGCGATGCATCAGAAGCGCACGGTGAAGAACGAACCCCTTGCCACGGGAGGGAGCGCCCCCTCCGCCGACGGGGCGTCGCGCCACGTCGCCCCGCCGGTCTCCGTGCCGCGGTGCGAGCCGTCGGTCGGGAGCTCGATCTGGAGGGCCGCGCTGGACCGCGAATGGCCGTTGATGAGGACGATGCCCGTCACGAGCGCGGCGATACCGACGGCGAGCGTGGTCGACCCGATGGCCAGGGTTCCCTTCACGTCGCCCCCCGACAGCGACGCGAGCGGCGCCATGAGATCGATCGCGATCCCGGTGAGCGCGACGAGGGTGCCGGTGGGGACGAGGACGATCCCCGCGACGAACCACGCCGTCGAGCCGCCCTCGACGTGAACCGCAACCCGGTCGCCCGGCCTGCCCGCGAGGCCGAACGGCTCGGAGGGCATCCGGCCTTCCCCGTTGACGCGGTACCTGGGCCCGAGGGACCCAGGACGTGTACGCGGACTTCGGGGGGCATCAGCGGCTCGCGCGGCGGTGGGCTCGTCTGCGCCGACGCGACCGAAGGCGCGGCGAGCGCGCTGACGGCGGCGAACGCGACGACTGCGACGAATGCGGCGGGCCGGGGAAGACGCGCTGCAGTGCGCATCTGCCAGCTCTACTCGCCGCGTGCGACGGCGCCATCGCGTTTGCGCCAATCGCTTGTCTCGACGCGCCACTTCTTCGCTATGGCGCGCTCTCGACCGCCTTCGCCAGCGCCGTCGCGACGCGCTCGAGGACGACCGCCATGACGGCGAGCGTGCCGAGGGCGCGTATCGGGGCGAGGAGCGCGTGGACCTGCGCGGGAGCTGCGGCGCGGGCGACCAGGGCGCCGGCGACCTCGAGGACGACGGCCGCTGCGAGGAGCGGCCCGCCGAGGGCGACGGCGAGCGCGATGCCGCCGACCAGGTCGTCGGCGGCTGCGAGCAGCGGGTGCGCGCCGACGGGGTGGAGGGCGAGCGCCGTGACGACGCGCGCCGGGCCTCCGGTCGCGAGGAAGATCGCGCTCGCGAGGATGGAGAGCGGCACGCCGAGCGGCGTCGCGGCGCCCTCGACGACCGGGACGTTGGGCGTCTCGCGCGAGCCGCGGAGCGCGTCGGCCACGCCGCCGGCCATCGTCGCGGCCCAGAGCGGGACCGCGGCGGCGATGGCGACCGGAAGCCCGCGCGCCACCTCGACGACGAGCTGCAGCGCCCATGGCTCGGCGCCGGCGATCGCGCTCGGCCCGACGGGCGCCATCGCGGGGAAGACGCACGCGGCGAACGCGAGACCGAGGACGCCGCGCGCGGGCGCCGGCAGCGCGCGGAGGCCGAACGCCGGGACCAGCGTCACCGCCGGGAGCGCGCGCGCCCACGCGAGGCCGAGCGCCGCGAGGTCGACGCCGGATCGCGCGAACGCGTCCACCACGGCGCCGACGACGGAGGGCATGCGCGCGTCAATCTAGACTACTATCCTCCGCGCGGACCCCTCCGATGCCCCTGGACCTCTCGATCGCCGGCAAGCAGAGCGCGCCCTCCACCTGGCAGTACGCCTGGAAGGACACCGTTCTCTATGCCCTCGGCGTCGGCGCGAAGCAGGGGGAGCTCGACTATCTCTACGAGGGCCGCGGCCCGCGCGTCCTCCCGAGCTTCGCGGTCGTGTCGAAGTTCCAGCCGATGCTCGAGCTCCTCGGCAAGACCGGCGGCAACATGGCGATGATCGTGCACGGGAGCGAGCGCGTGACCGTGCACGCGCCCCTCGCCCCGAGCGGCACGCTGCGGACGACGGCGACGGTGCGCGGCGTCTACGACATGAAGCGGCTCGCGCAGGTGCTCGTCGACACGCGCGCGGAGGACGCGAGCGGGAAGCTCGTGGCCGAGACGACGTCGTCGATCCTGTTCCGCGGCGAGGGCGGCTTCGGCGGGGACCCGCCGCCGAAGGACCCTCCGCCCGTCGACCGCCCGCGCGACCAGCCGCCGACGTTCTCGATCGAGGAGACCACCTCGCCCGAGCAGGCCCTCCTCTACCGCCTCTCGGGCGACCTCAACCCGCTGCACGCAGACCCGGAGTTCGCGCGCGCCGTGGGCTTCGAGCGCGGGCCCATCCTGCACGGGCTCTGCTCGTACGGGTACATGGTGCGGCACGTGGCGAGGGGCGCCTGCGGCGGCGACGCGACGAAGCTGCGCTCGTTCGAGGCGAGCTTCCGCCGGCCGGTCTGGCCGGGCGACACGCTGGTGACCGAGGGCTGGGTCGTGCGGCCGGATGCGGTGGCGATTCAGGTGAAGGTCAAGGAGCGGGACGAGGTGGTCATCGCGGGGGCCTGGGCGACGCTCGCGGCCTGAGCGTCGTCCGAGGGGAGCTGCGCGAAGCGTTCGTACGCGTCCTCGTCGAAGCGGCGGGTCCGCCGGCGAAACTCGAAGGTGAAGCCCGGCCAGAGCGTCGTGTTCTTGCCGGTGCGCGTGAGGTACCAGCTCATGCAGCCGCTCGCCCAGACCGTCCCGGCGAGCCGCTCCTGGAGGCGCGCGTTGTAGCGCGCCTGCGCCGCGGGCCGGAGGGCGACCGCCTTCCACCGGCGGACGCGCATCTTCTTCACGGCGTCGAGCACGTACGCGATCTGCGACTCGATCATGAAGACCATCGAGCTGTGGCCGAGGCCCGTGTTCGGGCCGACGAGGAGGAACAGGTTGGGGAAGCCCGCGACGCTCGTCCCGAGGTACGCCTCGGCCCCGCCGCGCCACACCTCGCCGAGCTCGCGGCCGTCGCGCCCGCGCACCTCGAAGGGCGCGACCTGCTCGGCCGCCTCGAAGCCCGTCGCGAGGACGATCGCGTCGACGGGCCGCTCCGTCCCGTCCTTCGACACGATCGACCGCGCCCGCACCTGGGCGATGCCGCCCGTCACGAGCTCGACGTTGGATCGCTGGAGCGCGGGCAGGTAGTCGTTCGACGGGAGGACGCGCTTGCAGCCCATCGCGTACGACGGCGTGAGCTTCGCGCGCAGCGCAGGGTCGGCGACCTTGCGCGCGAGGTACCGCCGGCCGAGGCGTTCGGCGAGCTTCATGACGCGCGGCTCGACGACGAAGCCGAGCGCGAAGAGCTCCCGCGTCCAGTAGATGCGCTGGCGGGCGAGCTTCTGCGCGGCGGGGACGTGCGCGAAGAGCGCCCGCTTCCACGCGGGGATGTCGCCGTCGGGCTTCGGCAGGATCCACGGCGGCGTGCGCTGGGAGACGAGGAGGCGCCCGACCTCGGGGGCGATGGCGGGGACGATCTGGATGGCGCTCGCGCCCGTCCCGACGACGGCGACGGTCTTGCCGGCAAGCTCGAACGAGCGGTCCCACCGCGCCGAGTGGAAGGTCTCGCCTGCGAACGACGCGAGGCCCGGGATGTCGGGGAGCTGCGGCTTGCTGAGCGGCCCGCAGCCGGGGACGAGGACACGCGCGCGCAGCGTCGCTCCGTCCGAGGTCTCCACCGTCCACGCGCCGGCGTGCTCGTCCCACGTGGCCTTGCGCACGCGTGCCCCGAACCGCACGTGGGGCCGGATGCCGTACGTCTCCGCGCAGTGACGAAGGTACGCGAGGATCTCCTCCTGCGGGGCGAACTCGCGCGTCCAGCGGGGCCAGGGCTCGAAGGAGAACGAGTAGAGGTGCGACTGCACGTCGCACGCGCAGCCCGGGTACGTGTTGTCGCGCCACGTGCCCCCCACGTCGCCGGCCTGCTCGAGGACCACGAAGTCGTCGATGCCCGCCTGCTTCAGGCGAATGGCCATTCCGAGCCCGGCGAAGCCGGTTCCGACGACGAGCACTGCGCAGTCGACCACGGGAGAGGTCGTAGCGCGGATCGTCAGCGGGGGCCGGTACCGGTGAGCTTCGCGCTGGCGGCGTTCGAGACACTGACGGCGGTGCCGGGCGTCTGCGTGCCGGTCACGTAGTCGCCGTCGAACGTGATCGGGCCGTTGTTGCCCTCGGTGTCGTACGCGATCTGGTTCTGGTCGATGTTCGAGTTCGTGACCGACCGGGTGCCCGTGCCGCTCGAGCCGTAGAGCATGAAGCCGTAGGCGTTGCTCTCGACGTTCGAGTAGCTGACGTCGAAGGCGTCGATGGCGTCGAAGTGGAACCCGCAGTGGACGTTCGTGATGTCGGTGTACGCGATGTGGATGGAGGCGGCGCCGTTCGCCGAGACGACGAAGTCGGCGACCGGGCCGGAGCCGTGGAGCTTGGAGTCCTCGATCGAGAGGGTGGCGGTCGGGTCGATCGTGGTGATGCCCTCGTTGCCGTTCGAGTCGTAGTCGAGGTACGAGGTGACGAGCGCGCCGGCGATGCGCGAGGTGCCGAGGGTGCCGGTGACCGTCGCGTTCTTCGTGCCGAGCGTGGTGCCCTTCGCGAGGTCGAACGGCGTCGATGCGCCGGTGATCGTCCCGCCGTCGTACTCCGTCTTCACGGCGCCCGCGGCCGTCTGGAGGGCGGTGCTCGCGCCCGTGATGTCGACCAGCGTCAGGTCGAGCGTCCCGCCGCTCGCGACCGAGAGGCCCGACCAGCCCGCGCCGGTGAGCGTCGCGTGCGTCGTCGTGCTGGTGCCGGTCAGCGTGCCCGCGATGCTGATTCCGACCTTCGCGGCCACCGTGACGGTGGCCCCCGGAGCGATCGTCACGGTGACGCCGCTCGCGATGGTCGTGTTCTCGCTGATCTGCGTGCCGTCGGCCCAGGTCACGTCTGCGGAGATCGTCGTCGACGTCGCCCCGCTGCTGCTCCCGCTGGAGCTGCCGCTGGACGAGCCCGAGCTGCTGCTGCTCGTCGACCCCCCGCTGCTCGAACCGCTGCTCGAGCTCCCCGAGCTGCTGCCTCCGCTCGACGACCCTCCGCCGCTGCTCGACCCGCTGCTGCTGCCGCTGCTCCCGCCGCCGGAGCTCCCGTTCTCGTGGACCCCCGAGCCGGGGACGTCCGAGCCGGAACCACACCCGACCAGGGGGACGACCAGAAGGAACGAGGAGAACGCGAGCGCTGCCTTCAGTGACTGAGCATGGAGAAACATGCGCCTACCCCTGCGAGGAGGATGAACACCGCGGCGAAGCCGAGGCGAAGCACCCAGTAGACCCCCCACCCGGTGGTCCAGAAGGACGACCGTTGCGGGGTCAGTACAAAACTCGATCCAGCGAGCGCCCCGCCCGGGACGGGCGGAGGAACTGGCTGCTGTGGCGCGGGATACGCGTAACCTGGCTGAGAAGTTTCGGTGCCCCGTGCCCGCTGAGGCTGGACCTCGGGCGATCCAGGCGCCTGCTGCGCCGATCCAGACGGCCCCTCCGGCGGAGGTAGGCCCTCGCCGTACCCTGGGCGCGTTTGCATTCAGTGTGGAGGGAGGCTAGCACCCCGGCCCATGGCCAAGCTCCCCAAGTCCATCGTCATCGTCGCCGCCAAGCGCACCGCGTTCGGCACGATGCTCGGCTCCCTCAAGGGCGTCAGCGCGACCGACCTCGCCGTGCACGCGTCGAAGGCCGCCCTCGAGCAGAGCGGCGTCGCCAAGGGCGACATCGGCCATGTGGTGGTTGGCAACGTGATGCAGACCAGCGCCGACGCCATCTACTGCGCGCGCCACGTCGGCCTCAAGGCGGGGCTGCCCATCGAGACTCCGGCGCTCACCGTGAACCGTCTCTGCGGGTCGGGCTTCCAGGCGATCGTCTCGGGCGCCGAGCAGATCGTCCTCGGCGAGACGGACGCCGTCCTCGTGGCGGGTACCGAGAACATGACGCAGGCGCCGTTCCAGCTGCGCGGCGCGCGCGAAGGGTGGGCGTTCGGCAAGACGCCGCCCATCGAGGACTCGCTCTGGAGCGCGCTGACGGACAGCTACTGCAACACGCCGATGGCCGTGACGGCCGAGAACCTCGCGCAGAAGTACGGTATCTCGCGCCAGCAGTGCGACGAGTTCGCGCTCGCGAGCCAGCAGCGCTGGGCGGCGGCAAACGAGGCGGGCCGCTTCAAGAACGAGATCGTCGCCATCGAGCTCACGACCAGGAAGGGGCCCGTCAGCTTCGCGATCGACGAGCACCCGCGCCCGCAGTCGACGATGGAGGCGCTCGGCAAGCTCGCCCCCGTCTTCAAGAAGGACGGGGTCGTCACGGCAGGCAACGCGTCGGGCATCTGCGACGGCGCCGCGGCGCTCGTGCTCACGAGCGAGGACTACGCGAAGAACAAGGGCCTGAAGCCGCTGGCGCGCCTGCTCCAGTGGGGCGTCGCGGGCGTCGACCCGAGCATCATGGGCATCGGTCCGGCGCCGGCCATCCGCGCGGCGCTCGCGCGGGCGGAGCTGAAGCAGTCGGACGTGGACCTCTTCGAGGTGAACGAGGCGTTCGCGCCGCAGTACCTCGCCGTCGAGAAGGAGCTGGGGCTCGACCGCGCGAAGACGAACGTGGACGGCGGGGCGATCGCGCTCGGGCATCCGCTCGGCGCGAGCGGCGCGCGCATCACGGCGCACCTCGTCTACGAGCTCGCGCGGCGCAACGGCCGCTTCGCGGTCGGCAGCGCGTGCATCGGAGGCGGGCAGGGCCTCGCCGTCGTGATCGAGCGAATCTGAGGTGGGCGCCGGGCGCGGTCAGGCCGTGTGCTCGGCGAGCACGCGGCCGGCGCGGCGCACGGCGTCGAGGTCGACGTCTCCCTCGAACGCGCGGCGGCCCTCGACGACCAGCCAGCCGATGGCGTTGCGCATCGCGCGCACGGCCTGGAGCGCGGCGCGCAGCGTGGGGAACGCCCAGGCGAGCGTGCCCGGCTGGCTGTCGTGCCAGCCGTAAATGACGAGCGTCACGCCCACGTTGCGGGACTTCATCCGTGATCGCAACCGCCGGAGCGTGGACCTCATTCCGAGGCCGAGAGTAAGTCCATCCTCGTCGAATACAAGTGAGGCAAGTTGTCGCGACGCCGAGATGTCGCGCGGCGGTCACCGGCCTACTATCCCCCCGTGACCTCGCGCGCCCCTCAGACCGCCTCGGTCCGCCCGGCGCGCTCGACGTCGCCGCCGACGCCTGGCGAGGGGCTCCTCTCGGTCCCGCCCGGGAAGACGAACCCGGGCACGGCGACGACCAGCGTCGGGCCGCCGCCGCGCACCTCCGCGGCGTGGCCGCTCTTGCCGCTCGCGCCCGTGGTGGTCGTGGCCCTCGGCGTGGCCGTGGCCGTGGCCATCGGCCTCTTCGGCGTGTCGAACCTGGCGACCGCGAGCGACGACCACGCGGCGGCGCGCGCGGAGCTCCTCGCTTCGGCGCTGGGCGCGAGGCTCTCGCGGCTGCCGCCGAACGAGCGGCTCGAGGCGATGCAGCGCGCCGCCCGCAAGACGGGCGCGGAGTTCGTCGTCGTGACGCCCGAAGGAGACGTGCGGCTCGATGCGAGCCTCGGGATGGCCGATCGCGGGGCGCTCAAGCGCGTGGTCGCGGAGCACGCGGGCGAGGCCATCACGGGCCTGGGTCGAGCGCGCTTCGCCAGCCAGCCCATCGACGGGCCTGCCCCGAACCCCATCCTCGTCGCCTTCGTTCGCGAGCCGAGCGCCCCCGAGGGGGCGCCGGCCCTGCTGCGTGCCCTCGTCGCGCTGACGACCCTGCTCGTCGGCGTCGCCGCGGCGGTGGCGTACGCGGTCTCGCGTGACGCGACGCAGGACGTCGACTTCGTGGCCGAGCGCGTGCGCGGGATGGTTCACGTCCGCTCCGAGCCGACCGGCGAGGCGGTTCCCGTTCGCACGATGGACGAGGTAGGCGCGCTGACCGTCGCGTTCAACGCCCTCGTGAGCCGCTTCGTCGCCGCGCAGGGGAGCTACCAGAGCGACCTCGAACGGGTGCGCGCCGCCGACCGTGACCGCGCGGCGTTCCTCGCGGCGGTGAGCCACGAGCTGCGCAGCCCGCTGAACGCCATCCTCGGCTTCGCCGACATCCTCATGACCGAGGTCGACGGGCCGCTGAGCGCCGAGGCCCGCGAGGAGGTGGAGCAAATCCGCGGCTCGGGCAAGCACCTGCTCGACCTCATCAACGACATCCTCGAGTTCAGCGCGCTCGAGAGCGGTCAGCTCAAGCTCTCCCGTTCGCGCGTCGACCTCGCCGCGGTGGCGTGGGAGGTCGTGCGCGAGGCGGGAGGCCTGGTCGGGGCGCGCCCGGTGTCGGTGCGCATCGAGGGGGAAGGGGGCGTCTTCGCGCGGGCCGACCAGCGGCGCGTCCGCCAGGTCCTGACGAACCTCGTCGGCAACGCCATCAAGTTCACGCAGCAGGGGGAGGTCGTCGTCGACGTCGGGCGCGAGGGGCGCTACGCGCGCATCAGCGTCCGCGACACGGGCCCCGGCATCAGCCCGCAGGAGCGCGCGGTCATCTTCGAGGAGTACAAGCAGGCGAAGGAGGAGCGCGCGCGCCGGCGCGGCACGGGCCTGGGGCTCGCGATCACGCGCCGTCTCGTGCTCATGCACGGAGGCCGCATCGACGTCGACAGCGAGGTGGGCCGCGGCTCGATCTTCAAGGTGCTCCTTCCCGCGTGGGACGACGCGCGGGACAAGGAGAAGGAGAAGAAGAAGGAGGTCCACGCGTGAGGAACGTCGCCCGCCGCGTAGCCGTCGCCGTCCTCGCGATCCAGCTGATCGCGTGGTCGACCACGGGGCTCCTCGTCGTGGCGTTCGCGCCGCGGCTGCTCCTGCTCGACCCGGCGGTGGTCGACGGCAGCAAGGGGCTCGCGTTCTGGGGGTGGACCGCGACGATCGCCATCGTGATCGCCGCGAGCCTCGGCGCGCTGCGCAGGGTGCGGCCGCTCCTCGACGCGCTCTCGGTCGGCGCGAAGCACGTCGACTCGACGCGGGTGTCGGCCCTCTACGCCATGCCGGCGCGCCTCGTTGCGATGGACCTCGCGGGCACGCTCGCCGTCGGGCTGCTCACGCTGACTCCGGCCCTCCGCCCGGACACGAACGACCTCTCGACGCAGTTCGGGCTGGTCCTGCTCGCGATGACCATGGCCAGCGTGGCGGCGCTCCCCGCGTACATCACGATGCGCGCCTTCATCGCGCGCGCCATGGAGCTCGTGCCCGTCGCCGCCTCCCGCGACGCAGTCGAGACCCTCGAGACGCGCGCGCGCCGGACCGCCCGCCTCCGCGAGCGCCTCCTCCTCGCCGTCGTCGCACCCGTCGCGTTCGTCGCCCTGGGCGCGTCGCAGCTGGTCCACGCGCACCTTCGCGCCTTCGACCGGTCGTCGCGCGAGGACGACGCCGCCGAGCTCGCCCAAGGCGTCTTCGACACCGTGGAGGGCGACCCCCGCGGCAGGAAGGCCGCCATCGAGGCGGCGCACGCGCATGGCTTCGACGTCGACGTCTCGCGATCGAGCGCGCTCTTCACGATCACGCACGACGACCTCGGGCAGACCCACCTGTCCGTGCCGCTCGCGGACGGGCACGCCGAGGTGCGCTTCGAGACCGCGCAGGCGGGGACCGCGGGCCTGTACCTCGCGCTGGCCCTCGTGGCCGTGGCGCTCGCCTGGGGCGTCGGGGGGCGCATCGGGCGTCTCTTCGCGGACGACGTGGCCCTCGCGACGCGCGAGCTCGAGGCGACCGGTGTGGCTGACGTGCTCCGCGGCGGCCGCATCCGGGGCGACGCGCGGTTCCGGTCGGTCGCGCAGCTCCTTCGTGCGGCCGACGAGATGGGGGGCGTGTTCCGCGAGTTCGCGAGCGCGCAGACCCGGGCCATCGACGCGCGCGCGGCGACCGAGCGGATGCGCGGGCTCTTCCTCGCGTCGATGAGCCACGACCTCAAGGCGCCGCTCAACGCCATCCTCGGGTTCGCGGACCTCGTGGGTCGCGGCAAGCTCACCGACGGGCAGCGCGAGAGCGTGACGATCATCGAGCAGCGGGGGAGGGAGCTGCTCTATCTGGTCGACACGATCCTCGACGCGGCGCGCGTCGAGGCCGGCGCGCTCACCGTGTCGCCGGAGTGGACCCGCGTCGGCGACGTCGTCATGCCCGCCGTCCTCGACGCGCGCGAGCTCACCGCGGGGATGCAGGTCGAGATCACCGGCGAGATCCAGCCCGGCGTCCCGCGCATCCTCGTCGACGCGACGCGCCTCACGCAGGGGCTCACGGCGATCGTCCTGGTCGCGTCACGCTTCGCGGAGAAGGGGCACGTCACGGTGCGCGCGGCGATGCCGTCGAAGGGCGAGCAGATGCGCATCGACGTCGAGGTCACGGGACGCGGGATCTCGGCGACGGACCGCGAGAAGATCTTCGACGCGTTCAAGCACGCCGATCGGGCGCGGCGCCACGGGAGCCTGGGCCTCGGGCCATCGCTCGCGCGCGCGATCGTCGAGCTCCACGGAGGTGGGATCGACGTCGAGACGACGGAGGCCGGCGGAACGGTCTTCCACGTCTGGGTGCCGAGCGAGAGGGGCGCTTCGCGGGGGTAGCGCGCTCACACCGCCTCGAGCGCCGCGGGCCCACCGTGGAACGATGGCGCGCGGCTCAGCCCCCCGACGGCACGACGATCGACTTGCACGCCTCGGTCGCGTCCTTCGAGGGCGCGCTCTTCGTCTTGTAGGCGAACGAGCACTTGAGGGTGAGCCCCGCCTGCCCCTTCACGAGCGAGACCACGCGCTCGAAGTCCTGGTGCTGGCCCAGGTACCACTTGCCGCCGCCGGGGAGGTCGCCCTTCTTCTCGATCTTGTCGCCGCCGAATTTGAGCTCTCCCTCGACGTCCTTGATCTGCTCGGCGATGGGCGTCGCGTCGTACGAGATCATCAGGTTGTCCGTGGGCGAGCCGCTGTCGTACGCGATCGAGCCCTTCGTGGGCGTCGTGCGGGCGTCCTTCACCGTGTAGCCGGACGCGAGCTTGATGCAGTACGCCGGGACCGCGTTGCCGGTCAGACCGGCGGGGCACTTGGGAAGGGGCGCCGCGGCGCTCGCGGCGGAGGACGCGGTGGCCGATGCGGGTGGCGCGGCAGCGGTGCTCGCCATCGCCGACGGGGCGGCCGGCGCGGAGGGTGCAGCGGAGGCGGCAGGGGAACCGCTGCTCTCGTCCTTGTCGCATGCGACGAGAAGCGAACCGAGGCCGACACCGACGACGCAGAGCCCGAGGAGCAGGGGAGAAGGGCGCATGGGCCCGCAGCATACCCGCATTCCCCTTCTTCATTGCCACGCCCTGTTCGTGCAATCATCCTTCGCCCGCGCCCGCGCCCGCGCCCGCGCCCGCGCCCGCGCCCGCGCCCGCGCCCGCGCCTACGCCCCTCCGTTGCACCCTTTCGCCCGGCACGCGAACGGGTCGCCCGCGTCGCACGCCTGGTGCATCAGCGCCGCGCTCCGCGTCGTGTCGCGCGGGACGCCGCGGCCCATGCAGTACATCGTGGCGAGATCCGTGCACGCGTCGGAGCGGGCGCTGTCGCATGCCTGGCGGAACAGATGGAACGCGCGGTCGTCGTTCGCGGGCACGCCGTCGCCGTCGAGGTATGCCCGGCCCAGCCGCTCGCACGCAGGCACGTCGCCCGCGGCGCACGCCTTGTCGAAGAGCGACGCCGCGAGCTTCTCGTCGCGCGGCAGCCCCGACCCCTTCGCGCGCATGGCCCCGAGCGCGGCGCACGCCTTGGGCTGGGACGCCGACACGCAGCCGTCCTGCACCGCCAGGATCGCGTGCTTCACGTTCTCGGGCGGGTCTTCCCCCCACGCGCGCGACGTCGAGAGGTTCACGCACCCCATGACGTTGCCTTTGTCACATGCCACCGCGTAGAGCGCCTCCGCCTTGTCGTAGTCGACCGGAACGCCGAGGCCCTTCGCGTGGACGACGCCCAGATCGTTGCAGGCTGCGCCGTCCCCCGCCGCGCACGCCTTGTCGTAGAGGCGTGTCGCGTACGTCGTGTTCGGGCTCGTCTCGAGCGCGAGCTGGTGGACGATGGCGAGCGCGGTGCACGTGGCCGTCTCCCCGGCCTGGCATCGCTGCTCGCACTCGCTGGTCCCCGCCGAGCGGCACGCTTCGAGCGCGTCCTCCGAGTAGGCCAGCTCCTCGTCGACGCAGCCCACGTGCTCGATTCGCTGGGACCCCGCGCGGCACACGCCGTTGGGCGCATCGGCGGCCGAGCGCGACGCCTCTGCGGCCGTCTGCGGGGCCGGCATGTCCGGGCTCTGCCCGCAGGCGGGACACGCGACCCCGAGAAGACCCGCCACCACCACGACAATTCGCGTCTGGGAGCTCATGACGAGCCCTTTCAGCACGCGACGTACCAGGCGTGAGGAGGGGAGCGTTCGGCCTATGCGGGAGACCGGCCGGCCGTCTCGATGGCGCAGAGGACCCCGCGCGCCTTGTTGCGGGACTCCTCGGCCTCGCTCGCAGGGTCGCTTCCCTCGACGATGCCCGCGCCCGCCGTCACGACGAACTTCTCGTCCTTGCAGACGGCCGTCCGGATGGCGATCGCGAAGTCGAGCTCCCCCGTCTTCGTGACGTACCCGACGGCCCCGCCGTAGATGCCGCGCGGCGCGGCCTCGAGCTCGCGGATGATCTGCATCGCCCGCACCTTCGGCGCTCCCGAGAGCGTCCCCGCCGGGAAGGCGGCGCGGAGCACCTCGAGGGGAGGGGTCGACGCAGGCACCTTGCCCGTGACCTCGCTCACGATGTGCATGACGTGCGAGTAGCGCTCGATCTCCATCTGCCGCACGAGCTCGACGGTACCGGTCTGCGCGACGCGGCCGACGTCGTTGCGCCCGAGATCGATGAGCATCACGTGCTCCGCGCGCTCCTTCGGGTCGGCGAGCAGCTCGGTCGCGAGCGCCTCGTCCTCCTCGTGCGTCCGGCCGCGGCGGCGCGTCCCCGCGAGCGGGCGCACGGTCATCGTCCCCTCCTCGAGGCGAACGAGCGTCTCCGGGCTCGCGCCGGCGATCTGGGTTCGCGTGCGCTCGCCCGGACCGGGCGGAAGATCGAGGAAGTACATGTAGGGGCTGGGGTTGAGGACGCGCATCGCGCGATACGCGTCGAACGGATCCCGGCCCGCCCGCGCGACGGTGAACTGCCGCGCGAGGACGACCTGGAACACGTCTCCCGCCGCGATGTACTCCTGCCCGCGGCGCACCATCGCCATGTACTGCTCGTCGTCGACGTCGACGCGAACGTCGGCCGGGACGAGAGAGCGATCGGGGAGGGCGAGGGGTGACAGCGGCTCGGGGCGATCGAGGTGTGCACGCGCGCGCTCGACGTCGGCGGCGTCTTCCGCGGCGATGGTGATGGTGTGCGAGAGCGAGTCGAAGACGACGATGGTCGACCCGCCGAAGAAACGCGCGAGCGGTGCCGTGCCGCGCGGGCCCCAGCCGGGGACCTTCTCGATCGCGTGGACGAGGTCCCAGGCGATGTACCCGACGTAGCTCTTCGCGAAGCGGGCCGCCGGGTGCGTGGGGCCGGCGTCGCTTCCGTCACGCTCGAAGAGCGAACGCGCCGCCTCGAGGGGGTCCTTCGCGTCCCGCGCCGAGGCGAGGCCGTGCGGCAGCCCGTGAGCGCCGACCCAGTGGCCGCTCGGCTGGAGCGACACCTCGTGCTTCGGGTCGTACCCGAGGATCGAGTAGCGCCCCCAGCGCTCGCCGCCGACGACGCTCTCGAGGAGGAACGAGGCGCGCTCGCCGGCGGCGCGCCGCAAGGCGGCGTACGCACGGACGGGCGTGATCGTGTCGGCGACGAAGGTGAGCGTGGCGACCATGGCCACGACGGCATATCACGGCTGGCGCGACGCAACTCCGAGTAGCGCCCGAGCCCGCTGCGGATCGGCCGGAGTGCGACCGATCGACCGGGCGTATTCCGCGGCGCGGGCGACGAGTGGGCCGCTCCCCTCGGAGAGAACGCCCTTGCTCACATAGATGTTGTCCTCCAGGCCGACGCGCGCATGGCCGCCGAGGCGCATCGCGAGCTCGGTCATCGGCTGCTGGAAGCGCCCCGTCGCGGCCACGCCCCACGTCGCCTCGGCGGGCACGAGCGAACGCAGGTACTGCACGACGTCCTCGCGCGCAGGGATCGCGCCCTTCACGCCGAGCACGAACTGGAAGTGGAGCGGCTTGCCGATGACCCCCTCGCCCGCCAGGCCGAGCGCCTCCTCGACGTGGCCGACCTCGTAGCACTCGAGCTCCGGGATCGCGCCCGCGCCGCGGATCTTCGCGGCGAGCTTGCGGATGTCGGCCCGCGAGTTGACGAAGACGTCGTCGCCGAAGTTGATCGTCCCGCAGTTGAGCGTCGCCATCTCCGGCTTGCAGGCCAGGGGGCCCGATCGCTCGTCGATCGACATCCCGACGGCGCCCCCCGTCGACGGCTGGATGACGCAGTCGCACTTGCCGCGGATCGCGTCGATCACCTCGGCGAACCGCTCGCTCGACTGCGTGTTCGATCCGTCGGGCGTGCGCACGTGCAGGTGGATGACGGCGGCGCCGGCCTCGCGGCAGCGCGCCGCCTCGTCGGCCACCTCCTGGGGCGTGATGGGGAGGTGCGGCGTCTGCGCGCGCGTGAGCTCCGCGCCGACGATCGCAGCCGTGAGGATGACGTCCCCCGGACCTTCGGGCGTGACGATGGGCGCCTGCTCCGGCGCCGGACCGGGCGGCAATCCCGGCATGTAGAGCTCGCGCGGCCGGCGCTGGAGATCGCGCGGCACGACGCACGTCCCGACCGCACGGGCGACCACGACGGGGTCGGACAGAACGTCCGCCGCGCTCGCGGCAAAGCCCGTCGCGCGCAGGTTCGCCACGACCTTGCGCGCTTCGAAGCGGATCTTGCGGCTCGTCGTCCCGATGGTCACGAGCTCCGCCGTCGCCTCGACGTAGTCGCCGGCGAAGACCGGCGCGAGGAACTCGACGGACTCGTATGCGCGGAACAGGCCCTCGTCACCGTCGAGGCGGATGAGCAGCTCGGTCGCGAGGTCACCGAAGAGAGCCAGCATCCGCGCCCCGTCGACGAGCTCGCCGGCGTAGTGCGCGTCGTGAGCGCTCATCCGAAGCCGCAGGGTGACCCTCGTGCCGATCATGCCGCCTCCATACCACGGCTGGGCCACCCCGGTTCGACCCTGCCGGACGGCCCTCGGCGCGCCATACTTCCATGGCGATGGAGATCGCGCTGCTCACGGTCCTGGCGGTGTGCTGGGCGTTCCTCGGGACGGGCGCCATCACGGGCCTCGTCGCCCGCGGGGCGCGTGGGGGTCGGTCGCGCGACCTCGACGAGGCATGGCGCCGCTACGCGTCGAGCAAGCGGTTCCAGTTCTTGCCGGCCACGGGTGAGCGGCCGCACGCGCGATCGCCCCGCGTCGAGGGACGCGTCGAGGACGTCGATCTGACCATCGAGGCGTGCTCGCTGACGATCGGCGGTTCGCCGCGACCCTGCACGCGCATCTGGGGCCTGGCGGCGATCCAGGAGCGCGTGCGCGTGCTCGTCACGAGCGACACGCGGCTCCTGCAGGGTCCCGGTGTCCACGACCTCGAGCCCATGACCGTCGGCGATGCGTTCTTCGACCACGCGCTCGCCGTGCGCGCCTCGAGCGGCGAGGCGGCGTGCCGCCTGCTGGGGCCGTCCCTGCGCCGCGCGATCCAGGGCCTCCTCTCGTCGTCGTTCGAGCTCGCGCTCGTCCTCCAGCTGGACGAGGGCGAGGTCTCGCTCACGTGGCTGGGCGAGGAGACG
This sequence comes from Polyangiaceae bacterium, assembly GCA_036490515.1. Taxonomy (GTDB): domain Bacteria; phylum Myxococcota_A; class Polyangia; order Polyangiales; family Polyangiaceae; genus Palsa-1150. The sequence continues at coordinate 372,062 of DASXDU010000042.1, forward strand.
CGCCCGTCGACGCTCGACGAGGCGTGCGCGGTCGTCGTCCGCGCGTGCACCGCGCGCCTCGAGACCGAGGCGTACCGCTGACCTGGGGTATCCTCCCCGGCCTCGATGGCCCTCCCGCGCGGACGCGCATGGCTCGTGGCGGTGGTGGCGACGCTGGCGATGAGCGTCAGTTACGTCGACCGGCAGGTCGTCGCGGCGATCGCGACGAGCGTGCGCGCGGCCCTCGGGATCGACGCCGAGCACTTCGGCTGGCTCGCCGGCGCCTTCTCCCTCTCGTACCTGGTCGCAGCGCCGATCGCCGGAGCGGTCGTCGACCGGATCGGTGCCCGCCTCGGGCTCGTCGCCGCCATCGTGGCCTGGTCGGCCGTCTCCGCCGCGCACGCATTCGCGCCGACCTTCGCCGCGCTCTTCGCCCTTCGCGTGGTCCTCGGCGCCGCCGAGGCCCCGTCCTTTCCGGCTGCCGCGCAGAGCGTGCGCCGCGCACTGCCTGCCGGTGATCGTTCCGCCGCCTTCGGCCTCCTCTTCACGGGGAGCTCGTTCGGCGCCGCGGTCGCCGCCCCCCTCGCCATCTGGCTCGACGTCCACGTGGGCTGGCGGCTCGCGTTCCTCATCGCGTCCGTCGTCGGGATGGCGTGGCTCCCCGCGTGGCTCCTCGTCACGCGGAGCCCCGACGTCCGCGAGGTCCTCGCGCGGCCCGACCCGGCCGAGCTCTCCGCGCGCTCCGGGGACACGTCGGTGGCTGCCGCGAGCGGGTCGTCGCACCTCGCCCTCTTCGGCGACCCGGCGGTCCTGCGGGCGCTGGTCCTGGTCCTCGCGTCCGCGCCCGGCCTCATGTTCATGTACGTGTGGCTGCCGCAGTACCTCGAGCTGGGGCGGGCTCTCCCCAAGTCCCGCGTCGCCGCGCTCGTCTGGATCCCGGCGCTCCTCGCCGATCTCGGGATGGTCGGCTTCGGCCTGGTCGCAAGCGCCCTCGAGCGGCGTGCGCCGGTGCAGCGGTCGCACGTGCCTCTCGTCTTCCTGGCGGCGTCGATGGAAGCGACGCTCGCGCTCGTTCCACGGGTCGCGGATCCTCTTCCGGCGGTCCTGCTCCTCGGCGTCTCCGCGGCCGGCGGGGGAGGCCTCTACACGCTCCTCACGTCGGACATGATGACGCGCGTGAATCCGGCGCGCGTCTCGATGTCCGGCGGGCTCACGGCCGCTGCGCAGTCGCTGATCTACGTGTTCCTCAACCCCGTGGTCGGGCGCTGGATCGACCGTACCCACTCGTTCGACAGCGCGATGGCGATGCTGGGCGTCATGGCCTTGCCCGGCGCGCTCGTCTGGTCGTTGATCCCGGTGCGGCGCCCGCGCTTCGCGTGAGCACCTCGTGAGCCCCGCGACGCCGCGCGGCGGTCACCCGGATCCACAGAGCGTTGCGCAGATGCCCGAAGTGCCGCCATCCGGCACCTCGCACCAGCCCTTGCACTGGTCGCCGTTCGTCGTGCAGTCGCCGCCGAGGGGGACGCGGGACGTGCAGGTGCCTGCAGACGCGCCCCCGTCCGGCAGCGCGCAGTAGAGGCCCTGCTGGCAGTCCACCTTGCCCTCGCACGCGCCACCCTCGGGGGAGATGGCGGCCGTGGCGCACCTGCCGAGATGGCAGACCATCGGGGACGTGCACGCATCGTCGCTCGCGCAGGCCGCTCCCGTGCCGCCTTGCGCCTTGCACGTCGGCGTCGTGCAGTAGGCGCCTGCGGCGCACGATGGGTGGGTGCCGAACCCCCAGTCGAAGTAGGAGGCGGATCCCGCGTCGGGGGCCTGCTCGCACGCCGTGCCAGCCGACCCCGGCTGCGCGCAGGTGCCATCCGTGGCCCCGGTCCATCCCACACAGGTGAGGCCGTCCTTGCACTCGAAGTCGACCGCGCAGGGGGCACCGGCGCCCTGGCGACCCGCGACGACGCCGCTGCACGCGCTCGTCCCGAAGATGGGCGGCGAGGGCTGGTTCGTATCGACGTCCGTCCAGCAATTGCCCTGCGCGATGCGCTGCTGGAAGGACGACAGACAGGTCGCCGCTGCGTTCGGGTCGTACGTGACGCGGCTCTTGGCGATGGCGCTGGAGAGCGCGGCCGCGCAGTCGGTCGTGATGGCCGCGTAGATCGCATCGATGAACTCGAACGGAGCCGTGTTCTTGTCGCCCGACGTGCAGCATCCGTCGAAAGCGGCCCGGAGCGCGCCGTACGTACCGTCGCAGAACGCGATGCCGGCCGAGCCGTCCACGCCGCCCGCGTCGGTCGGTGCGACCCCGTCGTCGCCGGTGGGACCGTCCGCAAAAGTGCCGTCGCCCTCGCCGTCGTGTGCCGCGGCGTCCAGGCCGGCGCCCGCTCCGTCGACCGAGGCGTCCAGTCCGCCGGAGTCACCTCCGGGCCGGCCGCCGCCGCACGCCGCGAGCGCCGCCGAAAGGCCTCCGATCGCCAGCATCGCGACAGGCCCGGTCCTCGCGCGCCGTCGAGCCATCCCGTCATTGGAGCACCTTCGAGCGGCCCGAGATAGCGGGCGAGCCCGGATCGACGTCCAGGAGAGGTGCCCGCTACCTCCCGCTGGGCGCACCGAGGACGACCGTCTGTTCCACGAGGCGCCAGGCCGCTTCGGCCGGCCCACCGTCGCGGACGTGCAGCGCCTCGCGCGGCGACGTGGGGAGCGTCTCGGGGCGCCCGACCACGATGGCGATGTCCCAGGTGCCCGCGGGCACGCCGGCGAAGAGCTTCTCGACCCTGCCGGCGAGGTGCACCGAGCCGTCGCGCTCGACCTCGAACTCCGGCTCCCAGATGCGAGCCTCGTCGCCGCGAACGAGGAACGCGTGGGCCCCGACCGCACCGGTGACGATCCCCTGGGGTTCGATGTCCATGTGGAAGAAGTCACCGGAGGCGAGCACGCTCGCCTTCGCGTCGGAGACGTCGAGGACATACGGCGGGACGGTGGGCGGCTGGATCCGGAGGCGGAGCGCGAGGAGCAGCGCCGCGCTCGCGACCGCGCCGCCGACGATGACGATCGGGAGGAGGTTGCGCCGGCGCTCCGGCGGCGGAGTCGCGGGGGCGGCGTTCGTCACGCAGAGGCCGCGGCAGCCGTCCCGTTGGCCGTGTACGACCCCGCTGCTTCTCGAAGATGGTCCTCGTGCGAGTGGTCCGGCGGGAGTTCGCCACAGACGCGCTCGATCTCGGCGCACATCTTCCCGCGGAGTGCGAGGAGGTACATCTTGAAGTCGCCGCGGAGCGACCAGAGCGGGTGCTCGAAGGTGGCAGGCTTGTTCCGCTCGAAGACGAAGTGCCCGACCCATGCAGGTCCGTATCCCACGACGGGGGACGCCAGGAGCCAGAGCGGGTTGAGCGTGACGGCCGCCGTGGCCACAGTGCCGAGGACTGCGGTGGTCCCCGCGTAGTGGAGCGCCCGGTTGACGGGGTTCCTGTGCGCGTGGACGTAGTGCGGCCAGAAGTCTTCGAACGTCTCGATGTGCTCTTGCATGACTGCCCAGGATTGAGGATAGCATGAGCGATCGTGGGCGACCCTTCGCAACTCGCGCGTATCGAGGCCGTGCTCGTGGATGTCGACCAGGAGCTCCGGGCCGCGACGCCCGGGCCTGCGGTGCGTGAGCTCCGCGTACGCTTCGGCGCCCTCTCGCGGGTCGTCCGCGGCTGGGCACACGCTCCTCCCCACGACCCACAGATCGCGGCGATGCTCGAATGCGTGCTCGATCTACGTGCACAGGTGACGCGCGCCTGCGGGTCGTCTGGCGGGTCGTCGTCCGCTGCCGCCCGGCGAACGAGCCGGCCACCGACGCGCAACGCGACCGGGCCGTCCAGCGCTCGCACGACGAGGCCGCCTCCCCGGCGCGACGCGTCCGCCCGTACCACGCGCCCGCCACCCCGCCGCGGTTCGGATGCGCCCCCTTCGTCGAGCGGCTCGCGCTGAGCCTGCAGCCGTTTCGCCTGGTTGCGTCGGCGCGCGGCTCGTCGCAGTATCGCCTTTCGATGCGTTCCCTTGGCTTTCCCCTCGTCCTGGTGGCTGCGATCGCGGCGTGCAGCGGGAACGGTTCGCTTCGTCCGCCGACGAGCGACTCGCAAGCCGACGACCCCTGCGATCCCGGCGGAAGCGGCAGTCAGGCGGGCCCCGCGCCAGCGGTCGACGCAGGTGCGGCTCCGCTGGCCGTTCCCGGTGGAACCGCGGGCATCGGCTTCGACGATCTTCGCTTCTCCGGGACGCTGAGCCGCATTCTCGTCCCCGCCGGTCGCACGGGGGACCTCGACCTGCTCGATCCGTCGTCCGAGATCATCGCGAGCGTCGGAGGCTTCTCGACGTCCGACACCTTCTCGGGAGACGACACGTTCGGGGTGACCTCGGCGGACGAGGGGAACGCCATCGTCTATGCCGTGGACCGGACTTCGAAGACGCTCGCGGCCGTCGACCCCAAGTCGAAGTCGATTGCCTCGACGGTGGCCCTCGCGACGACCCCCGGATACGTGCGCTTCGTCGCGCCGACGAACGAGGTGTGGGTGACCGAGCCTTCCGCGGGACAGATCGAGGTCTTCACGGTGACCACGAGCGCGAGCACGGCGCCCGTCCACGCATCCGTCATCGCAATCCCGGGCGGCGGCCCCGAGTCGCTCGAGATCGACGCCGCGGCCGCCATGGCCTACACGAACACGACGACGCAGACCGTCCAGATCGACGTGAACAAGCACGCGATCAGCGCGACGTGGTCCAACGGGTGCTCGACGTCCAAGGGCCTCGCGATCGACTCGACGAACCAATGGGTGATGCCCGCGTGCGAGGAGGGGCGCATCGTCGTCCTCGCGGCGCAAGGGGGCGCCACGATCGGTACGGTGACGGTCGGAGGAGGCGTCGACCAGGTGGCGTACGACGCCCAGCGGCAGCGCCTCTACGTCCCCGGCCCCGCGGCGGCGGCGATGAGCGTCGTCGGCTTCGCGAGCAATGGCGTGCCGAAGGTGCTCGGGTCGATCCAGACGACGAACGACGCGCACTGCGCCGTGTCGGCGGGCCTGGGATCGGTGTACGTGTGTGCGCCTTCGCGAGGAGAGCTCCTCTTCGTACAGGACCCGTTCTGAATCGCGGTGCCTGAGGCTGGGGGTGCGCTAGGCTGAAGCCCATGCGGCGGTCGCGTGCGGTGGCCCTCGTGGCGGTGGCAGCGCTCGTGGCTGCGGCCATCGCCTGCAGCGAGTCGACGAAGCCGCTCGGCAACGGCGACGACGTCATCTCGGACATCGACTCCGCGAGCCAGGGGCCCCCGCCCGAGGAGGCTGGCGACGAGGGTGACGGCTACTCGATCTTCTCCCCCGTCGACTCGGGGTACCCCGCCGCGCCAGACGGCTACGCTCCCCTGGCCTTCTGCCAGCAGTGCGGGTGCCCGGCCGGGACGTTCTGCTTCGGCGGGGGCACCGGCTACACGACGTTCAACGGCGACTGCCACGCCGACGGCGGCCCGATCACGGAGGCCGGCGCCTCTCTCGGATGCTTCCCCATCCCGAGCGACTGCGCGGACACGGACGCAGCGTGTGACTGCCTGATCCAGGCGGTGTCGCCGTACACCACCTGCTATCCCGACTGCGTCAACAACACCAACGTCGTCTACTGCCCGCACCCTTGAAACGGCGCCGCCCGTGGACGTAGCCCAGCCGTGATGCGCGGCCCTCCGTCCCCGGAACTTGGCCCGCCGTCGCAGGCCGTGACACACTCCACGCGATCCTCGTGCATCGCGCGCTCCGGCGGCTCGCCGCCCTCCTGGTCCTCGCCATCCCGATTTCCTTCATCGGCAGCGCGCGCGCGACGTGGGGTCCGGCAGCGCGCCTGCCGCCGCGCCTCCCTCGCTCGTTCGAGACTCCCGACCTCATCGTAGAGGCGGCGGCTGGCGAACGCACCGAGAGCGCCGTGGTGCTGGTGGTCCTCGACGGCGTGCGCTGGCAGGAGTTCTTCGGCGGCTCCGACCGGGCGCTCGCGCACGAGCGCGGGATGAACCCGCTGACGTACGCGGGGCCGCGAGCGCTCCTTCCCAACGTCGCGCACGCGCTCGACGAGCGCGCCGTTGCCATCGGGGGGCCGCACGGGCCCGCGATCTCCGCGACGGGGCCGCAGTTCATCTCGATGCCTGGTTACCTGGAGATCTTCGCCGGCCGCCCCGATCCCGCGTGCGAGACCAACGAATGCGCGCGCCCACCCGGGAACACCCTCGTCGACGAGCTCCTCGAGAGCGGCGGGGCGGACGACGGGCAAGCCGCCGTCGTCGCCTCGTGGCCCAGCATCGCGCGCGCCGCCGCCGCCGATCCGTCGCGCGTCGTCCTCAGCGCCGGAAGGCATCGAACCGAGCGCGAGGAGGTCCTGCGGGCCGACGCGGCAACCGCGGCTCTTCTCGACAAGGGCAGCCGCTCGACTGCATTCCCCGGCGAGGGCGACTACCGGCCGGACGCGATCACCGCGCGCCTCGCGCTCCGCGTGCTCGCGACCGACCGCCCGCGGTTCCTCTTCGTGGGGCTGGGCGATGCCGACGAGTACGGGCACAGGAACGACTACCGTGGCTACCTCGAGGCAGTGCACGCATCGGATGCGTTCCTCGGAGATCTCTTCTCGACGCTCGACGGGATGGGCGAACGAGGCCGCCACACGACGGTGCTCGTGACGGCGGATCACGGCCGCTCCTACGGCTTCAAGGATCACGGCGCCCGGTATCCCGAATCGGGTCGCGTATGGCTCCTCGCGGCCGGCGGCGACGTCCACGGCCACGGCCTCGTGACGGCCTCGCGGCGTCACACGCTGTCCGACGTGGCCCCGACGGTTCTCGCCCTCCTCGGGGTCCACGCCGAGGGAGACCCCATCCCCGAGATCGCGCCTACCGCGGGAGCCCGTCCCGGGCCATGATTGTCCTCTCGCGTGGAGGTCCCATGAAGTCCCTGCTCGCCGTCGTCCTCGTCGCCGCCGGCGTCCTCTCGGTGCAACCCGCGTTCGCCGATCCAACCGTGACCGTCACCCTGCGGATGCCGGAGCGGACGATCCTCGGGCGAATCGACAAGCCGATGGTGGTCATCGTGATGAAGACACCCACGGCGGCTTCCCAGGCGGGCGCGGCGCACGAGGCGCTCCGGGCGTCTCTGATGAAGCAGTACGAGCCGGCGGCCCTGAAGCGCGTTCCCTGAGCCGTCGCGTTCACCGGACGGGGACCACCCACGACGCGAAGCGCGGGTCTTCGCCGCGCTCGCACGCGAGGAGCATGCTCCGCATCCGCGCCGTGACCGGAGCCGCAGCGCGCAGAGGCCGCCCGTCGACGGCAGAGATGCCCTGGACGGGGAAGGACGAGGCCGTGAGGAACGCCTCGTCGGCGGCGGCGAGGTCCTCGAGGCCCAGCGGCGCTTCGTGGACGGGAATGGCCTCGGCCCGCGCGATCGCGAGCGCGCTGTCGCGCGTGATTCCGGGGAGGATGCGCCCGAGCGGCGGCGTGTGAAGGACCCCTGCCCGCACGATGAAGACGTTTGCAGTCGGGGCCTCGGCCAGGTGCCCTTCGCCGTCGAGGAGCACCACCTCGTCGTATCCCTGCTCGCGCGCCCGGCGCTTGGCCAGCATCGGGCCCAGGTACGAGGCGGCCACCTTGGCGTGCGGAGGAAAGACCTCCGGACCGGCCTTGCGTGCGTCGCGCGGAACGGACACGCGGACCGTCGCCGGCTTGGCCGTGGCGGCGGGGTCGTCCGGCAGGATCGCGATGGCGACGCTCGCTCGAGCGCCGGATCGAGGCACCACATCCGGCTCGGCATCCGCGATGAACGCCGTCCAGCGGACCAGCGCCGACGTGGCACCGGAGGCGCGCGCGGTCTCGACGGTCGCGCGGAGGAGCGTCTCGGCGTCCAGGAGCGGATCGATTCCGGGGCCGATGGCGGCGGTGGAGCGGAGGAACCTCGAGACGTGGTCCGCCGGCCGGAAGAGGAGCGGACCCCGGTCACCGGGGCGCAATACGCCCACGTCGAAGACGGCCGCTCCCCGCTGAATCGCGTGGGAAAGCACGCTGATACGCGCCTCGTCGGGTGCCACGAGCGCGCCGTCGAGCCACACGCGGGGGAGCGCCATGGGCCCCTGAGTTTAGCTTGGCTTCAGATGTCGTCCGGTCGTATGGCGCTATACTTCGTCGAATTGCGATGAGCGATCCCGGTCTGGCGCTCGCCTCGCAGGTGCTCGTTCAGACGGCATTGAGGCTCCAGCCCGGCGAGCGCCTGGTCGTCATCGAGGACGCGCAGTCTTTCCCGCTGGGCGACGCGATCGCATCGGCCGCCGAGTCGAGCGGGGCGTGGGTCAAGCGCGCGCGCCTCGACCGCATGGGGAGCGCCGGCGGGTCGGTGCGGCCGCACAAGGTCGTGCCCGACCTCCTGCTCCTCGCGCTGCACGACGCGAACGCGAGCGTCTTCGTCGCGTCGGCCGTGCAGGCCGAGCTTCCGATGCGACAGGCGTTGCTCCACGTCGTTCGCCAGCGCCGGCTCCGCCATGCGCACATGCCGGGGCTCTCGCAAACCAGCTTCGGGGCCGGCATGCGCCTCGACTATGCGCAGATCGAGCGCCTCGGGCAGCGCGTACTCGGGCGGCTGGGGAGCGCGCGGATCCTCCAGACGGAGAGCCCGGCCGGCACGTCCCTGCGCGTGGAGCTCGCCCCCGAGGGTCGATGGTTCGCGCAGCTGGGCGTCCTCTCGCCCGGGCAGTGGGGCAGTCTCCCGGCGGGCGCTCTCTACGCGTCGCCGCAGAGCGCGAGCGGAGTGTTCGTCGCCGACGCGTCGCTCGGTGAGTTCTTCGGCCTGCGCGAGGGGGTGCTCCGGGCCAACCCCGTCCGCTTGCTCGTCGACGACGGCCGCGTGGTGGACGTCGAGGCGCGCTCGCCGCAGCTACGCCGCGACGTCGAGTCGATGCTCCGGGTCTGCCCCAACTCCGATCGTGTCGGCCTCGTCGCGATTGGCGTCAACCCGGGCCTGGACGCGCCGGTCGGGGACGCGCTCGTGGACCAGAACCTTCCGGGCCTCCACATCGGCATCGGCGACCCCGCTGCGCGCGCCACGGGCGCGACGTGGAGCGCGCCCACCTGCTTCGCGGCGTGCCAGGCCGGATCGCGCGTGCTCGTCGACGGAGACGTCGTCGTGGAGGCCGGGCGGGTCGTTCTCCCGAGCCGTAGGAAGATACCCGCGGCCCGGGTCACCACGCCGCCGCCCGCGGGCGGCTGACCGTCCCGCGCGCTACTGGGCGCAGGCGCTCGCGCACTCCGTGGAGCACGCCGTCTCGCAGATGCAGTCTCGGTACGCGAGGAAGTCGGTGTAGCCGAGCGGGTACTCCGTCTCGCACGAGCTCTTGCACGTGGAGTCCCCGGCCGTGCAGGCGCCCACGCAGGTGGAGTACGACGTGCACTCGCCGTCGTCCTCGCACGACGTCGTCTGCGACGAGCACGTCGTGGACTCCGCCGAAGTCTCGCACGTGCTGCAGCTCGTCGTGGTCGTGCTGCCGCTGCACTGGCCCGCGTCGCATGTCTGGTCGGCGCCGCACACGACGTCGCACGATCCGCAGTGGTACGGGTCGCTCTGCGTGTCGAAGCAGCCGTCGGTGCACATCGTCTCGCCGCTCCCCGGGCAACCCTGGAACGAAGCGCTCTCGCTCGACGCCGTGGACACTTCGACCCAGCCGACCGACTGAACCGTCTCCGCGGCGAGCGATCCGTGGGTCGACGCGCCCTTGTCCCAGTCGTCGCGCTCGCGGGTCACGCCGATCTGGAGTTGCGAGGTCCCGCCGGCGCCCATCGCGGCGCTCACGACCGAGCGGGGGATCTGGAAGCTCCCGGTCGAGTCGGTCGCGGTGCAGGTCGCCGTGCCCGCGACGCCGGTCACGGTGACCGTGATCGTGTCGCTGCCGGGGGCCCATCCCACGGGGATGGGGCCGGTGCCAAAGACGGTCGTGGCCGCGATCGAGTCGAGGGGAGGCGTCGTCTGCAGGAGAGACGTCGCCGTGAACTTCTCGTCGAACTGGTTGAAGCCGGCGCCCGTGGCACCGCTGGCCTTCACCTCGATCGAGCCTCCCGGGAGGAAGGGAGCGCCGCCGGCGGCCGCCTCGTACTGGTAGGGAGGGAAGAGCGTGATCGGGGACGTCGTACCCGCGAACGCCAAGGCGCCCGCGTCGAAGGTCTCGATCGTGCGGCACGCCGGCGAGCTCGGCGCCGCGAAGTAGCACTCCTGGCCGCTCTGGCAGGGGAGGGTGCATGCCGCCTTGCACGTGGGATTGCACGACGCGTCCCAGGTGCACTCCTCGCCTGCACCGCAGCCGCTCGCTCCGCACGCGGGGGTCGTCACGAAGGTGCACCCACCGACCTGGGTGGCGCACGTGGACGCGATCGCGGTCGAATCGGGGAGGAAGGACGCAAGCAATTCCGGCGTGGACGAGCCGCCTGTGGGCGCGTGCGTCTCGGCGAGGAGGATCGTGCCGACGGCGTGGGGCGGCCCGCTGTCGCCGCCTCCGCTGCTGCTGCTCCCGCCGCTGCTGCTGCCGTTGCCCCCGCCCTTGCCGGCGGAGTCGTTCGCGCCGCTGCACCCGCCGCTCAGTGCGGCGACGAAGACGACCGTGAGACACGGCACGGAGAAGGAAACCAAGCGCCTCATGAAACGAGCCTCCGGCCTTCTCTTACGCGGCCGGTACGCCGACGCTTCCCCCGACGCTCCGAATCGGCGGCACTTCAGCCGCGCGAGACCCGCGCGATCGCCACGTCCGTCCGGAGCATGTAGCCGCGATCGTCTCGGACGAGCAGATCGCGGAGGCCGAGCCGCCGGAGTGACGCGATGGCCGTGTAGACGCGCGTGGCGCCGGCTTTCGGGAGCATCCGCTCGCCGGGCCAGCCCGCGCAGACGAGCGCGTCCACCGACAGCGGTTCCCCCGGGGCGATCTCGCGGCGCTCCGCCAGCCTCTCGAGCAGGCGCTGGAGCGGACGCCAGCGAGCGACGCTCACGACCTCGCCGCGTGGGCCCCTGAACCAGCGACCGCGCGAGCAGACGACGAGCGCATCGAGCGGAGCGTCGGGGGGAGGGCCTTCGCCGGGTGGCGTGGAGGCAGGAACGGAGTCGGCGCGACCGAAGGACTCGAGGGTGCGTTCGAGCGAGCGCCGCGCGAGTCGGACGTCGGCTGCCCTGCGCACCTCGCCTCCCTCGAGGGGGGGGGCCTCCTGCAGGCGACGGCGGGCGTCATCGACCAGGCGCTGCGAGCGGGCATCGTCCCCTTCGCGACGGGCCTCGCGCGCGAGCGCGATCTCGAGGTGGCCCCTCCAGAGATTCACCGCCGCACGCGAGCGGGGCTCGTCGACCCCCTCGAGGCACTCGGTTGCGTGCGACAGCGCGGCGCGCGCCGACTCGAGGCACCCTTCGCGTGCCTCGATGGCCGCGAGCGCTCCGAGGACGAGAGCCTCGTTCGGGCGGTCCCGGCACTCGCGCAGGATGGTCAGGGCTCGCGCGTAGGCCGCTCGCGCGCCCTCCGCGTCCCCGTCTTCCGCGAGGAGCGCGCCGTGGTAGCTGAGGAGCGCGCCCTCGGCGCGGCGGTTGCCGACCTCGCGGTGCATCTCGAGGGCCCGCGTGTAGTGACGGCGCGCTTCCTCCTGCTGGTTGCCCTCGTGAGCGACCGCCGCGAGGAGACCGAGTACCTCGGCCTCGAGCCGCGTGTTCCCGGCGCGCCGGCACAATGCGAGGGCGCGCTCGCAGTGGACGCGCGCCTCGGCGAGCTTGCCGGCGTCGTGCGCGACGACCGCCAGGTTGCCGGTATTGGTCGCTTCGAACCGCAGGTCGCCCACGTCGCGGTGCACGGAGATCGCCCGCTCGAGAGTCGACCAGGCGGCCTCGAGGCGGCCTTCGAGCGCCGCGACGCTGCCCAGCAGACCGAGAGCTCGGCCCTCTTCCCTCCGTTCGCCGGTCTCGCGATCGATGGCACACGCGCGGTCGAGCAAGCCGCGACCTTCGCCAAGCTTGCCCTGCATGAGCGCGAGTACGGCGAGCTCGCGGAGGACGCGCCCCACGGAAGCGCGTGCGCCCGTCGTCGTGGCGAGCGTGAGCGCGGCCTGTGCGTCGGCGACGGCCTCCGGTCCCCTTCCAAGCAGGCGGTTCGCGTCGGAGCGCGCCTCGAGGCCTCGAAGCCGCAGGTCCGTCGAGACCTCCTCGCGGATCGCGGCCGAGAGGGCCGCATCGAAGAGGCCGAGGCGAAGCGCCCCTGGACCGACGGCGGCAAGCAACGGATCGAGCGCCAGCGCCGCCCCCAGCGCGAGGGAAGCCCCCTCGCGACCGAGGAGCAGCATGCGGCGGTGGACGGCGAGGAGGTTCTCCGTCTCGCGCGTCAGCCACGCCGTCGCCTCCACCGTGCCGCCGGTGTCGTACCGGTCGGCCCAGCGCGCGCCACGGGTCACGTAGTGGACCGCGTGACGGAGCACCGCGCCTTCGCGTCCCCCGAGAAGGAAGAGCTGCTCACGCGCGAACTCGCGCACGCTCCCGTAGAGCGAGAACCGGAGACGGTCGCTGCCCGAAGGCACGGAGGCAGCGACCAGCGACCGATCGCGCAGCGCTTCGACCGCCTCGACGGCGCGTGGCTGCCCCGGGTGCGCCGACAGGTCGAGCACAGCCTCGGCCGCGTCGACGTCGAACCCGCCCGCGAACACCGAGAGCTGCGTGAGAGCGTCCTTCTGCCAGGCCTCGAGAGGCGCCCACGACGTGCCTATGGCGGTACGGAGAGTCGAGTGGCGCGGATCGGCGTGGTGCGCCGTCGCGCCCAGCAGGTCGAACCGGCTCGACTCCTGCTCGAGCATCTGGCCGGGGGTCAGCGCCCGCACGCGTGCCGCGGCAAGCTCGATGGCGAGGGGGACGCCGTCGAGGCGGCGCACGAGCTCGAGCACGTCCTGCGACGTCCGCTCGTCGAGCACCAGGTCGCCCCGCGCGCTCCGCGCGCGATCGACGAAGAGCCAGACCGCGTCGGGCGCTCCGCTGCCGGTCGCGGTCACCGCGAGGGGGCCGAGGTCGAGCACCGCCTCGCCCTCGACGGCGAGGCGCGATCGCGACGTGACGATCCATCGCACGTCGGGCGCCCGCCTGAGCCACGTCGCGAGCGCCCGGCTCAGAGCCGGTCCGCAGCCGTCTGCGCCGTCCAGCACGAGGAGCGTCCGACCGCGCGACGCCAGGGCATTGCCCAGCGCGCCCACCGCATCTCCCGTGCCGCTCGTCCCCACGCCGAGCGTGCGCGCTACCGCGGCGCAGAGCGCGTCGGCTTCCTTCGCCTCGGAGAGCTCCACCTTCCACGCCCCGCCTCCCTCGGCGTACTCGGCGAGGACCGCGCGCGCGAGCTCCGTCGCGAGGCGCGTCTTGCCGACGCCGGCCGGGCCGAGCACCGTCACGAGCGGCTTCTCGGTGAGGAGTGTCCGTAGCTCCGAGAGCTCGCGACGGCGACCCACGAGCCGAGTCGGCGCGTGCGCGAGGTTGGTGAGCTCGACGCGCTCGCGTACGCCCGACCCGCTCCGCATCTCGGGCGGTGCGGACGACGGCTGCGCGGGCGCGGCGGCCGGAGGCAGGCGGCGGCTCATGCGAACCCCATCGAGGACCATGGAGCGTAGCGCATCCTACGCGACGCGTCAGTCGCCCACGGCGACGTCGTTCATCCGATCGACCCGTCGAAGTGCCGGGAAACACGTCGCCCACAGCGCCACGACGAGGATCGTCGCGATGCCGCCGACGACCACCGACGGCACCGTCCCGAGCCACTGGGCCGTGACGCCCGACTCGAACTCCCCGAGCTCGTTGCTCGCGCCGATGAACACCATGTTGACGGCGCTGACGCGCCCGCGCATCGCGTCCGGTGTCGCCAGCTGCACGAGCGCGGAGCGCACGACCACGCTCACCATGTCCGATGCGCCCGCCACCACCAGGGCGAGGAGGGAGAGCGCGAAGCTCCGCGAGAGACCGAAGACGATCGTCGCGACGCCGAAGACGGCCACGCACGCGAGCATCTTGCGCCCTGCGTTCCGGTCGATCGGGCGCAGCGCCAGGAGCACGCCGGTCACCGCCGCCCCCGCGGCAGGAGCGCTGCGCAGCGCTCCGAGCGCCCACGGTCCCAGCCTCAGGATGTCGCGCGCGTAGACCGGCAGCAGGGCGGTCGCTCCGCCGAGGAGGACTGCGAACAGATCGAGCGAGATGGCCCCGAGGACGATCGGGTTCGACGCGACGTATCGAGCCCCGGCGAGAACGGACGAACGAGCGGCGCCCGACGTGGTGGGCCGCGGCAGGGCGTCGATCGCCGCCACGAGCGCGCTCGCTCCCACCGAGCAGCACGCCGCGAGGGCGTACACGCGGCTCGCGCCGATTGCCGCGTAGCCGAAGCCCCCGAGCATGGGGCCGAGCACCGTCGCGACCTGCCAGATCGAGGAGCTCCACGCGACGGCATTGGGGAAGTGCTGCGTCGGGACCAGCGAGGGAAGCAAGGACTGCCCGGCAGGGCCCTGGAAGGCACGTGTGATCCCGATGCCGACGAGCACCGCATAGATGGGGGCGATACGCGTCTCGTCGCCGCGCGCGAGGAAGTAGAGCGCGAACCCGAGGCATGCCATCGCGGCGTTGCAGGCGACGAGGATGCGCCGTCGATCCACGCGGTCGGCGACCTGCCCCGTCACGAGTGAGAGCCCCACGGCGGGAAGGAACTGCGCGAGCCCGACCCAGGCGAGATCGAGCGGTCGCCCCGTCACGGCGTAGATCTGCCAGCCGATGGCGACGCTTTGCATCTGCGTTCCCAGGACGGAGAGCATCCGGCCGCCCTGGTAGAGGCGAAACCTGCGGTGCTGGAACGCGGCCTTCCACGAGACCCCGCCGTTCCGCTCCGACGAGAAGGCGCTCACGGGAGCTCACGATACGTCACACGGGTGAAATTTGTTCGTTCGGGGGAACGAACTGCTGCTCGTGAGCGTGAAAGACAGCGAGCGCTGAGGCAGCTGCGTCCGACGACGCAGCCACTGAGACCGCTGACAGCGCCGCCTTTTCTCGAACGAACGCCGGGCCTCGCCCGGCGAAGGGAGACCTCCATGCGTACCTCGATCCTCGTCCTCGTCCTCGCCTCGATCATGTCGGTCTTCGCGGCCGGCTGCGCCTCGACGCCGTTCTCGCCGAACATCGCCTTCGAGCCCCGCGCGTATCCCTACACGCCGGAGCTCGGCGCCGACGGCCCTTCGAGCTCCGGCCTGGCGACGAAGTAGGAGAACGTTCAGCGCTGACTGCAAGTATGCAAGCCTGCTGATTGCTTGTCGTTTTCAGGTACATCGCCCCTTGTGAAACGACGGTCGCCAACGCACTGTCGCCTTCGCGGGAGGTGCGACGATGCGAAACGCGTGCGGGCTCGTGCTGGTCGCCGGCCTCGTGGCCGGTGCGTGTGGTGGAACCGGAGTGCAGTCGATCGGGGGTTCCGGCGGCCCTCCTCTCGGGTCGTCGGGAGGACAGGAGACCGGATCTTCCGGCGCGTCGACCGGCGGATCCAGCTCGGGCGGGCCGGTGGCCTCCGGCTCGAGCGGGAGCTCGGGGGGCAGCGGCTCGACGAGCGGAAGCAGCAGCGGAGGCGGCGCGGGTGCCTCGAGCTCCGGAGGCGACGCATCGGCGCCGCCTCCGCAGGACGGGGGTGCGATCGACGCCGGCGCGCCCTGTTACAGCGAACCGTACGATCCTACGGCCAACATCGCCGACCTCGCCGCGGCGTACTCGGGAGCCAACTGGCTCTCCTCGTCCGTCGCCGTCATGCAGCGGCGCTATCCGACCGGCTACTTCGTGCTGAGCGCGGAGCAGAGCGACCCGCAGCTCCCCGAGTTCGTCGACGCCTCGTCGTGGGAGGCGCTGATGTCGTCCATGATGTCGGCTCTCGATGCCGAGACGACGGGATGGGACTTCGCCAACGCCACGGCCACGCAGCATCCCTTCGTCATCGTCAGCACGATGCAGATCACCGTGCCTGCGCTGACGACCTGGCCGCAGGGCGAGGTCCTCCAGTACGTCACCGGCGGCGCCACGCAGGCGTACGACCAGACGGAGCTCGGAGGAGAGCAAGGCACCTACGACGGGATCTTCCTCCTCGACGCCGTCGACTCGTCCTGCAACGGGCTCGCGGCCGCGACGGCGGTTGGCGACCAGATCACCCTCGGGATCTCCGCGCGCGACGGGGTCGCCGCGAACCTCTACTACATGGAGCTCTACCTGCGCGCGGGCCGCGTCGGGCATCCGACGGAGTACGCGGGCATGAAGGCCGACCCGAACTGGCAGAAGCTCGTGCGCTACGAGTGGGCGCGCGTCAACTTCTGGGACGGGCAGGCGAAGGGCAACCCCAACCTCCAGATCGCCGCCGACCCCATCTGGGCGGAGATCGAGCTCCCCACCAGCCTCTCCGAGATCCAGCTCTTCACGGGCGACTCGCCCGACGACGTCGCCTGTCACCCGTGAGCCCGTGAGCGTTCAGACCGCCTTGCGCTTGCGGCGAGGGGGGCGCGCCAGCGTGCCGCGGCAGATCGGGCTGCGGCAGCGGCATGGGTAGATCCGGCGAAGGTCCTCGAGCGTGTAGGCGTCGTCGGTCGTGTACCAGTAGTCGTAGGTGAGCTCCTCGCCCTCCTCGATGTCGCGCAAGGCGTGAATGTAGACACGCCGTCGTACGATGACGCTCTCGCAGCACGGGTCGCACGAATGGTTGATGAACCGGGCCTCGTTGCCGCCCTGCGCGCCGTCGACGGTGTACACGTCGTCGACGCCGAAGAGGAACGTGTGGTGGCGGCGCATCCCCTCGTCGTCGGCCTGCGAGTCTGCCTCGTCGTTCGTGATGAGGGTCCCGGTGTACTCGATGATCCGCTCGCCCTCGGCGATCGCGCGTGTGGCGAAGACGCCCTTCCCCTGGACCCTGGAGCGGCGGACGACGACGGGCGGTGATTCCTGCATGGCGCGCGGCTCATTAACCAGAGCCTGCGTTCGTACGCAAGCGCGGCAATGCGCTCGAAGTCCCGGGTCAGCGTGTCAGCCGGCTCATGTGCAGGACCGGCCGCGCGGCGCGGGCCGACGCCGCGAGATCGACCGACGCGAAGATCGCCCAGTCGTCGTCTCCCTCGAGGTCCGACACGACCTGCACCACCTGCCAGGCTTCCGTGCCCGTCTCGATGCGCGTGCGGTCGGGCGCTCGCGCCGCGGGGTCGAGGCGTACCGTGGCGTGCTCGGCGAAGAACGGCTCCATCGCCCGGGCGAACTCCTCGGCCGTCCAGCCTTCCGTCGCCTCGGCTGCGGCCGCCCAGTCCTTTCGCCCGAGCGCGCGGAGGAGCTGGAACATGGCGTTGCGCACGAGCACGGTGAATCCGCGCGCATCCGACGTGACGTCCGCCTCGCCCGGCGCCGCCGCCTCCCCTTCCGCCGGCCGATCCGCCGCCATCTGCGCGGGGTCGCGGATGCGCTCCCACTCGTCGAGGAGGCTCGAGTCGACCGCGCGGATCATCGCCCGGAGGAAGACCTCGATCTCCTCGATGGCAGGCGTCTTCATGGGCGCAGGCACCGTGTGCGCGAGCGCCTTGTACGCGTCGCTCAGGTACCTCAGGAGCGTCCCCTCGGCGCGCCCGAGCTCGTACTCCCGCACGTACTCGTTGAAGTCCATGAACCGCTCGAACATCTCGCGAGCCACCGACTTGGGGCGTACGTCGTCGCCGCGCACCCAGGGGTGCTCCTTCGCGAACGCGTTGAACGTCTCGTAGACGAACTCGCGCAGCGGCTTGGGGTGCTCGAGCTTCTCCAGCTCCTCGATGCGCTGCTCGTACTCCACGCCCGCCATCTTCAGCTCGGCCATCTTCGCCGTCTTGAGCGCCGAGAGCTGCTGGCGGAGCACGAAGTCCGGGTCCTCGAGGATCGACTCGACCACCGTCAGGACGTCGAGGGCGTACGTCGGGGTCTCGGGGTCGAGGCGCGCCACGGCGTCGAGGAGCCACAAGGAGAGCGCGTGGTGGAGCGAGAAATCCTCCTGGAGGTCGACGTGCACGCGCACCTTCCGCGTCCCTTCCTCGACCTCGACGATCCCCGCCTCGACGAGCGACGTGAACATCGCCGCTGCTTCGCGCCCGAAGAGGCGTCGCTGCGCGCGGCGCTCGTGCGACCTGTGGACGATGCGCGCCATCTCGCGGCAGCCGCCCTCGGGGCGATCGAGCACCTCGAGCAGCATCCCGTGCGACACGCGGAAGCGCGAGACGAGCGGCTCGGGCTGCGACGTGACGAGCCGCTGGAAGGTCGCGCGGTCCCAGTGCACGTACCCCTTGTCGGGAGGCTTCTTCCGCACGATGCGCTTCAGCTTCACCGGGTCGCCGCCCGCCTTCGCCTCGAGCCGCAGGTTCTCGATCACGTGCGGGGGGGCCTGCGCCGCGACGAACCCCTGCTCGTCGAAGCCTCGCCTCCCCGCGCGCCCCGCGATCTGCTGGAAGTCGCGGACGCTGAGGTTCGCCGTCTTCTCGCCGTCGAACTTGCACAGCTGCGTGAAGAGCACCGTGCGAATGGGGATGTTCACCCCCACGCCGAGCGTGTCGGTCCCGCTCACGATCGCGAGGAGGCCCTTCTGCGCGAGCTTCTCGACGAGCAGCCGGTACTTGGGGAGCAGGCCGGCGTGGTGGACGCCGACCCCGTGCGCGAGAAACCGCTTCATCTCCTTGCCGTACGGCGTGTCGAACCGGACGTGCCCGAGCTCCTCGCCGAGGAGCTTCTTCCGCTCCTTCGGGAGGAAGTCGATGCTCATGAAGTTCTGGGCCGTCTCGGCCGCCGCGCGCTGCGTGAAGTTCACGACGTAGACGGGCGAGCGACCCTTCTCGACGAGGTCGACGATCGTCTCGTGGAGCGGGGTCTCGCGGTACTCGTGGTGGAGCGGCACGGGTCGCTCGTTCGAGCGCACCGTCACCGTCGTGCGGCGTGTGAGCTTCGTCAGCGCACCCTCGAACGCCTCGGTCGGACCGAGCGTGGCGCTCATGAGGAGAAACTGCGTGCGCTCGAGCACGAGCAGGGGCACCTGCCACGCGACGCCGCGTTCGCGGTCCGCGTAGTAGTGGAACTCGTCGAGGATCGCGCATCCGACGTCCGCGCCCTTCCCCTCGCGGAGCGCCATGTTCGCGAGGATCTCCGCGGTGCAGCAGAGGATCGGCGCGTCGCGGTTCACGGCCGCGTCGCCGGTCAGCATCCCTACCTTGTCAGGGCCGAAGTCGCGGCACAGCGCGAAGAACTTCTCGTTGACGAGCGCCTTGATGGGAGCGGTGTAGATGCTCCGCCGCCCCTCGCTGATCGCGAAGAAGTGCATCGCCAGCGCGACCAGCGACTTTCCGCTCCCGGTCGGCGTCGCGAGGATGACGTTCTGGCCCGAGAGCAGCTCGAGGATCGCCTGCTCCTGGGCCGCATACAGCTCGAGGCCGATGTCGCGTGCGTGCCCGAGGAAAAGGTCGAGGAGCTCGTCGGGCGGGGTCCCGGCGCGCGGAGGGACGCGGTCGCCCAGCACCTACGACGCGACCGCGTGCCCGAGCTTCTTCTTGCCGTCCTGGAAGAGGACCTCGATGCGCGGCCCCTCGACGCCGAGCACCACGCCCTTGCCGAACTTGCTGTGGACGATCAGGTCGCCCTTGGCGAAGCGCGACGACATCGCGAAGGGGACGAACGCGTCGTCGGGCTTTGCCTCGACTTCCGACCACTCCGGGTCTGGGGCGACGGGTTTCGCCCAGGGATCGTGCTCGGCGTCCGAGTTGCGGCTCGACCCGGACGTACGCTGCTTGGTGCGCTTCATCGACATGGCGGTTGGGCCCCGCATAGCGCACTTCGGGCGGAAAGGCAGCGTCAACCTGATCGGTGACGGTCCGGGGTACGCTCCGTTCACGATGCGCTGGCTCGTCGTCGTGGTCCTGGGCGCCCTTCCGTTGCTCGCCTGTGGAGGAGCGTCGTCCGCCTCCGGCCCGTGCGGCCCCTGTGCCGCATCCGCGAACGGCGGCCTCGGCTCGGCCGGCACCCCGCGGCCGGCCAAGATCGAGCAGCTGGCTCGCGAGCGCGTCGAGGTCGCGCGCAAGCGCCTCGTGCAGCTCCGGGCCTCGTTCGAGCACGGGACCACCACGCTGGACGAGCTCTTCGACGCGTGCCGCGACGTCGCCTTTGCGGCACGCGACTCGGGCCTCCACGGCGAGACCCTCCGCCGCATCCTCACCGAGTACCGAGACGCCGCCACGTCCCTTCGCGACCTCACGCGCGAGCGCCTCGCCAAGGGCGCCGTCAACGAGGCGGCGATGACCCGGGTGGAGAGCCTCGTCGCGGAGGCGGAGTACTGGCTCGCCGAGGCGAGTCAGGGCATGTGAGGCGATTCAGGGCGCCACGGACCCCGGGCGATGAGGGCCGGCGGCCGGGCGAGCCTGCTCCGTGAAGCGGAGGGAGATGGTCGCCGTTGCCCGACCGAGCTCGCCGGTCAACTCGCCGGCGAGCGTCAGGAGCTCGGCGCGCAGCGTCGGCGACGCGACGGAGCTGGCGCTGAGCACCAGGCGGCCGAGGCTCGCCTGCGACACCGCCGCGAGGAGCGCGCGAGCCACCCGCGCCCGGCGCGTCAACGCGTTTGCCCCGAAGTCCTCGTTGCACGCGAGCACCGCCAGGCGCACCGAGTGCCGGTTCGACCGCAAGGTCGCCAGCTTTTCCTGGGTCCGCTGGAGAAGGCCCCCGTCGTCGTGGCTGAACGCGATGACGTCCTGCATCGCGGCGACATGACCGGGCCACGCGCTGCCCTTCTCCATCACCACCAGCGAGACGTTGTTCATGTTCCTACGGGCTCCTTCGGGTCGGGTCAGCGCGCCAGTGCAACGTGCGGGCCGTCGCCCGTCTCGTTTCGACCTAGGGCCCGTGGATCGGCCCTCGTCGCACCGCACCGCCGTCGTGCCTCCGCGCAGCCCGTGACGAACTGTCCCACGCGAGGAGTTTCGCCCCGCGCACCGGCCAGGGCGCGTGCTCACTCCCCTGTCGCACGGAGCGGCGCGCGGGAATACCATGTGGCTCGAGGTGAGCAGCCCCCCCGCCATCGAGCTCGGCGCGCTCGTCGCCGGCAAGTACCGCGTCGATCGCGTGCTGGGAGAGGGGGGAATGGGCATCGTCGTGGCGGCGACCCACGAGCAACTCGAGCAGCGCGTCGCGCTCAAGTTCCTCCTCCCGTCGCTCGTCGCGAACGAGGAGGTGGGCCGCCGCTTCCTGCGCGAGGCACGCGCGGCCGTGAAGATCCAGAGCGAGCACGTCGCCCGCGTGCTCGACGTCGGCTCCGAGGGCGGCGTCCCGTTCATGGTGATGGAGTACCTCGACGGCGAGGACGTCGAGCACCTCCTCGCGCGGCAGGCGCGGCTCCCCGTCGAAGACTCCGTCCGCTGGATCCTCCAGGCGTGCGAGGCCCTCGCCGAGGCCCACGCGCACGGCATCGTCCACCGGGACCTCAAGCCGGCCAACCTCTTCCTCGCCCGCAGAGCGGGTGGGGGATCGATCGTCAAGGTGCTCGACTTCGGCATCTCCAAGGTGACGGCCGCCCGCGACGGCGCCACGACGTCGAGCACCGCGCTCATGGGGTCTCCGCTCTACATGTCGCCCGAGCAGATGACGTCGCCGGCGACCGTGGACGCGCGGAGCGACATCTGGGCGCTCGGCGTCGTCCTCTACGAGATGCTCACGGGCACGACGCCGTTCGTCGCCGAGACCATGCCCGAGCTCGTCTTCACCATCGTCGAGAAGCCGCATGCCGAGGCGCGCGCCGTCCGGCCCGAGATCCCCGCGGGCCTCGCCGCGGCCGTCGACCGGTGCCTCGAGAAGAAGCAGGCGGCGCGGTACCAGAACGTCGCGGAGCTCGCGCGCGCCGTCGCACCCTTCGGTCCGCCGCGGAGCGCTCACTCCGTCGAACGCGTCGAGCAGGTGCTCGGCGGCACGACCGCGACCGCCGAAGCGGCGTCTCCCGGCGGTGCGGTCGCCGTGCCTTCGCGTCCGCTCGATGGGCGGACCTTCATCCCGACGACCTCGCAGTCGGCGCCCAGCGCCGGTCGCCGCGTCGTCGTGCCGCTCGCCCTCGTGGTCGGTCTCGCGGGCCTCGGCGCCGTGACCTTCCTCGCCGTCCGTCGTTCGCCGTCTCCCCCGGTCAGCGCTTCGCCTCCCGCCGCCGCGGCCGGCCCGAGCGGGCTCGCCGCGCCGGCGACGGCGTTCGCAGCCACCGCGTCTCCCCCGGTCGCGTCGAGCGCGCCCGTCGAGGTCCTCGCGCCGCCCCCCGCTTCGAGCGCCACTCCCGGCACGCCCGCGCCTTCCTCGTCGGTTCCGTGGTGGTGGGGCAAACCCGCCGACCCGCGCGCGCACCCCTCGGCCCGTCCGCTCGCCACCACGAGCGCGCCCGCGGCGGCCCCTGCGTGCCGCATCGTCAGCTTCTTCGACGCCGACGGGAACAAGCACTTCAAGCAGGAGTGTCCCTGATGCGCCGGATCGCGTCCGTCCTCCTCCTCGGTGCCGCGGCCCTCACGACGGCCCCGGCTCGGGCGGACACGGCCGCCTGCATCGCCGCGAGCGAGTCTTCCCTGTCGCTCCGGCAGCAGGGCAAGCTCCACGCGGCACTCGAGCGGCTCGCCGTCTGCGCCGACGCGAGCTGCCCCGACGAGGTCAAGACGGAGTGCGCGCGCCGCATCGACTCGATCGACGCGGCGATGCCCACGCTCATCCTCGCCGCGAAGGACGGCACCGGGAACGATCTGTCCGACGTGACCGTCACCATGGACGGCGCGCCCCTCCTGGCGACGCTGGACGGGCGCCCCGCTCGCATCGATCCCGGCGAGCACGTCTTCGTCTTCACGCGCGCGGGGCAGCCTCCCGTCGAGAAGCGCCTCGTCCTCCGGGAGGGAGAGCGCGATCGCCGCGAGGAGGTCGTCCTCGGGCCCGTGCCGCCGCCGGGTCCCTCCGGGGCCGAATCGACGTCGCCTGCCGTCCGCACGCCCAGCTGGTGGACCACGCAGCGCATCCTCGCCGTCGCGGGCGGTGGCCTCGGGCTCGTCGGCATCGGCCTCGGGACCTCGTGGGGGCTCTACGCCGTCTCCGCGCAGAACCAGGAGAAGAGCCACTGCTCGGGGTCCGGGTGCCCGAACCCGCGTCAGGCGAACGAGGACTACTCGACCGCCAAGGAGGACGCGACCGCGTCGACGATCGCGTTCGCGGCGGGCGGCGTGCTCCTCGCGGCGGGCGCGGTCCTCTTCTTCACCTCGCACTCGGTGCAGGTCGCGCCCACGGTCGGCACGCGCGGCGCGGGCCTCGCGATCGACGGGGGCTTCTAGGGCGATGCGCCGGAGCCTGATCCTCGCCCTGGCGTGCGCGTCCCTCTGCGGAGCCTCGGTGGCGTGCAGCGCCCTCCTGGGCCTCGAACCGCCGCCCGACGGAGGGACGGAGGACGCGGGGGCCGACTCGACCGCGACCGACGGTACGACCGGCAGCGACGGGGCAGGGCACGACGGCCCCTCGTTCGACGGCACGACGACCGACGGCGGCATCGAGACCGGGAGCGACGCTGGCCTCGACGCGCCCTCCGACGCGCCCGCGTGCCTCGGGCTCGATGCGGGCGACGGCTCGACCACCTACTACGCCCTCAAGAACGGCTCCTTGCCCGACGGCGGCGACGTCTTCGAGTTCTACGAGCCGGACATCGTGAACGCGAACGCCCACGGCTTCATCGGCGGCACGTTCGACGGGCGGTTTCTCTACCTCGCCCCGTACGACGACGGCACCATCGCCCGCTTCGACACGCACGCGACCTTCAACAGCACGGCGGCGTGGTCCTTCTTCGACGCGACCGTGCTCTCGCCGGACGCGCAGGGGTTCGCCGGCGCGCTCTTCGACGGCCGCTTCGTCTACATGGTCCCGCAGCGCGGCAGCCCGTCGAGTACCACCGCCGGCGTCGTCGTTCGCTACGACACGCAAGCCGGGCAGTTCACGAAGAACGGGCCCCAGTGGGCGACGTTCGACCTGACGACGCTTCCGGTCAGCGATGCCGGCACGCTCACCGGCTTCTCGGGCGGCGCGTTCGACGGCAACGCCCTCTACTTCGTGCCGAACCACGCGGCGGACACGTACACGAGCCGTGTGGTCCGCTACGAGCCCGATGCCGGCGCAGTCGACGCCGGAGCCGGGACGGACGCGGCGACCGACGCCGGAGACGGAGGGGACGCGGGCGCCGGCGATGCCGCGCCCTTCGCGACCGCCTCCCAGTTCACGACCTACGACCTGACGGCCAAGAACAACACGGCCAGCGGCTACCGCGGCGGCGTCTTCGACGGGCGCTACGTCTACGTCGTCCCGGGCTACGGCAACCAGGGAGGGTCCGGCATCGTCGCGCGGTACGACACGACCGAGACCTTCGGCTCGAGCGCCGCGTGGAGCGCGTTCGACCTCACGACCCTCAGCCCGCGTGCAGTCGAGTTCAGCGGAGCCGTCTTCGACGGCCGCTTCGTGTACCTCGTGCCGCAAGGTCAGGGTCTGGTCGCGCGGTTCGACACGTCGAACGCCAACGCGCTCGCTCACGTCGAGGCCTGGTCCACGTTCGACCTCACGGCGCTCGTCCCTTCCGACGCCGGCGCGCCCAGCTTCGCGGGCGGCGCCTTCGACGGGCGGTTCGTCTACTTCGTCCCCAACGGCGCGGGCTTCGGCACCCTCGTCCGGTACGACACCTGGAGCACCTTCGGAAGCGACTGCGCCTGGTCCTCCGTCGACCTGCCCGTCTCGAGCGGCAACGCCAGCGCCACCAACTTCTTCGGCGCGATCTACGACGGGCAGTACCTCTATCTCGTCCCCCGCGGCACCTACGTCGGCCGCTTCGCGACGAAGACCACCAGTGCGATGCCCGTGCTCCCCGGGTTCAGCGGGTCCTTCTTCTGACGGAGCGTGGTACACCCGAGATGCGCCGCGCCCCCGCCGGCCGGCCGCCTCTCCGCATGAAGTACGGCATCCTTCTCGTCGCCCTCTCCACGCTCCCGTCTCTCGCCTGCAGCCCGAAGAACGTCGGCGGCCCGGACGACGCCGGAGGCGCCGTCGACACGGGCCCCCTCGAGACCGGCGGCGGCGGCCCCACGATCGACAAGGCGTGCGCGGACTCGGCCTACGCGCGATGCACCCACCTCCAGACGTGCTTCCCCGCGGCCGTGCCTCTTCGCTACGTCGACCTCGCCACGTGCGAGGCCGACGTGAAGGCCTTCTGCGTCGGCTCGCTCTCCGCGCCCTCGACCGGGCAGAACCCCACGGGGGTCGAGGCGTGCGTCGCGGCCATCCCCAACTGGGATTGTGGCGACTACCTCTTCGAGACCAACTCGCCGCCCGAGTGCGGCAACGCGAAGGGCTCGATCGCCGACGGCGCTGCCTGCGCATTCGCGACCCAGTGCCAGTCGGGGTTCTGCGGCATCGCGCCCGGCGCCGCGTGCGGCACCTGCGCGGAGGCGCCGCAGCCGGGCACCCCCTGCGTGCAGCTCACCACGTGCGGGACGGGCCTCGTCTGCAACGCCGTGAGCGCCACGTGCCTGGGTCCCGCCGCCGCCGGCGCACCCTGCGCGCCGGGCCAGTCGTGCGTCGCCAAGAGCGCCTGCATCGGGGAGAGCGCGTCGACCGGAGCGTCCGGCACGTGCCAGCCAGCCGTCGAGTCGGTGGGGTCCGCCTGCTCGAACACCACCGTGCAGTGCGACCTCTTCGCCGGCCTCACGTGCAACAGCGCGTCGACTGCGTGCGCCATGGCGGCGTTCGTGGGGGCCGGCCAGCCGTGCGGGTTCGTGTCGGCCGAGAGCCAGGCCCAGTATTGCGCCGGTGGCCAGCGCTGCCCCTCCGCCGTCGACGGCGGGCAGCCGCTCTGCCCGGGCATCTCTCCGAGCGGGGGCGCGTGCGACCTCTCGGCGGGGCCCGGCTGCGTCTCGCCGCTGCGCTGCATCGTCTCGGGGAGCGGCACCGCCGGTACCTGCGGGCTCGCCGACCCTACCGCCTGCCACTGAGCGCGACCGCTTCGCCCCCTGCGCGCTTCGGCGCTCGAAGGCTCACTGGCTGCCGGCGCCGGGGCCGGGGACGGCCTTGCCCACCGCGTCGCCGCCGCGCGTCTTGACGTCGCGCATCGCCGTCGACGCGCGCACACAAAGCTCGTCGGCGCTCTCGCGCCCGTCCCACGTCGCGGCGCCGATCGAGACGTGCTGCGTGATGTAGCCGCCCGGCTTCGGCTCCATCGCCTCGTCGCCGACCGCCTTGCGGAGCTTCTCCGCCGTGGCGAGCGCCTGCGTCGGGCTCGTCGTCGGCATGAGGAGCACGAACTCGTCGTCGCCGCTGCGCACGAGGACGTCGTACCTGCGCGTCTGGGCGCGCACCCGCTCGCTGAAGAGCCCGAGCACGCGGTCGCCCATGTCGCGCCCGAACGAGTCGTTCACGCGCGCCATCCGGTCGAGGTCCATGACGAGGATGCTCAGGGTCGACCCCGAGTGGCGAGCACGGTCCATCTCCTCCTGCAGCCGGGGCATCAGGTAGCGGTCGTTGAAGGCGAGGGTCGTCTCGTCGACGGCGGACAGACGCTCGAGGCGACTGCGTTCGATGGCCGGGACCGAGCAGCTCGCGAGGATGCGGGCGAGGAGCACGTCGTCGTCGCTGAAGGCGTTCGGGTCCGGCGAAGACGCGCCGAGGACCCCGATGGGCTTGCCGGCGGCGAGGAGCGGCTCCGCGATCATCGACCGGATCGAGAAGCCCTGCCCGACGGCCACGAGGAAGCGCGGGTCCGCCTTCGTGTCGCGCACGTGCGCGGGCAGGCCGTGCTCCATCACCCAGCCCGCGATGCCCTCGCCCTTCGTCAAGGACAGCGACCGCGACTCGACGCCGCGGCCCGACCGCGCTCCGGCGAGGAGGGTCGTCCGCGACGTGTCGAAGAGGCGGATGCTCGCGTGGTCGCAGGGCAGGAGCTGGAGCGCCGCGTCGGTCACGTCGTGGAGCGCGTCCTCGAGGGGCCGGCCGTCCGAGAGGTGCTCGGTGAGGTGCCGGAGGACGGTGAGGTCGCGCTTCGGATCGGACGACATGCCGCTCGTTCGAGTCTATACCATCGGCACCGCTTCATGCTGACCACGGCCGCGCGCGTGTACCGCGAGACGCGCAAGAAGCACGACCAGCTGTTCAACGTATGGGTGATGCGACCGCTCGCAGCCGTCTTCGTGAGCGCCGTCCATCGCACGCCCCTCACGCCCAACCAGGTCACGCTCCTCAACCTCTTCGTCTTCGTCGCCGCTGCGACGACCTTCGTCGCGTGGCCCACGTACACGGGCGCGCTCGTCGCCGTCGGCATCCTCGAGCTCAGCTACTGCCTCGACTGCGCCGACGGCATGCTCGCGCGCTTCAAGAAGCTCGCCTCCAAGGCCGGCCACGCGTTCGACTTCTTCACCGACGAGATGAAGGCGGTCCTCCTCGCCGGCGCGCTCGCCGTCCGCGCGTGGAGGGCGGGCGGCTTCGGCATCGACGGCCACCTCTGGGCGAGCGGCGACCCGCGCTTCCTCCTCGCAGGCGTCGCCGGAGTCGCGATCATCGCGTCGGCCATCTCGCTCACGAACTTCGTCCGCAGCCCCGAGGTGAGCG
Organism: Polyangiaceae bacterium; assembly: GCA_036490515.1. GTDB lineage: Bacteria > Myxococcota_A > Polyangia > Polyangiales > Polyangiaceae > Palsa-1150. The sequence goes on from DASXDU010000042.1 coordinate 399,715, forward strand.
GGCGCGAGGCGACGGTCGAGGCGTACTACGAGACCGTGGAGAAGAAGAGGAGCCTCGGCGCGCACGTGGCGACGTTCCTCCGCTTCCTCAACCACTACCCGAGCCACATCTGGATCTGGGCGCTCGCCGGAAGGCTCGACGCGTACATGTGGCTGTGGCTCGCGCTCAACGCGCTCTACCTCGCCCGCGGGTGGCTGGGGCTCGTCCTGCGGTTCGGCAGGGGCAAATGAGATGAGGGGCGGCGCGCTGCTGGTGGCGATCGCCGTCGCGGCGTGCTCGAGGGGGAGCGGGGGAGAGGGCGTGGCGGAGGGGGGGAGCGCGGGCACGGGCGCGGGCGCGGGCGCGGGCGCGGGCGCGGGCGCGGGCGCGGGCGCGAGCGCGGGCACGGGCACGGGCGCGGACGCGGGCGCGGGCACGGGCACGGGCGCGGGCGCGGACGCCGCGGCCGTCCGTCTCGCTCCTGCGGACCCGGCGCCTCCCGGGGAGGCCGCGCGGACGCGGCTCGCCTCGCTCGACAAGGATCCACTGCTCCGGCCGCAGCTCGCGAAGCTCAAGGCGCACTTCGGGGACGCGGCCGCGGGGCCCTTCGACGAGCAGAAGACGGACCTCGCGTCGGGGCGGACCGCCGTGATGGTGTCGCGCCACGACGAGTCCGACCCCATCGTGCTCGTCCTCGATCGCGACTCGCTCCTCTTCGCGAAGGAACGCCCGGTCGCCGGGATCTCGCCGCCCGTGCTCCACCCGGCGATCGCTCCGGCGCCCGAGCGTGGCGTCGCCGTCTTCGCGTACGTCGCGTCGATGCACATCCTGGCGGCGCGCATGTGGGCCGACGACGCGAACCCCTACGCCGACATCGACGTCTTCCGCCCCGAGGCGTGCGACGCGCTGTCGGTCGCGTACCAGGCGGGGGTCGGGTGGATCATCGCGTGCTCCTCGCCGACGGGGACGCGTGTCCAGCGCCTCCGCGAGGATCTGACGGCCGCGTGGACGAACGAGGGCATCCTCGTCGGCAACGCCGGCCCTGTGGGAAGGCCGAAGCTCGGCTTCGAGAGCCCCACGGTCTGGACGCTGGAGCAGGTCGCGAAGGCCATCGGAGGCGACCGGAAGCTCACCTTTCGGTACGGCGTCGACGCCAAGCCGCTCTGACCTGCCGGCGGATCGACGGCGAGCGGCGCCCGGCCGCCGCGCAGGTCCGCTACTTGGCGATCTTCCCGTTGCCGCTCACCACGGTGTCCGACGTGAGCACCAGCGTCGTATTGTCGTTCACGACCGTACTGCTCGACGTCCGCTGGAGCGAGAGGATCGCCGAGTCACCCACCGCGAGGTTCGCGAGCAGCGTCTTGTCGACCACGAACTGACCATCCGAGTCCACGCCCCTGCACGTGATGCTGCCGCCGCCGCTCGCGCCCGTGACCAGCGCGAGGATCGTGAAGTACATGGCGTCCGTGGGCCCGGGCCCGGGCGTCCAGCTCAGCGTGAAGTCCGCGCTCCGCGAGATCGTCACGGCGGCCCCCGTGGAGCTCAGCGCCGGGTTCGAGCCGGCGATGTCCACGACCGTGACGAGGTTGCCCGTGAAGGCGTGCACCGTGTCGCCCGCCGCCGACACGGCCAGCGTGTCTCCCGGCGTCCACGTGACCGTCTTGTCGGTCGCGCTCGAGTCCGAGTAGGTGCCGTTGCCGGCAGGGTTCATGGTCGCGATCGTCGTCGCCGCGTTCTTCACGGTGATCGTGCCCGCGCTCACGTACGTCGGCGGGCCGCCGCTGCTCGTTCCGGCGTCGGCGATCGGCGCGAAGCAGCACGCTCCCGACGTCGTCCCCGCGCACGCCCCCGCCGTACCGGCGTCGGGCGCCGCGAAGAAGCCGCCGCTGATCTCGTAGATCGACGTTCCGCCTCCCGGCACGATCTGCGCGCCGAGCCCTCCCGCGTAGGCCGACGTCGTGCCGCCGCTCGATCCTCCGTCGCCTCCGCTGCTGCTCCCGCCCCCGCTGCTGCTCGCCGAACCGCTGCTGCTCCCGCCTCCGCTGCTGCTCGCCGAGCCGCTGCTGCTCCCGCCTCCGCTGCTGCTCGCCGCGCCGCTGCTCCCGCCCCCGCTGCTGCTCGTCGCGCCGCTGCTCGCCCCTCCGCTGCTGCTCGCGCCGGAGCCCGAGCCGCTGCTCCCGCCCGCGGCCTCCGGGGAGGAGGCGTCGCCCGTCCCGCCGTCGTGGCTCGCCGAGCCGCTCGAGGAGCACGCGATCACGGTCGCGACGCCGCCGAGCGCTGCCAGCCCGAGAACCACGCCCGCGTGCATCCTTCTCATGCGTGCACCCTCCTGCGCGCGCCGATCCCCGCCCGCGGACGTCGAAGGGTACCACCGCCGTGATGGCCGGGACCCGCGAGGCGACGCGACCCCACGCGAGACGCGATTGAGAGCGCCCCGCAGCGCTCAGGCGGTAGCGTTGGTCCGGGGAGCATTTGGGAGGACAGGCAATGCTCTCGAGATGGGGTGGATTCGTCCTCGCCGGTGCGCTCGCCTTCGCGGCGGTGGCCGGCGTGGCGTGTGGGCACGGACAGAACGGGGGATTGCCCGCCGACGGCGGGACCGGGGCGCCGCTCGACGGCGCCGGCGCCGGCAAGGACGCCGGGAACCTCTTCGGGGGAGACGCGGCGCAGGCCCTGACGATCGCCCCGCTCAACCCGACGCTGCAGGTGACCGGTCCCGGCGTCACCGAGCAGTTCCACGCGTACCTCAACGGCGGGAGCTCGCCGGTGGCCGCGCAGTTCACGGTCGACGTCGCGTCGATCGGGTCGGTCGACTCCACGGGCCTCTTCACCGCGACGGGCCTCGTCGGCGGGCAGGTGACCGTAGAGGCCACGCTCGGAGCGCTCCAGGCGAAGACGGTGCTCACGGTCGACCTGAAGCTCCAGGACAACCCCGGCAACGTCCCCGCGGCGACGCAGCAGCAGCTCCTCGGCGGCGGCACCGCCGACGCCGCGTTCGGGTGGCTCTATCCCTACGACGCCACCGTGTTCCCTCGGGGGCTCCTGCCGCCCGTCCTCCAGTTCGCGGGCACCGCGCCCGACGCGGTCTACGTCCACGTCTCGTTCTCGACGCTCGACTACGCGGGGTTCTATGCCGGGTCGAACCCGGGGCAGGTCACGCTCCCCGCGCAGCTCTGGACGACGATCACGCAGACCGCGTCCGGCACCGACGCGGTGAAGGTGGAGCTCACGAAGATCTCGGGCGGACAGGTGACGGGCCCCATCACCGAGACCTGGACGATCGCGCAGGGCACGCTCAAGGGCAGCCTCTACTACGAGTCGCGCTACTCGACGCCCACCGACGTGGGCGCGACGATGCGCATCCGCCCGGGCGCGACGCAGCCCGACGTCCTCCTCGGCAACTGCAACGTGTGCCACTACGTGAGCGCCGACGGCTCGACGATCGTCGCCGCGCTCGACACGGGCACGCCCATCACGAGCGGCGCCTACGACCTGACCAACGACGCGGGCGCGCTGTCGCTCAAGCCGGACGAGACGTACACCTTCGGCGCGCTCTACAAGGACGGCAGCTTCCTCATGTCGTGCGGGACCGCGACGATCCCCGGCATCGGCAACGACGGCCCGATCGTGTCGCACCTCTACGACACGAAGACGGGCGCGCAGATCCCCGCGCCCGGGTGGGACGGCGTCATCACGAACGGCGCCATGCCCACGTTCTCCCCGGACGGCAAGCACATCGTCTTCAACCACTTCGACACGGGCCAGGGTCACACCCTCGCGCTCATGGGCTTCGACCTCCCGACCCACACGTTCTCGGGCCTCAGCGACGTCGCGACGGATCCGAACCACTTCCTGGGCTGGCCGGCGTTCACCCCGGACAGCGAGTGGATCGTCTTCGACGCGGACAGCCGCTCGGACTTCGCGACGTGGGGCGCCGCCTCCGCCGGGAGCGGCGTGGACGCGAAGAGCGATCTGCAGATCGCGCACGTGCCCTCGGCCACCAGCGCCAGCCTGGACCTCCTCAACGGCGTCCGGAACGGGCAGTACTACCTGCCGTTCGGCGAGACCGCCGAGGGCCACATGAACTACGACGCGACCGTCTTGCCGGTCGCCGTCGGCGGCTACTACTGGGTCGTCTTCACGAGCCGCCGCGAGTACGGCAACACCATCGACAACCCCGACCCGTACTACGCCACGCCGAACACCACGGCGGGCGCGCTCCCGTGGCGAAAGAAGCTCTGGGTCGCCGCGCTCGACATCGACAACCCCGAGCACCCGAGCGCGAGCGCCCACGACATCAGCCACCCGGCCTTCTACCTGCCGGGGCAGGACCTCCAGACCGGCAACTACCGCGGCTTCTGGGCGCTCGATCCCTGCCAGCAGAACGGCACCTCGTGCCAGAGCGGCGACCAGTGCTGCAGCGGTTTCTGCCGGTCGTCGGGCTCCGACGGGGGCACCACCCTCTCGTGCGTCCCGCCGCAGGGCTGCGCGAACGAGTTCGAGAAGTGCACGACGACGGCCGACTGCTGCCAGGCCTCGCAGGGCTACCAGTGCATCAACGGCTTCTGCGCGCAGCCCGCGGCGCAGTGAGCCTCACATCCCGAAGTCCCTCACCACCGCCATGTGCTGCATCCCGGTGGCGCCCGAGTCGCCCAGCATCACCGGCGCCACGTCGGCGAGGGGCGTGTAGACGCGGCTGTCGAACACGAGCCCCGCCGCGAACGACTGCGACCCGATGACCACCGGCTCGCCCCGCGCCTGGAGCGACGGCCCCGCGAGCACCCAGTCGTGCGGGTGGTTCCGGTTGATGCTCGAGTCCGTGTTGCCGCTCTGGTCCGCGGGGTACGGCGGCGCGGTCACGACGACGGCCGACAGCGTGGCGAGCGCCTGCTCGTCCACCGTGTCCGTGTTGAAGTCGCCGCCGATGACGAGGTAGTCGCCCGGCGGCACGTTGCTCTGCACGTACCCGAGCAGCGCGGTCGCCTCGGTCGCGCGCTCGGTGGCGCCCGTCGTCAGGAGGTGCACGCTGACGGCCCAGAGGTCCACGCTCCCCGGCACGTCGATGCGCGCGTACACGAACGCGCGGTCCGGCGTGCTCGCGTCCGCCCACACGCCCGACTCGGCGATGGGGTAGCGGCTGACGACGCCGTTCGGGATGCCGCCCGTGCGCGGCTCCACGTAGTACGTGAAGTCCGGCCCGAACGCGGTCGCGACGAGCGCGTCGAGCGTGCCCGAGGCGTACGTGAACTCCTGGACGAGGACGACGTCGGGGTGCAGCCCCTCGAAGATGTCGATGCCCGGCGTGTCGTAGGACTGGTCGGTGCCGCTCGTCAGGTTCGCGGCCATGATGCGGACGCGCGTGCCCGTTCCCGCGCCCGCCTCGGCCGGTGCAGCCTCGTCTCCGGAGTCGCCCCCGGAGTCCTCGCCCGCCGAGCCGTCGACCGCGGGCGAAGACGCGTCCGCGCCGCTTCCGGCGGCACCCTCTCCCGACGAAGCCTGCCCGCACGCGACACCGAGGACGCAGGCGACGAGGGCAAAGACGGGGACGTGGGCGAGCGCGATGGGATGCCGGCGCATGCGCGGACGGTAGCAGACGAGATGGGAGCCGGGCGGCGCGGTAGAATGAGCCATGCCCCGCAGCTCCCGTGTCCTCGTGATCGTCGCGTGTGCATCGCTCGGCGTCCTTGCTCCTGCGGCATGCTCTTCGTCGAAGTCGGGCGGAGCGCCGCCCGGGTGCGAGGACGACGTGTGCGTGGGCGAGGCCGGATCGCACGCGGACGGTTCCTCGTCGTCGGGCGCCGGCTCGAGCTCGGGCACCGGCTCGGGGTCGGGGTCCCACGCGGATTCCGGCGCGGGCTCGGGCTCCGGCGCCGGGTCGAGCTCCGGAGCTCCCACCGACTCGGGCTCGGGCGGCTCCTCCGGCGGCGACGCTCCCCACGACGCGGCTACCGACGGCCCCGACGGCGCCGACGCCGTCGCCCTCGTCCCCGCCTTCTACGTGGCGCCGGGCGGCGACGACAAGAACCCGGGCACGCTCGCGCAGCCCTTCCTCACGCTCGGCAAGGCCCAGTCGGCGATGCAGGCGAGCACCACGATCAAGACGACGTACGTCCGCGCGGGCACCTACGACCTCACGGCGTCCTCCGCCACGAGCAACTGCGACTACGGCATGGGAACGACGGCGATCGACCTGAACGCGGCCGACGCCGGCGAGACGTGGTCGTACTACCCGCCCGACGGCTTCGGCACGGCCATCCTCGACGGCGGCTCGACCAGCGCGACCACGGGCGTCGCCTGCGCCTTCGCCGGGAACAGCGCGCCCAAGCTCACCTTCGTCGGCCTCCAGATGCAGCACTTCCAGTACTCGGGCATCTGGGTGAGCTCCTCGCCGAACCTCGTCGCGCGCGGCAACACGATCCACGATCTGACCGTCGGCATCTTCAACATCGGCGGCATCGTCACCCACACGTCGTCCGACGTGACCATCGCCAACAACTTCATCCACGACGTCGCGTACGTGGGCATCGGCACCTGGGGCGGGACGATGAGCAACACGACGATCGAGAACAACGTCGTCCTCAACTCCTGCACGGCCGCCGCGCAGCCCGGCGGCAACGACCAGGACGGCGGCGACTGCGGCGCCATCTACCTCTGGGACAACACGCACCTCTCGACCAACGGCATCGTCCGCAACAACTACGTCCGCGACGTCAACGTCTCCTCCAACGGCGCCGGCGACTACACGGGCTGCTGCGCCACGGGGATCTACCTCGACGACGGCATGAGCAACGTCACGGTCTCGGGCAACGTGGTGACGGGCGTGAAGAGCCAGTGCTTCGTCATCCACGGCGGCAACAGCGACACCTACGACGGCAACCTCTGCGATCTCGGCGCCTCGCAGTACCAGCGCATCATGACCTACCAGTCGGACTCGCTGAACCTGGCGATGTCGGGCAACTCGATCGTCGACAACGTCATCGTCGCGGGGAGCGCGAGCGCCGGCACCGGCTACTCCGACGGCGGCACGCCCACGGCGCCCACCATCAAGAACAACGCGTACTACAACTACGTCGGCACCTCGGTCGACAGCTCCGGCTCGAACGGCAGCGACGCGAACCCCACCTACGAGAACCCCGGCGTCTCGTGCTGGGACCCGACCCTCGCGGCGACGAGCCCCGCTTACGCCGCGCCCGTGAGCTTCCCGAAGCTCGCCGGAGGGTGGGGCCCGCCCGGCTTCGTGATGCCGAAGACGGGCAGCGCCCCCTCGTGGCCGCACGGCTGCTGATTCGCGGCGGCTCCGGGGCTCGCTCGCCCGGCGAGACGCCGTCACGCGGCGAGACAAAACAAAAAAGGCCGGAAAGCACCGCCCTCGACTTGGCGGCGCCTTCCGGCCCGGGGACCGCGGCCCGACGTGCGTCAGGTCGCGGGACGAGGCGTCAGCTCTTCGTGGCGGTGCCCGTGGTGGGCGCGCCCGAAGAGACCGACGCCGGCTGTGCCGGCGAGGCGGAGGTCGTGGTCGGCGTGATGTTCACACCGGTCACGTCCCCCGTGACCGCGAGCTTCTGTTTCTTGCTCGTGGTCCCGCGTGCCGTTCGAGTGGCACGCAGCTTCGCCGTGGCGGTCACTCGCTTCTCACCGGTCAACGGCGCTCGGGGCTTGGGAGCCTCGAGGCCGAAGTCCGCGAGGGCTTGTGCCGTGCTGAACGTCGCTCGAAGGAACTTCACGTACAGCTTGATGAGAGGCTGCACGCTCGGTTCCACGTTCTCGAGCGCCGTCAGCGCGTCCTTGGCCGCCTGCTGCGCCGCGTTCAGCGCCGTCATCGCCGCCACCAGCTTCTGGAGAGGCTGGAGCAGTGACGCCGTCGTGTACACGGTTTCCCCGAGCGTGAACTCTGCGTTCGGGAAGTGCTTCTGCGTACCGGCCATGAGGGCCTGCACGCTGGCCAAGGCTGCCGCCTTGGTATTGGTCGTGGTCGTAGACATGTTCGACTTTTCTCCTTTCCACGAAGGCGCACCTCGCCGGAATGGCGAACCGCCCGGAGCACCTGCTCCGGGAGGACGTGCCTTGCGTACGCCGTGCACTGCGTACGTCCCGTTTCTCTCCCTCACGACAAACAGTCCGGTCTCGGGGTCCCGATTCCGCGCGCGTGGGGAAGAAAGAGGAGTGGCCCTCGACAAGTGCTCGAAATACCCGGGCTCTTCGTCGCAACGGGCGTTGACGGGGCCGCGGACAGATGTACATCTGGATATACAAATGAGGAATGCCTACACCGTCGCCGAGGCCCGCGAGCGCCTAGCCACGTTGCTCGACGAGGTCGAGGAGGGGCGGGAGGTCGCGATCACGCGGCGAGGGAAGGTGGTCGCCGTGGTCCTGTCGGAGGCGGCCCTCGATGCGCTGCGCGGGAAGGCGGAAGGCTTCGCGGAGGCCTACGCCGCGTTCCTCCGGGTCTCCGACGTCGAGCGTCACGGCGCCGACGCCGGGGCGTTCGCCTCGCTGCGCGACTCCCCCCGGACGGGAGGCAGGGATCGATGACCCTCCGCTACCTGCTCGATACCGCGGTCGTCGGCGCGCCGGTCCTGACGACGCCCGACGCCGACGTCGTTCGACGACTCGAGAAGAAAGGCCAGGAATGCGCGGTTCCAGCGCCGGTATGGAGCGAGCTACTCACGGCGGCCGAGAGGCTTCCCCCGGGCTCGGACCGGCGAGCGACGCTCGAGCGGTACCTCCAGGAGGTCGTCCGGCGGTCGTTCCCCGTCGTCCCCTTCGACGACACGGCGGCGGCCTGGCTTGCGCGGGAAACGACACGCCGAGCCCGGGTGGGCCGCGATCTCCGCACGGTCGACGGACAGATCGCGGCGATCGCGGTCACCCGAGGGATGGCGCTCGTGACCTCGGCGACGGAAGCGAAGCGCCATGCGGAGGTCCCCGGGTTGCGTGTCGAGGTGTGGGGCCGGTGACGGACGACCCCGCGGTACCTACGATCGGTCGTGCGAAAGCGAGGCTCGGTATCGCGCGACCTACGCTCGGTATCGCGAGAGTGAGGCTCAGTATCGCGCGACCTACGCTCGGTATCGCGAAAGCGAGCCTCGGTATCGAGCGACCTACGCTCGGTATCGCGAGAGTGAGGCTCAGTATCGCGCGACCAACGCTCGGTATCGCGAAAGCGAGTCTTGGTATCGGGCGACCTACGCTCGGTTTCGCGAGAGCGAGCCTCGGTATCGCGTGACCAACGCTTGGTTTCGCGAGAGCGAGGCTCAGTATCGCGTGACCAACGCTTGGTTTCGCGCGAGTGAGCCTCGGTATCGCGTGACCCGGTCGTGAGCGGCCGCAGGGAAGGCTCGCGGGAACGAACCTCAGACGAGCGGCATGCCTTGCTCCCTCGCCAGGCGAACCAGCTCTCGGGCATGCTCGACGCCGACGACGGTGTCGAAGGAGTGATACGTCCCCACACCCAAGGCCCCGGGTCGACGGGCCACCTCGAGGCTCCAGGAGCGGCGCCAGGTACCCGTCTCCTCGCGCTGGAAGGACGGTGGCGTCTCCACCACAGATCCTGTCCGTCGACGGTGAACACGTGCCACTCCGGGTCCGCGACGTGCTCGGAGGGAGGGAAGCAGAGGTCTGCTTCGCCGAGGAAGGCGAGGCGGCCATGCTTGCCCTCGGCCGAGCACCGGAGATCGACGCCCGCGGCCACGAGTGCGAGCCAGAGAGCCTGGAACCCGTCGACACCCCCGACGTGCAGTCGCTTCGTTTTGGCCAGTCCTTCGACCTCGTATTCGCATTGCCAAGTACCGCGATCCTCCTGCGGGCGTGCGATCCGGACGACCACGGGCGTCGAGGATCCGTCGTCGTGCCGTAGCTCGACGGTGCGCGAAGCGACCGAGTCGAACGGGGAGGTCATCGGAGGAGCGTACTTCGCGGCGTGCGCGCTCGTGGACGAAGTGGAATCGCGCGCGCGCGCCTGCACGTTCCGCGCTCGTCCGGCTGCCACCAGAGCAGCCTTTGGCGCGCTCCGGAAAGGAGCGGGCGGGCGCGAACGAAGCGGAGCGACGTTCTTGGTCTGGGCTTCTGCGCCGGGGGGAAGGCGCGGAGGCGACGCGTGATGGGGCCTGCGCGTGACGCGGGTACCTGCGCGTCTTACATTGTCTGCATGGCCTCGCCCGTGCACGGTCGTGTTCACGGCACGTCGATTGAGCTCGACGCGCCCCTGCCCGAGCTCGAGGGAAAACGCGTCGTCGTGCTGGTCGAGGAGCTCGGGTCCGTGCTCTCCAAGGAGGAGCAGCAGCGCGCCTGGGACGAGTGGGTGCGTGGTGGCCCGCAGGGACCGATCGACGACGACGGCGAGGCGGAGTTCCCGTGACGGAGCGGGGGGACATCCGCTGGTTCCGGTTCGCGACGCCCGACAAACGGCGTCCTGTGTTGGTGCTCGGGCGTCCCGACGTGCTCTCTTCGCTGGCGCAGGTGCCGGTCATTCCCATCTCGACACAGGCGCGTGGGCTCGCGTGGGAGGTGCCGCTCACGACGACGGAGGGGCTGCCGAGTCCCTGCGTGCTGAAGCCCGAATGGATACGGATCGTAGAGCGCAGCCTGCTGGGACCCGCGATCGCGCGCCTCGACGCACGACGATGGCCGGAGGTTCGGCGTGCGCTGCTCGACGTGCTGGGGTTGTAGTCGGGAACGCAGGACTGCCGGCGGCGGCGCGACTGGGATGAAGGGCATCGCTGCTTGCTCCGGCCGGCCGGGGTCCATGGCAGCGGTCGCCAGGTTGGTCATCGCCTTCACACGGTCTTGCGCTACCGGCCCTGCGGGTCGTAGTCGAAGCAGGCCCACGATGCGTCGTCGAGCGTGAGCCAGTCGAGCGTGTTCTTGAAGACGAGGATCGATCCGGCCACGAACGCCTTGGCGTAGGGCCCCGCGAGGAGCAGCTCGTTCTCCGCGAGGCTCGAGGCACCCGGCCCGGCCACGCCCGGATCGGCGGGGTCGCCCGCGCGCGCCAGCGGGTTGGCGAGGAACTGCGGCGAGGCGAGGACGAACACGCGGGCAGCCCTCGCGCTCCGGGCGGGCGTCTCGACGCCCTGCGGATCGCCCCCGGGGAAGGCGGTCGTGAGCGTGCCCTCGACGTCCGCGGCGATCGCGAACCGCTGGCGCGGGAGGCTGTCGAGCTTCCGTCTCCACTTCTGGAACGGCCCCAGGTCGACCGTCGGGCCCGTGAGGTGCGCAGCCGTTCCGGTCGAGCGCAGGACCACGCTCGTGGTCGCGAGGGGCTGTCTCTCGGGCCGGATCGTGAGGCTCGACGGGAACGGTACGACGACGCGCTCGGTGCGGAAGAAGCCCAGGAAGCGGGTGTCGATGAGCCACTCGTCCCCGCGCGGGGGCCGGTCGTCCCTGGCCTCGAGGATCTGGGGCAGGGCCGCGACCACGACGTACCCCTGCGTGGTCAGCGCGGAGACGTGGGTGGCCGCATCCACGTCGACCACCACGTCGTCGTTCATGGCGATGCCGTAGCCGTCGAGGAGCCTCTCCAGACCGTGGGTGCTCATCACCGCGGTCATCGCAGCGTCCCCGGCCTTCACGTTGGCGGCGCCGGCGAAGACCGCCAGCGTCCTGCCCTTCATGACGAACTGATCGATGCGCCGGAGCTCCCTCTCGGTCAGGTCCTCGGCGGGCTGGGTGACGATGAGCCCCTCGCACTCGTCGGGGACCGGGCGCGCGCCCCCCTCGAGATCGACGTTCACGAAGGTGAAGAAGGAGAAGTTGTCCGTGATGATCTTCTGCATCGAGAACTGGCCCAGAGTCGGCGGCACGAGGTTGGTCTCGGCGGGCAGAAGCTCCCCGTGCCCCGTGAGAACGCCGATGACGTGATGGACGCCGTCCGCGCCCTCGTGAATCTCCCGGATCTTCGAGGTGATCCAGGCCTCGAGGCCGTCGGTCCGACCGGGCGGCATGAACTTGAGCGGCTGTTGCTTTTCGCCGTACCGGAGCACGAGGCCCATGTAGCCCGACGGGCCGCGCTCGTTCGCGCCCGCTCCCGGCGCGCCGTCGAACGGCTGCTCCAGGAGGCCCGCCTCCTTGGCCTTTTTCTTCGTGTCCGCGTCGTTCGCGTCGACGATCGCGAACCCGAACTTGTGGCCGCCGACCCGCGCGTACGCGGCCAGGAGGTCGTCGAGGCGGCGGACGAAGGCGTCGAGCTGCGGCGTGCCTCGCGTGACGTACGCCGTGACGGTCACCGGCTCGCGCAGAGACGCGAACAGGCTCGCCGTCGACGGGCAGAGGGGGCTCGTGGGGGGGGCGGCCGGAGAGGCGGCGAGCTTCACCTCGGCGGTCGGGACGCGAGGGGGGAGGGCGTCCACGGAGCACGCGACGAGGCCCACCGCGAGTGCCGCGAGGAGCACCCGAGGATGCGTCATCGAGCCTCGAGCCCTCGTGGACGAAGTGGAATCGCGCGCCCGCGCGCCTGCTTGTTCCGCGCTCGTCGGGCTGCCACCGCCGCCTCCTGGTCGGCCTCGACGGCGGCGGCCGCGCCGCCCTTGCGGGGGACCGCGACGGCGCGAGCGCCGTGCATGACCACGCGGGCGCGATCCTTCGACCACGGAACGACGAAGCGGAGCTCGCTGTAGGCGACGCCGTCGAGGTCCTCGACGGAGACGACGATCTCGGACGCGGCGAGGGAAGGCTCGATCCGCTCGCGCGTGCCGAAGCCGGCGCGGCTCGCACGCGGCGACGTGGCGGCGGCCATCACGAGCGCCTCGATCGCAGCCTCGCGGACCGCTTTCCCGTCGTGGACCAGGCGCCTCGCTGCCTCGATCTGCGGATCGGTGCACCCCGTCTCGCCGTCCTCTCGCTGGAAGCGGACGGCGAAACGGCCCGGGCGCCCCTCCCACGCGGAGAACGCCACGACGGCGTCGTGCGGGTGCTCGAGCCACGACGCGGCCAGGAGCGCCCCGTCGGCCGCGCGCTGCCTCGTCCAGAGGGCGCGCCCGTCATCGTCGCCGGGATCCTGATCGGACGAACCGCCCACGGAGACGGCGCGCGTGCCGTGCACGATCACGCCGAGCCCGTGCTCCTCCTCCCACGCGTCCGAGCCGAAGTCGAAATGCACGTAGGCGAGGCCGCCGCGCTGCGTCTCGAGGAGCGTCGCGCGACGGACCCAGGTGTGCTCGCGCACCTCCTGCGGGCCCGCGAGCGCGCCGAAGTCGGGATGGTCGGAGTGCTCGACGAAGCTCACGTAGAGCGCATCGGCGAGCACGTCGGCGAGGACGCCCGCCTGCTCGACGAGGACGCGTGCAGCCGCGCGCTGGGCCGCCCGGAGTTTCCCGCTTCCCTCCCACGCCACGTCGAGCGACGGCGACAGTGGTTCGACGGCGATCGGCCCGGGCGTAGGCGACGCGAGCCAATCGAGACCACCGAGGACCTCGGCGCGCACGGGGGGCGGGACGAGGCGGAGGGGCGGCGGCTCGGGCCGCGGCTCGTGCGGGCCCACGGGGCAGAGCCACAGATCGAAGCTGCGATGGTAGGCGTGGGGATCATCCCAGCGGCGGAAGATCGTCTCGAGCCGCCCGTCGCGCGAGCCTGGCACTCGCTCCCATCCGATCGTGCCGCGGCCGACCATGGCACGCTGCTCGAGGCGGAAGAGGTTCGCGCCGAGGCGCCGGAGCCGCACGAGCGGCATCCCGCACGGGTGGTCGACGTGGATGCACCCGCTCTCGAGCCGGACGATGCGCAGGTAGGGCGCGTACGGGCCGTCGCGCTCCGTCGACTCCGATTCGAGGCGCCGCATCGTGGCGACGACGAGGGCGAGGTGCTCCGGCTTTGCATCCATCGCCAGGGTCTACGCCCGGTCCGGGGCGCCCTCCCCTCATGGCGCGTCCAGGAAAGCGTTTGGCGCGTTCACGAAAGGAGCGGGTACGCCGGGGGGCCGCCTCGCGACTACGGCGGCGTCGGGACGAGCTCGAGCTGCGTGAGGCTCTGCGCGCGAACGAGCACCGCGACGGTGGCGACCTGGGTGCCGTTCTCCGAGGCGGTGAAGGTGACGAGCCCGGGCGCGACGTCGTAGAAGCCGCCCGCGGCCGACGGGAGGGAGGTCGCCGTGGCGGCGGTGGTCGGCGTGGCGCCGACGAAGTAGTACGGCGCGGCGGCGTCGCCGAGCCCCGAACCGCCGAACGTCACGCCGGCCGCGAGGCTGGCGGTGCAGTCGAACGCGGTCGCCGCGATGATCCCGAAGCTGGGATCGAGCGGGAGGTGGAGCTGGCTGGCGATCCCGGCAATCGCGTCGTCGCTGTAGATTGCGTCGACGAAGGTGACGCCCGGCGCGGTCGACTCCGCGAGGTAGGGGTACGTGTACGAGAGGTCCGTCCAGTGGCCGGCCGCGCTGATCTGGAGGTAACCCAGAAACGGGACCATGGTGGACGTGAGCGGAACCATGCCGTTCGCGTCGGTCGTGCCGGTGGAGAGCGGCGAGGCGCAGCCGTCGTCGAGGGGCGGGCAGACGCTCACCTGGGCGCCGGCGACGGCGGTGCCCGAAGTTCCGTCCACGACTCTCAGCTCGAAGGAGATGGTCGCCGCCGTGGCGAGGGGCCACGTTGCGTGTCCAGCGCAGGTCCACGTCGTCCCGTCGCCGCACGTGGACGCGCACGCGTTGTTCGACGGGCCGAAGCCCGGGCCGCCGTCGAAGAGCGAGCCGAGGGGATGGGTGGCCTCGCAGTTCAAGACGCAGGTAACGTCGAGGGGAAGGCAGGCCGCGCCGCAGAACTGCGTCTCGAGGCATGCCACGCTCCCCGCGCACGTCGCGGCGACCGTGCAGTCGTTCGCCTCCAAGCAGGACTGGCAAGGCCCCGCCGCGCCCGGGATGACGCCGAAGAAACCGCCGCACGGGAGGCCGCAGTCCGAGGTGCACGACCTCGACTGGCACGCGATGAGCGCGAGGGTCGTCGTGTCGGGGGCCTGCGTCACGCACGCGTGGCGGCAGCCGTCGTCGCTGCCGGCGCACGAGGCCATGCACTCGAGCACCGGGGCGCACGCGGGATCGCCGCGGCAGGCGGCCGCCTCGCCGCAGCACGACGCCTCGATGCACGTGCCGCACGCTCCGGTCGCCCAGGGGAAGCCGCCGCAGGTGCCCGCCTCTCCCTCGCCGTTCCCCGGGCCGTCCGACGCGCCCCCCGCATCGCCCGCGTCCGAGCCGCCCCCCGCGTCCGTTCCCGCTCCCGAAGGCCCGTCGCCGATGCCGACGAGCTGACGGCACGCGACGGCCGCGAACAATCCGGCGACGCCGATCGACGCGATCCCCCTCCGCACGTCCCCATGATGACGCGAAGACGCGCCAGCGTCGTGGGTATCGGCGCCGACAGTGCGGTACGCTCGAACGGCGGAGGCGACCGTCATGGCAGCGAGGCGCATGGGGACCTGGGCCGCCGCGGCCTTGCTGGGGCTCGGCTGGGCGGGCGACGCGCACGCGGCGGACTGGTACGTCGACGCCGCCGCTGCCGCCGGGGGGACCGGCTCGCAGTCCGCGCCGTTCGCGACGATCAACGCGGCGCTCGCGCCCCTCCAGCGCGGGGACACGGTCTGGATCGCGAGCGGTACGTACACCGAGATCGTGAACGTCACGGGCCTCTCCGGCAGCGGCACGACGACCTTCCGCGCCATGCCGGGCGCGACGCCCGTCATCGACGGGACGAGCGGCTCCTCGGCGGCGCAGTACGTCGTCCAGACGGCCGTCGCGGACACCACGTTCGAGGGCCTGACCATCGAGAACGCGCTCGGCGGCGCGCTCGCCATCCAGTTCTATTACGCGGACGGCGGCTCGGTCGTCGGCTGCACGACGAGCAACGTCACCGGCAACGCGGTCAACTTCTACTACTCGAACCAGGGCACCGTCTCGGGCTGCAAGCTCCAGGGCAACGTCGGCGGTCGCAAGACGACCGGCACCGTCGTCGAGAACAACGAGGTGTACGGCGCGAGCGCGGAGGGCATCGGCCTCTACGACGGGTCGACCGGGTGCACCGTCCGGCACAACGTCATTCACGACAACTTCTCGGTGAACCTGTACCTCGACAGCATCAGCCACTCGGTCTTCGACGGGAACTTCATCTACGAGTCGACGCCCGGCAACGATCTCGAGGGGATCGAGCTCTCCGACGAGGGGCACTACTCCGATCTGGCCGCGCCGGTGAACTCGTACAACACCATCATCAACAACGTGATCGTCGGCCACCAGATCGGGATCGCCTTCTGGTACTCGGACGAGTGGTCCACCCAGCAGCTGAACGACGAGAGCGGCCTCCGCTACGACGTCATCGCGAACAACACGGTGGTCGGCAACCAGGGCGCGCTCAAGTGGGACGCGTCGCCCGCGCACGTGGGCACCGCCATCGAGAACAACGTCTTCGCGTCGGCGGCGGGCACGGGTCCGAGCTACCTCCTCCAGGCGAACAGCGCGGGCGGCATCACCCTCGACCACAACCTGTGGTTCGCGCCGGACCTCGCGCAGCCGTATCTCTGGGTGGGTGACCAGACCGACCACGCGGGGTTCGCGACGGCGTCGGGGCAGGGGGGAGGCGACGTCCTCGCCGACCCGAAGTTCGCAGGGCCGTGGAGCGCGCCGCCGGTCACCGACCTCGAGCTCGCGAGCGGCTCGCCCGCGATCGACGCAGGCGTGGCGCTGGCCGCCGTGACGACGGACTACCTCGGTGGGGTTCGTCCGGCGACCGGCTCGGACATCGGCGCGTTCCAGTACGGCGCCGTGGTGCTGCCCGTCGACGGCGGGGTGGGCCCGGAAGGCGGCGACGCCGCCGTGGGACCCGGTGAAGACGGCGGCTCACCCGGCAAGGGCGGCGCCGACGGGGGAGCCAGCGGCGGCGCCGACGGCGGAGGAGGGGAGGACGGCGCGGCAGGTGACGGGGGCGCGATGGGAGGCGCGCACTCCTCCGGCTGCACGTGCCGCGTCACAACCGCACCGGCAGACGCGGGCGCGGGACCGGCGGCAGCGGCGCTCCTCCTCGGCATCGCGGCCTCGCGGCGTCGTCGCCGGACGACGTCGGGGACGTCGTGAGCGAGGAGCGGGGGCCGTCTCACCCTGCGCGCATGCGGCCGACGAGCGCTTCGAGCTCCGCGCGCATGCGGCTCGCGGAGGCGTGAAAGCGCGGGCCGTGACCGGGGAGCACCCACTCGAAGTCGTAGGCCAGTAGCTTCTCCATCGAGCGCGTCTGCTCCTCCCACGAGTACCAGCACACGCCGCGGCCGGCCTCGAGACCGGCCCCGTCGTCCGTCCCCCAGAGGTGATCCCCCGTGAAGAGGAGGCGCTCGCGGTAGAGCAGCGCCATGCTCCCGCGCGTGTGACCGGGGACCGGGATGGCCAGCAGATCCGGCGCGAGGGCGACGGGCTCGTCACCCTCGACGCGGCGCTCGACGTCTCGCGTGCCCGTGCCGACGTCGCGCGCGTGCAGGACGCGCGGGCACCCGAAGCGGCGAACGTACTGCGCGTGGTCGGCGACGTCGTCCCGGTGCGAGAGGAACATCGTGCCGACGCCCCCGAGCGACGCGATGCGGTCCATGAGCGGGCGGGCTGCGCGCGGCGAGTCGACGAGCACGTTGCCGCCGGCGCGGCAGACGAGGTAGCTCGACGCGCCGTAGGAGCTCTCGGAGGCGTAGCCGCAGTAGAAGACGTCCTCGGTGATCGGGTCGGGCAGCGCCGCGACGGCGTCGTGGACGTCGACCTTGCTCGCCGTCCCGATGGCGCTCGTCGGGCACGAGACGAGCGCCATCCGCGCCCGCAGCCCGCCCGCGTCGCTCTGCGGCTGGCGGCCGACGACGGACATGCCCAGCCGATCGGAGCGCGTGAAGACCTCCGGCGCGAGGACGCGACACGTCTCACAGTCGATGCACGACGCGTCGACGAAGTAGTCGCCGGGCGCGTTCTCGCTCAGCCGTTCCGAAGCGCGGGCCACGTCAGGAGCGTAGCAACCCGCAGCTCGGTCGGGCACGCGCGTCGCGCGCTACTCCCCCGCGGCGTCCGGAGCGAGGCATGCATTGGCGGCGGCGACCAGGGCATAACCGCTCGGGTTGCGATCCTTTCGGACGAGGAGGTACACGTTGCGCGTCCGAACGAGCGTGAAGGCGTAGTCGAGGCCGTCGGGGCCGACGAACTCGCCGAGGTCATTGGGGCACGTGCCGGGCGAGGCGTCGGCGGCGCACGGTCCGAGCGGGTCGTACGAGCACGACGCGAAGCTCGTGCAAAGACCGGCGTCGACGGCAACCTGCTCGAAGAAGTCGACGAAGTCTTTTTCGCGGAAGAACGTCCAGGCCGGGCCGAAGGAGCAGGGGTGTGGACTGCCGTCCACCTGGGTGACGATGAGGGTAAAGATAGCGTCGCAGGACGACGCGTCGGGGCGCACGCAGGACGCGGCGTCGGTCACGTCGGCGCCGCCGTCGCTCGGTGGGGTGCCCGAATCGGTCACGGGGAGGGTCACGCCGGCGTCGAAGGGTGGTCCGCCGTCGGCGCCCGATGCCTCCGCGCCGAGCCTTCCGCCGCATGCTGCGACCAGGAGACCGGCGAGAACGAGCGCGAGACTCGGTCGCATGAGGACGCGGTACCCGCAGGCGAGATCACGCGCAAGCGCGCGCGAACGAAGGCGTGACCTGGCGCATGCGGGTTTGCCGCTGCGTCCGCTCACGTCGTCGGGCGATCCGTCCTTGCCCGGGCCCGGTCGCCGTGGTTCCGTCCCGGCAATGACCCTCACCGGTGAACAGCTCGCGCGCTACCGGCGTGACGGCTACCTCGTCCTCGAAGGCTTCGCCCCCGACGGCGAGTGCGACGAACTCCGGGCGCGCGCCGACGCGCTGGTCGACGCGTTCGACCCGCGCGAGAGGCGCTCGGTCTTCACGACGGATGAGCAGGCGCGCCGCACCGACGACTACTTCCTCGGCTCGGGCGATCAGGTGCGCTTCTTCTACGAGCCGCTCGCGCTCGACGCGAAGGGCGAGCCGACCGTCCCCAAGGCGCTCGCCATCAACAAGATCGGCCACGCCCTCCACGATCTCGACCCGCTCTTCGATCGCTTCTCGCGCGCGCCGCGTGTCGAGCGCCTCGTCGCGTCGCTCGGCCTCGAGTCGCCGCGGCTCCTTCAGTCGATGTACATCTTCAAGCAGCCGCGCATCGGGGGCGAGGTCCGCTGCCACCAGGACGCGACCTTCCTCCACACGGATCCGACGAGCGCGATGGTCGGCCTCTGGTTTTCGCTCGAGGACGCGACGGAGGACAACGGGTGCCTGTGGGCCGTCCCCGGCGGGCACCGCGCGGGGCTGCAGTCGCTCTTCGTCCGCCACGACGACGACACGACGACCACGCGGACGCTCGGGGGCGAGACGTGGAGCGACGGGTCGCTCGTCCCGCTGCCCGTGAAGAAGGGCGCGGTCATCGTGCTCGACGGGCTCCTGCCGCACCTGAGCAAGCAGAACGAGTCGAGCCGGTCGCGCCACGCCTACACGCTCCACCTCGTCTCGGGCCACGCGGGCTACCCGGCGACGAACTGGCTGCGCCGCGCGGCGCCCGCGCGCGGGTTCTGACCGGGCGCTCGTGAGGTAGGCGCGAAGCCGTCCACGGACAGCCGTCGATCCGACCGGGACACCGTCGCTACTTCGGGCCCTGCCTCGGCAGCGGCGGCTCGACCATCGCGTCGTCGGCGCGCTGGCGGAGGGTGACGACGTCCGGCGCCTGATCGCCGGCGGGGTCCTTCGCCTTCGCCTGGTCGAGGAGCTTCACGCAGACGTCGGGCTGGCCCTCGCCCATCGCGGCCTGGGCCTTCGCCCGCAGATCGCGCGCGGCGACGAGGTCCCGCTCGCGCACGGCGGGCACCGGGGAGCTCGGCTCGGGGACGGCCTGATCGTGCCCTCCTCCCTTCTCGTGGATCGCCGCGTACATCGCGGCGCCCCCGGCCGCGGCGACGGCAGCCGCCGTGAGTAGCACGGCAGGCGAGACGCGCCGGCCGCCCGAGCGCGCCTTCGCCGAGGCGGGCTTCGCCGGGGTCGAAGCATCCCTGGCGGGCGTGTCGCCCGTCGCCTTCGCCGCGATCGAGTCCTTCGCCTGGGGCGCGGTTGCGTCCTTCGCCTTCGTCCGGCCCGCGAGGTCGTCGAGAAACGCCGCCGCCTTCGCGCGCTCGGCCTCCACGTCGAAGCCGCTGGCGGCGAGGTACGCCTCGACCTCGGTGGTGCTCATGGCGTCGGCGGCGGCGATCTCCTCCTCGCCTGCCTCCTCGACGAGCTCCTCCCAGAGCTGCTCCAGTGTGGGGGGCGTGTTCACGGGTCCTCCTCAAGGATGCGTTCGTCGTCGGTCCCGAGCAAGCGGCGCATGGCGAGCTTGCGTCGATCGCGGGCCCGGTAGAACTCCTTCGCGTCCCGGGTGCTGCGGCGGGCCATGATCGCGATGGAGGTGACGCCCTCGCGGCGGTAGCCGAGCCACTCGAGGTTCACGTCGTCCTCGGCTGCGACGAAGGCCGCGTGGAGCTTCGCGTAGTTCGCCTCCGCACGGGCCCGCCGCGCGTCCTCGCGCT
This sequence comes from Polyangiaceae bacterium, assembly GCA_036490515.1. Taxonomy (GTDB): domain Bacteria; phylum Myxococcota_A; class Polyangia; order Polyangiales; family Polyangiaceae; genus Palsa-1150. Next base: position 420,234 of record DASXDU010000042.1, read on the forward strand.
CGCGCTTCGCGACGGCGGAGTCGAGGTCGGCCGTCGTGGCGCCGACCTTCTGCCTGCCGTCGACCGCGACCTCGCCCTTGCCGCCGCGGCCATCGCGCCCGTCGTCCTGCGCCTTCTTCTTGTCCTCCTCCATGCGATGGACGAAGCCGGCCTCCGCCTTCTTGCGCGCGACGTCCTCGGCCACCTCGTGCGTCCACTCGCTGAAGACGAGGCGGTTGAGCCTCCCCCCCAGCGGGACCTCGGCGGGGTTCCACCCGGTGCGAACCAGCCGCTCGAGCGCGCGCGAGAGGACGTCCTGCGCGCCGGCGCGGCTCCGCATCTGCTTGTGGGCGAAGGCGAGGGCCGCGAGGTAGCAGCGCTCGAACTCGTGCTTGCGGAGGAGCTTCTCGAGGGCGCGGCGCTCGTCGTCGGTGAGGGGGCGGCCGAGGGCGTCGGTGCCCGGATAGGCAGGGTCCGGAGGTGGGGGCGGCTCACCTCCCACAGGCTCGGGGCTGCCCGGCTGCGGCGCGCCGGCGGCAGGCGTGTCGGCGGGCGGTTCGGGCATGGCCGGACCGAGTGGGTACCGCGAATGGACGCCGCTGGGAAGGCGCGATGCAGCCGTCGTGGCCGCACGCGTGCTGACCGGGGGTATGATGGTCGAATGCGGCTCGCCCGGGTGGCGGCGCTGGGCGCCGCGTCGACGCTCGTCGGGTGCGCGCTCGTCTCCCTCGACGGACTGACGGGCGGCGACGCGGGTCCGGATGGCGCCGTCACCGTGCGGAGCGACGGCGCCCCTGCGGATGGAACGATCGCCGCGGACGCGGGCGATCCGGATGCCGAGAAGGAAGCGGGCAAGGACGCGACCGGCGATGCGTCGACCCCACCGGGCGACGCTGCGGCGGACGGCACGAGCGACGGCGCGATGGCCGGCTCGCCGGTGTCCATCGTGAGCGTCGGGGCCGTGACGGCGCCGAGCGGGGCGGCCCAGCAGGGACACCTCGTCTGGACGGCAGGGACCCAGCAGTGGTGGCTCTTCTACGTCGACGCGGCCGACCCGACCGCCCTCCAGGCCACCGCGTCGTCGGACTTTCATGCGTGGTCCGCGGGCGGCACGCTCACGCTGCCCGGTCCTCCCTCCGACGGCCGGAACATCGCCGCGTGGGCGGGCACTGCCGCGGGACAGGACGTCGTGCACCTCGGCGTCAGCGTGGCCCTCTCCAGCACCGACCGGAGGCACCTGCACGTGCGCGCGCGCCCGGCGGGAGGCGCTCTGGAGTTCGATCCGCTCGTCGTCCTCGGGGCTCCCTACCTGGATCTGTCCGGTCTCGATCCCGATGGGCCCGCGACGGCGCTCGGCACCGACGGGACGCTCCTCGACACGTCCGGCTGGTTCGAGGGCCCGGACGGCGGCGCCACGGGCAACGAGTACGGGTGGTCCTCGACCGCGCCGGACCCGGGGGGCGCGTGGACTCCCGCGTTCGACGACGCGCAGGTCGTCGGGCAGGTGCCCGGGTACGTCAACGCACGCGCCGTCGTCCCGCTCCCGGGGGGCTCCGTCCTCGCGCTCTGGGAGGCCGGCGACGTGGATCCCGATCCGACCAACGTGGCCTTCGCGGTCGAGTCCGGGGCGACGTGGGGTCCCGGCGGCGACGTGTTCTCGGCCTCGACGCAGGACCCGAACGACTGGGGCGCGTGCGCCCTCGGAGCGGCGGTCCACGCGGTACGGCACACGAGCGGCGGCGTCTGGGAACACCGCGTCTGGACCGGCACCCCGACCGCAGACGGTGGGACCACGTTCGTCGACGGCGGGACGATCGCGGCCCTCGCCACGCCCGCCGCCGCGGGGGTGGTGGTCCTCTGCGACGCGACCCGTGTGCACGTCTTCGCGATCGCGCCCGACGCCGGCAACCCGATCCGCACGACGAGCTGGGACGGCAGCGCATGGAGCGCGTGGTCGGACGCCGTCGCCGCGCCGGGCCAGCGTACCTGGTTGACCGGTACGGTCACCCCGACCGGCAGCATCGCGCTCGCGTGGACCGAGTCCGCGGCGAGCCCCGTCGCGATCGCGGGGGCGCTCGTGGCTCCCTGAGACCCCGCGACCGGGCCGCCCCGTGAGAAGGAGGAATCCCGAATGACCATGCCGTCCCACCAGATCGTTCGCGTCGGGCTCGCCGAGTGCGCCTTCGACGACACGTCCGTGCGCCGTCACGGCTCGACGTACCGCCAGAGACCTGCCGACCACATCGCGCCGACGAAGATGGCGTGCGTGCCGTCGCTCGTCACCGCGACGCTGTTCGGGCCGATGACGAGGCCCGGCGTCGTCGCGGGCGACCACTGGTCGCCGCCGGCCGACGCGATCTCGAAGTTCGTGCCGAGATCGCAGCCCGAGCACGCCCAGCCCCACATCGCGTAGACGTGCTTGGTCGTCCCCCACAGCACCGCCTCGGGGAACTGCCCCTGGTCGACGCGCGCCCACGACGCTCCGAGGTCCACGCTCCGGTAGACGCCCTGCCCTGGACCGTAGAGCCCCCCGACGAAGAGCGTCGGCCCGGTCTGGTAGAGGCCCGCCGCGCCGTGCGGGTGCTGGAGGCCGTCGAGGCCGTTCGCGCCCTGCCAGCTCCCGCCGCCGTTTGCGGTCATGACGGGCGTGGCGCCGTCCTGCGCATAGGCGAACCAGGTGCCGCGCGTCGTCGAGGCCGAACCGGTATCGAGGAAGTACGGGTACCAGGAGATGCCGCCGGTCGGCCATCCGGTGCCTCCGACGGTGTGCCACGAGGCGCCGCCGTCGATCGACTCGACGATGCCGTCGGCCTCGTGGAGGCCGCTGAGGAGGTGCGTCGGATCGTACGGGTCGACGACGATCGAGTAGAGGCCGGCGACCTGGCCGCCGCCGACGAGGGTGAAGGTCTCGCCGCCGTCGGTGGACTTGTAGAGGGTGCCCTTGCCGTCGCCGCTGTCGATCCAGAGCGTCGCCTTCGGCTGCGTGCCGGCGATGGCCATGGGAAGGCCGATGGGGGCGTAGCCGAGGGTCGTGTTGACGTGGCTCCACGTCGTGCCGTAGTCGGTCGACTTCCAGACGCCGTCGATGGGCGCGACGTAGAGGTCACTCGGCCGCACCGGATCGACGACGACGCTGCCGGGCCCGAACCCGCCGCCGTCGCCGAGGTCGGCCGGGTTCACGCCCGCGGGCGTGACGTCGATCCACGAGCCGGGCGGACAGGTGCCCGCCTCGATGCACGGATCGGGGCCCGCCTCCTCGGGGACGGGCTTGCCGGCGTCGTCGCCGGGGGCGTCGCTCGTGGACGCATCGGCCGCACCCGAGGTGCCGCCGCCGGAGGAGCACGCGACGAGCACCAGCGCGCACACGACGGCGAGGGGCTCGGCGAGGGGCGGCATGCGGGACCGATGGTACGCTGGCGCGATGCGATCCGTCCTCCTTGCGCTGCCGCTCCTCGCCCTTGCCTTCGGTCTCGCAGCCTGCTCGTCGTCCAAGTCGTCCGACGCGTCCATCGTCGGCGAGTGGTCCACCCCCATCCCGAACGGGAGCGCGAGCGAGAACTGGTACTTCGACTCCGACGGGACCTGCGGCCTCATCCTCCAGCAGAACGCCGTCAGCGTCTGCGACACGTCGAGCTGCACGTACACCTTCGACGGGAGCTCGCTGCAGCTCACCACCTCGACCGCCACCGACGGCGTCACGACGAGCACGACATACGTCGAGACGGTGACGTTCGCGAGCGGCGGGGGCTCGGCCACGGTCACGCCCACGGGCTGCGATGCCGGCGCCTGCGCCGCGGCGACGTACACCCGCATCGACTCGAACGGCGACCACACCTGCCCGTGAGCGCGCCGTGAAGGTCGACCTCACGATGGACGCCGGCTTCGGCGCGTGGGTCGAAGGTTGCGGCGGGACGGTGGTCATCAGCACGTACCAGGCGGGCAAGCTGGTGCTCGTCGGGCACGACGGGCGGCAACCGAGCGTGAACATGCGCGATCTCCACGCGCCGATGGGGGTCGCGATCGACGGCGGGAAAATGGCGGTCGCGCTGCGCGAGAGCGTCGTCGTCTTCGGGGACGATCCGGCGATCGCTCCCGTGCTCGAGGGAGTGCCGCCGGGCTCGTTCGACCACGCCTACCTTCCGCGCGTCACCCACTGGACGGGGGACATCCGCGCGCACGAGGTTGCGTTCGGCGCGGGCGGACTGTGGGTCGTCGACACGCGCCACAGCTGCCTCTGCACCTCGGACCACGGTGGCGCGCTCGAGCCACGCTGGCGACCGAGGTTCGTGTCCGCGATCGCGCCCGAGGATCGCTGCCACCTGAGCGGCCTCGCCATGCGAGACGGCGCGCCTGCGTACGTGACCGCGCACGCGGCGACGGACACGAAGGACGGCTGGCGGGAGCACAAGGCGGGCGGAGGCGTCGTGGTCGACGTCGCGAGCGGCGAGCCGTTCGCGCGCGGCTTCACGATGCCTCACTCGCCGCGCGTGGCGGGCGGTGCTCTCTGGGTGTGCGACAGCGGCGAGGGCGCGCTCGTGCGGATCGATCCGGCGACGGGCGCGCGCGCGGTCGTGACGCGCCTGCCGGGGTTCACGCGCGGCCTCTGCATCACGGGCTCGCACGCGCTCGTCGGCCTGTCGAGGATCCGCGAGGCCAAGGTGTTCGGCGGCCTGTCGATCGCCGCGCACCTGCCCGAGCTCGTCTGCGGCGTCGCCGTCGTGAGCCTCGAGACCGGCAAGGTCGAGGGCAAGCTGCGCTTCACGTCGGGGTGCGAGGAGATCTTCGACGTCGGCGTCTTGCCCGGGCGGCGGCGCGTGCAGGTGGTTCAGCCGACGGAGAGGAGCTCGACCTCGAAGACGAGCGTCGCGTCCGGCGGGATGACGGGGGGGAAGCCGCGCGCCCCGTAGGCGAGCTCGGGCGGGATCGTGAGCTTGCGCTTCTCGCCGATCTTCATCCCGGCGACGCCGTGGTCCCAGCCCTTGATGACCTCGCCCTTGCCCAGGGTGAACGAGAAGCCGCGCCCGCGGTCGCGCGAGCTGTCGAACTTCTTTCCGTCGGTGAGCGTGCCCACGTAGTGGACCGTCACCCGGTCGCCGGCCTTGGCCTCGGTCCCGTCGCCCGGCGCGAGTGTGTCGATCTGCATGGGCCCGGAGAGTAGTCGAGGGCGTATCCTTCCACCACCATGCGCCTACCCGAAGGCTTCCTCGATCTGCTGCGCAAGCCGAGCCCGTGCTTCGTCACGACGCTCATGCCGGACGGCTCGCCGCAGACGACGATGACGTGGGTCGACACCGACGGCGAGAACGTCGTCGTCAACACGGTGGAGACGCACCTCAAGGTGAAGAACGTGCGGCGCGATCCGCGCGTGTCGGTGGCCGTCTCCGACCCGGCGGACCCGTCGGCCTACTACGCCATCCGCGGCCGCGTCGTGAAGATGACGACCGAGGGCGGCGCGGAGCACATCGACCGGCTGTCGCAGAAGTACGTCGGCAAGCCCTACGCGTGGTACGGCGGTCGCGATCAGGTGCGCGTCATCCTCACGATCGAGGCAGACACGATCCACGACATGACGCGCTGAGCGCGCCCGCCTTCGAGCGGCCGTACGGGGCCCGGGAACGCAGGTGCGCGTCGCGCCCTCGCCGGACCGGTCAGCCGAGGCCGTGCTCCTTGGCGATGGCGGTGTTCTTCGCCTCCGCGCGCTGCGCGGCGGGTCGAGCGCCGAGCCGCTCGGAGTATGCGGAGAAGGCCGGCGTGGCCTCGAGCATCTTGAACCGCAGCATGTAGCGGATGGTTCCCCCGAAGATGACGTCGGCCATCGAGAAGCGGTCGCCGAGGAGGTAGTCCTTGCCCGCGATGGCGCCTTCCATCGTCGCGATCATCTCTTCGAACGTGCCCCAGCCGGCCGCTCCGGGCCGGAACTGCCAGCCGGAGGCCTTGGCCGACGTACCCGGTTCGACGACCGACGGCGCGTAGAAGGACCAGCGCAGGAAGGTCGCGCGCGACGGGTCGTCGAGCGCGGGCGCGAGCTTGCCCGGCGCGTACCGGTCGGCGAGGTACACGCCGATGGCGGCGAGCTCGGTCACCACGGCGTCGCCGTCGGTGAGGATCGGCAGCTTCCCCATGCGGTTCAGGGCCAGGATGGCGGGCTCCTTCTGCGCCCCCTTCATGATGTCCACGAAGCGCAGCTCGTAGGGCAGCTCGAGCTCCTCGAGCATCCAGACGACGTTCGACGCGCGCGAGTACGGATGGTGGTAGACGACGATTCCCATCGGGTGCCTCCGCGCCCGTCGCTACCACCCCGCCGCCCCAGCAACAACGCCCGCGCCCGCGCCCGCGCCCGCGCCCGCGCCCGCGCCCGCGTTCCCTCTCACTCCCCCCTCAGCACCCCCAGAAACCCTTCCCCGTACTGCTCCACGCGCGCCGGGCCCATCCCGTAGATTGCCAGCAGCTCGTCCTCCGAGCGCGGCGTGCGCGATGCCATCTCGACCAGCGTCCGGTCCATCGCGACGACGTACGCGGGCACTCCCTTCGCCCGCGCCACCTCGAGCCGGTGCGCCCGCAGCTTCTCGAACCGCTCGCGCGCGGCCCCCGTGAGCGAGTCGATCGCCGGCGACGGCCCGCGCGGCCCCGAGGGCGTCGCCGATCGCCGCTTGCCTCGCGCTCTCTCCGTGGGCAGCGCCATGCGCACCGGGCCCGTGGCGCGCATCACCTCCGCCCCGGCGGCGGTCAGGAGAGGCACCGGGTGCTCGGTCGGCGTGAGATCGATCCACCCGGCCGTGAGCAGCGCGCGCAGGAGGTCCAGCACCCACGTCTGCGAGCGCTCCTTCATCAGCCCGAAGGTCGAGAGCTCCGTGAAGCCGAAGCGGCGCGTCTTCTCGCCGTCGACGCCCCGGAGCATCTCGACGATCGCGAGGAGCCCCGCCCGCTGCCGTGCCCGCGCGACGCCGGAGAGAGCCATTCGCACGGATCGCGCCGCCTCGTCGGACGCCGCCCCGTCCGAGTCCTCGCCCTCGCGCTCCTCGAGGCCCGCGCAGACGTCGCAGTGGCCGCACCCGCCGAGGGTCTCCTTCTCGTCGCCGAAGTACCGGAGGATGAAGTCGTGGCGGCACGTGCGGGCGTCCACGTACCGGAGAAGCTCGCGAAAGAGACCCCACGCGCGCTCCGCCAGCGCGGCGGGCACGGGGCTGCCGTCGATGCCGCTCGTGACCAGGCGGCGGCGGAGCGCGATGTCCGCGCCCGAGCAGAGGAGGAGGCCCCACGCCTCGGCGCCGTCGCGGCCCGCGCGCCCCACCTCCTGGTAGTACGCCTCGATCGACGACGGCGGCTGGACGTGGAGGACCGCGCGGATGTCGGACCGATCGATGCCCATGCCGAACGCGTTGGTCGCGGTCACGACGTCGAGCGAGCGATCGGCGAAGCGGTTCGCGACGTCCGAGCGGTCCCGTGGGCCCATCCCCGCGTGGTACGCGGCGGCGTTCCAGCCCTTCTCGCGCAGCGTCTCCGCCCACTGCTCGGTCTGGCGTCGCGTCGCGGCGTAGACGATGGACGCGCCGCGAGGAGCACGCGCTTCCCCCAGGGCCGACCCGAGCGCGGCGAAGACCTCGCCGCGTGCCTCCTTCACGCCCTCGACGTTGCGTGACGCGAGGTGGAGGTTCGGCCGGGCGAAGCCGCGCAGGACCTCGTGGCACCCGTCGCCGAGCTTGAGCGCCTCGCGGATCTCCTTGCGCACCTGCGGCGTCGCGGTCGCCGTGCACGCGAGCACGCGCGGAGGGCGCAGCCTCTCGAGGAGCGCGCCGATGCGCAGGTAGTCGGGCCGGAAGTCGTGCCCCCACTGGGCGATGCAGTGCGCCTCGTCGACGGCGACGAGCTGGATGTTGCAGCGACCGAGGGTCGCGACGAAGGCCTCGGACGCGAGCCGCTCGGGCGCGGCGTAGACGAGCTTGTACTTGCCGCGGGTCATCGCCGATTCGCGGTTGCGGCGGACCTCCAGGTCGAGCGTGGAGGCGAGGAAGGTCGCCGGGACGCCGCGCGCCTCGAGCGCCCGCACCTGGTCCTCCATGAGGGCGACGAGGGGCGAGAGGACCAGGGTCGTCCCGGGCAGGACGGCCGCGGGGACCTGGTAGGTGAGCGACTTGCCTCCGCCCGTGGGCGCCACGACGAGGACCCGCCCCGACCCGTCCACGACGGCCTCGATCGCCTCCCGCTGCCAGGGGCGGAACGCTTCGAGCCCGAAGCTCGAGCGCAGGACTTCGTCGAGGTCGTAGGGCATGGCGTGTCGCCTCTCGATTCCCCCATCGGACGCAGGAAGGCAACGGTTGCGTGCTTCTGCGTGCTTCGCTCCGGCTTCCGCCCGGAAGAGCTCGGGGTACCATCGCACGCATGAGCACCATCCCGCGGTTCTTCCTCGACAGGGTGGCGGAGACGCCGGCCGTTCGCGCGTGGACGTCGTTCGAGGGCGGCGCCTGGCAGGACGCCACGTGGGCCGACTACGAGCGGAGAGCGCGCGCCTTCGGCCTGGGGCTCGTGGCGGCCGGGATGAAGCGGGGCGACACGGTCGCCATCCTCGGCGAGACGTCCGCGCACTGGGCTGCCTGCGACGTGGGCGCCATCGGTGCGGGCGGCGTCACCGTGGGGCTCTATCCGACGCTCGCGCCGGAGGGCGTCGGCTCGATGCACTACGTGCTCGACCACAGCGAGGCGCGCTTCCTGGCCGTCGAGAGCACCGAGGTGCTCGCGACGAAGATCGCGCCGATCCTCGGCAAGCTGCCGCACCTCGTGAAGGTGATCGTCTGGCGCTGCGACGCCGCCGCGCGCGCGATCGACCCGCGCGTCGAGTCCCTCGAGGAGGCGGCGGCGCGCGGCGACGCGTGGCACGAGGGCCACCCGTCCGCGTGGCGGGAGGCGTGCCTGGCCGCGAAGCCGGACGACGTGGCGCTCCTCGTCTACACGTCGGGCACGACCGGGCAGCCGAAGGGCGCCATGATCACGCACCGGAACGTCGACGCGCAGACCGCGGCGGTGGCTGCGGTGATGCCCTGGAAGGAGGACGACGCGGGGATCTCGTTCCTCCCCATGGCGCACGCCGCCGAGCGGTGCATCGGGCACTACAACCGGATCCGGCGAGGGTCGCCGACGCTCTACGCCCGCTCGCTCGCGACCCTTCTCGAGGACATCGAGGTCGCCAAGCCGACCATCTTCGGATCGGTGCCGCGCATCTTCGAGAAGGTGTACGCGAACGTCCGCGCCGAGATCGCGAAGCTCGAGCCGGGGATGCGCGCGATGGCCGAGAAGGTCCTCGCCTCGGGCGTCGCGGCGGGGCGCGCGAAGCGCAAGGGCGAGGCGGTCGACCCGGAGACGCAGATGCTGGCGGGGATCTTCGATCAGCAGCTCGGGGCGCGCGTCCGGGCGCGCTTCGGCGGGCGGTGCCGCTGGCTCACCTCGGGCGCGGCTCCCATCGCGATCGAGATCCTCGAGCTCTTCGACGCGTGCGGCCTCCCCACGTACGAGCTCTACGGGATGACCGAGACCGCCGGCCTGCTCACGGGGAACACTCCCGAGGGCGTGCGCTTCGGGACGGTCGGGCGCGCGTTCCCGGGCGTCGAGCTCCGCATCGCCGACGACGGCGAGGTCCTCGCCCGCGGGGCGAACGTCTTTCCGGGCTACTTCAAGGAGCCCGCGGCGACCGCGGAGTGCCTCGTCGACGGGTGGCTCCACACGGGCGACATCGGCTCGATCGACGCAGACGGGTTCCTCAGGATCACCGACCGCAAGAAGAACATCCTCATCACGGCGGGCGGCAAGAACATCACACCGTCGAATGCCGAGGCGGAGGTGAAGCGCGACCCCATCGTCTCGTACTGCCACATGCACGCCGACCGCCGGGCCTACCCGACGGCGCTCGTCTGCCTCGATCCGGAGCGCCTCGCCGTCTTCGCGACGGAGAACTCCCTCGCGGGCACGACGGCGGCCGACCTTCACGGGCACGAGAAGGTCCTTGCGCGCGTCCAGCAGGCGGTCGACGCCGCGAACGAACGCCTCGCGCGTTACGAGCAGATCCGCCGCTTCGCCATCGTGCCGCGCGAGTTCTCGGTGGACGGCGGCGAGCTGACGCCGACGCTGAAGGTGAAGCGGCGCGAGGTCGACCGGAAGTACGCCGACGTCATCGAGGCGATGTACGCGACCGAACCTTGAGCTACGCTCGGTCGCCCGATGCACGTCATCACGCTCATCCCCGGCGACGGCATCGGCCCGGAGGTGACGCGCGCAACGCAGCGGGTGCTCGAGGCAGCGCGCGTGCGCATCGAGTGGGAGGTCCACGAGGCCGGCGCCGCCGTCGCCGAGAAGCGCGGGACCACGCTGCCCGACGAGGTGCTCGAGTCGATCCGCCGGAACAAGGTGGCGCTCAAGGGCCCGATCGGGACCCCCATCGGCAAGGGGTTTCGCTCGGTGAACGTGACGCTCCGGCAGGCGCTCGACCTCTACGCGAACGTCCGCCCGGTCCGTTCGCTGCCCGGCGTCGAGCCGCGCTTCGAGGGGACCGACATCGTCGTCGTCCGGGAGAACACCGAGGACCTCTACGCGGGCCTCGAGCTCATGATCCTGCCGGGTATCGCGCAGAGCGTGAAGCTCATCACCGAGAAGGGGTGCGCGCGCATCTGCAAGTACGCGTTCGAGTACGCCGAGCGCATGGCGCGCAAGCGCGTCACGTGCGTGCACAAGGCGAACATCATGAAGCTGAGCGACGGGCTCCTCCTCGACATCTTCCGCCGCGTCGCGCTCGAGCACCCGCGCATCGAGCCCGCCGAGATGATCGTCGACGCGTGCGCGATGCAGATGGTGCGCGGCGCGAACAAGCTCGACGTCATCGTGACGGAGAACCTCTACGGCGACATCCTGAGCGATCTCGGGGCGGGTCTCGTGGGCGGCCTGGGGATCATCCCGGGCGCGAACATCGGCGAGCAGGGCGCGGTCTTCGAGGCCGTGCACGGGAGCGCGCCGGACATCGCGGGCAAGGGGATCGCCAACCCGACGGCGCTCATCCAGAGCGCGGTGATGATGCTCCACCACATCGGCGAGCAGGCGGCCGGCCAGCGGATCGAGGAGGCGCTCGTCGATCTCTACCGCGCGGGGGTCGTGCGCACGGCGGACCTCGGCGGCACGAGCTCCACCGACGCCTTCGCCGACGCGATCTGCGCCGCAGTCTGCTGACCCCTCAGGAGTGATCGAGGCCGAGCGCCCGGCGCGCGCGCGTCACGAAGGCCGGTGCCCACCAGTTCACGTGCCCGAAGAGCCGCATCGTCGCCGGGACGAGCAGGACCCGGACGAGCGTCGCGTCGACGGCCACGGCCAGGGCCATCCCGAGGCCGACGGCCTTGATGAGCACCACGCGCGCGAGCGCGAAGGCGAGGAAGACGGCCACCATGATGGCCGCCGCGCTCGTGATGAGGCCCGCGGTCTTCTCGAGCCCGTCCGCGACCGCCTCGGTGTTGTCCTTGGTGCGCTCCCACGACTCCTTCATGCGCGAGAGCATGAGGACCTCGTAGTCCATCGAGAGCCCGAAGATGACGCAGAAGAGGAGGATGGGCAGCGACGGCTCGAGCGGCCGGGGCTCGCGCACGAAGAGGTGCCCGTCCTGGAAGATCCAGACGAGCGCCCCGAACGAGCCCGCGATGGAGACGAAGTTCATCGCGACGGCCTTGAAGGGGAGGATCACCGAGCCGAGGAGGAGGAAGACGACGAGCATCGTGGCGCCCACGACGAGCGCCATGGCCTTCGGGGCGCGCGCGAGGACGTACGCGGTCGAGTCGACGTCGTTCGCCGTCTCGCCGCCGACGGTGATGGTCCCGTCGGCGACGCGTCGGTCGGAGCGGATGGCGCGGACGACGGCGCGCGCCTCGTCGCTCTCGGGGCGCGTGTCGCTGATGGCGTAGACGACGAGCGCGTCGGAGCCGATCTCGAGCGTCGGATCGGTGAAGGGGCTCCGGACGTCGCGCACGGTGGGGAGGGCCCGCACGCGCTTCTCGAGCGCCTGGAGGGCAACCGCGCGCTCGTCGGTGATCGCCGGCTCCGACGGGAACTGGACGGCGATGGAGATGCGGTTCGCGGCCTGCTCCGGGAAGTGTTCCCGGAGGAGGTCGTACCCCCGGCGTGCCTCGGTGTCCGGGGAGAGGACGCGCACGTCGGCAGCGGCGAGGCGTACGTGGAGGAAGGGGGTGCCCATGACGAGGAGCGCGGCGAGCGTGGGCACGAGGAAGAGGAGCGGCCGGCGCATGACGCGCGTCGCGGTGCGGTGCCAGAGGCCGGCACCACGGGGGCGGGGGAGGGGAAGCCGCCCGGCGTCGATGCGGGCCCCGAGGACGGCGAGGAGCGCGGGGAGGAACGTGAGGGCGAAGACGACCGCGAGCCCCACGACGACGACGCCGCCGATGCCCATCGCGTGGAGGTAAGAGCCCTCGAAGAAGAGGAGGCCCGAGAGGCCGCTGACGACGGCGACGCCGGAGAACGCGATGACGCGGCCGGCGGTCCCCATCGCGCGGACGAGCGCCTCGCGCGGCTCGTGGCCGCCCGCGAGCTCCTCGCGGTAGCGGCTGACGAGGAAGAGCGAGTAGTCGATGGCGACCCCCGTGCCGATGAGCGAGCAGACGTTGATGGTGTACTGCGCGATCTCGACGACGTGGGCGAGCGCGGTGACGACCGCGATGCCGCCGACGACCGCGAGCCCCCCCACGCCCACGGGCAACGTGGCTGCGGTCGCCGTCCGGAAGACGAAGAGGAGGACGAGCAGCGCCAGCGGCAGCGAGACGAGCTCGGCGCGCACGAGGTCGTGCTCGAGCGTCACGTCGAGGTCGTGCATGAAGGGGATCTGGCCCGTGCAGTCGATCGCGAGGACGTCGGAGTGGAGGCGTGCGCGCACCGACGGGTAGTCGCGGAGCGCCTGCTGGTACGGGCCGTTCAGGTAGACGACGGCGAAGGCGGCGCCCCCCGGGCCGTCGAGCATCCGGCCCTTGTACTGCTCGGGGAGGTCGTCTGCAGCGAGCACCGAGTCGACGTCCGGGTCGGAGCGGAGCGGCGCGAGGGCGGCGCGGGCGGCGTCCGCGAAGGCCGGAGATCGGGCGTCCATCCGGTCGGCGTGCATGCCGACGACGAGCGTCGTCTTGTCGGAGTGCCCCGTGACGGCGTCGACGATCTGGGCCGCCTTCTCGGACTCGAGGCCGTGGATGGCGCCCGAGGTGAGCGGGCCCTGGCGAACCAGGACGACGACCGCGGCGGCGAGGAACGCCCCCGACGCGACGAGCACGGCCCAGCGGAAGCGAAAGACGAGGGCGCCGAGCGCTTCGAGCACGCGGCCCACCACATGCCCACGACCGCGCGACGCGCGCAAGTTCCTTGGGCGGCTGCCCGCGGGCTCAGCGGCTCCGGGCCGCGAGGACGGCGCCGCAGGTGCAGCGTCGCAGGACCACGGTCCACCCCGCGGGAACCGTCAGGTGCGTCTGCACGTCCGACGGCGGAAGGGTGGCCACCGACGGCAGCCCCTCCCACGCGTGCGCGTCGTACGACCTGCGGCAGACGCCGCAGCCCTTGCGGAAGGGCGCCTCCCCCGTGCTCGCGAGACCCATCGTCATGGCTCCTCGAACGCAAGCATGTCCTCGATACGTGACAGGGCGTCGTCAAGAATCGTCTTCATCTTGCGCAGGCTGGACGCGCGCAGCGTCCCGCGCCGGGACGCGTGCTTGAAGAGGCGGATGATTCGCCCGACGCGCTTCATGATCTCGGCCACGTCGCCCGCGTGCTGGTGCCACGACTCGTCGTCGGGGGCGCCCCCCTGGTAGAACTCGGCGACCTCGTCGGCGTGCTCGCGCAGCTCACGCTTGCCCTCCGGCGTGATGTCGTAGGTCTTGCGTTCGGCCTGGACCAGGGTGCGAGCGTGCCCGACGTCGTCGAGCATCTGCAGGGTGGGGTAGACGACGCCGGGGCTGGGCTTGTAGGCGCCGCGGCTCTTCTCGGCGATGGCCTGGATGATCTCGTACCCGTGGCGGGGCTGGGAGGCGATCGCGTCGAGGACGAGCCAGCGCACGAGCCCGCGCTCGCAGCGCGGCGCAGGCCCGCGCCACCACTCGGAGACCATCTCCGCGAACGGGTCGCTCCCGCGACCGCCGCCGCCCGAGCGCGGTCCGTGTCCGTGTCCCCAGTGCATCGAGATATATCTGTAGATAGGTCTCGCGATATGTCAAGGCCCGGGCGTGACGTCGACGCGCAGGTAGCCGCCCGTGAAGTACGCGAACGTCCCGTCGACGAGCTTGTCCTCGTCGTAGACGGCGCCGCGCTGGACGATCTGGAACATCACTTCCTTCAGCGCGCCCATCGTCAGCCACGACATGAGGCGTACGTCCCCGGAGCGGACGACGCCGAGCGCCTGCCCGTCGCGCAGGCTGCTCTCGAGCAAGGTCGACATCTCGTCGTAGAAGGACAGGAGCTTGCGGTCGAACGCAGGGTCGACCCCGAGGGCGTCGCTCAGCAGGATCTTCGTGGTCGCGAAGTCCTCGAGCAGGATGCGCACGATGCGCCGGATGTTCTCCCGCACCTGGTCGGCCACGCTGCGCGCGCCGTCGTGCGGATCGACGCGCACGATGGACATCCCCAGGCGCGCGATCGTGCGATCGACGATCTCCTCGAAGATGGCGCGCTTGTCCTCGAAGTAGAGGTAGAACGTCCCGCGCGCGACGCCGGCGGCGGCCACGATGTCCTCGATCTTCGCCGCGTGGTATCCGCGCTTGGCGAACACCTCACGCGCGACGCTGAGGATCTGCTGGCGGCGCTCGGCCTTGCCGATGGGTTTCTGCATGGAAGCCAGGAATCGCGAGAGCATAGCGTGCCGCGATACAATCGGGCACGTGCTGGCAGTTCGCTTCCGTCCCCTGGCCGCTGTGATGGCCGCCTTGGTCCTCCTGCCCATGGCGACGCCCTCGCGGGCGTGGGCGCAGGGCGGTGACCGCCGCGAAGCACGCGAAGACGACGCGGCGCAGGCGTTCTCGCAAGGCGTGAAGGCGTACGAGCAGGGCGACTACGCCCTCGCCGCGAGCCGTTTCGCGGAGGCCCATCGCCTCCTTCCGCACCCGAACGCGACGTGGAACGAGGCCCGCGCGCTCATGCGGGCGGGCGACCACGCGCGCGCCGCGAACGCGTACGGCCGCTACCTCGACGAGGCGCCGAAGGACGCGCTGGACCGGCCCGACGCCGTGCGTCGC
This sequence comes from Polyangiaceae bacterium, assembly GCA_036490515.1. Taxonomy (GTDB): domain Bacteria; phylum Myxococcota_A; class Polyangia; order Polyangiales; family Polyangiaceae; genus Palsa-1150. The sequence continues at coordinate 435,458 of DASXDU010000042.1, forward strand.
CTGGACGAGCTCGCGCGCCACCTCCTTCGCATCGACGTGGCGGCCGCCGGGTACGACACCGTGCTCGTGGATGGGGCGCTCCTCGAGAGCAAGACCGTCTACGTCGACCCGGGGCACCACGTCGTCGAGGCGCACGCGGGCGACCAGGTGGTCCGCAGGGACGTAGACGGCGACGCCGGTTCCACGGCGCCCGTGCAGCTCCCCGCGCCCACGCCCGCGCCCGCGCCCACGCCCGCGCCCGCGCCCGCGCCCGTGCCCGTGCCCGTGCCCGCGCTCGCGCCCGCGCCCGCGCCCACGCCCTCGCCCACGCCCACGCCCACGCCCTCCTCCGGCTGGTCTCCTGTCGTCGTCTGGGTCGCCGGCGGCGTCGCCCTCGCGACCGCCGGGCTCACCGCGTGGTCCGGCGTCGACACGCTCTCGTACCGGAGCAACGTCTACGACCCGAACCAGACGCCCGGCGCCTACGACACTGGCGTGCAGAAGATGCACCGCACCAACGCGCTCCTGTCGCTCTCGGTCGCGACCGGCGTCTTCACCGGCGTTGCTGCGATCTGGCTCGTCGACTGGCACGGCGGCGGCAAGGCCGACGTGCACGCGACGGTCGGCGTCGGGCCGGTCGGCGTCCTTGCCGGCGGCTCCTTCCGATGAGCAGCGCCACGTTCGCGGCGGGCCAGCGCGTCGGCCCCTACGAGATGCTCGTCGAGCTCGCGTCCGGTGGGACCGCGACCATCGCCATCGCGGTCTACCGGGGAGCGGCCGGCTTCGAGCGCCTCGTCGTGGTCAAGCGCCTGCACCGGCACCTCACGAAGGAGAAGGACTTCACGGCGATGCTGCTGGACGAGGCGCGCGTCGCGTCGAGCATCCGCCACCCCAACGTCGTCCCCGTGATCGACGTCGTCCGCGCCGAGGACGAGGTGGTCCTCGTGATGGACTACGTCGAGTCGGTGTCGCTCTCCCAGCTCGTGCGTCAGGCGAGGGACGCGGGAGCGCTCCTGCCGGCGCCGGTCGCGTCGCGCGTCCTCGTCGACGCGCTCGTCGGGCTTCACGAGGCCCACGAGGCCGTCGACATCCGCCGACAGCCCCTCGGCATCGTCCACCGCGACGTGAGCCCGCAGAACGTCATCGTGGGCACGGACGGCGTCAGCCGCGTCATCGACTTCGGCATCGCGAAGGCGCGCGCGCGCATCGCGCACACGCGCGCGGGCGTCATCAAAGGCAAGTGCGCGTACATGGCTCCCGAGCAGGTCGACGGCCAGCCGCTCGACCGCCGCGCGGACGTCTTCGCGGCCGGCGTCGTGCTCTGGGAAGCGCTCACGGGCCAGCGCCTCTTCCGCGGTGACGACGAGTTCGAGGAGATGCGCAAGGTCATGCGGTCGCCCATCCCGGCGCCGTCGAGTGTCGTCGCGGCGCTCGGTCCGGAGGTGGACGCCGTCGTCGCGCAGGCGCTCGCCCGTCCCGTCGAGGAGAGGTTCCAGACGGCGCTCGCGTTTGCGCGCGCTCTCGAGCAGGCGCTCCCTCCCGCGGCCCCGCAGGACGTCGGCGCCCAGGTCGAGGCACTCTGCGGCCGGGAGCTCGCCTACCGTCACGACCGCCTCCAGGCGATCCTCGGCGAGGAGCTCGACAAGCTGAGCCCCCGCGCCGCGAGCCACGGCCACGCGAAGCCGCTCGAGGCGCCGCGTCTACCTCACGAGCCGACGCTCCGCCTCGGACCGGAGGCGGCGCATGCGGTACCGGCCGCGAGCGGCGCCGCGCCCGGGTCGGGCAAGCCCGTGGCGATGGGTCCGACGCTGCGATCGAACGAGGCGGACCCGGTCTCCAGTGCGCCGCGCCGGGCGGCCTCCGAGCGACCCGCACGGCCCAGAAGATCGACCGTGCCGATTCTCGTCGGAGTGACGATCGTCTCGCTCGTGGTGGGAGCAGGCGTCGCCGCCGCCGTCATCGCCAGAACCCCGGCCAACGCCACCGCACCGCCCACGCCCACGCCCACGCCCACGCCCGCGCCCGCGCCCGCGCCCGCGCCCGCGCCCGCGCCCGCGCCCACGCCCACGCCCACGCCCGCGCCCGCGCCCACGCCCACGCCCACGCCCACGCCCACGCCCGCGCCCGCGCCCGCGCCCACGCCCACGCCCACGCCCACGCCCACGCCCACGCCCGCGCCCGCGCCCGCGCCCACGCCCGCGCCCGCGCCCGCGCCCACGCCCACGCCCGCTCCCACCCCCACTCCCTCCCCCCGTCGCCCTCCCTCGCCGTCCCCCTCGCGCGCCTCGGACCTGAAGAGCAACCCGTACGGGCACTGAAGTAGCATGCACGCGCCCCCATGCGGCGCGTCCTCCTCGTCGTCCCCGTGCTCGCTGCCGGCGCGATCGTGTGGGCGTGCACAGCGTTCGACTTCCCGCGTCCCTCGGCGACGACGTCGGACGCCGCCGGGGACGATGCACCCGGCGACGAGGGCACCCCCGGCGACGCAGGCGTGTCGCCCGCAGCCTTCCTCTCGGCGGACGACGCCGCGCGGGTCTGCGCCCTCGTCTTCCGTTGCCCGGGGCTCGGCGAGGCGATCGAGCTCTCCTACGCGCTGCCGGTCGCCACGCCCGCTTCGCCGCTCTCCTTTTCCGGGTGCATGGACTGGCTGAGCGGGCCGATCGCGCCAGGTCGCATCGGGCTCTCCGAGGTGCAGTCGGCGCTGCGCGCGGTGGCGGGCGAGGGCACCTGCGACGGGGCCGCGGGTCACCTCCCCGTCGTGCCCGCCCTCGACGCCGGTTCATGCCTCACGGGCTGCGCCGACAAGGTCCACTACGAGACGTGCGCCGGCGGCGCCGAGTTCCTGCTCGAGTGCCAGCCGCCCTTCTTCGGCGCACCGGGCCAGTGCCTCGCCGACTCGGGGCTCGCCCTCTGCATCACCGGCGGGCCGTGCACGCAGGGGCTCGCGTGCACCGACGCCGGCGTCGCGGGCACGCTCGTCGACTGCTACGGCAAGACGCAGGACTACGTCTCGTACGACTGCTCGCTCAGCGGGCGGCAGTGCACCGTGCAGGGAACGCGCCTCGCCGACTGCGTCGCGCCCGGGAGCAACACCGCGCCGTGCCCGCTCGACGACGTGAAGGACGACTGCGACCAGGGCTCCGTGCGCCACTGCGCGGGCGGCGTCACGGCGCAGACCGAGATCGACTGCCAGGGCGCCGTGCCCGGGGCCACCTGCTCGACCTCGAACACGCCCGGCGTCGCCCGGTGCGTCTACCCCGACGCGAGGTGCACGCCGTTCGACGACGACGTCGACCAGTGCGCGGCCGACGGCGGCGCGGCGATCTCCCTCTGCGTCGCCGGGCAGCGCACCTCGTTCTCGTGCGCCTCGGTGGGCCTCGCCTGCCAGCCCGCCACCGCCGCGCAGTCGGGTCACTGCGGCCCGTGACGGAGGCCGCCCGGGGCCGGGCCCGTCACCTCCCCTGCGGCCCCTGCGCGCCGATCTTGTGCTTCCGCAGGTACGCGCGGACGTGGTGGCGCTCCATGCCGCTCTGGCGCGACATCTCGCTCACGTTCCCGCTCGCCGACTCGCTGAGCGCGCCGAAGTACTGGCGCTCGAACTCGTGGAGCGCGCGCCGCTTCGCCTCGGCGTACGCCGTGATGGGAGGCCGCGCCTCGTCGGTCGAGGGGTCGCGCGTCAAGGTCAGGACGTCGTCGATCGCGCCGGGCGTGTCCGCCAGCGTCGCCGCGACCGAGGCGACGTTCACGAGCTCGCGCACGTTCCCCGGCCAGTCGTGCGTCGCCAGGTTCTGCTCGATCCAGCCGACGACCGCCGCCGTCTGCTCCTGCTTGCCGGCGCGCTTGCAGACCGCGTCGACCAGCGCCGGGATGTCCACGGCGCGCTCGCGGAGCGGCGGGAGCTCGACGCGCACCTGCGCGATGCGGAAGTAGAGATCGCTGCGGAACCGGCCCGCGTTCATCTCCGCCGAGATGTCGCGCCGGGTGGCCGCGAGGACGCGCACGTCGATCGCCTCGAACGCGCTGCCGCCGACGCGCTTGACCTGCCTCTCGCTGAGCGCGCGCAGGAGCTTCGGCTGGAGGTCGACCGGCAGCTCTCCGAGCTCGTCGAGGAACAGCGTCCCGCCGTCGGCCTCCGCGAGCGCGCCCTTGCGCCGCTGGTCGGCGCCCGTGTACGCGCCCTTCTCGTGCCCGAAGAGGATGCTCTCGGCGAGCGTCGGCGGGATGCTCCCGCAGTCGAGGACCACGAAGGGCTGCTTCGCGCGCGGGCTCGCGTCGTGGACGGCCTTGGCCACGACCTCCTTGCCCGTGCCCGTCTCGCCGAGGATGAGCACCGACAGCGGCGTCGGCGCGATCCGCTCGAGGACGCCGAAGACGCGCCGCATCTTCGGGCTGCGCCCGACGAGCGGCCCGAAGCCGTCCGCCCAGCCGACGTCGACCCGGTGCTCGGCGCTCGGCTCGACGAGGAACGAGGTGCGCCCGACGGTCACGGTCGTGGGCGTCCGCACGACGCCCTCGCGCACGCGGAAGGCGCCGACGAAGGTGCCGTTGGTGCTCCCGAGATCGCGCACGAGGATGCCGTCGTCGACCGCGCGCAGCTCGCAGTGCGCGCTGCTCACCTCGGGATCGGCGAGGACGACGCTGGCGCCGGGGTCGCGCCCGACGACGATGGGGTCGACGTCGATGGCGTGCGAGGCGCCGTCCGCGGTCCGCGCGGTCCCGCCGCGGACCACCCAGTGCACCTCCCGCTGGACCGTGCGATCACGAGGTTCCACGGAGGGCACCCTAGCAGCGGATTCGCGCTCCACCGCGGCACGTGGCACGTCCGGGCGGAGATCGTCGCCATGGCGACATCCGGGGCACGTTCGCATCGCCTGGTCCCGCGGGACCAGCATGGTCCCGGCCGGGTCCAGCCCTCTCGCCGCGCCCAACAGGCGTGATTCCGGGCGCTTGCACGCCTGGGGCGCCCGGCACGGAGGCTGCTCTACGAGCGGGGGCAACCCCAGACCCCGCTCCCAAGGAGGTACCCCATGCTTCGCGCCCAGCTTCTCGCCCTCGTCCCGCTCCTCGCCGCCGCCGCCGCCACGCAGGCGTGCGTCGCCCGCAACGACGCGCAGCTCGCGTCCGACTCCTCCGGAGCCGAGGACGTCGCCGGCACCGAGAGCGACGTCGAGTCGCTCGGAACGTCCCTCGTCGGCAGCGACGGCGAGTCGCTCGCCACGCAGTCGCTCGCCGGCGGCGACGTCACCGTGAGCTCCGGCAACCCCGGGTACTACTTCCAGCCCGCCGGCTGCATCCAGGCGACGGCCGACACGACGAAGCAGACGGTGACCTACGTCTTCTCGAGCTGCACCGGCCCCCTCGGCCTCGTCGCGCTGAACGGCACCGTGACCGCCGACTGGCAGCTCGCGGGCGACCAGCTCACCGTCGACTTCGCGGCGAGCGGCTTCCAGGTGAACCGCGCGACGATCGACAGCTGGCAGGCGACCGCCGTCATCACGACCACGGGCAACCAGCGCAGCATGTCGTGGAACGCGTCGCTCAGCGGCACGACGGGCCGCGGGCGCGCGTTCACCCGCACGAACCAGAAGAACGTGTCCTGGACCATCGGCGTGCCGTGCATCGCGGCGAGCGGCCAGTCGACGGGCGACATCCTCGGGGCGGACCTGCAGACCTCCGTCGTGAGCTGGCAGCGCTGCGCCGAGGCGTGCCCGCAGTCCGGCAGCGAGATCAGCGTGAAGAACCTCGACAAGGGCGACTCGATCGACATCAAGTACAACGGCGGCGACAGCGCCGAGATGACCGTCGACGGCGGGCGGTCGATCGAGATCGGCCTCGCCTGCGGCCTCTGAGTCAGGGTCGGACCGCCCGGTGATGGCGCCGGCTCGAACCGGGAGGCCCCTCGAAGTGGTACGGTGGGGGGATGGCGCCTTCGCGCGTGCGGAGCGTCGCGACCCTGGCCGCGACCGTGACCGTGGCGCTCGTGGCGGCAGGCGCGACGGGCGTGACCGCCTGCGGTCTGGACTTCGACCGGTTCGAGCCGCCGGGCGGCAGCGCGCTCGAGGGAGGCGCCGACGCGTCGCGGGAAAGCGGCCCCGACGCCTCCTCGGACGGGCGCGCGGGGGAGGGGGGGGCTCCCGATGCGTCCGTGGACTCGGCGGCCGGCAACGACGCCGTCGCCGGCCCCGACGCAGCGCCCGATACGGGTGCGCCGGACGTCGCGCAGGAGAGCGCTCCCCCGGCGTGCCCGCTCGGCAGCGGCATCGCCGTCATCCAGCAGGCGCCCGGCCCCATCACCATCGACGGGGACCTCACCGAGTGGGGCAACCCGCCGGTCACCGTCCTCGCCGCGAGCGACGCGGCGCTCATCCAGGGCCCGACCGGTACGTGCACGGCGGCCGACGCGACGACCACGTGCCTGGTCCCGGCAGGCGAGACGGCCGAGGCGCTGCTCCTCCGCGACGCCACGAACCTCTACGTCGGCGTGCGCGTGACCGAGCCCACCATCGGCGGCACGAACACGACCGACCCGTACTACGACGACGCGGTCGAGATCTACCTGCGCGCCGACGCGACCGCGACCGGCGACTACACGAGCGCCGACCACCAGTACGTCGTCGACTGGCAGAACCTCGTCATCGACTACGGCCCTCCGTCGGTCGGCGCGGGCCTCCTCAACCCCCCCGGCGTGAAGACCGCCGTGAAGGTCGCCCCGAGCAACAAGCAGTACGTCGTCGAGATGAGCATCGCCCTCGGGCAGCTCGGACTCGCGACGCTCGGCAGCGGGCAGACGCTCGGCTTCGACTTCGGCGTCGACCACGGGCAGGGGACCTCGGCCACGCGGAGCTTCCTCGTCTGGTGGATGGCGACGCACGGCGCGCCGAGCTGCACGACCGCCAAGTGCACCGGGTGCAACCCCGACCAGCCCTACTGCGACACGCTCGACTTCGGCGTCGGCTGCGCGGAGTGAAGGTCGAGTCGGGCGCAAGCGCCGCCCCCTCGGATCACCACTGCTGCTCGGTCGCGCCTCCGACGATGCGGCCGCCCGGATCGTGCGTGTGGCCGTACGCCGACTGCACGGCGACGCGCCCCGGTCCGCGCAGCGCGAGCCACAGGTACCGCTCGCCCCACGTCCAGAAGCTCCGCCCCGACGACTGGGGCCGCTCGACGTGCATCCGCATCGAGACGCTCGGCTCCTTGTAGAGAAGGGCAGAGGGCTTCGCGAGGATGGTCTCGCCCATCCCGAGCTCGCGCACGAAGGAGTTGCCGTGGGCGTGCACGAGCAGCAATCCCGGGGCCGCGGGCGCGTGGAATCGATCCATGTACATCCCGATCGGGTAGTCGATCTCGGTGTCGTCGCCGTTCTGGATCTGGAGCCAGACGCCGGACTCGAGCCACTCGTAGGCGACCGAGTGCGTGGCGACCATGAAGATGTGCTCGCGGACGTCGACGGCCGCGCCGGCCTGCAGGGGGATGGCGAGCGTCTCGCCCGCGGCGTCGCGGCTGAACGCGATGCGCCCGGGGCCGACCGCGTCGAGCATGTGCACCGGCAGCCCGGCCATGATGCGCTTCCACGCGCCCTTGAGGCCGCGCTGGGTGACGGTGACGCCGGGCTCCTTCCAGAGCAGCTCGTGGTGCGGGAAGTAGAGGCCGTCGCCCGGCGCGAGCGTGAAGTCGGCGACCGGGACCATGGTGCCCTCGATCTGGAGCGAGGAGCGCCCGCACTGGATGCGCGCCATGTCGCGCGCGGCGGGCAGCTCGAGCCAGCCGGACGCGGTGGTCTTGAGCGCGACGTCGGCGGGCGCGCCGCAGGCCGGGCAGCTCCGGCCGACGCCGATGGAGGTCGCGCGGCAGTACGGACAGGTGTACGCCCCGGGTCCGCCGGCCACGGCCGTCACTCCCCGCTCTCGTGGTGGTGGTACATCGACTGGATGCCCACGCGGCCGGGCCCCGTGAGGCGCGCGAGGTACATCGACGTCCCGCCGAACATGCCGCTCGACAGCTTGATGGCCTCCGCGGCGAGCGTGACGCTCGCGTCCTTGTAGAGCATCGACCCGGGCTCGACCTGGATGGACTCGCCGGGCGCGAGGGTGCGCTCGAACACGTTGCCGTATCCGTGAAGCACGAGCAGCCCCGGCGCCTGGCTGGTGACGAAGCGATCGAGCCACATCCCGTTGCCGCCGTGGAGGATGTTGGCGAGCCCCTTGATGCGCACGTAGCTGTACGACACCCGCCCGCTCGCCAGCAGGAACGCGTGCTCGCGCACGTCCATCTCCATGCCGGGGTGCAGCGGCAGGACGACGATCTCTCCCGTGGCGTCGCGGCTGAACGCGATGCGCCCGGGCCCGCCGGCGATCGTCACGATGTGGGGCATCCGGAAGAACGAGCGCTTCGGGCCCTGCAGGTTCATCACGCTGAGCGGCACCGAGTCGGTCTTCCAGAGCATGCAGTGGTGCTCGAAGAAGACCCATTCGTTGGCGGCGAGGTCGATCTCGACGACGGGCACGATCTCGCCCTCGACCTGGCAGGTGCTCCGGTCGAACCGGATCTGCGTCATGTCGCGCAGGCGCGGCGCCTCGCGCCACCCCGACTCGCTGACCATGTTCTGGACGTCGAGCGGGGCGCCGCAGAACGCGCACTGCGTGGGGTCCGTGTTCTGGCCGCTGCACCACTTGCAGACGATGCGCTGGTGGGCATCCATCGACGACCGTCGTATCACCGGCGGACGAGCAACGACAGCGCGCGCGTGCGCAGAGTGAGCGCGACCGCCAGGCCGCCTCGCCTGGCCTACGACGAGACGAGCCGACGCTCGAGGTCACGCATCGTGCGGTGCGTGTACTCCTCCTCGGGCATGACGTCGTGCTCGAGGAACGCGCGCACCTCGGCATCGACCTCGCGCAGCCCGCGCCGGTAATCGTCGAGGACGTGGTCTTCCCCCTGCTCGAGCACGCGGAACGCCATCTCGTCGCCGATGGCCGCGGCGCCGCGCTCGATGACCTGGTTCCACACGCCCGTGACGCCCGCGGTCTTCACGGGCTTTCCCCCGAGCGCGAGGATCTTCTCGCGGAGGATCGCGGCCCGCGTCTCGTGCGATCGCTGGCAGCGCGACAGCTCCGTCTTGCCGGAGAACGCCGAGCGCTCGCGCAGCGCTTCGTCGTACGTCATGACCGCCGCCAGCTCGTCCCGGAGGAGCGAGTTGAGTGTCTCAATCGTTCTGGGTTCCATGACCAGGCCCAGGAGCATCGGGCGTGCCCGCTGTAGCTGGACCCTTCCCGCCGCCGACGGCAAACCGCTCTGCCGCTATTCTGCTCGCCGTGCCGGACTCGACGGACGACGCCGACGTGCTCGATCGCGGGCTCGTGTCCGAGCTCGTCGCGCGCGGCCCTTGCGAGATGATGCAGCCGGCGCGGGCCCTCGCGCCCCTCGTCGTCGCGCCCGACGCCGTGCTCGCGCAGCTCGACGTCGTCCTCCCGAAGCTCGCCGACACCGCCGCGACGCACGGCTCGGACCCGCGCGCGTGGTCGCAGTGGGTCGCCTGCGTCGTGGCCGCAGGAGAGGACCCCCGCGCGGCCGCGGCGCGGCTCCTCGAGCACGAGACCTCGGGGCTCGCGCTCTGGTGCTTCCAGCGCGCGCGCCTCGAGCTCGGCATGGCCGCGTACGAGGCGTTCCTCGCCAGCAGGGCCGCGCTCGGCGACGACGACGAGACGGAGCTCTACCTCCTTCGCCACGACGTCGGCGACTTCGAGCTCTACTTCTACGTGGACGGTGCGCTCACGCTCGGCGCGAGCGGCCGGGCGCTGCGGGCGTTCGAGGCGACTCCGGGCCTCGGCACCTCGACCCCCATGGCCGAGGTCCTGCACGCCGCGCTGCGCTTCCTCGATGGCGCCCTCGATGCGGCCGGCCTTCGCCGTATCGTCGACGCCCACGCGAACGGTCCGCCGTACGACAATCACCTCCGCGCGGCCCGCGCCGCCGCGCTCCAGGCGCTCGGCGACGACGCGGCCGCCGGCGAGGTGGCCGGCACGATCGACGCGAGCGTCGTGCGCGAGCCTACCCTGCGGCGTGTCCTGTCCACGCGCTTCGGCGCAGCCTTCGATGCGGCGGTCGCGCGCGCCGATCGCAAGCGGAGGCCCAGGCGAGGGCGCGCGGCGGGTTTCGTCCTCGCGCGCTCCCGCACGACGACTCCGCACACGTTTGCGCCGGAGACCCCTCCGGGTCCGGCGTGCCGGACGTGCGGTCATGCGGTTCGCACCTGGTTCACGGTCTCGCTCGCGGTGGTGCCTGAGCTCGTCGCGAAGCTGCCGCGCTGGCCCGCGTTCCCGGTCCCGGCGTGCCTCGACTGCAGCGCCTGGATGGAGCGCCACGACTACGAGCGAGGCGCGGACGGTCGCTTGATGCTCGTGTCCGCCGCCCCGAGCTCCTCCCCGCAGGCGTTCGACGATCACGCGAGCGCCGTCCTCCGGCCGCAGTTCGCGAAGCTCGTCCGGGCGACGACCGAGCTCGCCGAGCGCCCGCTCGACGGCGAGTGCCAGCTCGGCGGTTCGCCCGCGTGGATCCAGGACCCGCTCGACGTCCACTGTCCCTCGTGCGCGGCGCCGATGGTGTTCGTGTTTCGCTTCTCGGCGCCGAACCCCTTCGAGGGCTGCCCGCCCGTCGCGGGCGAGAGCGGCGCCCTCTACTACTTCGCCTGCGCGAGCTGCCCCCGGCTGGCGTACGTCGCCCAGTGGACGTGAGCCACCGCCGCCGTCTGGCACTTTCTTCGCGGTCGATGTCGAAACGAGAACCTCGGCTCCGACTCCGGGGTAGAGGCCCGCCAGGGGCCCAGCCGAGGAGCCATCCCATGACCACGTCCATCACGAAGCCGTTCGCCCGCAGCGTCACCCCGTTCCTGTGGTTCGACACCGCCGCCGAGGAGGCCGCGCGGGCCTACACGTCGCTCTTCGCCGACTCGCGCGTCGTCGAGGTCGCGCGCGCGGGCGACCGCGTGCAGTCGGCCACGATCGTGCTCGCCGGCCAGCGGTACATCCTCTTCAACGGCGGGCCGCACCTCGCGCTCGGCGCCGCGTTCTCGCTGATGGTCCAGGTCGACACGCAGGAGGAGCTCGACGCGATCTGGGACGCGCTCCTCGCCGGCGGGAAGCCGTCGCGCTGCGGGTGGCTCGTCGACCGCTTCGGCGTGTCGTGGCAGGTCGTGCCGGCCATCCTGCCGGGCCTCCTCGGCGACGCGGACGCGTCGAAGGCGAAGCGCGCGCTCGACGCGATGCTCGGGATGCAGAAGCTCGACATCGCTGCGTTGAAGCGCGCGCACGCGGGGTGACGGGCGTCGGGTCGGGGCATCCGCCCGAGCCGGCGGGCTGCGGATCACTCCGCGGCCTGGTCCACGGGTATGCGCAGGACCTCCCGGACCTTGGCCGCGAGCAACTGCGGCGTGACGGGCTTCTGCACGAAGGCGGCGCTGCCCTCGCGCACGCCGTGCCGGAGCACCGCGTCGGGCGTGTACCCCGACATGAAGAGCACGCGCAGCCCGTGGATTAGCGGCACGAGCCGCTCGGCCAGCTCGCGGCCGCTGACCACCGGCATGACGACGTCCGTGAGCAGGAGATGGATGGGGCCGTCGTGCCTCTCCGCGACGAGCATCGCCTCGCCCGCGTTCTGGGCCTGGAGCAGCGTGTAGCCGCGCCGGCGGAGCGCCGCCCCCACGACGCGGCGCACCTGCTCGTCGTCCTCCACGAGCAGGATGGTCTCGGTGCCCTCGAGCCCGGCGTCACCTGGCAACGTGTTGCACGGCAGCGACGCCGACGCGTCCCGGCGCGGCAGGTACACGCGGAAGGTCGCCCCGTGTCCGGGCTCGCTGCGAACGGCGACTTGCCCGCCGCTCTGCCGGACGATGCCGAACACGGTCGAGAGGCCGAGGCCCGTGCCGCAGCCCTCCTTCTTCGTCGTGAAGAACGGCTCGAAGATCCGCTCGCGCGTCGCGGCGTCCATGCCGCAGCCGTCGTCCTCGACGGACAAGCACACGTACGCGCCCGGCGGGAGCCCGAGGGACGAGGCCTCGTCCGGGTCGAGCGCGACGTTCTCGGTCCGCATCGTGAGCTCGCCCCCGCGCGGCATGGCGTCCCGCGCGTTGACCGCGAGGTTCATCACGACCTGCTCGATGTGGCAGGGGTCCGCGTGCACGCGCCCGAGCCTCTCGGCCGGCAGGAGCGTGAGCTCGACGTCCTCGCCGAGCAGCCGGCGGAGCATCTTCTGCATCCCGAGGATCGTCTCGTTCAGGTCCATCACGCGCGGCTGGAGCACCTGCTTGCGGCTGAAGGCCAGGAGCTGCCGCGTGAGCGACGCGGCCTTCTCTCCGGCGTTGCGGATCTCGTCGGCGTCGGCGCGGCGCGGGTCGTCGGGCTCCAGCCCGTCGCGCAGCAGCTCGGCGTAGCTGAGGACGATCGAGAGCAGGTTGTTGAAGTCGTGGGCGACCCCGCCCGCCAGCAGGCCCACAGCCTCCATCTTCTGCGAGTGGCGCAGCTGCTCCTCGGTCCGAGCGAGCTGGCCTCGCACCTCCTCGGCGGCGTGCCGCTCCGACAGGTCCTGGACGATCGTGACCATCCCCTCGCACCGCCCCTCCGCGTCGAGCACCGGGTCGACGCGGCACGAGACGGGGATGCTCACGCCGTCCTTGCGCACGATCCGACTGAGGTAGCGGCCCCCGATGCCGCGCGTGCGCTGCGCGAGCCTCTCGCGTGCCGTGTCGTGCTCGCCCTCCTCGAGGAAGCGGAACGCGGACTGGCCGACGATGTCGTCCGCGGTGGCGCCGAGCATGGCGCCCATGTGCGCGTTCGCGAGCCGGATCCGTCCGTCCGGATCGATGAGGAGGACGCCCTCGGAGAGTGCGTCGATGAGGCGGCGGTAGCGCTGCTCGCTCGCACGCAGCTCGTCCACCAGCAGCCGACGCTCGGTGACGTCCTGCACCGCCCCGACGATCCGTGCCGGTCGGCCCTCGCCTCCTCCCAGGCGCGCGGCGTGCGACTGCACCCAGCGCACCGTGCCGTCGGGGCGCACCACGCGGTACTCGTTCTCGTAGGTGTTGCCCCCTTCGAGCGCGGCGGAGAGCTTTCTCCGGAGCGACTCCCGGTCGTCCGGATGAACCGCGCGCAGGTAGCTCTCGACGTCGCACGCCGTGTCGACGGGCTGGCCGCAGATGCGCGCGTGCTCGGCCGACCGATACTCGCCCTCCGGGCTGCTCATCCACGTGCCGACGTGCGCGAGGGCCTGCGCGCTCTCCAGCAGCTGCCGGCTGTCTTCCAGCAGCTCGGCGGCGCCGCGGCGCTCGGTCACGTCGCGAAGGACGGCCACGTGCAGCCCCGGGACGACGTTCGCAGTGGCCTTCACCTCGAGGGTCCGCTGGCCTCCGTCCGGCCGCGTGAGCACCGACTCGCGCTCGAGGGTCCCGGATTCGAGAAACGCGCGCCACACCTCGGCGGACTCGCGCGGGTCCGACCCACGGAACTCGGTCGCCTTGCGGGCGAGGAGCTCCTCGCGGGTCAGGCCGAAGAGCGTGCACGCGGCGTCGTTCGCCTCGACGTAGCGCCCTTCGTCGTCGCACAGCAGCATCGCGTCGACGGCGGCGTCGAGCACCGCGCGCAGGAACTGGCGATCGTAGGTTCGTTGCATGGGCCCTCCCGCTGGACGCTCTTTGCACCGCTCGCGCCACGGCGCAGGGGCGCGCAGGGGGGCGCAAGTACGTGATGCCGAGACGGACGCACGCGCAGAACGTGCATCCCCGCGCGGGATCTGCGCCTGCCGGAAACGACTGCCGCAACGAGGGAGGCGTTCGGGGCGGGTCCGCGGCTGGGCGTCGCGCGGACGGTGCCGGGATGGGCGAGCCCAGGGCCGGGCGCGGCGCGGACCGCACCGGGATGGGCGGGCCCAGGGCTGGGCTTCGACGGACGGTCGCGGGGATGAACGACCAAAGCGTCGGGTGACGCGGCGAGTCGGTCGATTTCGTGTCCGCTTTGGGCGGGTCGTGCGGCCTGTTCTTCGGGAGGGGGCGGCGGGCCGGTGGCTCCACGTATCCCACCTTTCTGATCTTTCTTTCGCGAAAGAGGCCGGCTCGACCCGGTTAAGGGACAGGAGGTGACGGCGACGGAGCATGGGGCTCCGCCGGCGCCACCTGCCATCTCAACCAATAAGGAGGCAATTCATCATGACGAACAAGAGCAAGAACGACCGGACCGTGGAGTGCACGACCTTCGCCGCCGCCCTGACGGCGAAGTTCCCGGATACCCAGACGTGGACCTTCAAGGGCGTCACGTACAAGCGCGGGGACCTCATCGGCCTCGCGAACGCGTGCGTGACGGCGACGCAGAACACCAAGGCGACCCACGACACGTGGAGCGCGGCGGTGCTCGCGGAGCGGGCGGCCCGGGGGGAATTCGACCCCGTGGCCGCCTCCTTCCGGCAGTGGCTCGACAACCTGTACGGGGAGACGAGCCAGGAGGTCGGTGAGTTCGGCTTCGAGCCGAGCAAGCCGCCCGTGAGGACCGCCGAGTCCAAGGCCGCTTCGGTGGCCAAGGCCAAGGCGACGAGGGCCGCGAAGAAGGCGGCCCTCGCCACGGTGGGATCGCCGGCGGTCGCGCCGGCAGCGGCGCCGGCCACGCCGGCAACCGGCGGGAGCAGCTCGAACAAGACGAGCTGAGTCCAGGCCGGAGATCGGGGTAGCGGAGAAGGAGGCGGGAACCGCGGGGGTGCCGCAGGGCTCGAGGAACGTCGGGCCGGGCGGCGGGTTCCCGCCTCCTTCGCGGGAGACGACCGCTCCGTTCGCGTGCGCGCGCGATTCCGCTAGGGTCCTTGCGGGTCACGTCGTGTTCCTCACGCTCATGGTGGTCGGCCTGGTCGGCCTCTTTCTGATGGCCATGCCTGCGCTGGGGCGTCACGGCCACGCGCACGGGGCGCACGCCGCGCACGGCGGTCGCCCGGTCTTCGGCCGCGGAGGAGGAACGCCCAGGCTGGCCGGGCGCGCGGGCGGCGGCGGGACCGCAGTCCTCGCCAGCAAGGCCGGCGCGGCCGCCAGCGCTGCCAGCGCCCACCGCGAGGTCGTCTCCGACGGACCGCCGCACCTCCTTCTCCGGCTGATGCCCTCGCCGCGCGCGATCTGCAGCGTGCTCGCGCTCTATGGTGCCTTCGGAAACGCGCTTCTCCACGCGGGGCACATGGGCTTCCCCGCGGCAGCGCTCCTCGCCGCGGTGCCGGCGCTGCTCGTCGAGTACCTGGTCGTCCGGCCGGTGTGGAACCTGCTCTTCCGCTTCCAGGGCCAGCCGAGCTCCCCGTTCGACGCCCTGCTGCTGTCGGAGGCGCAGGCGGTCATCCCCTTCCGGAACGGGCGGGGCATGGTCTCGGTCGTGCGGGACGGCCGCGTCGTGCAGCTCGCCGCGACCCTCCGCGAGGACCACGCCGCCCTCCCGGTGAAGGTCGGCGACCGCCTCCGCATCGAGGACGTGGACGCGCGTCGCGAGCGAGTCACCGTCTCGCTGGTCGAGTACAAGCAGGAGCCCTGAGGAGCCGTACATGCCCGAAGCGTCGCTGATCATCGCCGGTGTCGTCGTCCTGCTCGTCGTCCTGCTCACGATGGCGATCGTCGCCACCTTCCTGCGCAGCGTCGACGCGGGGGAAATCCTGCTCGCCAGCCGGGGGCGCAACCAGCGCATCTACCGCGGCCCGTGCAAGGCGCTCATCGTGCCGGTCATCACGCAGATCCGCGTCATCCCGGCGCAGGCCATCAACGTCGACATCGAGATCACCGATCAGACCGCCGACGTGGACGGCACGGGGCGTTCCGCGCCGGTCAAGGTCACGGTGAGGGCGTCGGCCATCGTGAGCGTCGGCGAGGACGAGGCGATGGTGAACACCGCGGCCAACAAGTTCTTCTCGAAGCCGGGGATCGAGCAGCTCTCGACGCTGACCGACGTGCTCTCGTCGGCGGGGCGGCGCGCGACGAACCTGCTCAAGCACGACCAGCTCTTCAACGTACGGTCGGCGGCCGCCCCGGCCAGCACCGCGCTCGCCGTCGCGGCCTCGGGCGACACGACCCTGGCGCCCGCGCGGAGCGAGGACGACGAGCTGGCGGTGATCATCAAGGACGCATGCTCGCGCGAGCTCATGGATCTGGGTCTGTCGTTCAACAGCCTGAACATCAAGGCGGTGCTCAGCGAGGTCGCCGAGGCGCGGCGGCGCGAATCGGCGGCGCGAGCGAAGGCCGACGCCGACGTCGTGCAGGCGCAGGAGGAGCAGCGCTCACGCATCGCGCAGCTCGAGGCGGCCCAGAAGGTGAACGACCAGGAGCGCGCGCTCAACATGCAGATCGCCTCCAACGCCGCCGCCGTGGCGAGGGCGGAGGCCGAGAAGCAGGCGGCCGTACGCCAGCAGCGCGAGGCGGAGCTCGGGGCTTCGCAGATCACCCAGGCGCGCGCCGACGCCGACCAGAACGTCATCCAGCAGGAAGCCGAGGGGCGCGCGCAGGCGGCGCGCATCCGTGCCGTCGCGGAGGCCGAGGCCGACGCCATCCGGCAGAAGGCCGTGGCGCTGATGGAGGCCGGGGGCATCTACCTCGACCTGCGTCGGTTGGAGCTGGCGCCGGAGCTCACCCGCGAAGTGGCCTCGGCGCTGGCGAACAGTCAGTTCGTGAACTTCGGCACCCCGGGCGGTTCGGGCGGCGAGCACGGCGCGGTGACCACCGGCTCGGACGACGTGCTGCGCGTGGTGCAGACGCTGATGGCGGCGCAGGTCATCACGGGCGGCGGGCCCGGCGTCCGGGAGCCCGCGGCCGGGGTGGCTGCGGCGCCGCCTGCGCTGCCAGCCAAGGTGCCGACGGGCCGTCGGGTTCCCTGACACGCGTGTCACCGAAGGTGCGACCGGGCGCGACCATCGCTTTGCATCTTCCCCTGCCGCGCGCGTTCCGGTACGACCGATCGCGCTGACTGACACGTCAGTCTAGCCCTCGGCAGTACCGCAGCACCCCGCAGCACCGGCAGCACCCACGGCGGCAGAAGCACCCGCGCCACGAGAGGCCCACGGCATGGCGAAGCTCGCGATTGGGATGGACGTCGGCAGCACGACGGTGAAGGCCGTCGTGGTCGATCCGGCGACGAAGGAAATCCTCTGGTCGGACTACCAGCGCCATCACACGAAGCAGCCCGAGTACGTGCTCACGATGCTCGAGCAGATCACGGGCGCCTTCCCCCACGTCCCCATCGGCGACTGGAAGATGTACCTCACGGGCTCGGGCTCGGGGCCGCTCTGCGCGGTGACCGGCGGCAAGTTCGTCCAGGAGGTGAACGCCGTCACCCTCGCGGTCGAGCACCTGCACCCCGACGTGGGCTCGGTCATCGAGCTCGGCGGGCAGGACGCCAAGATCATCATGTTCAAGAAGAGCGAGGACGGCGGCAAGACCGCCATCGCTTCGATGAACGACAAGTGCGCGAGCGGTACGGGCGCGACGATCGACAAGTGCTTCCTCAAGGTGAACGCGCCGCCCGAGCTCGTGACGAGCCTCCACTTCGACGACTCGAAGCTCCACCACGTCGCGGCCAAGTGCGGCGTCTTCGCCGAGACCGACATCGTCAACCTGATCAAGAGCGGCATCCCGTCGACCGAGGTCCTCTGCTCGCTCGCCGACGCGATCGTGCTCCAGAACCTCTCGGTCCTCACGCGGGGAGGGACGCTCAAGCACAAGGTGCTCCTGCTCGGCGGGCCGAACACGTACCTCCCGTTCCTCCAGGAGTGCTGGCGCCTGCGCATCCCGCAGACGTGGAAGGAGCGCGACTACGCGTACCCGACCGACGTCCCCATCGAGGAGACGATCTTCGTCCCGAAGAACGCGCAGTACTACGCGGCGCAGGGCGCGGTCCTCTACGGGATGCACGAGGCCGAGGACGTGGGCGTCCTCAAGCACCTCGACTCGCTCCGCGAGTACATCACGACGGGCCGGAAGGCCCGCCTCGGCGAGAGCGCCGGGCCGCCGCTGTCGAAGACGAAGGACGAGCTCCAGGAGTTCCGCGAGAAGTACGCCATCGCGAAGTTCATCCCGGAGAAGTTCGAGGAGGGCGAGGTCGTTCGCGCCGTCATCGGCCTCGACGGCGGGTCGACGTCGAGCAAGGCGGTCCTCGTCGACTACGAGTCCGGCAAGATCCTGGTGAAGGCCTACCAGCTCTCCAAGGGCAACCCGATCCAGGACACGAAGGAGCTCCTCGGCAACCTCCGCGACTACGTCGAGAAGGACCAGAAGGCCAAGCTCGAGGTCATGGGCTTCGGCGCCACGGGCTACGCGGCGGACGTCCTCGAGCAGTGCGTCGTCAGCGACGTGAACATCGTCGAGACGGTCGCTCACATGATGAGCGCCGTGCACTTCTTCGGGGACGTCGACGTCGTCTGCGACATCGGCGGGCAGGACATCAAGGTCCTCTTCATGAAGAACGGCGACATCGCGAACTTCCGCCTGTCGAACAGCTGCTCGGCCGGCAACGGGATGCTCCTCCAGGCCACGGCCGACTCGTTCGGCGTGCCCGTCACGCAGTTCGCCGACGTCGCGTTCCAGGCGGAGCTCGCGCCCAAGTTCAGCTACGGCTGCGCCGTCTTCCTCGACACCGACCGCGTGAACTTCCAGAAGGAGGGCTTCTCGAAGGAGGAGATGCTCGCCGGCCTGGCGCAGGTCCTGCCGAAGAACGTCTGGCAGTACGTCGTGCAGATCCCGCGGCTCGCGTCGCTCGGGCGCAAGTTCGTCCTCCAGGGCGGCACGCAGTACAACCTCGCCGCGGTCAAGGCGCAGGTCGACTACATCAAGGAGCGCGTGCCCGACGGCGAGGTGTACGTCCACCCGCACACGGGCGAGGCGGGCGCCATCGGCGCGGCGATGGAGACGCTCCGCGTCGTCAAGCGCAAGGGCCGGAGCTCGTTCATCGGGATCGATGCGGCGATCGACCTCGAGTACACGTCGAAGAACGACGACGAGACGACCTGCCACTTCTGCGAGAACAACTGCAAGCGCACCTTCATCGACACCAAGCGCCCCGACGGCTCGACGAGCCGGTACATCGCCGGCTTCTCGTGCGAGAAGGGCACCGTCGAGAGCAAGGAGGCGATGCTGTCGCTCGTCGAGGAGCGCAAGAAGATCGCCAAGGCGTTCCCGAACCTCGTCGACTACGAGTCGAAGCGCGCCTTCATGCACGTCTACGACACGGCGCCCATGCCCGAGGCGGGCGCGGCGACCGACGACGTGGAGATCAAGAAGGGCTTCTTCGGCCTGCGGCGCGTCGCCACGAAGCGGCCCTTCCAGCGGTCGAGCAAGGAGTCGTGGGACGCGCGCCGTCGCGTGCGCATCGGCATCCCGCGCGTGCTCAACCTCTACTCGACCGGGCCGTTCTTCCGCGCCTACTTCGAGGCCATCGGCATCCCCAAGACGGGCGTCGTCTTCAGCGACGAGACGACCGAGGAGATGTGGGTCAAGGGCGGCAAGTACGGGAGCATCGACCCGTGCTTCCCGAGCAAGGTGGCGCAGGCGCACGTGCACCACCTCCTCTTCGAGGCGCACTCGGAGAAGAAGCCGCTCAAGTTCATCTTCTTCCCGATCCTGACGCACGTGCCCAACTGGATCGTGGACACGATGGACAACGCGAGCTGCCCCATCGTGGCAGGCGCTCCGGAGGTCATGAAGGCGGCCTTCACGAAGGAGGTCGACTTCTTCGCGACGCGCGGCATCGAGTACCTCGACCCCGCCCTCAGCTTCGTCGAGCCGACGCTGATGCACCGGCGCATGTTCGACACGTTCGGGCCGCGCCTCGGCATCACCGAGGACGAGAACGACTTCGCGTGCAAGGAAGGGTGGAAAGCGCTCAACGGCTTCGAGCGCGACCTCCAGGAAAAGGGACGCGCCATCCTCGAGACGGTGGAGCACGAGGACCGCGTCGCGATCCTCATGATCGGCCGGCCCTACCACTCCGACCCGGGCCTGAACCACGGCATCCCCGAGGAGTTCCAGATCCTCGGCTACCCGATCTTGAGCGTGCGGAGCATCCCGCACGACGTGAAGTACCTCGAGCGCTTCTACAAGGAAGACATCGAGAAGGGCCGCTGCAAGAGCGGCCTCGAGCTGAACCACGTGTGGCCGGAGAACTACTCGGTCAACAGCGCGCAGAAGGTGTGGGCCGCGGGCTTCGCGGCGAGGCACCCGAACGTGGTCGTGCTCGACCTCTCGTCCTTCAAGTGCGGCCACGACGCGCCCGTCTACGGCCTCATCGACTCGATCATCGAGACGAGCAAGACGCCCTACGCGGCGCTCCACGACATCGACGCGAACAAGCCGAGCGGCAGCATCAAGATCCGCGTGAAGACGTACGCCCACGCGCTCAAGCTCCACGAGGAGCGCCTCCAGGATACCCGCAAGCGCACGGGTGAGCTCGAGCACGCGATCGACAGGAAGCGCCTCGAGCTCCTCACGCTGCGCGCCGAGCAGATGGTCGCACGCAGCCAGAAGGACCCTGCCATCGAGCAGCAGATCGCCGACGTGATGAGCCGCATCCGCTCCTACGAGACGCGAACGACGCCCGTGCCGGAGATCGAACCGCCGAAGGGCCTCGTCCAGCTCCAGAAGAAGTCCGCCGAAGGAACTCTCATTCCAACCAGCAGCGCCGCCGAGTGACGAGGAAAGCCATGAATACCGAGACCATCAAGGACAAGCGCGCTCTCCCGATCGTGGACATGGAGGCCGAGCTGAAGGCCTTCGAGGAGACCGAGCGAAAGCGGCTCGGGCTCGACGCGAAGACCGATCAGTGGATCGAGGACATGGCGAATCTGACCTTCACGAAGAAGGAGAAGGCGCACATCCACATCCTCGTGAGCGGCCTGACGATGGCGCACGACCACTTCATCGAGGCCTCGCTGCGGGGCATCGGTTACAACGTGCAGGCCATCGAGTGCCCGGACAACGCCGCGCTCCAGTACGGCAAGGAGTTCGGCAACCGCGGCCAGTGCAACCCGACGTACTTCACCGTCGGCAACCTCGTGAAGTACCTCTCCACGCTGCGCGACAAGCACGGCATGACGAGCGAGCAAATCGTGAAGAACTACGTGTTCCTCACGGCGGGCGCGTGCGGCCCGTGCCGCTTCGGCATGTACGTCACCGAGTATCGCAAGGCGCTCCGCGACGCAGGCTTCGACGGGTTCCGCGTCGTCCTCTTCCAGCAGACGGGCGGCCTCTCGCAGGCGACCGGCGAGGAGAGCGGCCTCGAGATGACGCCCAAGTTCTTCTGGGCGCTCGTCAAGGCGCTCGTCGCGGGCGACGTGCTCAACGCGCTCGGCTACCGCATCCGCCCCTACGAGATCACGCAGGGAGACACGGACCGCGCGATCGAGCAGTGCAAGAAGATCATCTACGGGGCGCTCGAGAGCCGCTCGAACATCATGACGGCGGTCTGGAAGTGCAAGCCGCTGCTCGAGGCGGTGAAGGTCGACCGCACGCAGCCCAAGCCCAAGACGAGCATCATCGGCGAGTTCTGGGCGATGACGACGGAGGGCGACGGCAACTACCAGCTCCAGCGCTTCCTCGAGGGCGAGGGCGCCGAGGCGGACATCCAGCTCGTCACGGCGTGGATCCTCTACATGCTCTGGGAGGCGAAGAACGACACCTACCAGCGCAAGGATCTTCGCGGCGAGGACACCAGCTACTACGGCCTCGGCGGCAAGGGCTTCTTCGGCATCGGCCAGAAGCTCCTCGGCGTCGCGGCGGCCGAGAAGATCGTTCGCGGTCTCTTCCAGACGTTCGCGAACACGATGGGGCTCTACGGCTACCACCTGCCGGACATGTTCGAGATCGCCCGGATCAGCCACGAGTACTACAACAACGATCTCCGCGGCGGCGAAGGCCACATGGAGGTCGGTAAGCTCATCATGAACGTCGTGCAGGCGAAGGCGCACATGACGCTCAGCGTGAAGCCGTTCGGCTGCATGCCGAGCGCGGGCGTCTCCGACGGCGTGCAGTCCGCCATCACCGAGAAGTTCCCCGGGACGATCTACTGCCCCGTCGAGACCAGCGGCGACGGCCGCGTGAACTTCTACTCCCGCGTGCAGATGTACCTCTTCAAGGCCAAGCAGGCGGCGGTCGCCGAGCTCGATCGCGCGTGCGACGAGCACGGCGTCACGCTCGAGCAGGTCCGCGCCTTCCTCGCGTCGAACCCGCGCTTCGGCCGGGCGCTCCACAAGGCTCCGCACGCCTACGCCGGCACCGCGGCAGATCTGGTCGCCGAGGTCGCGCCCTACATCACGCAGACGCGCGCCCAGCGCTGGAAGGGGCGCCTCGCCGCGCTCGCGAAGCGGTCGTCGGAGACGGCGCGCAAGTCGCCGCACATGGTCGTCGAGGTCTTCAAGAGCGCGGTCGAGGCGGCGCCCGCCGTCGCCGCCCGCGTGAAGGAGGACGTCACGATGTACCGCGAGGTCCGCCGCGCGAAGGCGAAGAAGCCCGACGCGCCGCGCGCGATGGACGCAGCCGCGGAGTAACTCGGGCTCAGCTCCCGCCGTCCATCGGGTCGCGCAGCACGACGCCTGGCAGATCGTCGGTCTGCGGGAACCCCACGTGGCAGCCGACGCCGCCTGCGCGACGTACTCCCTTCGTGCAGAGCGCGGGATGATACCGTGACCCGGCATGCCGCAACCCGACGGCGTCCTCGCGCGCCTCCCGTTGCAGATCGGGACCACGGCGACGTGGAGCGCCGGGCGCTCCGCCGCCACGCTCTTCCCGGGGCTCGCGATCGTCGTCGCGGCGGCAGCGATCTACGCGACGACCCATTTCCTGGCGGTGGCGCTGGCGGTTCTGTTGCTTGGCGGGCTGCTCGTCGTGTTCGCGCTCGGCCACCTCGTCGGCGCGGTCCGCAACCGCGCGAGCGACGTCATGCTCCTCGCGGGCGGCCTGCGGATCGACGGGGGGCGCCTGCACGGCTCCTCGATGCCGTGGGGCGAGCTCACGCCGCCGTTCGCGGAGGTCGAGGAGACCAGCGTTCGCCGGATCACGATGAAGGTCATCCTGCTCGTCGCGCTCTCGATGCTCCTCGAGCGCCTGATGGTCCGGAGCGCGAGGGAGCCCGTGCGCGTGTGGCGGCTCCACGTGCACCACCGCGGGCAGCGGCTCACGGTGGGCGAGACCGATCGCCCGATCGAGCGCGACTCCATGCTCGCGGCGGCGGCCTCGGTGTGCGCCGTCGTGTCGGGGCAGCGGCACGTGGCGCAGGCCCCCGCGGTGGCGGCGCGCATCGTCAGCTGCGGCCGGTGCGGCGGCCCGGCGATCCCGGACGACGCTCCGTGGGTCCCGTGCGTCTACTGCGGGGCGCAGGTGGCGCTGCCGGACGACGTGCGTGGACAGGCGGCGGCGGCGAAGATCCAGTCGCCCGAGCGGTCGCGCACGGGCGAGATCATCGCCAGGCTCCGCGGCCAGCCGCGGGCAGGGCGCGCCAACGCGTGGCTGCTCGTGCTCTCGGTGCTCATGTTCGGCGCGTGGCCGCTCGGCTGGGGGCTCATCGCGTACCGCGTCCTCGACGACGGCTTCCAGCTGGAGGACGTCCTCTGCCTGGCGCTCCCGTTCGCCGCGGTGCTCGCGGGCTTCTTCCTCGCGCGCGGCCGCCTCGCCGACCGCGGCGCGCTGCAGCTGCTCACCCTCGGGTTCGGCGCCCTCGCCCCTGCCCGCGATGGCGAGCCCTCTCGCTGCCGGCGTTGCCAGGGGCCGCTCCCGGCGGCGGGCATCGGCGGCGTGACGCGGTGCCGCTACTGCGCCGCGGAGAACATCGTCGGGATCGACCTCCGACCCAGCGTCGACCAGGCGCGCGCCGAGCAGAGCGGCTTTGACGACGCCCTGCGGGCGCGGCGCAGAGAGAAGCGCCTCTGGACGGCGCTGAGCGCCCTCGCGACGGTGACGCTCCTCGGGTGGGCGGCGGGGACCGCGGCGTACCTCTCGACCATGGTCGAGCTCGACCTCGGCGAACTGGAGGCTCCGGCCGCCCACGCACCGCCCGCCGCGACGACGGCGCCCGCCGTGGCCAGGCCCCCGCCGAGGCCAGCGCCGGTACGGGCTCCGGCGCCGACGCGGCGGCCGCCGCCGAGGAGGCCGTGAGTCGCGGCCTTCGCGTCTGGCGGTGGGTGCTCTTCGCGCGCAAGGCGGCGTGACCTCAATGCGCGCCCGCGGGCGCGCGCCCCTGCGGCTTCTTTGCGAGGAACACGAGGGGCGCCATCACGGCCGTGGCCACGCCGAGAATCCACAGCGCGTCGAGGTAGGCGAGCTGCGTCGCCTGCCCGATGAGCTGCCGGTACATCCCCGCGGTGGCCTGCTGCGCCGCGACGAGCGCCGTCGAGCCGGCGTGCTCCATGCGCGCAGCCATCCCCCCGAGGGCCGCCTGGAACTGCGGGTCGTACCCGGTCGTGTGGGTCGAGAGGGTCGCCTGGTGCGCCTGCGCCCGCCGGACGATGAGCGTCGTCACGAAGGCGATCCCGATGTCCCCGCCCATGTTGCGCGACAGGTTCATGATGCCCGAGACCTGGTTGTTCTTCTGCGGGGGGATGCCCGAGTAGGAGATCGTCTGGATGGGCACGAAGAGGAACGCCATCCCGACCGATTGCATGCAGCGGAGCTCCACCGCGGTCGCGAAGTCCATCTGCAGGTCCATCTTGCGGGCCATGAAGAAGAGCGACGCGCTCATGACGGCGAAGCCGAAGGCGACGAGATAACGCGCGTCGGCCTTGCTCACGAGCACGCCGACCAGCGGCAGCAGCGCGATTACGACCAGGCCGCCCGGCGAGAGCGCCATGCCCGATTGCTCCGCCGTGTACCCCATGAGCACCTGGAGGTACTGCGGAAGGAGCACGGTCGACCCGAACAGCGCCACGCCGAGGGTGAGCATCAGCGCGTTCGTGATCGCGAAGCTGCCCCGCTTGAACATCTTCAGGTCGACGATCGGGTTCTCGTGCTGGAGCTCCCAGACGACGAACGACACGAGCGCCACCGCCGCCACGATGGTGAACCCGGTGATGAACGACGAGTGGAACCAGTCGTCCTCCTGGCCCTTGTCGAGCACGACCTCGAGGCATCCGAGGCCCACAGCGACCAGGCCGAGCCCCGTCCAGTCCACGGGCCCGACCTTCTCCTTGGCGGTGCGAAGGTGCGGCGGGTCCGTCACCATGCGGCCCGCGAGGAAGAGCGACGCGATGCCGACGGGCACGTTGATGAAGAAGACCCAGCGCCAGTCGAAGTTGTCGGTGATGTAGCCGCCGAGCGTCGGCCCGATGGCCGGGGCGAGGACGACGGCCATCCCGTAGACGGCCATGGCCATCCCCCGCTTCTGCGGGGGGAACGTGTCGACCAGGATGGCCTGCTCGCTCGGCCCGAGCCCGCCGCCGCCGATGCCCTGGAGGACGCGGCAGAAGATGAGCGACCCGAGCGTCGGCGCCATCCCGCAGAGGAACGACGACACCGTGAAGATCGCCACGCACGTCATGTAGAAGCGCTTGCGCCCGAAGCGCGACGACAGCCAGCCGCTGATGGGCAGGACGACGGCGTTCGACACGAGGTAGCTCGTGAGGACCCAGGTGCTCTCGTCCTGGCTCACCGACAGGTTGCCCGCGATGTGCGGCAGCGACACGTTCGCGATGCTCGTGTCGAGGATCTCCATGAACGTCGCCATCGTGACGACGAGGGCGATCGCCCAGGGGTTGCGCCCGCCCGTCCACCCGGTGGCGAAGTAGTCGGGCACCTGCGGGGCGGACGCAGGCGCTGCGGCGCTCATCGCACCGTCACCTGCGACTCGACGCTCATGCCGATGCGCAGGCGATCGAGCCCGTTCTGCCCGCCGTCGAGCTTCACCCGGACAGGGATACGCTGGACGACCTTCACGTAGTTCCCCGACGCGTTCTCGGGCGGCAAGATGCTGAGCTTCGACCCGGTCGCGCCGCCGATGCTCTCGACCTGGCCCTTGAGATCCGTGTCGAGGGCGTCGACGTGCACCTTGACGAACTGCCCCGGGTGGACGAGCTCGAGCTGCGTCTCGCGGTAGTCCGCCGTCACCCAGAGCCCGTCGAGCTGCGAGATGGCCACGAGGAGCTGCCCTGGCGCGACGTGGTCGCCCACGGCGACGGACTTCTTCGCGACGACGCCGCCCACGGGAGCCACGATCTTCGCGTACGAGAGGTTCTTCTCGGCCTGCGCGAGCTGCGCCTTGGCCAGGTCGAGCGCCGCCTGCCGCATGATGACCGACGCCTTGCGCGTCGCCACCTGGCGTGGGGCGTTCGCCGTGATCTCGGTGAGGTGGCTCCCGAGCGCCCCGATCTGCGCCACCTGCTGCGCGACGCGCGCCTTGGCTGCGTCGAGGGAGCCCTGGATCGCGGCGACGGCCGCCGAAGTCGCCGCCGCGGCGTTGACGCGCTGGTCGGTGTCGGACTGCGAGACCGCGCCCTCCTTCACCAGCTTCTCGGAGCGCGCCTTCTCGAGCTGCGCCTGGCGGTCGTTGGCCATCGCCTGCGCGAGCTGGGCGGTGAACTGCGCGACGTCGCTCTTCGCGGCGGAGAGCGCCGACTGCGCGCCCGCGACGTCCGACTGGGCGGTGGAGACGGCGCTCGTGTTGGACGTCTGCGTGATGGGCACCGAGGGATCCTCGGCGTCGAGCAGCGCCTGCGCCTGGGCGACCTGGGCGCGCGCCTGGTCGACCGCGATCTGGAGGTCGGTCGGGTCGACCTCGAGGAGCGGATCGCCCGCCTTGACGACCTGGTTCTCGGACACGAAGACGCCCGTCACCGTCCCGGTGATGCGGGGCCCGACGTTGCTTATGTTGCCGTCGACCTGCGCGTCGTCGGTGTCCTCGAAGCGGCGCGAGTGCGCCCAGTAGGTGACGCCGGCGGCAGCCAGCACGAGGACCACCACGCCGATGACGAGCGGGCGGCGCGAGCCTGCCGCCTTGGGAGCGGGCGTGACGGAGGCCGGGGCGGCGGGGCCGGCGGCGGAGACGGAGTCCTGGGCCATGGGTGCGGTCGGAGCGGTGGTCGCCATGCGTGGATGCGGAGGAGGTGCTGGTCCAGCCCCTTCCGATGCCGCGACCGCGCGCGCCGTTACGATTCCTCTCGCAGGGACGTGGCTCCCGTCTGCCCCGCGCCCGGCTCCGGCGTCGCGCCCGGGACCTTTCCCTCGGTCCGGTTGTCGTAGAAGCGTGTGGTGGGGTAGGCGAGGTCCACCTTCGGCATGTTCGCGAACGACTCGAGGATGGCCTCCCAGAACTCGCTGGCGGAGCTCCTGCGTTCGCGTGGCTTGCAGAGGTAGCGCACGGTGAGCCGCACGCCGCTATCGACGACCGACGTCCAGACCACCGGGCTCGTCTTGCCGAAGCGGATGTGGAGCGAGTCGGCCGCGAGCCGGATGCGCTGCGTGACGTCGGCCGTGAGCTTCTCGGCGTGCTCGTTCGCGATGCGGAGGAGCTCCGCCTTGGCGGCCTTCCAGTCGCTCTCCATGCTGACGACGACCTCGAGCTCGTTCCAGATGTAGCCGAACGCCTCGTCGTAGTTGGCGACCGGGTTCTTGAAGACGAAGGCGTTCGGCACGTGGATGACGCGCCCGGTGCTCTGCTCCGCCTTCACCCAGTTGCCCACCTCCATCATCACGAACCGGAACGGGCGGATGTCGACGACGTCGCCCATGTTCTGGCCGATCTGGATGCGGTCGCCGACGCCGAACGGGCGACGGATGATGATGTAGATCCAGCCGGCGAAGTTCGCGACCGGGTCCTGGAGCGCGATCGCGAGCCCCGCCGAGAGGAGGCCGAAGTAGGTCGCCAGCCCCGTGACCTCGTGGACCCAGATCTTGAGGATGACGAGGAAGGCGAGGACGCCGAGGAGGTACCCGACCGCCTTGTTGATCTGGAAGCGTACGGACGTGTCGCTGACGAGGCGCGCGACGACGCGGCGCGAGAGGCGTTCGACGGTCAGGTAGACGACGAGGGAAACCGTCGTGGCGATCAGGCCGTCGGTCACCGTCGGCGAGAGGCCGAGCCACGCCTCGAGCGCCGCCTCGAAGCGGTCGAACGGGCCGGCGGACCACGCCATCGGCCCAGCCTATCAGCCCGCCTCAGCCTTCGCCGAGGACCTCGCGCGCAATCCGCAGCATCTGGATCTCGTCGGTGCCCCCGCCGATCTGGAAGAGCTTCGCGTCGCGGGCGAGCATCTCGACCACGCCCTCCTGCATGTATCCGGCGCCGCCCTTCAGCTGCACGGCCTCCATCGCCATCTCGGTCGTGATGCGCGCGCAATAGAGCTTCGACGCGCTCGCCTCCTCGACGGGAAGCCCCACGCCCGCGCGGTCGGCCTCGAGCTGTCGCATGAGGAGCGCGTGCACGATGCTCTTCGCCGCGTACATCCGCGCGATCTTCTCCTGCACGAGCTGGTAGCTCGCGATGGGCTTGCCCCACTGCGACCGCTGCTTCGCGTAGCGCACGCTCTCCTCGAGGCACCGGTCGAGGATGCCCAGGCACATCGGCGTCATCCCGAAGCGCTCCCCCTTGAGCGACGACTTCGCCGCGGCGCGCGCGTTCTGCCCGTCCTCGCCGCCGATCATCTGCCCGTCCGCGACGAAGACGTCGTCGAGGAACACCTCGCCGGTCGGCGACGCGTGCATCCCCATCTTGCGGAACGGGCGCCCAGTCGAGAGGCCCTCGGCGCCCCGCTCCATGACGAACGCGCGCACGTCGGTGTCGTCCACGCGGGCGTAGACGACGAACGTGTCCGCGTACGGCGCGTTCGTGATGAAGGTCTTCGAGCCGGTGATGCGCCAGCCGCCGTCGACGCGCCGTGCGCGCGTCACCATCGACCCGAACGCGTCGCTGCCCGCGCCCGGCTCGGTGAGCGCCCAGCAGCCGATCTTCTCCATCGTCATGACCGGGAGCGCCCAGCGCTGCTTCTGTTCCGACGTTCCGCGCGCGAGGATCGCGCCGCCGCAGAGGCCGAGCGACGCGCCGAACGCGAGCGCGAAGCCGGGGCAGCACCGCGAGAGCTCCATCATGAGGATCGCCATGAGCGGCCCGTCGCCCGTGCCCGGCGTGGCTCCGGCCGGCTTCTCGTCGCCCTCACGCGACGCCATCTTCGCGAACTGGGCCCGCACCATGTCGGGGATCCCGAAGGTGGCGCCGAGGGAACGGATGAGCGCGTAGGGGGCTTCGCCGCCCTCGAGCTTGGGTACGGCGGGCTCGAGGTTCTCCGCACACCAGGCGCGGATCCCCTTCTGCGCGAGCTTGTGTTCTTCGGCGAAATCCAGCATGGCGAGGCCTTTCCGCGGGCGAATCCACCGTTTTCGAGCGTTTCTCGTGCGCTCCCGGCGCGATGTTTCGTGTGCGAAACATACGCTCGATGCAGCGAAAGGGCCACGTTGGCAAGGGCCAACGCGCGTCTACCGCTCGTCCGGGCGGCGGGGCGGCCGGGCCCCGCCGCGCGCTTTTCGTGCGTCGATCCCTTCCGCGAGGCTTGACGGCGCGCCTGCTGTCGCGCTTTTTGTTGCGCGCTCGGCACGTGCCGGCAAGGTGAGGAGGCGATAGTTCACATGGCCAAGTCGAACGGGAAGAAGAACAAGCCGATGTCGAAGAGCGAGATCCTCCAGGCAGTCGTGGAGGAGATCGGCGAGGACATCTCGCGAAAGCACGTCAAGCAGGTGGTGGAGACGCTGGTCGACGTCGGCCACAAGGAGCTGAAGAAGAACGGCATCTTCGTCCTCCCCGGCTTCGCGAAGTTCGTCGTCGTGAAGAAGCCCGCCCGTCCGGCGCGCGAGGGAATCAACCCCTTCACGAAGGAGAAGCAGATGTTCGCCGCCAAGCCGGCGAGCAAGGCCGTCCGGGCGCGCCCGGTCAAGGCCGTCAAAGACGCCGTGAAGTGAGGCGGGGCAGGGGCTCTGGATCGACCAGAGCCCCTCGTCTGCTGCTCCAGCCGGAGCAGCGTGGTAGTGGACGCAGGTGAACCCCGACGATCGCGTCGAGCTCTCCGCCGTCCCCCGGGACGTGCTGGATCTGTGCGAGCGGCTCCGCTCGAAGGGCAAGCGGGCGTGGATCGTCGGCGGGTGCGTGCGGGACACGATGATGGGCCGCACGGCCAGCGACTGGGACGTCGCGACGGACGCGCGCCCCGAAGAGCTCTTGCGGATCTTTCCGCGAGCCATCCCGACGGGGATCGAGCACGGGACCGTGACGGTCGTGCGGGACGGTCATCACTACGAGGTGACCACGCTCCGCGGCGACGGGACGTACTCGGACGGCCGCCGCCCCGATTCGGTCGCCTTCGTCGACGACATCACGGACGACCTCGCGCGCCGCGACTTCACCGTCAACGCGGTCGCGGTCGATCCGCTCGACGGCAAGGTCATCGACCCGTTCGACGGTCGCGGCGATATCGCCCGCCGCGTCCTCCGGGCCGTGGGCGAGCCCGAGCGCCGCTTCGGCGAGGACGGCCTGCGCGTCCTGCGCGCCGCGCGGTTCGTCTCCACCCTCGAGTTCACCCTCGACCCGGAGACCGAGGCCGCCATCCGACCGACGCTCGACACCTTCCGCAAGGTCGCCTCCGAGCGCGTCCGTGACGAGTGGCTCAAGACGATGAAGGCAGCGCGCCCGTCGCTCGCGTTCGAGGTGATGCGGCGCACGGGCATCCTCGAGGTGACGTGCCCCGAGCTCCTCGAGGGCGTCGGCATGGAGCAGAACAGGTGGCACGCGTACGACGTCTGGAAGCACGGCATGGCGTGCATGGACGCCTGCCCCGCCGACCCCGTCCTCCGCGTCGCGGCGCTGTTGCACGACGTCGGCAAGCCGCGCACGCGCGCCTGGTCCGACAAGACCAGCGACTGGACCTTCTACGATCACGACCGCGTCGGTGCCGAGATCGCCGAACCCATCGCCGCGCGCCTCCGCTTCTCGAACGACGAGCGCGCGCGCATCGTCGCCCTCGTGCGCTTTCACCTGTTCCACTACGACGGGTGGTCCGACGCCGCCGTACGCCGGTGGATCCGCCGCGTCGGGCCCGACCGCGTCGAAGACCTGTATCGGCTCAACGAAGCCGACGTCCGCGGCAAGGGCCGCGACTTCGACGCCGACCTGGCGGCGCTCTCCGCTCTGCAGGCCCACGTGACGCGCGTCCTCGCCGAGGGTGCGGCACTCTCGACGCGGGACCTGAAGGTGAACGGCCACGATCTGATGAAGGACCTGGGGATGAAGCCCGGGCGCGCCATCGGCGAGGTCCTCGAAGCGCTGCTCGAAGCCGTCACCGCCGACCCGGGGCTGAACGAAAAGGAGACGCTCCTGGAGCACGCGAGGCTGATCTTGGCGGAAAAGTCGCGCTAGGGCTCGGTGAGCTGCGTCGGCGGAGCGAGCCAACCCGGGCACGAACGTCGTGGTAGCTTCGGCGCCGTGAGGCGCGTCGGCGTGGCAGCGGGGCTGGTCGTCCTCGGGTGGACGGCCGGCGCCTTCGCCCAGGTCGCGCCCCCCGCTCCCGAGGCGCTGTCGGTCGGCGACTGGAAGCTCGCGCCGGTCGTGGAGGCGCGGCTACGCGGCGAGTACCGCAAGGACCTCGACGGCACGGACCGCGGCGTGCTCACCGAGCGCGCGCGGCTCGGCGTCGACGTCACGCGCGGCGCCGTCGAGGGGCGCGTCGTCTTCCAGGACGCTCGCCTCTGGGACGTCGGCACCGGCGGCGATTTCCTCACCGGTCCGCTGCCGATCGGCACGACGGGCATCTACGAGGCGTGGGGCGAGGCGCACACCGCCGGCGCGCACCCGAGCTTCGTCCGCGTCGGCCGCCAGCCCGTCGTATGGGGCGAGGGGCGCCTCCTCGGCATCAGCGACTGGTCGCCCACGGGCCGCTCGCTCGACGCCGTCCGGGGCCGCCTCGTCGCCGGCGACTGGGCCTTCGAGGTCCTCGCCTCCGCCCTCGAGGACCCCGTCCCGATCACGATCGCGGGAAGCGGCACGAACCTCCTCGACGTCACCAACCTCTACGGAGAGCTCTTCGGCGCGCGCGCCGAGTGGGCGCTCGATCCGCTCTTCGCCGTGGAGCTCTACGGCCTCGCGCGGGTCGCGCAGAGCAACCCCCTCGCGAACTTCGACACGTCCGTCCAGGGCACGACCTACACCGGCGCGCTCCGCCTCCACGGCGAGGGGCACGGCTGGACGTGGGGCGCCGAGGGCGCCGCGCAGGCCGGACACGCCGACGGCGTCGGGGTTGCCGGGACCACCGCGCGCGCCGAGGACCGCTCGGCGTTCGCGTCGGCCGGGCACGTCGCGTACGCGTTCGAGCACGTCGCCCTCACGCCCTCCATTCGCCTCGGAGGCTCGTTCGCGACCGGCGACTCGGGCGGGTCGAAGTACCAGGGCTTCGATCCCATCCTGCCCGACGTGCACACCTGGTACGGCGCGATGGATCTCCTCACGTGGTCGAACGAGATCGAGGCCAACGCGCGGGTCGCGATCGTCCCCTGGACCGACGGCGTCGCTGCGGTCGAGTACCGCTACATGCGCCTCGCGCAGGCCGCAGGTGCGTGGACGTCCGGCTATCTCGCCACCATCGCGGCGCCCTCGCCGAATGCGAGCGCCGAGCTCGGTCACGAGATCGACGCGACGATCGCCTGGTCGCCGTGGACGCCCGTCGACCTGCGCATGGGCTACGCGGCGTTCGTCCTCGGCGATGGAGCGAAGTCTGCGCTCGCGACGCCGGCAGCGCCTGCTCCCAGCCTCTCCCACTACGCGTTCCTTCAGGCCTCCCTGCGCATACCGTGACGAGCCGGTAAGCTAGTTGCTGCGATGAGACGCAGCCTCCTGGCGTTCGCCTTCCTCCTTCCCGTGGGGCTGCCCGCTCTCGGCTGCGGCAGCAAGTCGTCGTCCTCCGGCGGAACGACGCCCGCGTCGACCGAGGCGCCCTCGGACTGGATGGACGACCTCAAGGACCAGGACACCTGCATCCTCGACTGCAACCCGAGCTGCGCCGAGGCGAACGCCCCGTGGGTCTGCCCCGCCCTCGCGGACTGGACGACGCTCCCGCACGACCCCACCGCGTGCGACGGCTTCGACGGTGTGACGTATCCCGCGTCGCAGCAGGGGCAGTGCTCGGCCTCGACCCCCTCGGGCAGCGCGCTCGAGAAGACGAACGCCTCGGGCACGCCCGTCGTTCTGCCCGACGGCCGCCGCGTCGAGCCCGCGGGCACCGAGTGGCTCTTCACCGATTTCCCCGGCAACTTCCCCGACGGCTCCATCCTCGTGCCCGGCACGAGCTGGCTGCTCGTCGTCGACACGGGCTACACGACGCACTCGGTCCGATCGGTGAACGTGCAGACGCTCGCCACGTCGGCGGGGACCAACCCCGTCGTGTCGAGCATCCGCTACGACCCGCCCAAGGCGCTCAACTGGGGGATGGCCTACGCCGCCGCCTCGAAGGTCCTCTACGTCGCCAGCGGCTACCACAGCCCCGACGACACGGATTCGCAGATCTACGCCTACGACTTCGACACCACCGCCGGCACGTTGACGGCCGACAGCGCGAAGAGCGTTCCTCTCCCGGCGGGCACGTTCCCGCAAGGCATCGCCGTCTCGGCCGACGGCAGCACGCTCCTCGTCGGGCAGGTCACCGACAGTCACGTCCTCGTCGTCAGCCTCGCGGCGGCCACCTTCGGCCAGGTCACCGGGTCGATCGACGTCGGCCAGCCCGACGTCTTCGAGATCAAGTACGACCCGAACGACGCGACCGGCAACACGGCCTATGCGACCCTCTGGCTCGGCCCCGCGAGCAGCAGCGACTCGAGCGCGATGCGCGTCGCGCAGCTCGACGTCGCGGGCCTGAAGTCGACGACCATTCCCGTCGGCAAGGAGCCCGAGGACATGGTGTTCCTCGATGCGCGCTACATGGCCGTCGCCAGCGGCCTCTCCGACTCGATCGCCGTCGTCGACCGCCCCGCCTCGAAGGTCGTCGCCACGATCCAGCTCGACGCCGTCGGCCTCGAGCCGACGAGCCTCGCCTACGACGCCTCGCACGCGCGCCTCTACGCGACGCTCGCCTCCGCCAACGCCGTCGAGGCCTTCGACGTCGACGACACGCAGACGCCGCCGAGCGTGACGCCCGCGGGCCGGATCCCCACGTCGTGGTGGCCCACGTCGGTCGTCGCCGACACGTCAGGAACGATCTACGTGACGACCGGCCGCGGCCACGGCACGCAGGGCCTCAACACCGACGGCGACGACGGCACCTACCTCCAGGGCAGCGTGCAGGCGGTGCCGTACATGAACGCGTCCGCGCTGGCCGCCGCGACGACGCAGGCCGCAGCCGACGCGAACGTCCAGAGCTACGACGGCTACTCCACCGTCCAGTGCAACGGCGCGCCGTACGACTTCCCCGTCCCCGCGCAGCCGTCGGACGGCGCGAGCACGCGCATCCAGCACGTCTTCTTCATCGAGCGCGAGAACAAGACGTTCGACGCCCTCTTCGGCGACCTCCCGAACGTGGACGGCGACCCGAGCTACATCCTCTCGCCGCAGTACCAGTCGAGCATCTGGCAGAACGCGCGCAGCATCGCGACGAGCTTCGCGCACATGGACAACTACTACTCGGACGCCGAGCAATCGATCCAGGGCCACTACTGGGACGTCTTCGGCCGCACGTCCGACGTCGACGAGCGCCGCTGGGTCGTCACCTGGGGCCGCGGCGAGTTCGACGAGACGCAGTCGCCCGGCGTCAGCGACTACAGCGCGCCGCTCGAGGGGAGCATCTTCTCGAGCCTCCAGGAGGGCGGCGTCACGCTCGAGAACGAGGGGGAGCTCGTCGGGGGCCTCGCCTACAAGAACTACAAGTGGCCGAGCGGGACGAGCTCCGACACGATCCCCGACACCTACGGCGGCTGCTACCTCGCGGCGCGCGCGCGCGTCCCGTGCGACCTGCCCCAGTTCGTCTACGCATGGCTCGGCAACGACCACACCTTCGGCATGTCGGCCGGCTACCCGAACCCCGGGCTCATGATGGCCGTCAACGACGAAGCGACCGGGATGCTCCTCGACGGCATCAGCCACTCGCCCATCTGGGCGACGAGCCTCGTCATCGTCATCGAGGACGACCCATCGACCGGCCAGGACCACGTGGACATGCACCGCTCGATCGCGCTCTTCGCGTCGCCGTGGGTCAAGCGCGGCTACGTGAGCCATGCCCACTACGACATCGCGAGCATTCACAAGCTCATCGCGAACATCTACGGCAAGCCGTACCGGAACGCCGTCATCGCAAATGCGCCGCTCCCGCTCGACGTGTTCACGTCGACGCCGGACTACACGCCCTACACGCTCATCCCGCGCACGTACGCCGACGGCTCGTGCAACCCCGGCGGCACCAAGGGCGCCATGAAGGCCCGAGGGTGGGACTTCAGCCACCCCGACGAGCAGCCGGGCCTCGGCAAGCAGGTCGAGGAGTACTTCCGGTCGCTGGAGCCAAAGCGCTGACGCGCCGCTACTTGACCCCGCCCTTGGGGCGCGTGTCGGGCGTGAGGTCGGCGTTGCGCCAGTAGTAGTCGACCTTCTTGCCGCTCGCGTCGGCGAAGCCGACCATCTGCATCTCGGCGTCGACGGTCGCCGTGCCGTCCGGGATGATCTTCTTCGGCACGCACGAGAAGGTGAGCACCTCGCGCTCGTTCGGGTTCATCACGCCGCCGAAGAAGCTGCCGGAGCACGTGTGGTAGTGCCGCGTCACCGACGGGGTGACGCTCTCGTCGACGACGTCGAGCTGCTTGCCGGACTTGTCGTAGAAGTAGACGGCGATCTTGCCGTAGAGGATCACGATCTTCGTCTTGTTCGTGATCGCGAACGACGGGCCGCTGTCGCCCGTCTTCGTCCACTTGACCTCCATCGCGCGGGACTTGCCGTGCGCCTCGCACGGCTTGGTGAACGAGCCTGGCCCCGACGAGCCGGGCGGGCAATCGTGCGGCGGCTCGGGCGGCGTCGACGCGACGGGTGCGGGAGCGCTCGCCGAAGGCGCGGCGGACGCGGTCGGCGCGGCGCTCGCCGAGGCGGCGGGGCCGGCAGAGGATTCGTCCTTGGAGCAGCCGAGCAGGAGGAGCGCGGCGAGCGGCACGAGCGGGAGGAGGGCCTTTCGCATGGCCCGCCATCCTAGAGCACGTTCGCCGCGCCGAGAAAGAACGTGCGTCGTCCCGCCGGCGACTCAGTTCACCCAGCGGCGGTTCCGGCCGACGTCGGCGTGCACGAACCAGTCGCCCTGCGTCGGGTAGACGCCGACGCCGCCGTCCCACCCGAGCTTTCGGATCTCCGCCTCGAGGACGCGCGGGTCGATGCCCACCTCCTGGCCGGGAGGCACGACGCGGAAGTCGCACGCGTGGCCGAGCGAGTGCTGGCTGTGGGACGCGACGTGATGCCCCTTCTTGCGGAGCATCTCGTTGAGCTTCCAGCTGCGGTAGCCGCTGACGAGCTCGATGCGCGCGCCCGGGTGATTCGCGGCGAGCCTGCGCAGGAGGCCCAGCAGGTGCTCGTCGAGCGGATGGGACTCGCCGGTGGCGCGGTCGGAGAGAAGCTCGTCGAAGCGCGCCTGCGTCGGATGCTCGGCGTCGAGGACGACGTGCTCCAGCGTGTGGACCTGGTCGAGCGTCGCCAGCACCGGCGGATCGTCGTCGGCGTCGACGGCGTCCCCCTTCCGCTCGGCCAGCCCGAGGCCGTGCGGCATCGGGTCCTCGGCGTGGCCCAGCTCGGCGGCCAGCGTCGTGGTCGCCACGGCCGCAAGCAGGATCGCCGCGGTCTTCGTGAGGATGCTCACGCCTTCCATCGTAGCAGTGGCACGACAATCCTCCGCGGTGGAGGTACCCTCGTGCGCAGCATGAGCTCCGTTCCCGCGACCGACGCCGATCTGCTCGCGCGGATCGCCCGCGGAGACGCGGCCGCGGTGGCAGAGCTCTACGACCGGCACGCCTCGATGCTTCTCGGCCTGGCCCTGCGCATCGTGCGCGACCGCTCCGAGGCCGAGGACGTCATCCACGACGCCTTCGTCGCCGTCGCGGATCGCGCCGGGCAGTACGTCCCCGAGCGCGGCTCCGTGGGTGCGTGGCTCGTCACGCTCGTGCGCAACCTCAGCATCGACCGCACGCGCCGCCGCGACCGGCGGGGCGCGATCGCCCGCGACGTCATCGCCCACGACCCCGAGGCGCGCGCCGCCGCGACGCCCCCCGATCCCGAGGAGCTTCTCTCCGGCGCCGTCGAACGCGAGCGCGTCCGGCGCGCCCTCGCGCAGCTCCCGGACGTGCAGCGCGTCACCCTGGAGATTGCCTTCTACGAGGGCCTCACGTACGCCGAGATCGCGGAGCGCGAGGGCGTCCCGCTCGGGACCATCAAGTCGCGCGCGGCGCGGGCGCTCGCCGCCCTGCGCGACGCGCTGGGGAGCACGCGATGACGAAGCACGACGAGGCGACGGTCGTCCGCGCGAACGGCGAGAAGCCCGCGCTCTACGCGCACGTGACCGAGCCGGCAGGCGCGAAGCTCGTCGTGGGCCTCCTCCACGGGTACGCCGACCACGGCGCGCGCTACGCGCACGTCACCGACGCGTGGGCCGAGAAGGGCATCACGACCGTGGCGCTGACGATGCGCGGGCACGGCAAGGCCGAGGGCCGGCGAGGTCACTGCGAGCGGTTCCAGGAGTTCGTCGACGACGCGGCCGAGCTCACGCGCCTCGTGAAGGATCGCTACGGGTCGCTGCCGCCGGTCCTCTTCGGTCACAGCTTCGGTGGGCTCGTCGCCTCCGCGGCGGTCATCGCGAACCCCGGTCCGTGGCGCGCGCTCGCCCTCAGCTCTCCGTACTTCGACACGGCGAAGCCGGTCCCCGCGGCCAAGCGCATCGCGGGCAGGATCGCGACGCGCCTCGCTCCTGCGCTGGCGCTCCCCACCGGCCTCTCGGGCAAGGACTGCACGCACGACGCCGCGCGCGCGCGTGCGTACGACGAGGACCCGCTGGTCTTCGGTACGGCGACCGCTCGATGGTTCAGCGAGACGCAGGCGGCGCAGGCGGCGACGATCGCGCGTGCGCCGTCGCTGCATCTCCCGCTCCTGGTCGTCATGGGCCTGGCCGACCCCATCGTGAGCGTGCCGCGGGCGCGGGCGTTCTTCGACGCCGTCGGCAGCAAGGACAAGACCTGGGACGGCAGGGAAGGGCTCTTCCACGAGACGTGGAACGAGCCGGAGTGGCGCGGCATCGCGGACCGGTTCGCCGACTGGATGCTCGCGCACGCGGGCGACTGAGGCGCGAGCGGCTACTCGCGCCGATCGACAGCATGCCCGCCGCGCTCCCTCCCGATCCGCCCGCCGACGTCGCGCCGATGCGCCTCCCCGTGCCCGAGGCGCAGCGGCCGCTCACCTTGCCGCGGCTCGTGCTCGCGCCGGAGGCAGGCTTCCAGGTCGATCATCGCCCCGATGAAGTGTTGCTCGGCCAGAATCAGACCCTGTTCGGCGAGCTCGATCTGTCGGTCGGGTTCGGCATCACCGACGATCTGGCCGTTCACGCGCTCGTCGTCCCGCTGCAGCTGTGGGCGCCGGGCGGGCAGGGGCTCCAGTACGGCGAGTCGAACCGCAACCTCGGTCCCGGCGCGGGCGTCACGTATCGCTTCGCGCATCCGGGCCCGGTGGAGCTCGGAGTGGACCTCTCGGGCCAGGTCTTCACGCTGCCCGGCATCTCCGGCGGGCTGGTCACCTTCTCGTTCCTCTTTCACTGGCACGCCACGGACATGGTCCGGCTCGACGTCGAGCCGGCCGTGAGCACGGTCTTCGAGACGGTGACGACCGAGGTTGCGGCCACCGGTCTGACCGGCGTACCTGGCGCGCCGCCGGAGCTCCCGTCGAAGGTCTCGACCACGACGGGTCGCATCCAGGTGCCCGTCCGTCTCATCGGAAACGTGACGCGGTCGTTCGATCTGGGCCTGACGAGCGGGCTGACGATCTACGACACGAGCAACACGCGGAGCTCGACGGGCATCCCGCTCGGCTTCCAGCTCGGGTACGCCGTTCCCGGCCGGCAAGGCCCTGTGCTCGACGTCGACCCGTTCTTCAGCTTCCCGTACCTCGTGATGCCCGGCCGCGCGGGCGCGCAGGAGACGAACACGCAGCAGTACCAGGTGGGCGTGAATCTGCGGGGGTATCTGTATCTCTAAGCGCGGGCGCGGGCGCGGGCGCGGGCGCGGGCGCGAGCGTGAGCGTGAGCGTGAGCGTGGCATGCTACGGGAGGGGGCGTGGGGCCGCGCGCGCCGGTAGACGTTCCGCCGCGATGGCAGGTGCTGCCGCTCGACGGCGTGGCGCGGGACGGGGCGCTCGTGGTGCGTCTTGGGCCGGGGTCCGGGTTCGGGGACGGGTCGCACCCGTCGACGCAGCTGTGCTTGCAGGCGATCGCGGCGCTCTCGCCCCGCGGGAGCGCGTGGCGGATGCTCGACTTCGGGAGCGGGTCCGGGATCCTCTCGATCGCGGCTGCGCGGCTCGGCGCTTCGATCGACGCCGTGGAGATCGAACCGGGCGCCATCGAGCACGCGGCGCGCAACGTCGACGCAAACGGCGTCCGCGATCGCGTGCGCCCGCTGCGGACGATCGACGCCGCCGCGGGGCCGTTCGATCTCGTCGTCGCGAACATCCTGCGCGCCGTGCTCGTCGCGTTCGCGGAGCCGCTCGCGAGCGCGCTCGCCCGCGGGGGTGCGCTCGTCCTCGCGGGGCTCGTCTCGACCGACGTCCCGGAGGTGACCGCGCGCTACGCGCGGCTCCTCGGCGGGATGCGACCGGAGGTGTACGAGCGGAGCGAATGGCGAGCGCTCGTCTGGAGGTCGGCAAGAAACGCTTGAGAGTCCGCCGGGACCCTTCGGGGCCGCGCGGCCGGCGCCGGTGGTACGCTGGGCAACGGAGGGGAAGCCCCGCATGACGCACCTCGCGAGACACTTCGGCGCCGTCTCCGTCGTTGGCGCGGCCATCGCGGTCACGCTCGCGCTCGCGGCGTGCGGGCAGGCGTTCACGCAAGGGTCGTCGGGCGGCAGCGACGCCGGCGGCTCCGACGGCGCCTCGCCCGTCGACTCGAGCCTCCACGACGGCGGCGCGAGCGACGCTTCGGCCGAGGCGGCGACCGACGCCGCATTCGACGCGGCGGCCGACGCGGCGCCCGACGCGAAGGCATTCGGCGGGGACGGCGCCGCGGGCGACGGATCGTCGGCGGGCGACGCCGGGGTTCTCTGCCATGGCGCGTTCGCCACGCCGACGCTCGTGCTCGCGCACACGAGCCAGTACCTCGTCGACAGCTTCACCCTGACGCCCGACGAGCTCGAGGCCTTCGTCACCCTCCTGCCCTCCGACGCCACGAGCGAGGAGCGCAAGGTCTACGAGATGCACCGCGCCCACCCGGCCGACGTCTTCGTACTCGACACGACCGAGCCCGTCGACCTCACGAACGACGGGCCCACCCCCGGCGCCTTCGACGTCGGCCTGAGCGCCGACGGCCTCACCCTCTACTTCGCGCACAGGCAGGACAGCGACGCGGGCCTGCTCGGGATCGACATCTACGAGGCGCTCCGCGGCAACGCAGGCGACACCTTCAGCGGCGGCTCCGAGTTCGGCCCCGCGATCAACGATCCCACGACGACCCAGTTCCACCCCCACCCCGGCGGCTCGAACCTCTACTTCACCGTGACCCCGATCGTCTCCGGCGCGCTCGGCCAGCGCGATCTCTACGTCGCGCCCCTCGCCGGCGGGGCGCGCGCACCCATCGCGGAGCTCAACGGCGCGACCACGCAGGAGGCCAACCCCGTCCCGTCGATCGACCAGCTCGAGCTCTTCTTCGCGTCCGACCGCGCGAACCCCGGGGGCAACAACCTCGTCTACGACGCCACCCGCACGAGCCCCGGGCTCGTCTTCGGCACGATCGCCACCGTCCCCTTGTCGCTGTCGAACCCCTCGGCCAACGTCACGCCGCAGTTCCTCACGGCAGACCGCTGCAAGCTCTACGTCCTCGTCGGCCAGGAAGACGTCTACGTGTCGCAGCGCGCGCCGTAACGGTGCGCTACTTGGCCGTCTGCGTCTCGCAGCCGACTACGACCGAGACGTTCGCGCTGGGGTCGTTCTTCACGTTCTCGCACGCGGTGCCGTGGAAGACGATCGCCGTCGGGTGGCTCGGATCGTCGTACGTCCAGCCG
Organism: Polyangiaceae bacterium; assembly: GCA_036490515.1. Classification (GTDB taxonomy): domain Bacteria; phylum Myxococcota_A; class Polyangia; order Polyangiales; family Polyangiaceae; genus Palsa-1150. The sequence goes on from DASXDU010000042.1 coordinate 476,646, forward strand.
TTGGCGGGATCCTGCAGCACGGTCTGTCCGTCGACCTGCACGTTGACCTTGGTGGGGTCGACGGTGCCGAGCCCCGTGGACTCGAGCGGGAACGTGCACCCGAGCACCTGGTGGCGGATGGACTGGAGCGCCGTCGTGAACTCGCTCTGCAGCGCGGCCGACGTGGCGGCCTGCGTCGGATCGACCTCGAGGTAGCAGAGGTCGGCGGCCGTCTGCGTCTCGGCGGGGTTGCAGCCGGCGGGCGCGCCGCCTCCGGCCTGGGCGAGGTAGCCTAGCCACTCCGGGTCGAAGCTCTGCGTATCGAGCGACGGGAACGCGCCGGTGCCGATGACGAACGTGGTGATGGGGCCCTGGGGCGCGGCGGCCGCGGCCTGCGTCGCCGCCATCACGACGCAGGCGTTGGTCGCGTAGACGACGCCCGCGTCGCCCGCCGTGCCGCAGTGCGTGTCCGTGGGCACGCCGTCCGTCAGGAGCACGAGCGCCTTGTGTCCGCCGGGCAAGAGCGGCACCTCCGGCGCGAAGTCCGACAGCTCGCCGTAGCCCCCGAGGAGCGCGAAGTACGTCGGCGTGTTCCACGCGGGGACGCCCGAGAGGCGGTCGACGAGCGCGGCGCTCTGCGCCACGGTCACCTCCGCGATGGGCACGTCGAGGCCCGGTTCCGGATACGGCCCGCCCCCCAGGCTGTCCCGCGCCGTGACGTCGTAGTTGTCGCCGAACACGATGAGGCCGACCCCGATGCTCGGATCGTCGCTCATGCCGCCGATGAGATCGAAGAGCGCTCCCGTGGCGGCCGTCCACTTGTTCTCCTGCGCCATGCTGCTCGAGCCGTCGAGGACGAAGAGGATGTACACGGGCGCGCGATCCGCGCGGGCACTCGCCGTCGCGCACCCGGCCTCCCCCGAGAGGGCCTCCGCCGACGCGCCGTCGCCGACGAGCGAGCCCGCGTCGCTCTGCGCGTCGGCGGCGCTCGAGGCGTCCGCGCCCGACGAGGAGCCGGCCCCGTTGCCGCGACCGCCGGAGCCCGAACCCGCGCAGGCCGCGAATACGCCGCACACACCGAGCACGCCGCACACGGCGCCCAGGGAGGACGAAACCGCGAAGCTCCCGGCGCTGCGACGCTTGCCCACTGCGTGCTCCTCCTCTCCCTGAACCGGCTGAAGCTTGGCACGCCGCAGGGGGGTCCACCGCCCGATTCGTGAAGGGCCTTGCGGAAGCTCACACCGTCCGGCCGCCCCTTGCGCGCCGTCGATCGGCGCGTTAGATACTGAACCGCATGGTTCACTATGCGAGCGCCCGCCTCGATGCCTCGTTTGCCGCGCTGTCGGACGCCACCCGGCGCGGCGTTCTCGAGCAGCTCGGGCGTGCGGACGCCTCGATCACGGACCTCGCCGAGAAGTTCCACATGACCCTCACCGGCATGAAGAAGCACGTCGGCGTCCTGGAAGAGGCGGGGCTCGTCACCACGGAGAAGATCGGGCGCGTGCGGACCTGCACGCTCGGCCGCCGCCGCCTGGAGGAAGAGGCCGAGTGGATCGGGCGGTACCGCCAGCTCTGGGCCGCACGGTTCGACGCGCTCGACGAGATCGTCGAGGAACTGAAACGCAAGGAGAAGGTCGATGGTCGCAAGAAGAGAGAGTGAGCCCACGCCGATGAAGAACCGCACCATGGTGGAACGGAAGTCCGAGCGCGAGCTCGTCGTCACGCGGACGTTCGACGGCCCGGCGCGCCTCGTGTTCGAGGCGTGGACCCAGCCCGAGCTGCTCAAGCAGTGGTGGGCACCGAAGTCGACGGGCATGTCCCTGCTTTCCTGCGAGGCGGACGTTCGTACAGGGGGCCGGTACCGTTTCGTGTTCGGCCACGGCGCCTCGTCGGAGCCCATGTCCTTCCACGGCCGGTATCTCGAGGTGACACCGCACTCGCGGCTCGTCTGGACCAACGAGGAAGGCGATGACGGTGGGGCCGTCACCACGGTGACCTTCGAGGACAAGGGCGGCACGACGCTGCTGGTCGTCCACGAGCTCCATCCCTCGAAGGAAGCCCTCGACGCTGCACGCGAGTCGGGGGTGGAGGCCGGGACGCTCGAGGCGTTCGCGCAGCTGGACGAGCTTCTCGCGCGCGAAACTGCGCGCGTGGATCACTAGCGATCCACGCGGATCCATGAAGGATTCGCGTGCCGCTGCCCGGAAACGCCGTACGCTTGTCGAGCGATGCAGACCGTCCGGCTCCTCGCCTGCGCCCTTCTCTCCACCCTCGCCTCGTACTCCTTCGTCGCGTGCTCCTCGTCGAGCAGCGGGACGCTGAAGCCGGGCGGCCACGACGGCGGCACCGGCGACGCGACCACCGGCGACGCGAACGGGGGCTCGAGCTCCGGAGGCGGGTCGTCGAGCGGTGGCGGCGTCGACGCGCACGGCGACACGGGCACGCCGCCGCCCCCACCCGACTGCGGCGTCGCGCCGACGCTTCCGCCGCAGGACGCGGGCGACGACGCCGAGGGTGGCGAGGACGAGGCGGGGCTGCCGCCCGGGACGATCTACTGCGCCACCACGCAGGGGGGCGTCCTCACGTGCAAGACGGGGGACCAGTGCTGCCTCGGCGGCGTGGTGAACGGCTCGCCCGCGCCCGACGAGTGCGCGGTCTTCGGCGCGCCGTGCCTCAATGGCAGCGGAGACGCGGGCGCGAGCGCGGCGGGGCCCGTGGCGTGCGACCGCATCAGCGACTGCCAGGCGAACGGTCTCACGGGGGCGACGGCCTGTTGCCTGCGCGGCGCGCAGTCCGAGCAGGGGTGCAGCTTCCCGCTCTTCACGGGCGGCGGCGCGATCGTGTGCGAGGGGGCCGATCTCGACGGCGGCCTGCCGCCGGACGCGGGCGCGACCGCCTGCCAGCTCGGCGAGACGCAGGTCTGCCAGACCGACGACGACTGCTACGCCGGCACGAAGTGCGTCGCGGCGACGTGGCGCGGGCGCCCGATGGGCGTCTGCAAGTGACGCGTGGGGGGAAGGGCGCCCCGCGCGCCTGGACGGGCGCGCGCGTGGCGATCGTCGCGTGCGGTTGCGTGTGCGCGGGCGGAGCTCTGCTGGCCGGCGCGTGCGGCGGCGGCACGAGCGGGGGAGGAAACGGCTCGAACCCCGCGGACGCGAGCACGGATCACGCGGCGACGGGCAACGACGGAGGCTCGCCCGGCGCGGACGCGTCGAAGGACGGAGCGGGCGACGCGAGCAGCGCCGGCGACGGCTCCTCGGGCGGAGGCAACGACGCGGGCGGCGACGCGCCCATCGCGCCGTCGGGGCCGAGCCTCGGCGGGTGCCCCCTCTTCGCGCCGCAGTACGCGTACAACCTCGACGTCTCGGACGCGGGCCTCGACAAGAGCTCCGGCACGTACATCTCCGGGCTCAAGGCCTCCGCGCCCGTCATCGGGCTCGATTACCCGGGCGGCGAGATCTACAACCTCGTGCCCGCGTCGCAGCCGCTCGTCCCGGTGCAGACCACGTCGTTCTACGGTTTCGACTCGACCGACACGTTCTTCTTCGAGCAGGACGCGGGCGGCGCCATGGCCCCCATCCCGAGCGGCGTAGAGTTCGAGAACCAGGGCACGCCCAACCGGACCACCACATGATGGTGCTCCAGCAGGGCACCTGCCGCCTCTTCGAGCTCTACGCGTACGACCCGACGAGCGCGACGACGGGCTGGGACGTGATGGTGCAGTGGGACCTCGACGGCGCGAACGAGCAGATCCCCGATCCGCTCGAGGTGGGGAGCACGACCGCCGCGGGAACGCCGCTCCTCCCCGGCGTCATCTGGCCCGACGAGGTCGCGGCCGGCGCGATCGAGCACGCCATCGACATCGTGATGCCCGCCGCCGCGATCGCGAAGTGCAGCTACGTCCACCCCGCGTCCGACGGCGCGTGGACCGCGACGGGCGCGTTTCCGTACGGCGGCAGGCTGCGCCTCAAGGCGAGCTACGACACGTCGACGTGGACGGGCACGCAGGCCAAGGTCGTCATCAAGGCGCTCCAGACGTACGGCATGTTCAACACCGACATCAGCGGCGAGACGCGCAGCTCCTTCCGCCTCGGAGGCCTCGGCAACAACCAGCCCTGGGTCCAGAGCGACATCGAGCAGCTCGAGCAGCTCACGTGGGACGACTTCGACGTCGTGGACCTCGGCACCGTCTACACGATGAAGGGCTGCCAGTAGGGCGGAGGACGGCGGAAGCTGCGGCAGCGTCGTAACTCGATCGCGCCGGTGACGGGCAGGGGTGGTGGTCGAGTCAGAAGAGACCACGGGAGAATCCGAGCCGCACGCCACCCCATACGGGTGGGAACGGCGGCACGGTCGGCACGGCCGCGGACGAGGGCAGCTGCGCCGGGGATACGAGGAGGCTCGGCGAGACCCCGACGTCGAGGCTCACCGTCAAGTTCGTCGAATCGCTGACGGGCACCGTGAGCCGGGAGGAGGCGTCGATGCGAAGCTCGACGTTGCCACCGGAGACCGAGTTGGCCTCGGTCGAACCGTCGATCTCCATGTGCGTCCAGGCGACCCACGGTTCGAGGCCCAGGTCGATCGCCGCAGCCGCCGCGAGCAGCCGGCGTGCGACGCCGACCCCCGCGCCCAGGTCGTTGTAGACGTCGCAGTCGACGCCCTGTTCGCCCAGACACGACAGGACCGCCGAGCGTAGCGTCCCGAAGAACACCCATGGGCCCCTCACCAGATCGCCGCGGACCTCGACGTCCAGCACGGTGAAGCCGCGAGGCGCCGTGAGCCGCACGCCCGCGTCGAGACCGAGCCACACCGTGGGCTCTGGCCGCGGCGGCTCTGGTGGTGGCGGCGGCGGCGCGATGGGGACAGGCGGGGCCTCCGGCGAGGACGGCGACTGGGGCGGCGGGGGTGCAGAAGGCGGCCCGGGTGTAGGGGGGATCCCGGCGATGAGGCCCAGCGCAACCGGAACGAGATCGTCGGGCCGGCGCACCGGGCGCTCCGCGCGCCGCCCGTCACGCGCGGTCGCGACGATCCAGAACGTGCCGTGGCGAGTCTCGACGGCCAGATGCGTCGGCACGCACTCGCCCGGCCGCATCTCGGCGACCCTCGCGCGCAGGACGTCGACCGAGTCCCGCCACCCGGCCGGAAGCTCGCCGTCGACGACCACCTCCCCGCACGGCGCATCGGCCCGGAGGTCCGGCGACGCGACGCCCAGCGCAGCCGCCAGGCAGGTCGCGACGGTCCCTACTTGCCGTCGCACGCCTTCAGCGCTGCCTGCGTATCGCGGTCGGGCTGCCCGTGGCTCCACTCGGCGACGACAGCACGGACGCGCGCGCAGTCGCCCCTCTGACTGGCCGCGAGCGCCACGAGCCCCGCCGCCTCCTTCGTATGGAATGACGACGGAAAGCGGCGCAGGTGCTGCTCGGCCGCGAGCGCCGCCGCGTCGGTCCGCCCTGCGCGCGCGAGGGCCACGGCCTCGAGATAGGACGCGTCTTCGCTCTGGGGCGCTCCGGGGTGCGCGAGGAGGAAAGCCTCGAAGGCCGCGGCGGCCTCGGCGTCGCGTCCGGCGAGCAGCAGCTGCATCGCGGCCTTGTACGCCTCGGCGGCGCCGTCGCGGACCGGCTCGAGGCGAGCGGGGACGCTCGGCGCGGGGCGCGCCACGGTCGTCGCAGTCGCCACGACGGGTGCGGACGCCGGCCACAAGTCGCCGGCCGCGAGACGCTCCGGATCGCGGCCGCGCAGACGGAGCTCCACCACGCCGTCGTCGACGTGAACGCCCGTCGTCTGCGCGTTCTCGACGGTGACCTCGAAGGTGGTCCCGCGCACCTCGAGCTCGCCGTCGGGTACCTCGACGAGAAACCTCTCGCCTTCGTGCTGCGGCCGCACGTGGATGCGCACCCAGCCGGCCTCGAGGAGGACGCGCTCCACGCCGTCCTCGCGCGTCTGCGTCCAGCGGGACGCAGCGAGCGCGCCGACGGAGCCGGCGAAGGCCTGCGCGGAGGGCACACTCGGCGACTCGACGGGTGCTCGCAGCTCCGCCGGCGTGCCCACGACGACGCTGGTCCCGGGAACCGAGGACCGAGCAGCGACGCGCCACGCGACGAGCCCCGCGACGGCCACGGCGACCCCCGCAGCCGCGAGGACCCACCGCGGCCTCGCCGGTGACGCGACGCCGGTCGCCAGGTCTCTCATCACGTTGCCGCGGATCCGTCGCAGCTCGAGCGGGTCGGGCTCGCCGTCCGGCAGCTCGCGGACCATCCGTCGCAGCCCCTCGTCGCGCTCCATCTGCCGTGCGCACGATGCGCAGATCCGCACGTGACGCTCGAACCGCCCGGCGTCCCGCGCTCCGAGCTTGCCCTCTCGGTACGCGTCGACCTCCCAGCGCCGGTGGCACTCCGCTGCCATGTTCAGCCCCCCCTCTCCAGCGCCGCGTGGAGCTCCTTGCGGGCCTGGAAGAGCCGTCGCCGCGCGGTCCCGGCAGGAATCTGCAGGACCTTCGCGGCCTCCTCCGAGGTGAGCTCTTCGAGCTCGACGAGGACGAAGACGGCCCGGTTCTTCTCGCTGAGCCGCGAGAGCGCGCGCTGGAGAGTCGAGAGCTCCTGCCTGCTCGCGGCGTCGCGCTCGGGGGTGCGCGTGGTGCGGTCCGACGCGGTCTGGGAGAAAGCCGCGAGGAGCCGGCGGAACCTGCCGGCCCCTCGTCGATGACGCAAGGCGAGGCGGAGGCCGATCCCGCACAGCCAGCCGCGGCAGCTGGGGCGCCCGTCGTAGGAGCGGGCGAGCTCCGGCAGCTTGAGAAAGAGTTGCTGGACGACGTCCTCGGCCGCGGCGTCATCAAGCGTCCGGTGCGCCGCCCTCCACACGTGGCGCGCGTAGCGATCGTACAGCTCCCCGATGGACGCGAGGTCGCTCGCCGCGGCGCCAGCCATCAGCTCGGCGTCGCCGGCCGTGTCCAGCTTCGCCGGGTGACGTCGCCGGCCGCTCGCCGCGGGTACGTCCTCCACGTCGCCAGTGTCGTTCGGACCTCGGGAAGCTCCCACGGACGACCTCTACTATGTCACCGCGCCCCTCGCGATGCGGGGGATTGATGGTGAGCGGGCACGCGGCGCATTGCCAGTCTTGCGGGACGGGCGGAAGAGCTCCGCGCACACGCTCAGAGTCAATTCTCCTGCCACGCGAAGAGTGTTCGCTCGGCGGACCCTTTTCGAGGTCAGGTGGTGACGTAGACGCCCGTGGAGTCCGAGCACGTCGAGAGCACCTCCAGGTTCTTGCTCGCCTTGCCGTTGGTGCACTTGCCCTGGAGGTTGAACGTCGCGCTGTGGCAGGGGCAGTGGAGCTCCGAACCCGTCCACGAGACCGTGCAGCACGCGTGCGTGCAGGAGGACGACAGCGCGACGTACTGGCCGCCCGAGTTGACGACGATGATGTCGTGCTGCCCGCACACGGCGTCCGTGTAGCTGGAGGCCGTAATCTGGGCACTGCCGCCGGTCGTCTCGAGCTTCGGGTACTTGGAGAAGGGCACGGAGACGACGTTGCCGCCCGTACTGCAGGCGGAGCCCCCGCCGCTCGACGAGGTCCCCCCGCTCGAGCTGGTACCGCCGCTGCTCGAAGCGCCGCCGGAGCTGCTGGTACCGCCGCTACTGCTGGTGCCGCCGCTGCTGCTCGTGGTGCCGCCACTCGAGCTGGTTGTGCCGCCGCTGCTGCTCGTGGTGCCGCCACTCGAGCTGGTGGTGCCGCCGCTGCTGCTCGTCGTCCCGCCGCTCGAGCTGGTGGTGCCGCCGCTGCTGCTCGTCCCGCCGCTGGATGCCGCGTTCGAGTTGCCGGTGGTGGGGGGAGTCGGATTGGGGTCCGACCCGCCGTACGGCCCACCGAGCGGGGTGACGTTCGAGCTGCACGCCGGGTAGACGGCCGCGGCGCCGACGAGCACGAGGAGCTTCCGGCGTCCGACGGCGGAGTCGTCAGCGGGCATGGCAGGCATACGCAGATGTTCTCCGCCCGAGCTCCCGACGTTCGGCGGACCGTGCGACTTCGCCGAGCCGCAACGCGGACATTTCCTTTCCGACGCGAACGGGGCGCGGTCTGGAGCGAGACTTGGAGGATGCGCGTGACCAGCGCGACGAGATCCTCCGAAGGGCGAAGATTCGCCGGCTGACGAGCCGGGAGCTCGCTCGCCTGACGACCCTGGACGCGGACGTAGCCGGCCCGACGAGGGCGCAGGCGCGTCGAGATACTTACTGCGCGGGCGTGGTCCCGACCGCCACCTTTCCGCCGTTCGCGATCCAGTGGAAGTCGTCGATGAGCACCGTCGAGTCGAACTCGGCGTTGCCCGCGTCCCAGATCGCAAACCGGACGGTGATCGTCGAGGCCGCGGCGACGGGGGCCTGCGAGACGAGCCACCGCGTCGCGCCGGCGGGGCCGACGCCCGTGTGCCACGTATCGAAGCCCGTACCCGCGAGATCCCCCACGCCGAGCGGGCAATAGGGGCTGGGCAACGCGGGGCACGTGCCGCCGCTGCTCTTGCAGTGCGAGGCGAACCGCGTGGGCGCCGTGGGATCGCAAACGTCGAAGAACCCCATGTTGACGCTGACGGGGTGGTTGTTGCTGTCGAACGAGATGTTGCCGAAGCTCGAGCCGGTCGGCACGTACGCGCCCTGGGGCGGCGGGTTCACGAGCGCCACGAACTGGTCGTTGTAGCCGCTCGTGTCGCAGACCCAGTCGGGAAACTCGAACGAGTAGAACTTGAACTCGAACGAATACCCCGTCGCGTTCGATGGGGCGCGGATCTGGAGCTCGAGGGCGACGTCGTCCGCGATCTTCGGCGTGGGCGGGCAGGCTGGATCGTCCTGCGGGAAGCCGGGCGGGGGCGTCGCCGTGGCGTTGGTCTGGCACGAGATGCCGTTGCACGCGCCCGTCTGCCCGATGGTTCGGGAGTAGCCGCTCGAGAGGGCCAGCATGTTCGCGCCGCCGCGGACCTGCACGTTGGTGCCCCACGCGCCCTCGATGCCCGTCTGGAGGCCCGGCGTCGCGAAGGGAGTGCCGTCGGCCCGCACGTACGCCGCCGAGATGACCCCGTACTTCCGGTCGCTCGCCGACGCCGTCGCACAGAGCTCGATCGCCTTGGCCGCGTCGGACGCGTTCACGTCGTCGAGCGCGAGCCCCTGGTCGCACGGCATCGCGCTGTCGCCCGGAGTACCGTCGCAGTCTTCGTCGCCCCAGGTGACCGGGCCCCCGTCGGTCTGCTGGGGCACGTCGATGGCCCCGGGGTTCACGTTCGGGTCGCAGTCGTTGCAGTCGCCCTGGTTCGGCGACCACCCGTCCTTGTCCATGTCTGCGTCGGGATCGGTCACGTTGCAGACGGTGCTGCCGCCGCCGGTCGATCCATCGCCGAAGCTCGGCGGCACGCTGCCGTCCGTCGGGAACGGCGTGCCCCCGCTCGATCCGCTGCCGCTGCCGTTTCCGCCGCTGCCGGAGCTCGACGTGCCACCCGGCACGCCGAAGCCGCCCGTGGTCGAGTTGCTCGAGCAGCCGACCGCCACCGCCACGGCGACCAGGCAGACGCCGGCGGCGCTCCCGAACCCCCGGACTCTCGCATGTGTTCGCACCTTGTCCTCCGCGCGCGGAAGTCTGCCACCCGGCCTGCGGGGGTCGCATCTACCCCCGTCGAGATCGCGCAACGTTGCAGCGGGGATTCACAATTCGCGCATCCAGAAGGCGCCGGACTACGGGTGCCAATCGACTAGATTCGTCAGAGTCAGCGAAACGTCGAGGCCGCGCCCGTCCGGACCGGGGACGGCGCTCGCACGCCCGCCATGCCGTTCGGCCACCGCGCTCACGAGGGCCAGACCGAGGCCCCGTCCATCGCCGTCCGCGGTTCGGCGCCAGTAGCGCTCGAACATCCGCTCTCTCGCGCGTTCGTCCAGGCCCGCGCCCTCGTCGATCACGCCGAGGCGTACCCCGCCGGACGAACGTGACACGCGCACGAGGCGGGCTCCCCCGGCGTACTTGCTCGCGTTGTCGAGTAGGTTGCGCAGCGCGAGCCGAACGAGGCGCTCGTCCGCCTTGACGAGGGCCTCGTCCGGCGCGTCGATCGTGGCACCGGGTGGTGCGAGCTCGCGCGCGACGTCGGCGACGTTGACGATCTCGTCGGGTCCTGCCCCTGGGCGGGCGGAGAGGACGAGGACCGCATCGACCACGTCGGCCAGGCGCGCCGCGTCGGAGCGGATCCGGGAGACGGCGGCGCGCGTGGAGGGCTCGCACGAAGCCAGGGCATCGACCTCGGCGACGATCGCCGTCAACGGCGTGCGAAGCTCGTGTGCAATGTGCGCGCTGGTGGCTCGTTCCCGGGCGAGCGCTTCGAAGAGATCGCGGACGAGAGCGTCGAAGGCGGCAGACAGCCGGGCGATCTCCCTCGTAGTCGCCGGTGGCGGCGCGTCTACCGTCGAACTGCGGCGCGCGCTCTCCGTCCAGGCGACCAGAGACGTGAGCTCCCGGAGGGGAACACGCAGGGCACGCCGGATTGCCCACCACAGGGTCGCCGCGGCGACCAGCACGAGCCCGAACAGCGTCCGCCAGACGACGACGAGAGCTGCCCGATGCTCGGAGACCGAGATTGCCGCCACCACCGACACCGTCGCGTCGCCCTCCGCGCATGCCAGCCAGGGGTCCTCGCCGTCGCCCACGCCTTCGCACGTGCCCTCCTCGAGGAGCGGCAGGTTCATCGGGCCCGTCGAATAGAGCCCTCCGCGCGAGTCGCGAATGGTCAGCCTGAACCCCTCGGCCTCGGCGGAGGTGAGCACCTCGTGTGCCGCCTGGTCCGGTCGATCTCCTTCGTCGAGCTCGACGGCCAACGCCTTGCGAGCCGCGGCTGCGGCGGCGCGCGTGCGCGTCCGCTCGCTCGCGCCGAGGGCCCGGTCGGTCACGACCGCGGTGGCGGTACCGGTCAAGACCAGCCCGGCCACCGCCAGCGCCAGCAGGCGCGCGATCAGACGTGCTTCGAGCGTTCGAGCGACCATGCGTATCCGACCTGGCGCACCGTCTTCAGGGCGTCGCTCACGCCATGCTTCCCAAACTTGCGCCGAATGCGGGCCATCAAGACGTCGAGGCTCGCCGCCGTGCGCTCCGTGGCGTCTCCCCACACTGCCTCGAGGAGGTGACTGCGCACCACGACCCTCCCCGACCGCGAGCAGACCATGGCAACGATGTCGAACTCGCGAGCGGTGAGCGCGAGCCGCGCTCCGTCTACCGTGACGACGCGCTGGTCGGCATCCACGATCACTCGACCGAACCGGCGTATCGAGTCGGACCAGCGGGGCCCGCGGCGGGAGAGAGCCTGCAGCCGCGCGAGCAACTCGTCGAACGAGAACGGCTTGCCGAGGTAGTCGTCCGCCCCCGCTTCCAGGCCACGTACGCGATCGGCGATGTCGTTGCGGGCCGTGAGCAGCAAGATGGGGGTCTGCGTTCCAGCGACACGCGCGGCCCGGCACCACTGCAGACCGCACCCGTCCGGAAGCCCGATGTCCACGACGGCCAGGTCGAAATGCTGCGCGCTCGTCGCAGCGTCGGCCGCCTGCACCCCGCCGGCAACGACCACGGCATGGCCACGAGCTCGCAGGCCCGAGACGATCGTCTCGGCGACCCGCGCGCTGTCCTCGACGAGCAGGACGCGCACGCGCCGGACCCTAGCATGCGCCCCAGATTTGCTGCTCAGTGCAGCGCGCCTACGAGCTGGCCGATCCGAGCGAGCAGGTCGTCGAGCACGACGGGCTTGCGGAGGACGGCTGTCGCCTCTTTCCCCGACGTCTCTTCCTCGTCCAGATCGAAGCCCGTCAAGAGCACGACGGGGAGGCTCGCCGTGCGGGGACGCTCGCGCAACCGACGCAGCACCTCCAGGCCCGACATGTACGGCAGGCCGACGTCGAGAAGAACGAGGAGCGGCAACTCGTGCGCCTCGCCGATCCAGTGGAGCGCGTCGAGCCCGTCGGCAAACGTACGCACCTCGTAGCCGGCGACACGGATCGCTTCCGCGAGCTCGTCGCGTACGTCCGGAGCGTCGTCCACCACGGCGATCCAGGACATGGGCGTGCAGCGGAAGCGTATGCGCCCAATCTGAATGGCGACTTAACGGCCGGATGAGATTCGTGGATGGCGCAGCACGGCCGGGGTCGACGTCACGCGGATGAAACTTTCCGCCCCGGGTAACTCCGTGGCTGTCGGAGACCTCTGGTGAGGTGGCGTCGTGGCAGGTCCGAAGCACAGAGTTTTCAGAATGAGGAGATGCTTCTCGGCGATGCTGGCGTCGGCCACCCTCGCACTGGCGTCGGCGACCGCGTGCGGGGGCGCGAACAGCGACCCCGCTTTCGGTGTCACGGACGGCGGAGGCAACGGCAGTGAGGGCGGTTCGGACTCCGCCGGAAGCAGCAGCGGCGGGGGCTCTAGCTCCGGGGCCGGCGGCTCGAGCTCGGGCGGAGGCGGCTCCACCTCGGGAAGCGGCGGCTCGAGCTCCGGCGGCAGCTCGTCGGGCGGAAGCGGTTCCGGCTCGGGGAGCGGCAGCAGCAGCGGCGGCTCGTCGACCGACGTGACGATCCTCGTGTACCCGAACGGAAACCACGCGGCGGAGCTCATCGCTGCGATCAAGGGCGCCAAGACCTCCGTCTACATGACGATGTACGAGATCGACGACTCCGGCGTGATCGATGCCATCGTGGCCCAGAAGACCGCGGGGCTCGACGTCCAGGTGATCCTCGACGGATCGAGCACGACCAAGTCCAACAATACGAGCGCGTACGACACGTTCAACTCCGCGAAGATCCCGGTCGTCTGGTCGAGCTCCACCTTCACGTACACGCACGAGAAGTGCGTGATGATCGACCACAAGCAGGCCTGGATCATGACGGCGAACGCGGAGTCGTCGGTGCCGGAGTACAACCGCGAGTACCTGGCCATCGACAACGAGCCGGCCGACGTTGCGGAAGCCGAGGCGATCTTCACGGCCGATCATGCGATGAAGTCGATCACGTCGACGGGCGACCTGGTGGTCGCGAACAGCAACGCCCGCCCCGACCTCGTCGCGCTCATCAATTCGGCGAAGAAGTCGCTCGACATCGAGGACGAGGAGTTCAGCGACGACAACTCGAGCGGGATCACCGACGCGGTCGTGAGCGCGGCCGGGCGAGGCGTCACGGTCCGGCTGATCGTCGCCGGCGGCAGCAGCGACTCGACCCAGACGACGGCGCTGAACGACGTGAAGAGCGCAGGCGGAACGGTCTTCGTCTCGGACGTCTCGAGCGGCAACGGGACCGCGTCGGATCCCTATATTCACGCGAAGACGATCCTCGTCGACTGCGCGACCGGCGCCTGCACCCAGGGGTTCGTCGGGTCGGAGAACATGACGACGGGGTCGCTCCTTTACAACCGGGAGCTGGGCATCATCCTCACGGACGCCACCCAGCTCGGTCTCGTGTACACGGCCGTCACCACCGACTTCGACAACCCCAAGGACACGAAATATTGAGCGAGAGTCGCGCCGGGCTCCGAGCGGCGCCTGCGAGCACGGCGAACGCTGGGGCTCGATTCTTCTCGTGTGCCGTGCGCAGACGTTCTCGTCATGGCGATTCCCGCCGGCAGCCGGAAGAGTTCGCGGTATAGGACGCGCCTCTCCCGCCCTCGGGGCAGATGATGAGCGTCCAGAGCGCATCTCGCACGGTGGCCGTCATCGGCGGTGGCGCCGTCGGAGCGTCGCTTCTCTACAGCCTGATTGGAAGGTTGTCTTCGGAGTCGCCCGCGCGCGCGAGGACGCGCCTCGTGCTCTTCGAAAAGTCCGGGCGGATTGGACCCGGACTCGCCTACGCGAAGGACGAGTCGCCGTACCTGCTCAACCAGAGCGCGCAGACCATGTCTCTGGTGCCGGGTCGTCGGGCGCACTTCGGCGAGTGGCTCGAGTCGCGAGGCGTCTCGCTCGCGGGAGGCGAGGACCTCTTCTGCCCGCGCCAGCTCTTCGGGGACTACGTCGAGGATTGCGTCGCGGGCGCTCTCGAAGGGGCGCGCCGCAGCGGGCTGCCGGTGTCGACGATCCGCGGCGAGGTGTCGTCGCTCACCCCGCGCCGGTTCGGCGGGTACCGCGTGGTGGCAGCCGGGCACGCACCCATCGACGCGGACGTCGTCGTTCTCGCGCTGGGCAATCTGCCGAGCTCGAGGTTCCGCGCGCTCGAGGGACCAGGCTTCGTTGCGTCGCCCTACCCGAGCGCCGAGATGTGCGCGCGCATCCCCGGGAACGCGCGCGTCGCCATCCTGGGGAGCGGGCTCAGTGCGATCGATGCCGCGCTCGCGCTGTTCGCCGCGGGCCACACGGCGCCAGTCACGATGGCGTCGCGTGGCGGAATGCTCCCCGCGGTGCGTGGCCCCCTGCGCTCGTGCGAGCTGCACCACGTGACGCGTGCGAACGTCGCGCTCGCCACCGATCAGGGGCGACGTCCCCTGCGATGGGGCACCGTGGTCGGCTGGATCGAGCGCGAGCTCGCCGTGCGCGACCTCTCCGTGTCGTGGGACCGGGACTTCCCGGCGTGGGTCGACCCGCTGGAGCACTACACGTCGCAGGTCGCCGCGGCCGAGCGCGGCGAGCGCGTCTGGCAATCGATCGGCGAGACGCTCAATCCCATGATGGAGGTCGTCTGGCACCATCTGGCCGACGCCGACAAGCGACTCTTCCTCGATCGCGTCTACAGCCGCTTCATGAGCCACTGGGTGCCCGTCCCGCTGGAGACCGGGCGCCGCGTCCTCGGGCTCTTGCGGGAGGGGAAGCTCGTGGTCGAGCGCAACCTGGCCGGCACCGCACTCGACGCGGACGCCGGCGCCTACCGCCTGCGCTTCGCCGAGCGCCTCGCCATGTTCGACTTCGTGGTCGACGCCAGCGGGGCTCCGCGTCACCTGTCGGAGTGCCGGTCGCCGCTGCTCGAGGCGCTGCTACGGCAGGGGACCATCGCCGCGCACGACTGCGGCGGGCTGCGCGTCGACTTCGAGTCGCTCCGCGTCCTCGGAACCGACGGCCGCTCCGATCCACACCTGTTCGCCGTAGGGCAGCTGACGTGCGGGACGCACTTCTTCACGAGCACCCTCGAATACAACGTCCAAAAAGGGGATCGCGTCGCCGCGCGGATCGTCTCCGAGCTTCAGCCGCGCGGCGCGAAGGATCAGCATGCCGAGCCTCCTCCTGATCCCACCTAAGCTGCTGGCATCCGTTTCGCGCCAGAGCTGGCGCGATCTGGTCCGCGAGCCGGCCGTGCTCTTCACGTCGCAGGGCAGCGAAGAGCACCGCGCCCGAGTAACCGCGGATCTGTCGGACGTCTTCAGCTCGATTCACTTCTACGACGACCTCGGTACCAACGATCACGTCGAGCTCGACGCCATCGCGCTCCACGCGACGACGCCCTTCACGCGCGTCGTCGCCACGGGCGAGGACGACCTCCTCCGCGCCGCCCGCCTGCGCGAGCTCTTCGGCGTCGCGGGGCCGTCTTCCGCCGACGTCCTCGTCTTTCGCGACAAGCTCCTCATGAAGAGGCGCGCGATGGCGGCCGGCGTCCCTGTGGCGCGTCACGCCGACGTGCAGACGATGACCGACGTCGTCGCTTTCGTGCGGCAGGTCGGCTACCCCATCGTCGTCAAGCCCCTGCGGGGCATGGGCTCGGCCGAGACGCGCGTCATCCGCTCGGACTCCGAGCTCGGGGCGTTCGCGGACCTCCGTCCGTTCGGCGTCAACCTCGGACTGCCGCACCTGCTCGCGGAGAAATTCGTGGAGGGCGCCCTTTGCCACGTGAACGGACTGATCCTCGGCGGCCGCATGCAGGTCGTGAGCGCCTCGCGCTTCATCCACACGGCGCTCGAGTACGTGTGCGACCAGAGCTTCCTCGGCAGCTACGTGATGGGCGACGGCCCCGATCGCGAGCGCCTGACGACCTTCGCGACGCGCGTACTGCTCGAGGCCTTCCCCACCCCGCCCGAGTGCCTCTTTCACCTCGAGTGCTTCCTCCAGGACGACGGCGACGTCGTGCTCTGCGAGGTCGCCTGCCGCCTCGGAGGCAACGGGATCAACGAGGAGGTGCGCCTCTCGTACGACGTCGACATGAAGCTCGAGTGGCTTCGCTCTCAGCTCCTCGGCGTCGGGGCGTGCAACGTCCGCACGAGCCCGAAGGGCCTCGGGGGCAACCAGCTCGCCGGGCGCCTGCTGATCTCGCCTCGCGAGGGCCGCCTCGAGGCGATCCCGGCATCGTGCAGCGAGAGCTACGTCCTCGAGTACAGGGCGCGCGGACGGCCGGGCAGCGACCATCACCCGATGAACATGAGCGACGACGAGCTCGCGAGCTTCCTGCTCGTCGGGCCCGATGAAGCGGAGCTTCGCAGAAGGATCCTCGGCCTGCATGAATGGTTCGACCAAAACACGCGCTGGGCAGCTCGGTCCGCCGAGTAGGCTCGGCGGCGCGTTCGCGCGCAACTGGGGGCCGCTCTTCGACAACCGGCTCTTCCGGGCGCTGTGGCTCGCCAATCTGGCGTCCGACTTCGGCTACTGGATGAACTCCGTCGGCGCGTCGTGGACGATGACCGACCTCTCGGCGTCGCCCGTGCTCAACACGCTCATCCAGGCGTGCAGCACCCTGCCGATGTTCCTGCTGGCGCTGCCGTCGGGCGCCATGGCCGACGCCATGGATCGCCCCAAGCTGCTCTACAGGGTGCAGTCGGCGCGCGCCGTGTTTGCGCTCGCGATGGCCGTGCTCGCGGTGTCGTCGTGGCTCAATCCGTACACGCTCCTCGCCGCCGTCTTCTGCCTCGGAGTCACCAACGCCATCGATCTGCCGGCGTCGCAGGCGGCGCTCTCTACCGTCGTCGATCACGACGACATCCCGGTCGTCGCGAGCCTCAACAACCTGAGCTTCAACCTCGGCCGCGCGCTCGGCCCCGCCCTCGCGGGCTTCCTCATCGGACGCGCGGGCGCGTTCCCCGTTTTCTCGCTGAACGCCGCGTCGGCCGTCGGCCTCGCCCTCGTCTACCACCGCTGGCACCGCGATAGCGCGACCGGCGCGGCGCCCAGGGCTGCGGTGTCCATCCTGGGTCACATCCGCGAGGCCTTCGTCCACTGCCTGGCGAACCCCCGCTTTCGCGGCCTGCTCATCCGCATCACCGTCGTCTACTTCTGCACGAACGCGTTCTGGTGCCTGTTCCCGATCTACTCGCGCACCGTGCTCCACGTGGGCTCCGCGGGGTTCGGCTTCCTGATGGGAGCCATCGGGGCCGGCGCGGTGGGTGCGGCGCTCGTCCTGCCGGACCTCAAGCGGCGTTTGCCGCTCGACCGCCTCATCGTGTTCGCGTCCGTCCTCTTCGCCGCGTCGCAGCTCGCGATGACGTTCGCCTCGGGGATCGCCGCGGCGGTCGTCGTCGCCCTCGGCCTCGGGGTCTCGTACGCGATGATCGTGTCGCTCTTCAACGCGACGGCCCAGGCCATGTTCCCGACGGAGATCCGCGCGCGCGCCATCTCGATCTACTTCGTCTGCTTCTACGGAGTGCTCGCCGCGAGCAGCTCGATCTGGGGAGAGATCGCCGAGGCGCGCGGCATGCAGGGCGCGCTTCGGGTCTCCTCGGGTTTGCTCCTCGTGACGACGGTCTGTCTCTTTCTCTGGCCGGCACGGAGTGAACCGCGATGACCACGATCGTCGACAGCATCTCGCAGGCGGGTTCGATCCGCATCAACCAGCTCGCCACGGAAGCGCAGCGGGCCGGCCGGGACGTCACCGTTCTCTCGCTCGGCGAGGCCTTCTTCGACATCCCGATGTACGACCTCGCGAGGATCGACTTCACGCGCGGCTATCACTACTCCGACAGCCGCGGGCTGCCGTCGCTCCGACGTCGCATCGCCGATAGCTATCTCGAGGAGCACGGCGTCGCCGCGAACCCGGAGACGAACGTGCTCGTCTCGACGGGCTCGAAGATGTGCGTCTACCTGGCGCTCATGGCGCTGCTCGAGCCGGGAGACGAGGTCCTCGTCCACGAGCCGTACTGGCTCAGCTACCCGGCGCAGGTGCGCCTGGCCCGCGGCGTTTCCGTGGCTGTGCCGCACTGGACCCGCGCCCCCGGCTTCGCGGAGCACTTCACGCCCCGGACCAGGGTCGTCATCCTCAACAACCCGAACAACCCCGCGGGCAGCGTGTACGGCGCGGAGTCGCTCCGTCACATTTACGAGCAGTGCCGCCGGCACGGGGCCACGCTCCTCGTCGACGAGGCCTACAGCGAGTTCGTCCTGGACGGCTCGTTCACGACCAGCGCGCGTCTCGATCCCGGGCTGGAGGATCTGGTCATCGTCAACTCGTTCTCGAAGAACATGGGCATGTCGGGGTGGCGGCTCGGCTACATGCTCGCCCACGAGAAGCTCATGGCCGACGTGCTCAAGCTGAACCAGCACCTCGTGACCTGCGCGCCCACCTTGCTGCAGATGTACTGCGACACGTACTTCGAGGAGATCCGCCGCTGCGTCGCCCCGCAGATTCGCGCCGTGGTGGAGAAGCGCAGGCGCATCCAGGGCGTCATGGATCGCCTGGGTCTGCGGTCGATGAGCGGCGCCTCGACGTTCTACTTCCTCGTCGACATCGCGGGATCCGGGCTGCGCTCCGAGGAGTATTCCGAGCGGCTGCTCCGCGAGCACTCGATCGCGGTCGTCCCGGGGCGCTACTACGGCGAGAGCACGGACCGCTTCGTCCGCGTCGGCGTCGGCACCGAGTCCGAGGCGCGCATCGAGGCCGCGCTCGAGAAGATGCGGGACACGCTCGGGCCGCGCTGACCCAAGGTTGTTCGTCCGTCTGGTCCGTCTCGCCCGCGATCGCCCTCAGGGTAGGGAGGCACGAAGCGATGAGAGCGAGCAGGCAGGTCGGCCGAACGGGGAGCTCTGTGTGCAGAACGCACCACGAGGTCGACCGGCTTGCCCTCTCCGACGACAGACGGGGCGTTCCCGTACGGCGGCAGGCTCCGCCTCAAGGCGAGCTACGACACGTCGACGTGGACGGGCACGCAGGCCAGGTCGTCATCAGGGCGCTCCAGAACTACGGCATGTTCAATACCGACATCAGCGGCGAGACGCGGAGCTCCTTTCGCCTGGGAGGCCTCGGCAACAACCAGCCCTGGGTCCAGAGCGACATCGAGCAGCTCGAGCAGCTCACGTGGGACGACTTCGACGTCGTCGACCTCGGCACCGTCTACACGATGAAGGGCTGCCAGTAGGGCAGGGGAAAGAGGTCCGCTGCGACCGCGCCTTCGAGCGCAGCGTGGCGCGTGCCTTGCTTTCAAGCGTGCCGCTTGCACTTCATCCGGCGCTGCGGCCGTCGCTGGCACTCGAGTCGTCGGCCGGCGCCCAGCAGCCGGTGCAGTCTCATCGGTCTGCCCCGGGCAGTTCCCCGAGCCGCTCGCTGATCGCCACGACGACCGATTCCCGCAAACCTAGACCGCGACGACGCTCGATTGCCGGATCGAAGTGCGCGACCGCGATCGCGGCATCGATCTCGGCGGCGCTCCACCGGACGAGGCGGTAGAGCGTCTCGTCGATGGCCGTCGCGCGCGACGCCGGCTCGCTCTCCCAGTCGATACGCTCGAACCGCCACGTATCGTCCGGATCGACGAGCTTCGTCTCGTTGGCCACCAGCGCCGGGCCCGGATCCAGGGCGGCAGTACCGTCGTGTCTCACCGAGAGCCAGCAGAGCCCCCCGTAACTCCCGGTCTTCACGAACACCGGCACCCGGTCGCGACGGCGGTCCTCGACGACGGCGCGCGCGATCGTCGGATACTCGGCCGCCGCGGTCACCGCGTTGCGACGCTCGAAGCATGCCACGTAGTCGCCGCAACACTCCGTCGAGCCCAGGAAGACGAGCAGCTCGTCGACCTCGGCGCCAAGCCCGAGCCAGTGCGTAACCAGCCGACCGACGCGCGGCTCGTAGAAGCGGGCCACCCGCTCGACGACGTCGTCTTCGTCCCGCGGAGGGTCCGGTGTCCGGGTCCACGCGTACCGGCGCTCCGCATCCTCGCCTGGGTAGGACCATCGGGTGATCGTCCACTCGGCGCTCGTCCAGTGCTCCTGCCGTTGCGGCTCGACGACCAAGTCACGCCGGGCGACCGCGAGGCGAGGGACCTTGCTCCGCGCGCGGGAGTCGACTCGCACGAGCTGAAGAGAGACGGCGTCGGGCGAGAGCACGACGATCGGGAAGGCGTCCTGCTCCTCGGGCGCCGCCTTGAGCTCCCGACGCAGCCCGTGAAAGTCGTCCAGACGGCAGCGGTACGCGCGATCCACGAGGTCTCGCCCGATGCTGCCATCGGCATGGCGTTCGATCGTGCTGCCATGACCGAAGGAAAAAGCGGATGCGCGAGCGCCTCGCCCATCGCGAAGACGAGCCACTCTCGCGCCTGGTCGAGCAGCATCGCGTGCTCCTCGAGCACCGCGGTGGGCGCGCGCGGGAACGCAGGGGCGGCACCAAGAATGCGTGCGGCCCGAAGTTGTACTTCTCCTCGAGCGGTGCCTGGTGTTCGTGAAGACCCGACGAGATCCGAAGACGTGACGCCACGCGGTGAGCATACCGGCCGCGACGGGCCGATCAGCATGGGATGACGATCCGCGCATGGCGAAAATGGGAGGCCACGAAGTCGAGCAGGGCGAGATAGGCGTCGTGGCCAGCCGGGGGGGGTCGATACGGATGCGGGGCTGGGCCGGGGGGGATGGGCATTCACCCGTCACCGCAGGCGAATCGATGGAGCGCGCGCACGTCGCCGTCCGAAGAGGCATCGATGGCGCCATCCGTCTCACGACGACCGCCGTGAGGACCGTCCCGGTGGACGTCCGCGCCCGCGCTTCTCCGGCCTAGTGGTGACGTCTTCGAAGAACGAGCGCGCCCGCGTACCGAGGGCCCGCGCGGTATCCGCCAGGGTACGGAGTCGCAGGTTCTCGCCGTTCTCGATCTGCGAGACGTACTGGACCGAAACGTTCAGCCGCTCGGCAAGCTGCTCCTGGGTCAGGCCCGCTTCATGGCGTAGTTCGCGGATCCGCTGGGCCACGTGCAGGACGAGGCTCTCCGGCGTCTCTCGCGCTGGCACCAGCCAGGATGTCGCCGGGGACGGCGGGCAGAGCCATCAACCCCACGGTTGAATTTCGGCAGTGGTGGGAGAGACCGTGGACCTCAAGGGTCACTGGAGACATCCGTTCACGCGGCGCTCGGACCGTCGTCCTTGCCGAGAGTGCCACCTTGTCCAAGGTCAAGCCACCCTGCGATATGCGGCGGTGACATTCAAACGAAAGCGCGCGACATCCTCCGTCACACCGTACTCGGCCGCAGCCTTCTCGACGGTCCACGCTTGCTTCGCGATGTGGAGCGCGGCCTCATCCGACACCAGAAGCGCAGGCCCCAGCCAGTTCGCCTGTTCCTCCAACTCTCGGTCGATGTGACGGCAGCCTCGTTCGTCGAGTACGGGCAACATCGGGTGTTTGAGAAGGAGGTGCGAGAGTTCGTGCGCGAGGTCGCTGGCTTGACGATCCTTCGCGTTCGCGTCATTGAAGACCACCAACGTACGCCCGCCAAGGTGGAACGTGCCGGCGGAGAAGGCGCGCCGGTCTACCTTCATCAGGTGGCGCACTGCTTCGGCGCACTGGCTCGCGAACGAAGAAAGCGGCGCGACCGCTATGCTCATCCTCGCCGCAAGGCGCAAAGGCGGCAGAGGTGCTTCCGCCGCGAGCCCCAGCCCCGCCCGCGCTTTCCTCGAGATCGCGTTCGCCTTGCTCTTGAAACCGTACGGCAACGCCACTGCACCCTACTCCTTCCGCAGACGCTCGTACGCTGCTTTGACCATGGCTTCGAGGGCAGCGGCCGACTCCGCGGTTAGATGCGGGTCGCTCCGAAGATGCGCCGTGAACGCCGCCAAAGCCGACGGCTTGCGGACCGATCCCTTAGCAGGGACAACCACGAAGTCATCGACCGTCAAGCCCGACCAGCCGGCCAACGCGGCGAGGCTATCAACGTCCGGGCGTTTTCCCTGAGACATCCTCGTGAGCGTGGAGGCGCTCACGCCGGCAGCCGCGGCCACCTGCTTCCAATTTAGCCTCTTCGCGGCACGTTGCGCATCAAGGGCCGCGTAGAAGGCACCGGCGTCGAACCGGCCGGCCTTGCTTGGATCATTCGATTCGACTCTTGCAATTTGTCTCCGCATGTGCAATTCTACCTTAGCAATCGGAACGCGATGAAGCAACGTCACCGCGGTCGAGGTAGCTGGGACCGCGATGCGTGCGCTACCGTAGGAAGCAACCCTGAGAGGCCCTCCATGAGTGAGCATCCGAAGCTCTACAAGTTCTTCCTCGACGCGAAGGAGTTCGAGACGCCCGACCTCAATCGGACGGGCGCCCAGATCAAGGCGTTCATCCCCTCGATTCCCGCGGTGTACCAGTTGTACTTGGAGGAGGAGGGCGACACGCCCGACAAGCCGATCTCAGACAGCGAGACGATTAGCCTGGAGGGCAAAATCAAGCACTTCTACGCGGTACCGCCGGCGACGTTTGGGAAGTGAATGACGCCGATCCAGCAACAGTTTGCGGCTCTCAAGGCCGTCTACACGGCGGCCGTGCTCACGCCGCTGGGTACTGGGGCGCACCTCGTCGAGATTCCAGGATACGCCCTCCCAGCCGGCTGGAACCGCCGGGAGGCGACCATCCTCTTCGTCGCACCTCCAGGATATCCCGGCGCGCAGCCGGACTGCTTCTGGGTCGACGCCGCCGGCCTGCGGCTCGCGAACGGGGCCACGCCTAAAGCGTCGAACGACGCGAGCCCGATCCCCGGCGTCAGCGGACGGTCAACAACGTGGTTTTCGTGGCATCTCCAAAACTGGAACCCGAACAATGACTCGCTGCTCACCTATCTGAACGTCATCACGCAGCGCCTCTACCCGCCGCGATGATCGAGCTTGTCATCGCGGCTGCCGATGCCGATGCGCTCAGCTGTCGGCTTCTTGAGGGCGAGACCGAGAACTGCGCGGTCCTCTTGGCCGGAGGCTACCTACGCGCGGACGGTGTCGTGAGGTTGCTCGTGCGCGAGCTCGAGTTCCCGTCGCCCGATGACTACTCGAGCAGGGGCCGGCTCGAAGCCGAGCTCTTGCCACGCTTCGTCGCCCGAGTGACGAAGTGCGCGCGCCGCGACGGCCTCTCAATGATTTTCGCCCACAGCCATCCCGGCCTCTCGCCACCGACGTTCTCGTACGTCGACGACGAAGGCGAGCGGGCGCTCGCGGACTTCCTCGGCCACCGGCACCCGGGCCGCTCCCACGCGGCGCTCGTAGTCAGTGCCGGTGGTTGGAACGCCCGCGGGCTGGGCACAAGCGAGCCCGCTCGGGTCGTGGTCCTCGGGGACAAGCGCACGATCGCGTATGAACCAGCCGGTAGACTCGTCAGCGATTGGACCGCCCTGGATCGACAGGTGCGGGCGTTTGGCGAGGCCGGACAGCGTGCGCTGGATGCGATCCATGTTGGCGTGGTCGGTCTTGGTGGAACTGGATCCATTGTCGCTCAGCAGCTTGCCCACCTCGGCGTACGGAAGTTCACTCTCATAGACGCCGACACTCTGGAGGAGACGAACCTGAATCGTGTGGCCGGAGCAACCCCGAAGGACGTCGGAGCGCCCAAGGTCGGCATCGCCGCCCGGTTCATTGAGCGTCTCTTGCCTGAGCGGACCGTAAATGCAGTCCAGGGCGACATCATGCGGGCCGCCGTGGCGAAGCAGCTACGCGATGTGGACATCATCTTCGGATGTACCGACTCGCACGGCAGCCGCGCTGTCATTCAGCAGATGGCCTATCAGTACATGATCCCATGCATTGATTTGGGCACGACGATCGTCGTTTCCGCCGGAATCGTCACGCACGTGTATGGGCGCGTACAGCTCCTCGCGCCGGGCCAAGCGTGCTTCACCTGCAGCGGCCTTCTCGATTCGAACGAGGTCCGCCGCGACATGATGAGCGCGTTCGAGCGGCAAGCGGACCCGTACATTCAGGGCGCGCATGAACCGGCGCCAGCCGTCATGTCGATCAACGGCATGGTCTCTTCGCTCGCCGTCACGATGTTGCTCGCGATCGTTGCGGGTGTACCGATGAAAGGACGGCACATCCTGCTGAACGCGATGGTGCCCTTGATTCGGACCGTTCGCCCTGTCTCCAACGCAGCGTGCTTCATCTGCTCGCGAGCGGGTTCGCTCGGCCGCGGCGATGGCTGGCCGCTTTTCGCGCGTCAGGATTGAGCTTGGCAATCGACTACGGCTACAACCCGCGGCGCCGGACTGTTGCCTGGGTGCACGCCGCGCCCGACGCCCAGGGGCGCGCTGCGTTCGAGGCTCGGGGCTTCGCCGTTCCCGCTTTCGCGTGGGGACCCAACGAGCTGAACGACGATGCGGAGATTTCGGGTGCGGCAGCGCTCGTCTTCACCCAAACACGCACGCGCCCAACTGAGATTGCCGCCCAGCTCGCGACATACGGCAAGCGGCTACTCGACTTCGACTGCAACGTTCTCGTTCTCCACCTTCCGGGTGGCGCAGGCCCAATCGCCAATGTCGCGAACGCGCATCAGCTGCCGATCGCGCGACTGCCCGCCAACGAGGTGCCGGAGGTCGCCGAGGAGATTCGACGGTGGCAGCGAACCACCGGCGACCTGCCCCGGCCCCACCTACGCCTCTATGTCCAGGGTCTAGCGTGGAACGAGATCGCCAACTACGAGATGGTGCACCCGGCGGGGCCCGCGCCGGACCCGGACGTGCAGGTCGAGGCCTCGCGCGGCAAGGCTGTCGACACTACCGTTAGGCTCCTCACGCGCAGGGCGTTTCACGGGTGCAGCGAGGTTCACCTAAGGCCCATGGCCGGAGGCCACTCGGGTGCGAAGGTCTTCCTGGCACACGTCGAATTCCGCGGCCGATGGTCGCTTCCCTACTTCGTGAAGACCGGGGAACGAAACCAGATCATCGACGAGTACAAGCGCTACGAAGAACACGTCGACCCATACGTCCCGTTCCATCTCGGCCCCAGACTGGATCTGGCTAGATGTGGCCTCGGGGCGGACAAGGGTATACTCGTCGGCGACTTCGTGGACGAATCGGAATGCTTGCTCGACTGTGCTCGCGAAGGCCGCGCGAGCACGGCGATCGCGTGCTTGTTCGAGCGCACACTGCGTGGATGGTATCGCGGCGGCCAACCGCGCGATGGTCGGCTCGGTCGCCTCGTACGGCAGTTCCAGCCGCGTATCGCTCCCGCTCGTTGGCAGCGTGCACGCGAGCTCGGGGCAACGAAGACGCCGTACGAGCTTCGCGGTATCCTGCGCGCAGGGGGGACATCGACCATCCTGTGGGGTGCGATGCATGGTGATCTGCACGCCTCCAATGTACGCGTACGAGGCTCCGAAGCGATCTTGATCGACTTCTTGCAGTGCGGAGCCGGCCCACTTCTAGGCGACGCCGCGGCACTCGAAGCCAGCCTTCTCGTGGGAGCCCTGCACCCGGCGAGTAGTTATCGCACCGAAGGCGCACGCCTTGAGTACGACGCACAGCTGACAGCATGCCGTGCCTCCCTCGACCCGCTGTACGGCGCTACCTCGATTGACGCGCTCCCCGCCCACGTTCGACCGAGCGACGAATGGTCGTGGTTCCATGCTTGCGTGAGGCAGATCCGAATGCACGCGTTTCATATGCAGCGCGCCCGCGGGCAGTACGCCCTCGCGCTTGCCGCGGCCCTCATCTACAAAGCGGGCAAGGACCAGCGCGCGAGGGAGCCGGAGAGTTCGAGCCGTGCACTGGCCTATGTCTACGGTGAGCGGCTTCTTGTGGCGGCAGCTTCCCTCTTTCCATCTCCGGTCCCCCCAGCAACACCGGCGCCCCATCCCATCGCGCGGCAGGCGGCTCGATGAGCGGCGCTCACCGTCTGACGTGGCGTGGCATCGTTACGAACCGGAGCGAGGCGGCGGGACTCGTCCGAGCTGCTGGTGACGCGGCGCTCGTCGTACGCGGACGCCCCCGCCTTTTCCTGCTGGGTTGCCCCTGCGGCTGCGGTGAGGTGCTTCCTATCAACCTGGACGACCGGGCGGGGCCGGCGTGGCGCTACTATCGGGGTCCAGCGGGCGCGAGCGTCTTCCCATCCGTGGTGCGGGAGACAGGATGCCACAGCCACTTCATCATCTGGCGGGACGAGATCTGGCTCTTTGGGCGCTATGACGACGAGGACGACGAAGCGCTCCGGGAATCGGACGAGCCCCTTCGCGAGGCACTGCTCGCAGCATTGAACCATGACGAGCTGCGACCATTCGCGGCGCTCGCCGAAACCATCGAGGCTGTCCCGTGGGATGTTCTGACGGTCGCTCGTCGGCTAGCCCGCGAGGGCCTCGTCCGAGAGGGACGAGGTAAGCAGCGAGGGTGGTTCGCACTCCGCTAGGTCCCGTCGCCGTACAACGTCCCATTCAAGCCTCGGGTGAGGTAGCGCTAGCGTTCCTCCGCAGAGTCAGATGTCGGCGTCTCGGCGGGTCGATCGCGACCAGCAATCGGCAGCCCGGCATCGAATCGGAAGCGAGCCAGAGCGTCGGCCGGCCGAACAATCTTCATCATGTCCGGGCCGTCGTCCATAACCCACGGCAGTTCCGGAGCGCTAGCGCCAGTCATCTTTCGGAGCGCGCGACGACGAGCACCGATCGGCAGACACCCCAGCACGGTGGTCACCGCAGAGCCGAAGAGGGATGGCGGTCCCTGAAGATACTCCGCCACTGCGTCGGCCCACGCCTCCGGAGCGAGACCGACCAGACGAGAGAGCGCGATCGGCGTTCGAGCCAATTCGCGATCCGCAACCCCAATTCTCGCGACGGACGCGGACAGCTCGCGTGCTTCGCGTCGGGGGAGTTGAGAAGCTATTGCGGAGGCGGCGACGAGACCGGAGGTCGAACCCTCTCCCACCAGCTCGGCGAGAGAGTCGCTTACCTCCTGAAGCAACCCGGCGCTCTCGACAAAAGTGACCGCCGCAACGAGCCGCAGCGACGAGAATGGGTCCGAGTGACGATTCTTGACCCAGCGTCGCGTCGCGTCCGCCGCAGCGGCCCGTTCCGACTCGCCCAACGTGGCTCCGCGGAGTGCCTGCATGGCGCCGATGACATAGTCGTACTCGTCGCTCCCCAGCCAGCCGACAAGCCCCCGGCGCAGCACTGCGTCGCTCAACCAGGCAGGTTGGGTAGCCCGAAGGATGGCCCCCGCTGTCGCCTGGAAGAGCCGCGTATGCGTCCCGTTATCCGCAATCCACCCATCGGTTGCCTTCCTCCAAGCATCACGTGCGGCCTCGATGGCGAGCGCCCGGACGTCCGGACGCTCGAACAGATCCTGGGAGGTCGCGTCGCTCGCCACCCCTCGCATTCCAGGCGAGAAGGGGACCCACCGTGCGTAGGCCGCGCCCGCGCGCGCATTTCCTCGGCGAACTAACTCCTCTAGCGCAAGACCCGGTATCAACTGGAGCTGATGATCAGTGGCGGTCTCGACGGCCGCGAACAGCGTGGCGGCGAGACCATCGTGTCGGACGGCGCACAAGCCGAGGGTGCGCTGAAGGCCTGCGCGAACCACGCCGTAGACGCGTCGCTCGAGTAGTCCGATCGCAACGGACGGATCCTGCCAGGCGAGCGCGATCGCCATCGTCCAGAGCTGGACCTCATCGGCGAAGAGAAACTCTCTGGCGCGCTCGGGTGCGTTGATTCTAACCCACGTCAGAGCAGCGCGGAATAGTCGGGCGTGAACGGGAATCGATGGACATTCCGCGTCGACCGGTGGGAACTCGATCGCTCGCTGCGGAGCCTCCACCGCGGAGCGCCAGTCGGCCCATACGCGCGATAGTGCGGCCAGGCCGTAGTCGGAGGAGGCGAGATCTTCCAACACTCTAGGTGGCATGATGTAGCCGCTGAATCCGTGCCGCAGGGCCTCTACGAGCAACGTAGGATCCGCCTCTTCAGGATGAAGGGCGACGGCTGCGGCGGCGCCCGCAAGCTGGAGGCGTGAACCGAGCATGCCGCGCAGCTCGGTCAGCACGTACCCGAACGAGTCGTCGCGGATCGCACCGCGAAGAACGCGACCAGCGGCAATCGCCGGTGGCTCGCCACCGATCGTGAGGCCCTGATCGAGCATGCAGGTCAGCAACAGCTTGCCCACCTGGGGAACATCGACCCAGCGACCCAAACGGTCGATCGAGACTCGACGAGCTGCGGCGTCCCGTTCGAGCAATCGCATCGCCCAGATGGTCGGCTCTTCCTCGACGCGCGATGCGAGGAAGCCAGCTCTCGACCCTCGCGCACTCGTGACGGCCGTGACAACGCGGTCGAAGAGCGGTGCCCACGCTTGCCGCATGTTGCCCATGCACTCGACGAGGACGTCAGTCACGCGATCGCCCTGCCAAACAGAACGCTCGTCAAACAGGTAGCCAGTAACGAGAGATGAGAGAGCCAACCGGAGGTCCTCCGGCAGATCTGTTCGGTCGGTGGCAGCCCGGAGCGCTACAATCAACGGACGCAGCTCACCACTTTGAGCGGCAGTCAGAAGCGAACTCAGAGCTGAGCTCGCGCGGGCTGGCTCCATTAACCCGATAGCGTGGCGCACGGGCTCCTCCGCCCAACCCACGGCGGCGAGCCCAACGAGTTCGTCGTCCCGGGCCTCGGCGAGCGCCTCTCCGGCGAGGAACTCGCCTACGGGTCGGAGCGCGAAGTCCAGCGTCCCGTTTGGTGTTCGCAGCAGTAGGCCGAAGACGTGTTCCGCGGCCCGCTCGGTCGCGCGTTCGCGATCTGGCACCATCCGTTCGAGAATCCGCTCCAATTCCTCTTGCGCCAGCTCGCCGTCCGAGCCTTCAACGACGGCACGGGCGAGCGCCCGCAGGGGACGGCTCACGGTCTCCCAAGGCGGTGCATCTGCGCGGCCCTGCGACCACTTCTGAAACAGATCGGCCACGATGGTCTTGAACAGACGAGCTCGCGACTCGAGGGCGGTCGGAGTACGGCGCGCCGCGAGCACGACGAGCGTGGCCGTCAGCGGCGTCGCCAGCAGACCTAGAAGCCCTGGCCGTCGGCTCCGGACCAGTCCAACGGCGTCCGCCGCCACCGTCTCCCAGCGCTCGAGAAACAAGTCGACCTGACGCTCACCCCAAGGCGACAGCGTCCACATGGTTGCCCGCGCGAGAGGTTGCGCGCTTGGACGGGTGGCAGCAAGGATGGCGGAGAGCTTCGGGCCAAGTCCCTCCAGGCTGTCTATGAGGGCGTCGGCGTCAGCTTCTGCGACCTCGTCAAAGCTGTCCACGAGCGCCACCCATCGCACATCCTCGTTCTGCCGGAGCCGTCTCAAGGCCTCTGTAAGCCGAGGATTGTCGTAACGTGCCGACTCGAAGACCTCGCGCTCATCGGCGAACGTTCGAGCGCTGAAGAACAACGGTAGCGGCGCGGCCTCTCTGCCCCCGGCTGCTTCGACCAGCTCGCCAGCAATCCGCGCGAGGATCTCCGTCTTCCCTGCTCCCACGGGAGCAACCAGGACGTGCCTGCTGCCCCCGCTGAGAGCCGACCGGATGGTCGGTCCGTCTGCTTGAGGAGGGTCCTCCTCGAGCGAGGGTACGAGAGACGGATCTATCGGACGCGGCTGCACCTCGGCGTCGACAACGAGCTGCTCGCCGACAGAGACCCAGACCTCCGATAGGGCGGGGGCGTCGCGAAAGAGCCCACGCCCGGCCCTTCGAGCATCGAGGGCGCCAGAAATGGCACCGAGATACACGGCCCTGTCGGAACAGTAGGTTGGGACGTGCCGAACGCGCTGTCGGGCGAAGCTCGCGAGTACCCCCTGCTCGATGTCGAATGCACTTGCCTCGACGCCATCGCCGAGTGACCCCGCAAATACCTCGAGCGCGTCGGCGAGCGGGTCGACCGGCGGCTCGTAGAGTGCCGCCAGCGCGGAGGCTAGGTCCCTTCGTAGACGCTCTTCGTCTCCGACGAACTCGACTGAGAGGTTGGCTAGGCGCGCCAGGATCTCGCGCTCGTCTCGTTGCGTCGCGTCGACGATGAACTTGACCCACTTCTTCTCCGCGGCGTTTAGGTCACGCTGACCCGGTGCGCGATCACAGAGTCGACGTGTCAGAGAGCGTAGCTGTCCGAAGGCCCCAACCCCCGTAACGCGTGTCGACTCGGCGATCGCCAGGGTGACGCGTTCAAACGGTACCGTTGCGAAGCCTTCGAAGAGCGACTGGGCAACGGCCCGGCTCATGGGCTCGACCTGATGCTTGATCTGCCAGCCGTTCGCTATGGCGGCCCCATCGATTCGCCACGTCTCGACGTGATCGTCCCAAGCACCCCCCTCGTTGCTCTCCACGCGGACTGATCGCGCGGCTGGGCGTTTGAGCGCCGTGTCGCAGAGCATCGTCGCGAGCCTCAGCGTCGTGATTAGGCGCTGATAGCTGAACGACGCTGTTAGTTGGCTCGCCGCCCGTGCCATAGCCCCACGTACCGGGAAACCATAGCCGCGGCGGCCATCAGGGGCCATGCCCTGACGACCTCCGCGCGTCCGCAAGTATTCTTTACTCGTCGGAGTAGTCCCTGTGCCCTTCCAGAGCGCCTACGCCCCATGGGCGCGGGCTTCGTGGCCCGCGCTAGATCGGCGTCCCGAAGGCTGCTGCCTCGGCATGCCGAACAAGGCTCCGAGCGCCTGGCTGTGGCGCGGCAGCAAGTGTCCAGCCAATGGCGGAAATCGGTGCAGAAGGTAGTCGCGGAAGCTGCCGGGGATGCCTCCGCTCCGCGGGGAGGGCGGCGGGCGCTGGACTCGCCTCGATGCCCCGCGCCTCGCCGAGACGCTACCGTGGACGACTGGCGCGCGGCGAACCGCCCAGTCGTGCCAGGTCGTCATCGACGCCAGCAGGCGTCCTGTCAGGTCGCGGACGGCTCCGACGTCGATCGCGACCGGTGCGACCGGCGAACGCTCGCAGATCACGAGCTCCTCGACCTGCCGCGGCTCGCATCCGAAACGCACCGCAAGACGACGGATCATCGCCTCGGAGATTCGACGCTTGCCTCGAAGGATCTGCGATAGCGTTGCGTGGTCGGTCCGTAGAAAACGCGCGAACGCGCGCAACGAGTAACGTTCGTTGGCGGCGCATCGACGTGCGAGCTCCTCTCGAAGTAGGTCGCGGAGGTCGGCGCGTGAGGTGTGCGACGCCGAGCGACGCGTGTCTTCATGGCGGGACGTTATGGCGCGAACCCCTGGTCCCACAAGAAGGCTGGGGGAGACACCGGGGCAGCAGCTTGCCCCACTCGGCGCGCGTCGAGCTGACGAACCTCGCCTGGCGCCGTCTCAGGCGCGCCGACGCGGGTCGCGGGCGTCGTCCTCCGGATCGTTCATGCGCCCCAGTAGACGCGTCACCGAGGGCCCCGATTCACTGAATTGAACTCACTCAACTGATTCAATTCAATGAACTGAACAAGGCGCCTTTGGTGTCTGTATGCCACTCGGTGGCACCGTGCCACAACCACGATTTGGCGCAGACGCGTAAGTATGTGTTTTTGTTGCCTGATGTTTTCACTTGCCCACCAGGAAAGAATGGTGGCAGGTTGGTCCTACAGACCATGGTCCGGCCCTCACCGGCAGGGACTGAAAGTATGGATGTCGGTAGCATGGCTCCCTTGGGATGCCGTCGAAGGGTACGTGTGTCGTGAAGAACAAGAAGAAGCCGAAAGGTCGTGCTCGTCGACGAAACTTGGTCCTTCGCGAGCGCAAACCCGCCGTCGTGCGCATCCCCCAGGAGGCGAAGAGGACATACTTCCTGTGCGGGAGAGTCACGGGCCGTGGGCGCCTGCTCCAAGGAGTCCGGGTACCTTGGACGAACGTCGCGCGCTTCCTTCGAACGGTCATTGCTCTGGCGGGGCTGGTTCACCTGATGCTGACTCGCCGCAGCTCCTGAGCCCACTACCCCTGCCAGAGCAGCAGCGCCACTGCCCTCGGAGGGTTGCTTCCACCTCGCGCGGTGACCTCGCGGTCGAACTCGGGCACCCGCCGCGACAACAGGGGGCCTCTTCTGCGAAACCTTCACGCGCACAAAGTGGCGCGGCCCGCCACCAGTGTTTCCACCGGCGGCGGGCCATCCGCACTACCCG
This sequence comes from Polyangiaceae bacterium, assembly GCA_036490515.1. GTDB lineage: Bacteria > Myxococcota_A > Polyangia > Polyangiales > Polyangiaceae > Palsa-1150. The sequence continues at coordinate 508,792 of DASXDU010000042.1, forward strand.
CTCTTCTCCGCCGCGCTCCGCTACTTCACGGTGTACGTGGTCGGGGTGCTCCAGTCGGCGGCACCCGTCTTCGTCACCGTGCGGTACCGGATGAGCACCGTGGTGCCCTCCGCCAGGCCCGTGATAGACGTCTTGGCCTGGAGGGTCGGCGCCATGTCGACCCACGTCTTGCCGCCGTCACTGCTGGACTGCCACTCGTAGGACGCTCGGGGACCGGCCGACACGGTGGTGATCTTCACCGTGCCGAGGGTCGCCCCGGCGACCGCCTCGAAGACCCGCGGCTTCCGCGTGGCCACCTTGCGGACCGTGAGGCCCGCGCTCTGGATGATCGACCCGCTGTTGTCGACGTTCGCGTCGGCAACCGACTGGATGTAGGCCTTCAGCTGCTCGAGCTTCATGATGAGGGCCGTCCGCTTCTCGTTGCGCGTCGCCGT
>DASXDU010000044.1:0-48023 GCA_036490515.1 Polyangiaceae bacterium
ACGCTGAGCGTGACGCCGCCATGGTTGGTGAACTTGAAGGCATTGGACAGGAGATTGAGCACGACCTGCTGGAGCCGCTTCTCGTCGGTGCGGATCGCCTCCGGCAAATTCTTGTCGAACTTGACATTGAAGGCGAGGCCCTTGTCGGCGGCGAGCTGACGGAAAGTCCGTTCCATATGCTGCTTGAGACTGGCGAGCGGCATGTCGCCGAGCTCGATCGAGACGGTGCCGGACTCGATCTTCGACAGATCGAGGATGTCATTGATCAGGCTCAGCAGATCGGAGCCGGCGGCATTGATCGTGCGAGCGAACTCGGTCTGCTTCTCGTTGAGATTGCCCTGGGGATTATCGGCAAGCAACTTCGACAGGATCAGCAGCTAGTTGAGCGGCGTGCGCAGCTCGTGCGACATATTGGCGAGGAACTCGGACTTGTACTTGGAGGTGAGGGCGAGCTCGGCGGCCTTCTCCTCGAGGGCGCGGCGAGCCTGCTCGACCTCCTTGTTCTTGCGCTCCACCTCCTCGTTCTGCTCGGCGAGCTGCTTCGCCTTGGAGGCGAGCTCCTCGTTCGTCTGCTGGAGCTCGATCTGGCGCGTCTGCAGCTCGGTCGTCAGCTGCTGCGACTGCTGCAGCAGGTTCTCCGTGCGCATCGTCGCCTCGATCGTGTTGAGCACGACGCCGATCGACTGCGTCAGCTGATCGAGGAACTGGAGGTGCGTATTCGTGAAGGGACGGAGCGCCGCGAGCTCGATGACCGCCATCGTCTCGCCCTCGAAGAGAACGGGGAGGACGACGACCGCGGTCGGCGGCGCCGTGCCCAGGCTCGAGTGGATCGCCGTGTAGTCCGGCGGCACGTCCGTGAGCAGGATGCGCTGCTTCTCCGCCGCCGCCTGACCAACGAGCCCCGTGCTCAGCGCGATGCGATCGGGTTCGTCCTCGCTCATCGCGTACCCCGCGAGGAGGCGCAGCCAGCGGACGCCATCCGTCTCGCCGGGGTCGCTCCGCTCCATCTGGTAGATCGTGCCCTGCTGCGCGTCGACGAGCGGCGCGAGCTCCGAGAGAAGCATCTTGCCGACCGTCACGAGATCACGCTGCCCCTGGAGCATGCGCGTGAACTTGGCCAGGTTCGTCTTGAGCCAGTCCTGCTCCTGGTTCCTGTCGGTCGTACCGCGCAGGTTGTCGATCATCGTGTTGATGTTGTCCTTGAGCTCCGCGACCTCGCCGCGCGCCTCGACCTGGATCGACCTCGTGAGATCGCCCTTGGTCACCGCCGTCGCGACGTCCGCGATCGCGCGCACCTGGTTTGTCAGGTTTGCGGCGAGGAGGTTCACGTTGCCGGTCAGGTCCTTCCACGTGCCGGCCGCGCCGGGCACGTTCGCCTGACCGCCGAGGCGGCCCTCGACGCCGACCTCGCGCGCCACGTTCGTCACCTGCTCCGCGAACGTCGCGAGGGTGTCGGTCATGTTGTTGATCGTCTCGGCGAGCGCAGCGACCTCTCCCTTGGCCTCGACCGTCAGCTTCTGGCGGAGGTTGCCGCTGGCGACCGCGGTGACGACGCGCACGATTCCGCGCACCTGGTTGGTCAGGTTTGCGGCCATGAAGTTGACGGAGTCCGTCAGGTCCTTCCACGTGCCGGCGACACCCGGCACGTCCGCCTGTCCGCCGAGCTTGCCCTCGGTGCCGACCTCGCGCGCGACCCGCGTGACCTCCGAAGCGAACGACCGGAGCTGGTCCACCATCGTATTGATGGTGTTCTTCAGCTCGAGGATCTCACCCTTCACGTCGACCGTGATCTTGCGCGACAGATCACCGCGGGCGACGGCCGTCGTCACCTCGAGGATGTTGCGCACCTGTGCGGTGAGGTTCGTCCCCATCGCGTTGACCGAGTCGGTCAGGTCCTTCCACGTACCGGCGACGCCGGGCACGACCGCCTGCACGCCGAGTCGCCCCTCGGTGCCCACCTCGCGCGCCACGCGCGTCACTTCGGACGCGAACGACCGCAGCTGCTCGACCATCGTGTTGATGGCCTCCTTCAGCTGCAGGATCTCGCCGCGGACGTCCACCGTGATCTTGCGCGACAGGTCGCCGTTCGCGACCGCGATGGTCACGTCGGCGATGTTGCGCACCTGGTTGGTCAGGTTCGACGCCATCGAGTTGACGTTGTCGGTCAGGTCCTTCCACGTGCCCGCGACGCCGCCGACCTGCGCCTGACCGCCGAGCTTCCCTTCCGTGCCGACCTCACGCGCGACGCGCGACACCTCGGACGCGAACGCGTTCAGCTGATCGACCATCGTGTTGAGGGTGCTCTTCAGCTCGAGGATCTCGCCCTTCACGTCGACCGTGATCTTTCGCGAAAGGTCGCCGCGCGCGATGGCCGTGGCGACGTCCGCGATGTTGCGCACCTGCCCCGTCAGGTTCGACGCCATCGCGTTCACGTTGTCCGTCAGGTCCTTCCACGTGCCGGCGACGCCGGGCACCTGCGCCTGTCCGCCGAGCTTGCCCTCGGTGCCGACTTCCCGCGCCACGCGTGACACCTCCGACGCGAACCCGTTCAGCTGATCGACCATCGTGTTGATGGTCTCCTTCAGCTGGAGGATCTCGCCGCGGACGTCGACGGTGATCTTCTTCGAGAGATCGCCCTTCGCGACGGCGATCGTGACGTCCGCGATGTTGCGAACCTGGTTGGTCAGGTTCGACGCCATCGAGTTGACGTTGTCGGTCAGGTCCTTCCACGTGCCGGCGACGCCGGGCACCTGCGCCTGCCCTCCGAGCTTGCCCTCGGTGCCGACCTCGCGTGCCACGCGCGACACCTCCGACGCGAACCCGTTCAGCTGATCGACCATCGTGTTGATGGTCTCCTTGAGCTGGAGGATCTCGCCCTTCACGTCGACGGTGATCTTGCGGGACAGGTCGCCACGGGCGACGGCCGTCGTCACGTCGGCGATGTTGCGGACCTGGTTGGTCAGGTTCGACGCCATCGAGTTCACGTTGTCGGTGAGATCTCGCCACGTGCCGGCAACGCCTCCGACCTGCGCCTGCCCACCGAGCTTGCCCTCCGTGCCGACCTCGCGTGCCACGCGCGACACCTCGGACGCGAACGCATTCAGCTGGTCGACCATCGTGTTGATCGTGTTCTTGAGCGCGAGGATCTCTCCCTTCACGTCGACCGTGATCTTGCGCGACAGGTCGCCACGGGCGACGGCCGTCGCGACCTCGGCGATGTTGCGCACCTGGTCGGTGAGGTTCGTCGCCATCCAGTTCACGTTCTCGGTCAGGTTCTTCCAGACGCCCGCGACGCCCTCGACCTCGGCTTGCCCGCCGAGCTTCCCCTCGGTGCCGACCTCCTTTGCGACGCGCGTCACCTCGGAAGCAAACGCGTTGAGCTGATCCACCATGCGGTTGATGGTGTTCTTCAGCTCGAGGATCTCGCCCTTCACGTCGACCGTGATCTTGCGCGACAGGTCACCGTTCGCGATGGCGGTGGCGACGTCGGCGATGTTGCGCACCTGACCCGTGAGGTTCGACGCCATCGCGTTGACGTTGTCGGTGAGATCCTTCCACGTACCGGCGACGCCCGGCACCACCGCCTGCCCACCGAGCTTGCCTTCCGTGCCGACCTCGCGCGCCACGCGCGACACCTCGGACGCGAACCCGTTCAGCTGGTCCACCATCGTGTTGATGGTGTCCTTCAGCTGGAGGATTTCCCCTTTCACGTCCACCGTGATCTTGCGCGACAGGTCGCCCTTGGCGACCGCCGTCGTCACCTCGGCGATGTTGCGCACCTGGCCCGTCAGGTTCGACGCCATCGAGTTGACGTTGTCGGTCAGGTCCTTCCACGTGCCCGCGACTCCCGGGACGAGCGCCTGCCCGCCGAGCTTTCCTTCCGTGCCGACCTCGCGCGCCACGCGCGACACCTCGGACGCGAACCCGTTCAGCTGATCCACCATCGTGTTGATCGTGTCCTTCAGCTGGAGGATCTCCCCCTTCACGTCGACCGTGATCTTGCGCGAGAGGTCGCCCTTGGCGACCGCCGTCGTCACCTCGGCGATGTTGCGCACCTGGCCCGTCAGGTTCGACGCCATCGAGTTGACGTTGTCGGTCAGGTCCTTCCACGTGCCCGCGACACCCGGCACCACCGCCTGGCCGCCGAGCTTCCCCTCCGTACCGACCTCGCGCGCGACGCGTGACACCTCGGAGGCGAACCCGTTCAGCTGGTCCACCATCGTGTTGATCGTGTCCTTCAGCTGGAGGATCTCCCCCTTCACGTCGACCGTGATCTTGCGCGAGAGATCCCCGCGGGCGACGGCCGTCGTCACCTCGGCGATGTTGCGCACCTGGCCCGTCAGGTTCGACGCCATCGAGTTGACGTTGTCGGTCAGGTCCTTCCACGTGCCCGCGACGCCCGGCACCACCGCCTGGCCACCGAGCTTCCCCTCCGTACCGACCTCGCGCGCGACGCGGGTGACCTCGGAGGCGAAGGAGCGGAGCTGCTCGACCATCGTGTTGATGGCCTCCTTCAGCTGGAGGATCTCGCCACGGACGTCGACGGTGATCTTCTTCGAGAGATCGCCGCTCGCTACCGCGATCGTGACCTCGGAGATGTTGCGCACCTGTGCGGTCAGGTTGCCGGCCATCTGGTTGACGGACTCGGTCAGGTCCTTCCACACGCCGGACACGCCGCGGACCTGCGCCTGGCCGCCGAGCTTCCCTTCCGTGCCGACCTCTCGCGCGACGCGCGTGACCTCGGAGGTGAAGACCGAGAGCTGGTCGATCATGCGGTTGACGAGCTGGGAGGAGCGGAGGAACTCGCCCTCCAGCGGCCGCCCGTCGACCTCGAGGGCCATCGACTGCGTGAGGTCGCCCTTCGCGACCGCGCCGATCGCGCGCGTGACCTCCGTCGTGGGCCACACCAGGTCGTCGATGAGCGTGTTGAGAGACACCACTTCGTCGGCCCACCCGCCGACGGCGCCGGGGACGACCATGCGCTGCTTCAGCTTCCCCTCTTTGCCGACGACGCGGCAGACGCGCGCGATCTCCTCGGATCGGCGGCCGCTCGTCCGGAGGATCTCGTTGAAGACGTCGGCGAGCTTGCCATCGATGCCGGTGTAGTCCGTGGGAAGGCGGACGCCGAAGTCGCCGTCGCGGTACCGAAGCAGCGCGACGAGCAGCTCGCGCGCGATTCCGTCGGTGTGGTGACCGTTGCGGGAGGCGACGTCCCCGTTCTTGCCGCCTGCGTCGTCGGTCAGCCCGGGGATCTCCGCCGCATCCACCCCAGACTTCGGGTCGGATTCGAATTGATTCGACATGACGCTCCTGTCGGCCGGCTCTCGCGAACCGCAATGTCGAAGTGTGGCACGCGGGCAGGGCGTACCGTAAGGCTCGATACGCGTCGAGCTCGTCTGGAAGCTGCACGAGTCCGCCTCGAGCACGAAGGTCACCGGGCTGGAGCATTGGCTGCCGCGAGTGGCGGCTCGACCGCGCGAGGGGTGGAACGTCGCGCCGGCGCACAGTCTGGCCGAGCGGCGAGCCGGCGCCCGGACTCTCTGCGACCCAGCGTGCTACGAATTAGCCGATTCGTGCTATGACGCGTGGCCTTCGGGGACAGGACGCCATCGTGAGCTTCGCAGCCATCCTCACGCTCGGCTTCTTCCTCGGCATGCGCCACGCGACCGATCCGGACCACGTCGTGGCTGTGTCCACGATCGTGGCCCGGGAGCGATCCTTGCGCGCCGGAGCACCCATCGGCGTCCTCTGGGGTCTCGGCCACACGATCACCATCCTCGTCGTGGGCGCCGCCATCCTCGTCTTCGACGTCGTCATTCCGGCGCGCCTCGGGCTCGCGATGGAGCTCGCGGTCGCCTTCATGCTGGTCCTCCTCGGCGCGCTCAACCTGCGCGGTGTGCTCGCTCGGGCGCCGCTCGACGCGGTGGCGCCGGCGGCGACGGCGACGGCAAGGACGTACGGGGGAGCATCCTGGAGCTCCACGTCGCTGCGTCCCCTCGCCGTCGGAGTGGTACACGGCCTCGCGGGCTCCGCCGCGGTGGCGCTCCTCGTCCTCGGGACCATCCACGACGCCCCGTGGGGCATCGTCTACCTGCTCGTCTTCGGCGTGGGCACGGTTGCCGGAATGCTCCTCATCACCGCGGCCATGGCGGCGTCGGTGGTGGCCGCGGCTCGCCGCTTCCAGCGCTTCAACGAAATCCTCGTGGTCCTCACGGGCGTCGCGAGCATCGCGTTCGGCGCGTACCTCGTCTACCGCATCGGCGTGGTCGACGGGTTGTTCGCGGGTACGGCGAGGTGGACGCCGGAGTGACCGGCGTCAGTGCTCGGGCGACGCGCAGCCGGTCTGGCAGACGACGGCGTACGTACCGTCCGAGAGCCCCGACAGGCTGCATACGAGGCCCGAATGGCACGCGGCCGTGCAAGCAGCCGTCGACCCCGTGCCCTGGGAGTCGAAGCCTACGCAGGCGTAGGGGTCGCCCTCGATGCGGTAGGCCATCGTGCACTGCACGCGGATGCTGGTCGTGTCGATGGAGCATCCGGCGTCCGCCCCGCCGTCCCAGGGAGGCAGGGCAACCTGCGTGAGCGCGGGCGTCGACGGCGTCGAGGTGCCGCACGCCGCGCCGAGGACGGCGAGCGCCAGCGGAAGCGCCACGCAAGCCACGCGCAGCGGCGTCATCCCCCGCCAGCGCCCCCGGAGTCGGTGCCACCCTCGACACCTGCATCCATGCCCGCAGAGTCTACGCCGGTCTCGGCGCTTCCCGCATCTGCGCTCGGCGCGCCCGACGAGGCGTCTTCCCCGCCGCCGTCGCCCTCCTCGGATGCGTCGGAACATATGGCGCAGCCGCCGTCGTCGCCGCCGTCCACGAGACCCTGATCGAGCTGGACCATGAGCTCACACCCTGCGACGGACGCGCCGAGGCAGGCGCCGCCGGCGGCGAGCAGGATGACGACGAACCCGGAGAGGAGCCTTTGCTTCGACATGGCGATCTAGAAGCGGAGCACGGCGCCCGCGCCGCCCCCGTGAGCAGTCACCAGAGGCACGGCCGAGAGGGCCGCGGGAGGGGCGGACGAGACGGCGTCGCGCGTCAAGAAGAGCACGAGGCTCGTGACTCCGGCGGCGACGGCCAGCGCGATGGCGCCGTCGGCGTACGCGGCGTCGTTGTTGCCGTCCTGGGCGCGACCGTAGGTCGCGGAGCTCTGGAAGTCGCTCTTGTTCTGGAGCGCGAGAACACCGAACACGGCGGCGGTGCCTGCCGCCGCGACCGCGACGCCCGCGGACGCGAGAGCAACGGAGGTTCGCGTGGGCGACGGCGGCGAGGGGACGGCCGGCGGCGGCGCCGGGGCGGCGGCGGCGGGTGCAATCGAGCTTGGATCGGCGAGCGCCGCCGGAGACGCGAGCGTCACGACGAGCACGAGGGCAAGGGAGGGCAGTGCGCGTTTCATTCGGGTCCTCATCACCAGTAAAGGGCCGCGCGCACCATGAGCGTGCGCGGCAGCCCGGGCGTGAAGCTGATGCCGGCGGGTGGGTTCGCGCCTTCGCCGGGCAGGCGCGAGTTGACCTCGAACTGGCCCTCGCGCCACTTCACGTCGGCGACGTTCAGCAGGTCCGCGACCAGCTCGACGTGCTTCCACCGTACGCCCGCCTCGGCGTTCACGACGGTCCACCCCGTCTCGACGAGCGGCGTGGGTCCCTGGTCGCCCCAGCGGTGCGACATGGATCGCACCGTGACCGAGCCGATGAGCTTCGTCGACGGGCTCACGGGCTGGCGGGCGCCAACCGATGCGCTGAAGGTCCGGATGGGAGCGTCGGGCAGGTACACCGTGCCGGCGGCGACGTCCGCCGCATCCGTGAAGCGCCCGTGCGCCGTGGTGAAGGTGGCGTCCGCGTAGATTCGGTCGTCGAACTGGTAACGGCCGGTCGTCTCGAAGCCGTAGCGCCGCGTAGGGCCGAGTGGCTCGGTCGACGCGGTGTCGCCGTCGATGGCGAGCTCCGAGGTGAGATCGATGAGGAAGACCGACGCGGAGATCGCGAGCCCCGGGAGGGGGCGCACGGTGGTGCCGGCCTCGTACCCCGTGGCCGCGGCGATGAGCGTCCCCGCGGGCGACGGGGCCTGCGGGCCGGGGATGGGCAGAAACTGGCTGCGGATGTCGTTCGAGTGGAAGCCGCGCCCGTAGTCGGCGAAGAGGTCCCACGCGTCGATCGGGCTGACGACGGCGGCTGCTTTCGGCGAGAGCTGCGCGGCGCCGCGGTAGCCGGAGAACTGGTAGACCGCTGCCGGATTCTCGTTGTTCGTCGCGGCGTCGATGCGGTCGCCGCGTGCTCCGAGCACGAAGCGGAGCCACCGCGCGGGCCGCGCCTGCTCCTCGACCCAGATGCCGGACTCGGTCTCGTTCGCGTGGCCGTCGTACATGGGGCCGGGGATGACGCCATCCACGCCGTCGAGGCGCTTGCGACCCTCGGTCCGGTGGAGCTGCGCCTCGATGTCGTCGTTGCGGATCTGCATGCCCAGCGTCGTGCGCAGGGGCATTCCCCCGAGCTCCGCCTGGTGCACGAGGCGAATGTCCGTTCCGGTCTCGGTGCGCGTGTCGTCCTGTTCGACTTGCGACCCATAGAGCATCCCGTCCGGCTGGAATGCCTGCTGCGACGGGCCGCCGGCCGCGATCCCGTCGTTCGGAAAGAGCTGGAGGTTCGAATGGACCGAGTACACGGTCGCGTCGAGCGTCCAGTGCTCGTCCATCTGCCGGCGATACCGAGCGAGCGCCATCACGCGCTGGGCCTGGCCGCCCTGCGTCGGGTCGACCGAGTCGAAGCGGTTGATGCAGTGCGACCCCGCGTACTGCGCGGGCGTGGGCGTCCCGTCGCCCTCGCCGCACACGGCGCGCGCCGGGATGACGCCGGACATGTTCCATGATCCGCCGTACGCCATCAGCTCGAACGAGAGCTCGCTCCGCTCGTCGAGCACGCGCGTCAGCTTGGCGAACCCGTTGAGGCGCCCGTAGTCCTCGGGGTGGATGAAGGGCCCGTTCTCGTGGAAGACTTCGGCCGCGACGGCCATGCGCCAGCGATCGCCGAAGTCCGGCGACTCGACGACCACCAGGCGCTCGTGACCCGTCGTTGGCGCGAGCTCGACCTTCGCGACGCTCTCGTCGAGGTGGTCCGCCATGCGGAACGTCGTCGAGCCAGCGGTCCCGAAGTCCCCGACGCTCGCCGAGTAGGTGCCCTTGGTCGAGTCGATGCGGTCGACCGTCTCGGGGATGATGAAGTGCAGATCGGTGTAGCCCTGCCCGTGCGCGTGGCTGACGGCGTTGATCGGCGCGCCGTCCACGAACGAAGCCATGTCCGTGCCGTGATCGAGGTTGAACCCCCGGGCGAAGTCCTGCTGCGCCTTGCCGCCGCCGGCGTGCTGCACGGAGAAGACCCCGGGGACCACCTCCAGGAGCCCCTCGGCCCGGTAGATGGGACGGAGCGAGATCTCCTTCTGGCCGGTGGTGGAGTCGGACGCGGCGTTGCGCTCCGGCGGGGGACCGATGGGCACGACGGGCCGCTCGGCGAGCACCAGCGTGGACTGGTCGGTCCCCTGCTGCACCGGCAAGGGCGCAGGAGGCGGAGGAGGAGGTGACGGCGGAACCGGCGGGGGTGGTGGCAGCGGCGGACGAAACTCGTACGCGAACTGCACCGTCGAACGGATGGCGCCGCCGTTCTTCTTCGCCGGCTCGAAGGTGAACTTTCGCGCGGCCGCCAGCGCGGCTTCGTCGAAGCCGTGCCCCGCAGGAGCCGTCACCCGAGCGTCGACCACGCTGCCCGTCTCGTCGACCGTGAGCTCCAGGCCCACCGTAGCCTCGAGGCGGTCCCGGAGCGCGTCGGGGGGATAGACGGCCTCCGCACGCGTGCGAAGAACGGGCGGCGTCAACGTCTCCTCGTGCGGCGGAGGCGCTGCGTCGGCCGGCGCATCCGCCCCGGCGTCGGCAGCATTCGCGGGCTGGGCCCGGGCGCCGGCTGCCCAGGAGAGCGCCAGAGCGCTGCATGCCAGAGCAGCGGGAATGCGAGACAGTCGTATCATGGCATGAGCTCGAAGCGAAGCCTGCGTAGCACGATTGAACGATACCTTGCTACGACGAAACTGGCGCGCGCTCCCAGAGGCCCCGCGCTCGTCTCGTGCGACACACCGCCCACCTGCGCCTTACGTGCGAGCCGCGCCGGCGGTTCCACGACTACTGCAGGCGAAACTGCATCGACCAGCCCATTCGGACGCGCACCGCGTGCCCGTCCTTCACGGCGGGGGAGAAGCGGAACTCGCGCACGGCCTGGAGCGCGGCCTCGTCGAAACCGTGGCCGGCGCTGCGAACGACGCGGGCGCTCTCGACGTCTCCCGCTTCGCGCACGACGAGCTCGAGGCCCACGTCGCCCTCGATCGCGTCGGCGCGGGCCGAGGGCGGATACGACGGGGCGCGCCCGTGCACGAGCCTCGCCCGCGTGTCGACGAGCTGCTCGGGAAGCGGCGCGGGAGCGTCGACATGCGGGGCCGGCGTTCCGGCCGCCGACGCCCTACCGAACGAGTCGCCGCCGGCCGGGCCGACGACGATGGTGAAGCTCGGCGTCTCGTCCGGCGTGGTATCCGCCGGCGCCGCGGCCGCGGGAACCGTCGGGTGAACCAGGTTGGGGTCGTGCGGGGTCGCGTCGTGGCTCGGCGACACCGGGTAGGGATGGGTGTGGTTCGGGAAGATCGTGTCACGGGACGGGGGCAGAGCCTCGGTCTGTACCGGCGCCGCGGTGGGCTCGACCTCGACGGGCACCGCATCGACGTCGGAGGCGGCCGCGGAGTGGCCGGCTGGCGGTATCGGCGTGAGGAGCACGGCAGCGTGCGCCACCGCCGACAAGGCGAGGGCACCACAGGTCACGGCAGAAGGGGACAGGCGGGACACGGGTGTTACGCGCAGGCGGCAACGTAGCACAAGGGGCCGCGCTGGCCGGGAGAGGCCAACCTACCCCGCGCGACGCTTGCTCCTCGCGTGCGTGTGTCCGCCATCGTGCGAGTGACGGTGCTTCGATGCGCGCGCGCCCGCCTCGGACGGCGTCTCGGCGATGATCTCGATCCCGCCGTGGGTCACGCCGCGCGTCGCGAGGATCCGGTCCGCGACGCGCTCGAGCTCGTCGCTCTTGCCCTGCATGACGATCACCTCCAGGCAGCGTCGCTCGTCGAGGTGGATGTGGAGCGTCGAGCGCACTCGCTCGCCGAGCTGGTGCTGGATCTCGGTCAGCTTCTCCGTGAGCTCGCGCACGTGATGGTCGTAGACGAGCGTCAACGTGGCCACCGCCGGCGCTCCTCGCGCGACCTGCGAGCGCACGATCTCGGCACGCACGAGGTCTCGCAGGAGCTCCGAGCGAGTCACGCCGCGCTGGGCGACGATGACGTCGAAGTGCTCGAGGAGCGTCTTGTCCATGGCCACGCCGAAGCGAGCGATCTCGTTGGTCACGGCGAGAGCCTATCTCTTCGTGGAGAGCGCGAGAACCGGGAGGGCGAGCAACGTTCGCTTCTCTGCGGGCAGCACGGACTCCGCAGCGAGAGCGCGATGGCTCGTCCTTGCCCGAGGCCGCCGGTACGACGGATGCACCACCACCGGCAACGGAGGTGACTCATGCAGCAGGACCCCATCCACGGCAAGACGCTTCGCTTCCATTTCGTCGACGGCCCGATGGCCGAGAAGACCTTCGAGCACGCATTCGCCGCTGACGGGACCGTGACCTTCCACATGGCGGACGGCAAGGCGGGGGCCGCCAAGAGCCAGGGGGCCGGAGACGGCGCGACCGCCAAGTCGCCCGTCCACTACGAAGTCGCCCCGGTCCGCGACGACGTCTACGCCGTCTCCTACCTGAGCAAGGGCTACACGCTGACGACGATCCTCGACTTCAAGACGAAGAAGCTCGTCGCGTTCTCCTCGAACGAGAAGAACGTCTCCGTGCAGCACGGCATGCTCGAGTGAAGGCTCATCCCATGCGTGCCTACAGCGACCAACGGTGGGAGCGTCTACGGGCGCATGCTCCGGGCCTGCGGGGTTTCACCCCGCGGGCACACCCTTGGCACCGAGCAGATCGGCGCCGCTGAGGTTGGCCTGCTTCGTCTGCGCGCCCGTGAGGTCGGCGTTGCGGAGGCTCGCCTCCTTGAGATCGGCGCCGCCCAGCTTCGCGTTGGCGAGGTTGGCCCCCGCGAGCTTGGCGCGCCACATGTCGGCGTCGGTCAGGTCCGCTCCCTCGAGGTTCGCGTTCTCGAGCTCGGCCTCGTAGAGATCCGCGCCCGCCAGATCGGCGCCGGCCAGGCGCGCGCCCGAGAGCTTCGCGCCGCGCAGGTCCGCGTCGCGGAGCACCACGCCGGAGAGATCCGCTGCGTCCGTGAGGTTCTTCACCTGCATCAAGTTCGCGCCCGTCATCTGGGCCTTCGTCAGGCGGCAGCCGCGCAGGTCGGCGTCGGTGAGGTTCGTTGCGTCGCGTAGATCGACGCCGGTGAGATCGGCGTCGTGCAGCACGGTCCCCTGGAGGTTGGCGCCGGAGAGATCAGCCCCCGTGAGCTTCGCGCCGCTGAAGTTCGCGAGCTCGAGCCACGCGCGCCGCAGCGAAACGCTCGTCAGGTCGGCGCCCGACAGATCGGTGCTCCCGAGCTGCGCGCCCGAGAGGTCGGCGCCCGCCAGCTTTGCGCCACGAACCTTGGCCTCCTTGAAGTTGAGAACGTGCCGGAGGTCGGTCCCCTGGAGGTTCGCGCCGGTGAGGTCGGCATGACGCAGGTTGGCGCCCTTGAGGCGGGCCTTCTCCAGGTTCGCGCCTCGCAAGTCGGCGCCCGTCAGGTCCGCGTTCTCGAGGCTTGCGCCTGCGAGGTTCGCGCCGCGAAGCTGCGCGGACTGAAGCTCGGCCCCGTCGAGGGCGGCCCTCGTGAGGTCCGCGCCCGCGAGGTTCGCCGTTCGCATGTTGAGCGCGCCGCGCACGCTGGCGCCGACGAGCCGTGCTTCGCTGAGGTCCGCGTCGCCGAGGTTGGCGCGCCAGAGGTCCGCGTTCTCGAGCGTCGCCCGTGCGAGGTTCGCGCGCCGGAGATCGGCGCCCTCGAGCTTCGCGGCCGTGAAGTCCACCTCGGTGAAGTTCGCGCGCGTCAGCTTCGCGTCGCGGCAGTGCGCCCCTTGCAGGACGGCACCCTTGGCGTTCACGCGCCACAGGTTCGCGCCCTCGAGGTTGGCGCCGGCGAGGTTCGCCGACGAGAGGTCCGCTCCTCGGAGGTTCGCGCCCGCGAGCTTCGCGTTCTCCCACACTGCGTCCGCGAGCGTGGCGTCGGTGAGGTCCGCCCCCTCGAGATCGGCGCCCTCGCCGTGAGAGCCACGGAGCTTGCACTGCATCAGCCGGGCGCCCCGAAGCCGCGCGCCGCCGAGCTTCGCGTGCTCGAGCAGTCCCCCCACGAGGTTCGCCGAATCGAGGACCGCCTCGCCGAGGTTCGCTCCCTCGAGGTGCACGCCCTGCGCGTCGACGGCCTCCATGTTGGCCCGCGCGAAGTTCGCCTCGTTCGCCAGCGTGCCCCGCAGGTTGGCGTGACGGAGGTTTCCACCCGCGAGGTCCGCGCCCACGAGGTTCACCCCCGACAGATCGGCCCCCTCGAGCCGCGCCGTCCCGAGCGAGCGAGCCTCCTTCACGTCCGTCCCCGCGAGCGTCGCGCGCCAGAAGTCGGCGCCGGCGACGTTGGCACCCTTCATCCGCGCGTCGCGGAGGTCGGCATAGCGGAGCCATGTGCGCTCGAGGTTCGCCCCCTCGAGGTTGGCAGCGACGAGGCGCGCCTGCTGCGCGTTGGCCCCCGAGAGATCGGCCTCGGAGAGGTCAGCCTGCGCCAGCTGCGTGCCCCGGAGAGACGCACCCGTGAGCCGCGCGCCTGCGAGGCCCGCGCCCGAGAGGTCGTTGCCGGAGAGATCGCACTGCGAGAAGTCGAGAGGCGCCGCGGGAGCACGCGGACCCCGATCGGCACGGGGCTGAGTGGCAGGAGCCTGCGGCGACGGAGCCTGCGGCCGCGCGACGGGAACGACGGCCGACGGAGCGCCCAGGGTCTTGGCTGCCGGGCCCTTCGCCAGCGAGGTGGGTGCGTCATCGGGCCGGCTCGCCGACGGCGGACGCATGGGGGGCAGGTTTGCTGCGGCGGCTGTCTGTTCTTCGGCGGCGTTCTTGGTGGGCTTGTTCATGGACTCCCCGGGGGGGTGGTGGCGAAGAAAGGCCCCACGCTAGTACGAGCGGTACCTGCAACGACCTGGGCGGGTCAAGGGTCGACGGCGAATCTGACCGGTCGCACGACCTCCTCCTTGCGACTTGCGCCGTGCGCCGTGCGCCGTCAGCACCTCAGCCCTCAGCCCTCAGCGCCGCCCCTTCGGCGAGCCTTCTCTCGCGGCCGCGGCGGCGATGCTTTCGCTGTCGTTCTCGCGGCTGCGGCCCTCGTCCTTGGCCAGCTGCATGCGCTGCGTGGCCTGGTCGGAGAGGGAGCCGTCGGGCGCCAAGGTGAGATACGCTTGGTACTCCGCGGCGGCCTCCTTGAACCTGTGCGCCACGGCGAGGCGGCCGCCCAGGAAGTAGTGCGCCTGCGGGTACGTCGGCTCCACTGCGACGGCCGAGCGAAGATCCGCGTCCGCGCCGCGTTCGTCGTGCGTGCCGAGCCTGCAGAGTGCGCGCTCCGTCCGCACCTCGCCGCCGTCCTGGGCGGCGATCGCGTCGTCGAACGTCTTCGTGCATGCCTCGAACTCGCCTGCGAGGCGGTACTCGTGGCCGATCGAGGCGAGCATCGCGCGGTCCCCCTGCACGAGCAGGCGTGCCGCGTCGAGGTGCGGTGCCGCGCCGCGCACGTGCCAGCGATTGAGCCACGACGCGAAGGTGATCTGGTACATCGCGTTCGACGGCTCGAGGCGCACGGCCTCCTCGAACTGCGCGATCGCAGCGTCCTGGTCGCCGCGGTTCGCGAGCGCGTTGCCCGCCTCCTCGTGCTGCGCCGCCGTGACGAGGATGGGCCTCTCGGGGGTGCCCGCCGCGGAGCCGGTGGGGGCGCCCCTCGTGGACGTGCCAGTCGACGCGCATGCGGGGAGGAGCAGGGCGGAGAAGAGAAGTGACGTCGTGGTTCGCATGAATGAAATGTACCGCGACGGAACCCAGACGGTTCGATGCGGCGAAGGCCGTGCCGTCGTTTTTCTCCGTGGATGTCGTCGCGGCGCATCGCGGGTGCGACCGGTGCGATGGGCTACGCCGGTGTACTATCTCGATCGGGATGGATGCATCGACGTACAACGACGCCACGATCTGCGTGGCGTCAAACTGCTCCGCGAGCGGTCACTCCTGCGGCTACAGGGAGCACGACGGCCCGACGCTGCAGCAATAGTTCGCGCAGTCGAGCGTGCAGCTCGGGTCGGAGGCGACGGAGTAGTCGAAGGCCAGGCTGCGCGTCCGCGCCGGCAGCGCTCCGACCTTCGTCGCGAGGTCCGGCCCGACCCACGGCCACGGGGACCCCGCCGGCCACCAGCCGGGCCTCTTCGCGTAGTAGAGCGACGCCGGCAGCGCCTGCGTCGACGCCGGGAGGTTCTTCGTGAGCGCAGATGCGTTCCACATGACCTTCCCGTCGACGGAGTCGTAGTTCCCGGTGAGCCAGATGCTCGTCCACGCGACCGTCGTCTGGTCCACCAGGAAGATGACCGGCCCGTTGCCGCTCGCCGAGGCATACGCCTGTGACGTGGCCGGCGGTGCCCCCTGCCCCGTGCTCGTCGTCCCCAGGTCAGGCGGCAGGCCGAGCGCCGAGTTGCCGCTGCTGCCGAGTACGTTGCCGATGACCGTCATGTCGAGATCGGGGCTCGGGAAATCGAGCGCAGCCACGTTCGCATACTGCGGCGCGAACGGCTGCCCCCACACGATGGCCGACCCGGGCTGCCCGCTCGGCGTCCACTGGCTCGACGCGTAGTTGCGGAAGTAGGTGAGGTACCCGGCGTTGCCGTGGGTCGTCGTCGCGCCCATGTGAGGCGCCCAGTTCCCTTCCATGAGCTCCATGTGCGGGAACGCGCAGTGGCAATCGATGCTCACCTCCTGGAAACCGTCATCGCCGTTGCCGTCGCACGACCAGGAGTTGTCGGCGTAGTTGTAGCCGACGACGTTGCCGCCACCGGAGTTGTTGAAGACCACGGGCTTGTTCACGAAGCGCACGACGTCGTTCTCGACGAGGTCGTCGGCGGCGCCGCACGCGAGCACGATGCCGTAGTTGTCCTGGGCGAAGCCGTAGCTGCTCGAGTTGTGCACGTGGCTGTCGCGCACGACGCAGCGGTAGGTGCCTGCGAGTCGGATGGGCATGCCGGACGTCGTGCCGTCGATCTGCACGTCCTTCACCCACGAGTAGGCCGCGTTCGAGACGTCGATGCCACCCGCGTGCTGCCCCGGGTATCCGCCGGGGCGTCCTCCCTGGACGGCCAAGCTCTCGACGCCCGCCCACTTCGTCGTCGCCGCACCGACGCGCGAGACCTGCGCTTTCTGGCCCGTGGTGAAGCTCCAGTGGAGCGGCGTCGTCAGCGTGAGCGTACTCCCCGACACCGCGGAGATCTCGACGCGCTCGCTCGCCCCGTATCCCGGGAGGCGCTTGAAGAAGGAGCAATCTCCCTCGCTCACCTCGGCCGTGTCGGCCTGGTCGACGAGCGCGAGGTCGCCAGCGGCGAACCCGGCCGCGCTCGCGACCGTGAGGCTCGCCGTCTCCTTCGCCGCATCCTTCGTCAGAAGCGGCTGGGCCGCCGCGTCGAAGGATCCGCCGCTGCACACGCCATCCTGCAGCGTGCCGATCGCGATCACGGGGCCGCCGTTCGTGGCAACCACGACTGTGCCCGCCGCGGTGTCGGAGCCCGCGCCACGCAGGACGACGCCGCTGGGGACGACGATCGTCGCGGAGACCGAGTACGTCCCCGCGGCGAGCATCACGACTTGGTTCTTTCCCGCGCACCCGTTCAGCGCGGTCTGGATTGCCGTGCTCGCGTCGCCGGTCTGCACGGGTACGCTGACGCACGTCGTCGTGCGCACCGGCAGACCGTCGGGGCCGAGCGGGTTGCCGGTCGGCGTGTCGGCGAGGATGCCGGGGTTCCAGGTCGTCGTGTAGGCGGGATCGAGCAGGCCGGAAGGCGGCTCGTTGCAGGGGCCGTCGCAGCTCGAGGCGGAGCCGTCCAGGCTCGAACTCGCGCCATCGGAGCCGGGTCCGCCGTCTGCCGACGCGCCGTCGTCATGAGTCGAGCCGTCCTCGGGAACGGTGGCGTCGGCCGGAGGGACCCCCGAGTCTCCGCCTGCCGTGGGGCTCGACGTCGAGCTGCCGCACCCGAGGGCCGCCAGCAGAGGCAGCCCCACGATCGAACCGCAGACGACGCGCCATGGGGTCATGCAGACGCCTCCCATGGCGATAGGGTGACCCGTTGCAGCGTCCGTGGCGAGGCTCATCCGTGTGCCGGCCGCCGGACGCTGGGCCCATCAGCTCAGAGGCGGACGCGCTCTCGCACCCCCGAGTGGCGCCGCATGAGTTCCGTGATCGCGTGGGTCTCACGCGCTCCGAGGAGGCCGAACTGAAGTCCGAGCCCCGTCGCGCTGGACCACCGCACGGTGGCGGGTAGCAGCACCTCCGCGCCGATCCCCGGGGAGACGAAGCCGATGACGACGGGCGTGCCGAAGGCGGCCGCGCACGTGGTCTCGATGAACACTCCGCCGACCGAGATGTCCCTTGCGATCCCGGTCGTACTCTCCCCCGAACCCGGCGCTGCGACGGTCACATGCAGCTCGATCGGAACGCGGACGCAGCGGCGCTCCTCGCGATGGCGTTGGACGGGCATCATCCCAATCAGGATAGTCGACGGCGCGCGTCCGGGTCAACGAGGGGCTGCCGCGGCCGTCTTCGACCGTGTGGTCGTCGCCTCGCGGCTGGCTCGCACGGACCGGCTCGCCACGCTAGGCAAGCTGGCCCGCCATGGAGCGCCGAGCGTGAACTTCCTCCTGCATCATCATCTCGCGTGGCTCGATCTCGGGCGGTCGGAGGCCGCGGCCGGGGCGATGCTCCCCGACGTCTGGCGGATGGCCGACCGCCGCGCTCGCACGCGTGCCCGCCGGGACACTCACTCCGACGGTGTCGTCGGCTGGATCTCCGACGGCGTCGCGCATCATCTCTCCGCCGACGCGTGGTTTCACCGCGCGGAGGTCTTCACGCGTGGTGAGGTGCTGGCCCGCGAGGCGCTCGATCGCGCACGCGGCGCTCGCAAGATGAGGCTCTTCGCGCACGTGGCGTGGGAGCTGTGCCTCGATGGCGCGCTGCTCCGGCGCATGGGCACCGAGTCGAGTCTGCGCGCCGTCGTTCGATCGATCGACGCCGTGCGTCCGGACGCCCACCGCTGCGCGGCGGCACTCCATACGGTGCTGCCACCGGACGAACGAGCGGCGTTCGACGTGCGCGTCGACCGGATCCTCGACGCCATCGCCCGCGGTCCGTGGGTGGCGGGCTATGCGACGGCGAGAGGCGTGGTCGAGCGGCTCGATGGCGTGAGGGCGAGGCTCGGCTTCGCGGCGTCGCCGGAGACGGACCGCGAAGCCGTCGCAGAGGGTCTCGCGGCGCTGGAGGGTGAGGCGGACGCCGGGGTCGAGACCATCCTCGGTTCGCGCCCCTTCCGCGGTGGCTGACCCGGCGACGCTCCGAAGAGAAGGAGCGCGATCCACGCCGCCGTTGCTCCGAGAAGAGCGAGCCCCCAGCCCAGGCCTAGCGGTCGAAAGCGGAAGCGCACGTCCTCGCTCGGGTTGCGGATGACGGCGGCGACGGCGTCGCGATAAGACGCGGCGGGCTCGCCGTCGGCGCTCCAGCCGGGGTACCAGTTCTGATTCAAGACGAGGTGGTCTCCGGGGTGGGCGTGCTCGACGTGCACCGTCACCTCGTTCGGCGTCCACGACGTGATCGTCGCCGCCGCCGCGCTCTCGGCCACGTAGGTCTCTCCGCGATAATCGGGATCGTCGTCCCCGTAGGCCCCCACGCCGGGCATGCGTCCCTCCGGGTCGCGGTGCGCGCTGTGGAGCCGCAGATCGGTGTCGCACTCCATCGTCCCGACGTTCTCGACGACCCCGGGTAGCGTGGCGATGTCCCACAAGCCAGGCCGGTATCCCCCGAGCGGCGGCAGGCGATGCTCCACGTGGAACGGCGTGGTCGCGTCGCGCAGGTCCGGCGAAGGATTGACGAACGACTGCGCCATGGGCTGCCTCGCGACCGTCCCCATGTCGATCGACACGAGGAACGCCAGGAGGGCAATCCCCGTTTCGATCAGGAAACGCCGGTCGCCTGCCCGCTGCAGCAGGCGCTCCGCCCCCGCCGCCGCGGCGCACGAGAGGAGCATCACCGCCGGATAGAGCCACCGGGACGGATCGTGCTGAGACTTGAAGACCGGGAGCCGATGCAGGAGCGACCAGGGCGCCAGCGAATCGAAGCTGCCCAGCGCGAGGACGACCATCACGATCCCCGTGAACGCGAGCGCCAGGGCGCGGGGGCCGCGGCTCGCCGCAACGCCGACGACGAGCGCGACGAGCGCCGGCCATCCCAGGTAGAGACCCCACTCGTGCCAGAGGCCACGCGTGAACGACGTCGTCGCTTCGTAGTCGCCCACCCGCCACGTGAGGACCCGGACGAGGCCCCAAGGACCGAGGGATTCGCTCGAGTCGATCCACCGAGGGAAGAGCTGCATCGTCGAGTAGAGGGGAAGCAGCTTCGGTGCGGCGAGCCCCAGCGAGACGGAGGCGACGATCGCGAGCGCGCGGATCGGCCGGAGGGAACGGGTCCCGGCAGCGACGAGCGCGGCGTAGAGGACGAGCGCCACCGCCGTGTGGGGTACCGGGTAGATGGCATCTCCGTAGACCATGAGCGCGAGACAGACGGCCGCGAGGACGGCGTCGCGCCGGCCCGCGCGCGAGGGCGCGCCAGGATCGATCGCCCGGTCGAAGAAGTAGAGGACCCAGGGCAAGAGGGCATAGTGGAGGTGCCAGGTGTGACCGGCGGCGACCTGCAGGGCCCAGCGGCTGTTGACCGCAGCCACGACGGCGCACGTCGCGCAGACCACGGAGCTTCGCGTGAATCGGGACGCGAGCAGCCAGCACCCTGCGGCCGCAACGACGGCCATGACGACAATCTCCACGCGGATCGCAGTCGCCAGCGGAAATAGCAGCAGCGACGGCAAGAACGGTGACACGAGGACGGGATCTCCCTCCGGCGAGCTCCACGCCGGGCGGCCTCCGCACGTGTACGGATCCCAGAACGGGAACTGGTGAAAGCGCAGGATCGTCTTCGCGACGACGGCGCGCTGCGTGTTCATCTGATCCCAGTTGCGGCCGCCCAGCGTCCCCGTGTGCTCGATGAGCGGCGAGACGACCAGCAGGATGGTTCCGAGCACTGCGAGCCCCGCTGCGACGCGCAGGACCCGGGCGAGGTGCAGAGAGAACCGCATGGTGCTCGTCGGCCAGCCGGCACGCTAGCAAGCGGAGGTAACTACGTATCGAGCGCCAGTGCGAGCATGCACGAGGCTGCTGCCGAGAGCCGACGACCTTCCCAGGGGATCGCCATCGTGTCAGGCTGCCGATCCATGACGACGACAACGATCGAGCTGAAGACCCCCGACGGACCGTGCACGACGGAGGTCGCGACCCCCGACGGCGGCGGACCGTGGCCCGTCGTCATCGTGTTCTTCGACGCAGGCGGCCTGCGCCCAGCGCAGACGCGAATCGCAGAGCGGATCGCCAAGGGCGGCTACCTGGTGCTCCAGCCCGATCTCTTCCATCGCGCGCCGCCGCTCGCGGAGCTCCTCGGCGGCCCCCCCACCCTCGCGGCGATGGGCAAGGTGTTCAAGGACCCCGAGCTCCGCGGCAAGTTCATGGAGCGCTACTACCTTCCTGCGCTCGCCTACGACAACCTCACGAAGACGATCGGCGCCGTGCTGGAGCACGCCGCGGCGCGCTCCGACATCCGGGGCCGGGTCGGCACCACCGGCTACTGCATGGGCGGTAACGCGAGCGTGCGCGCGGCGACCATCTTCGGCGACCGCATCGCCGCGACGGCGGCGTTCCACCCCGGTGGCCTGGTGACCGATCAGCCCGACAGCCCCCACGCTCGGGCGAAGACCATCGCGTCGCGCGTCTACCTCGGGCCCGCGACCGGCGATCTGCCGCCCGAGGCGGAGGCGAAGCTGCGCGCCGAGCTCGACGCCGGTCACGTCCGGTACCAGATCGAGCACTACGAGGCGAAGCACGGGTACGCGGTCGACGACTCGGAGTCATACGACGCCGCCGCCGCCGAGCGGCACTACGAAGCGCTCGCGAAGCTGTACCGCGAGACGCTCCCTACCTGAGGCGCGTCACGGGCGCAGGTCGGCTCTCGGAAAGGGCGGACCGGGCCTCGCGTAGAGATATCCCTGCTGGAGAGGGCAGCCGCACTTGCGAACGCAGTCGCCCTCGTCGGCGATCTCGACGCCCTCGGCCACGACGCGCATGCCCATGTCACTGCAGAGCGTGGTCATGGATTCGATGAGACGCCGGCGAATCTCGGAGCGGTGGACGTCCCTCACGAGCGACATGTCGAGCTTTACGATCTCCGGCTCGAAGGCGACGAAGCTCGAGAGGCCCGCGTACCCCGCGCCGAGGTCGTCGATCGCCAGGCGGAACCCGTGGAACCGGAGCACGCTCACGCGCGACTGGATGTCCTTCACGTCGTCGACGGCGGCGCGCTCGGTGAGCTCGAGGACCACGCGGTCGGCGAGCTTGGTCAGCGGCGAGGCCGACTCGTAGAGCGTCGGGTCGAGCAGATCGCGCGAGTGCAAGTTCACGAACAGGAGCGTGTCGCGAGGCGCGCGCTCGAAGGCCGCGGCAGAAAGCGCTCGAACCCTCTGCCCCAGATCGGGCAAGCGATCGAGGCGTTCGGCAGCGTCCAGGATGGCCCCGGGGTGCGGCAGGGAAGGCTCCTCGGCGCGCATGAGCGCCTCGTAGCCGAAGATGCGGCCGCGCGCGGGATCGACGATGGGCTGGAACGCCATCCACATGGTGTCGAGAGCGCGCTCGAAGCACCCCTGGAGCCCTGCCCGATCGCCCGCCCGCGCGTCGTCCTCGCCGCCCAGCTTCAGCGCCTCGCGCTTCATCCGCGCCATCTGGTGGAGGCGTGAGGCACGCTCGACCGCGCCGAGGAGGACGTCTCTCGGCGTCGGCTTCTGCAGGTAGCGGAGCGCGCCCAGGGACACGGCCTCGATCGCCGTCTCCACCGAGGGCGAGCCGGTCATCAGGATGACGGGTACGTCGAGGTCGTACGCGCGCACGACGCGCAGCATGTCGACACCACTCATGCCCGGCATGTGGATGTCGCTCAGGATGACGTCGAAGGGCTCCTGCTGGATGGTCTCGATGGCGGCCGCGCCATCGTGCACCGCGGTGACGACGTAGCCTTCCCCCTCGAGGATGCGCTTCACCGCGCGGGCGAGTGCGTCGTCGTCGTCGACGACGAGCACCGTTCGCTGCCCGGCGGCAGACGGTCGAGCCGCCTTGAAGGCCAGCGTGTCGCGACGCGGGACGTCCCCTGCCATCCCACCGAGCGTACCCCGACTTCGCGCCGCCGGGACATCGTTCGAACATGGAACGTGCGCTATCATTCCCGCCGCCGCATGCGACGCGTGAACTTGCCCTCGAGGACGGGATGACGGTGGAACCCGGCTGCATTCTCGTCGTCGAGGACGACGAGCATCTGCGGGAGCTCTTCATCCGCTGGCTCGAGGCGGCCGGCTATCGAACGATCGCGGCGGGGGACGGTGTGCGCGGGATCGAGCTGGCGCAGCGGCACGCGCCGTGCCTCGTCGTGATGGACCTCGGGCTTCCGATCATGGACGGGTGGGAGGCGACGCGCGTCCTGAAGCGAGACGCACGCACGCGCGCCATCCCCATCATCGCGGTCACGGGGCAGACGATCAAGACGAGGAGGGAAGACGCGCGAACCGCGGGATGCGATGCCTTCCTCGAGAAGCCCTGCGACGCGGAGCAACTGATTGCAGCCGTGCGCCGGGTCGCGGCGGTGGTATCCCCATGAACATGCACCTCGGACTGGCCGCGGGCCTCGCTGTCGCGCTCACGACCGTTTCCATGCCGCGGGCGGTTCTGACGCCCCTTCGGGCAACCCTCGCGACGGCCCCGGAAGACGTCGACCGGGGGGGCGAGCCGCTCTCGACCTCGTGCCAGTGCTTCGCCGTCACGTGCAGCAACGGGAGCACCTCGGCGGCTTGCCAGGTGACGTGTACGGGCCAGGCCGTTTGCTCCTGCGCTTCGTGCACGCGCGCCGGCTCGAGCTCGTACCTCGCCGGGCAAAACAGCTGCATCTGCCAGTAGGACCTAGCAGGCGACGGCCGGCTCGCAGCGCGGGTCCCGCGACAGGTCGCAGACGACATGCTCCGTGAGTCGGAATCGGTCGCTGGCCTTCGCGAGCGGCCGGACCGTCGGGCGCGACTGCGCGTCGCTGGCGACCACCGTCCGGAGATCACGCTGGGTCGGTTTTTCGGGTTCCCACATGGTCCTGGCTCTCCCTTGCGTCCCCGTAGTGCATGGGCCACGCCACGCGCAATTTCCCGCACTTGCATGAGATGCATGGGTCGGCCGTGACCTGAAAGAAGCGGGTCGGGCGCGACCTGCCATGCGTCCGAGGTGACCTGGCCCAGACGACGTCGTCAGGCCGGGGCCGGAGCCATCCTCAGGGCGCCGTCCCGTCGAAGTACTGCGCTGCCTTCGCCACCGCGTCGAGGCCTACCCTGTGCCCCATCTTCCGCCCCGCGAAGTCGTCGGGCGCGATGTGGATGCTTCCCCAAAGCCGCGACTGCCCTGCCTCGTCCGACGCGTCGAAGTACGACGCCCACTCGAGGTGCACGTCCGTCGTGGGGCCCTTCTCGAACAAGAGGAACGTGTCCTTCTTCGCCACGAACTCGCCGAAGCCGCCCGGGAAGTAGGGGCTCCCCGTGACGCCGGCCATCACCTCCGCTGCGGCCCGGCTGAAGGTGCTGTGGCCCGAGATGAACGCGGGGAACGACGGCGTCACGAAGGTCCGCCGCTGGTAGGTGATCCAGTCGACGGCGCGCACCCAGTCGACGCCCGAGACCTGGTTCCTGCGGTCCCCCGGCTCCCCGAGCCAGTCTCGCACCGCGATCTCCCCCACGTAGTACGCGAGGCGCGCGTGCCGCTGGCCGGGAGCGCTGCTCTCCGGGGTGATGACCTCGATGAGCCCGGGCACGAGCGGCAATCCCTGCGGGTCGTACGACGGGCCCTTCGGGTCGGACGACTGCCCCTTGCCGCCCATCCATCGCACGAGCGAGATGGGGCGCACCGTGAGGTCCCGGCGCTTGATGTCCCAGGCCGCGATCGCGGCGTCGTGCACCGCGCCGTTGAGCGCGAGGTACACGTGGACGTCCCAGGCGAGAGGGTCGAGCGGCGGCCCGCGGCCGAAGAGCCGGCGCTGGAAGCCCTCGTGGTCGGCCACCGCGTTCGCGAGGACGTTCCAGTGCCCGGGCGGAGTCTCCGAGCTCGGCCCGTCGGCCCAGAACTCCGCCATCACGCGGAAGAAGTCGCCTTTCAGGACGACCTCCGGCGCGTAGGGCAGCCCCGTGACGGGGTTCTTCGCCCGGCCCTTGCCGTCGTTCGTGCCGAGCGTGTTGTTCCCGTAGGCGCCGGGCGAGATGTCGATCGTCTCGCCGTTCGACGTGTCGACCGCCGCCGTCTTCCGGACCACCTCGAGGAGCCACCGGTCCATGTCGGCGCCGAGCTGCGGCGCGGGCCCCGCCTCGTGCCACGGCACCGCGCTGGACGCGCGCTTCATCGCGAACGGCGTGACGCCTCCCCACTGCGCGCCCACGTATTTCTGCACACCGGCCGGCAGGACGATGCCGTTCTGGGTCGCGGACACCGCGAGGTTGATCGGCTGCCAGCGGTCCGGCTCCAGGAGCGGCGCGCCGGGGTTGTCGTACACGAGCGGAAGGTTGTGCGACTCGTAGCCGGTCGAGTCGGCATAATCATGGGCCTCGTTGGCGCCGTCGTTCGCCGTCTTCGCGATGACGGTGTACCCCACGCGGTTGCCGAACGCGACGGCGTCGTCGCCCGTCGCGTGCTGGTCGTTCGGGTCGTAGCCCAGGTCCGCCATCACGGCGCGGAGGCACGCGAGCGTCCTGGGTCCGCCGGCCGCGCGCTCGTAGCGGTGCGCGAGCACGCGGTACGCGGCGTAGCTGATCGCGGTGCGCCGCGCCTCGTCGACGTTCGCCGCGGTGTGCTTCTCGCGGACGAAGACGCCCTTCGCGGTCTTGTCGTACGCGGCCCACACGTCCCACATCGCGGCGGACAGGTGGTAGAGGTTGCGCGAGTGCACGGTGGGTGCGGGGAAGTCGAGCCGGATCCCCGCGAGGATCTGCTCGTCCCATCGCCGCGCGATCGAGCCCGACTTGCCCGCCGCCACGACCTCCGGCGGGCACGCGGGCATGGCGCCGGCATCGGAATCAGGCTCCGCCTCGTCCAGCGTGACCTCCGGGACGGACGCGCCGTAGTGGAGGAGGATCCCCTGATCGAGCGCGGGGGTGAGCACGTTGCCGCCCGCCGACCAGACGCCCCCGGACGAGTCGACGAAGATCGAGTGCAGGGACGACGCAGCAGGCAGGGCCGGGGTCCCCTCGACGACCTTCCAGGGCCCGGCCCCGGGCGCGTGCGCGTACACGAGGCCTCGCTCGCCGCTGGCCCAGTCGCCCTCGTCGCTGGTGAAGATGCCCTGGATGAGCGCCGTCCCCTCGGGCGACGCGTCGCGGAAGGTGCCGCTCCTCGTCCCCTCCAGCAGCGTGCCGTTGCTCGCGCCGCCGACGGCGACCACGCGGTCGCCGGTCCCGTGCACGGTGAAGAGCGTGTTCTTCGTCGGTGAAGGGATCACCACGAAGGGGGCCGCCCCTGTCCGGTGCAGGATGGTCCCCGCGGCGCCCACGACCCACACGTAGTCGCCGGTGCCCCACACCTTGAAGAAGCCCGGCACCTCGTTGCCCGCCATCCGAGGCAGGTCGCGCGGGAGCGTCTCGTTCTCGAAGGCGCCGCCGTGGTAGTGCCAGACGAATCCGTTGCGCCCGGACGCGCTCCCGACCGCGTAGAAGTCGTCCGGGCTCTTGCCCCACACGCCGTAGACGGTCTGCCGCCCGAAGCCGGGCGTCGGCATCCGCTCGAATCCGTGGCCGTCGTAGCGGAGGACCGTGGCGCTCGCACCGGCCATGAGCGCCGGTCCGTTCGCGAAGACGTGCACCCACCAGAGGTCCCCGGTGTGCCCGGTGCGCAGGGTCTTCCAGCCCTTTCCGTCAAAGTGCAGGACGAGGGGCCCCGAGCCCTTGTCCGCACCCACCGCGAACACGTCGTCGGGCCCGCGTCCCGCGACGGACAGGAGCGCGGAAGGCAGCTCCGTCGCCAGGGCTTGCCACGACGCGACCTGCGAGGCCGGCCTGGCGGGGCCGGCGTCCTTGCATGCGAGCGCCACGAACGCGACAGCTGCCGTCGCCAGGGCGCCGATGGGCAGCAAGAGCAGACGTCGCATCATCGAGAGGTCCCGGGCACCGCTGATTGGAGAAGGCTTGCAGGCATCGTAGGCGCGCGTCGGTCCGGCGAGGCGAAGGAACGGTCAGAGCGGGCCGTTCACGCGCGAGACGCCCGAGTCTCGGACGAGCTGCTGCCAGTGGGCGCGCTCGGCCGCGAGGAAACCGGCGACCTCCTCGGGCGACATGGGCATGGGTTCGCCGCCGACGTCTTCGATGGTGCGGCGGACGTCGCCGTCCTCGAGGACCCTCCGCAAAGCGGCGTTCAGCGTCTCGACGACGACGCTCGGCGTTCCCCGGGGCGCGAAAAGCCCGGTCCAGATCCGCATCCGGATCTCGGGAAACCCGAGCTCGGTCAGCGTCGGAACCCCGGGAAGGCGCTTCGCTCGGTCTCCGTCGGCCACAGCGAGCGGCCTCTGTCTGCGTTCCTGCACCGCCCCCATCGCGGCCTTGCAGACGTCGAACATCATCGTGACGTGACCCTTCGAGAGATCCTTGCGCGCCGGACCGGCTCCGTCGTAGGGGACGTCCCGGAGGCTCACCTGCGCGAGGCGCTCGAAGAGCTCCCCCGCGACCTGCTCCGGGCTGCCGTTCCCGTTCGTCGCGAACGAGAGCTGCCCCGGATCGGCCTTTGCGAGCGCGAGGAGCTCCTGGAGGGACGTCGCTTTCACGTCCGCGTGGACGACGAGCAGGAGCGGCGACGATTCGATCAGGCCGACGGGGACGAAGTCCTTCTCGGCGTCGAACGGAAGGTGATCGTACGTCCACGCGTGGACCACCAGCGGGCCGGTGGATCCGAGCAGCAGAGTGTAGCCGTCCCCCGCCGCCTTCGACGTGACCTCCGTGCCGTCGTTACCGCCTCGCCCGGGGACGTTCTCGATCGCGAAGGGCTGCCCGAGTTGCTCGCCCAGCTTGGCCGCTACGAAACGACCCCACCTGTCGGCTCCGCCCCCCGCGGCGAACGGGATGACGAGGCGCAGCGCATGCGTCGGGTAGGCCACGTACGCCTGTGATGCCTTCGCCTCGGCGACGGGCTGCGAGGTCGCGTGACCGGGACCGCTTGCGGGCCGGTCACATGCCAGGAGCGTCATCAGCACCGCGGCGACGACGGGCCGCCATGCATGACGAGGGATCCCCGCGCTCGTCCGACGCGCCATTCATCGGCATTCTACAACATGCGTGCCACTCGCGCGGCCGGCGCGCGGGAAGGGCAAGGTCTCTCCGCGAGTGACTTCGTTGTCATGGTGCGGGGGTCGAGTGGCACATCCGCCGTGACCCGCTACTCGGCGCCCGGCTCGAGCGCTCGCTCGAGCTCCCTCTCCGACGGGTCGCCTGCTCCGTAGCGCGCCCGCGCGTAGCGACGGAGCGCACGTGACAGAGGTCCGCGCCCACCGGCCTCGAGCCGCAGCGCGAGCGACTCGAGGGTCTCGGCGCGGTCGCGTACGAACCCGTCTCTTGCGAGGCGCGCCTCGAAGGCGACGAACGCACCGGGCGGCGAGTCGACGTCGTCCGCGACCTCGCGGCCCCGCCGGCGTCGATTGCGCAAGGCGCGAACCACGAACGCGAGCAGCGCGGCACCACCGAGCACGGGGACCGTTCGTTCGGGGGTGGCGACGGCCTCGTCGTAAAGCGCGACCAGCGAAGTCCACAGGTAGTCGAAGAACGCGGCCACGCTGCGGTCGCTCGACTCGACGAGCGTCGGCGCCGCGGGAGTCGGGTCGAAGACCTGGAACGCCGAGCGTGCAGGGTCCGACGCGAGCGGGACGTACGCCTCGCCCCAGGCGTGCGCGTGCTTCGCGCGCACGACCGCATACCCGCCGAATCCGTTGTGCTCGACCACGCGGTACCCCGCCACGAGTCGTGCGGGGATCCCCAGAGAACGCGCGAGCGCCACGAAGGCCGACGCGAAGAACTCGCAGTGCCCCTCGCGATGCACGAGAAGGAAGTCGAGCAGCACCGACGTGCCGCGCGGCGCCTTCGGCCGGTCGAGGGTGTACGTGAAGTCCTCGTGCAGGTGCCGGACGATCGCCTCGACGCGTGCGCGATCGTCGCCGGCGCCCGCGCTCCACTCGAGCGCCAGAGCCCGCAGCTTCGGAGCCAGCGCGGGCGGGACCGTCAGGTCGAGCTCCGTCGGGTCGTCGACCGCGCCCGCGGACGGAGCGAACGCCCACTGCTTCGTCCCCCGCCCCGCCGTGCGAAACGCGCCGTGCGCGTCGGCCTCCCAGTCCGTGTCGCTCACGATGCGTGCGCCACGCGGGGCGAAGAGCAGCTGGGTCGCCTCGACCGATTCGACCTCGGTCCGCGCCGAGGTCGCGGTACCCGATGGCGCGGCGTCGCCGCGCCCCGACGTGCTCCAGTACGTCCCGTCGAACGAGTCGAACACGGCGCCGCGCAGGTAGTCGGCCTCGGCGCCATGAAGGCGCAGCACGAGGTCGTCGCTCGTCCGGATGAATCCCGGCTCGTCGAGGCGAACGTGCGGCGTGAAGCCCGTGCGCGCCATCCTGCCAGAGAAGAGCCCCTGGAATCGCCGGTTGGTGGCGCGGTCGATCACCGGCAGCGAGAGCGACGCGAACGTGGCAAGCAGCGCGACGAGCGCCAGGACGATCGTGGTGGTCCGCTGGATGCGCACCCAGCCGCGGAGCGCCTCGAGGCCGCCGCCGAGGTCGACGACCAGAGATGCGGCGAGCGCCACGGCTCCGTACGGGTAGGCGTCGCTCCGGACGCCGATGCCCTCGGCCACGCACGCGAAGACGACGAGCGCCCTGTCGGTGCTCCGCCCGAAGAGCGGGGCTTCGAAGAAGAGGCGCACGGCCCCGATGCTCGCGAGGAAGAGCGCGGCGGACAGTCCGAGCGGCGGGTCGGTCGTCGTGCTCCTCACCCACAGCACCGGCACTGCGGCGCCCGCGAGCATCCAGAGCAGCGCGCCGAACGTCGTGAGGGAAGCCCGCCAGCGCACGACGACCGATCCGAGGACGAGAACGGCAAGCCCCAGTGGCCAATAGAATGGTGCGCCGCCCGCGAGGAGGAGCAGAACCACGCAGCCGAGCGGCAGCGCCGCGAGCCCGCGCCGGGTCACAGGACGAGACCCTTTCCGCCGAGGATGGAGGCAGCGGAGACGACCTTCACGCCCGCGTTCGCGACGTCGCCGACGACGACGGCATGCACGCGCACACCGCTCTTCTCGATGCCACGGACGAACGCTTCCCTCTCCTCGTCCCAACCGTCGACGATCAGCACGACGGCCGAGAGGCGCGAGAGGTGGGGCGCGAGACGCTCGAGGAGCCGGCTGCGGTCGACGTTGGCCTGCAGGTCGGCTGCCGCGAGGTGATCGAGCGCCTGCTCGAGAAAGCCCAGGCTTCGCCCCAGCGTGAGTGCGTGGATCTGGCCGCCGGTGACCAGCAGATCCACGAGCGCGTCTCCACGGCCGAGGTGTGCGACGACGCCGGCCGTGAGCGACACCGCGGCCTCGAACGCTGCCTCGACCCGCGCCGAGCGTTTCGCGGGCGCCACGCAGTCGAGGACCACCCCCACGCGCGTGAAGTACTCCTCTTGGTACTCGCGCACGGCGGGCTTGCCGGTCCGCGCCCACGTGCGCGCCGAGAGGTCGCGGATGCGGTCCCCCTTCCGGTACGGCCGGACGCCGCGCAGGTCCATCGACTCGCCCGTGTTCGAGGCGAGCGCGACTCCACCCGGCTGGTGACGGGTCGCGAGCTCGATGCCCAGGCGCACCACGTTCGCCGGCCGGGGAACGACGCGCAGCCGGACGAGGGCGCTCTCCAGGGGGGGACCCGAGGCGAGGCCGAGCGGCACGATCGCGCTCACGCGGAAGCGGCCGAGCGTCAGATCGCCACGCTCCGTGAAGCGCGCCTTCAGCGTCGAGCTCGCGCTCGCACCGAACCCGACGTCGGCCATGGCTGCGGGGCGGGAGAGCCAGCGACCGAAGTAGGGGAGGAAGGGACCCTCGACGCGGAGCTGCCCGGTGCTCGGTCCCGGCGCGGTACGCGCGCACTCCACGACGAACGATACCTCCGCCCCGACGAACACCCGGGGCGGAGCGTGAACGCGCAGCGACCGCGCGGGCAAGCCGAGCCAGGGGCTCACGACGAGCGAGGCGACGATCGCCGAAGCGAGGAGCGAGAACAGGAGGTAGACCTGCGTGTGTGTGACGTCGACGGCGAAGGCGCCCGTCACGAGCGCGACTGCGAAGAGCCAGCGCCCCTGTGGGGTGAAGGCCCGGTAGAGGCGCAGGACGAGCCGTCCCCCACGCGACGACGACTCACCGAACGGCTCTGCGATCGGCCTGCGTGCGCGCGCCGACGGGATGAGCACGTAGTTCAGGCGCTGCCAGTCGACCTCCCGCAGCCGGGCCAGCCACGAGGGGGAGGCGCTCACGCGGGCACGCGGACGGTGGAGACGATCCGCGTGATGACGCCCGCGCCGTCACCGCCGCCGTAGCGCACCTCGTCGCGAAGAGCCACGCGATGGGAGAGCGTCGCGACGGCGATCGCCTTCACGTCCTCCGGGCTCACGTAGCCGCGGTCGCGCAGGAACGCGTGCGCCTGCGCTGCGCGGAAGAGCGACAGCGAGCCGCGCGGGCTGACGCCGAGGCTGAGCTCGGGATCCGTACGCGTCGCCTCCACGATCGCGAGGAGGTAGCGCACGACCAGCGGCTTCACCTCGACGGCACGCACTGCCTCCTGGATGTCCACGAGGCGCTGCCGGGTGCAGACGGCGGTGAGCTCGTCGAGCGGATCCCGGGTCTGGCGCGCGAAGAGCATCTCGAGCTCGTCCTGCGGGCTCGGGTACCCGATCGAGATGCGGACGAGGAAGCGGTCGAGCTGCGCCTCCGGAAGCGGATAGGTGCCCTGGTAGTCCGCGGGATTCTGCGTCGCGACGACGAAGAACGGCGCCTCGAGCGGGTGGGTCTCGCCCTCCACGGTCACCTGGGACTCGTTCATGGCCTCGAGGAGCGCCGCCTGCGTCCGCGGCGACGCGCGGTTGATCTCGTCGGCGAGGAGGATGTTCGTGAAGACGGGCCCCCGGTGGAACGAGAAGGTCCCCTTCTCTGGATCCAGGACGAGCGTGCCGGTGATGTCGCCGGGCAAGAGATCGGGCGTGAACTGCACCCGAGCGAACCGCACGCCGAAGACGCGGGCGAGCGCCTTGGCGAGCGTGGTCTTGCCCACGCCGGGCACGTCCTCGAGGAGCACGTGCCCGCCGGCGAAGACGCCGATGAGCGCCAGATCGATGACGGGCCCCTTCCCGCGCAGCACGCAACCCAGCCCGGCGCGCAGCTCCTCGACGAGTTGGTGGTGGTCGCCCAAAGTCGCTCGCATGATCTAGAGCCTGGTCAAGGGCGCCGCAATCATGACGAACCGCGCGGCGCAGATGTTCCCCGGCCCGCGGTGGACGTCTCACGACAGCCAGCGCTCGCTCCACGCCCAAAGCCGCTCCGCGATCTCCGGATCGATCGCGTACGGCCGCACCCCGTCGTCGCCCTCGGTCTTGACGGGCGCGACGTCGCAGTTCTCGCAGTACACGCCGCCTTGCCCCGCGAGCTGCGGGCTCGTCGCGCACCAGATCGTGGTCGCGGCACCCTGTTCGACGGTCTTGAAGCTGCCGATCCGACGGGCGCGCTCGACGACGAGCTTCAGCTCTTCGGGATCGTAGTTGCGCGCCAGATCCGTCTCGAGGATCGCGCCCGGGTGGAGCGAAAACGCGCGGATGCCGTCCGCCTGGTAGCGCCGGTCGGCCTCGACGGCGAAGAGAACGTTCGCGGTCTTCGACTGACCGTATGCGACCATCTTGTCGTAGGGGCGGCGTTCGAAGTTCGGGTCGTCGAAGTCGAAGGCGGACCGGACGTGACCGCGCGAGGACAGCACGACGACCCGCGCGCCGTGGGCCCGCCGTAGCGCCGGGAGCAGGCGCGCGAAGAGCCGAAAGTGGCCGACGTGGTTCACGGCGAGCTGCGACTCGAGCCCGCGCCCGTCCCGCGACAGCGGCGCGGCCATGATTCCGGCGTTGTCGACGAGGAGGTGCAGCGGCCGATCGCCGAACCGAGCCGCGAACGCATCGATCGTCGCCGGCACCCCGAGATCGAGGGAATCGATCACGACGTTCGCGAGCCCCCCGAGCGCGGCGGTCGCCTTCGCGGCGTCGCGCGCAGGCACGATCACGTGCGCGCCGGCGGCCGCGAGCACGCGCGTGGTCTCGAGACCGATGCCGGCGTAGCCGCCGGTCACGACCGCGAGGGTACCGTCGAGGCGGCGTTCACCGAGCACCTCACGCGCCGTGGTCGTCGCGCCGAAGCCCGACGGAAGAGGGTGTTGCTCGGACATGACGCCACCATAGCCGGGAGCCAACGCCGCGCCGAACCTTGCGCACCGCGCAAACGCACCTGGGCAGCACTGAACCCGCCGTGAATTGCCGGTGACTTGCTGACGGCCGTGCTTGCGGCCGGAGCGCGGATGGCAACCATGGAAGGACCATGGCTCTGGCTTCGATCTCCCACCCCAGGCTTCCCGTCCGGCGCGCAACGCTCGACGACGTGCCGCGGCTCGAGGCCATGAACCACGCAGCGTATCCGGAGCTCGTCGAGGAGAACGTCGTCTGGAGCGCCGCGCAGCTGCGGATGCACATCGCGCGCTTCCCGGAGGGCCAGGAGCTCGCCGAGCTCGCGGGGAAGCCCGCGGGCGCGATCTCCACGTTCATCGTGGCGCGTGACCGCGATCCGCTCGCGCAGCACACCTGGCTCGAGATCACCGACGACGGCACGTTCGCGAGCCACGACCCCGGCGGCGACACGCTCTACCTCGCGGACATCTACGTCGACCCGGCTGCCTGGGGGAAAGGAGTCGGCGAGACGCTCTACGCGGCGCTCCAGGGCATGTGCGTGCGACACGGGCTGAAACGCGTCGTCGCCGGGGGCAGGCTCTGGGGCTACCACGAGCACGCAGACCGCATGTCGCCCGAGGACTACGTCGCGCGCGTCGTCCGCGGCGAGATCCGCGACCGCGTGCTCGGCTCGCAGCTCAAGGCCGGCTTCGCGGTTCGCGGGATCCTCCACGACTACCTCGCCGACCCGCGCAGCCGAAACTACGCGACGCTGCTCGAGTGGCGCGCGACCTGACCGCATGGTGAGGTGCGTGGACGGGAAGCCCCCACTCAGCGCCGCCACGACCGTGAGCCTGTGTAGCGGAGGAACTCCAGCGTCGACGTAGCGCGGAGTGGTTGGAGTCCCCCATCGGCCAATACCGGCGTGAGGTAGCGGCCCGCGCTCTGCCCGAAGCCCACCTCGGACGGCCCGGCGTCGGTCAGGGCATCTCCGGCGTGGCCGGCGTGACGCTCCGGAACACGAGACCCCCGTCGAGGACCCGGCCCCACGGCGCGATGAACCCGTGCAGCCCGACGAACCGTGCCTCGGTCGGCGTGGTGCCCAGCACACTGCGCGGAACGAAGCGGAAGCCCTCGGCAGGAGCCCACACCTGGTCGATGCTCCCCGGGGAAGCCGGACCGACGACGGTCTCGGCGAGCTGCGGCGGGTTTCCGATGCGGCCTTGGTACGCGGTCATCCCGAGGGCGAAGTAGGCCGGCCCGAGGGCATCGGAGAGCCAGGCACCCATCGGCTTGAAGCCGGTGCGATCGGAGGGATCGACGCGCCCGGCCGGCTCGGTCAACGCGCTCTGGTCCCTTGCCGCATGAAAGGTCGCGAGCCAGAGGATGATCTTCTGGCCGGGATAGCGGACGTTCGTCAGCCAGAGGACGTTGTCGGCCATCGCCCTGTCGCGGACGTCGTTCAGCGCGTTGTGGCTCCAGTCGATGGTGGTCGAGACGTCCGCGCGCACGGCCTCGTGCCAGTCGTACAGCCCGATGACGTTCTCCACGGCGCGACGGAGAAGTGCGAGGTCGTTGGCCTGACGACTCGCATCCAGCGTGGCCAGCACGTCGCGAAAAACCTGTCGGTCGAGCGATCGGTCCTCGGCCGAGAGCAGACGAAAGTGCTGCATCTTGGGGAACCGGGAGAAGGCGGTCGTCAGCCGGGCCGCCAGCGCGGAGTCCGGGCGCACGAGCTCTACGAGCCGATCCCGCAAGAGGTCCAGCGACGCCTGGCGCGCCCTGCCCGTGAACTGGAAGTCGAAGCCGGTGACCTGGATGCCGGACGGCGGTGGACGCACGCCGCGCGTTTCGACGACCGAGCCCCATGGCCAGCCGACGCAGTGCGCGGCGTCGGTTTCGCAGCTCCACAGGCCGGCCTCCCACGCCAGCACGGTGAAGCCGAGGCGCTCGTGGAGGAACGCGACGAGACGCGCCTGGACCTCGAACATGTTGCCCTCGCCGTGACAGGGCTCCCCGAGCGCGACGACGCGCGCGTCGCCGATGGCGCGGGCCAGCGGAGCGAGGTCTGCGTACGGGTCCGGAGGCGCCACGGGTCTGCTCGCTGCCGGATGTTCAGGGCACCCGAGCAAGGCAGCGCCGAGGCCACAGAGAACGAAAGCGGTGCAGTTCCCTGCGGCCACGGCCCACCAACGGAAGGAAGAGGTCGAGCGTATCGGCCGTCGAGCCTCGCGTGGTCGCCCACCCCTCAGGAGTGCGTTTCGTTGCGGCTCTCGCGGCTCTCGTGCAGGTCCGTCGTCTCGCCGTCCCGCCGACCCTCGCTCACCGTGCGACCGACGTCGCCGATGGCCGTCTCGAACACCTCGAAGGCGCGTTCGAGGAGAGCGACGCCGTACGTCGCGGTCGCCGCGACGCCCAGAGCCGCGGCCGCCGGCAGCGCCACGATGCCGGTCAGCGTCTTCTCCCACTGCCGCACCGCCACCGACGACAGGTGGTTCGCGAGCTGCGCGGTGTGCGCGCGCTCGACGGCCATGTGCTCGCTGCGCCGGATGCCCTTCTCGGTGTTCCACCTGTCCATCGTGTTCATGGGGACCTCCCTTTTCGACGCCCAGCATCGCGCTGCGTCGTGACCGCCCTGCGAACACGCGCCGAACCTTGCGCAACGCGACAGGCGCAAGACGAGTGAAGTTCGGCAAATCGTCACCCGCGGGCGACCGCCGTCGTACACGCGGCCCGTAGCGTCCGGGCCATGCGTGGTCCGTTTCGAATGGTCGCCATGGCAGTTGCCGGGGGCTCGCTCGTCGCATGCGCGGCGTTGACGGGCCTCGACCAGATCACCGAGGACGCGTGCGCGCCGGACGGGTGCGAAGACGCGCACGGCGACGCGGTGGCCGACGGCGGAGCGCGGAACGACACGGGGGCATCGACCCCGGACGCGAGCGTCGACGTGAACGCGGGCAGCGACGCCGACGCCGGGCACGTCGACGACGCAGCGGACGCAATCGCTCCCGACGCAGCCGCGAGCCTCGAAGCGGGCACGGACGCGGCGGACGCGGCAGACGCGGCCACCTCGGACGGACCCGCCGACGCGCAACCGGCGAGCGACTCCCCGCCGGACGCCCCCTGCGGAACGGTCTATCTCGCGGAGACCTTCGACTCCGCGGACGGCGGCTGGAAGCTGGACAGCACCTGGAGCATCGCGCCCACCTGTCCGAGCCCGCCCGCGCCGCAGAAGGGGTACCCCGATCCGACCGTCGATCACACCACCGCCTCCGCCGGTGGCGTCGCCGGCGTGTACGCATGCGGCAACAACCCCGCCGGGACCACGAGCGCCTTCCGCTACGCGACCAGCCCGCCCGTCGACGTCTCCACCGCACCCTCGCTGAAGCTGGGGTTCTACCGGTGGCTCAACAGCGACGCCGAGGGCTGGATGACCTCCACGGTCGACGTCTTCGACGGCAGCGCGTGGGTCAACGTCTACTCGAACCCCTCCGGCGCCGGGAACCTCGTCGCCGACAGTGCGTGGACGAAGGTCGAGTACGACGTGACGGCCCACCGGAACGCTGCCTTCCGCGTCCGGTTCGGATACGCCGTCCCCGAGGCCGGCGTGTACGCGATGAGCTGCTGGAACGTGGATGACGTGACGGTCTCGACGCTGTCGTGCCCGTGAGGGGGGAGGCGCTGCGTCTCGTCGGCCTAGGCGAGCGAAGCCAGGGCGTGCAGGCGGTCGAGCAGGAGTGGCAACCGATCTTGGCTCATCTCATCGCCCTGGAGATGGCCCGGAAGAGCATCGAGAAACGCGCCCGTCGCGAGGAGCTCCTGGAGCTTGTGGGCTACGAACCGGCGGACCTCGATCCCGGACGCAGCCACCTCTCCGCGGAGCTCCACGCGCCCGGCGATCACGGCCATCACGTCCTCGAGGTCGTGGTGAAGGAAATCACCTCCGCCGCGGTCCGAGTAGGCCTCCAGTTTCGTCGCGCAGAAGTGCGGCGCGTCGATGATCCGGAGTCGCAGCCCGTCGGCCTCGAGCTCCAAAGCGTGTCCGATCGCGGGGACATACCAGCGGTTGCTGAACCTCAGCACATGTTCATCGGTTGGCATGACGTCGACCCGGACGTTCTCCACGACCCAGCGGCACATCGGGGCGCCCTGCGTGGAGTCCTCACGAAACCCGAAGGACCGGAGCTCGGCACCCAGGCGGTGGTAGTCGGGGAGTGACGCGATCTCCACGACCACGTCGATGTCATCGGTGGGACGCTCGGCGTCGGCGGCCGAATCGGTGATGAGCAGCCCCCGGATCGCACCCCCGACGAACACCATGCGGTCACGCAGCGGCGCTAGCCGGCGTGCGACGATCAGGACGTCGGGCGGCACCTTCACGGGGAGAGCCGGTTCTGGAGCTCCTTGATCGCGAGCTCCCGCTCGCGACCGCGTCCCGCTCGGATGGCATCGACCAGCGCGAGCCATTCGTGGAGCCGGGCGTCCGCGCGCGCTGCCCGGGGAACCGAGGGATACAGCGGCTTGAGCCCCTCGCCACGCATCGAGCCCTCCGGATCCGCCCAGACCGTCGGCATGTCGGGGGTCGACCGAAACTGCTCGTTCAAGGGTGGTGCCGAGTGGGCCGTCGGGGTGCCGCGTGTTACGGCACCGCGCTCCGGCGGAAACACGTACTTCACGCCGTGAACGAGGAACTCGAGGAGGGCGCTGCGATTCACCGCGCGAGAGGGGTCGAGTAACCCCGCGCTCGTGCTTCGTTTGACGGACGCATGGAGCTCGGACGGGCTCATCGACAGCTCAACTGCGAGCTGAGGGTAGGTCCATGCCGGATCCGCGCGCGACGCGAGCTTGAGGAGGACGACGATGTCCTGTGGTTTGAGCACTGCAGCCGCATAATATTCGCGAATCGCGAATCGTACAGCGTCGGCTTCGCGCCTCGTCCGGCAGCCAAGACGCCGGTTGACTGCGAGGTATCTAAATACATACTCAAAGTATGTCCTCAGATACCTCCGCCACTGGGCGACACCCCGGTGACCCCATCCCTGCGCAACTCGTCCAAGAGTATCGCCGGCAAGCGAAGCTCACCCAAGACCAGCTCGCCGAGCGACTCGGGGTCCGCGGCGGAAAGCCTGTCGTGTCTGGGTGGGAGACAGGGCGAACCTCGTGCGAGGGACCCGCCGCGGAGTTTCTCCTCCATCTGATGGGCCGCGGAAGCGCCTCGGTCGACATCCTGACCCTTCAGCAAGACATGTCGACCGCGTGGGAGCGCGCCGGCAACCACATCACCGAGTGGCGCCAGATCGTCGCTGTCCCCCAGTCCCCGGTGACCATCCCGACGCCGCAGTTCGTATCCCTCTTTCCCGAGGCGGCACTCACCAAGGTTCGCCATGGGTTCCCGTTCACCGGGGTCGACCTGCCGGGCGAGGTGTGCGGCATGACCCAGGCGGGATGGGTTGGCCGCATCCCCTCGGCGCCAGACAGGCAGCCGTCCTATCTCTGGATGCTCAAGCGGGACGGACGCTTCGCGTATCGCGAACACCTCTGGGAGGACGATCCGATGCGGCCGGCGCAGGGTCAGCTGGACGTGGGAGCCGTGCTGAAGATCGCGCTGGCAACGACCTACTTCCTTCGCAAACTTGCTCCGATTTGTTCGTTCGAGACCTCGCAGCGCATGACCCTTCAACTCGACGTCGAAGGAGTGCGCGGCCGCTCCCTCGTGGATGGTGGAGAGCCCTGGCAGTTGGAATCCCGAGAGACCAAGTGGAGCGAGGACCACACGAGCGCGAACAAACTCGTCGAGGTCGGCGAGCTTCTAGAGAAGCCGTTCGACGTCGGGCTGTCCCTGGTGGCAGAGCTCGCAGGACAGATCAACCCCGACTACGCGCGGCCCGCCAAGCTTCGCCAGCTCGTCGCCAACCGCAAGCGACAGGGCATGGACCTCGGGTTCGTGGATGATGTTCGATTGTGACGTTGCCGAGCGTCCTGCGCTCACGCGTACCGCTTGCACTCCATCCGGCGCGGCTCGGTTCCGTCGCCCGCGGGCGCGTCGTCCGCCGGCGCCCAGAAGCCGGCGCTCCTGGTGCACTCGTCGGCCTCTCCGCTCGCGGGGGGCGCTGCGTGCTGCCCTCCTCGCGCGATGAGCAGCGATGGATCGTCGGGCGGGTGC
Source organism: Polyangiaceae bacterium (assembly GCA_036490515.1). Lineage (GTDB taxonomy): Bacteria > Myxococcota_A > Polyangia > Polyangiales > Polyangiaceae > Palsa-1150. The sequence continues at coordinate 39,104 of DASXDU010000044.1, forward strand.
GCCTTCGCGCGCGACATCCCACCCGCGAGGGCGAGCACGGCGACGGCGGCGATGACGGATGCGATGGGTACGATGCGGCGGATGCGGTTCACGGGGATCCTCTCTTTCGGCTCTGTGGGCGGTTCTCTTCGTGGGCGTTCTTCGGTTCACTTGATGGGCATCGGGTACTTCGCGTCTTCCGTGCGGAGCTCGTGCTCCGAGGTCGCGCGCATGTGGGCCTCGTCCTCGGTGTCGGCGCGGCCGTCGATCGCCTTGGCGGCGTCGAGGTCGCGGAGGCAGGCTTCGTACTCGGCCGCGCTGTAGCGCTGGGCGGCCAGGACGCGGAGCGACGAGGCGTCGGCGGCCGGGCGGAAGTCGTGGCGCGGCGGCGACCAGCTGCTCCAGTCGCCGTCTCGCTCGATGTGCGAGGAGCGCGTCCAGTCGCGCATCGATCCGAAGACGAGCAGGACGAGCGCCGCAGCGACGACGAGGCCCATCTTCTGGCCATGCTGCTCGAGGAACCGGCGCACGTCCGAGCGCTCCTTGCGGACCTGCGCGTCGGTGACGCCGCGCTCGTTCGCCTCGACCTGCGAGGGGTAGTTCCCGACGGCGGCGGCGAGGAACGCGTCGAAGCGCTGGGGGAAGCGCTCGCGTGCCTTCTCGAAGAGGCGCCCGAGCTGGTCGCGAACCTCGGCGTCGTACGCGGGATCGGACGCCTGCACCGAGAGCTCCGCGTCGTGCACGTCGTCGATGGGGACGGGGACCCCTAGCAGCGACGGGCGCGTCACCTCGGCGGAGACGAGCGCGGCGATCCGGTTGAGGACGGGGCGCGCCTCCTTGGGATCCGCCGGCAGCCGCGTCTTCCACGCGCGAATGCACGTCTGCTGGACGACGTCCTCCCGATGCTGCCTCCGCACCCCGCGGCGGCCAGCCACGGTGCGGATCGCCGCCAGCGTCCGGCGCTCGGCGAGGAAGCGCGCCTTGTCGTCCATCGACATCGCGGGCGGCTCGGGCGGCCGCACCTCGGAGACCCCGGAGCGCTCCGAAGGCTCGGAGTCCGGCTGGGCGGGAAGGAGGATCGCTTCGGTCGAGAGGTGGGCGGCGTCGTTCATGGGGAGCTCGCGGTGGCGTTGCGCGGGCCCCCTCAGCACGTCCCGGACCAGCCGATCCGGAGCGTGAAGACGCACGCAACCCCGCGAAATCCGTGTCGGACGATGCGTGGGCGCCCACTCCGCCCACGTGGGCGCCCAGGCGATCGGAGTGGGCGCCCACTTCCTCCCGCGAGCGAGGCGCTAGCGGCGCTTGTCGGGATCGATGCCGAGCTTCTCCATCCGGCGCCGGAGCTGATCGCGGCCGACCCGCAGGAACTTGGCGGCGGGGACGACGCCGCCGCACGCGGCGAGCGCATCGCAGATCTCCGCCTCGAAGAGCGTCTTCGGGTCGCGCCGCGGGGGCTCGTCGCCCGGCATCGCCGCCGGCACCCCATCGGGCGTCGTGTCGTCGGCGTTGAGCATCGGCGCCGGCAGGGGCGGCGACGCCGGGGTGGACGCGCCCGCGACGGCGGGGGGCGGAACGCTCGCCGGCACCTGCCAGGGCCGGGTGTCGCTGGGCGGCACGATCAACTCGCCCGCCGACTCGGCCATGGCGTGGCGCACGTAGTTCTCGAGCTCGCGGACGTTCCCCTCGTACGTCCGGCGCAGCATCGCGGTCACGAAATAGGGCGACATGCGCACGTGCGGCGCGCCGTCCGGGCGGACGCCGACGAACCGCGCCGCGACCTGCGACCCCTCGCGATGCAGCCGGAGCACGAAGGCGCGCGCGAGGGGGACCACGTCCTGCCAGCGGACGGAGAGAGGCGGGACGTCGACGCGTGACGGGAAGCGAGGGAGGAGATCGTGCTTGATGGTGCTGCCGAGATCCCGGTTCGTCGCCGCCACGACCAGGACGTCGGCGCGCCGCGGCTCCGTCGCCCCGATGGGCAGGTACTCGCCGCCGGCCTGGAGCACGCGCAGGAGCTTCGCCTGGAGGTGGAGCGGCAGCTCGCCGATCTCGTCGAGGAAGAGGGTTCCCCCGTCCGCCATCCCGAACCAGCCGAGGTTCTCCTCGTCGCCCTTGTTCGGTCGGTTGGCGAGGCTGCCGAAGAGCTGCCACTCCGCCAGGCTCGACACGAGGTTCGCGCAGTTCACGGGGACGAAGGGCCCCTTGCGCCCCGACTGCGCGTGGAGGGCGCGCGCCACGAGCTCCTTCCCCGTCCCGGTGTCGCCGTACAGCATCGTCGGCCCACCGACGCGGTGCGCGAGCACGATCTGCCGGCGAAGGTTCCACGCCGCGAGCGAGTCGCCGACGATTCCGCGGGCGTCCGGCTCACCGAACGCGTGCAGGACGCTCAGGAGGGGATCCGCAGGGAGCGACGCCGGCGCCCGCGTCACGAGGAGGACGGAGTGCTCGGGGACGAACAGCACGTCGCCCGGCCGGACGATCCGCGAGTCCCCGTGCGCGAGTCGCTCGCCGTTGATCAGCAGGGGCGCCCGGCCGACCACCTCCAGGTTGATGCCGATCGCCATGTACTCGAGCCGGGCCTGCTCCTGCGACATGCGGTCGCCGCCGAGCGGCCCGCAGTCGACGGTCGATCCGGGTCGCACGATCGAGAAGCGAGTGATCGGCGCTCGCAGCTGCGACTCCGGCGTCTTGCCGAACGCGCGACCGAGCATGAGCGTGCTGCCCTGAGGGACGGGACACGACTGGCCGACCCGGTGCGGCTCCTCGCGCAACCACCCGAGCGACAGCGTCCAGTGGGTCTCCAGGTGCGGCGTCCCGGGCGCGTACTCGTCGAGCGAACCGGGGACGGTCGTGTTCCCCTCGGAAGACATGGGGCGACGCTTAGCACCGCGCTGAGCGAAGCGGGAGGCCGGGGGGGCGGGTCAGCAAGGGGTGACGAGGCGCGCGTGGGGGAGGTGGATGGCCTCCGCGTCCAGGGATCTTTTCGTCGTCGTGCCTACTTGCCCTCATTCACGCGCTTTCCGAACTCCGCCCTGCGTCGTTCCCACTCGACCCCGACTGCTCCTTCATCGACCTTCCGCTTGCCTAGCGTCTCTTTCGCCTGGGCCTGCAGCCGTAGAAAATCCGGGTGGCCAAGCCTCCACTTTCGACCGAGCCCGTCGTATGCGAACAACGCCGTCACCCACTCGTTCTCGCGACCGAAGACCTCCAGGTCATACTCGAACGTCTGACGCTGGCCCTCTTTGAGCGCGCAGGGCAATCCGGTGGGGTCGCGGAAGACGAACTCGCTGCCGTCGCTCAGCTCCCCGCCGAGGGACTGGACGTGGACGTCTCGCCGACCGTGATTCGCTAGAGTGATCGCGAGAACATCATCGGGCTCGATCTGCGAGACGAGGGGCGGTCGCAGCCGGCCTGGCTGCGCAGGCACTCGCATCGCCGCCATCGCGGTCAGGCGGAGGTCCACCCGGTCGTACGCCCAGTTTCGAATCAGCCACGCGAGGCTGATTGAACCGGAAACCGCCCCGAAGATCGCGATGACCGTCATCAGCATCGGCGTCCCTCGTTCGTCGCCGCAGCTACTTTGCCGCCTTCGCCCCTCTGCCCTTCTTGATGCTCTTCGTCGTGACGACGTCTGCGCCGCGCACGATGGTCGGGCCGCCAGAAGTGATGAGGAGCGGTCTCGGGGGCATGTGACCGCGAGCGATCTGCCGATTCTCGTAGCTCCGCGTCGCGTACTCGTTGCGGATCATCGTTCGGATGACGTCCGACGCACTGAGCCCGTACTCCTCGGCAAGCCAGTGAAGCATCGTCTCCTCGCCTTCCGAGAGGAGCATGTTGAAACGTCGATCGCGGTCTGCAGGAGCCATGCACAATTCATACATATGAAGCACGTATCGGTCAAGGCTGGGGCCCCCCTATCTCGATGCACGCGCTCGTGCCAGAAGGACACCACCACGACGTCGCCGGGCGGCGGGGAGTCGCCACACTGCGCCGCGCGGTGAGGCACGATGGGGAGGACCATGCGGCGCGCCGTCGTAATCGTGTTGCGCGCGCTCGTGGTTGCCTGGCGTAGACTCGCCGGCGGGACGATGGGCTCCGAGACGGACGAGGACGACGCGACGGCCAGCTCGCTCACCGAGGACTCCGATCCGGCGAGCTATCGCTTCACGGTCCACGAGTACGACGGGGGCCGCGGGTCGACACTCCTGATGTTCTTCGGTTCGTACGCCGGAGCGCGGGCGTTCGCTCTGGAGAAGTCGCAGGCGACCCGCGACCGTGCGTTCCGCATATTCGACGAGGGCGACCTCGTCGCCGTGGCGATGAACGGTGCCGTGACCGACCCATCCGGCAAGGGCCCAGATCGGAATCCGGACACTCCCCCTCCGTCGGGACGCGCGGAGTGGCACCCGTGGCTGGAGAAGAATCCGGAGGAGCGCCCGCAGAGCTGGGCGAACTGGAACGCCAATGATCGCGAGAAGCCACCGCGGAGCGCCGAGGAGTTCGAGCTGTACTCGGACAGCGAGATTCGAGGCATCGACCGCGACGCCGGGCCCTACCGCTTCATGAACATGCTCGCGGGCGCATCGCCGAGTGGGCTCGCTCAGCCGGTTGCGACCGTCCGGATCCAGCACGTGACGAGCGCGAACCCGAAGGACGACGACGCGGAGCACGGCGGCAGGCATGTCGACGAGATCGCCGCGCTCGTGTCGCTCACGTTGGGGGTACGAGTCCGTGCCGGCGACAGAACGCGCTACCTCGACAGGCAGGACGAGGATCCGGCGGGACAGCCACGCTCGCAATCAGAGGTCTTGCGCCCGGTCCTGCTGCCGGGATCGAGAACGCCCATCATCGCGCACGCGAAGCGCGTCGCCGACTTGGACGAGCTGGACTTGCTGGATTTGTATCCGCAGCTCTCCCCGCCGGCTGCCTGCGCTCTCGTGCGGGCGGCCCGTCTTTACCAGGCGGCGCTCTGGGACTCAGAGCGCGATGCTGCGCTCTCGTGGATCCTCCTCTCGTCGGCGATCGAAGCAGCCGCCGGCGTGGCCCTCAAAGGCAGCGAGAAGAAGTGGTCCGCCGTCGAGATGATGCGCGAGCTGGATCCGAGACTCTACGAGGCCTGCAAGGCTGGCGGGGAGAGCGTGGTGAAGAGCGTGGCCGATACCCAAAAGGGGCTCCTTGGCGCGACGAAGAAGTTCGTCACGTTCGTCCAGGACTTCATGCCCGATGCCCCTGCAGCGCGACCGGACGAGTGCGTCCAGGACTGGAGTCCGGCGGGGCTGGAGCAGCCGATGCGCGAGATCTACGCCCTGCGCTCAAGGCACCTGCACGCGGGCATCCCCTTCCCATGGGAGCTCAGAGGTGTTCCGCTTTCGGGCGGGAACGGCGTGCCGCGAGAATGGTACGCGTGGCTTCCGCATGACGAGATACCCGTGCACCTGACGCGTGACCCGAAGAGCGTGCCTAATACGAAGCGCCCGGTGCATCTCCACGTGTTCGCTCACATCGTTCGGGGCAGCTTGCTCAAGTGGTGGGCAACACGACCGTAGGTCTCGTGCGGTGCGCCGAGCGTAGGCCTGCCAGGGCAGAGGGCGCGAGCCGTCACTTCCATCCGCGAACCGAAGGCGGTTCCTGGGCGTCGGGCCTCTCACTGTTCAGGACGACCGCGACGCTTCGCTCCGCGAACCGGACGCTCACTTCCAACTCGCCGCCAAGCGCCCGCGCAACGCTTCGAAGCACGCCGATCCCGACCTCCTCGGCCCCACGGCGCTCCAACTTGGAGATCGTGCCCTGCTTCACTCCCACCAGCGCAGCGAGTTCCTCCTGCGTCACGAACTTGCGCTCACGCATTGCCTTCAGGTCGAGCCTCGCAGGAGGGGCCGTCCGCTTGCCCTGCGTGAGAAGCTCGACGACACGCTCGAAGGCGCCATCCAGCTGTGGAAAGAACTCGTCGGGCGAGTCGTCACCGTACGGTCCGCCCCGACGCGAGCTCACTCCAAATCCAAGGACCGGGCGCCACTCGACGACGACCGCGTTCTTGCCGAGCCGAACGTCGAGGAACCACGGCGCGGTCGGGTTCGCGGGCGGATCCAGCTCAGCCTGGACACCCGGCACGCGCCCCCTCAGTCGCTCCCTCAGTTCTTCAATCCGATTCATCGCTCTACCTTGCAGGGGACGAGGCGGCGTCAGTCCTCGTTCTCGAAGACCCTGACTCCGCTCGCACCTGGCTTGTCAAAAACCACCTCTCTCGTTCCAACGACCTCGATCCGGATCGCGCCGTTCGCGCGGACGAAGGTGTTGTGGTCCCTGCTTCTGTAGCGCTCGAGGTCCGGACGTCCTGGGACCTCCCTCTTCGCATCGGCCTTCGGCGGGTACAGCCGACCATCCAACCAAGCGGCCGGATCGTTCGGAACGCCCGAAAGCTCGTCCTCGACGTCGGTCAGGATTCTCACGATCTGCTGCATCGCTTCCGGACCCGTCGCCGCTGCCGGCTCGCCGGCCAGGCGACCAAAAAACACACTCAAGCGCTCTGCTTTTGTAGGACTCACAAGCTACCTCATCCATTCGGCACGAACATGATAACCTCCAATGAAAATGCGCTTTTGGCGCTGGCCGCGGTGGTTAGGAGCGCGAGCAACCAACTCGCGTCGCTATCGCGGAAGGGTAGCTGTGGTGGGCCTCTAGTTGTCCGCATGAGTATTCCTGTTTGGAATATACGAGCCGAAGGGAGACTTGGCAAGGTCCGCGCTGGCCTGAGACGGGCTGAGCCAACCGCGACTCGTCGTCGTGGCGTTGACGACGGCGCGCGCGTCGCCGGCGCGCGGCGCGACGGACCGCGAGTTGCTGTCGCGCGCGTACGCCGTCATGGCGGACGCGTCGGCCGCGGAAGGAGGACGACTGGTGGACGACCGTGTGGCCGAGCGTACAGCGCATCGAGGCGAAGCTCAGGGGCGGCGCGAAGGGCAACGACCGCGACGCGGCGACGAGCGTCGCCTGATCAAGGCCACCGATCGGTTCTCCGCCCGTAGGCTCGCGAGCTTCTCCCTCGACTGCCGCCGGTGCTAGCAGGCGAAGATCGTTGGCCCCAACCGGCTAGGAATGGGTCGCTCGGTTCGCTGCGTCCGCGCCTCACCGGTCTCCCCCGGGCAGCTCCCCCAGTCGCTCGCTCATGGCCACGACGACCGACTCCCGCAAGCCCGGACCACGACGGCGCTCGGTCGCCGGATCGAAGTGTGCCATGGCGATCGCGGCATCGATCTCGGCGTCGCTCGACCGGATGAGGCGGTAGAACGTCTCGTCGATCGCCGTCCCGCGCGGCGTCGGCTCCCGGGACCAGTCGATGCGCTCGAACCGCCACGTATCGTTCGGATCGACGAGCTTCGTCTCCTTCGCCACCAGCGCCGGGCTCGGATCCAGGGCGGCGGTACCGTCCTGACTCACCGAGAGCCAGTAGAGTCCCTCGTAGCTCTCGGTCTTCACGAACACCGGGACCCGGTCGCGACGGCGATCCTCGCCGATGGCTCGCGCGATCGTCGGATACTCGGCCACCTCGCTCACCGCCTTGCGGCGCTCGAGGCACGCCACGTTGTCGCCGCAACACTCCATCGAGCACAGGAAGACGAGCAGATCGTCGATCTCCGCGCCGAGCCCGAGCCAGTGTCGGACCAGCCGATCGATGCGCGGCTCGTAGAAGCGGGCCACCCGCTCGACGACGTCGTCTTCGTCCCTCGGAGGGTCCGGTGTCCGGGTCCATCCATACCGGGCCTCCGCGTCCTCGCCTGGGTAGGACCATCGGGTGAGGGTCCACGCGCCGCTCTCCCAGTGTTGCTGCCGCCGCGGCTCGACGATCACGTCGCGCCGCGCGACCGAGAGGCGAGGCACCTTGCTCCGCGCGCGAGAGTCGATTCGCACGAGCTGAAGAGAGACGGCGTCGGGCGAGAGCACGACGATCGGGAAGGCGTCCTCCTCCTCGGGCGCCGCCTTGAGCTCCCGACGCAGCCCGTGAAAGTCGTCCAGACGCCAGCGGTACGCGCGATCCACGAGGTCTCGCTCGATGCTGCCATCGGCGTGACGCTCGATCGTGCTGGCCATGACCGAAGGAAAAAGCGGATGCGCGAGCGTCTCGCCCATCGCGAAGACGAGCCACTCTCGCGCCCGGTCGACCAGCGTCGCGTGCTCCTCGAGCACCGCGGTGGGCGCGCGCGGGAACGCGCAGGGCGGCGGCACCAAGAATACGCGCGGCCCGAACTTGTACTTCTCCTCGAGCAATGCATGGGGTTGGTGGAGACCTGACGAGTTCCGAAGACGTGGCCGCACGCGGCGAGCATACCGGCGGGCGCCGCAGCAGCTCGCTCGGACTCGCCCAACGTGGCTCCTCGGAGGGCCTGCATGGCACCGATGATGTTGACTGGCCGCAGCTCCTGAGCCTCTTCCGCGAAACCTTTACGCACGAAATAGCGCGGCCCGCCGCCAGTGTCTCCACCGGCGGCGGGCCATCCGCACTACCCGCTCTTCTGCGCGCCGCTCGCGGCTACTTCACGGTGTACGTGGTCGGGGTGCTCCAGTCGGCCGCACCCGTCTTCGTCACCGTGCGATAGCGGATGAGGACCGTGGTGCCCTCCGCCAGGCCAGCCATCGACGTCTTGGCCTGGAGGGTCGGCGCCATGTCGACCCACGTCTTGCCGCCGTCCGTGCTGGACTGCCACTCGTAGGACGCCCGGGGACCGGCCGACACGGTGGTGATCTTCACCGTGCCGAGGGTCGCCCCGGCGACCGCCTCGAAGACCCGCGGCTTGTGCGTGGTCACCTTGCGGACCGTGAGGCCCGCGCTCTGGATGATCGACCCGCTGTTGTCGACGTTCGCGTCGGCAACCGACTGGATGTAGGCCTTCAGCTGCTCGAGCTTCATGATGAGGGCCGTCCGCTTCTCGTTGCGCGTCGCCGT
>DASXDU010000005.1:0-246200 GCA_036490515.1 Polyangiaceae bacterium
TTCCCATTCCGTATTCGTGCATTCATCTTCTTCCGCGCCCGCGCCCGCGCCCGCGCCCGCGCCCGCGCCCGCGCCCGCGCCCGCGCCCGCGCCCGCGCCCGCGCCCGCGCCCGCGCCCGCGCCCGCGCCCGCGCCCGCGCCCGCGCCTCGGCTCGCTCCCCCGCCCCTTTACGGAGCTTTACCCGCCTCCTCCACACTCCCGTCGCACGCCGGGCTAACACTGTCTCCCGGAGGTTCACGATCCATGCTTCTCCGCACTCGCTCCTTCGTCCTCGCCTTGCCGCTCGCCGCCGCGCTCGCGTTCGCGTCCGCCGGGTGCAGCGGGACCGCCGGCACCGAGCCCATCGCCGCCTCGCCCGAGGGGGCGACGACGCGCGCGCCCGTCGCGCAGAACGCGCACGGCCCGCTCAAGGTGATGGGCGACGCGCTGGGCGACGTCCCGCTGACCGCCTCGCAGCGGGCGGCGGTCGAGTCGCTCGCGACGGACGCGGAGAACCGGCACGCGGCCGCCCGCGCCGCGCACAAGGACCTCGCGCTCGCCATCGCCGGGCAGGTCCAGGCCGGCGCCATCGACCGCGCCGCCCTCCAGCCCAAGATCGACGCCGTCGTGGCGGCGATGAAGGCCGCGCAGCCCGGAGACCGCGCGGGCCTCGAGCAGCTCCACGCCATCCTCACGCCCGACCAGCGGACCGCCTTCGTCGACGCCGTCCGGGCGCGCATGTCCCAGCACAAGGGCGCGGGCGCGATGCGCGAGCACCACGGCCTCAAGCAGTGGGCGACCGACCTCGGCCTCTCCGACGAGCAGCGCAGCCAGATCAAGGACGGCCTGAAGCAGCACTTCCAGGCGAAGATGGCCGCGGGTCACGAGGGCGCGCCCTGGGGCGAGGCGAAGGAACACGGCCACGCCGTGATGGAGGCCTTCAAGGGCGACCGCTTCGTGATGAACGAGGTGGCGCCGCCGCACGACGTCGCGCAGATGTCCCAGAAGATGACCGACCACCTCCTCGGCATCGCCGAGGTCGCCCTGCCGATCCTCACCCCGCAGCAGCGCACCCTCGCGGCGCAGAAGCTCCGCGACCGCGCCGAGGCGGGCGACGAGGCGGCGCCGCTGCCGTGAGTCGGGCCGGCGGGTGGCGCCCGGGCGCCGGGCCCCGCCGCCGCGTCAGTCGCCCTGGCCGTACGTCTCGTCGATGACGCGCTTGAGGCGGACGCCGTAGACGATCGCGAACGTTTCACGGCTGCCCGGGAAGAGCTCCTCGGCCCGGGCGGCTACGGCGTTGACGATCGACTCGGCGTCGCTGCGGTCGACCTGCTGCGACCGGATGGTGATCTCGGCCCACTCGACCGCCCGCCGGAGCAGGTACACGCGCTTGGTCTCTTCTTTTCCCTCGGGGCTTCGCAGGATGCGTATCGCCTCTTCGAGGGTCATCGATGCCCAATGATAGCGGCCGGGGCACGACGGAGCGAGCCACGACGCCGCAGCGCGTAGCGGACGAGGAGCCCCGCGAGGGCGGTGTAGTCGATGCCCACGGCGGCCGCGGCGCGGGCCATCCCGGCCGAAGGCGAGAGATCGCAGTTGGGGTTCACGTCGACGACGTAGGGGACGCCCGTCGCGGCGAGGCGGACGTCGACCCGGCCGTAGTCGCGCACGCCGACCGCGCGGAACGCGTCGGAGGCGACCCGGCGGACGCGGGCGGCGAGGGGGTTGGGGAGCGACGGGTGGAGGACGGGCACGGTGCCGAGGTCGTCGACCGACCCGGTGGTCCACTTGGCGTCGTACGAGACGATGCGCGGCGCGCCCGCCGGCAGCGCCGTGAAGTCGATCTCGCTGAGCGGCAAGACGCGGGGAGTGGGGTGCCCCAGCATGGCCACGTTGAACTCGCGCCCCTCGACGTACTCCTCGACCAGGGCGGGCTGCTTGAAGGTCGCGATGAGTGACGCGACCTCGGCGCGGAGCTCGGCCTCGCTCCAGACGACGCTCGTCCGCGAGATCCCGGCCGACCCGTCCTCGCGGACGGGCTTCACGATGAGCGGGAAGGGCAGGTCGCACGGGTCGTCGGCCCGGGCGAGGACGCGGCCGGCGGGGGTGGGGATGCCGGCGGCCTCGAGGCGCTGCTTCACCCGGTCCTTGCGGAGGGCGAACGCGAGCACCTCGGGCGGGGACCCCGTGAAGGGCAGGCCGAGCAGCTCGAGGACGAGCGGAACCGCGCTCTCGAGCCGGGCGTCTCCGACGAGCGACTCGCAGAGGTTGAACGCGCAGTCGACGTCGTGCTCGAGGAGGGTCGACCGGAGCGCGGCGAGGTCGCCGTCGACGCCGACGAGCTGGGGCTCGTGGCCGAGGGTCGCGAGCGCCGTCGCCACGCTCGTGGCGACGAGCGCGACGTCGGCCCGCGACGCCCACATGGGGTCGTCCGCGGGACAGGCGTCCTCGAAGTCTACGTTGTAGAGGACGGCCACGCGCCGGATGGCGCGGGTGCGTCTCGATGGAGGCCTCGGGTCCGGCGGCGTGCTCGCGGGCGGCTGCTGCTCGGGGAGGAGGCCTGGCGGTGCCTCGACCGTCATGTTGGCTCGTGTCCTTCGGGGGTCGTGCGCGCGTCGGAAGGTGACAGCACGCGCCCCTTTACGCGAAGCTACCGCCTTATCGATCAGGGTCAAGATGAGATCTCGATCTTCCGACGGTCCGTCCTCGGGTTCCTCCGCCTCCTCGCTCGTCTCCTCGTTCGTCGGGGCGACGCTCGCCGTCCTCGGCAAGGACCTCCGCATCGAGCTCGCGACCCGCGAGATCGTGACGACGGCCGGGTTCTTCGCCGCACTCGTGGCGATCATGGCGAGCCTCGCGTTCACGACCGGGCCCGAGACGACCACGCGGGTCGCGCCCGGGGCCCTCTGGCTCGCCATCGCGTTCTCGTCGATCCTGGCGCTCGGGCGGAGCTGGCAGCGCGAGCGTGAGGAGTCGGCGCTCCTCGGGCTTCTGGTCTCGCCCGTTCCCCGGGCGGCGATCTGGTGCGGCAAGACGGTGGGCGTCCTCGCGTTCGTCTTGGCGGTCGAGGTCGTCGTCGTCCCGCTGATCGCGCTCCTCTTCCACGTCGATCTGCCGCGCATCCTCGCGCCCCTCGCGGCCGTCATGCTGCTCGGGACGCTGGGGGTGGCCGCGACGGGGACCCTCTTCGGGGCCATGACCGCGCGAACCGGCGCCCGGGAGCTCCTCCTCGCGACGGTCCTCTTTCCGCTCCTCTCGCCCGCGCTCCTCGCCAGCGTCTCGGCGACGCGCGAAATCTTCTACGCGGCCATCAGCAATCAGGCGGTCGACATGGGCGAGGTGAACGACTGGCTCCTCCTCCTCGGCGTCTTCGACGTGGTCGCCGTGGCGGGGGGCCTCACCATGTTCGGCGCGCTCGTCGACGACTGAGCGCGGCCCGAGGTGTCGGCGCCGTCCCCGTCGCTGTCGTCGGCGTCAGGCGAGCGACGTCAGGCGAGCGGCGCGAGCTCGGCGACTGCCCGGGCGATCGACGCAGGGTCGAGGGGGGTCCCGACGACCTCGCCGACGGCGAAGACCCCCTCGCGGACGCGACCGCCGGGACCGGTGCGGACGACGAACCCCCGCGGCTCGTGGGCGAGCTCCGCCCCCGCCTGGGCGCACAGCTCGTAGGCGGGCGAGCGCGGGGCATCGAGGAGGAGGGCGTCGCAGCGTTCCTCACGCCGCTCGCCGCCCTCGCCCCCCTCGCGGCCGGCGAAGACCACGCTCTTCACCCGGCCGCTGCCCTTCACCGCGATGGGAGCCTCGCGTACGACGAGCACCTCGCCGGGAGGCGCGTCGCCCGCGGCCGCGGCTCGGGCCCGGGTGCGCGCCGCATGCACGCGCGCGAAGGCGTCGCCGAAGGGGCCCCCTCCCTCGGCCACCGCGACGACGACCCGCTTGCCGGGGGTGACTCCGCCGGCGAGGAGCCACCCGCCCGCGCGGGCGCTCATCACGCCCGGTACGTCGTTGCCCTCGAAGGCGAGCACCCCGTCGTGGGCGCCCGGGGCGAGGACGAGCGTCCGCGGGTTCACGACCTCGACGCCCTCGAGGCCGGCGACGAGGACGTCCTCGCCGTAGACCGCCGCCGCCGTCGTCCGGAGGCGCACCGCGAGGCGCCCGCCGCGCAGCGCATCGCCGAAGGCGTCGAGGACGGGGTCCCACTCCTTCGCCCCCGGCAGCGCGCGGACGCTCCCCCCCCACGCGAGGGCGTCGTCCACGACCTCGACCTTCCGGCCCCGCCGCGCGAGCTCGACGGCCGCCATCATGCCCGCGGCTCCCGCACCGACCACGAGCACGTCCGCCGCCCGCCGCGTGGCGCGCTGCGGCGGCGCTGCGTCCCGGGGGAGCCGCCCGAGCCCGGCCACCCTCCGGGCGAAGGCCTGCATCACGCGCTGGACGCCGGGGACGCCCGCGAAGAGCTCGTGGTGGTTCATCCCCTCCGGGAAGAACCAGTCGGCCATGCGAAGGAGGTCGGTGTCCCGCGAGCCGACCACGTTCTGCGTCTCGACCTCCACCCCCTCGGCGGCGGGGACGCGGCACGTCATGACGTTCGGCTCCCCGTCGACGCGCGCGAGGCAACCGTCGCACGCCGCGCGGAGGCAGGAAGGGCCCCGCGGGCGGTGGAACTTGGCGCTCCGCGCGAGGACCGCGTCGCCGGCGGCGAGCAGCGACACCGCGACGGGCTCCCCCCGCTCGGCGACCACCTCCTCGCCGTCGAAGCGGAGGGTCACCGGATCGCGCGGCGGTGCAAGGCGGGCCATGCGCGCCGGCACTGCTTAGCAGCTTTCTCTTGTATGGTCCGCTCGCACACGGTCACATCGGCCTCGCCCGCATGGCTCGCCATCAGCTGTTCCAGACGAAGAGCATCGACGCCATCCTCGGCGACACGAGCCACGAGGGGACGGCGCTCAAGAAGGTTCTCGGCCCCTGGAACCTCATCACGCTCGGGGTCGGCGCGATCATCGGGACGGGGATCTTCGCGACGCTGGGGAGCGCGTCGGCCGGGGATGCCGGGCGGCCGGGGGCGGGGCCCGCCGTCATGCTCTCGTTCATCCTCACCGCGGTCGTCTGCGGGTTCACGGCGCTCTGCTACGCGGAGTTCTCGTCGATGGTGCCGGTGGCCGGCAGCGCGTACACGTACGCGTACGCGACCCTCGGCGAGCTCGTCGCCTGGATCATCGGGTGGGACCTCCTCCTCGAGTACGCCATCGGCAACACGGCGGTGGCCATCTCGTGGGCGGGCTACGCGAACGCGCTCCTCCGGGGAATGGGCGTGAACCTGCCGTGGTGGGTCGCCACCGACTACCGGTCGGCGGCCAAGACGGCGGGGCTCGTCGCATCGGCGCCGCACGTCCTCGGGATCCCGATCATCTTCAATGCGCTCGCCGTCTTCATCGTGGCGGTGGTCACGCTCATCCTCGTCTGGGGGGTGCGCGAGTCGGCGCGGTTCAACGCGGTCATGGTCGCGGTGAAGATCCTGGTCCTCGCGTTCTTCGTCGTCGTGAGCTCGAAGTACGTGAAGGCCGAGAACTGGCACCCTTACGCGCCGAACGGCTTCCCGGGGGTCGCCGCGGGCGCGTCGATCATCTTCTTCGCGTACATCGGCTTCGACGCCGTCTCGACGTGCGCCGAGGAGTGCAAGCGGCCCGGCCGCGACATGCCCATCGGCATCATCGGGTCGCTCGTCGTCTGCACGGTGATCTACATCGTCATCGCCTGGGTCTTCTCGGGCCTCATGCCGTACACGGCCGTGGTCGGGATGAACGAGGAGCAACGCTCCGAGGCGCTGGCGGTCGCGATGACGTACGTGCACATGCCCCCCTGGACGGTGGGGATCGTCGCGCTCGGGTCGGTCGTCGCCCAGACGGCCGTGCTCCTTGTGTTCCAGCTCGGGCAGCCGCGTATCCTGTTCGCGATGGCGCGCGACGGCCTGCTCCCTCCGGTCTTCACGCGCGTCCACCCGCGCTTCCGCACCCCGCACGTCTCGACCATCCTCACGGGCGTCGTCGTGGCGGTCGTGAGCGCGTTCGTGAGCCTCGACGAGATGGTCGATCTCTCGAACATCGGGACGCTCTTCGCGTTCATCCTGGTCTGCATCGGCATCGTGATCATGCGCTACCGGGAACCGGGGAGGGCGCGCCCCTTCCGCGTGCCCTTCGGGCCGCTGCTCGTCCCGCTGCTCGGGGTCGCCTCGTGCCTCTTCCTCATCTGGTACCTCCCGCCCACGGCCCCGGCGCGCTTCGTCGGGTGGCTGCTCGCGGGCCTCGTCGTCTACGTGTCCTACGGGTACCGCAACTCGAGGCTCCGCCATGCCCGCGCCGCCCACGCGCAGTGAGCTCCTGAAGGGGACCCGCCTCGGGAACTACGAGGTGGGCGCGCTCCTCGGCCACGGGGGGATGGCCACCGTCTTCGAGGGCAGCCACGTCGCGCTCACCAAGCCCGTCGCCATCAAGGTGCTCCACGAGCACGTCGCGCAGAGTGAGCAGATGCGGGCGCGCTTCCTGCGCGAGGCGCGGCTGGCGGCGACGCTCGAGCACCCGCACGTCGTGAACATCCTCGACGTCGGGGCCGAGGGCGACATGGCGTACATCGTCATGGAGCGTTTGACCGGCGAGGACATGGCGGCGTACCTCCGCCGCGAGAAGACGCTCCCGGTCGAGGCGGCGCTCGCGATCCTCCTGCCCGTCGCGTCGGCGCTGGCCTTCGCGCACGAGCGAGGCATCGTCCACCGCGACCTCAAGCCCGCCAACGTCTTCCTCGCGCGCGACCGGCACGGGGAGATCCTCCCGAAGATCGTCGACTTCGGTCTCTCGAAGCTCTTCGTGGCCGAGGACACGCCGCTCACCGAGTCGGACGCGGTCATCGGCACGCTCGAGTACATGGCCCCCGAGCAGACGTTCGGCAGCAGCAGCACGGGGCCACGCTCGGACCAGTACTCGTTCGCCGCGATCCTCTACGAGGCCGTGACGGGGCACCTTCCGTTCGAGCGGCGCGACCCGAAGGACCTCCTCGACGCGATCCGCTACGCGCCCGTCCTCTTGCCGAGCGCCCTCGAGGCCTCCCTGCCGTCGGCCCTCGACGACGCCGTCGCGCGTGCCCTCTCGCGCGACCCGGAGGAGCGCTTCGCCGACGTGCGCGAGCTCGCCGCAGCGCTCCTGCCCCTGGCCGACGGTCGAACGGCGCACCTCTGGGCGAAGGATTTCGGTGAGCGCCCGGGCTCGCGCCGACCCGCCGCGGCGGACGCGACGGAGCCGGAGATGGACACGATCGTCGGGGTGCCGCCGCCCCCGCCGAAGCTCCCGTGCACGCCGGGGACCAGCACGTTCCACATCAAGGGCATCGCGTACCGGGGCGTGGTCCGGCTCGTCGAGCGGCGCGTCCCAGGGGGGCTCGTCGCGTTCGACGAGGAGCTCGCGGATCCGGCCGTCTCGCTCTTCGTCCGCCAGCCGTTCCTCGCCGCGAGCCGCTACGACGTCCTGCCGATGCTCCCGGTCAACGTGGCCATCGCGCGCATCCTCGGAAAGCCGCTCGAGACGATCGCCATCGACCAGGGGATCGCCCAGGCGCGTTACGACGCGCGCTACGTCTACCGGCGGCTCTTCGAGGAGATGACCTTCGACACGCTCCCGGTGTACCTCGGGCGCTTCGGCGCCCAGTACTACGAGACGGGCGAGTGCACGTCGGAGCTCGTCGCGCCCGGGCACGCGCTCCTCCGCCGCAAGCGCGTCCCCGCGTACGTCGTGCCGTGGCTCCTGCCGGTGCACGTGGCGTATGCCGAAGAGGTCATCCGCCTCAAGGGTGCGCGGCAGGTCGAGTCGAAGACGCGCCCGCCCGTCGACGCGCCCGCGCGCAAGGGGATGGCGGTCGTCGACGTCGACGTCGACCTCATGTGGCGCGCGCCCTGATCACGGCCGTTCGTACACGCTGACGATGGGGACGCCGTCGTGCGTGACGACGTACACGGGAGCGTCGACGCCGTAGGCGACCCAGATCGAATAGTCGACCTCGCTCATGTGGAGCTCGTGCTGCACGAGCGAGAACCTGGCCTCGCCTGGGGCGCCCACCGCCCGGAGATCGCGCCGCACGCGCCCCTCCTCCTGCATGCGGCTCCAGGCGTCCCACGTCGTGTCGAGGATGAAGACGGTCGACCCGCGCGGGGCCTTCGGATTGAGGAACCTCTCGGCGGCGGTCTGCGTCGTGAAGCCCCAGAACTGGCGGTTCAAGCCGAGGTCGGCGCCCCCCGCGGTGCCGCCGACGAGCGGCACGTACGCCGAGAGGCCGAAGGGATGCGAGTGCGCCGTCTCGGCGAGCGGCGCCGCGGCGACGCACGCGACGAGTCCCGCCTGCGCGGCGACCAGGCGCGGTCCGGCGAGCGCGGGGAAGCCGCGCCGCATCGCCACGACGACGAGATCGAAGCCGCGCCCGGCGAAGAGCGCGAGCGCGGGGTACGCGGGCATCCAGTGCTTGGTGCCGCCGAAGATGGGCGTCTCGGAGAGGAAGAACGGCCCGATGGCGCCGAGGATCGAGAGCGCGAGCAGGAGATCCGTCTCGCGGCGATCGCCGGGGACTCGATCCCCGGCCGTGGGGCTCGTCTCGGAGCGCCGCGCGAGGCCGACGCGGAGGCGGACGCCAGCGCGAGCGCCAACGCGAAGAGCCCACGCGCGCAGGCGGCGGAACGCGACCTCGCCGCGATCGATCGCGCCGATGGCGAAGAGGAGGAGCGTGACCGCCGGAACGGTCGCGAGCACCATGACCGGGAGGTAGCTCTTGGGCGACGGCGGCCCGAAGTAGTTTTTCCCGAGAAACTCGATGTTGTAATAGTCGTGGTGCAGGTGGAAGTGAAACCACCAGGCGAGCCTGTCGAGCGTGTCGCTCCAGAGCCGCGGCCAGAGGGCGACCAGCACGATCGGCCCCAGGATCGCCATCGAGACGAGGCTGCCGGGGATCGAGAGGCGCCCCGCTTTGAGCGCGCGCCAGACGGCGTGACGGTGGACGAAGAAGGCGTGCGGCACGAAGACGAAGGGCAGGACCCAGGCGTTGTGCTTCGTCTCGAGCGTGAGGCCGAAGACGATGCCCGCGGCGAGGACGAAGCCCAGGCGGCGCGTGTCGATCGCCCGCCAGTGGACGTAGATGCAGAGGATCCACATCGCCGTGATGGGCACGTCGAAGCAGGCGAGGTGCGCGTTGAAGAAGACGCGCGGCATGAGGGGGAAGAGGATGGCCGCGACGAGGCCCGCCGTGCGGCTCCAGGCGCGCGCGCCGAAGACGTACGTGACCCAGATGGCCATCCCCGCGGTGAGCATCCCCGGGAGGCGCATCGCCGTGCTCGCGTCCGAGAAGACGTGCCACTTCTCGTGGAAGAGCCACCCGGAGAACCCGAACAGCGTCTTCATGAGCGCGGGATGCTCGGGGTTCTGGCCGAAGGCCGCGTCGATGGCGCCGCGGTCGAGCGCCTGCGCCCCGTGCTCGAGCAGCGAGTGCCACCAGCCCCAGTACGCCGCCCCCGCGCGGAAGTAGACGCCCTCGTCGCGCGGGAAGCCGAGCGAGCGCGCCGTCGCGAGCAGCCACGCGACGTAGACCAGGCCGAGGACTGCGCCGAGGACGTGGTCGCGCCAGCCGACGCGCTCGGGGAGCCTCCAGGCGGGGAGCTTCAACGCTGCCTCACCGCGTGTCCGCCTCGAAGCAGTAGAGTCGACGTTCACCGCCCGGCGAGCTGATCTCCGCGACGAGCTCCGCCGACTGCCCGGCGAGCGCGCTCGTGTCGAGCTCGAAGGGCTTCCACCCGTCGCCGTCGCGATGGACCACGCTGCCGAGGTCCGTGTCGCCGGACTTGAAGGAGATCGTGACGGGCGCGCCCTTCCGGTCGCGCTCCGCCTCGACGTAGAGCGCGTGGTGCCCGTGGAGCGAGTGGCCGAAGCGAACGCCGGCGAAGCGGAGGCGAAGCGGCGCGTTGCCGGAAGGCGGGGCGAAGATGCAGCGGTGAGGGAGGTAGTCGAGATCGGCGACGACGCTGGCGCTCACGGCGCCGCCGCCGGGGCAGGCGAAGCGGTCGCCCGGCGTCGCCGGCCCGTAGCCGAGGCTCCCGCTCTGCACGGTGCCGTGGACGAAGGAGCACTCGGCGTCGCCCCGCGAGACGCGCAGGTGCTGCGGGTCGACCATCGAGACGAGGTCGTCGAGGACGTGCGATGGCGAGGGGTTCTCCCACGTGGTGACCGTCACCGCGCCGAAGCGCTTCTCGCCGGCGCGGCGCCAGCCGTCGAACGCCTCGAGGTGCGCGCCCCGGATGCTCACCTCGAGCGCGCGCGGGAAGCGCGTCTCGTCGGGACGCGCCTCGCGCTCGACGGTGGCGATGCGCGGCCCGAAGTGCTCGCGGCCCACCGGATCGACCCAGCGCGGCGCGAACGCGACGAGGTCCTCCGGCTTCGCCTGGGCAGCGACGTAGTCGCGCGCGGCGTTCCAGTCGGCGTCCGGGGTCGCCGAGTGCGTCTGAACGGCGTGGGCCGCGAGCTCGACCAGGCCGACCGCGGGAACGAGGGCGAACGCCCACCGCGTCCACTGCGCTGCGCGAGCCGATCCAGCCAAGGCGGCGCGAGCTTACACCGCGGACTTCGACCTCGTCACGGCCGGCGCATCGTGTAAGGTGCCCCCGTGCGCCTGCAGTTTCCGCCCGTCCGCGTGCGGCCGCAGACCGCCGTCCGGGTGCTCCTCTACGTGCTCGTCGCGCTGCTCGCGACGGCGCCCGCGTGGATCGTCGAGCACCCGCCGCTCCAGGACGCGCCGTTCCACGCGTCGACGCTGCGGCAGATCCACGACTTCCACAGCGCGGCGTTCGGCTTCGACCAGGTGTATCGCCTCAGGCTGCTGGAGACGGAGTACCTCCTCTACTACGTCGCCGGCGATCTCCTCGCGTACCTCGTCGGCGTGAAGGCCGCGAGCGTCGGGATGATGTGCCTCTACCTCGCGGGCATGCCCCTCGGGATGGCGGCGCTCCTGCGGGCGCTCGGGCGCGACGAGCGGCTCTGCCTCTTCATGGTGCCGCTCTCGGTCAACGTGATGTTCTGCTTCGGGCTCCTGCCGTTCGTCTTCGGCTTCCCGCTCATGCTCGTGTCGCTCGCCGTCGCGGTGCGCCACTTCGAGAGGCCGACGCGCACGACCGGCATCGGGCTCGCCGTCCTCACGCTGCTGACGTTCTTCGCGCACGTCCTGCCGTTCGCCCTCTTCGGCGTGGGCTGCATCGCGCTCTTTCCCTGGACGCGCCCCCGCCGGTGGATCCCCGCCGGCGCGCCGCTGGCCCTCGGCCTCGTCCTCGTCGCCTGGTGGGTCCTCGGCTCGAAGGCCGGCGGCGGCGCGCTGTCGAACGTGCTCCACACGCACCCCTTCGCTCCAGTCGACGGCGCGATCATGCAGTTCATGCGGTGGTCGGTCGACGTCTTCCGTGACGCGAGCGACGAGACGTGGTTCGTCGCGCTGGTCGTCGCCGCGATTGCGGCTCTCGGGCTGTCGGCAGGCGACCGTGACCGCGCGCTGCCCATCGCGCGCGGCTGGTTCCTCCTGCCCGTCGTCTGCCTCGCCGGCTACTTCTCGCTCGGCGACATGCTGGGCGACGTCTGGATGTTCGGGCAGCGCTTCGCCGTTCCCGCGCTCTTCTGCTGCGTGCCGCTCCTTCGCATGCCGCGCGCGGGGCGTGGCCTCGCGATGACGGCGGCGCTCGTGGCGCTCGCCGTCGGCTCGACCGTGAACGTGTGCAAGCACTTCATCCAGTTCGAGCGGCAGGAGGTCGGCGACTTCGACGACGCCATCGCGTCGATGCAGCCGCGCAAGCGCGTCGCGGGCCTCATCTACGACAAGCGCTCGTCGGTGATGGCCGACGGCTACGCGACCTTCCTCCACTTCGTCTCGTACTACCAGCTCGAGAAGGGCGGGGTCGTGCAGTTCGCGTACACGGGCTTCCCCCACTGGCCCGTCCAGTACCAGGAGGGGAAGTACCCTCCGCCGGGGACGGTGCCGCGCCTTCGCTGGGAGTGGACTCCGGAGCAGGTGCCCATCTCCGAGCTCTATCCGTATTACGACTACGTCCTCACGCGCGGGCCGGGCTTCAACCCTCCGCCGGGCACGTTCCACGTCTCGTGGCGCGGCCCCAAGTGGACCGTCTGGGAACGCAACTGATCGAGCCGGCGCGACGGCGCCCGCCGGCGCGTCGTCGGTCTCCTCACTCAGTACGGCGACGGCAGGATGCGCACTTCGCCGACGCCCGAGGCGACGTAGATCTTCCGGTCCGGGAACTCGGCGCGCAGGCACGTGGCCGCCTCGTGCGGCTGCTGCCGGTCGGACGCGAGGATGACGTCCTGGTCGGGGTAGAGATCGAGCGGCAGGTTCGTGGGAAGGTCGATGTCCTGGAAGCCCTCGGTGCCCGGGGCCGCGATGACGACGGCGTCGTGGATGCCGGCGGCCTTCGCTGCCCGGGCGAGGGCCGAGTGACGGCGCGTCTGGTCGGCGGCGGTGGGCCACACGAGCGGCACGATGCGCACCCACCCGCTGACGACGGCGAAGACCGCGAGCGCAAACGGGCCGCCGCGCGCGAGGGCGCTCCGTCCCGAGGCGCGTCGCTCGAAGGCGGCCACGGTGAGCGGCGCGAGGGCCACCGCCGCGCCGAGCGCGAAGGGGACGATGAGCACCATGAGGTAGCGCGGGCCCCAGCCCCAGTCGTAGCCGCGCTGGCCGAGGTCGAGGTACTCCATGT
Organism: Polyangiaceae bacterium; assembly: GCA_036490515.1. GTDB lineage: Bacteria > Myxococcota_A > Polyangia > Polyangiales > Polyangiaceae > Palsa-1150. The sequence goes on from DASXDU010000005.1 coordinate 12,759, forward strand.
ACGCGACGTACGGCAGGCAACCGAGCGCGAACGCGAACCAGAGCGAGCGCGCCTTGCCGCGGAGGAGCGCGAGACCGGCGAGGCCGAGCGACGCCGAGCACGGCCACCAGCAGTACGCGGACGTCGCGAGCGGCAGGCCGTACTTCCACTGCGACGGCGTCGGCTTCGCGTACTTCACGACGTTCCACGGGTGCAGGCTCGCGTTGAGCGAGTAGCCCGTGACGAACCACTTGCCGAGCTGGGCGCGCAGGATGACGAGCATGATGAGCGACCAGAACGCCGTCGCCGCGGCCGCCGCGACGAACGCGCGCCACCCGACCTGCCGACGCGCGCAGAAGTAGAGGAGGACCAGCGCGGCGCCGGCGCTGACGAACGCGCCGTCCGCCGGGCGCGCCGCGACGTCGAACACCGCGACGGTGCCGAGGAGCGCGCCCCATTCGATCTGGTTGCGCCGCGAGAGGCCCGGCGACGCGATGACGAGCACCGCCTCGAGCGTCCACGCGAACATGCCGCAGACGAAGACGTGCGGATAGCGCGAGGCGCCGTTGACGAGCACCATCGGCCCGATCGTTGCCAGCGCCGCGGCCCAGGTGCCCGCGGCGCGCACCACGCGCTCCGGCGCCGGCTCGTCGTCCCGGCCGAACGCGCGCGTCGCGGACCGCCCGAGGCGCGCCATCCCCGCGGCGAAGATGCCGAGCGAGACGGGCCCGCTGAGCCAGACCGCGTGGATCCAGACGAAGGGCGTGATGAAGAGCGGCCAGCCGGGCGTGTACTGCGAGAAGAGCTTGCCGGTCGATTCGAACACGTACATGTGCTCGAGGTACGTCTCGCACCGCGGGGCCGCCGCGTAGAGGTGCCCCTTCGCGAAGACCGCGGCCTGGTAGGTGTATCCCCACTCGTCCGCGGCGCCGTCCTGCCGGTGCATGACCACCACGCAGACGAGCGCGGCGAGCGCCGTCGAAGCGAAGAACACGATCGTGTCGTGCGTCGCGTACGCGTCGTCGCGCGGCGCCCGTGGGCCCTCGCTCGTGCGCGGGCGCGGGGAGCGCAGGAGCAACCCCGCGAGGAGCCCGAGCCACGCGAGGGTAAGGCCCGCGACCTCGCCGTCGGATTCCTTCACGAAGTGCGCGACCATCCAGAGCGGGATCTGTCCGAAGAGCGCGAGGATGGCGACGACGGGCCGCCGCGCGAGGACGCAGGCAGCCGTGCCGAGGAGCGCCGCGCCGGCGAGGAGGTGGAGGAACGTGTCGAGCGGGGGCTTGTAGCCGAGGGTGGCCACGGCCGGCCCGACGGCGACGGAGATGCCCGCGAGCCAGATCGCGACGAGCATGGTCCCGCGCACCGCCCAGGACGGGGCGCGCGCGAAGAGCAGGAGCGCCGTCAGGAGGAGGCACGCGCACGACTGCGCGATGAGGTACGAGTCCGTGAAGTCGAGCGAATAGGGCCAGTGCACGGCGGCTAGTTCTTCGGTTCGCGGCGCCGGGCGTCGAGCCAGGCGTGGACGCGCTCTTCGAGGAGGTCGAGGGGCATCGCGCCGTCGCGGAGGACGACGTCGTGGAAGTCGCGCACGTCGAAGCGCTCGCCGAGCGCGGCGCGCGCCTCGCCGCGAAGGCGGAGGATCTCGAGCTGACCGACCTTGTAGGCGAGGGCCTGGCCCGGCCAGACGACGTACCGGTCGATCTCGTTGGTGACGTCGAGCTCCGTCTTCGGGTCGTTCTCGAGGAAGTACGCGATGGCGCGCGCCCGGTCCCAGTGCATCGCGTGCATGCCGGTGTCGACGACGAGGCGGATGGCGCGCCACATCTCGTACGCGAGCTGGCCGAACTTCGCGTACGGGTCGTCGTAGAGGCCCATCGCGTCGCCGAGCGACTCGGCGTAGAGGCCCCAGCCCTCGGAGAACGCCGTCCACTCGGCGTGGCGGCGGAACGCGGGCAAGCCGGTCTGCTCGTCCGCGAGAGCGATCTGGAGGTGGTGGCCCGGCACGCTCTCGTGGAGCGCGAGCGCCATCATCTCCCAGCGGGGACGGGACTCGGGCTTGTAGAGGTTGACGAAGAACGTCCCGGCGCGCGAGCCGTCGGCCGCGGGCTCACGGTAGTAGGCGGTCGTCGTGTCGGGCGCGATGGCGGCGGGGATGGCCTCGACGCCGTACGGTGTGCGCGGCAGCGTGCGGAACTCGAGGACCAGGCGCGGGTCGATGCGCTTGGCGGTCGCTGCGTACGCCTCGAAGAGCGCGCGCGGGTCGGCGTAGAAGAACTGCGGATCGGTGCGGAGCCACGCGAAGAAGTCGCCGAGCGTCCCCTTGAAGCCCGTCGCCTGCATCACCGAGAGCATCTCGCCGCGGATGCGCGCGACCTCGCGGAGCCCGAGGTCGTGGATCTCCGCGGGTCGCATGCGGGTCGTCGTGCGCGAGCGCACGAGGTACGCGTAGGCCTCGTCGCCCCGCGGGAGCTGCCAGGCGCCCACCGTCGGGAAGCACGCGGGCAGGTACTCCCGGACGAAGAACTCGCGGAGGCGGCGGTAGGCGGGAACGACGCCGCCGGCGATGGCAGAGCGGGCCTCGGCCGCGAGGCGGTCGCGGTCGGCGGCCGGAACGGCAGCAGGCACGCGGTCGTACGGCGCGAAGAAGGGACTCTTCGCGGGATCGGAGACGAGCTGGCGGTCGATCTGCGCGGGAACGCGTTCCATGACGACGCGCGGGTGCACGATGCGCTGGCGGACCCCTTCGCGCAGGAGGTCGATGACCTGGTCGACGTAGGCGGGAACGGAGTGGAGTCGAGCGTTCCAGTTCGCGTAGTCGGTGGCGGTCTCGAAGGGCAGGGCATCTGCGATGTCTTCCGCGTCCTGCACCCCGCCGCTCTGGTCGACGGCGAGCAGGTCGAGGTGGAACGGTTGGCCTTCGACGCGGTCGGCGCGCTCGCGAAGCAGGAGCTCGTAGCTGAGGCGGTCCTCCGCTGAAAACGAGGACGGATCCATCGAGCGAAGGCGGGCGAGGACCTCGCGGTCGTGCACGGCGCGGCGCTCGTGCGCCGCCAGCGACTCGTCGGGCCAGCGGTCGTCGAAGCGGTGGTCGCCCAGCCGGGACGCGTACACCGGATCGTCGCGCATCGTCTGATCCCACTCGGCGTCGAACAGCGTGTGGAGGGCCGCGGTCGCCGCGTCGGACGCTCCCGCGTGGGACGCGCTCGCGTTTGCGGGCGCTGCCGCCGGGGAGCAGGACGCCATGCCGGCCAGGACGAGCAAGGCAGATGCGGCGCGCATCGAGGGCGGCAATGTACCCGAGTCCGCCGGCCTAGCGGTGGTCGTCGAACGCGACGGCTCCGCCCCGTAGGACCGTAGAGACGTGCTCTACCGCGGCGATGTCCTTTCGCGGATCGCCCTTCATCGCGATGACGTCGGCGAACGCGCCTGGCCGGAGCGATCCGACCTTGCCGTCCCACCCGAGGAGGGCTGCCGAGCTCGCGGTCGCCGCGGTCAAGGCCTGCTCGGGCGTCATGCCTGCCTTCACCAGGTACCCGAGCTCGCGCGCGTTCTTGCCGTGGAGCGCCATGAACGCGTCCGAGCCCATCGCGACCCGGACTCCGGTCTCGAGGATCGCCGGGAAGCGGTGCTCGAACGGGATGATCGTGGTGCTCACGGTGTGGCGAAGCTCGGCGACGTAGTCGTCGCTGAAGCCGAGGTTCTCGGCGTCCTCGATGTAGTACCGGAGGATGTACAGGGTCGGGACGAGCGTGATCCCGGCGGCGGCCATCTCCTTCGCCTGCTCGACGGTGAGCTCCTGCGCGTGCTCGATCGAGTCGACGTGAGCGGCGATGGCGCGGGCGATCCCCTCCGACGCGATGGCGTGGACAGCCACGCGGAGGTTGCGCGCGTGCGCCTCTTCGGTCGCGGCGAGGATCTCCTGGGCGGTCATGAGCGGGGTGGGATCGGGGGAGCCGGCGGTCGCGAACAGCTTGATGACGTCGAACCCGGCGTCGGCGTGTGCGTCGACCGCCGCGCGCGCGCCTGCCGGACCACCGACGGCGCCATCCGTGCCGATCTGGCTGCCGGCGCATTGCATGCGGGGGCCGGGCAAAGACCCTGCGGCGATGCGGTCGCGAAGCCACCGGTCGACCCCCTCTGAGCCGCCGAGATCGCGGACGGAGGTGATGCCGGCGTGGAGCGTGAGGGCCGCGTTCCGCGCCGCCTCCTTCCGCCGCTTCTCGAGGTCGTCGGTGCCTCGCTCGTGCGCGTACGACGTCAGGTGCGTGTGCGCATCGACGAGGCCGGGCATGCAGAAGAGCGGCCGAAGATCGAGCTCCTCGCCCTCGCGTGGCGTGCTGGAGGCGGGGCCGAGCGCCGCGACGCGATCGCCGTCGAAGACGATCCGGCCGTCGTCGATCGCGCCCGTTTGGGGGTCCCAGACGACGCCGCACCGGACGCCGTGGATTGCGCCGTGCGGGTGAGGTTGCCGCGCCAATCGCCGGGGTGCGGCCTGCTCCTCCGCGCACGACACGAGAAGGAGGAGCACGGCCGCAGCCGCGAACCGACGGCCGGACATCGCTGCCCGGAGGGTAGCCGAACGGCAACGCGTATCAGGCAGCGATCGGCGGCAGAGCGGTCTTCGTCTTGCGCGTGCGCTGCGCCTTCGAGCTGCGCGGCTTCTTCCCCGGCGTGGACGCCGGCTTGCGCTCGAGCTCGGCCAGACGTGCGCGGACGACGGCGTCGATTGCCTTGAGCGTGCCGTCCACCTGCGTGAGCACCACGCGTTCGACGGTTGGGAGACTCAATCCAGTGCGGAGAGTCGCCTGGGCACGCGTGGCGCGCTGCGTCGCAAACTTGCGCCACCGCCGGGCCTCGAGCCGAACCGCCCCGAAGAGCTGGATCCCCGCGTTTCGCGTTTCCCCCAGGAAAGCGACGCCGGCGTCGCGCGTGCGGACGACGAACGCGTCCCCTTGCTTCACGAACTGGTGCCCCGACTCCTGCAGACGCGTACCGATCGTTTCCACGGTGATGCCTCCGTGGAAGGATGTAACGCTGCGCGTCATACACGTCAAGGCCCGACGTTGCGCATTGCGCAACGGCCCTGGCGCCCGGTCTACATGTTCGCGTTCAGGGGATCGAACTTGTTGCCGCCCGTCGTGAACCCCTGCGACTTGTACTTGGCCGAGTGCGCCGCCCCGCCACCGGCGCCGCGGCTCTTCCTGTGCGCCTTCGCCTTCGCCTCGAGCGCCTTGTCGGCAGCGGCGAGCTTCGCCTTCTGCTTGTCGGTGAGCTTGATCGCCGCCGAGTCGGCGGGCGGAGCGGTGGTCGTCGCAACGGGAGGCGGAGGAGCCGGGTCGGGCGTGGCCGCCGTGACGGGCGGGGGAGACGGCGGTGTCGTGGCCGGTGGGGCCGCGGCAGCCGCTACGTCGCCGCCGCTGCTCAGGTGCATGCGGTTGGACGCGAGAACGCCCCCGAGCACCGCGAGGATCCCCAGCGTCGCGACGATCGCCAGGCCCTTGCGGGGCTTCTTCTTGAAGGCGTCGTCGTCGAGATCGAGGCTCAGGTCCATGCTCACGGGCCGGAGACTGTTTGGCATCGCGGGCGCCGGAGGGACCGGCGTGTCGAGGCCAGCGAGCTCGCCGAGCTTCGCCCAGCGGGTGGAGCCCGCCGCGAGCACCATGACGTTCTCGTCGATGCGTCCCGCCTGGAACGCTTCGTCGAGCTGGTCCAGCGTGACGCGGTGAACGTCACCGTCGGGCGTCTTCACGTACCAGAGATTCTCGTCTCCGCTCATCGGGCGCTCCTCCGTGCGAGGCTCGAAGGATGGCAAAGGACGAAGGCGCCTGCACCTGAACATGGGGTGTCAATGCCGTCTCACCCGATGGCGCGCGAACGTTGCAGCTGCGCCGTACGGAACGACCCACGCACGACGGAACTTTCGCGTTCTACTGCACGAGGCCCGCGCCCGAGCGGAGCCCGCCGGCGTCCTCGCCGCGCTCCATCACTGCGCAAACGGCATGACGAGGAGCCGTGCGTTCGCCGGGTCAGCGACGTACGCGGTGCCGCTCCCGTCGACGACGGCGTTGCGCGCGCCCTCGACCGTCGTGCCCGTCGCGACGACGGACGGCTGTCCCCTGTCGTCGATCCGCGCGACCGTGATCCTCGCCGCTTTCCCCGCCGCCGCGAAAAGGAGGCGCTGGGGGCCCAGCCAGTCGATGTTGTCGACGCCGCCGCCGGTGTCGTAGCTCGCGAGCTTGGCGCCGCTCGAGCCGTCGAGGACGAGCACCTTGTCCGTGCACGCCACGAACACGAACCCGTGCTCGGTGTCCGTCGCCACGCCTCGCGGGCCGTCGGCGCCGCAGTCGAGGCTCCAGGTCGCCTTGGTCCTACGGGACCTGAGGTCCAGGACCACGGTCTTGTTCTTGTCCTCGAGGTTGGTGACGAAGACGCCGCGGGTGCCGTCGCTCGCATATCCCTCGGGCGCGCCGTCGAGCTTGATCGTGGCCTTGAGCTTCAGCACCCCGGGCCTGGACGCGTCGAGCACCGCGATGCTCTGCGAGCGCGGGGTGGTCACCCACACCTCCTTCGTGGCTGCGACGTACGCGACCCCGTCGGGCGGCGAGGCCAGCTTGAGGCACGCTCCCCGTGTGAGCTTCGTCGCATCGACGACGCAGACTTCGCCCGATCCGCGGTCACCGACGTACGCCACGCCGTCTCCGAGCGAGACGGAGCTCGGCCCCATCGTTCGCTTCCTGCCCTTGAACTCGCGCTCGACCGTCGGAAAGCCATCCACGCGCGTGAACACTCCGGACGTGACGTCGTAGACGTCCGCACTGCCGGTGTCGCCCACGGGGACCCAGACGTGCGCGTGCGCCGCATCGTACGCGAGGTAGTCGAGCGAGGCAGGCGCGCTCGCGCCGGGAAGCGGCACCGCCTTGAAGGTCATCTGAGCGGGCCCTGCTGCGGCGGCAGGAGCAGGCGTCGCCGGCGGGGGCGCGGGTGGCGGCGCCTCGCTAGCCGTCGGTGCCGGGAGCGGAGGGGGAGGAGGAGGCGGCGGGGGCAGCGGGGTCTCCGCTCCTCCGCACGCGAGCAGCGTCAGGAGCGGCAGGACCAGCCTCGTTCGGCGGCGCATGCCCCGTGTCTCGCACGACACCCTGCTGGCTGGCGAGCCTCTTCGAGCGGCCGATCAGGACGAGCAGGGCCGGCAGCGCCACGATGGCTGCCGTCAGGCAGGCGACCTCTCCCATGACGGCCGTTGCGCCGAAGAGGAAGAGGGCGCGGTTCTTCGCCAGGAGGAGGGACGAGTACCCGATGATCGTGGTGAGCGAGCAGAGGCCCACCGCCGCGCCGGTCGATCGCACCGCGCCGGTCACGTCCCGCTCTCCGTCCTGCACGTAGCGGGTCATGACGTTGACCGCGTAGTCGACGCCGATGCCGAACGTGATCGGATACGCGACGAAGTTGCAGAAGTTGACCTTCACGTGGAGGAGCATCGCTGCCCCGGCCAGCCACGAGACGCCGACGACGAGCGAACCAATCACGTACGCCGCGGCGGGACGGGCGCGCAGCACGAGCAGGACGATGAGGATGACGGCGACGAACGAGGCAAGGCTCGCGATCGGGGCGTCTCGCGCGATCGAGGCGATGATGTCGTCCGAGAGAGGAATGGACCCGGCCACGCGTCCGCCCGTGCCGCGCAGCTCGGCGACGAACTGGTGGATCGCTTGCGCCCGCCAGAGCGTATCGCTCGGCCGCGGGTAGACGAGGACGGTCTTGCCGATCGTCCCGTCCTTCTCGCGCAAGCCCGCGGTGAACGAGTGGGGCAGCTCGTCGGCCGTGAGCGGCGCGAGGCCCTCCGGTCCGAGGAAGTCGTCGAGCTTCTTCCGCGCGTCGTCCGCGATGAGAGAACGGATCTTCGGCGTGAGCGCTTCCCGGATCTGCGCAACGACCTCGATCTTGGCTGGTTCGTCCGGCGGCAGGACGTCGTCCGTGGCGCGCACGGACGCAACCATCGGCCCCAGCGGCCCGTGCGCGACCGAGTCGCGGATCTGCTTCTCCGCCCTCCGAGCCTCGTCGGGCGAATCCGTCATGACGACGGTCGGCGTGAGGTAGCGGCCGAGCAGGTTGTCGACGCGACGGCCCCAGTAGCCGTCGCCGTTCTCCCAGGTGTCGACCCGCCGGAGCTTCGAGAAGTCGTGTTCGAGCTCGCGGGTCACGTCGAAGCGCGAAATCGTGACCGCCGAGATCGCGGTCAGGACGACCGCAACGGCCACGATCGCCGCGGGCCATCGCTCGACGATCGTGACGATGCGACCCATGATTCCCGGGCCCGTGCGTGCGGTGCGGATTGCGGCGGCATCCTCCCGGTCGATCCACTTGAGGAGGGGCGGAATGAGGACGAAGGCAGTCACCCAGGAAGCCACCATGCCGGCGCCGCCGATCACGCCGAACTGCCGGAAGCCGCGGAACTCCGTGAGGAGGAGCGACGCGTACGACGCGGCTGCCGCGAATGCCGCGGCGAGTGTGCCGAGCCTGGCGCCCCAGATCCCGACCGCGAGCGCGTCCTCGACGCTCATCCCCTGCCGTCGCGCCTCGCGGTAGCGGGCGAGCAGCACGATGCCGACGTTTATCCCGTTGCCGACGATGATCGACGCGAGGAACGCCGTGTTCGAGTTGAGCTCCGTGACGTTCGCGGGCGGCAGCGACGCGACGCCGAACGCGTACACCGTCGCGAGGAGGAGTGGGGGGAAGAGCACCGCGATGGCGCGCCACCACCGGTAGTAGAAGACGATGACGGCGATCTCGAGCACGATCACCACGATCGACGAGATCGAGAGATCCGCCTCGAGGGCGTCGAGCTCCTCGACCGAGATCGCGACGTCGGAGCTGTAGCCGACGCGCATGCCGTGCGCGTACGCATCCGTCCCGCCGAGGTCGGCGATGTCGCCCTGAACACGCTTCAGCAAGGCGCGCGCCTTGTCTGCGCCGGTCGTGAATTCGCCCGCCTCGACGAAGAGCAGCGTGAGGTGCTGATTCGCGTCCGAGAACCGCCCGCTCTCGCTCTTCTTGTCCCGGAGTCTGTCGTCGTACCTGTCCTGGATGTCGGCGACGTCGAGGGACGGCGGGGCTTCGTCCTCGTCGAGGAGCGAGCCGCTCTCCTTGCTCACCTCGTAGTCGCGCCGCGCCTCGATGCGTCGCAGCACCTCCTTCAGGTCCGCGAGGTCGACGTAGAGCGGCGCGTGCTTCTCGAGGAACTTCTTCTCTGCGCTGCTGCCCGTGCGGACCTCGCGCACCATCTGCGGCGGGTAGGCGCGGATTCGCGCGGCAAGGTCGTCGAGGAAGCGCTCGCCTGCGGGCAGGTTCTCGGGCGTCCCGGTGTCGACCACGACGCCGAGGTACTGCAGTCCCGGCAAGCGCGCGCGCATCTCGTCGAGGGCGCGGACGCTCTTCGATTCGCGGGGCAAGAGCTCCTCGAGGTCGCTCTTGAGGTTCGCGTAGAGCCCGACGGTACGCAGCGTCGCCGGCACGGCGAGCACGATCGCGATGGCCCAGACGACCCACCCGTAGCGCAGGATCCAAGCGACGTATGCGCGCGTCGCTGCGCCAGGGCCCCTGCCGTCGGTCATGCCGGCGGCGAGCGTAGGCGGAACGTGCTTCCAGTCAACGCGCCACGGGTGGTATGCGCGCGATCGTGCTCCGACCCTCGCGCGAACTCGACGCCATGCTCGCGGCCGCCCGGCGCGCGGGCGACGGCCTCCTCCGGAGGTTCCACGCACGCGCCGACCTCGTGGTCGAGCTCAAGGGACGCGCGGACTTCGTCTCGACCGCCGATCGGGAGTCGGAGGACACGCTCCGCGCGCTCCTCCTCCGCAGGTACCCGCGCTTCGGGTTCCTGACCGAGGAGAGCGCTCCCACGCCGAGCTCGGGGACGGACGAGCGGTTCATCGTGGACCCGCTCGACGGGACGACGAACTTCCTCCACGGGGTGCCTCACTTCGCCGTCGCGGTCGCGCTGGAGCGCGAGGGCATCGTCGTGGCCGGAGTGGTCCACGATCCCGCCAAGGACGAGACGTTCGTCGCGGAGCGCGGCCGTGGCGCATGGCTGGGGAAGCAGCGCCTTCGCGTCTCCGACCACGAGGACCTCACGCGGGCGATCGTCGCCATCGGCATCCCACACGCGAACGCGCCACGGCGCCACGCCGCGTGCCTCGCCGTGCTCGCTCGCGTGATGCGCGAGGCCGCCGGCGTGCGGCGCTTCGCGGCCGCCGCGCTCGACCTCGCGTACGTCGGCGCCGGGCGCTTCGCCGCATTCTACGAGCGGGGGCTCGCGCCGTGGGACCTCGCAGCGGGTGGGCTCCTCGTCACCGAAGCAGGGGGCCGCGTCACGACACCCGAGGGGGGCGATGACGTCATCTCCGTCGGAGAGGTCCTCGCTACGAACGGGCGTCTGCACCTACGGATGCTGGCGATGATCCGTCGCGCGAGCGTGCCTGTCGCGTCAGCGACGCGACGACGACGCACGTCGCGGCGAACGTGAGCTGCGCGATGCGGATCACGAAGGCGATCGAGAGGGCGCGCGCCGGCTCGGCGGCGAACCCCAGCTCTCCCGCGAAGGCGTGGTAGGCGCCGTCGGTGACGCCCAGCTGGTTGGGCAGCATGTCGCCCAGCGTCGCGCCGACCAGGTGGATGCCGTGCGCGATGAAAGCGGTCCGGATCGTGGTGACGCCACCGACGGCGTGCAGGACCACGCCGTACTGGACGACCTGCGCCGCGCGGCCGAGGCAGCAGATCAGCGTGGCCATCCACGGCACGCGCTTGCGTTCGGCAGGATCGATGGGTGTGGACTCGACCGCGTGCGGGAAGATGCGGCGCCGCACGCGATCGAGCCAACGTCCGATCCGGGCGTCGCGGAGGATCGCGAGGAGGCCTCCGGCGATGAGCGCCTGGAAGACGACGTTTCCTGCGAGCAGGAGGGCCAGCGGCGTCTCCCAGCCGAACCGGGTCCCGACGACGATGCAGGCAGCGAGGGAGAGCGCGCCGTTGGCGGCCAGGTAGGCGGCCTGCAGGCGCGTGCTCGTCGTCGCCGCGCGGGGCGTACCGATGTAACCCGAGAAGAGCGTGGCGCGCGTGACCTCGCCCGCCGCGCGGCCGGCGGGCAGGAGCGTCATCATCGCGTACGCCACGGCCAGCGAGCGGACCCAGATGGTCGCGGGGATCCCGCGCCACTCGTCGCCCAGGATGGACCGCAGGGCGAAGAAGTCCGTGCTGAGCTGGAACGCCTCGAGCGCGAGGATGAGCGGAAGCCAGCTTCCCGCCTGCCACAGGACGGCGGCGACCCGGTCAGGCCCCGCTTGGCGGACCAGGTAGGCGACGATCGCGAGGCCGACGCACGCCGCGGCGACCCTCCCCAGTAGCTGGAGAATCGACCGGCGCGGCGCACGGGCGCCGCCCCCGGACGGCGTCACGACGGGGCGCGGGCGGCCCAGTCGGCGAGCGCCTGCCGGTGCTGCCAGACGCGCTGGAAGGCCTCGGCGTACTGGTCGACGACCGCCTCGCTCTGCGCGATGAGTGGACACGACTGCGAAAAGAGGACGAGCGACCCGTCGATGAGCGCGCGCGTGCGCGGGTACCGTGCCGGATCGTAGTTCGTCGCCAGGTCCGTACCGTCGGACTGCGCGCGTGGGAACCCGCCGGCGGCGTCGCGCTTCTGGAAGATCGTTTGCGCGCTGAGGGGGCTCGTCTGCCAGAGGACGATCTCCAGGCCCTCGGCGCGGAGTGCCTGGATGACGGCGTCGCGAAACCGGCTGGCTGGCAGGGCGACGCCCGCGCTCGCCGGGTCGAGGTGCACGCGGTACTTGTGGTGGACCGAGGTGCGCCCCGTCGGGACCTGCGGCGGTGTGACGCCGGGCAGATCGCGCAGGGCCCGTGCAAGGCGCTCGGCGTTGCGCTGGCAGCGCGCCGTGCGCTCGGGGAGCTTTGCGAGCTGCGCTCGCGCGAAGGCGGCCATCATCTCGTTGCCGCGGTACATCGAGCCGAGGCGGCGGGACCCTCCCGCGCGGGTGCCGTCGAGGGGTCGCGTCGGATCGTAGTTCTGGGCTTCGGATGCCGGCACCGCCTGGCCGAAGTTCCGGACGGCGCTCGCCTCCTCGGCAACGGCGTCGTCGTTCGTGACGAACAGCCCCCCTTCTCCCGCCGAGAGGTTCTTGCTCGACTGCATGGAGAAGCCGCCTGCCGCGCCGAGCGCGCCCACCGGCGAGCTGCCGAACGTCGCTCCATGCGCCTGCGCAGCGTCTTCGACCAGGAGCAGATCGTGCCGTCGCGCCACCTCGAGAAGCGCCGCCACGTCAGCCGCGCAGCCGTGCATGTGAACCGGCATGATCGCGCGAGTCCGCGGGGTCACGGCGGCTTCGGCGGCGCCGGGGTCGAGGCACCCGGTCGCGACGTCGACGTCCGCGAATACGGGGACGGCGCCCACCTGGATCGCGGCGAGAGGCGTGGCCACGAAGCTGTACGCGGGGACGATCACCTCGTCGCCCGCGCGAACGCCCGCCCCTGCGAGCGCGACGACGAGCGCGCTCGTCCCGCAGTGCGTCAGCAGGCAGTGCTTCGCCCCGACGTACGCCGCGAACTCCTTCTCGAGCGCCATCGACTCGGGCGCGAACGGGACACCCGAGAGGATGCCCCTGTCGAGCACGCGATTGACGGCCTGCCGCTCCTCCTCCTCGACGACGGGCCAGATGCGGTGCGCCTCCTTCGAGAGGACGGGCGTCCCTCCGAAGAGCGCGATGTCGGTCACGGAGTCGGCTCGGCGTGCGCCTTCGCGCCGTTCGTGTGCGCGCCCGCGGGGACGTGCTTGCCCTGCGCGTGCGCCTTCGCCCAGTCGAGCAGGAGCTTCTCCTGCTTGAAGAGATCGTGGACGGGGATCTCGCCCGGCGAGGCGTAGGGGGACTTGAAGAAGATCGAGAGCTGTCGCTGGATGCCCCGCTCCCCGGCGCGCTTCGCGACGTCGAGCAGGCGCACGAGGTCGAGGACGAGCGGGGCTGCGAGCGCCGAGTCCTGGCAGAGGAAGTTGACCTTGATCTGCATCGGCACGCCGGCGAAGCCGACGATGTCGATGTTGTCCCAGGCTTCCTTCGAGTCGCCGCGCGGCTTGTAGTAGTGGATGTGAACCTGGTGGTTGTCGACGTGGTAGCCGACGATCGAGTCGAGCACCGCGGCCTTGCTGAGGACCTTGGTCTTGTTCGAGCCGGGCGCGTCGAGGACCTGACCGTCGCCGTTGCCGAGGAAGTTCGTCGAGTACCAGCCCTCGATGAGGAGGCGGCGCGCGCGGAACATCGACGCCATCGCCGTCTTGAGGAGCGTCTGCCCCGTCTTGCCGTCCATGCCCGCGAACGGGTTGCCGAGCTCCTCGGCCTGCGCCGCGAGCGCCGGGACGTTGGTGAGGCTCGGCGTGAAGTTGCAGTACGGGATGCGGAGCTTGTTGGCGACGTAGAAGTAACGCATCGCCGGCGAGATGGCCGCGTCGTTCGCGTCGAGCCCGGCCTCGAAGGCGCGCAGGCTGCGGTGCACGGGCTGCTCCTCGAGGAAGCTCTCGGTCGAGGCGAGGTTCACCATGACCACGCGATCGAGGTTGTTCGCCTTCTTGAAGGCCTCGAGGTTCTTCTCGAGGATGGCGATCTCCTCCCGGTGACCCTTCGCGTGGATCACGTTCTTGCCGGCCAGCTTCTCCACGTACGACTGCGAGAAGACTGCGGGCCAGGGCTGGATCTTCTCGAGGTCGGCCCTCACCTGATCGAGCGTGTGCTGCGGCAACACCTTGTGGTGCAGCGCGCCCTCGTACACGTTCGCGAACTGAAGGTCCCACCCGGCGAAGACCAGGCTGTCGAGCGGCGCGAAGTCGAACAACTCCGTGATCGACTCGGCGATGCGAGCGTCGGTCCTCTCCGTGACCATGCCGATCCGCGGGACCAGTCCGCGCTTCATCAGCTCGACGCCGGCGATGACCGTCGACGCGACAGCTCCGTTGACTCCTACGATGGCGACCCCGATGCGGTTCATGGCGAGCCTTTCGCGTGCTTCCAAAGCAGTGCTTTCTTCGTATCGTCGATGATTCTCGGAAACTTTCCCTGGACGTTGCCGCGCGTCACCTCTTCGAGGAAACGGCGCGCGCCGCCCGCCTGCAGGGGGACCACGACTGGGGCGAGGATGGCCACGTCCCCGGTGCGGTGCTCGCGGTATACGCGATTCTGGCCACAAAGCCCGCGGTCGAACGCGGCGGCGAACGCCGCCAGGTCCGCGGGTGCCCCGCCCTCCTGGAACTCCACGAAGAGCAGGTACCGGGACTTGGCCGTCCCGTCGACGCCCACGTCCGCGGCGGCGCCGAAGTCGACGGTCGTGCAGCGGACGTCGCGCACGGCGTCGGCCACGGCGCGCTCGATCTCGACGTGCGTCGTCAGCTCCTGGGTGACGGACAGGCAACCAGAGAGCCTGCCCATGAATTCCATCCGGAGGGGCGCTGTTTGCGGAAATCGTACGATGTCCCCCAGCGTGTACGCGTAGAGGCCGGACACGGACGTCGGGACGATGGCGTAGGGCCGGTTGCGCTCGACTGCCCAGAGGGGCACGCGCCGCGGCGATGCGCCGCCGACGTCCTCGAGCGGAATGAACTCGAAGAAGGTGCCCCGGTGCGGGAGGACCAGCATCCCCCGTGCGCCGCTGAAGTCGCTCGCTGCGTACACTCCGCCCTCGGTGGCGTTGTACGTGTCGACGAGGGTCACGTCTTCCCTCCCTACGAGGTCGCGGATGACCGGGAGGTAGGGCGCCGCCGAGACACCACCGCCGAAGAGGACGCGCAGGTTTGGCCAGATCTCGCGCACCGTACGTGCGCGCCGGCCTCGCTTGCGCGCCTCGGCGAGAACCTTCTCGAAGAGGAGGGTGAACCAGCACGTCGTCCCCGTCACCCCGCGGACGTCGTGATCGAAGTACCGCTCGGCGATGACCGCGAGCTTCGCGTCGTACTCGGCGATTCGCCGGACGTCGCCCTCGGGGAGGTAGCAAGGTCGCGTGATGGCGGGCATCTTCGTCATCATCAGCGCCGGGTTCGACGTGATGAGGACGGGACCCTCCTCGCGCATGGTGATGGCCGGGAAGAGGCCGAGGGTGTAGCCCCCCCCGAACATCCCCTCGTCACCCGACCAGTGTAGATAACGCATCACTGTGTCCGTCCCGGCACGCTGCTGGTGACGGATCTGACGCTCGGTGATGGGGAGGAACTTCGGACGGCCGTGGTTCGAGCTGCCGGACGAGTTGCCGAAGTAGCGGACGAACTCGGGGACGAGGAGGTTCGTCTCGCCCTTGCGCATGCGATCGATGAACGGCGAGTGGGAGTCGTAGTCGCCGATCGGCACCTCGCGGACGAAGTCGTCGTACGAGCGGATGCGCGAGAAGCCGTGCGCGCGCCCGAACTCGGTGTCCTTCGCGTGGTCGATCAGCGAGAGGAGCTGCCGCTCCTGGACGCGTCGCACGTCGACGAGGGCGCGATCCCACGCCGCCACCTGCAGCGCCGACACGCGCCGGAGAACGCTTCCGACCGCCTTCGGGTAAGGAGAGCTACGGAGCTCGCGTGAGCGAGACTGGTCCCACGCGTCCGCCATCCCGGGGGCGTGGTCGCCTGCGGCCAGCGAGGTGCGCACGGGCGCGGGGGCCCGGGGAGCCACCCGCTCTGCGCGCGGAACGTCCGCGGCAGGCGTAGGGCTCGGGTGCATCTCGTTCATCTCGGTCGACGTCATAGTGTTACCAGGGCCCAATGCTCAAGCCCCGTCGCGCTCGCCCCCGTACAAGGGACGTGCCGGGCGTCGAGGCAAACCCACTGGACCCGAGCGCGCGCGACGCTAGGGAAGCCGACCAGCCGGGAAATCGCAAGCGGAATGCTGGTCCCGCCATGAACCCCTCTCGCTCTCTCTCTCTCGCCATGTGCGTCGCTCCGTTCGCACGGGTCGTCCTCTTCGCAGCGACGACGGCGGCGTCGCTCACGCTCGCCGTGGTCGCACGCGCCGACGGTACCGACCTCGCCGGCCTCGCCGGCCTCGCCGGCCTCGCCGGCGCGACCGGCGGAACCAGCGGCACGAGCGGAACCAGTGTCGCGGGCGCGGTGCGCGGATCGTCCGACGCGGACACGGCCCACCTCGATCCGCGGCGCTACGAGCTCGCGGGCTTTCCCATCGTCGGCGGCAGCAGCGACATCGGCGTCCAGTTCGGCGCCGCCGCGACGTGGACCCACTTCTACGACCGCGCGTTCCCCTACCTCTGGAACATCGACCTCCTCCTCTCGGCGAGCGTCAAGGACGACACGGCCGGGTTCCGCATGGTCCAGCAGAGCCACGTGCTTCGCCTGGACGCGCCGGGCCTCTTCGACGGCAAGGGCCGCCTCGATGCGCGCGCGAGCTTTCAGCGGACCATCAACGCCGGCTACTACGGCCTCGGGAACGCATCGGCCGCACTCGTCCCGCCTGGCCAGCCGAACATCGGCAGGACCTACCAGTACATCCAGGACGAAGGGAGGCTCCGCACGATCGTCCGGGTGCACGACCTCCTCCCGGCGCCCTGGGACTTCGCCTTCGGTACCAACCTCCGCTACGAGGCTCCGAGCGCCTATCCAGGGTCCCAGCTGGCGAACGACCTGGCGGCGCACGAATCGGATGGGAGCCCCTACCTGACCGGAGCCTCCTCGATGCTCCTCGCCAGCGCCTCCGCCGGGCTCATGGTCGACACGCGCGACAGCGAGTTCGTCACCCGCCGGGGCATCTTCTACCAGCTCGGCGTCTCGGCGACCGTGGGGTCCGAGGACCTCGCCTCCTTCGCCGAGGCGGCCGCCGTCCTCTCGCACTACGCGCCGCTGGGGAAGATCTTCGTCTTCGCGAACCGCGTCGTGGCGAGCTTCCAGATGGGGCGCGTGCCCTTCTACGACATGGCCCAGGGCGGCGTCTTCGAGCCCCAGTACCTCCTCGGCGGCGAGAACGGCGTTCGCGGCGTCCCGATGGGGCGCTACGCGGGGCGCATCAAGGCGATCCAGAACACCGAGATCCGCGGCACGCCGTTCCCGCGCTTCACCGTGCTCGGCCAGCGCATCCGCATCGGCACGACGGTGTTCTTCGACGCGGGCCGCGTCTGGAGCGACTACCGCGTGACGTCCGCCCTCGACGGAACCTCCCTCGGGCTGAAGTACGGCGTCGGCGGCGGTCTGTTCCTCCAGTGGGGCGAGGCGGCCATCTTCCGGCTCGAGGCCGCGTACTCGCCCGACGCCGAGAGCGAAAACCCCGGTTTCCCGCTCGGGATCTACGTATCGGACGGCGTCATGTTCTGAGAGATCCTCGCGTTGACAGGAGGGGATCCCCAGGGGAGCATTCAGCCTGGCTCGCTGTACCCTCTGCGGGCCCCCTTCCCGGAGTCTCCCGATGCAACCTCGTCGTCACGGAGCGGCATGGGCCCTGGCCCTCGCGCCCATCTCGATCGTCGTCGTGCTCGGCACGCCCAGCTGCAGCAGCAAGTCCTCCGGCGGCGGCGTGCTCGCCTCGGGGTGCTCGCTCAACAGCGACTGCAACGACCCCCTCGTCTGCATCTTCGCGCTCTGCCACCAGGCTTGCAACGAGACGCGCGACTGCGATCCCGGCGAGCTGTGCGTGAAGCTGAACGGCAACGGGGTCTGCGAGCTCCCGCAGGAGGTGTCGTGCGCCGGCGGGCACTCCTGCCAGCAGGGCCTCACGTGCTCGAACCAGCAGTGCCGCACGCCGTGCGCGAACGCGTCGAGCGACTGCCTCGCGAACCAGGTCTGCACCGGGGGCGCCTGCTACGACCCGACGGAGCTCGAGGGCGGCGCTGGCGAGGCGGGACCGGGCCCCGACGGCGGTGCCGAGGCGAGCGGCGGAGACGGCGGGGGTACCGACGCGACGAGCGATGGGCCGGGTGTCGACGCGGGCCCGCTCGGCTACGTGCCGTCGAACATCGGGTCGATCACGATCGCGGACGGGGGCATTCCCGCGGCGGGCGAAGGGGGAACATCCATCGTCGGCGGAGACGGAGGCATCGACTGGAACGCCGCGGTCGACGTCACGGTGAACTCCCCGAGCTGCACGTCGACGTGCCTCGGGCAGCCGATCATTCTCACGCAGAGCGACCTCTCGCAGGCCGAGCTCTACGTCGTGAAGAGCCTCACGGTCGCCTCGTCGGCGGTCCTCACGCTGAACGGGCTCCGCCCGGTCATCATCGCCTCGCTCGGCAACGTCGACGTCCAGGGCTCGATCGACGTCGACGGCGTGGTCAACGCGTATCACGGCGCGGGCGGCTACCCGGAGAACGGCTCCCAGGGGCCGGGAGCCGGTGGCAACGGTTTCAACGCCAGCTACCCGACCAGTGCAGGCGGCGGTGGATCGTACTGCGGCAAGGGCGGAACGGGAGCCGGTACGGGCCTCATCGCGCCCGGCGGCAGCGTCTACGGCAACGTCCAGATCGTCCCGCTCGCAGCGGGGTCGGCTGGCGGCTACTACAGCGGCGCGAGCTACAACAGCTTCAGCGGCGGCGCGATCCAGATCTCGTCGGGGACGAGCATCATCGTCCGCTCGGTGGGCATCATCAACGCGAGCGGCGGGGGCGCGTACGGCGGCGGTGCTTCGGGTGGGGCGGTCCTGCTCGAGGGACCGACGATCACCATCCAGGGTATCGTCGCCGCGAACGGCGGCGCCGGCGGCAACGACCACGCGACAGGCGCGAACGGCACGCTGAGCGCGCAGCCTTCGGTGCCGGGCGGCGCCGGGGGAGGCGGAGCGGCCGGGTCGACCGTCAACGGGGCGAACGGTTCCGTTCCCGACGGCGGGACCGTCGATCTCTACGGCGCCGGCGGCGGCGGGGCAGGTTACATCCGCTTGAACTCGGCGGACGGCGGCGCCGGTATCACAGGCACGGTGACGCCGGACCTGACGACGACCTGCGCGACGCAGGGTACGTTGCAGTGACCTGACCGTGTCCGAGCCCGTCGCAATCCCTGCCGGCACCGTGGTCGCGGGCAAGCTCCGCGTCGTGAGGGCGCTGGGCATGGGGGGCATGGGCGCGGTCTACGAGGTGGAGCACGAGTTCACGAAGCATCGTCGCGCTCTCAAGCTGCTCCACAAGGAGATGCTCGAGCACCCCGTCGTGATCGCCCGCTTCCTTCGCGAGGCCTCCGCCGCGGGGCACATCGGCAACCCGCACATCGTCGAGACGTTCGACGCGGGAAACCTGCTGACCGGCGAGCCCTACATCGTGATGGAGATGCTCAAGGGCGAGACGCTCGCGACGCGCCTCGAGCGGGCGAAGCGGCTCCCGCTCGTCGACCTCGTCGACCTCGTGCGCCAGGCGTGCGACGGCGTCCAGGCCGCGCACGCCGCGGGCATCGTCCACCGCGACCTCAAACCGGAGAACCTCTTCATCGTGGATCACGACGGCAAGCCGTTCGTGAAGATCCTCGACTTCGGCGTGTCGAAGTTCGACCCCTCGTTGACCGGAGCGAACGGAACGACGAAGGAGGGGTCGGCCCTCGGGACGCCGTACTACATGTCGCCGGAGCAGGTCGACGGCGACAAGGACCTCGACGCGCGCACGGACGTGTACGCGCTCGGCGTCATCCTCTACGAGTGCGCGACCGGGAAACGGCCCTTCAAGGCCGACGCGCTTCCCAAGCTCGCGGTCCTCATCCACGAGGGCAAGCCGATGCCCGTCTCCGAGCGGCGGCCCGATCTTCCGCTCGGGTTCGTCGACGTCGTCCACCGCGCGATGAACCGCGACCGAGACAAGCGGTTCCAGAGCGCGCGCGAGCTTGCCGCCGCGCTCGAGCCCTTCAGCGCGAAGGCCCTCGACGCGACGATGCTCGAGACGAGCGCCGTCCGCGTCGCCTCCTCGCGGCCTCCGCCGGCGGCGGCCCAGTCCGAGCCTCCGCCGCAGCCGTCACGGCTCCCCGCTCTCACCGACGCGGGGTCTGCGCTGTCCGTCGCCGGGGCCGGCGCGGGGGAGACGCGAAAGCGAGGTGGGAACACGCGAGCGGTCGTGTGGGTCGCGATTGCCGCGGCGGTCCTCGGGGCTGCCGGCGTCGTCGTCGGGACGCGCGGCACGAGCGGATCGGCTGGCAACGCCGCGCACTCGCCGCCGCCGCCCCCGTCGTCGCAGCCCGTCATCGCGGAACCGCAGAAGCCCGCGACGCCTGCCGGGTCGCTCGAGTCGCTCACGCCGCTGCCCTCGCCCACGACGGCGCCTCCGTCGGTCAGCACGCACGAGCCTGCCCCTCCCGCTCCGGCGAGCGCAGCGACCGGCCGGGGAGCGCGCGTGTCGACGTCCGCGGTTCCATCCGCGCGCGCCGCGCCGACCGCGTCCACCCGCGCCCAGCAGCGCGGGCTCGCGGGCGACAATCCGTTTCAATGACGTTTCGCACGCAACCTCTCGCTCTCCGCGTCCGATGGGAGGGGTGAGAGGAGGTTGCGAGCGACATGAGCTACCGAGATCATCCACCGGGCCTTCGGCAGGCCCTCGAACGGGCCGCGAAACTCACCGAGGCAATCGTCGTGGACGAGCAGCTCTCGCTGCTCCACGACGAGTGGGCGCGGGCCTGGCTCGCCGGTCGCCCCGGCGAGATCGAGCGCTTCGTCGAGGAGGTGCTCGCCTCCTGGAAGGCGGGATACGCGGACGCGCCCACCGCGATGCGCACCCTCGCCGACTACCTCGACGCCATCGAGGAGGGCCTCCGCAGGCACGTGGGGACGCCCTTCACCCGCGACGCAACGGTCTTCGACCCTCGCGACCTCTCGCGGGAGGACTCCACCACCGAAGAGGACACGCTCCAGAAGGACGTCGACCGGCTGCTCCTCGACCTCACGCGGCGGGGATCGTGAGGCGCTCGAAGCCCCGCGAGTCGAGCTCGGTCGCGGCGAGGCGCGCGAGCAGCGCCTCCTCGGCGCACGCGATCGCGTCGCGCTCGGCGAGGCCTGCGTCGGGCACGGGAAGGCGAATCGTGCACGCGGTCATCGCGCCGCGACGGAGGACGAGCCCCTCGTAGAGCGCGTGACCGAAGAGGACGAGCCGTGTCGACCGGCCGTCGTCGAGGGCCACGACGCCGCCCTCGTCGATCAGCGCGAGGGCGTCATGCTCGCGGGACCTCGTCCCGGGCAGCGAACAGGCATCGGGGTCGACCCGCACCTCGAGCGCGCGGAGCTGGCGCGCGTGAAGGGCGCGCTTCGCGCGAGGGAACGTTGCCCAGACCAGGGCGTTGAGGAAGTCGTGCCACGAGCGCGAACGCGTCGGCACGCGGCCCTCGCGCGCGATGCGGGCGTCGTAGAAGGCGGCCGGGTCCACGCGCGCGCGTCGTCGCCGCCTCGGCGCCCGCCGCTGCTCCTCGAAGAGGACGGGTGGGGTCATGGACCCGAAGGCGCGCACGTACGCATCGACGGGGGGCCAGTCCGGCGATGCCGCGAAAGGGCGGGCTGCGGGGGCGATGGGCCAGAAAAGCGGGCTCTCCTCGAAGAACGCCGCCCGGAACGCGTCCTCTCCCTCGAACGCCGTGCTCACGTCGCGAGCATAGGCCCGCCTCCAGCCGCTCGCCCGGAGCCGTTCGTCCGGGCGCCGGCCGGGCATGGTCTCTTGGCGTGAAACGCGTGGCGCGCTACGTCCGTGCGCGTGAACGACGCGCACGTCCAGCGGAACGGCCACGCACCCGACTCCGCTTTCGCCGGCATGGACCTCGAGAACGAAGCGCGCAAGGCGGTCGCCCGCGCGCGCGCGGCGCAGGAGCGCTGGCGGCACGAGCCGTTGAGCAAGCGCGTGGCAGCGCTCACGCGGGCCGCCAAGGAGATGCTCCGCCGCCGCAACGAGGTGATCGCGCTGGCGCGCGACGAGATGGGCAAGGTCGAAGCCGAGGGGCTCTTCATCGAGGCGCTCGGGCCGCTCGACTCCGTTTCCGGGTGGGCCCGCGTCGTCGAGGCGGCCTCGAGCCGCCGGGTGCGCCTCAACCCCGTCGCCTTTCCGCGCAAGCACGCGCGCGTCGACCTCGTCCCGCGCGGCGTCGTCGGGATCATCGCGCCGTGGAACTTCCCGGTCGCGGGGCTGTACCGCCCCACGATCCCGGCGCTCCTCACGGGCAACGCGATCGTCGTCAAGCCGTCCGAGTACACGCCCCGCACGAGCGCGTGGCTCGTCGAGCGGTTCGCCGCCGAGCTCCCGCCGGGGCTCGCGCAGGTCCTTCAGGGCGACGGCGCCGCGGGTGCGGCGCTCGTCGACGCGGGGATCGACGCGTGCGTCTTCACCGGGTCGCCCGACACGGGCCGCAAGGTGCGCGTCCAGTGCGCGCAGCGCGGCATCCCGTCGAGCATCGAGATGGGCGGCAAGGACGCTGCCATCGTCCTCGCCGACTGCGACATGGAGCGGACCGTCGGGGGCATCACGCACTGGGCCCTTTCGAACGCCGGGCAGGCGTGCGGCGCGATCGAGATCGCGTACGTCGACGAGCGGATCGCCGACGCCTTCGTCGCGGCGATGAAGAGCGCCTGGACGCGCCTGCGCCCGGGCGGCGACGTCGCGCCGCTCGCCAACCAGCGGCAGTTCGACGTCGTCGTCGCGCACGTCGAGGACGCGCGCGACAAGGGGGCGGTCGTCGTCTGCGGAGGCGCGCCCAGCGGCAAGGGTCTCGGCTATGCGGCCACGCTGCTCGACCGCTGCGACGATCGGATGAAGGTCGTCCGGGACGAGACCTTCGGGCCGGTCCTGGCGATCGTCCGCGTCGCGGGCGCCGCCGAGGCGGTGCGGCGCATCAACGAGGCGCGCTACGGCCTCGGCGCATCCATCTGGACGGGCGACATCGCGCGGGCCGAGCGCCTCGCCGAGCGCCTCGACGTCGGCGTCGTCAACGTGAACAACCACTCGCTGACCGGCGCCATGCCGATGCTCCCCTGGAGCGGTACGCGCGAGACCGGCTTCGGCGTCGCGAACGGCCCCGAGTCGCTCTCGACCTTCGCGCGTCCGCGCACGCTCCTCGTCGACCGCTCCGGCAGCCCCGAGCTCTACTGGATGCCGTTCGACGACACGCTCGTCGAGCTGGGCGACACGCTGGCCGACGCGCAGGTGATGCGCCTCGAGCGCGCCTGGCGGCTGCCCATGCTCATGCGCCGGCGCATCAAGAAGCTGCGCGACTTCTTCAGGTGAGGCGCTCGGCGATGCGCCCGCCCGCGCGCGTCGCCACCGCCATGATCGTGAGCTGCGGGTTCACGCCGATGGGGCCACGCACGACGCTCCCGTCGACGACGAACAGGCCGGGCACGCCGTGCACGGCGTGGTCGGTGTCGACCACGCTCGTCTTCGGGTCGCGGCCCATGCGGCAGGTGCCCAGCGGGTGGTAGCTGGTCCACACGAAGTCGCCCGGGCCGAGCGACTCGCGACGGAAAGCCTCGAGATCGCGGCGCCCCTCGAGCGGCGGGTGGCCGACGACGAACGGGTAGAGCGTCTTCGCGCCCGCCTCGAGCGCCATCTCGCTCGTGCGCACCATCATGTCGTGCATCCGACGGACGTCTTCCGGCCCGAGGTTGTACGTCACCGCAGGCAGGCCCCCGACGTCGCGCCACACGCGCCCGTTCGCGCTCTGGTCGCGCACGAGCAGGCCGAAGCCTGCCATGTGGTCGCTCCGGTCGATCGCCTCCATGAGTCGATGGCCGACGAACGGGAAGACCACGCCCGTCACGTTGTAGTCGGCCTGCGCCCCGAGGATCAGCATCCCGTCGCGGAGGAACTCGTCGCAGCCGTAGCCCTGGGGAATGTGGTGGGCGCCGTTGATCGGCTCCTCTGCGACGGCGGCGTACCCCGTGCTCGGGTGGAGGCTGAGATTGCGGCCCACCTGCCCGCTCGCGTTCCCGAGGCCTTGCTTGAGGAGGAGGAGGGGCGTCGGGATGGACCCACCCGCGAGGATCACGGCGCGCGCGCGCACGCGCACGCGCTTGCCGCGCGGCGTGACCGCCTCGACGCCCGTCGCGCGGCCCCCGTCGAGCGACACGCGGTCGACCCGCGCGCCCGTCAGGAGGAGGGCTCCCTTGCCCAGCGCCGCAGGGACGTACGACAGGTTCGTTCCTTTGCGAGCGTCCGTGCGGCAGCCGAAGTCGCAGAACCCCTTACCGTCGCAGCCGGGCGCGTTGCGCGGCACCGGGAAGTGGCTCCAGCCGAGCGCGTCGCATCCGCGCGCGACGAAGTCGCCGATGGGGCCGATGACGTCCCGCGGGGAAGGCGCGACCTCGAGCGTCTGCTCGACCTTCTCGAAGTACGGCGCCATCGCCGCGGGGGAGAGCGCGTCGCTGCCCAGCGCCTCGCACCACTCGTCGAGCACCCAGCCCGGCGTGCGGAACGACGTACCGCCGTTGATCGCGGTCGACCCGCCGACGAGCCGCCCCATGAAGATCGGCATCGGCGCGTTGCCAACCGAGATCGCACCCCGGTAGAAGCGCTGGTGCGCGCTGATGGCGCGCCCGTCGAACGAGTCGCGCCGGTGGTGCTCGCCCTCCTCGACGTAGACGACCGCGAACCCGCGGTCGGCGAGCTCCCTTCCCACGACACCGCCGCCCGCCCCGGTGCCGACCACGACCACGTCGCACTCGAGGTCGCCCTCGTTCCAGTCGTCCGCCCGGTGCACCTGCGCGAGCCAGCGCGGCTGCTCGAGCGCGGTGACCACGTTCAGCTTGCCGCCCATCGAGCGGTACACGTCGTCCCGATCGAAGTGCGCGAACTTGAGGACGAGCGCGAGGACCCCGAGCGGCGTGCGCAGCACCGGGTCCACCTGCCAGCGCGCGACGAGCTCCTCTTGCCTGTGCGCGCTCAGGGCGTGGAACGGCCGCCCGGCGTACGCGACGGCCGCCGCGTCGAGGGCGCGAACCGCGAGGCGCCAGCCTTGCGCCAGCGAGGGGTGGATCTCGTCCACCACTTCGCGCGCACGGGCGAGCGTGCGCTCGTCGGCGGCCTGCACGCGGCTCGACCCCGGGATGATGGCCTCGGCCAGCGCGAGGCCGGCCCTGTAGTCCGCGGTCGTCCGATCTTCCTGCATCGACACGGCGGCCACCATTTTCGAGGGCCTCCAGTTAGAGACAAATAGGATGCCTGTCGAGCCCGTGCTCGTTGCGGCAGCGTGCGACCTTTCCGTGCAGGCCGGATGAGGCGACGCTCGAGCGTGCGTTCGACGTTCAATTTTGCGGTCCGGGGCCCGAAAAAGCACACGAAAGCGCTCCCTTCGGGTCGTCCTTTCGCACGGGCGGTCTAGAGTTCGACCCGTCGCATGCGGTGTGCGGTCATCGTTGCGCCCTGGGATCCGCGGTCGTCGGATGCCGGGGCATGGTCCGAGGCGGTCGCGTGGCTGGGCGCGTCGCTGGCGCGGCTCGGCTTCCGGATCACGGTCGTCGACGACGGCGACGTCGTCACGAGCCTCGGGCGCGCCCTCGAGGGACTCTCCGCGGACGACGACGTCCTCGTCCACCTGAGCGGTCAGCTCGCGCGCCGCGGCGTCCTCCGCATCTCCGATGGTCGCTGGCTGCCCGTCCGGTCCGTCGGCGAGGTCCTGGCCGGCAACGCCGTCGCGAACGTCTCGGTGATCGCCGAGATCCTCCACGGCGACGACGCCGACGACGCGCTGGTCGCCGCCGATCACGTCGCCTCGATCGTCTCGGCGCTCGGGGCACGCGAGCGTGGGTTCGGCGTCATCGCGGCCGTCCGTCCGCTGGCGTCGCCCGCCGAGGGCCTTGCGTTCACGCACGTCCTCCTCCAGATCGCCGAGGCCGCGCGCCGCGGAGAGGCGCAGATGTCCGCCGTCTACGACCGCGTGACGCAGATGCCGGAGAGCCTCTCGGTCGCGCAGAGCTTCACGTGCGTCCGTGGCCGCACCGAGCTCGAGCTCGCGCCTCCACCGCCCGCACCCGTCGAGCTCGACGCGATGATCGAGGCCGCCACCGAGGGGAAGGAGTGGCACCGCGCCGCCGAGCTTCGCCGCGAGCGGCTCGCCACGCTCACGTCCCCGCGCCAGCGTGTTCGTGAGCTCGTCGCGATCGCTCGCATCCGCCAGGCGGAGCTCTCCGACGCCGACGGCGCGATCGACGCCCTCGAGGAGGCGCGCGGGATCGAGCCGCGTCGCATGCCGGTCCTCCAGGCCCTCCGCCGCGGGTACGAGACGCAGGGCCGGTGGGCGAGCGCCATCGAGGTGACGGGCGTCCTCGCGGAGCTCGCGCCGATGCCCCCCGACCGCGCCGTCCTCCGCCTCGCCCAGGCGATGATGACGCTCGAGCACCTTCAGGACGAGGAGCGCGCGCTCGTGTGGCTCGAGCAGGCCCTCGAGGACGACCCGAGCAACGCCGACGTGCGCGCCGCGCTGATGCACGTCCGCTCCTCGCTCACGCCGCCGGATCCCATCCCGGTCCCCGTCGAGCCCGAGGCCGAGGTCATCGCCGAGGTCGAGGAGGAAGCGACCGACGAGCTCGACCCGCGCGCCTACGCGCGCGCCTTCGCGGCCAGCCGCCGCGAGGGGCGCACCGACGCCGCCTTCCTGGCCGCCCTCGCCCTCGAGGAGCTCGCCGCCGGCGACGTGGACGCGCAGATGCTCGTCGACCAGTTCCGCACCGTCGCGCCCGTCCGCGCGCGCGGCCAGCTCGACGCCCAGGCCTGGGAGCTGCTCGAGCCCGCGTCCTTCGACGAGGTCCTGCGGGATCTCTTCTCTGCCGTCTCCCGCGCCGCCGTCATCGCGCGTGTCGAGCAGCTCGAGGCCCGCGGCCGGCTCGTCGTGCTCGACCCCGCCGCCCGCCTCGACGAGAGCAGCACGGCGTCGGTCGTACGCACCTTCCAGTGGGCGGCGCGCGTGCTCGGCGTATCGGTCCCCGAGCTCTACGTCGTCGACGAGGTGCCCGGCGAGATCGCCGCGGTCCGGCAGGACGTCCCCACGACCGCCGTCGGCCCCTCCATCGTCAGCGGGCGCTCGGCCAAGGACCTCGCGTTCCTCGCGGGCCGCCACCTCACGTACTACCTCCGGGAGCATCAGGTCCTCGTTTACTTCCCGACGCGCGAGGAGCTCACACGCCTCCTCCTCGCCTCCGTCCAGCTCACCAAGCCCGGCCTGCCCCCGACCGGTGACGGAAGCCGCGCGGTGGTCGCGCTCGCGGCGAGGCTCGATCGCCACATCCACGACGACGAGCGCGCGGGCCTCGCGAACGCGGTGCAGCGCCTCGAGGCCCGCGGTGGGCGCTTCAGCCTCGGCGCCTTCACGCGCAACGCCGAGCTCATGGCCGCGCGCGCAGGCCTCTTCCTCTGCGGCGACCTCGCGACGGCGACGGCGATCGTCACGACCGAGACGCGCGGCATCGCGGGCCTCGCCATCGACGCCAAGCGTCGCGACCTCGTCTCGTTCTGCGCGTCGCCCGAGCACGCCGCCCTGCGCGCGCGCTACGCCGTCGTCGCCCCCGAGAGCGTGCGGCCCCCGCCGCCCGCCGCCAGCGTCGCCTACTCGCCGTAGTCGGCCGCCTCCGTCGCGTCCTTGCCCGGCGAGACCCGCATCGCGCCGAGGAGCGCGCTGCCGGCGACTGCCACGACGAGGTTCACGATGAGCGCCCAGAGCGCCGTGTAGGCCGGCAGAACGTGCGACCCGAGGTGGAGCGCGTACACCGCGCCCTTGAACGACGTCGTCCACCCCATCCACGTACCCGTCGCCATCCCCGCGCCCCACCCCGCGAGGAGGGCCCAGCGGTGGAGCCGGCGCGTGTAGAGGCCCAGCACGATGGCCGGGAACGTCTGGAGGATCCACACGCCGCCGAGGAGCTGGAGCGCGATGGCGTACTGCTTCTCGAGCCCGAGGATGAACGCGAGCGCCCCGAACTTCACGATCAGCGACGCGAGCTTGGCGACTCGAGACTCCTCGCGCGCCGTGCAGCCCGGTCGCAGGAACTCCTTGTAGACGTTGCGCGTGAAGAGGTTCGCCGCCGCGATCGACATGATGGCGGCGGGGACGAGGGCCCCGATCGCGATGGCGGCGAACGCGAACCCCGCGAACCAGGAGGGGAAGGAGTCGAGGAAGAGCGCCGGGACCGCGTAGTTGAACCCGTAGCGCGCGAAGCCGGCGGCATGCGCGGGCGAGGTCGAGACCTTCGCGGCGATCGCCATGTACCCGAGGAGCGCGATGAGGCCGAGGAGGAACGAGTACGCCGGCAGGAGCGCGGTGTTCCGGCGGATGACCGCGCGCCCGCTCGAGCTGAGGACGCCCGTCACCGAGTGCGGGTAGAGAAAGAGCGCGAGCGCCGAGCCGAGGGCGAGCGTCGCGTACGCGGACATCTGCTTCGGCGCGAGGATCAGCTTGTCGTGGGGGACGGCCGCGAAGACCGCGCCGTAGCCCCCCAGGTGCGCGGGGATGATCAGCACCGCCGCGATGACGGTGACGTAGATGATCGCGTCCTTGACGACCGCGATGAGCGCCGGCGCGCGCAGGCCGCTCTGGTACGTGTAGATCGCGAGGATCCCGAAGGCGAGGAGCAGCGGCAGGTCTCCCTCGATGCCCATCGCGGCGAGGACCACCTGGATGCCCACGAGCTGGAGCGCGATGTACGGCATCGTCGCGAGGATGCCCGTGACGGCGACCGCGAGCGCGAGCGCACCGCTGTCGAAGCGGCCCCGCACGAAGTCCGCGGCCGTCACGTAGCCGTGCTTGTGCGACACGCTCCAGAGGCGTGGCATCACGACGAAGACGAACGGGTACGTGATGACCGTGTAGGGCATCGCGAAGAAACCGAGCGCGCCCGCGCCGAAGACGAACGCAGGCACGGCGACGAACGTGTACGCCGTGTAGAGGTCCCCTCCGAGGAGGAACCACGTGACGATCGTGCCGAAGCGCCGGCCGCCGAGGCCCCATTCGTTGAGGTCGTCGAGGTTCGCCCGGCGCCAGCGCGACGCCACGAACCCGAGGACCGTGACCAGGACGAAGAGCGCGACGAAGACGGCGAGCGCGGTCCCGTTCATCGGCCCGGCTCACGCGGCTCGCGTGTCGCGAAGTACACGATCGCCGTCAGCAGCGCGCCGAGTGGGATCCAGAGGAACTGGTACCAGTAGAAGTAGGGGATGCCGGCGACGCGCGGCTCGGCGTCGTCGTAGAACGGCACCCACAAGGTGCCCACGAACGGCACGAGGAGGAGCAGGTACCAGAGATGCCGTCGCCCGGCGCGCCGCAGCCGCAGCCGCATGGCTGCCGAGCATACACGGCGCGTCGCGAGCGACGGCCTGCGTCGCGCGGACCTGGGTGGTGACACGCCGCGGCGCCTGTACTAGCGTCGCGCGCCGATCATGGCGCAGGCACGCACCACCTCACGCAACGCGTCCGACGCCGGCGCCCGCATCGGGAGCGGCGCCCGCATCCGCGGCCGCATCCACGGCGACGGGGACCTCGTCGTCGAGGGCCAGGTCGAGGGCGAGCTCGCGATCCGCGGCGAGCTGACGATCGCCGAGGGCGGGGCCGTCACGAGCGAGGCCGTCGAGGCGCAGTCGGTCGTCGTCGCGGGCACCCTCGAGGGGGACGTCGCGGCGAGCGGGCCGGTGCGCCTCGTCGCGGGGGCGCGTGTGCGCGGGAACCTCAAGGGGTCTGCCGTCTCCATCGAGGAAGGCGCGCGCTTCTCGGGCCGCCTCGACTGCGAGTTCGATCTGCCGCCGGAGCTCGGCGGCGCAGCGCGGGGTGACACGCGGGGCCGCGCAGCGGCGCGACGCTGATTGTTCAAGACGGAGACATCCATGGCGAGCACGGTCATCGGCGCGGGGATCACGGTCGAAGGGGAGATCACGACGGACGAGGACGTCGTCGTCGCGGGCACGGTGCGCGGCAAGCTCTCCGCCAAGGAGGGCGTGACCATCGAGCACGGCGCGACCGTCGAGGCCGACGTCGCGGGCGGGTCGCTCGTCGTCGCGGGCGCCCTCACCGGCAACGTGACGGCGTCCGAGCGGGTCGACATGCAGTCCGGTTCGCGCGTCATCGGCAACGTGAAGGCCGCGCGCGTGACCATCGCGGACGGCGCCCAGTTCAAGGGCAACGTCGACATGGACGTGTGAGCATGGCGGCCAACGCTTCGATCATCGGCAGGACCACCCGCATCCGCGGGCGCGTCTCGGGTGCGGTCGACCTCGAGGTCCAGGGCTTCGTCGACGGCGAGATCGCCGTCGGCGGGGACGTGACGATCGACACGCACGGGATGGTGGGCGCAGGAGTGCAGGGCAAGCGGCTCGTCGTGCGCGGCGCGGTGAAGGGCGATCTCCTCGGCTCCGAGGCGGTTCTCCTCGAGGACGGCGCGCGCGTCGTCGGCGACGTCCGCGCCCCGCGCGTGGTCATCGCCCCGGGCGCCCTCGTCCGCGGCTTCGTCGACACGGGCGACGCGGGAATGCCCGCGCCCCGCGCGTCGCGGTCCACCGCCGCCGCGCGTCCCGCCGCCGCGCCTGCGCACGCCCCGGCCCGCGCCGCAGCACCTCCTCCCAAGGCCGAGGCCCCTGCGGCGAAGGCGGCGCACAAGCCCGCTCCGCCCGCGCACCTCGCAGGCGGCGGCAACCACGCGCCGGCGCCGTCGCCGTCGGTCCCGCGCCGCCCGCCGCCGCCCGTCGTCCCCGCCCTGAAGAAGGCCAAGGGCCAGATCGCGAAGAAGAAGGAGCGCTGAGTGGCCGCCGTCGGCGGGGCGCGATCGAAGCTCCTCGAGCTCCTCCGGGCGCGCGCCTTCGAGCGCAAGCGCGTCGTCCTCGCGTCGGGCAAGGAGAGCGACTTCTTCATCGACTGCAAGCAGGCGGTCCTCACCGCCGAGGGGCACGCGCTCGTCGGCGAGGTCATGCTCGACGCGCTCGCCGCCTTCGGCCCGTGCGCGGCGGTGGCCGGCGTGGAGCTCGGGGGCTGCCCGCTCGCGAGCGCCGTCGCCCTCACGAGCCACCTGCGCGGCGCCCCCCTCGACGCCGTCTACGTGCGCAAGGACGCAAAGGACCACGGCTCGCGGCGCCTCCTCGAGGGCAACGCGCGCCTGCCGCAGGGCGCGCGCGTCGCGCTCCTCGAGGACGTCGTGACCACGGGCGGCTCGACGCTCAAGGCCGCCGCCAAGCTCCGCGACGCGGGCTACGTCGTCGCAGGCGTCGTCGCGCTCGTCGACCGGCTCGAGGGCGGCCGCGAGGCCATCGAGGCCGAGGGTGTGCGCCTCGTCCCGCTCTTCACGCGCGACGACTTCATCCCGCCGGCGTGACGCGCGCTTCGCGTGCGGCCGGCATCAGCTCGACTCGTTGCGCGCGCTCGGGAGCTCCCGCGAAGGCGGGTCAGCGGGCCCCTTGATCGCGGGCGGCTCGCGCCCGGGTGCGGCGCGCACCGGCGTGGCCTCCGGATCGGCGTCGTCGGGGTTGATTCCCTGTCCCGGCGTCTCGTCGACCTCGGGCTCCGCGGCGGGAGCATCCTCGCGGGGAGGGCTGGCCTGGGCGGCCGGGCGCGCGCGGCGGCCGGGGCGCGCCGCGTGGCCGGCGTTCGCCACCGGGGGCATGGGCCTCACGCGCGGCAGATCGTCGACCGCGATCGTCGGGACGTTCGGCGCGGTCGCAGCGGTCCCTGCGGTCGACGCGGTCGACGCGGTCGACACCAGCGTACGGGACGCAAACGGCGCGAGGAGCGCGGCGCACGGGTCGTCCGGGCGCGGCTCCACGGGACAGGGCGCATTCCGCGCGGCGAGCATCGGCGCGCCGCTCGACGCGACGTCGGCCGCCGAGGTGGGCGCCGCCTTCGACGGCGGGGGCGTGCTCTCGAGCGAGCGGAGCATCGTGGCGCTCCACGCGCGCG
The DNA here is from genome assembly GCA_036490515.1 of Polyangiaceae bacterium. Classification (GTDB taxonomy): domain Bacteria; phylum Myxococcota_A; class Polyangia; order Polyangiales; family Polyangiaceae; genus Palsa-1150. The sequence goes on from DASXDU010000005.1 coordinate 44,572, forward strand.
CCCCCCCGAGCGTCTCGGCCGGGCCGCCGCGCACGGCCACCGCCGCGGCCGCGCCGAACGCGATGCCGAGGACGAACCAGAGAGCGCGGCGTGGACGTCGACGCCTCCCCGGTAGCGTCACGTCGAGGTGCGCAGCGGCGCGAGCGACGCGCGACGGGCGAACGGCGTCGTGGTCGCCGCGCTGCTGAAGAGCGCGGGGGGGCTGCGTCGGGGCCGTCGAGGACGACGTGGCGACCGGCGGCGGCGGAGGCGGTGGAGGAGCGGGGACGTTGAAACGCGAGCCAGCCTCGGGCGCTGCGGCGGTCACCGCTGCAGCGGCGCTTGCGGGCCTGGGTGGCAGCACCGTGGGACGAGCGCGCCGCGGACCAGCGATCGGGCCAGGGGGCCGGGCGGAGGGCATGACGCCTCGAGCAAGTGCACCTTCCGTGCGCGCCTCGTGCGCGTCTGGCGCGCCGTTCGAGCGTGCACGAGCGCCCGTCAACGTCCACGCACGCTGCATTCGTCCGTCACGTCGGCACAGCGCAGCATCGGACGAGCCGCCCGCGAACCGTCCCGCGCTCCCATTGCGCTGCGCGCGTCGCGCGCTCCCGCTCAGGCCGGGTTGCACCGGATCCACCACCCCTGCGCTTGCAACCGGACCCGGATGCGGGGATGGTGGTAGGTGAGGGAACTGCCTTTGGAGACACGACGCATCGACATCCTGAGCGACTCCACCGGCGAGACGGCCGAGAAGGTCGTTCGTGCCGCAATGTTGCAGTTCCCGCATTCCGGGGCCCAGATTCGCCTGCACACGCGCGTCCGGACGAAGGACGCCGCCCGGCCCATCCTCGGGGCCGCCGCCAAGGACGCCGCGCTCGTCGTCTTCACGGTCGTGAGCCCGGAGCTCCGCGAGTACATCCACCAGCAGAGCTACGAGATGAAGGTCGAGGCGCTCGACCTCATCGGGTCGCTCATCGGCAAGCTGTCGACGTTCCTCGACCGGCAGCCCATCAACATGCCGAGCGGGATGCTGCCGCTCACCGAGGAGTACTTCCGCCGCATCGAGGCCGTGGAGTTCGCGGTCAAGAGCGACGACGGCAAGGAGCCGCGCAACTTCAAGAAGGCGGACATCGTGCTGGCGGGCGTGAGCCGCACGAGCAAGACGCCGCTCTCGACGCTCCTCGCGCAGCGCGGGCTCAAGGTCGCCAACCAGCCCATCGTGCTCGGGGTGACGATCCCGCCGGAGCTCGAGGAGGTCGCGCAGGACCGCGTCGTCGGGCTGACGATCGAGATCGACCAGCTCGTCGAGATCCGCAAGGCGCGCCTGAAGCAGCTCGGCATGCCCATGGACGCGAGCTACGGCCTTCGCGAGCAGGTGAAGCAGGAGCTCGACTACGCGCGGAACATCTTCGCCGAGCACCCGCAGTGGCCGGTGATCGACGTGACGGGGCGCGCCATCGAGGAGACGGCGGTCATCATCCTCGAGTCGCTGAAGGAGCGCGACGGCGAGGCGAACAAGAACGCGCGGGCGGCGCTCGTCTAGGGCTCACGCCCGCGCCGGCCGTACCCGATCGTCGGCGGGATGGGGCCCCACCGAAGGGTCTCCCCGCGCGGCGCTTCGCTTCGCGAAGACTTGCGCGGGATAGACCCCGGTCGCCCCCCATCCCGCCGACGATCGGGCACAGCCGGCGCGGGCTCTCGCACGTTTGGAAGGACGTAGAATCGGCCCATGTACGACGCCCGGTCGCGATGGGGACGCGCCCGCGTCTGTCGTGACTGCGCCCTGTTGCGACGAGGGTGCGTCCGCGAGTCTCGTGACCGTGGCCAGTAGCGACGAGGGCGCGTCCACGAGTCTCGTGGTCGCGCCCCCTTGCGATGGGGACGCGCACGGATCGTTCATGGCCGCGTCCGGCTACGATGAGGATGCGTCCGGAGCTCTGGTGACCGCACCCGGCTGCGATCGGAGCCGGACCGGGGCTGCTGTGGGCGATGTCGGAGGCCGCTCGCCTCACTCCCCATCGACGACGAGCCTCCTCGCCAGCGCTTCGAGCGCATCGGCGATCCCCTCGACGGCCTCGATGTCCGCGGGAGCCTCGAACGCCGCTTCGTCTGCGATCGCCTTCGGGCCGAGCCGCCGCGCGAGCTCGTGGTCGTCGAGCGCCTCGAGCGCGGACCCGCGGATGACGAGGGGGGAAGCGCGCGACGCGTCAGGCACCGGCGGTGCTTCGACGAGCGGGGCGGCCTGCCGCGGAGAAGGCGCCGCCGGAGCGGCGACCTGCACCGACACCGAGAGGGGCGCGGGAGAGCATGCCTGCGAAAACACCGCGGCGAGCACGACGACGAGGCATGCGACCGGGAAGCGCACGCCCGGTGAACTTCACGAAGCGTGCCTCGAGCGGCGATCGCCGCCCTCCTACTCCGTCCCTTCCCCCTTCGCCGGCGCCTCCGGCAGGGCGCAGAACGCGCCCTCCGAGAACCCCTGCGCCTCGATGCCCAGCGCGTGGTTGAACCGCGCGCGGTGGTTTTCCCACGCGATCTCCGCGGTGAGCTCCACCATCTGCGCGGCGTCGAGGTGCTCGCGGAGGGCGTCGAAGAGGCGCTGGGGGACGTCGACGGGCGTCCGCGTCATCGCGGCGGCGTAGTCGAGGACGAGCTTCTCGAGATCCGAGAAGGCCGCGCTCTCCGCGTACCGCGGGAGGTCGACGAGCTGCTCCTCGCGAACGCCGTGCGCTCTGCCGACCGCAGAGCCGATGTCGATTCAGAAGGGGCACCCGACCATCGTGGCGGCCTTCACGCCCGCGAGGGCCTTGAGGCGCGGCTCGACGCGCTTTGCCTTCGCGAGGAAGTACTCGTAGCCGACGATGGCGCGGAAGATCTGCGTGTTGTGCGCCGAGACCGTGATCGGCTCGGGCAGCCGCTTGAACATCCGCTCGGACATCCAGTAAACGATGCGCGCGAAGAACGACGCGCGCGCCCTGGGGACTCCCTCGATGCGCGCCATGCGAGGAACGTAGGGCCCGACGCGGCACGCCGACAAGCGGGGGTGGGCCGTCCTGCGTCCCGGCATCCGTCCACCATGCGCGGCCGCCGTCGGGCGCGTCGACGCGGTACGCTCCTGCAGCGCAAGCGCTCGCCCAAACACCCCGGCGCGACGAGGAGGCTCCCCCTCATGAAGGTCGGCTTCGAAGACCCCCAGTTCTCGTTTCAGCTGCTCCGCGTGCTCGGGAGCGCCGCTTCCCACCAGGCCGACGTGGGCGAGTGCCTGGCCGCGGCGAGGCGCATCGTCGAGGGCGACTTCGAGAGCTGGGCGCGGGAGTGGTCGCGCGCCGCGGAGCGCATCGAGACCACGGCCGGTGCGTGCCTGGCCAAGGGCCATCGCGTGAGCGCGGGGGACTCGTATCTTCGCGCCGCGAACTACTTCCGCGCTGCGGAGTTCTACCTTCACGGCAAGCCGGACGACCCCCGGATCGCCGAGCTGTCCGAGCGGAGCGCGCGCTGCTTCCGCGAGGGCCTCCGCGCGAGCGACGCCCGGTTCGAGGAGACCTCGGTCCCCTACGAGGGGACCGCGCTACCCGGGATCTTCTACCCGGCGGGCCCAGGTCGCCGGCGCACGCTCATCGTGCAGACAGGGTTCGACGGAACGATGGACGGCCTCTACCCCTGGGCGCGCGCAGCGGTCCGGCGCGGGTGGAACTGCTTCACCTTCGAGGGGCCCGGCCAGGGCCAGGTGATCCGAAAGCTTGGCCTCCCGTTTCGTCCGGACTGGGAGCGCGTGGTCGGGCCGGTGGTCGATCACCTCGTCGGGCGCGCCGACGTCGACGACGACCGGCTCGCGCTGCTCGGCGTCAGCTTCGGGGGCCTGCTCGCCCCTCGCGCGGCCGCCTTCGAGCACCGCCTCGCGGCGTGCATGGCCAACGGCGGCGTCTTCGACTTCCTCGGCCCGCGCATCCCGAAGGGGATGACGCGCGAGGGGTTCGTCGAGGCGATCCGGGCGGCGCCGGCGCAGGTCGACGAGGCGATGCGCGCAGCCGCGGCGAAGAGCCCGGAGGCGCGATGGGGACAGGAGAACGGGATGTACACGTTCCACGCGTCGATCCCGAGCGAGTGGCTCGCGAAGCTCCTCGACTACAACCTCGCGTCGTGCGCGGCGCAGATCCGGTGCCCGACCCTCGTCGTCGACGTCGAGAACGAGGACAGCTTCGCCGGCGAAGCGAAGAAGCTCTACGACGCCCTCGCCTGCCCGAAGACGTGGATGTACTTCTCGGAGGAGGAGGGCGCGGGTGACCACTGCCAGACGGGCTCGCCGACGCTCGGGCAGCAGCGCATCTTCGACTGGCTCGACGAGACGATCGCCGCCTCCTGAGCAGCGGCGGGCCTCCGAGCCGTCCACGTCGCTCGCACGTCGTCTCCTGCGCTCGCGCGGCTGGCCGGCAATCGTCGGAGCAGGGCTCCTCGGGTCGTTCGGTTGCCACTCGACTCCGCAGGAGCACCCCGCGCCGGGGTCCGTACCGACGTTCGTCTCGAGTGCGGCGACGGCCCTTGAGACCCCCGGGCCGGCGCCGGCCCCGCCAGCGCCGCCGGCGCCTGCACCGAGGCCCCCGGGCGGCTGCAACAACGAGTCGGTGAACGGGACCTGCACCTTTCTCGGCATCGGGCGCGTGGACCCGAGGCCCGTCTCTCCGGGGGTTCCTTCGCCGCCGATGGCAGCGGACGCGCCGGCAGACGCCAGCGGGAACGCGACCTTCGAACTCCAGTACGAGGGGCCGCCTCCGTCGAAGGTTGCGGTCTACGCCCGCGTGAGCGCTCCGCCGTCGGCGCAGCACGCGCTCGAGAGCTTCTTCCTGGCCCACCGGGAGGCGCCCTGCGGCGGCGAGATCATCCGGGCGCCGTGCCCGCCGGGAAACCTCGTCACGGTGAACGTGCCCACCCCGCCGGTGGGCAAGGTCCTTCCTTGACGGGACCCGCCTTCGACCGGCCACGCTTGCCGGACCCCGCCCCACGACGCACCATGAGCGTGCCACCTGAACGGCCGCTCCGACCGGAGCACCCGGATCGAGAGGGGACGAATGAAGCTGCGCAGAATGCTCGGATCGTCGGCCGTCGCGGCCTTGCTCGGCGTCCTCGCGTGCGGGGGCGCCACGCAGACGCTCGTCGACGCGGACGGCGGGGCGGGCGGGAGCAGCGGCGGCTCTTCGACCGGCGGGAGCAGCACGGGCTCGTCGAGCGGCAGCAGCAACGGCAGCAGCGGGTTCGGGTCGAGCACGAGCTCCGGCTCGAGCGGAAGCTCGGGATCGAACGGCGGCTCCGGGTCGAGTGGTAGCTCGGGATCGAATGGCGGCTCCGGCTCCAGCGGTAGCTCCGGGTCGAGCGGCAGCGCTAGCTCCGGGAGCACCAGCAGCAGCGGTTCGAGCAGCGGCAGCGGCTCGGGGTCGACGAGCGGCAGCAGCTCCGGCTCGGGCAGCTCGGGATCGGGCAGCAGCTCCGGGTCGAGCAGCGGATCGAGCGGGAGCGGATCGGGCTCCGGCAGCGGCTCCGGGTCCAGCGGCAGCGGTTCGAGCGGCAGCAGCGGCAGCTCTGGCTCCGGCTCCGGTTCGAGCGGCGGTCAGTGCGGGGGCTGCTCGACCGACGCCGAGTGCCAGCAAGCGTGCCCCCCGGTGTCGGGCGGCGGGACGAACTGCTGCGACCAGGGGTCGGGCGTCTGCTACGCGACGACGCTCTCGACCTGCCCGAGCGCCAACGCGAACGCGGCGTGCTGGGCGGCCGACGACGGGAGCCCCGCGAGCAAGGTCACGTGCGTGCAGTCGTGCTGCGTGCAGGCCAACCAGTCCGGCGCGCAGTACCTCGGGTCCGTCATCCGGAGCTGCACGTGCGACTCGGGCAGCGGCCCCTGCGCGCAGGCGTGCGCGGCCGAGACGTGCGCGGGGCAGCCGGCGACGCCGGGAGACGCTTGCAGCACGTGCGTCGCGGAGGCCATCGGCTCGGGCGGGGCTTGCGCCGGCACCGTGCAGTCGCAGTGCGCCTCGAACACGGCGTGCGAGGGGTACGCGACGTGCGCCAGCGGGTGCCCCTGATCGACGCGGCGGGACCGTCTGCCGCGGCGCCCGCGCGAAGACGAGACCTCGTGGAGCGCGCCGCGACCGAGGGAGGCAGGCGGCGCATCGACGCACGGAAGGCGCAGGATGTGCAGAGGTGGCCTGACTTCATGCGCTCCTCTTTGCTTCTGTCGTGTGCGGTCGCGGCGTTCGCCGCGGGCTGCTCCAGCGGTTCCTCGGACGACGGCTCGGGATCGACCGGCGGTGCCGGACCGGTGGTCGCGACGTGCGAGGACACCTTCACCCCCGTCTACCTGAACTCCGGGCCCACGCAGACGCTTGCCCTGGTGACCTCGGGGGACGGCGTCTTCTACCAGTCGTCGTCCTCCAGCATCGTCTACTTCGGGCCCGACGCGACGATCGACACGCCGCCGACGCCAATCGTCGGCTCGCCGGCCGGCACCGACGAGGGCGCGGACATCGAGAGCTTCTGGTCCACCGGCGACTCGCTGCTCCTTCTCACGGTCAACGGCCTCGCGACGGTCCCGTCCACGGGCGGCGCTCTCACGTTCCTGACCAATGGCGCCGACGAGCAGGCGATGCAGGGGACCAGGGCCTTGATCAAGGACGCGACGACGCTCTACGGCGCGGCGTCCTCCCAGACGTCGGCCGTCAGCGGCCCGGTCCCGTCGTCGACGCCCATCGCGATCCTGCGTCAGGCCGTGACCGGAGGGCCCGTCTCGACCTTGACGACGGTGACGGCGTCGGGCGCGATCCTCTTCTTCCAGCTCTTCGACACGGGGGCGACGCTCTGGCTCGAGACGGACGCGGGCGACGTCTTCTCGATCGCGAAGTCGGACGGGACGGTGCAGATCCTCGGGAACCTGGCGGGCCAGCAGCCGGGTCTCCTCCTGGCTCCCGACGGCGTCACCGGAATGTACGGTGCGACCCCGCTCCACGCGCTCACGGCGTACGGCTTCGACGGCTCGGCGACGCCGCTCTTCGCCGCCAGCGCGTCGACGTTCTTCGCGGGCGCGGCGACGCTCGACACCGACGGCACCGCCTACGTTGCCGGCCAGGCCTACTCCACTCCCTCGACCCTGAGCCCCGCCGTCGCGGTCATCCCGCCGGGCGGGGCGGCGACGCTCCTCCGCTGCGGCGCATACGGAGACACGCCGTTCGCGGCGATCGCGCTCGGGACGACCGTCGGCTACGCCGCCGTGCCGACCGGCGGCCAGCTGGGGATCGTGCGCTTCGCGAAGTGACCGACGCCCGGGCCGCTTACCGCGGCGGCCGTTTCCGCTCGTGGAACCAGCTCCGGTAGCCGGCCATCTTCGCCTGCTGGGCGGCGGGCGCGTGGCCCTTGCACGTCGAGGCCTCGTCGCTGCCGGCGGGGGCGCCCCAGCGCGCCTCGACGCAGTCGTTCGGGTTGTAGGCCATCTCGAGGAGCGCCTCGCGGTCGACGACGTCCTGGAGCGCGAGCTTCCACGGGCTGCCGTCGGTGCGGACGTACGTGAACGTGCGGTCGTGGAGCTCCTTCGCGAGGCGCGCCTCGAGGTCGGCCTTCACCTGCTCGGGGGTCTTGCCCGCGGGCATCGCGTAGCGCTCGGGGCGGCGGGCGACGCGGGCGGGGACGCCGCGCGCCACGTCGATCGCGATGAGGATGCGGAGATCGCGCGAGGGCGTCGAGAAGTCCTCCCAGTCGCCGGTCGTCTCGAAGATCTTCCCGCCGTCGGGCATGTCGGCGGCGGGCTTGCCGCTCGCGAGGAACTTGCGGCCGTTGTCGACCGAGTTGACGCGCGTCTTCACCTGCTCCTCGAGCGCGTCGACCACCTCGAGGAGGGCCTGCTCGGGATCGAGCGGAGCGGGCGAGAGGACGTCGTCCATCGTGTCGTAGAAGCCCTCGACGCCGCCCTTGTACTGATCCTGCGAGTAGTCGGAGAGCTCGGCGTTCGCGAGGTGGCGCCACCTGCCGGTCGCGGTGTCGCGCACGACGGGGCGGAACCGCTTGAAGCCCGCGGCTCCGAGCCCGGGGTCGACGGCGAAGAGGAAGTTCCCGCGCCAGAAGCGCTTGCGCGCGACGGTGCCGTCGGGCTGGCCGTCGACGGCGAGGAGGACGCCCCCGGACGTCGCGGTCTGCGGGATGCGCCTGGCGAGGACGAGGACGTGGCCGTACGGGTCCGCGAAGATGGTGCCCGGCCGGAGCGACTCGGCGCTCAGCGCGACGGGGTAGTAGTCGCCCGTCTCGTCGTCGGCGGGCGTGCGCCCGGCTCCGGACTGCACGGCGTCGGCGAGCGTCGTCCGGAAGAACTCCCCGAGCCGCTTGACGTTGACCTCCCACGTTCCCGGCGTGCGCTTCGGATCGGCCCACGCGGGGAGCTTCACCTCCTCGTCGGCGAGCTTCGGATCGCTCGACTTGGGGAACGGGTTGCTCTGGGACGCGAAGTCCCCGCACACGGGCGGGACGCCGTTCTCGCCGCGCGAGCACCGCGACCAGCCGAAGGGCAGGCCGAGCTTGAACGCGAAGTACGCGCGCAGGAAGTACGGCAGGTCCGCGCAGTCGGGGCGCACGACGACGTTCTGCTCGTCCTCGGCGGCGCCGAGGTGATCGAAGAGGAAGTTGCGCGCGGGGTCGCGCAGCACCTCGTGGAGCGCGTTCCACGACGGCTGGGCGTCGAGGGGCGCGTCGAACATGCGCTCGATCCACGCCGAGTAGAGGTTCTCGAGCGACGGCGTCCAGAAGGCGCGTGTGAACCAGAGCGCCGTGCGCGGCGTGCCCGGGACGCCGCCGGGGCGGCTGCCGACCTTGACGTCTTCCGTGGCGAGGGCGGCCGAGCCGCACGCGGCCGAGCGGCTCAGGGTCGCGTGCCACGTCCCCGGCACGGGGGTGTCGACGGCCGCGAACCAGGCGTACGGTGGGCCTTCCTGCCGGTCGGCGATCGTCGCGCGCGCAGTCCCGTCGGGGGCGGTGAGCACGAGCTGCGCGTCGACGAGCTTGTCGGTGACGGCGACGACGCGCATCGCTCTGCCGTTCCAGGGGCGCTCGGGCGTCGCGAAGACGAGCACGTCGCCCGCGTCGCCGCACGCGGGCTTCGAGGGATCGGGTGCGGGCGCCGCCATCGACGCGGGTGGGGAAGACGCAGGGGGGCGGGTGACGGCCCCGCTGCCGACCTCGACGACGGGCGGCGGTGGCGGCCCCGGCGGAAGCTCGCCGGTCGATCGCTGGCAGGCGATCGCGAGGACCGCGCCCGCGCATGCAATCGCTGCCGTTGCCCACCGAGCTCCGCGCATCGTCCCTCGGGAAACGTCCACCCGCCCGCACACGCTTCCGTGAAACGGGAGAGTACACCGCCGGGCGGCGGTGGTTTCGAGGGTCGTCGTCGGATACGCTTTTTTGCGGTGCCCACGCTCGCGTCGCCCCCGGGCAGGGAGATCGGCCGGTACCTGCTCTTCGGCGAGATCGCCTCGGGCGGGATGGCGACGGTGCACTTCGGACGGCTGAGCGGTCCCGCGGGGTTCTCGCGCACGGTCGCGATCAAGCGCCTGCACCCGCAGTTCGCCAAGGATCCCGAGTTCGTGACGATGTTCCTCGACGAGGCCCGGCTCGCGGCGCGCATCCGGCACCCGAACGTCATGCCGACACTCGACGTCGTCGCGACCGACTCGGAGATCTTCCTCGTCATGGAGTACGTGCAGGGCGAGTCGCTCGCGCGCCTCCTCCGCTCCATGCGCGCGATGATGACGCCCGCCGACACGCGCATCGTCGCGACGGTGCTGGCCGGCGTGTGCCACGGCCTCCACGCGGCGCACGAGGCGAAGGACGAGATGGGCGCGCCGCTCCAGATCGTGCACCGCGACGTGTCGCCGCAGAACGTGCTCGTGGGGGTCGACGGCGTGCCGCGCGTGCTCGACTTCGGCGTGGCGAAGGCCGCCGGGCGCCTCCAGACGACGCGCGAGGGGCAAATCAAGGGCAAGCTCTCGTACATGGCGCCCGAGCAGCTGCACGGGGCAGCGGTGACGCGGCAGACGGACGTCTACGCCGCGGCGGTCGTGGCGTGGGAGGCGCTGACGGGCCAGCGGCTCTTCCTGGGCGACAACGAGGGGGCGGTCGTGACGGCGATTCTCCAGAAGCCCCTGAAGCCGCCGAGCGAGGTCGCAACGCACGTCCCGCTGGCGTTCGACCGGGTGGTGCTGCGGGGCCTCGAGCGCGATCCGGCGAAGCGGTACGCGACGGCGCGCGAGCTGGCGGTGGATCTCGAGCGGTGCGCCGGCGTCGCGTCGGCGTCCGAGGTGGGCGAGTGGGTCGAGTCGGTCGCTCGCGACGAGCTGCTGAAGCGCGCGACGCGGGTCGCGGAGATCGAGAGCGCGTCGTCGGGCGTCGCGGGGCGGTCCGCGCAGTGGCTGCCGTTCACCGGCGAGATGCCGACGACCGTGGGCCCGCCGCCGGTCGACCCGGCGAACGCGCCGTGGCCCGGGCCCAGCGAGGTGCGCTCGGACGTGTCGAGCATCGCGGTATCGCCTATCCTCCCGACGACGCCGCGGAGGCCTCCCACGCGGCTGGCCCTGATCGTCGGCGGCGCCTCGGCTGCTGCGCTCTCGCTCTTTCTCCTGGTGCTCTTCCTGCACCACGGCTCGGGGCCCGCCCCCGAAGCGACCGGCGCGACCGAGCCCGCGGCGTCGCCGTCGCTCGCGATCTCCACGGTCCTCCCGGCCGAGGCGCTGCCCGCCGCACAGTCCGCGGAGCCGGAGCCCGAGACCGCCCCGACGGGGAGCGCCGTGGCGGTCGCGTCCGAGGCCACGGCCACGGCGGCGCCCGCCCCCGCGCCCACGGTGACCCCCGTACGGCACCACGGATACGCGCCCGCACCTCCGCATCCCGCGCGTCCGACCGCCGACTGCGATCCGCCGTTCACGATCGATGCCGTGGGGCACAAGCACTACAAGGCCGCTTGTCTGCAATGAGCGGCTCGTCCATCCTTGGACGATGAGGCTCGCGCCCCTCGTCCTCTGCGCGGTCGCCGCGTCGGTGCTCGCCGTCTCCCCCGGGGCGGCGGCCGACGACAAGGCGCAGTGCCTCTCGGCGTCGGACCAGGGGCAGTCGCTCCGCGACGACGGCAAGTACGGCAAGGCGCGCGAGGCCTTCGCGACGTGCGCGCGCGAGGCGTGCCCGATGATCGTGCGGCGCGACTGCATGAAGTGGCTGGCGGACCTCGAGCAGTCGTGGCCGTCGGTGGTCGTCGGCGCGAAGGACGACAAGGGGGCGGACCTCGTCCAGGTGAAGGTGCTGGTCGACGGGGCGCTCCTCGTGTCGCGCCTCGACGGGAACCCCACGCCCGTCGATCCGGGCGAGCACGTGTTCCGCTTCGAGGCCGGGGGCTACCCGCCGGTCGAGCAGCGCGTCGTCGTACGAGCAGGCGAGAAGAGTCGCCTCCTCGCGGTGCAGTTCGCGCCGTCGACAACGGCGTCGCCCACCGAGGGTGTCGCGCCGCCGCCCGGAGCCGCGCCGGCCGATCACCGCACGTCGCAGGGGACCCGGGCATCGGCGTGGGTCTTCGGCGGGCTCGCGGTGGCGGCGTTCGGGACGGAGGCGTTCTTCGGGCTCTCGGGGCTGAGCGACCGCAGCCACCTGAAGTCGCAGCCGTGCGCGCAGACCGCGTCGTGCTCGCAGTCGTCGGTGGACTCGATCCGGACGAAGTTCACCGTGGCCGACATCGCGCTCGGCGTGGGCCTCGTGAGCGCGGCCATCTCGGCGTACCTCTTCATCGCGGCGCCCGGCGAGCCTGCCACGGCGCCCGCGCCGGCCCCCGCGTCCGCGCTCGACGTGAGGCCCGTTCCCGGCGGCGCCACGATGGCCGTGAGCGGCCGCTTCTGAGGATCGAACCGCGAAGCACGCGTCGAACCTGGCCGCACCCCCCCGCCGGCGTCACGTGGGCAGGCGCGCTCACTCCACGACGACGTCCACCGAGGCGAAGTCCACTCCTCCGCGGTTGTCCCGGAGCACCACCCACAGGTGCACCGTGCCCGTCGCCGACGGTGTGACCCAGCCGTCGTCGCTGGTCGTCGCCATGTCGCCCGACGCACGCCCCGTGGACTCGGTGTCGAGCGAGCCGGCGCTCGTGTACCAGGCGACCTGCATCGACTCGCGCTGCCCTTCCACGTTCTCCGTGCCGGGATCGAAGTAGGCGAACGTCTCGGCCGACGACGCGGGCCAGGCGGCCTCGAGGACGAGCCGCGTGCCGGCGGCGACGGGCGACGTCAGGTCGACGGACGCGCCGCCCTGCGTCGCGGTGAGCGGCAGGAGCGTGGGGTTCTGGTTCAGCTGGTACGACGCGGCGAACGCGGAGGCGGCCGCGGCGTCGGCGTCGGGGAGATCGCAGTGGATGCGCGCGAGCTCGACGGCGGGAACCGTGCCCGGCAAGAGCGCGAGGAGCGGCTGGTAGAAGCCGCCGGTGGCGTCGGGGTCGCGCGGGCGGAACGCGGTCGACGAGGTGTCGGGGCCGAAGAGCGAGCAGCCGGCAGGCGGAGTCTGCGTCGTGACCGAGGGGCCCGTCCCGGCGCCGCTGAGCGACGCGGCGTCGAGGCAGGCGTTCGACACGACGTTGTCCTCCGTGATGGGCTTGGGCGCGGAGCAGAAGGCCCAGCCGACCGGCGCGTCCCCGACGGTCCCCTGAGGCGAGGCGACGAGCGCGGTGAACGTCACGGTCGCGCCCGGCGCTGCCTCCGCGGGCTCGGCCTTGACGGCGAGGACGCGCGTCGCGGTCACGAGCGCGTCGTCGTTCGTGAGCTTCGGCACGCACGTCGCCACCGCGAGCACCGCCAGCGGTGCGCACGCGACGCGCACGCCGGCGAACCGCGCCTCCCGTCGCGCCTTCACAGGTCCACCCTCGCGCCGACGACCGCGACGATCGGCAAGCCGGTCACGGTGCCCCGCTGCGTGTAGTCGACGCTGTAGACGTACTCCTCGCCGTTGGCGCGGTTGGTCACGTTGAGCCCCTCGACGTAGACGAGGACGCGCCCGCCGTCGCCGAAGGCGAAGCTCCGGTCGACGCGCAGGTCGAGCTGCCAGAAGCTCGGCAGGCGGATCGAGTTCTGCGCGCCGAAGACGGGCTGGTAGACGTCGTCCTTCGCGTCGTAGAACGCGCCGAGGACGGGTGTACGCGGGAGCCCCGTGGCGAAGCGGAAGCGCGTGCCGACGGTCCATGCGCCGAGCTCCTTGCTGGCGACGATCGTGAGCGTGTGCGGCTGGTCGTAGTCGAAGAGGCGCCAGCCCGCTCCGGGCGTGTCCTGCCGCATGCTGCGCGAGATCGTGTACGCGGCCCAGCCGAAGAAGCCGTGCCACGGCTGCTGGCGGAGGAGGAGCTGCAGGCCGTACGCGCGGCCGACGCCCTCCGTGAGGAGCGCCTCGGTGAGCTTGGGCGTGGGCGAGGGATCGCGCACGGCGAGGTTGGCGATCCACTTGTAGAAGCCGACGGTCTCGAGCGAGAGGGTCTGCGTGATGCGGAGCGACTCGCCCAGCGTCGCGTGGTCGGCGGTCTCGGGGCCGAGCTTGGGGTTGCCGAAGACGGCGCTGAGGTCGGCCGGGTCGGGCGGCTGCGAATAGACGCCCGCGGCACCGAGGATGGAGAGGTCGCGCGTCACGGCGAGGCGCGCGGAGATGCGCGGCTCGAGCTGGGCGTCGAGCTGCGCGAAGCCGACCGAAGGCGTCTGGCCGACGCGCGGTGTCTGGCGGCTCGTCTGGAGGAGGTACCCGTCGAAGCGGAGGCCGGGCGTGACCGCGAGCGGGCCGACCTTGAACTCCGCGGACACGTACGGCGCGACGTCGAGGACGCCCGCAGTCCACGCGTCGGTGGCGGTGTCGCCGCCGGGCGGCTGGCCGAAGACCGAGACGTCGCCCTCGCGCGGCGGGATGAGGAGCGAGCCGCTGCGGAAGACCTGCGCACTCGAGCCGTCGACGTCGGCGCCGACGACGAGCGCGGCCCACGGGGTGACGGGGGCGCGGTGCGACGCGCGCACGCCGTAGCGGCGGGTGTACTCGTCGAGCGTGGCGGGGTTCTCGCCGAAGTGCGCGTCGAGCGTGCTCTCGTCGCGCCCGAAGTAGGGGACGACGTCGACGTAGCCGCCGTCGTCGAGGAGGCGCCTGTAGTGCAGGTAGAAGCGCTGAAAACCGCTCGACGTGGTCTCGCTGCGGACGCGCGCGGGGTCGGCGTCGGGGATGACCTCGGAGAGGGCGTCGGTCGACTCGAGCAGGACTAGGTCGAGCGACTCGCGTGGGCGAAGCGCGACCTGCATCTTGACCTGGCCGTCGGCGTAGCGCGGGATGGCGAAGTACTGATCGACGTTCGGGGCGTCGACGGCCTGGAGCACGCGGTCGAGCCACCCGTAGCGGCCGGCGACGCCGACGCGCACGCGATCGCCGACGGTTGCCGTGGCCATCGCGGAGCCGTCCAGCGTGTCGGCGCCCGCATAGCCGTGAACGCCGGTCTCGGGGAGGTCCTTCGTCTCGACGCGGACGATGCTGCCGATGGCGCGCCCGTAGTCGGAGCCGTACGCGCCCGGCGTGAGCGTGACGCTCTTCACGAGGTCCCCGTTGATGGTCGAGCGGAGCGCGCTGCCATGGAAGAGCGCGGGGACCTCGACGCCGTCGACGAGCGTGCGCGTCTCGCCGGGCGAAGCGCCCCAGACGATGAGCGCGCCCGAGCCGAACGAGGGGCGCGCGAGGCCGGGGAGGTTTTCGAGGACCTTGATGGGATCGCCCTGCGTCCCCGCGACCTTGCTGGCCTGCTCCGCGGAGACCGTGACGTCGGTGACGCCGGGGCGGCGGGGCGCGCCGCGGACGGTGACGGCTTCGGGGGCAGGGGCGGGGACGGGCGTGGGCGCGAGCGTGGGCGCGTGGGCGGGCGCGGGCGCGAGCGGAGGCGAGGGCGCGGGCGCGTGGGGAGGCGTGGGTGGGGGCGCGACGGGGAGCGCGGCGGGCGTGAACGAGTACGCGTAGCGGATCTTCACGGCGGCGGGGCGGCCGTCGATCTCGGCGGGCTCGAAGACGAAGCGGAGGGCGGCATGCTGTGCGGCGGCGTCGAACGCGGCGCCGCCGGACTGGAGGACGTCGGCCTTCTGCACGACGCCGTCGCGGCCGATCGTGAGCGCGAGGACGACGGTCGACCCGTGTGTCTCGCCCGCCGGGAAGCGCGCCTGCTCGAAGTGGACGAGCTTCGGGGCCTTGGAGAGGTGCACCGCGGCCTTGCCCTCGCTCGAGGGCGTGGCGCCCGACGGCGTGCCCTCCTGCGCGCGCGCGGCAGACGCTCCCAGCACGATCCCGACCGCGAGGAGCCAGGCGTGCAGCCGCATGCACGCCGCGCGGCACGGGCGTCTCATCACGGCACGGTGAACTGGAGGGCGAGCACGCCCGAGCCCACCCCGTGGTTGCCCCACGTGTCGGCGTCGACGGCGACGCCGCTCGCGTGCGCGATGGTGTTGCCGTCGAGGACGACGTTCACCTGCCAGTTGGCGTCGGGCTGACCGCAGAGGGCAGGGGTGTCGACGCGCACGGTGTACTGCCCGGAGGGCGGCGTGTTCGGCCAGATCACGTCCTCGCGCCGGAGCCCGTCGATGACGCAGCCCGCGTTCGAATCGTAGTCGATGTAGCCGTAGCTCCCGGCGTCGACGGAGGCGTTCGGCTGCGGAGGCTCGGAGGACTGGTCGTTCCAGTAGATCTCGGCGCCCGTCGGGTCGAGCACGTGGAGGGCGAGGTTCGACTCGGTGTCCCACGTGAGCGTGATGACCAGGTCGCCGGTCGGTGGAGGGTTCGTCGGCGAGTCCTCCGCGACGAGGACTTGCGTGCTCGGGAGGCCGAAGTGCCCTGCCGAGTCGACGCCGCGCGCGACGAGCGTGTAGCTGCCGAGGATGATGCCCTCGGAGAAGGCCATGCTCGCCGAGAAGCTCGGGTCCTCGGGCGTGGCGATGCTCGGGACGCCCGCGGTGAGGACCCAGTAGCCCACGTCGCCCTGGAGGCCGATGGCGACCGCGGTCGCCGAGGGCTCGAGCACCCCGGACACGGGGTCGTTCTCCATGCCGGCCCAGATGTCGTCGTTGACGAGCAGCAGCTGATCGACCGGGGGCCCCGCGTCGGAGCCGTCGGGCATGGGGCCGCGAACGAACTGCGCGCCGGGGACGAGCATGTAGGCGTCCGCTCCGGCGTCGGCCTTCACGCCCGCGCACGCGACTGCGCCCACGACGGCCAGGGCGAGCGCGAGGCACGCGACGAGGATGGGGATGACGGCGCGCATCTCAGAAGACCAGCTGCCCGCGCAGCGTGAGGGCGTTGTCCGCGAGGGTCGTCGGCGCGCCGTTGGGCCCCGTGCCGAGGGGGTTGCGGTTGACGTCGTACTCGACGAGAAGGCGCCCTCCGCGGTAGCGCACCATGCCCATGATCGCGACGGTGGTGTAGGAGCGGTCGACGGGGACGAGATTTGCGGCGCGCTGCTGCGTCGCGTCCGCGTTGGGGTTGTAGATGTCGTACCGCAAGCCCGCCATGCCCCAGCGCGTGATCTCCTGCGTCACCCCCCCGGACCAGCCCACCTCGCGGAGGTCGTGCGCCGCGCCCACGGGGTCGGCCACCTCGAGGCCTCGGTCGAGGTTCGTGCCGCTCACGGCCTCGCCGCGGAACGTGAGGTCGCCGAGGACCGGTACGCCGACGACGATGCGTGCGTCGCCGCCCACCGCGAAGCGGTGGAACGTCTTCGACGGTGTCGCTGGCGAGCCGCCGACCGCGACGATCTCGTTCGGCTCGACCAGGCCGTCGCCGTTCTGGTCCTGCCAGACGAGCGTGTTCGGCGTCGCGGGAGAGCCGAGGTGGAAGCCCGTCCCCGCGTCGGCCGAGGCGCCCGCCCTGAAGCGCACGCCGGCCGCGATCGGGACGTCGACGCCGACGCGGCCGACCATGTCCTTCTCGTGCACCGGATCGAGGTCGGGGAAGACCTTCGCGCCGATGGGGTTGCCGTTCATGACGGCGACCGCCATGTCGAGGAAGCGGTAGCGCATCTTGAAGCGCGCTCCGAGGTCGAACTCTCCGGGGAAGAGCGCCTGGAGGACGGTCGCGCGCTCGAGGAACGGGCGCACGTAGTCGAGCTCCTGCACCTCGAAGCCGAACGGGATGCGCATGAGGCCTGCCGTCACGAGGAACGACGGGACGCGGGCGTCGGGCTTCTCGGGCCAGCGCAGCGACACCGAGGCCTCGATGGGCCGGACCTGGGGGCCGTTCGTCGTGTTGGCGTCGAGCTCGAGCGCGCCGAGAAGCATCCCCTCCTCGACGTCGGCCCGGACGTGCCCGCGACGGAGGGTGAAACGATCCTGGTTGAGCGGCGCCCCGGTGGATCCGTTCAGCTCGTCCTGCGAGGCCTGGTTGTGGACGACCCAGTCGATCTGGAGGAAGCCCGAGAGGCGGAGGACGGGGTGCTCGCGGGCGCGGCGCTCGCGGTCGAACTCGGCGCGCAGGTCGTCGAGCTCCTCGCCCTGCCGCGCCACCTCGTCGCGGAGGCCGGCGTCGGGCGCGGCGGCAGCTACCGCGCCGCCGGGAGCTACGGGGGGCGCTGCTGGGGAGGGCGCGTCGTCGGCGCGGGCGCTGGCGGAGAAGGTCGCCAGCGCCGCTGCGCCGAGAAACGCGAGCCGTCGCATCCCTTACGGGTTGAGCGGCGCGAGACCGCCGTCCGGCGTCGACGGGAGGACGACGCCCGACTTGTTGACCACCGTCGCGGTCACGCCGGTGCTGCCCCCCTCGCAATACCCGTTGAAGCAGCCGCCGCCGCCCGAGCAAGTCGCGCTCGACGTGCACGTCGTGCAGCTCGCGGGCAAGGTGCCGGCGTTCGTGATCTTGCTGAGGAAGTAGCACGTGCACGGCGACGCGGGCGTGTACGCGGTCAGCGGCTGCCCGTCACCGGAGCGCTGGACCTGCATCGCGCAGTTCGGCGTGAGGCCGACCTCGACGATGTCGCCGAGGCCGTCGATGGGCGTGCCGCCGTCGACGATCCCGCCGGGCGGCGCCGGGTTCGGGTTCCCGAGGACGAGGTCCGTGATGTACTTCACCGCGGGGTTGGTCGGGACGCCCGAGCCGTCGACCGGCGCGATGTACACGGTGGGGGACCAGAGCGTGTAGTGCCCGTCGCGAATGTTCTGCTTGTCGAAGCTGCCCGTCGTCGAGTCGGGGTAGTAGGCGCCCGTCTCGTTGAAGGCCGAGAACGCGAGGACGTCGACCCCCTTGCCCCGGTTCGCGTCGAAGACCTCGTCGCCGAGGATGCCGATCGTCTGCGACCCGGTCGCCGTCTCGACGGCCGTGAGGACCTGCGTGGAAGCGGACTCGAGGTGGCGTCCGTCGGTCGTCCCGCCGTCGGCCGTCGCGAGCGTCATCTCGGCGGCGGTGAGGCCGATGTTGAGCGCCGTCGCGACGAGGGTGCTCTTCGTCGCCGGCCGCAGGAAGAACTGGGTCGGGTCGTTCCACTCCTTGTTGCCGCCGTACGTGACCGGGTTGTTCGCCCCGTCGCCGAACGCGTAGTAGGCCTCGGCCGCAGAGATCGCGGTCTCCGACGCGAACTCCGCCGACGGGACGATGAACGTGTACGCCTGGATCGGGCCGTTGAACTGGCCGATGCCGGACGGCGGGCTGCCGAGCCCCGCGCAGCTGCTGGGGAAGAGCGCCGAGATGCCGAGGTTCGGCGGCGTCCCGTTGTTCGGGTCCGTCGTGCAGGTGTTCTCGGCGTCGGCCGTCGTCCAGCCCGCGTTCTCCGCGGTGGACGGGATGTAGAGCATGCTCGTGCCCTTGGGGATCGCCGTCCCCTCGTAGAGCGCGGGCGACAGGGTGCACGACCCCGTGAGCATGAACGCGATCGTGATGTTCGCCTCGTCGCGGAGCTGGCGGCCGAGGAGCTTGAGGAGGGGCTCCTGGGTGTCGCCCGACTCGATGTAGACGACGGTGCCCGGCAGCGAGCTGCACGCGGGGGCCGGGCCGCCGTCGCCGCCGCTGCTCGTCCCGCCGCTGCTGCTGGCGCTCCCCGAGCTGCTCGCGCTGCCGCTGCTGCTGGCGCTTCCGCTGCTGCTCGCCGACCCGCTGCTGCTGGCGGTGCCGCCGCTGCTCGTCGTGTGATCGCTGCCCGCGTCGTTGACCGGCGGAGTGGTTCCGGAGCTCGAGCTGCTCGAGCATGCGTACACGGTGCTCGTCGCGACCAGGCCCCCGGCGAGCAGTGTCAGCGCATTCGTTCGATTCATTCTCATGGAAGATCCCTCCGTGTCACAGCCGTGTCGTTCGCGGCGCCACGAGAATGCCCCTTGTGCAAGTGCTCTGCCGTTACACGTCGTCGACCGGAAGTGACACGGACGTTACGTCCGTCGCGCTCACTCAGGGCGTGTCGTGAGGTGCGTCGGGCTTTCCGTCGCCGTCCTCGTCGCCCTCCACGAGGGGCGCCCGCTTCTGCGCCTCGGTGATCTTCGCCTCGGCCAGCTCGAGGGCCGAGCGCGTGTGGAGGTAAGTGCGCCCGATGAGCGTCGCGGCCCCCACGGCGAAGAACAGCGACACGTACCAGACGCGCCGGTTCGCGAGCAGGAGCGCGACCGACGCGATGATGATGCCGATCTCCGCGCAGAGCTGCGCGCGCTCGTACCACTCGGCGGCCTCCGAGTGCGCCTCGATCTTGCCCTCGTAGCACTCGGCGTCCTCCTTGGCCTCGTGCGCGTCGTGTGCGTACTCGGCTGCGAGGTGCCGGAGGTGCTGCTCGTCTTCGGGATCGGGCGTGAGGACGTCGGCGAGCTCCTTGGTCGAGAGGGCGATGGCCTGCTTCAGCTCCTGCGTGTCCTCGTCGTCCGACTTGCCGGAGACGCGCTTGACGGAGTCGACGCGCGACTCGAACTTCTCGACCTCGCTCTTGGTCGGCGTGATCGCGTGGAGCATCTCGAGATCGGCCTGCATGACGCGGTGCTTGGTCGACTCGGCCTGGTAGACGCCGAGCTTGTTCGACTGCTCCACCATCGTCGCGATGAGCTCCGTGCGCGCGCCCCCGACCATCGCGGCACAGAAGGCGAGCATCACGCCGAGCAGCGCCATGGTGATGCCGATCGCCTTGCCGGGCCCTCCGTCACCGTCACCATGCCCGTGCCCGTGGCCCCCCTTGGCGTGCTCGATGTGCTCCGCGAGCTCGTGTACCTGCGCCATCGCTCCCTCCGGGAAGCGGGGGAGGGTATCAGATCACCCGTCGATGGCGCGGCGGACGGCCAGCGCGAGCGCGGGCCAGGAGTACGGCTTCTCGAGGAGCTGGACCGAGCCGGCCTCGAGGAGCGCCGCGAGCTGCGTCGACTCGGGCGCGTAGCCGGTGGTGAAGAGGACGCGTACCCCCGGGCGGAGGGCGCGCATGCGCTCGTACGCCGGTATTGCGCCCATCTTCGGCATGACGACGTCGAGGACTACGAGCGCGATCGCGTCGGGCTGCGCGGTGTAGACGCGGACCGCTTCCTCGCCGTCGCCGGTCGAGAGGACGCGGTACCCGAGCTCGGTGAGCGTGGTCGTCACGAGCTCGCGGAGGGCGGGTGCGTCCTCCGCGAGGAGGACCGTCTCGGTCCCGCCGCGCGGCGCAGGAGCGACGTCCTCGACGCGCTCGACCGGGGCGTACGCGTCGGCCAGCGGGACGTGGACGAGGAAGGTGGTCCCCGCGCCGGGCGTGCTCTCGACGTGCACCGCGCCACCGTGCTGCTCGACGATGCCGTGGACCGTGGCGAGCCCCAGGCCGGTGCCGCGCTCCTTGGTCGTGAAGAACGGCTCGAACACGCGCGCCATCGTGGGCGTGTCCATGCCGACGCCGCTGTCGGTGACGGAGAGCTCGGCGAAGCGGCCGGCGCGCGCCCAGCGGTTGGCGGCGAGGTACGCGCCGTCGACGGAGACGGACCTGACGCGGATGCCGACGGTGCCACCGTCGGGCATGGCCTGGCGCGCGTTCGTGCAGAGGTTGAATACGATCTGCTCGATCTGGACGGGGTCCGCACGCACGACGAGCGGATCGTCCCCGACGTCGACGGCGAGCTCCACGTCCTCGCCGAGGATGCGCGCGAGGAGCTTGGTGACGTCGCGGATAGCCCGGTTGAGGTCCATCGGCGCGAGCTGGATGATCTGCTTTCGCGAGAACGCGAGGAGCTTTCGCGTGAGCTCGGCCCCGCGCTGCGCCGCCGCAACCGACTCGCGCAAGGCCTTGGCGTCCGCGTGGTCGGGCGGCAGGCGCCGGAGGGCGAGCTCGGTGAAGCCGATGATGATGGCGAGGATGTTGTTGAAGTCGTGCGCGACGCCGCCGGCCAGGACGCCGATGGCTTCCATCTTCTGCGACTGCTGGAGCTGGACCTCGAGGCTGCGCCGGTCGGTGACGTCGCGGCAGTTGCTCACGATCGCGCGGACCGCCGGGTCGTGGAGGAGGTTGGTCGCGGTCCCCTCGAGCCAGCGCCACGCGCCCGAGAGGTGACGCATGCGGAACATGCCGTCGAGGCATGCGCCGTTCGGGGCCGCGCGCACGGCGAGGGGGACGTGTGCGTCCTCGGGGTGGACGAGGTCGAGCACGGGCCGCCCGACGATGCTCGCCGCGTCTCGGTCGAGCATGCGCATGACCGCGGGGCTCGCGTATACGATCCGCTCGGCCTCGTCGATGAGGAGGATGCAGTCGGCCCCGTTCTCGACGAGCGCGCGGAAGCGCTCCTCACTCGCGCGAAGGGACTCGGTCGCGGCGCTGTGGCGCTCCTCGGCGTCGTGCCGGGCGGTGACGTCCCAGACGACGCCTGCCATGCCGGACGTCTTGCCGTCGGCGTCGAGCAGGACGTGCCCGCGGCACGTGACCCAGCGCGTCCCGCCCGTCGCGACCAGGACGCGGTGGTCCACCTCGTAGGGAGCGCCCTCGTCGAGTGCGCGGCGGATCGCCCGTACGACGTCCTGCCGATCCTGCTCCGGGATGACGGCGAGGTACGCGTCGAAGGTGCCCTCGAAGGCCCCCGGCGCGAGGCCGAGGAGCTTCTCCAACCCGGGCGACCAGCGGACCCGCTGCGTCGCGAGGTCCCAGCGCCAGACCTGGACGTCGGCGGCGTCCAGGGCCTCGAAGAGCGACGGGTCGAAGCGAGGGCGCGTCACGGTCTCTCGACGAGCGTAGCGCTTCCCGGCGGAGCTCGGCTCGAACGACGGCCCCTATCGCCCGAGGCCGCGCAGGAGGATCTGGCCGAGGAGCTCGTCACCGATGGCGAGCGTCGCGCGGGCGTTTCCTGCGTGCTCGCCCCATCCGACGGTCAGGGGCGACGCCGCCGGGGCGTCGGAGCGGCAGCACCCGGGTGGGACGACGATTGCCGCAAAGCTGGCCTCGCCGGCGAGCTCCTTCACCGCGTGCTCGGTGCCGTGGATGGTGCGGAGCGTCGATGCGGGGTGCGTCAGCGCGAGAAGATCCTTCGGCGACTGTCCCACCGCGACGTCCACCTCGTCGTCGCGCTGCGCCCACGCGAGCCCGGGCGGCGAGAGCTCGGCGCTGGCCCTCGTCGGATCCACGTCGTCGTGTGCTGCCGACGGGCGCGAGGGGAACATGAGGATGGAAGCCTTGCCGACGCCGGGGACGTCCGCGGGCTGGACCTGTCCCGCCCGCAGCGGAAGCGTGCGGCGAAGCGCGTCCGCGACCGAGGGCTGGGACGCGAGGTCGACGAATCCGCGCATCGCCGCGGAGGTCGAGGAGGCGTCCTTCACGGGAGTACGCACCGTCATCCCGGTGACGGAGCGCCGCAGGACGAAGGCCGCCGCCTCCCAGTCGCCGCGGCCTCGGGCCCACGCGGCGAGCGCGTCCGCGAGCTTGGACGAGCCGTTCGGGCCGAGGATCGGCGCGAGCGACTTGCCGAGGCAGGGCCCGAGCGAGGCTGCGTCGTCGGTGCGGGTGTCGATCGTGTCGCTCCAGAGCAGCGCGGCGACCGTCTCCCGCGGGCTGTCGAGCATCGGCGCCGCGTCCGCCGGGCGCATCGCGGTCACGCGCCGGCGAGCGGCGTTGTCGCCGACCTTGGGCACCATCGTCGCGTGCGCGTCGAGCCCCTGCTCGTCGGCATCTACCTCGAGGCGGGCGTCGGCGAGATCGCCCGCGGCCGCGACCGCGTCGCGCACGCCGGGCGTGAAGCAAGCCGCGACCGCGCTGGCGTCGACCTCGGGCGGAAGCACGTCACGCAGCGCGCTCGCCAGGAAGACGGCCATCTTGTCCGAGAACGCGGGCGCGCCGCGGCCAGCACGCGCGAGGGCGTCCGGCGCCATCTGCAGCTCGAGGCCGGGCGTGGGCAGCGGCTCGGTGGGGAGGGTCCGCCACGCGTACGCGCCCAGGGTCTCGAGATCCTTGGGGTGGGACGCGACGACGAGCCAGCCCGAGCGCGTGATCGCGATTCCGGGTCCGGAAAGCGGGCCTTCGCGGGGGACGAGCCGCGTCATCCCCTCGAGCTCCTCCCCGCGGTAGCGCGCGGTCTCGCCGTCGACGAGCGCGACGCGGACGCCGTCGGCGTCGGTGACGTGCATCGCGAGCGCGTAGACGACGCCGTCGGCCCCGTCCCCGAGCGCGAGGTGAAACGGCTTCGAGCCCGAGACGAGCGTTGCCAGGGACGGATCGGCGCCCGCCCAGGCGAGGAGGGCGCCCGCCGCGCTCTCGGGGGCGGACCGGAGGGCGGTCCCCGCGCCGCGGCGGATGCGCCCCCAGAAGGCGTCCGGTTCGCGCAACGTCCCGGCTGCGATCAGCCCCGTGGGTGCAGCGACGGGCCCGTGCGCATCCTCCTTGCCCTGTGATCCCCCGTCCCGTTTGCAGGACACCGCGAGCGCGGCAGCGAGGAGCAGGACCCAGCGAGCGCGCATCACCTTCTCCTTCATACCAGGCTCGCGCGCGCCGAGCCTCAGCGCGGGGGGATGCGGCTCATCGCGCGCTCGGCGAGGGCGGTGATCGTGAGCGACGGGTTGACCCCGGGGTTCGCGGAGATCGCCGACCCGTCGATGACCCAGAGGCCCTCGTACCCGAAGACGCGGTGGTCGCGGTCGATGACGCCGTCCTCGGCGCTCGCGCCCATGCAGCATCCGCCGAGGATGTGCGCGGTCGTCGGCACGCCGAACGCGGTCTCGGTGACGAGGCTCACGGGCAGACCGTCGAGCTTCTCGGCCACGCGCCGCGCGAGCTCGGTGGCCTCGGGGATGGACGCCGTGGGGGCCGCACCCTCGCCGAGCTCCGTCGTGAGCCCCGTCGCGAAGCCCGTCGTGAGCGCGCGCCCGAGCTTCATCCGCAGCGAGCCCTCGAGCGCGCGCATGTAGAGGAGGATGACGCTGTATCTCGCGAAGTCGGGGACCGTCACGGCGCGCAGGAGCTTCAGCGGATGACGGACGACCGTCCCCGCGAGGTTGGCCATGCGCGTCCAGAACGAGGCGCCTGCGACGTGCGGGGCGGCGAGCAGGCGGAAGAAGCCGGAGCCCGCGCCGTAGCGCGTCGGCTCGAGGTGGGAGTGGTCGTCGGTCTCGAGGATCGAGCCGATGGCGATGCCCTTCGAGAGATCGTGGTCGCGGCGCTGGCTGACGACCTCGATGAGCGACTCGGAGTTCGTGCGGACGCGCTCGCCGAGGCGATCGGACAGGCGCGGGAGGCCCGAGGGATCGGCCTTCATCCGGAGTAGCAGGTCGAGCGTGCCGAGGACGCCGCCCGCGAAGACGACGTTCTTCGCCTCGAAGACGCGCCCACCCCGCGCCTCGACGAGGTAGCCGCCGCCGCCGGCAGGGCGCACGGCGGTGACCTCGGTCTCGGTGAGGACCTCGAGGCCACGCTTTTCGGCGAGGTAGAGGTAGTTCCTGTCCAGGGTGTTCTTGGCGCCGTAGCGGCAGCCCGTCATGCATGCCCCGCACGAGATGCACCCTGTGCGCTCGGGCCCCTCGCCGCCGAAGAAGGGGTCGGGCACGGTCTTGCCTGGCTCGCCGAAGTAGACGGCGACGTCGGTCGGGTGAAAGTCGGCCTCGCGTCCCATGTCGCGTGCGACGTCGCGGATCACCTCGTCGACGTACGTGACGTTGGGGTTGCGCGTGGCCCCGAGCATGCGCCTGGCCGTCGCGTAGTGCGCCGCGAGCTCGCCCTTCCAGTCGGCCAGCGTCCCCCACGAGGTAGCGGTGAAGAAACCGTCCTTCGGTACGGGCAGCGTGTTCGCGTAGACGAGCGAGCCGCCGCCGTAGCCGACGCCGTGGACGACGGTGAGGTGCGGGAAGAAGCTCATCTTGAAGATGCCTCGCATCCCGAGCCCCGGCATCCACATCCAGCGGCGAAGGTCCCAGTTCGTCTTCGGGAAGTCGTCCGGCGCGAAGCGGCGTCCCTTCTCGAGGAGGAGCACGCGGTACCCCTTCTCGACGAGGCGCAGCGCCGACACGCTCCCGCCGAACCCCGATCCGATGACGACGAAGTCGTGGGCACTGGCGCTCATGGTCTCGTCGCAGGTCATACCGCCGGAGGGCGTGCTACGACAGGGCCTTCCCCCGCCATGTACTTCCAGGAAGTCATCCTCGCGCTCCACGACTTCTGGTCGAAGCGCGGCTGCCTCCTCGTGCAGCCCTACAACTCCGAGGTCGGCGCCGGCACGTTCAACCCGGCCACGTTCCTCCGCGCGCTCGGACCCGAGCCCTGGCACGTCGCGTACGTCGAGCCGTCGCGCCGCCCGACCGATGGCCGCTACGGCGACAACCCGAATCGGTCGCAGCAGTTCCACCAGTACCAGGTCATCCTCAAGCCCTCGCCGATCGACATCCAGGACCTCTACCTCCAGTCGCTCCTCGCCCTGGGGACCAAGCCCGAAGAGCATGACGTGCGGTTCGTGGAGGACGATTGGGAGTCGCCGACGCTCGGCGCGTGGGGCCTCGGCTGGCAGGTGTGGCTCGACGGGCTCGAGATCTCGCAGTTCACGTATTTCCAGCAGGTGGGCGGCATCGACTGCAAGCCGGTGAGCGGAGAGCTCACCTACGGCCTCGAGCGCATCTGCATGTATCTGCAAGACGTGCCGAGCATGTACGACATCGCCTGGGCCCCCGGCACCACCTATGGGGACATCTGCAAGCGCGCCGAGTGGGAATGGTCGACGTACAACTTCGAGCAGGCGGACGTGGCGGCGCACTTCGCGGCGTTCGACCAGGCCGAGAAGGAGTGCAAACGCCTGCTCGTCCCCGGCGAGAAGGACCCGCTGAAGAAGCTCGTGCTCCCGGCGTACGACTTCGTCGTCAAGGGCGCGCATGCGTTCAACGTGCTCGACGCGCGCGGCGCCATCGGCGTCACCGAGCGGGCTCGCTTCATCGGCCGCGTTCGCGGGATGGCCAAGGGCGTGGCAGAGGCGTGGCTCGCGCAGCGCGAGGCGATGGGCTTCCCGCTGCTGAAGACGAAGGCAGCGGCAGAATGAGGGGCGAGGTTTCGGCGCGTCCTGCGCGGGTGTCTCGTTCGCCGTCCGCACTCCTCGCGTGCGTCGGAGGGGTCGTGTGCGTCCTCGCGTGCGGTGGCGGTTCGGCCCCCGATGCGCGCTATCCCGCGCGTGAGGACGGTTGCCCGGTGAAGACGTACCCCGGGCCGGCTTCGATCCCGGTCGACGATCTCGGCGCCGTTCAGATCGAGTGCGGCCCGTCCGGCCGCGCAGCGTGCGAGCGCCAGCTCGAGAACACGGTGTGCCGCCGCGGAGGCGACGTCCTCTGGGGCATGGCGGACAACTCGCTCACGGCCACTACGCTCGTCGCGCACGCAGCGCACTCGCGCCGCGCGGTGACGGGGTCTCGACAGGCCGGGTGCAACGTCATGGTCTTCCCGGGCATGCCGTCGATGCCGGTCGAGAACGTCGGTCCCGTCACGGCCCTTTGCTCGCCGGATGACAACCGCGACGTGTGCCTGCGCCAGCTCCAGGATCAGGTGTGCGCGCTCGGCGGGGATCTCGTGTGGTCCGTCGAGGGTCCGAGCCCGGAGGACACGTCGAACGGCCCGAAGCAGCGGATGCGCGGTCGCGCGGCGCACACGAAGTGACTACTCGAGGCACTTCTCGAAGGCGTCCGGGGTCGGCGCGCGCATGGCGCACTCGAACTCCGCGGCGCTCACCTGCGAGCTGCAGTTCTTGAACGAGTCGTCGCCGCGCGCCTCGGTCTTCACGTCCTGCTGCGCCGCGCTGATCTGCCCGGCGGAGGCATCGGGGTACTTCTCGGTCACGACGAGCGACGCGTAGCGCTCCAGCAGCTGATCGCACTGCGCCTGGGACGCCTTTCGCGTGCAGCCCGGAAGGACGGCTAGGGCCGCGAGCGCGATTGCCGCCGCGACCGGGACGGCCACGTTCTTCAGCGCAGGCACTTGTCGAGCTCCGCCGTCGTCTGCGCCGACTGAACGCACGCCATCGTCTTGTCCGTCACGTGCCGATCCCGTTCGCATGCCTTGAGCTCGTCGCCGAGCTCGGCGCGAACCTCGGCTTCGCGCTTCTGGACGTCATGCGGGTCCGTCTCGTTCATCTCCTTCATCTGGAGCTCGACGCTCCGATCGACGATGAGCTGGCAGTCTGCGGGCGTCGCCCGCCGTCCGCAGCCAGCACAGATGAGCGGCACGAGGCAGGCGGCGAGGATCGGGCGGTGCCGCACGGCGCCGGACGGGTAGCACGTTTTGGTCGATGCGGAGCGCGAATGGTAGACTCTGGTGCGTGACCGCCGCCCGGCGCACGGCTCAGCCACCGCCCGCCACGACGCCCGAGGACATGCTCCAGAAGGCGATGGCCGCCAAGTCTCCCTCGGCCCGTGCACGGTGGGCGAGGCAAGGCCTCGCGTTCCGCTCCCCGCTCGACCGGACGACGCAGGCGATGCTCCTCCGCCAGCTCTACCTGGCGCACTACGAAGGCAGGCGCTTCCGTCCCGCGCTCCGGGTGGCTCTCCAGGCGCTCGAGCTGGGCGTGCTGCCCGACGTTCTTCACCAGGACGCAGCGCGGGCCGCGCTCGCGACGGGCGACGTGGACGCCGCCGTCGTGCACCTGCGCATGGCCGCCCGCGGCTGCCCGGCGTCGCGCCGGCCGTTTCACCTCTGGACGCTGGGCGGCACGCTCTTCATGGCGCACCGCTACGCGGAGGCGCTCGGCGCGCTGGAGCGAGCCGTTCGTTGGGGGACGCGCGACAAGCCGCTCTACCGCGCGCACCTGGCGCTCGTGCGGCTCGCGACCGGCGAGCGCGTGGACGACCTCCAGGCCACGATCGAGCAGCTCGCCGCGGCGCCCTGCGGGCAGGGCTACGGCCGCTTCTTGCTCGGCCACCTCGCGTACGCGGCAGGCGCCTGGCCGGCCGCGCGGCGCTACCTCGAGGCATTCGTTCGCCGCACCGACGCGTCGCGTCCCTCGCTCGCCATCGCGCTCGAGGCGGAGCTCCGCATGGCCCGGGCCACGCTCGCGAAGATGGCGTCCAACTGACGGCGTGCGGTCCCGGCGATCGATTCCACTGAAGTGCCGTGCACAAATGTCGGCGTGCTACCTGCACGCCGGCTGAGGGCGCGCCGATCCACGGGGCGAATGTCGGCGTAGACCTGGAGGACGGCGCATCCCTCGTCGTTTCGCTATATTCCGAGCATCCCTCGCGAACGGACCGGGTTCGCACGGAGAATGCACGACGGAGGAATCCGTGAAGCCCCGCTCCCGCCAGCTCCTCATCGCCACCCTGATCGCGATCGCCCTGGTCGCCTGGCCCATCCTCGCCCAGGCGGACGACGGCGGCGGCTCCGACACGGGCGCCTTCCAGCGCGCGCTCGCACACGGGACGCTCTTCGCGCTGGGGGCGAGCTACGTCTTCGGCCTCGCCACGAGCCTCACGCCCTGCGTCTACCCGATGATCGCCATCACGGTCTCTGTGTTCGGCGCCAAGGAGGCCAAGAGCCGCTGGCAGGGCGCGCTCCTCTCGCTGACGTTCGTCCTCGGCATCGTCTGCCTCTTTGCGCCGATGGGCGTGGCCTCGGCCATGACCGGCAAGGGGTTCGGCTCCGCGCTCGGCAACCCGTGGATCGTCGGCGCCATCGCGCTCGTCTTCCTCGCGCTCGCGGCGTCGCTCTTCGGCGCGTTCGAGCTCGCACTTCCGGCTGGGCTGAACAACCGTCTCTCGAGCGTAGGCGGGACCGGCTACCGTGGCGCCTTCCTCCTCGGCCTGGTCTGCGGCCTCGTCGCCGCCCCCTGCGTCGGGCCATTCCTCTTCGGTCTCCTCGGCTGGATCGCGACCACACGCAACGTCGCCCTCGGCTCGGCTGCGATGACGCTCTACGGCCTCGGCCTCGGCACGCTCTTCTTCGTGGTCGGCACCTTCGCGGTCAACCTGCCGAAGGCCGGCGCGTGGATGATGGGCATCAAGTGGGTCGGCGGGGTCTGCCTCTCGTACATGGCGCTCGCGTACATCCGCGACGCGCTCCCCAAGGACACGCTCCACAAGCTCGCGAGCACGAACGGCGCGTACGTCGTGGTCGGGGGAGTGATCCTCTTCGCGGGGCTGGCACTGGCTGGCGTTCACGTGGCAGCGGAGCGGCGCAGGTCGCCCATCGCCCGGCTCTCGAAGCCGACGAAGCTCGCGTCCATCGTGCCCGCCATCGCGGGCCTCTTCATGGTGCTCACCTGGTACCAGCTCTCGAGCGCAAGCGTCGCGAGCGCCGCCAGCGTTGCCGCCTCCGGTGCGCTGCAGTGGGAATCGAACGAGACGGCAGCCGTGGCCAAGGCGAACGCAGAGCACAAGCCGCTCCTCGTGGACTTCGGGGCAAGCTGGTGCGGGGCCTGCAAGGAGCTCGAGGAGAAGACGTTCCCCGACGCGCGCGTCCGCGCCGAGGGGTCCCGCTTCGTCGCGCTCCACGTCGACGCCACCGATGACGATGACAAGGCCATCGCCGAGGTCCGGCAGAAGTACCACGCCACCGAGGGCCTCCCCGTCGTGCTCCTCTTCGCGAGCGACGGGCACGAGGCCATGCGCTTCACCGAGTTCGTCCCGCCGGACCGCTTCGCGGCCGCGCTCGCAAAGGTGCAGTAGCGGCGCTTACTGCCCGCACGCGATGGGCGTGGCGACGACCTGGAAACCGTTGCCGCCCGACTCGAGGAACGCGACCGCGCCCTGACCCGACGACGCGACGACCGCCTGGCCTTGCCCCGCGTTGACGCCGGGGTTCGAGATGACGAGCGGCACGCCGAGCGGCTTGCCGTCCACGCTCAGCGTGAGCGCCCGAACGTCGTGCGCGGATGTGGGCCCCTCGGTCCAGACGAGGAGAAAGCGCCCGCCCGGGAGCGCCGTGATTCCGGGCGACATCGCCTGCTCGCCCTTGCCGCCGGCGGGTGGACGGAACGTCTCCGACGACGTCGGCGAAGTCCCTGCTGCGAAGCGCGTCCAGCGCAGGTGCCACGGTTCGTCGGTGGACGCCCGGTCGGACCACGCGAGCATCGCGACGCCGCTGCCGAACGCGATCGCGGGAGAGCCCACTGCCGTCCCGAGGCCCTCGATGTGCGCCAGGTCACCCGACGGAGCGAGGGAGGTCGTGCCCGACGCGGTGCCCATCCAGACTGCGCCCCCGCGACGGAACGTGAGGGCGACGGTGCCCGTGTGATCGGACGCGCCGCGCAGCGCGTCGACCGGCGGACCGTCGTCGAGCGCCCAGAGCTGCCCGGCGGGCCCGCCTCCCACGCGCGCGAACGACACGTGGCCGTCCGCCGCGCCGACCTGGAGGGGCGGCTCCGTTGCGATCGTGCGCCTTCCCTGCAGGCGGTCGCCCTTGCGGTCGGTGTCCACGATGAGCGCGAGCCCTCCGCGCGCGCCGGCGAGCGGCGTCACGCGCTTGACCGGGTCGCGCGACCGCGCCTTCGTCGTGGCGATCGCCGAGAGCGAGGCGGGATCGAGCCGCACGCCGATTGCGTCGCGGTCACTCGGTGCGAACCCGAGGCCCAGATCGTCCCCGATCCGCACGGCCTCGACGCCTGCGGTCACCGTGGCGCTCGGGCCGATGACGTGGGGCGCACCCGACACGGTGCACGCGACCGTCGAGGGGGGAGCCGTCGCCGGTGCCGGCGCGGCGGGCGGCGCGACCACGTGCGTGGCGCCGGTCGACGCCGCCGTGGCGGTCGCCCTGGCGGTGGTGCCCGGGGGGCCCGTCTCCCCCGTGGATTTCGATGCGACCTCGCGCGCCGGAGCTCCGCTGCCGCGTACCGCGCTCACGATGAGACCGACGAGCCCCACGCCGACCACGAGCCCCGCGACCGCCACCGCCGGCAGGAACCACTTCGGGCGGTTGTCCGAGACGAGGATGCCCTGCACCGTCGCCGGGGCGGGCATGGCCTCGCGCGCTCTGGCCACGAGCCGTCGTATCGTCGCGATCGCCTTGTCGAGGGCCGGCTGAAGCCCCTGCCGCGGAAGGCGCGTGAGCTCGATGTCTCCCGTCATCGGGGCGATCGGCGGCTCGGGCGCGGGAGCACCGATCGGCCCGGCCACCGGCGCGGTCGACGTCGGAGGGCCGCCCGTGGCGGCGTTCGTCTCCCCGGGCGGCGGCGGGAACGTCATCGGCGGGAAGAGGTCGCCGACGGGCTCGGGAATCGGGATGGGAATCGGCACCCGCTCGACCAGCGCGGCCGCGTCGCTGGCCTGGAGCTGCTGCGAAGCGTCCGGGAACCGCGGCAGCGGGGCCTCTGGCTCCGCGGCCGGAGCGATGGGCGGCGGGGCAGGCGCAGCGCCCCGCTCGGGCAACGTGGTAGCCGTGGGGCTCGTCGTGGGGACCACTGCAGCCGTCGTCGTCGGCGATGCTCCCGGGGTGGCTTGCGCCGGCTGGAGGAAGTCGAGCTTCGGCGCGGGCGTCGTCTTCGGCAGATCGGGGATGCCGAGCAGGACGCGGTGCGCGGACGGGGGCGGCTTCGACGACCTGGGTACGGGCGGCTTCACCGAGGGCTTGCGCGCGGGCGGATTGCTCGGCGTGGGAGGCTTCTTGACGACGGGTGCCTTGCCGTCGGGAGCATCCTCGATGAGGACCGACCCGCTCAGCTCCTCGACCGCGGAGACCTGGACCTCGCCCGTGCCGTCGGGGAGCAGCATGGAGCTGCTGATCTCCTCGATGGAGTCCTGCTTCGCACGGGGCGCGGAGGGGGTCTTCGGGATCCCCGGCGCCATGTGCACGGCCCCTTCGCCCCACGGGGGCGCCTGGGTCACCGCCTTCGGCGGCATCGCGGTCGTCCCCGGTACGACGATCGAGGGTCCGTCCTGCGTACCCTCGGGGTGCTCGCCCGTCGGCGGCGCCGACGAGTCGAGCAGCAGCGTCGAGCGGCCGCTCGGGGACATCCCCGACTGGGGCGCAATCCCCGGGCGCGTCGGCTTCTCGATGGCCCCCCCCCGCGGCCCCGCAGAGCTCCGCGGGAGCCCGCGGAACATCTCCGACGACGGAGGCAGCGTCTTTCCGGGCGGCGACGACGGGGATTGCGGCTTCGGCACCGCCCCCGCGACGAGCGGCGACTTCATCGGCTGCGGCGTCGTTCCCGTGTGCGCGGTCGGGATC
Organism: Polyangiaceae bacterium; assembly: GCA_036490515.1. Classification (GTDB taxonomy): domain Bacteria; phylum Myxococcota_A; class Polyangia; order Polyangiales; family Polyangiaceae; genus Palsa-1150. The sequence goes on from DASXDU010000005.1 coordinate 77,117, forward strand.
TCCTCTTGCGTGAAGCCGGTCCACGCGAGTACGCGGTCCGCCTCGGCCTTGCTGATGGCCTTCATGTCGATCGCCGTGCTCGGCTCCGACGAGTCCGCGGGGGCATTCGGCCGGCGCTCGTGCGTCAGGGCGAGGTCGCTCGGTGTGTCCGGGGGCACCGCCGCCGGGAGCAGCGCCGGGACGCCCACCACCGTCTTCGCCGCGGGCTTTCCCCCGCGCGCGCCGGGGTCGGCCTTTCCGTCCTTGTCTGCGCTCACGGGGCACCCGGATGATACCTCTCGGGCCGGGAAAGTGCCTGCTTTTCGCGGTCATGCGGGCACGTGCGCTCGCTCCGCGCGCGCCACCACGGCGGTCCGAACCTCGGCCGCGCCCGCCCCCAGGAGCGCGTCCGCACAGGCTGCGAGGGTGGCGCCCGTGGTCGACACGTCGTCGACGAGCAAGACCGTGCGCCCCTGCACCCGCCCGGCGTGACGAACGCGGATGCTCCCGTCGACGTTCGCCAGGCGCGCTGCGCGGTCGAGCTTCGCCTGCTGGGTCGTGTCGCGGACGCGCGCGAGGGCCATCGCATCGAAGGGCGCTCCCATGTGCCGCGCGAGCCGTCCTCCGACGAGCGCCGACTGGTTGTAACCGCGTTCCGCGAGCCGCGACGGATGGAGGGGAACCGGTACGACGAGGGCGCCGCGAAGCACGTCCACGTGCGGCATCGCTGCGCGATAGAGCAGGTCGCCCAGTGGGCGCGCGAGGTCGGGCCGGGCACCGTACTTCAGGCGGACGATCGTCTCCGCGATGGGGCCGCCGTACACGAATGCGGCGAGGCGGGTCGGGTCCTGCGTGCCAGCCGGTTCCACCTGCGCCGCGCACGGAGAGCAGAAGGCAGCCGCGCGCACGACCGCCGCGTCGCACGCCGCGCAACGCGGCGGGGCCAGCAGGGACGCGAATAGCTCGTACGCCACGCCGGCGAGCGTCCGGACCGAAGAGATAGACCTCATGCCCTCCCATCGGACGTACGGCTCGTCAGGTTGCGTCTGTCGGCTTCGCCCTTGCGGAATTGCGCGGACGCAGCAGGCGCAGCATTGCCGGCACGACGACGAGCGCGGCCGCCAGGCCGGCGAGGACGCCGAGCGTGCCCACCATCCCCAGGTCGCGCAGGCCGTCGAAGCGGCAAGCAACGAGAGCAACGAACCCCGCGGCCGTCGTGAGCGCGGTTGCCGCTACGAGCGGTCCCTGCGCGCGAAGCGCCTCCTCGGGGGCGTGGTCGCGCGCGGCGTGGAGGAGGAACATCGACTCGTCGACCGTCACGCCGAAGAGCACGGGCAGCACGAGGGCGTCGTAGACGTGCCAGTGCACACCGAGCACGCGCATCGCCAGGCCGACCGCGCCCATCTCGCACGCCAGCGTCGCCAGCGCGACCAGGGCGTGCCGCGCGCTCCGGAGCGCGAGGCGCATCGCCAGGGCGACGAGGACCAGGGCGACGCCGCCGACGAGGAGGAGGTCCCGCCCGAGCACGTCCCGCAGCGCGCGGTCGATCGCGTCGAACCCCGTCACCTCGGACCCGGGATCCGCCTCGTGGATCGCGCTGCGCAGCCGGGCGTCGCGCGAGGGGTCGCCCGTGGGACGCACGTACGTCGCGACGAGCGTCGCGCCCCGGTCGTGCGCGAGGTGCCGCGCGGCGAGCCACGAGAGGTCCTCGCCGATCACGTCCGACGTCGCGTGCGATGGGTGCTCGAACGCGTCGAGGGCTGGCGCGCACGCCTCGCGCGAGAACCCGGCGGCGTCGAGCGCGCTCGCGAGATCCGGGCGGCGGCGCGGCAGGTCGAGCGCATCGCGAGCCGCGAGTCGCGCTCCCTGCGTCGCCAGCGACGGCGCAAACGTCGCCAGCGCGTCGAAGCCGGCCGCTTCACCCGATCGCACCGCCGCCGCCAGGCCTTCTGCGACGCGGTCCGCACGCGCGCGCGCCCGCTCCTCGTCACCGTCGGTCGTCAGGACCACCCACTGTCCCCGGCGCCCCCCGAAGAGCGCCTGCACCTCGTCCTCCACGTGGAGCGGCGCCAGCGACGCCGGCCGGACCGCGACGAGCGCGTCGGCGGGGCGCGGCCACCCGACGGCGACGAGCACGGCGATCGGAAGCCCGCAGGCGGCGAGCGCCGCTGCCGCCCGGGCCCGCGTGGACGTGGCGCGCTCCAGCCATTCGATCCACCGCGGCACGCGTGCGGCGGGCGGCGCTCCGCGCTCGAGCCATGCGCCGATCTCTGGCGTCACGAGCAGGATGGCGACGGAGGTGAGGAGCTCCCCTGCGCCGCACAGGAGGCCGAGCTGCTTCATCGCGCGGAGGCCGCCGAGCGCGAGGGACCCGAACGCTACCGCCGCGACCGCGGCTGCCGTCAGCGTGGGCCGCCACGTCACGGCGCGCGCCCGGCGGGCGGCGAGCTCCGGCGAAAGGCCCTCGCGCCTCGCGTCGAGGAGCGCCGAGTACACGTGGACGCCCGTGTCGACGCCCACGCCGACGACCACCGCCGCGAACGCGATCGCCAGCGCGCTGAGGCCCGCGGGGAACAGCGCCGCGAGCCCCGTCGTCCACAGCGTTCCGAGGACGAGCGGGGGCAGCACCGCGACGAGCGCGCGCGCCCGCCGGAACGTGAGGACGAACGCCAGCGACGCGAGCACCGCAGAGAGCGTCCCGCTCACCGCCAGGTCGCGCCGGAGCATCCGCTCCGTCTCCCACGCAATCGCGTGGCCTCCCGCCAGCTCCACGGTGATGCCCGGCCGCGCCACCGCCGCGCGAGTCCGCTCGAAGTCCTCCACCACCGCCCGCGCCGCCGCGGAGGTGAACGCGCTGCCGCGCGGCTCGGCGAGTACGAGGCGCGCCCTGCCGCCGTCCGCGACGAACGCCGCGCCGGGCGTCGCAGCTACCCCCGACGCGAGCTCCGCTCGCCCCTCCCAGGGAACCAGCCCCAGACGCAGCGGATCGCGCGCCAGCCACGCGTCGGCGTCTTCGCTTCCCACGGGCGAGAGCAGGAGGGCGCGGGTTCCCGCGAGGCGTTCACGCATGCCGTCCGGCGTCACGATCGCCGCGAGCCGTGCGCGCGCGGCGTCGTCGGCGTACGCCCATGCGAGCGTCGGGTCTCTCGGAGGCGAGGGGCTCGGCGTGCGGTCTAGGACGCGCGCGATCGAAGGAGCGCCCCGGAGCGAGGCCGCGACCGCGTCGGCGACCATGCGCACCTCGTCCGCGTCGTCGCCGCGTACGAGGACGACCGCCGGGTCGCTCCCGCCGAAGGCGTGCACCCATCGCGCGAGCGCGCCCGCCTCGCCCCTTTCGGGGAAGAGGCGCGAGAGGTCGCCCGAGACGCTCAACCGCGCCCCGGTGAGCCACGCGCAGGCGACGGTCACGGCGATCACCGCCACGCGCGCGAGGGCGCGCATCCGCGAGGCGCTCATGCCTCCGGCGCGGTCTCCCGGAGGACCTTCACGCGCAGCCGCGTCACTCGCCGGCGGCTCAGCGCCGTCACCTCCGCGTTCGCGCGCGGCCCGAGGTCCACCTTGTCGCCCGCGCGCGGCAGCCGTCCGAGGAGCTCCACGACGTACGCACCCACGAGCTCTCCGAGGTCCCCGTCCGCGACCTGCACGCCGATGGCGCGCAGCTCCTCCATCGACGCACGCCCATCCACGTCCCACGTGTCGTCCGCGCCGGCGACCCTCACGACCTTCTGCGGTTCCTCGTCGAATTCGTCACGGATCTCACCAACGATCTCCTCGAGCAGGTCCTCCATCGTCACGATGCCGCTCGTGCCGCCGTACTCGTCGACGACGACGGCGATGGGGACCTGCTTGCGCTGCATCTCGCGCATGACGTCGACGCCGCTCTGCACCTCGGGGACGAAGAGGACGTCGCGCCGGAGCGCCGCGAGGTCGGTGATCGTGTCCGCGCCGGGATGCAGGAGGAAGTCCTTGCCGTAGAGATAGCCGGCGACGTCGTCGAGAGAGCGACCGTTGGTGAGGATGATGCGGGAGTACTGGTGGGTGCGGAGGAACTTCTGCGCCTCCACCCCGCTCGTCTGCAGCGGCAAGGAGACGACGTCGACGCGCGGCACCATCGAGTGGCGCGCGGCACGCGACGAGAAGCGCATGACACGTTCGAAGAGCTCGCCGAGCGCCTTGCCGCGCGGCGACCGGGAGGCGCTGGCCGCCAGGATGGCGACGATCTCGTCCTCGCTGAAGCGGCCCTCGAGGCTCCCGACGTCGAGCGACATGCCGAGGGCGCGCAGGATGAGGCGCGACGAGCGCTCGAGCAGCCAGAGGAGCGGCAGGAACGTCACGTAGACGACGCGCAGCGGAATGGCGGCGGCCAGCGCCGTCCCCTCGGAGCGCTGGATGGCGAGCAGCTTGGGCACGAGCTCGCCGAAGAGGACGTGGGCGAACGTGAGGATGGCGAATGCCACCGCGGTGACGACGACGCGCAGCGTGGGGGGCGCGGGGCCGCCCGTCAGCGCGACGGCGGCGCGGTCGAGCAGCCCGGCCATCGCGGGTTCGCCGATCCAGCCGAGCCCGAGGCTCGCGAGGGTGATGCCGAACTGCGTGACGGAGAGGTAACGGTCGAGCCGCTGGACGATGCTCTCGGCGAGCCGCGCCTTCCTCTCGCCTTTCCGTGCCCGCGAGCGCAGGCTCGTCGCCCGCACCTTGACGAGGGCGAACTCCGCCGCGACGAAGAACCCGTTGAGCGCGATGCAGAGCGCGGCGACGATCAGGCCCCACACGGGGAATCATTGGTATCACGGGGGAACCCGGCCTTGACCGACCACGACGTCGCCGTCTTCCTTCTCGTCCTCGCCGCCGCGCGGCTGCTCGGCGAGCTGGCGCGCGCGTCCGCGGTGCCGGTCGTGGTCGGCGAGATCCTGGCCGGGATCCTGCTCGGCCCGACCGTGCTGGGTCGCGCCGCGCCCGGGTGGGAGACGTGGCTCTCGCCGCTTCCCACGGCCCCGGCCCTGACGGGCGGTCTCACGACCATGGCCGTCGTCCTGCTCGTCCTCGTCGCGGGCGTGGACGTCGACCCCGGCGTCCTGCGCCGGCGCCGCAGGGCGGCCCTCGTGACGGGCCTCTTCGGCGTGGCCCTCCCCGCCGCCTCCTGCTTCGCCCTCGGCGTCCTTCTCCCCGCGTCCGACCTCGTCGATCCGTCGCGGCGCGTCGCTGCCGCCGCGCTCCTCGCCTTCGCGCTCTCGGTCTCGGCCGTCCCCGTCATCGCCCAGAAGCTCGTCGACCTCGGGCTCTTCAAGTCCGACGTGGGGCTTCTCGTCACGGCCGCCGCGACGGTCGACGACGCGGTCCTCGTCCTCGCCCTCGGCGCGGCCGCCGCGGCGAACGTCCTGCCGTGGCCTGCCGTGGCCGTCGGCGCGACCGTGGGCGCGGCGTTCGTGGCCGCGTCGCGCTCGCATCCGCGCATCCGCAAGCTCGTCGAGGCCTTCGTCGTCAACGCGTTCGCGCCGATCTTCTTCGCCTCGGTGGGGCTCCGGATCGACTTCGTCGGAGCCTTCGACCTGCGCCTCTGCCTGCTAGTCCTCGGCATCGCCGCCGGCGCGAAGGTCTTCGGAGCCGCGCTCGGCGCGCGCCTCGGCGGAATGCGCTGGCGCGAGGCCACGGCGGTCGGCGTCGGCATGAACGCGCGCGGCGCGGCGGGCATCGCGCTCGCGGCCGTCGCGCGCGAGGCGGGGCTCGTCGGGGACCCGACGGTGGTGGCGCTCGTCCTGACGGCCGTCGTCACGTCGCTCGCGGGAGGTCCCACGATGAAGTGGCTCCTCTACAAGCACGAGGCCGAGGAGGACGTGGTCAAGCTCCTCCGGCGCGGCGCCTTCGTGAGCGAGCTGAAGGCCGCCACGCCGGCCGACGCCATCCACGAGCTCACGCGTGCACTCGGGTCGCTGCTCACCGGGATGAAGCGCGACGCGCGCGACGCGGTCATCGAGCGCGAGCTCGTGGCGGCGACGGGCCTGGGGGACGAGGTAGCCATCCCGCACGCCGCCGTCGAGGGCCTCGCGCGCCCGCTCCTCGCGCTCGGGCTCGCGCCGCAGGGCATCGACTTCGACGCGCCCGACGGGCGGCCCGCGCGCATCGTCTTCCTCCTGCTCATCCCGCCCAGGGCGTACGAAGAGGAGGTCCACATCCTCGCCTCGATCGCGCGCGCGACGTTCGGCGCCCGCGCCCGCACGGAGCTCCTCGCCGCGAGCAGTCTGGACGAGGTGACGCGCGTGCTCGCGAAGAGCGCGCGGCGCACGAAGGAGTCGATGCGGCCGCCGGGCCGCGGTTCGTGACGGGCGCCCGCGCGGCGTGACGCACGCCCGCGCAGCGTGACGGACGCCCACGCGCCCTGACGGACGCCGGCCCGCGCGGCCATGGGCATTCTCGAGCGGATCGCGCAAGCAGCTCCACCCCGCGCGCCGCCAAAGGAGTTGGCAACCATGCATCCCTCTCGATGCATCCGGCGGACGTGCGTCTTCGTGCTGGCCCTCGCACCGGTCGCGGCGGGTTGCCTCGGCCGCCCGGTCACGAACACGAGCCCCGACACGACGACCGTCTTCTCGACGTCGATCGACAAGGACGCGGTCGAGCGCGTCGATCTCCTCTTCATGATCGACAACTCGAAGTCGATGGGCGACAAGCAGGCGTATCTCGCGTCGGCGGTGCCCGACCTCCTCACGCGCCTGGTGACGCCGAACTGCGTCTCGGACGTGGACGACACGACGGTCGTCGGCGTCTCGTCGAACGGCGCGTGCCCGACCGGCCACCTCGAGTTCCCGCCCGTGCACGACATGCACATCGCGGTCGTCTCGTCGTCGCTCGGGTCGCTGGGCGGTGACGTGTGCGCGGACGTCGCCCCGGGAGCGCCACCGGTCCCCAACCAGCAGAACGACGACGCGCAGCTCATCAACCGAGCGAACGTCGCCGACGCGCCCGAAGGCTTCCTCGCCTGGCTACCCGACACCTCGGCGAACGCCGGCGTCTCGCCGACCGCGGGGACGCCCGCGGTGAAGGACGCGGCCACGCTCGTCCAGGACTTCCAGCAGATCGTCACGGCGGTCGGCGAGGGCGGCTGCGGCATCGAGGCGCAGCTCGAGAGCTGGTACCGCTTCCTCGTCCAGCCCGACCCGTATGCGTCCCTCACGACGCAGGGGGGCACCATCACGATGAACGGGGTCGACGCCGCGGTGCTCAAGCAACGGCACGACTTCCTGCGGCCCGACTCCCTGCTGGCGATCATCGATCTCTCCGACGAGGACGACTCGTCGGTGGACGTGCGCGCGTTCAACGGCACGGGCGTCGCGGGGTTTCTCATGAACCAGAACGAGACGGGCCCCTACAAGGGGACGCCCTCGTGCGCGAGCGATCCCGGGTCTTCGCAGTGCACGAGCTGCGACGCGCAGGGCGTGGGCGGCGACCCCGTTTGCGAAGCGGGCGACCGCTACGACCCGTCGACCGATGCTCCCGGCGAGCCGAACATCCGCCACGTGCACATGAAGCAGGAGTTCGGGCTCGACTCCCAGTTCCCGCTCTCGCGCTACCAGCACGGCCTCACGTCGCCCTCCGTCCCGGACCGCGCCGGCGAGTACCCGGAGGGTGCGCAGACGTACACCGGCGACGACGACTGCGTGAACCCCATCTTCGCGCAGGACCTGCCCGACGGGAGCGACCTCACGCCGTCGACGCTGTGCAACCTCACGAAGGGCCCGCGTCTCCCGAGCGACGTCTACTACGCGCACATCGGCGGCGTCCCGTCGGACCTGCTGCACTACGACCCGACCAACCCGAGCTCGACGACGCTGAGCTCCGACGACTGGACGAAGATCCTCGGGGAGAAGCCCGACGCGTACGACTACGGCGACATCGACCCACGCATGGCCGAGACCTACGAGCAGCGCCCGAACTACGCGTCGCCCGCGACGACCTACTGGGACCTCGCCTACGCCTGCACGTTCCGCTCGCGCAGCCACGGGACTGCACGCAGGTCGGTGCGCAGCAGGGCTGCGACTGCGCCGAGAGCACGCCGCCGCCGGGGACGAGCGGCTGGGAGCTCTGCGACCCGAGCAACCCGACCATGCAGATCGCGGCGAAGGCGTACCCCACGTTCCGCGAGCTCTACCTCGCGCAGATGATGGGGCCCCAGGGCGTCGTCTCCTCGCTCTGCCCGATCCACACGACCGAGCAGGGAACGGGCGACCCGCTCTACGGGTACCGGCCCGCGATGGCCGCGATCATCGCGCGGCTCCAGACGTCGCTGCTCGGCCAGTGCCTGCCTCACGAGCTGACCGTCAAGGACGGCGCGGTGCAGTGCCTCGTGCTCGCGTCGCTGCCGTCGACGGCCGCCTCGTGCGATGCCTCGGCCGGCCTCTCCACGGCTGCCCCGCAGGTCGTCGCCGAGGCCGCGCAATCGCTCGCGGGGACGGACGACGCGCCTCTCCTCGACCCGACGCAGCACACGATCTGCCAGATGGCCCAGCTGCCGACGGGCGACGCCGGCACCTGCACGACCTCGACCGACGCGGGCTGGTGCTACGTCGAACAGGCCGCGGTCGCCGGGCAGTGCCCCGACACGATCGACTTCTCGCCGTCCGCGCAGCCGCAGCCGGGCGTGCACACGCTGCTCTCGTGCCTCGAGTCGACGCCGACGGTCACGAACTGACCGGACGTGGCGCGCATCGCAAGGCCCCCGTCGAGGGGCGTCGAAATGAGCGACGCCCGGGAGCCTTGGGCGCCCGGGCGTGCCGTGCTGCGGTGAAGAGGGCAGCGGCCCCGGGCTCACGCCGCGGAGCCGCGCGGCCTCACTGGACGACGAACTCCCACGTGTACGTCGCGTCGCCGTCGACGTTGTCCGGCGGGTCGAGCTTGAGGCCAGCCAGCGACGCGACGACGCACTGGGCGACCTGCGGCTGCGCGGTGGTCTGCTCGGGGACGACCGTCGGGTCGGTGATGAGGCCCGACTCCTTCGCCACCGTGAAGTGCACCGTCGTCGTGCCGGCGAGGCTCTTCGCCTGGTCCGCCGGCGCGGTCTTCACCATGCCGTCGAAGCAGTCGTGGATGCGCGGGTTGGCCTGCGCCGTGATGAGCTTCGCCGTGTCGTCGCGGTACGCGTCGCCGACGCGGATCGCGCCGCCACAGGCGACGGAGAAGAGCGGAGCGAGGAGAGAGAGCGTGAGCAGGGTCTTGTTCATGGTCTTTTCCTTGGCTCAGTGCTTGACGGGCGGCGGCGGCTTGGGAGCCGGCGGCGCGGGCTTCATCGGCTTTGCCGGCTTCATCGGCGGTGGCGGCGGCGCCTCGAGCACGTGGAAGACCACGCGGCGGTTCTTCTCGCGGTTCTCCTCCGTGTCGTTCGGCGCGACGGGGTCGTCGGGGCCGAAGCCCTTGGCCCCGAGCTTGTCCTGCGGGATGCCCTTGTCGAGGAGGTACTTCATCACCGACTCGGCGCGCGCCTGCGAGAGCGCCTTGTTCTTGGCCGGGATGCCCTCGGAGCTCGTGAAGCCCTCGATCTGGACGAACTTCACCTCGCCCGCGGCGTCCTTGAGGATGTCGGCCACCTTGTCGAGGAGCACGTCCGAGTGCTGATCGAGCTTTGCGCTCGCCTTCTCGAACATGATCTTCTGCCCGACCTGCACGGCCTCGAGACGCGCCTGCGGCGGCGGCGGGGGCGGCGGAGGAGGAGGCGGCGGCGGAGGCGGGGGAGGCGGCGGAGGCGGGGGCGTTCCCGCGATCTGGAACGACGACGCCCCACGGAACTGCTCGGGAGCCCCGCCGCACGCCGCGGTCAGCGTGAGCGCTGCCACCGACGCGAGTCCGAGGACGGTTGTTCCTACGCGTTGCAACTTGGTCATTTCGGGTTGCCCCTCCTTTGGGCCGGCGATACTAGGGCAGAGCTTCGGCGCGAGGGAAGCGCGTTCTTCGCACAGCGGCGCGGTGCAGCTCCGGCAGAACGCCGGGCGGGTCTCACGGCTCCTTGGGCCCCGTGGGCGGCATGGGCTCCGTGCGCTCCGTGCGCTGGGCAGGCCCCATTGGCTCACCTGGCTCGATCAGCAGCGTGCCGAACGCTTCCGGCACGTGAAAGTCGGGCTTGGGCGTGCGCGGCGGGCTCCACGCGAGGTAGTGCCGCGGGTCCTTCCCCTCCATGCGAAAGAGGCCGATGGGCAGGCGGGCTCCTGCGACGACGAACGGCGGCAGGAACTCGGGAGCCGCGAGCTTCGCCTCGATGACGGCGGTGTGCGCGGCCGGGTCCTCCGTGGCGCGCACGGTGACCTGGCTCGACCAGCGCGTGTTCTCCGTGTGCGCGTCGCGGTCCACCTCGACGTCGAGAAAGTGACCGAAGGGACCGAGCTCCGTCTCGAAGTAGTGGTGGGGCCGACGCGGGTCGGGCGTGAAGAAGAGCTCGACGCAGTCCTCCTCGTAGAGCCTGGGCCGCGGGACACCGGTGGGGCGGGCCCGGTCGGTGTTCAGGCCGGACGACGCGAGCTCCCAGAGGCCGTAGAGGCCCGAGGGCGCGTGGAGGAAGCGGACGCGCGTGACGATGCCCGAAGGGTTGCCGGCGTAGTCGGTGTCCCACGTCGCGGGGGTCGCGCGAGCCCACGCGGCGTCGTCGGGCTTGCCGTCGACGCTGATCGTGGCGGCGCCGAGGGGAGCGGCGTGGACGACGGGGTGAGAGGGAGACGGGCCGGGCGCGGGGGCGAGCGCCGGCGCGAGGGAGGGGGCGGGCGCGAGCGGAAGGGGGAGCGTGGGCGCCGCGGGCGTGGGGACCGTCGCGTGGGCGCCGTCGGAGTGGATCGCGAAGCCGGCCATCGAGACGAAGTGGACGGGGCGAGGGGAGGAGAGGAGGGGCGCGCCGTCGCCCGTGACGGCGGGGTTCGTGAGGTCCACGCCGAAGCGCTTCGCGGCCGTCTCGAGCAGCGGCGAGGTCGCGTGGCCGCCGAGCTCCTTCGCCAGCGCGGCGTTGTCCCACAGGCCGAGGAGCTGCGCTCCGACGCGGTCGACGAGGATGGGGTTCGTCCCGCCCACGGCGTACGCCTCGGCGCTGGGCCAGAGCTTCTCGAACCCGTCGCCCCCTTCGGCCGGCGCGCCCTCGGCGAGCACGACGTCCGGCGCCTCGATCTCGAGCACGTCGGCGATGCGGTCGGCGAACGTCTCGAGTGCGGCGACGTACGCCCCGCGGTCCGCGATGCCCTTCTTCTGCGCGTCGAGCCACGGGTTGAGCTCGCGGTGCATCCGCCACTTGTTCCGGAACGCCGGCGACTTGTCGCTCAGCATCACCGTGCCCTGCATGCCCTTCACGGACATCGAGAAGACGGCGAAGCGGTGCGCCTTGATCTTCGGCAGCGAGATGAACATCCCGTGTGCGAGCGTGTCGGCGAGGATCTTCGGCACGAGGAGCGTCGGGACGTGCGTCTTTTCCATCCCGCGGATGCCGAGCGGCTTGCCGGGCTGGTCGCCCTGCACCTCGAAGACGCCGTCGTCGTCCATCGCGACGAGCGGCACCTTCTCCTCGCGCGCCATCTTTGCGTAGCCCGTCGCGTCGACGAGGTGCTCCCAGTCCTTGTGGTACGCGCCCCACCCCTCGGCGATCGTCACGTGGTCGTGCCCGCGCGCCCGCAGGCACCGGACGACGCCGCGCACGAACTCGGGGTCGGTGATCCGGCCTCGCGTCCCGTCGTCGCCGTCGTTCTTCGCGGGGTCCTTGAACCAGTCGAAGCCGCCCATGTTCGGCTTGAGGAGGATCGGCGTCGCGGCGGGAACGTGCGGGACGACCGCGTCGCAGAGACGCATGCCGAGGTCGCGCGCTGGGTGCGCGTCCCCGGCGGCGCCGCGCAGGACCACCACCGGCGAGCGGTCCGCGGCGAGGCGCGCGCGGTTCTTCGCGCGGAGCGCGTTTCCGTCGACCTCGCCGCCGACGAGCACTGCGCCGCCCGCGTCCTCCGCCGCGGTCGGCGAGGCGTGCGTGAGCATGTCCGCGCCGCCCGCGCCCGCGCCTGCGTCCGCGCTCGCGCCCGCCCCCCCGCACCCCTTCCCCCCACACCCCACCAGCGCGCACGCACCCGCCAGCGCGGCCACACGCAGGCCCTGCCTCCACCCCTCCGGCATCGCGATCATCCTTCTTCTCACCCGTCGCCTCGTTTCGCGCGTCGCTTCCACACCAGATACACGGGGACGCCGAGGGCGAGGAGGCACGCCCCGGCGACGGCCTGCAGCGGCTGGTCGTGCAGCGTGCTCGCGACGAACCAGACGCTCATCGCGACGAACGCCAGCGGCACGAGCGGATAGAGCGGCACGCGGTACCCCGGCGGCGGCCCCGCCCGCCGGCGCAGGACGAAGACGGCCGCGCCCGTGAGCCCGAAGAAGATCCAGTCGACGAAGAGGACGTAGCTGACGAGCGACTCGAAGGTCCCCCACGCGAGGACGAGCACCGCGGCCCACGCGGTCTGGAGCAGGATCGCGCGCGCGGGTGTCCGCCACCGCGGGTGTAGATCGGCGACGCCCCGGAAGAAGAGCCCTCGCTCGGCCATCGCCCAGTACACGCGCGGCGTCGTCAGCGTGAAGATGCCCGCCGTCCCGAGCGCGCTGGTCGCGATGGCCACGGCGACGACGCCGCCCCCGACTCGCCCGACCGCGGCCTCGACCGCGTCGGCTGCGACGTGCGGCGACGCGGCCATCGTCGCGAAGGGCAAGAGGCGTAGGTACGCGACGTTCGCGAGCACGTAGACGAGCGTCACGAGCGCCGTCGCGACCACCATCGCCCGTGGCACGTCCCGCCGCGCGTCCTTCGCCTCCCCCGCCGCGAAGCTCGCGTGCTGCCACCCGCCATAGGACCAGAGAACGCCAATCATCGCCGCCCCGATTCCCGCGACCGCGCCCGCGCCCGCCCCCGCCCCCGCCCCCGCCCCCGCGCCCGCGCCCGCGCCCACGCCCACGCCCATCCCCGCCCCCATCCCCACTCCCACCACGACGATCCCCGCGAGCGCCGCCAGCTTCGCCACGGTCAGCGCGTCCCCCACGCCGGCTGCTACCCGCACGCCCACGACGTTCACCACCGCGAGCACCGCGAGCGCCCCGAGCGCGACCCCCTTCGTCCCCATCGGCCCGAGCGGCACGAAGACGCCGACATACTCTGCGAACACGATCGACAGCGCCGCGATCGCGCCCGTCGCGACGACGAGGAAGTACGCCCAGCCGTGCAGGAACCCGACGAGCCCCCCGTACGCCTCGGAGAGCCACACGTACTGCCCGCCAGCGCGGGGCATCGCGCTGCCGAGCTCCGCGAACGTGAGCGCGCCGGCGAGCGTCGCGGCACCACCGAGGGCCCACACCGCGAGGATCGCCGCGGGCGAGCCGGCCGCCGCCGCGACCTGGGAGGGCGTGCGGAAGATACCCGAGCCGATCGCGCCGCCCGCGCCGATGAGCGCGAGGTCGAAGAGCGTGAGTCGCCTGGCAAACTCGGGCACGGGGACCGATTCTATCGACCCATCGGGCACGACCGGTGCAATGCTGCGCGCACCCGCGATGGCGCGCCTCCTGCTCGTATCCAACCGGCTGCCAGTGACCGTCGAGGTCGACGGGGCCGTCGGCGTCAAGAAGAGCTCGGGCGGGCTCGTGGCCGGGCTGCGCGGTCCGCACGAGGCCTCGGGCGGCACGTGGGTGGGCTGGCCGGGCGACGTGTCGAAGCTCGACGATGCCCAGCGCGCGCAGCTCGACGCGCAGCTGCGCGAGCTGCGCTGCGTGCCCGTCTACCTCACGCCGGACCAGGTCAGCCGCTACTACGACGGCTTCTCGAACGGCGTCCTCTGGCCGCTCTTCCACTACCTGCTCGACCGCATCCCTCCGACCTCGCAGGAGTGGGAAGACTACCGCGACGTCAACGAGCGCTTCGCCGACGCCGCCGCGAGCGCGTGGCAGCCGGGGGACCTCGTCTGGGTGCACGACTACCAGCTGATGCTCGTGCCGCAGATGCTGCGGCAGCGCGTGCCCGCCGCGCGCGTCGGCTTCTTCCTCCACATCCCGTTCCCCGCGGCCGAGGTGCTGCGCATCCTGCCGTGGCGGCAGCAGGTGCTCGAGGGCCTGCTCGGCGCGGACCTCGTCGGCTTTCACACATTCCCGTACCGGAGCCACTTCTCGGCGTCGCTCCTCCGCATCCTCGGCATCCCGACGCGCGGCGACCGCGTCTACTTCGACGGGCGCGACATTCGCCTCGGTGTCTTCCCCCTCGGCGTCGACGCCGAGCGCTTCGCGTCGCTCTCCGCGGACGCGGAGGTGGCGCGCGAGGTCGCGTCGATCCGCGCCGAGGCGGGCGGGCAGAAGATCCTCCTCGGCATCGATCGCCTCGACTACACGAAGGGCATCCCGCGGCGGCTGCTCGCGTTCGAGCGCCTGCTCGAGCGCGACCCCTCGTGGCGCGGGAAAATGCGCCTCGTCCAGGTCGCCGTGCCGTCGCGCGGCGAGGTGCCGAGCTACCAGGAGTTCCGCCGGCAGGTGGACGAGCTCGTGGGGCGCATCAACGGCGCCTACTCGGCCGTCGACTGGGTGCCAATCCACTACGTCCACCGCTCGATGAGCGAGGCGCAGGTGGTCGCCCTCTACCGCGCCGCGGACGTGATGCTCGTGACGCCGCTCCGCGACGGCATGAACCTCGTCGCGAAGGAGTTCGTCACGTGCCGCACCGACGAGGAGGGCGTCCTCGTCCTGAGCGAGCTCGCGGGCGCCGCCGAGGAGATGGGCGAGGCGCTGCAGGTGAACCCGTACGACGTCGAGGCGATGGCGCAGGCGTACGCGGACGCGCTGACGATGCCCGACGACGAGCGGCGCGTGCGCATGCGCGCCCTGCGCCAGCGCATCGGCTCGGGCGACGTGCACACGTGGACGCGGTCGTTCATCGAGGAGCTCGAGCGTCCGATCGAGCCCGAGCCGAAGCGCGCCGTGATCTCGGCGCGCGAGGAGATCGACGCGCTCTCCGCGCGCCTCCGCAACGCGGAGCGCCTCCTGCTCCTGCTCGACTACGACGGGACGCTCGTGCCGTTCGCGCGCTCGCCCGACCTCGCGGGACCGGACCGCGAGCTCCGCGAGCTCCTGCGCGCGCTCGCGGCGCGGCCCTCGACGCGCGTGCACATCGTGAGCGGCCGCAAGCGCGAACAGCTCGAACGGTGGCTCGGGGACCTCCCCATCGGGCTGCACGCCGAGCACGGCTACTGGTCGCGCATGGCGCGCGAGGACGAGTGGGTCGCGATGGATGGCCAGGGGCTCGGGTGGATGCCGGGCGTGCGGCGCGTCCTCGACGAGGTGACCGCGCGCACGCCGGGGTCGCTCGTCGAGGCGAAGACGGCGAGCCTCGCGTGGCACTGGCGCATGGCGGAGCCCGAGCTCGGGCAGTCCCGCGCCGACGCCCTGTGGGCGACGCTCGAGCGCCACGTCGCGAACGAGCCGGTGGACCTCCTCCACGGCGAGAAGGTCCTCGAGGTGCGCCTTCGGGGCGTGGACAAGGGGCGGGTCGTGGCGCGGGTGCTCGCGGCGACGGGCGAGCCGACGCCGACGGTCGCCGCGATAGGCGACGACGCGACCGACGAGGAGATGTTCCGCGCGCTCCCGCCCGAGGCGGTCACGGTGAGCGTGGGGTTCGTGCCGAGCACGGCGCGCTTCCGGGTCGCGCGCCCTCGCGAGGCGCGCGCCCTGCTCGCGGGTCTCCTGGTGGGGCACGGCTGATCCACTTGGCGGCCCGGCCGGGCGAGTTGCTCGCACCTTCTCGGTGCGTAGCCGCCGGGTGGGCCCTCAGGCCGTCGAGGCACGCCGGGTGCTAGGATGAACGCGATGACCCTGCGCACGTCCTGCGCGCTGGTCGCTTTCTTCCTCGCGGCTGCCGCGGGCGCCTGCGCGACCGGGGCGGCGACCGAGACCGGCAGCTCGGGAGGCGGCGGCGACGACGCGAGTGCCGCGAGCGACCAGTCTGCGGGGCCGTCGCCGGACGCCATCGTCCTCGGGGTCGACACGGGCGGCGGCGGCGCGAACGACGACGCGACCAGCGATCCGCCCGAAGCGGCCGACG
Source organism: Polyangiaceae bacterium (assembly GCA_036490515.1). GTDB lineage: Bacteria > Myxococcota_A > Polyangia > Polyangiales > Polyangiaceae > Palsa-1150. The sequence goes on from DASXDU010000005.1 coordinate 93,165, forward strand.
ACGCCACCGAGGAGGTCGTGCAAACAGGCAAGTCGTGCGTGGGGCTCCCCGATGGGACGCCCTGCGGGCCTTCCCCCGACGTCTGCCACGACGTGGCGGCGTGCGCGGGAGGCGCATGCGCGGCCCCGCAGGCGAAGGCCGACGGGTTCGTGTGCGGCGCGGCATCCGACGTCTGCCACGACGCTCCCCAGTGCGCGTCGGGCGCGTGCACGCCGCAGCCGAAGGCCGACGGAACGGTGTGCGCGAGCGCGCCGGACGGGTGCCACACGGACGGCACGTGCAAGGGCGGCAGCTGCGGCGCCGTCGGGACGCGCGCGGACGGCTACGAGTGGACTGCGGGCGACGACACGGCGCGCTGCTGCGGCGGCAAGCCGATCCAGACGACGAGCGACACCGACTGCGGCGCGTGCGGGATCAAGTGCAACGCGTCGAACGGCGAGTCGTGCTCGGCGCTCGGGGGGCACTACTTCTGCCGGGGCTGCGTCGCGAGCACCGCGTGCTGGTCGCACTGCTGCTCGGAGTCGTTCTCGCCGTACACGTGCGCGGCGAGCGACTGCGCAGGCGACTGCGACAGCACGTACTGCCCGTCCGGGACGCACTGCGTCTCGGGCGCGCCGAACAGCAGCGACTACTGCTCGTACTGAGAGGGGGCGGCGCCGCGCCCGCGCTCCCTCCTCGCCCTGTGCCGCTCCGTGCCGGTCCGGACGCCCGGTGCGTGCTTCGCACTCCGCGTCCGCCCGATTTCCCTGCATTTCCTGCGTGGCCCGGCCCGTGCTGTGAGCATGTCTCGACGGAGGTCTGCCATGCGCTGGGGCTTGCTTGCGGGGGCGTTGGGGGTCGGGGTGGCGGCGACGATGTGCGCGGCGCCCGACGCGCGCGCGTGTGGCGGGTGCTTCCACGGGCCGACGCAGAGCCCGGACGTCATCACCGACCACCGCATGATCTTCCGGGTCACGCCCCAGGCGACGACCCTCTACGACGAGATCGAATACCAGGGAGACCCGTCGTCCTTCGCGTGGGTACTGCCGGTCCACGGGCAGGTGCAGGTCGGCCTCAGCGCGGACGTGCTCTTCGCCGCCCTCGACCAGGCCACGGCCACCACCATCCAGTCGCCCGCGCCTCCGACGTGCGCGTCGTGCTCGTGCGGCTTCGGGGGTGCGGACGGTAGCGCGACCAATGCGCCGACCTCGGGGGGCGGCAGCAGCAGCGGCGGCGGCGGGGTGACCGTCACCTCGCAGTCGGTGGTCGGGCCGTACGAGACCGTGCAGCTCCAGTCGACCGACCCGAACGCGCTCACCAACTGGCTGTCCGCGAACGGCTTCACCGTCCCGAGCGACATCGACCCGATCCTCGCCGCGTACGTGCAGGAGGGGTTCGACTTCCTGGCGCTGAAGCTCCAGCCCGGGCAGGGCGTCCAGGCGATGCGCCCGGTGCGCGTGACGACGCAGGGGGCGGGCCTCTCCTTGCCGCTGCGCATGGTCTCGGCCGGGACGGGCGCGACGGTCGGCATCACGCTGTGGGTCGTCGGCGACGGCCGCTACGAGGCGGCCAACTTCCCCAACTTCGTCGTCCAGCCCTCGCAGCTCGTCTGGGACTTCAACGCCGAGACGAGCAACTATACGACGATCGTGCAGCAGACGGAGCAAGCGGCGAACAACGCGACCTGGCAGACCGAGAGCTCGACCGACGTGTCGCCGTACCAGGTCGAGAACGCGGTCCTCGCCGACGCGGCGTCGAGCGACTACCTCCCCGTCGCGGCGTCGGACTCGGACGCGGGCGACGCGGGCGCGACGACCGCCGAGACCGCGGACCAGGTGCGCCAGGACGACCTGTCGACCATCTTCCCGAGCGGCGACCAGAGCACGGTCACCGTCACGCGCATGCGCGCCGACCTCGCGCACGCCGCGCTCGCGACCGACCTGGCGCTGCAGGCGTCGGCCGACCAGAGCAGCATCTCGAACTTCTACCAGGTGACCCAGTACGTGAACGCGCCGGCCTGCCCGGCCGTCCCCGACCCGTGCCCGCCGTGCGGCGGCGACGTCGGGAGCAGCAGCGGATCCAACGCAGGCCCGGGCGGCAACACGACGGTCAAGACCGTTTCGCCCGGGCAGTCGTCGTTCGGGTGCAACGCCGTGCCGGACGGCGGCAGCAGCGGCTGGCTCGAGGCGAGCCTCGCGGGGCTCGTGGGCCTCGCGTTCGTCCGGAGCCGCGCGCGCCGCCCGCGCCGGGGCAAAGGCGCAAAGCGCGACGGAGGTTCGACGTGCGCTGGGGAGTGATCGCGGGGGCGCTGGGGGTCGGTCTCGGGGCGGCGCTGGGGGCCGCCTCGGACGCGCGCGCCTGCGGCGGGTGCTTCCACGGGCCGTCGCAGAATCCGGACGTCATCACCGACCACCGGATGATCTTCCGCGTGTCGCCGCAGCAGACGACGCTCTACGACGAGATCGAGTACCAGGGCGACCCGTCGTCCTTCGCGTGGGTGCTGCCCATCAAGGGCCCGGTAACGGTGGGCCTCAGCGCCGACATCGTGTTCTCGGCGCTCGACACCGCGACGCAGACCTCGATCCAGTCGCCGAACCTCCCGCCCTGCCAGACGTGCTCGTGTGGGGACTTCGGCGCGTCGGGAAGCAGCTCGGGCAGCAGCAGCGGCGGCGGGAAGTCGGCCGACGCGGGGGCGGTCACGGTCATCTCGCAGCAGGTGGTCGGTCCGTACGAGTCGGTGCAGCTCCAGTCGACCGATCCCAACGCGCTCACGGACTGGCTCTCGGCGAACGGCTTCACGGTTCCGAGCGACGTCGACCCGATCATCGCGGCGTACGTGCAGGAGGGCTTCGACTTCCTCGCGCTCAAGCTGCAGCCGGGGCAGGGGGTGCAGGCGATGCGGCCGGTTCGCGTCACGACGCCGGGCGCGGGGCTCACGCTGCCGCTCCGCATGGTGTCCGCAGGTACGGGCCCGACCGTCGGCATCACGCTCTGGGTCGTCGGCGACGGCCGGTACGAGGCCGCCAACTTCCCCAACTTCATGATCCAGGCCTCGCAGCTCGTCTGGGACTGGAACACCGAGAGCAGCAACTACACGACGCTCGTCCAGCAGCAGGAGACCGCCGCCAACGACGCGACCTGGCAGACCGAGAGCTCGCTCGACCTCTCTCCCTACCAGATCGAGGATCCGGTACTCGCCGACCAGGCCTCGGACGACTACCTGCCGATCGCCGCGAGCGACGCCGGGGCCGGCGACGACGGCGGGAGCGCCGCAGGCGAGACCGCGGACCAGGTCCGGCAAGACGACCTCGCGACGCTCTTCCCGGGCGGCACGCAGGGCACCGTCCGCATCACACGCATGCGCGCGGACCTGTCGCACGCGGCGCTCGCGACGGACCTGAACCTCCAGGCGTCGGCCGACCAGAGCGACGTGTCGAACTTTTACCAGGTGACGCAGTCGGTGAACGCGCCGACGTGCCCGCCCATCACGAGCTGCCCGCCTTGCAACGGCAGCAGCAGCGGCGGCGTGTCGAGCAGCGGCGCCAGCGGCAGCGGGAGCAGCGGCGGCATCAACGAAGGCGCGGGCGGCAACACCACGACCAAGACGGTCTCCCCAGGGTCGTCGTCGTTCGGGTGCGCGGCCTCGCCCGAAGGCGGCAGCGGCGGGTGGCTCGAGGCCGGGCTCGCGGCCTTCGTCGGGCTCGCCTTCGCGCGCAGCCGCCGGCGCCGCCCCCGCCGGTGACGCGCGCCAGCGGAGCGCCGCTCCGTCAGCGCGCGAGCTCGAGGTCCACGCGCGGCACGCCCGCCTCGCCCTGCGCGAGGTAGCCGTACCGCGCGAGGTTGCCCATGACGCGCGCCACGTAGTCGCGGGTCTCCTTGAAGGGGATGCGCTCGACGAACTCGTCGACCTGCATACCGGGGGCGCGCGACAGCCAGCGCTCCACCGAGTCGGCGCCGCCGTTGTACGCCGCGACGGCGAGCGGCACCTGCCCGTGGAACTCGTCGAGGAGCTTGCGCAGCCAGCGGGCCCCGACGCGGATGGCGTAGGGAGGGCTCGTCAGGCGTGCGTCGTCGCGCGGCAAGGAGAGCTCCTCGGCGACCGGGCGCGCCGTCTCGGGCAGGAGCTGCATGAGCCCGACCGCGTGGGCGTGCGAGACGGCGTCCGGGTCGAACGCGCTCTCCTGCCGCATCACGGCCCAGAGAAGCCCGGGGGGCAGCCTCTCGGACGCCTCGGCGGCGTGCACGACGTCGGCGTACGGCGAGGGGTACTCGCACTCCCACGCCCAGCGGGTGCGCGGGCCCGGCGCCGCGGCGAAGAGCGCGGACGGAAGGGTCTGGGCGACCTGGAACCGGCGGCGCGCGCGGCCGAGCTCCCCGTACGCGGCGCAGAGGGCCTCCGGTGCGCGTCCACCCGCGCCCGCGGTGACGGCAGACTCGCGCTCGCGCACGGCGACCTCCGCGTCGGCGTCGAGGCCCAGGCGATGGAGCATGTCGGCCGGTGGAGGGACGACGACGGCGAGAGGCGCGACGGGCTCGGTGGGGGCCTCGGCGGGATCGATGGCCGGGGGTACGGGGGCGCCGGCCTCGGCGAGGCGCGCGCGCGCGACGAGGGCGGGCCACGACAGGGGACGCGAACGCGCGACGTCCGTCCATCGTGCGAGCGCGTGCGTGCGGTCGCCGTCGCGGAGCGCGCCCAGCGCAGCCATGTCCGCCATGCGCGCGCTCGTGACCGGATCGGCCTCGTCCTCGACCAGGTGCTCGAAGGTCACGCGCGCGCGCCGCGTCTCGCCGTCGAGGAGCTCGCATAGCGCCCCGTCGCGCCGCGCGTCGCCGGCTTCCTGCCCCGACGCGTGGTCCTTCACGTACGACGCGAAGCCGCGGCCGCATTCCTTCCACTCGCCGTGGAGCATGCGCAGGTACGGCACGAAGAAGGCGGCCTCCTCGGCCCAGTGGGACCTGGCGAAGCGGCGCTCGACGTCCTCGTATCCGCGGATCGCGTCGTCGTCGCGGTCGGCGCGGGAGAGGGCGCGCGCGGCGTGGAAGGCGTCCTCGGCGGCGTTCGGGCCGTTGGTGGCGGCGCACTCCGAGAGGACCTTCGCGGCCTCGAGACCGCGGCCCCGCGCGTGGAAGAGCGCGGTGCCCCGCGCGCGCATGCGATCGAGGTTGCCGAGCGTCGCCGCTCCCGGCGCACCGGCCGCGAGATCGAGGGCGTGAAGAGCGTCGTCGGTGCGTCCGGCGTCGGAGAGGACGTGCGCGCGAAGGACGAGCTCCTGCGCCGTCAGCGGGTGGGCCGCGTCGACCCGCGCGACGAGCGCGAGGGCCTCGGCTGCCGCCGGCAGATCGGCGCCTTGCGTCGCGAGCCAGCGAGCGTCGGCGCGCTCGGTGTCGCCCGGAGGATCCCCCGTGCGGACGCGCAGCGCGCGGGCCTCGGCCTCCTCCGCACGCGTGCGCTTGTCGGCCCCGAGGACCCGCTCGGCCGCGGCGCGCGCGTGCTTCGGGTCCTTGGCCTTCTCGTAGGCGCGCGCAGCGTCGAGCTGCGCGTGCGGCGTCGACCGCGCGGAGAACCATGCCGCGGCCTCCTCGAAGGGACCGGCGTCGAGCATCGCCTCGTGGCGCCGGCGGGCAACGTCGTCTCCGAGGAGCGGAAGTGCCGTCTCGAGGCCCTCGAGGAGCGGGAGCGCGACGGCGGGCTCGCCGCGAAACAGCGCCACGCGCGCACGGACGTAGCGCACCTCGGGACGCGCGCGTTCGCCCTCCGGCAGCGCACCGAGCGTGCGCCACGCCGCGTCCCACTGCTCGTCGCGCACGAGCGACGGCCAGGGAGCCGTCGCGCCGGCCTGGGCCTCGGCCGTCTCGGCCTCGAGCCCCGCATCCATCGCGGCAGACGGCGCCGTCGACGGCGCGGCCGCTGCGGTCGAGGTCCCGTCCTCGCGGTGCGCGCAGGCGGCGAGCGACGCGACGAGCGCGAGCGCCACGAGCGCCACGACGGGGTCACGTCCAGACATGGAAGCCTCCACCTCCCTTCCACCCGAACGCCCGGGTCACGCCGGTTGCGTCCTGGCCGTCCACGACGCGCCGCAGACGCGGCAGGCAGAGCGTGTCGACGTGGTCGCCCCGTTCGACACCCACCCAGCGGCGCCCCATCTTGTGCGCCACCGCTGCCGACGTGCCGCTGCCGAGGAAGGGGTCGAGCACCCAGTCGCCGGGGTCGGTCGCGAGCTCGAGGACGCGCGCGAGGAGGCGCTCGGGCTTCTTGTTGCGCACGAAGCGGGCGCCCCCCTCCCGCGCGATGCCCTGGAAGGGAACGTCGTCCCAGACGTTCGTGAGCGGCTCGACGAGGACGCGCCGGCCGTCGTGCTCGCGCGTCTTGTCGGCCAGGAAGAGGATGCGGTTGCCGCCGCGAAGGAGGAGGTTCTTGCGGCCCTCGCGTTCGAGCCGGAAGACGCGACCGGGTGCGGCGCGGGAGCGGTCGATGAGCGCGCGCGCGGCACGGCCCACCGCCTCGTACCGTGGCTGCGCGAAGCGCACGACGTGCCCGGCGTGGTCGATCGCGAAGCGCTCGATGGCCGCGCGGGTGGGGCGTCCCCCGAGCGCGCGCCGCGCGTGTGCCGCGAGCGGGACGAAGCGCCAGGCGTCCTGCGCGTCGGACGGGTTCTCAAGCCACGTGGCGTACGCGTCGTCGTACCCGGCCCGCTCGCGGACGACCGCATTGCAACGCCAGCGCGCGCGGTCCTTCGCGTAGACGAGGACGAAGTCCGTGACGTTCACCGGTCCCCGGTTGATCGCCTTGTGGCCCGTGGCCGCGCTGCGGACGACCGTGACGGTCGACACGCGCTGCTCCCGGCCGAAAACGTCGTCGAGGGCGAGCTGCAGGGGCCCGAGCTCGGTGTCGTCGATCTCGACGAAGACGGCGCCGTCGTCGGCGAGGAGCGGATGCAAGGCCTCGAGTCGTTCGCGCATGGTGGCGAGCCACTGCGCGGGCGAGAGGGCGTCGTCGTAGTGCTCGAAGCGACGGCCCGAGTTGAAGGGAGGGTCGAGGTACGCGCACCGGAAGCGCCCCGCGAACCCGGCGCGCGCGAGGCGCGTCATGACGTCGAGGTTCTCCCCGTGGACCACGACGTTGGGGCTCCGCGCGTCGCCGTGTGAACGCGAGCGGTCGCGCGCGAAGAGCGCTGCGCCGTCGGTCCGCGCCGTGGCCGCCGTCCTCATCGGCGACACGATAGCAGCGTCGCTCAGCCCGCCTTCTTCTTCGTGCGCGCGAGGACGGCATGCGCACGGTCGCGCTCGAGGCCCAGGGGATCGCCCGCGGCGGCGCTCGCGCGATAGGGCTGCTCGGGCGTCGGGGGGCGGCTCACCCGCATCGCGACGACCCGCTCGCATGCGAGGCGCGCGCCCGCAGAGTCGCCCAGGCGCAGGCGCACCTCCGCCAGGTCGACGAGGGGCCCGGCAGTGGCCGGGTGGCTCTCGCCGAGCACGGCGTCGTAGTCGATGACGGTCTGCTCGAGCGCGCGGAGCGCCTCCGGGTCGCGACCCGCCCGGGCGAGGGCCTCGCCGAGGAGCCCGAGGAAGAACGCCTCCGCGAACTCGCCGGGAGACTCCCGCTCGACCAGCGCGTGCGCGGACGCGAAGCACCGCGCGGCACGCTCGGTGTCCCCTTGCCGCAGACGCGACGCACCGAAGCTCCCGAGCCATCGAACGTCCGCCGGCTCGAGAGCCTCGAACGGAATGCGCGCGAGCGCGTCCGCCGCCTCCGCCTCGTTGCCGGCGCTCGCCTCCACGCGCGCGAGGGTCCGCTCGACGGCCGCGCGAAGGGACGAGTCGCCCCGGGCCATGCGTCGCGCCTGGTCGAGGTGCGCCAGCGCACGTGCATGCCGGCCGCGCGCGTTCTCGAACATCGCGGCCCCCGCGAGGACGTTGGCGATCTCGGCGTGCGGGACGGGCGACCACCGCTCGACGATGCCGAGGGCGCGGTCGACGAGCGGTGCCGCGTCGTCGAGGCGCTTCTGTCCGAGGAGAGCCTGCGCGAGCGCGTTCACGTGGAGCGCAGTCCGCCAGTGGTCCGGGCCGAAGCGCGCCTCGGCGATGCGGAGCGTGGCACGGAAGCAGGCCTCGGCCTCGTCGTAGCGGCCGTCGGCCATCGCGGCGTTCGCCCGGCGCCACGTGACGACGATGTCACGGCCTCCCTGGCGCGAGGCGGACAGCGCGCCGATCGCCGCCATGACGACGCTGACGAAGAGGATCTCGGGTCCCATGCTGCGCGTGGACCGCCGAGGGGCTGCCACGGGATCATTATGGGCCCGTGGCGGGCGCGGACCAGCCGCGCGAGCGAGACGAACGCCTTCCCTCGCGGGTGGAGTGCGATACGCTCGAGCCGATGCGAAGGGGAAAGGTCGTGCCGGCCGTTGCGGTCGTGTGCGCTGCGTGGGCATCGTCGGGCTGCAACCCGCACAAGTCGGAGGGGACGGCCCCTTCGTCGACCGCGTCGAGCCCGCCGGCGGCGAGCATCGCGCCGTCTCCCGCGCCGCCTCCCGACGTGCCCGCCCTCCCCGCGCCCTCGGTCGCCCCGCTTCAGGGCCGCCCGGGAGGCCCCGTCGGGCCTGGCCCCCGTCCGCCTGGCAGCGGCCACGGTCCCGGCCCTGCGGCTCCCGGCCCGGGCCCCGGCACGCCAGGCGCTGCCCCATGGCCGACGGGCTTCCCGTCGGGCCTGCCGTCCGGTTTCCCGCAGATGCCGCCGCTCCCGAGCGGTCTGCCCCCCATCCCGTCGGGGATCCCCACGACCTTCCCGAGCGGCTGGCCGCAGGGCATCCCGAGCGCCTGGCCCGGCCAGCCTCACTGACGCGGACTTGACCGTCCCCCGGCGGCGAGCGATGAAGCCCGGGCCCGCATGTCGGCCGCAGCCACCTCGCCCACGCCGCTGCCGCGAAGCTTCGGGCGGTACGCCCTCTTCGACTTCATCGGCAAGGGGGGGATGGCCGAGATCTACCTCGCCCGGCAGAAGACCGAGCTCGGAGCGTCCCGCCTCTGCGTCGTGAAGCAGATCCTCCCCGGCCTCGCGGGGGATCCGAAGTTCAGCGAGATGCTCGTGCACGAGGCGAAGCTCGCGGCGCGGTTGAATCATGCCAACGTGGTCCAGGTCTCCGACCTCGGGCGCGAGGACGGCCGGCTCTTCATCGCGATGGAGTACGTCGAGGGCTTCGACCTGAACGACCTGCTGCGCCGCTGCTCGCGCGCGAAGGTCCCGCTGCCCTTCGAGCTCGGTGTTCACGTCGTGCGCGAATCGCTGCGGGGGCTCGACTACGCCCACCGTCGCACGGACGACGACGGGCGATCGCTCGGCATCGTCCACCGCGACGTCTCGCCGTCGAACCTGCTTGTCTCCTTCGAGGGTGAGGTGAAGGTTTGCGACTTCGGCATCGCGCACGCGAACGACATGCTCGCTTCGGGCGATTCCGCGCACGAGCTCGACGAGGCCATCAAGGGCAAGGCCGGCTACATGAGCCCGGAGCACGCCGCCGGGCAGCCGATCGACGCCCGCGCCGACGTGTTTGCGGCGGGCGTCGTGCTCTGGGAGCTGGCCGCGGGCCGGCGCCTCTACCGCCCCGGCGAGGGCCGCGACGGCCTCCTCGAGCAGGCGCGGCGCGCGGAGGTGCCGCCGCTCCCGGCGCAGGGTCTGCCCGACAGCGAGGCCCTCGCGGCCATCGTGCGCAAGGCGCTCGCGCGCGACCGCGACGAGCGGTTTCCGTCCGCCGCCGCGATGCTGCGCGAGCTCGAAGGGTACGCGGCCAGCGCGCGGCTGATGACGAGCCCCCTGCAGCTGGGGGACTGGCTCGAGAAGACGTTCGGCGCGGAGATCCTGGCGAAGCGGCGGGCGCGCGAGCGCGCGGCGGCGGCCCTCGAAAGGGGAGCGCCGGCCGTCGTCCAGGCGATCGCGCCGCCCGGGCCGCCGTCGAGCGGTCAGGCGTTCCGCATCGACGTCGAGCCGCCGTCGACCGGGGTGCTCCCGCCCTCGTCGCCCTCGTCGCCTGCGCCCCTGGCGGGCCTTCCTCCCGCGCCTCCGCTCCCCATCGTGAACGCGCTCGCGCCTCCCAGGCGCGCGCGACGCGCGATCCTCGTGGTGTCCCTGGTTCTCATCGTCGTGGTGGCAGCACTCTGCGCGGTCGCCGTACGCGTCCTCCACCTGCGCTAGGCACGCTCGGTGATTCTCGGTGATCGAGGAGGGCCCCACGTGCAGTCCCTCGTCGACGTAGCGCTCCCCGTTCCCATCGCGCGCGCATTCACTTACCTGGTGCCCGCGTCTCTCGCAGGGCGCCCCCGACCGGGCTCGCGCGTGGTGTGCCCGTTCGGCGGGCGCCGCCTCGTCGGCGTGGTCCTCGCGGTGCGCGAGGGAGAGCCCCCGCCGAACGCGAAGCCTCTGGCAAGTGTCGTCGACGACGAGCCTGCGCTCCCCGAGGAGCTGCTCGCGTTCCTGCGCGACCTGGCGTCGTACTACTTTGCGCCCATCGGCGAGGCCGTGCGTCTGGCGCTCCCCCCGGTGGACCGCGAGACCGCGCGCGAGCTCGAGGAGCCCACCCTCTTCGCGCAGCTCGGAGGCGTCGGCGGTCGCCGGGTGCAATGGGTGGCGCCCACGGCCCGCGTCGAGGAGGCGAGCACCGTGCGCGGGCAGGCCGCGGCCATCCTCGGACGCGTGCGAGCCGCCGGCGCGGAGCCGCTCGCGCGCCTCGAGGAACGCTGGAAGGGCGCGCGCGCGGCGGTGAAGCGCCTCGTCGAAGCCGGTCTCGTGACGCTCGAGGAGCGGGACGCCCCAGAGGGGCCTGCGTTTGCGGCCGCCGCGGTGCGCGACGCTCCGCACGACGCGACGGCGGCGCAGACGTCGGCCATCGAGGCGATCGCCGGCGCCCTGCGCGCGCGCACGCCGTCCACGTACCTCCTGCACGGCGTGACGGGCAGCGGCAAGACGGAGGTTTACCTGCGCGTCATCGCCGTCGCGCGGGAGGTCGGGCTCGGGTCCATCGTCCTCGTCCCGGAGATCGCGCTCACGCCGCAGCTCGTCGCGCGGTTCCGCGCGCGTTTCGGCGACGACGTCGCGGTTCTGCACTCGGCGCTGACCCCCCGCGAGCGGCACGGCATGTGGCGGCGGCTCCGCGCAGGCGAGGTGGACGTCGCGATCGGTGCGCGCAGTGCGCTCTTCGCGCCGGTCCGGCGCCTCGGCCTGGTCGTCGTCGACGAGGAGCACGACCCGAGCTTCAAGCAGGAGGAGGGCGTCCGGTACCACGCGCGCGACATGGCCATCCTCCGGGCGCACCGCGTGGGGGGTGTCTGCGTCCTCGGGAGCGCGACGCCGTCGCTCGAGAGCGAGCAGCTCGTCCTCTCGAGCCGCGCAACGAAGCTCCGGTTGCCGGATCGCGCTCGTTCGCAGCCCATGCCTCTCGTCGAGATCGTCGACCTGCGGCGGATCGGGCCGGGCCCGACGGGCGACAAGCGCCTGAGCCTCCCTCTCCACCGGGCCATCGAGGAGACGCTGCGCGCGCGCGAGCAAGCCATCCTCTTCCTCAACCGGCGCGGCTTCGCCCCCAGCGTTCGCTGCGAGGCGTGCGGGCAGGTGGCGACGTGCTCGTCCTGCTCCGTCGCGCTCACGTTCCACAAGCGCGCGGGCGTCGTCCGTTGCCACTACTGCGACTTCGAGGCGGCCCTCGGGGCCCGCTGCGCGAAGTGCGACGCGCCCGAGCTGGCGCTCGAGGGCGTGGGGACGGAGAAGCTGGAGGAGACGCTCTCCGCCGCGTTCCCCGAGGCGAGGATCGCCCGCCTCGACCGCGACGTGGCGAGCGGCAAGCGCGTCGAGGCCATCCTCGACCGGATGCGGGCCAGAGAGATCGACGTCCTGGTCGGCACGCAGATGGTCACCAAGGGCCACGATCTGCCCAACGTGACGCTCGTCGGGGTCGTGAACGCCGACGCAGCCCTCAGCATCCCCGATTTTCGCGCCAGCGAGCGCGCGTTCCAGCTCCTCGTGCAGGTCGCCGGGCGAGCGGGGCGCGGCGAGGTCCCGGGCCGGGTCGTCGTACAGACATGGGACCCGGAGCACCCGGCGATCACGCACGGGTCCCGCCACGACGTCGACGCATTCCTCGCGCGCGAGCTGGCCGATCGCCGCGAGCTCGGCTACCCGCCGCTCAGCCGCGCGGCGCTGGTGCGCGTGGACGCCCTCGACGAGGGGGTGGCGCGCGGCGCCTGCGAGTCTCTGGCGCGCGTCGCCCTCGCACGGGACGCCGTGCGGGCGGGCGTCGTCCGCGTGCAGGGGCCCGCCCCGGCGCCGATCGCGCGCGTCCGAAACCGGTTTCGATTCCGCTTGATGCTCCGTGCCGTCGAGCGGGCGCCGCTTCGCGCGGTGCTCGCGGTGGTCGACGAGGCGCGCACCTCGCTCGCGCGCGGCGTGCGAGCGTCGATCGACGTCGACCCCGTGCAGCTGCTATGAGCGCGTCATCGGGGATGAGCACCCGCGCGTGGGTACCGCCGCCGCTCACGACGCGGATCTTCACGGAGCGGCTGACGCTGCGGCCTCCGCGGACGACCGACGTCACCGGGCTCCGGCGCGCGCTCCGCACCAACACCGAGCACCTTCGACCGTGGAGCGTGGCGCCGACGCCCGGAGACGACCCGGCGTCCCTCGCGTCGGTGTCGCGCACGATCCTGCGGAACCGGCGCGAGTGGAAGCGCGGCCAGGCGTACGTGCTCATGCTCACTGCGCGCGGGGACGAGGACCACATCATCGGCCGCATCGCGCTGGGCGGTGTGCTGCTCGGCGCATTCCAGAACGCCTATGTGGGCTACTGGATCGACGCCGAGCACCAGGGAAACGGCCTGATGACGGAAGCGGTGCGCGCCGCGACGACCTTCGCGTTCCGAACGGTCGGGCTTCACCGGCTCCAAGCAGCAGTCATGCCGCGCAACTCGGGGAGCCAGCGTGTTCTGGAGAAGGTCGGCTTCCGGCGCGAAGGCGCAGCCCTGCGCTACCTGTGCATTGCCGGCGAGTGGGAGGACCATCTGATCTTCGCGGTGACGGCCGAGGAGTGGCGGGAGTAGGCCGCGCGCTCTACACACCCGGGCTGCTCGGGCCGCGGCGGGTGGCGCGGGCATTCCCATGCCGAGCTCTCCCTCGCTGACCTCGACGCTCCACGAACGGACGGGCCTCACGGCCGAGGAGCTGGCGCGTCCCTCTACGGCCGAGGAATCCGAGCCGCTGCCGACGCTCCTGCCGCCGGAAGGGATCGTCGCGGCACGGTTGCGCGACGTGACCGCTCGCGCGAAGGCGCTCGGCGCCGGCCGGCTCGACGTCTCGGGAGTGCGCGGGAGCGCCGGCGCCGCCGTGGCCGCGTCCATCGCGCGTGCGGGGCGCCGCGTGGTGCTCGTCACGGGGGACGTCGATACTGCGCGGCGTACGGCCGAGGACGCGGGCTTCCTCGTGCGGGGCGCGATCGACGACGACGCGGAGGACACCGGCGCAGGGGACGTCCTCGTGTTCGCCGCGAGCGAGGCCTCACCGTACGCCGACGTGAACACGGACCGCCGCGCTGCGATGAGCCGCATGGCCACGCTGCATCACCTCGCGCACCAGCAGCCCTGGAGCGTGCTGGTGGTTCCGGCCGTGGCGCTCGCTCGCAAGGTCGTCCCGCGCAAGGAGCTCGCCCGCCGGGCGGATCGCATCGAGGCGGAGCAGGAGCTCGATCGGGATGCGATGGTCGTCGGGCTCTCGGAGGCCGGCTACATCCGCGTGCCCGTCGTCGAGGACCCTGGGAGCTTCGCGGTGCGCGGGGCGCTCCTCGACGTGTGGCCCCCCTCGACCGAGGCGCCCGTTCGCGTGGAGCTCTACGGGGACCTCGTCCTCTCGATGAAGGCGTTCGACCCCATCGACCAGACGACGCGAAAGGACGCGCCGGACCTGAAGCAGCTCCGCCTGCCGCCGGTTCGCGAGGCCATCCTCGACAAGCGCACGGCGGCCCGTGCCCGCGAGCGCGTGACCCAGCTCGCCGAGGCGATGGACTGGCCGACGACGAAGACGCGCGCGCTGGTCGACGACGTGGTCCAGGGCCGGGCATTCTTCGGGGCCGAGGGCTACCTGCCCGCGTACTACGACGACCTCGACCCGCTGACGGCGTACGTGCCTGCGGACGCCGTCGTCCTGCTCGAAGACCCTCCGTCGATCACGCGCGCGGTCCGCGACGAGCTCGAGCGCGCCCGAACCGACGCTGGTCAGAAAGAGGGCTCGGCGCCCACGTTCCTCGTGGAGGCGTTCTACCGGGACGAGACCGCGATCGTCGAGGACCTCGCGCGGCGTCCGGTGGTGGCGCTTCATCGCATCCCGGTCGCCGGAGCGTCCGGGGAGGGCCTCGCGGCGTTCGAGGAAGCGCGGGAGCCGATGGACCTCGCCTCGCGCGATCACGACGACCTCACGCGGGCGGTGAAGGCGGCGCGCGCGTCGAAGGGAAAGAACGCGACGCTCTCCCCCCTGGTGCGCCGCATCGCGCACTGGAGAGAGCACGGGTTTCGCGTGTTCCTCGCGGCGCGCGCGCAGACCCAGGCCGAGCGCCTGGTGACCCTGCTGCGGCACCAGGGCGTCCCGTGCAAGGCGCGCCTCGCGGCGTTCGACCCCTCCGCGCTGGAGGATCGCGTCGACGAGGTGCAGGTCGTCGTGGGGCCGCTGGCGCGCGGCGTCGTTCTGCCGGCCGAGGGGCTGGTCCTCGTGACCGAGGAGGAGATCTTCGGTTCGCGCGTCCATCGACGGCGGGAGCGCGCGCGATCCGGCGACGCCGCGCGTCCCTTCCTCGAGGACCTGCGCAGCCTCGTCCCCGGTGACTTCGTCGTGCACGTCGAGCACGGCATCGGCCGCTACCAGGGCCTGGTCCACAAGGCGGTGGGTACGCTGACGGTCGACCTCATCGCGATCGAGTACGCGGGGGGGGACAAGCTCTACCTGCCGGTGTGGCGCCTCAATCAGCTCGAGAAGTACGTCGGCGGCGAGAACGCCTCCGCGAAGCTCGACCGGCTCGGCGGCTCGACCTTCGCGCGAACGAAGGC
This sequence comes from Polyangiaceae bacterium, assembly GCA_036490515.1. GTDB lineage: Bacteria > Myxococcota_A > Polyangia > Polyangiales > Polyangiaceae > Palsa-1150. The sequence continues at coordinate 108,216 of DASXDU010000005.1, forward strand.
GCGCGTCGCGCGCGAGGTCCGCAAGATGGCCGACGAGCTCCTGCGCCTCTACGCCGAGCGCCAGGCCCTCCCCGGCCAGGCGCTGGAGGTCGCGGACGACGAGTATCGCGCCTTCGAGGCGACGTTCCCCTTCGACGAGACCCCCGATCAGGCGCGCGCGATCGGCGAGGTGAACCGGGACCTCGAGACCGCCCGTCCGATGGACCGCCTCGTGTGCGGGGACGTCGGGTTCGGCAAGACGGAGGTGGCGATTCGCGCGGCGTTCCGCGTCGCGATGGCGGGAAAGCAGGTGGCGCTCCTCTGCCCGACCACCGTGCTCGCGCAGCAGCACTTCCGCACGTTCGAGTCGCGCATGGCCGGCTATCCGGTGGACATCCGCGCCCTCTCGCGCTTCCAGGGGAAGAAGGAGCAAGAGGAGGCGATCCTCGGACTCAAGGAGGGGAAGGTCGACGTCGTCGTCGGGACGCACCGCCTCCTCTCGAAGGACGTGCACTTCAAGGACCTCGGGCTCCTCGTCGTGGACGAAGAGCAGCGCTTCGGCGTCGCGCACAAGGAGCGGATGAAGCAGCTCCGCGCGCAGGTCGACGTCCTCACGCTGACGGCGACGCCGATCCCGCGCACGCTCCAGATGGCCGTCACGGGGCTGCGGGACCTCTCGCTCATCACGACGGCGCCCGTCGACCGCCGCGCCGTCCGGACGATCGTCACGCGCTGGGACGAGCAGGTGGTGCGCGAGGCGGTGCAGCGGGAGCTCGCGCGCGGCGGGCAGTGTTTCTACGTCTACAACCGCATCGACAAGCTCTACGAGAAGGCGCAGCGGCTGCAGGAGCTCGTCCCGGCGGCTCGCATCGCCGTCGCCCACGGGCAGATGAGCGAGGCTTCCCTCGAGGAGGCGATGCTCGACTTCGTGGACGGGCGTTACGACGTCCTCGCCTCGACCGCGATCATCGAGAGCGGTCTCGACATCCCTCGCGCCAACACGATGATCATCGACCGGGCGGACCTCTTCGGCCTCGCGCAGCTCTACCAGCTTCGCGGGCGCGTCGGCAGGAGCAAGGAGCGCGCGTATTGCTACCTCGTCGTCCCGCCGCCCAACGCGATGACCGACGAATCGCGCGCGCGAATCGAGGCACTCGAGCGCCACACGGAGCTGGGGAGCGGCTTCCAGATCGCGTCGCTCGACCTCGAGCTGCGCGGCGCAGGCGATCTCCTCGGCGGGGAGCAGTCGGGCAACGTCGCGAGCGTCGGGTTCGACCTGTTCTGCCGGATGCTCGACGAGGCGGTGCACGAGATGCGGGGCGAGGAGGTCTCGCACGACGTCGACCCGGAGCTCAGCTTCGACGTCGAAGCGCTCTTACCCGACGACTACGTGACGGACGTCGGGCTCCGCCTGTCGCTCTACAAGAGGCTCGCCGGCGCGGCCGACGAGGCCCACGTGTCGGAGATCGCGGCGGAGATGGAGGATCGTTTCGGCCCACCGCCCGAGGACGCGCGCCGTCTCGTCAAGCTGATGGCTCTGAAGACGGAGCTTCGCAGGCTCCGCGCGCTGGGCTGCGAAGCGAACGCGCGAGTCGTCACGCTGCACCTCCGCGAAGATACGCCCCTCGACCCCACCAAGATCACGGCGCTCATCCGCAAGACGCACGGCCGCTGGCGGCTGACGCCGGACATGCGTCTGTCGCGGCGCTTCGACGATGGCGACGGTCTCGCCAACGCGGAGGCGACCCTGGCCGAGCTCTCCTCGTGCATGAAAGACGTTTGAGCTGACGCGCGCCGCGCCCGCCGTGGCAGGATCGGCCACGGTGCGGCCCGAAGACATCGCCTGGGGGTCCGGAGCGCTGGGGGGAGAACCGGGGCCGCGCAATGTGCGCGTACGCTGGCTCGGGACGGCGGGCTTCGAGATCGAGCACGACGGTCACGTCGTGCTCGTCGACCCGTATGTCACCCGGGCGTCCATCGCGCGCTGCGTCCTGGCTCCTCTTCGTCCGGATCTCGAGGCGGTCCGCCGCCACGCGCCGCGCGCCGATGCGATCGTCGTGGGGCACACGCACTTCGATCACGTGCTCGACGTCCCGGCGATCGCCCGTGCGACCGGTGCCAGGGTCTTCGGTTCGCGCTCCGCTTCTGCGCTTTGCCTCGCCCACGGGGTCCCGACGGAGCGCGTCGAGGTCGTCGAGCGTGACGCTGGCGGCGAGCCGGTCGAGCGGGCCGTGGGGCCCTTTCACCTGCGGTTCATTCCGAGCGCGCACTCGCCGTTGGTCCTCGGGCGCGTCCCGCTGTCCGGCGAGATCGCGGATTGCGGGGACGTCCCCATGCGCGTGGAGGCCTACCGGTGCGGCGCCGTGTTCGGCGTGGAGGTTCGCGTCGCAGGGCGCACCATCTATCACCTCGGGAGCGCGGAGATCCTCGACGCAGACGCGCGCGTTTCCAACGTGGACCTCTTGCTCATGTGCGTCGCCGGGTGGAGCACGAGCCGGGATCTGCCCGAGCGCGTGTGCGGGTCACTCGCGCCCGGCGCCGTGTTGCTCTCGCACTGGGACGACTTCCTGCGTCCCATGGAGCGTGGTGCCCGGCTGCTCCCTGCGATGCAGCTCCCGCGCCTCGTCGATCGCCTCTACCAGGCGTCGCCGGGCGTGCGCATCGGGACCCTGCCGCTCCTCGGCGACCTCTGGCTGTGACTCACGGGTCGTGGCGCCTGCGGAATCCCGCTCTCGTCAGTCGGCGCGGCCCTCGAGCACGTCGAGCGCTTCCTTGGCACGCGACGCAATGCGATCGCGCACTGCGGCGAAGGGCCCCGCGGCCCGCATGCCCGCGAAGAGTGCGCACCGGTCGGCCCATGTGACGTCGATGAGGCCTATCGCGTCCGCGGCGGTCACGGCAGCGACGGCGTCGGCGTCCTGACCCAGAAATGCGTGCACCTCGGCGGCGAGCTGCCGGAAGAAGATGGGCCGCCTGCGCGCGCGCCCCACGGCCTGCCCCCAGAACGCGAGCGCCTGGTGCACCCCCGGAGGGGCCTTGCCGGTCTCCGCCATCTCGAGGAGGCCGAGGACCTCGTTGCGCAGCGCGAACGTGCGATCGCCCATGCGCGCGCGCACCGCGCGGGCCGCGACGGGGTCGCGCCGCCAGATCGCCAGCCGCGCGAGCTGGAAGAAGTGGAGGCTCGCGGCTTCGCCTTCGGGATCGTGCGCGAGCGCCCCCTCGAATGCGCTGGTGTCTCCGAGGAGCTCGCGACCTCGCAGGAGGTCGGTGCCGGCGACGTCCACCGACGGGTCGAGCGCGGCGACCGCGGCGAGCACCGCGACGGCGCGTTCCGGAGCGCCGACCTCGAGGAGCATGCGCCCGCAAAGCTCGTTCACGTCGCTGGAGCTGGGCGCAACCCGCAAGGACTCGCGGATCTCGCGCGCCGCCGCCACGTGGTCCCCCATGGCCCAGTGAAGGTTCGCGAGGGCGGCTCGCGCCTCGGGAAGCCGCGGCGCGATCGCGAGGGCGCGCTCGGCAGCCGCCCGCCCCTTGCGCTCCGACTCGGCCGCGTCGTGTGTCTCGGTGTCGAACATGAATCGCCGGAGCTCCGCGCGGGCGTACCCCGCGAGGATCGTCGGATCGTCGGGGGCGAGCGCGAGTGCCTGCTGAAACAGCCCGAGCGACTCGAGCACGGCGTCCCTCCAACCACGGCGAAACATCTGGCGGGCGCGGAGGTAGAGATCGAGCGCCCGCGGGTCGGTGGGTGCGGCGCGCATCGGGGCGCTGCGATGCAGCGTGAGCGCCTCGGCGATGGCGTTCGCCGCCTCGTCCGAAACGGACAGGATCTCCTTCTCGGGACGATCGAACCGCTTCGCCCAGAGCTGGAAGCCGTCCGCCACGCTCACGACGCGCGTCGACACGCGAAGCAGGTCCCCCGCACGCCGCACGGAGCCGTCGACCACCACCTGGACGCGCAGGTCGCGCCCCACTTCCCGCGCATCGCGCGCCTCGCCCCGGTAGCGTGCGACCGCGCCTCGGGCGAGGACACGCAGGCCCGCCGTCATCGACAATGCGTCGATGAGGTCGTCGCTCAGTCCGTCCGCCAGGTACTCGTCGGCGGGCGCACCCTGGTTGCGGAAAGGCAGCACCGCCACGGCCTTGGCATCCGCCTCGAGCGCCGTTGCTCCCGGCGGCGGCGACGAAGGCCGTGGCTGCCTGGCTGGCATCGTCATCGACGAGAGCGCGCGCGTGATCTCGGCCACGCTCGCGAACCGATCCTCGCGGCGGCGAGCCATGCACCGGACGATGATCTCCGCTGCGGCAGGCGGAAGATCCGGGCGCTTCGTACGAGGATCGGGCGGCGGCTTGAAGAGGCGCGCGGAGGCGACCGCCCAGATGCCATCGCCCTGCCAGGCTCGCTGGCCCGTCACCAGCTCGTAGAGCATCGCCCCCAGTGCATAGACGTCCGCGCGCTCGTCGAGGTCCGTCGCTCCCTCGACCTGCTCGGGCGCCATGTACGCGGGCGTGCCCAGGGCGAGGCCCACCGTCGCGGCGCGCCCGGCGTCCGCCAACGCGCGGGCGATCCCGAAGTCGGTGAGGACGACGCGGCCGTCCCGCGCCAGAAGCACGTTGTCGGGCTTGAGGTCGCGATGCACGACGCCCGCGCCGTGCGCTGCCTGGAGCCCGGCACAGATCCCCTCGGCCAGGTCCATCACGACGTCGAAGGACTGGGGCCCTTCGCGTGCGATGCGAGCCGCGAGGGCCTCCCCCTCCACGAACTCCATCGTCAGGAACTTCTCGCCCTCCGACTCGCCGATGTCGTACGTACGCGCGACGTTGCGGTGCGTCACACGGCGGGCGAGCTTCACCTCCTGGCGGAAGCGGTCGAGGATTCCCGGAGAGTCCATCACCTCGCGGCGCAGGAGCTTGAGCGCGACCACCTCGTCGAGCTCGCGATCCCGCGCGCGGTACACCGTGCCCATGCCGCCCGAGCCGACGAGACCCAGGATCTCGTACCGGTTCGCGAAGACGTGCCGCAGCGGAGTCGAACCTGCCGGTATCGACGGCGTCGACCCCGCTTCGTCGCCCACGGCGCTGTCGGCGCTGACGGCGACAGTCGGCTCTTCCCCGGTGATTTTCCCCGACATTCCACGTGAGGATAGCGCGGTCCCGGGCGGGGGAACGGCGCGCATCCCTCGACTGCACGGACGGGTGCCCTAAACTGGGCGTCCCCATCTGCTTTGCGTATTGCTCTATCCAGAGGAGCGGTCATTATGCGCGCCATGGTCAAGGCACGGGGTGAGCAGTATCCGGCGAGCGAGTCCGGCATGCGGACGCGGCGTCGCCCGGACGCGATGGCGGTGGACCCGAACGAGGCGTTCGTGCGGGCGTTCGCGGACGCGCTGCGCGACATCCTCCGGGCCGAGATTCGCCTCAGCGCCTGACGCCCCTTGACTCCACCCCGGAGTGTGGAATGTTCATTCCACATGACCGGACCATCGCTCGTCGAGGGCGCCCCCGCACGGCGTGATGCGCTTCAAACGCGCATCATCCAGGCGGCCCTCGAGCTGTTCGCCGAGCGCGGTTACCATGGAACGTCCGTTCCATCCGTGATGGAGCGCGCCGGCGTGGGCGGGGGCTCCCTCTACCGGCTCTTCGAGGGAAAAGAGGCGCTCGTCAACGCCGTCTTCCGCGACGCGAAGGTACGCCTGGAGCGGTCCCTCCGGGACGGCCTGCAGCCGGACCTGCCTCCCCGAGCGCTCTTCGACGATTTCTGGGAGCGTCTGGCGGCGTTCGCCCGGGCCGATCCCCTCCGCTTCCGGTTCCTCGAGCTCCAGGACCACGCTCCCTACCTCGACGGCGAGAGCCGGCAGCTCGAAGTTGCCGTCCTCGCTCCCATCCTGCTCGCGTGCATGGACCTCCAGCGGCGGGGCGTGTTCCGCGCGGACGTCGAGCCGCCCACCGTCATCGCGTTCGTGTGGGGCGCGTTCGTCGGTCTCGTGAAGGCCGAGCGGCTCGGCTACCTGAAGCTCACCGACGAGCGCCTTCACGCGGCGCGCGATGCGTGCTGGCGCGCGTTCGCCGTCGAGAGGCCACGAGACCCGGACCCTCCTCGCGACGAAAGGAATTTCGCATGGAAACGACGACCCAGGTGAACGCCACGACGACGCACACGCGTCCGCGGTCGCGCGATCTCGACGCCCTCGCACGCATGGACGTCCGCGAGCTCGGGGCCCTCTACGCGAGGGGGGCCGTTCCGCCTCGCCTCGGCTCGCTCGAGGGCCACCCGCGCGGCCGGATGCTCGCCGTGCGCGCGCTCGACCGGGGTGCTCCTGCGCGGCTGCTCCGCGCGTTCTCCGGCGCAGCCACGTTTCCCTGGGGCGGCAAGACCTTCCATGGCGACGGCGAGCGCGGCGAGGGCGTGAACCGCGTGCACCTGTTCGGCCGACACCGGCTCTTTCCGTTCGTCACGCGCCTCCAGCCTTCCGCCCTCGACGGCGCACCGTGCGTCGCACTCGACTACGACCTCCCGGACAACCCCGCCGCGATCCGGGCCATCCACGACGAGATCCGCGAGGTGGCCCCGGGCCTCTTCCTGGGGCCGGCGATGTGGAAGGCGCGGGGAGGCCCCAGGCTCGTCCTCTGGTTCGGCCTCGACACGCGCGTCCAGGCGCAGCCCATCGGACTGCCCCGGCAGACGTCGTGAGCGTCGAGGGCCGGCACGTCCTCGTCACGGGAGCGGCGGGCGCGATCGGGGCGGCGATCGCAAGGGAGTTTGCGCGCCGAGATCCCACCCTCCGGCAGTCCCTCGTCGACGTCGACGCGCTGGGGATCGAGGCCACGGCGGGCACGCTTCGGTGCGACACGGCAGCATTCGACTGGGATCTCGCCGAGCCCGCGGAGCTCCCCGCGCGCGTGGAGGCTCTCGTCGCGGGGCGCGGCCCGGTCGACGTTCTGGTCAACTGCGCGGGCATCATGGAGATCCGTTCGCTCGCAGCGACCGATTGGGGCCTCGGCGAGCGGCTCCTGCGGGTGGACCTCGAGAGCCCGCTCCGGCTCATGGCGCTGCTCGTGCCGCCGATGGTCGCCCGCGGCTCCGGCGCGGTCGTGAACGTCAGCAGCATGGCCGGGGTGACCCCGCTCCGGGGGTGCGCCTACTACGGCGCGGCGAAGGCGGGGCTCGCGATGGCGTCGGAGATCGCGCGGCTCGAGCTCGCGCCACACGGGGTTCAGGTGCTGACCGTGTACCCGGGGCCGGTTCGCTCGCGCCTCGAGCGGCGCGCGCGCTCCCAGGCGGGCGATACGCTGCTGGCGCGCTGGCTCCCGACCGGGGACGCCGACGAGCTCGCGGCGCGCGTCGTCGATGCATGCGAGAGACGCAGGGCGCGGGTCGTGTATCCAGGGCTCTACGAGCTCGCGAACCGCTTTCCCGGGATCGCGAGGCGAGTGACGAGCGCCGCGAGCCCGCGGCCGCTGGACGCGCCCGCCTGACGAGAGACGTCGTTGCGGTCGACTGTGCACGGCGATCGGCTATGCATCGCCCGCGATGGACGAAGCCGAACGAGTGCGCGCCCGCGGCGAGATCCTCCACGACGTGGGCGCGATCCTGCGCGAGCAGCTCGCCGCGGACGAGTGGGGGCGCGTGCTCGTGGAGGTCGTCCGGCAAGGGGACGACGTCGTCGTCGCCGGCATCGACGTGGAGGAGATAGTCGGAGACGAGGCGAAGGTCGACGCGGCGTTCGCCGACGACGCGGCGAAGCCCGTTCTGCCCGTGCTCGCGAAGGCGACCGAGGCCCTCTGCGCGCTCGAGGACCTGGAGCTCGACGCGGTCGGCGGCGGGACCTTCCTGCGGCAGCGCAGCGGCGGCTTCGCGTGGCTCCCCGGGCTCGTCCACGTGCCGAGCGCTCCGCTCGAGGACGAGTGGGACGACCTGATCGCGGAACTCGACGCGCGCAACGCGGACCTCGAGGAGCAGTTCGCGCTGAAGTCCCACGACCGCTACGACGTCGATCTCGAGAAGGAGTCGATCGTCTTCACGACCGCCGGCACCCCGCGCGTCGTGGCGCGCGCGAACCTCATCGCGACGCTCTCGGATGCCTCCCGCGCGTGGGCCTGGGGCGGCTACAACCGGTACCTCCCCGAACGCGTTCGCGCAGCATCGGCGGCTCTCGTCGACACGATCCTCGAGCGCGACATGTGGGAGATATCGACGCCGGTACTGCCCGCGGATCCGGGGACGGCGTGGGTCCTCGCCGCCCTCGTGTGCGACAGGGCGGGAGGGCAGGGCGTCTTCCGCACGCCGGCCGAGAACGGGACCGCGTTTCTCCTTCTCCGGGACGTGCGCGAAGCGTGATCAGCGCTTGTGGTGCCGGGCGATCGCGTTGAGGCTCGGTCGCGTCACGCCGGGCGCGTCGTGGGAGGCGAAGTACGCGCGCAGGACGTCGCGCGCGACGACGTTGGCCTTCACCTGCCAGTTCGGGCCGTTGACGAGGAGCACGGCGACCGCGACCTGCCGGACGCCTGCCTGCGGGTGGCTCGGCGCGAACCCGGTGAACCAGCTGTAGTAGCGGTGGGTCTCGTTTTCCGTGAGCGTGCCGGTTTTTCCCGCGACCGTGATGCCGGGCAGGAACACCCCACCGCGGCCGTCGTGGAACGCGCGCCAGCTCGTCCCCTCGGCGACGGTACGCTCCATCATGGTCCCCAGCTGCGCGGCGATCTCCCGGCTCACCACCCGGTGCGCGGGCGCGGTCTCGGGGGCGCTCCAGGCGACACGGCCGTCGGGCGCGACCACGCGTTCGACCACCCCCGGTCGCACGGACTCTCCCTCGCGGGCCACGATGGCGCTGATCTCCGCCGCCTCGAGCGGCGACAGAGTGGTGTTCCAGAACCCGGCCGCCGTGCGCGCGAACTCGAGCGGCTCCGTCGGCACGTGGAGGCCGCTCGGCTGCACCGGCACGTCGAAAGGAAACGGCTGCCCGTAGCCAAAGCGGCGCGCCATCGTCTCGAGCTGACCCGGCGCGAGGTGCTCCCGCGCGAGGCGCGCGAACACGGTGTTGATGCTGCGCCCCATCGCTCCGCCGAGCGTGGTGCACCAGCGGTCTCGCTGCGGGTCGTCGACGAGGTCCGCTGCGGTGATCCGCTGCTCTCCGCCCGAGTAGCACTGCTTCGTGTCCGGACCGAGGTGTGCGTCCTCGACGAGGGCGGCCGCCGTGACGACCTTGAACACGCTCGCGGACGGAGCCGTCGCCTCGGCGCAGAGGTCGTGGGGCGTGCCGTGCTCGACGTGGTTCGCGTAGACGAGCACCTTGCCCGAGGCCACGTCCATCAGGACGACCGCCGCCTCGGGGACGTGATGGGTCGAGAGCAGGCCGAGGGCCGTCCTCTGGAGGTCGGCGTCGAGCGTCAGCTCGGCGCTGCCCGCCGCCGAGGGAGCCTTGACGGAGCCGTCGGCGACGGTCACGTGCAGGAGATCGAGGCCTGCCACGTTCGACGCCTCCGCCTCTGACGGCTCGTCTTCCCGGCCCGTGGGCTCGGGGTGAGACAGGGACGGCGTCGCGACGTCGTCCGTCGAGCCGGGCGGCGCCGGTGTACCGGCGCGATGGCAGGCCAGGAGGACGCCGCTCGCGAGCAGCGAGGCGACGCCGGCGAGGGCGATCGAGGCCGAGCGACGCATCGCGTAGGGGTGTGGCATGGGGGCTCTCGAACGGGCAAGAAAGCGGGAAAACGGTCACGTCCAATCCTGCGGCGCTCGCGAAGAGCGTCGCGATGAGGCATACGTGGCGAAATGCTCCGGAGCTCCGCGACATTCCTCGCGCTGTTGACGGTCTTTCGTTCGGCAGCCGCGCATGCCGAGACACACGCGACGGCTCCGGCTGGAGGCGGCCTGGCCGCACTGGACGTCACGGTCGATCTCGCGGGAGGAGTCGTGGTCGCCAACGGTGCGAGGACCACCGTCGCGCTCGACCGCTCGGAGCTTCCCGACGGCAAGGACGTGCGGGTCGAGTCGATCGCGATCGGATCGGGCAAGCACGTCGTCCACGTCGTCGTGCCCTCGACGCAGCGCGAGGGCATCGCGTGGGAAGCCGTCGTCGCCGCTGGCTACCTTGAACCGATCTTCGCCGGCGTCACCGGGTTCGCCGCGGGAGACCCCGGCGAACGGACCGGAAAGGCGGTCCGGATCGTCCCGCACGGCGAGAGGAGCTTCGTGCTCGTCGGCGAGATCCGCGAGGACCTCCGCATCTGTGGCCAGGCCTGGACGCAGCTCGAGCCGCTCGCGCTCTACCCGGCCTCGATGGAGCTGCGGCCCGCGACCGCGCAGAGGCTGAGCCAGGAGCAGCAGCAGGGCGCCCAGCAGATCGTGGCGACCGACGCGGGAGCCGTCCCGGCGCCGTCGCTCGCCAGGCTCCTCGTGGCGCGCGGCTCGAGCGTTCCGGGCTCGAGGGGTCTTGAGCTCACGGACGGCGATCCGCGGACCGTCTGGAGCGAGCGGAGGCCGGGCATGGGGCAGGGCGAGTTCGTGACGATGGCCGCGCCCCAGGACGTGCCTATCACGCGAATGCAGGTGGTGATCGCCCCGCCGGATCCGGACGCCAACGGGGCCGCACCGCGCACGTTCTATCTCGTCACCAGCGCCGACACCTACGAGGTCACCCTCCCCGGCGACGGCTGGCTCAAACCTGGCGAGGCCTACGAGATCGCGCTGCCACGACCGGCGCACGCCTCGTGCGTATCGGTCGTCCTGAACGACGCATACACGCGCAACTTGCCGCATCCGGACGTCGGGATCGCGGAGCTCGTCGCCTACAGCGAGTTCGACGGCCCCGGCGTGACCCTCGACGACGTGGCGAAGAAGCTCTCGAGCGATCGAGGCCTGATCGCCGCGCAGGTCCTCGAGCGCGCCGGTCCGCCGGCGCTCGAGGCGGCCGCCCGCGTGTACTCCGGACTCGACGCGCGTGGACGCGCGTTCGCGATCGACGTCGCGGCGAGTCACGAAGGATGCGTGGACGCGGCGCCGCTGCTCGCGCGGGGGCTCTGCGAGAAGGAGGGTGAGGCGCCACGCAAGGCGCGCGAGAAGCTCGAACGCTGCCGCGGCGCAGCGCCTGCGCTCGCGTCGATCCTGCGCGACGATCCAGCGGCGCGGGCCTGCGTGGCGCCGACGTTCACGGCCATTGCCGGCGCCGACGCGCTGGGACCACTCGCGGACGCGCTCGCGGCGACCCCCGAGAGCGACGACGACGTGAGGCGCGTCCTTCGCAGGTCGCTCGCGCAAGCGCTCGATTCCGCGCCGGCCGGAAGCATCGGGGCGCTCGTGGACGACACGCGTCGAGGTGCCGGAGCGCGGCTGGAGATCCTCCGGGCCGCAGGAAAGCGCGTCGTCGAGAGCCCCACCTCGGGAGACAGAGCGCTCGCGGACATTCTCGCCGGTACGCCGACCCTGCGGGTGCGGTACCTCGCCCTCGGGCCGCTCGGAGAGCTTGCCCACGGTGGGGACGGCGCGGCCGCACGGCGCATCGGCGACGTGCTGTCTCGCGACCCCGAGTGGCCCGTGCGGGCGCGCGCCGCAGAGCAGGCCTCGGGGCTTCCCGCCCTCCAGGTCGCGCTCCTCGGGGCCGCTCGCGATCCCGAGCCGCGCGTTCGTGAGGCTGCGCTCCAGTCCCTCGCCGAGTCTCCCGACCCCGCGGCCGTCCAGGTTGCCAGCTCGGCGCTCGCGGCGGACGGGTGGTCCTTCGTGAAGGCGCAGGCCGTCTCGGTGCTCGCTCACGCCGCACCCTCGGCGGACATCGACCGATCGCTGCGCGACGCCTTGCGCGACTCTTCGGTCAGGGTTCGCGCCGTCGCGCTCCACGCGGTCGCCCTGCGCCACACCCGCGATCTGCACGAGGCGGTCCGCGAACGGCTCGACGATCCGGACGAGGAGCCCGAGGTGCGCGCTGCGGCCGCGGCGGCGCTCGGGGCGGTCTGCGACGGCTCCTCCGTCGATCGCCTGACCGAGCTCGCGAGCACGCTCGGCGTGCCCGGCACGGCCGAGGACGACCAACAGATCGCGCTCGGTGCGCTCGTCGGGCTCGCGGCCATCCACCCCGCCGATCTCCGCGGCAGGCTCTCGAGGCTGCTCGGGACGAGCTCTCCCCCGTACGTCCGCGCGGCCGCTGCAAAGGCCCTCGCCGCGCCCGGCGTGTGCCACTGACGCTCGCGTCGACGGCTGACGCCGGGCCCGTTCCGGGCTATCCGATCGCCACGATGGCTGACATCACACGCATCTCGCCCCAGGACGCCAGCGCCAAGCTCGGCGAAGGCTGGACCTACGTCGACGTTCGCACGGCAGAGGAGTTCGAGGCCGGGCACCCGCCCGGGGCGGTGAACGTCCCCATCGCTCATGCCGGCGGAGGCGGCATGGTTCCGAATCCCGCGTTCCTCGACGTGATGAGCGCCGCGTTCGCGAAGGACGCGAAGATCGTCGTCGGCTGCAAGGCGGGAGGCCGTTCGCTGCGCGCGGCCCAGGCGCTCCTCGGTTCGGGGTTCACGAACGTCGTGGACCAGCGAGCCGGCTGGGACGGCGCGCGGAACCCGTTCGGGCAGGTGACCGAGCCGGGCTGGTCGCGCGTCGGTCTCCCCGTCGAGGAGGGCCAACCTGCCGGCCGATCGTGGGACGACATGAAGAAGAAGGCGCCGTAGATCGGCGACCGCGATCCTCGAACGGGCGTCACCCTCCGCCGGGGCGGACACGGTCGTAGTCGCCTGCGGCTCGCTGGACGACCTCGAGGTCTCGCGCCGCGCGCTCGGCTTCCGCGCTGAGCTCCGCGGTGAAGATCGTCAGGCCCCAGATCCCGTTGTCCCGTCGCCGGAACGGGTACCGCGTGCCCCGCGCCGTCACGACCGTCGCTCGCTCCCCGTTCGTCTCCACGTGGGCGACCCCGGAGAGGTCGCGCTCGAGCCTCGCCACCCAGCCGCGGCTCTCCGCCAGGCGCGCGAAGACGTCGGCGCCATCCGGCGCAGTCGCCTCGTCAGTCCAAGCGCCGAGCAGCGGCTTCGCCTCCGGCGCAGGGTAGCTGGCGCGGACACGCTCGCAGGCCGCCTTCCTCATGTCGCGGATGGAGAACGACGCCCACTGCGCGTCCGTCTCGAGGTACGGGAACGCGTCCGCGACGTGACGCTCCGCCACCGCATACGCGATGCGCGTGTACGCGCCCTCCGGCGTCGTCTCCGGGGGAAACGGCCTGCGCGCGACCGCCCAGGAACCGGCAGCCAGCGACAGGACGACGACACTCCCGACGACGAGCAGCGTCCTCCGTCGCATTGCGGTAGAGGGGACATACCATGCGCATCGGCTCGCGCGTCGTCGTCGTCGTGCCCGCATGGGAGGAGGCGCTGCGGATCGCGCGTGTCGTGCGCGGCATTCCCTCGTGGGTGGACGCGATCGTCGTCGTGGACGACGCCAGCACCGACGGGACCGCGGATGCCGCGGCATCCGTGCTCGACGCGAGGGTCGAGGTGGTCCGGCACGCCCACAACCGCGGGGTCGGAGCTGCCATCGTGAGCGGCTACCGGCGCGCGGCCGAGATCGCACGAGCCGACCGCGACGCGTACGTGGTCATGGCAGGCGACGGACAGATGGACCCCGCTGATCTCGTTTCCGTCGTCGACCCCGTGGCGCGCGGCGAGGCCGACTACGTCAAGGGGGACCGGTTCGCGTCCGGGACCATCGGCGCGATGCCGCTGTCGCGGAGGGTCGGCGGCCTCGCGTTCTCGTGGGCCACGTCGCGCGCGATCGGCGTCTCGATCTCCGACAGCCAGTGCGGCTACACGGCGATCGCGCGCGACGCGCTCGTGAGGCTCGACCTCGACGAGATCTGGCCGAGGTACGGCTACCCCAACGACCTCCTGTCGCAGGTCGCGCTCCGCGGCATGCGCATCGCCCAGGTCCCCGTCCGCGCCGTGTACGCGGACGAGGTGAGCCGGCTGGCGCCCCGCCACGTGCCCATGGTCGCGGCCCTTGTGGCGCGCGCATGGTTTCGCCGGCTAGCATCGCGCCGATGAAGCGTGGAGCCGATCGCGCCGCAGGTGCCGTCGCAGCAGCCGTCGCGCTGAGCGCGCCGCTGGCCCACGCGGGCCCCGAGGTCGCACTGCGCGCATTCGCGAGCGAAGCGACCCAGAGCGGTGTCCGGTCGCTCGGCATGGGAGGCGACGGCGCGACCACCGGCAACTTCGCGCGGATGGCCGACGTCGCAGGGAGCGCGCGCCTCGACTCCGGAATCGCCCGGTACGTCGACACGGGCGACGCCGCGTCGTTTCTCGCTGCCACCTTCACGACTCCCGCCTTCTGGGGGGGCGCCACGCTGTCCATCTCCGCGCTCTCCCAGCGCACCACCGACGCCCGCGTCTGGGACGACACGCCCGCGACGAAGCTCGAGCCGCCTTCGCTCGCCGACGGGTCGAACCAGGAGGCGTTCGCCGTCCTCGCGAAGCCTCTGTCGTCCACCGTTTCGCTCGGTCTGATGCTTTCGTACGCGCAGTCGCAGATGACGCTTCTGCCGCTCTCGGGTACGCCGCCCATCCGGTACGAGACCTCGTGGCTCCCTTCCGGAGGCGCTGGGTTGCTGTGGCGACCGTCCTGGCGCTGGGAGCTCGGGGCGCGGGTCACCCTCTTGGACGACCAGGAGACGCGGGACGACTCGAGCGGCCTTCGCACGGGGCTGCTGCGGGAGTACGACGCGCGCCTGGGGGGCGGGTGGTCGCCGTGGCGTGGAACGCGCATCGACGCGGGGTTCGTGGCGCGCACGCAGGGGAGCGCCGTGGACGATTCGCTGCGCCTCCCGAGCACGTCCTTCAAGGTGTTTCCCACCGTCGGCGTCGAGCAGGCGCTCGTGCGTTCCCGCGTGTGGGCGCGGGCCGGCCTCGACGAGCGCAGCGCGACGACGGGCCTCTCCTTCCACGCGCGCCCGATCGTGGTCGACGTCGCCTACGTGTACGATCTCGCGCTGGCGCGGATCGACGACGTCTTCGGCCGGCGCGACGCCAGCCTCCTGGCGAGCATCCGCTTCGACTATCGTTGATCGAGGGACCCGCCAGGTCGACTGCGGGGCGCGGGGGGCAGCGGCGGCGGGGCGCCGAGGGCCCGTTCGAGGATAGCCGGGACGTGCGCGAGGGCGTGGTCCAGGTCGAAGAGCGCGTCGAGCTTCGCCGCCGGGATCTTCGCGGCGACGTCCGCGTCCGCGGCGAGGAGATCGCGGAAGCGGCCCTCGCCGTGCCACGCGCGCATCGCGTTTCGCTGGACGAGCACGTAGGCCTCCTGCCGCGGCATCCCGGCCTCGACGAGCGCGAGGAGCGTCGCTTCGCTGAAGTAGAGCTCCGCGGCGCGATCGAGGTTTCGCTTCAGGTTCTCGGGATAGACCACGAGGCCGTCCACGAGGCTCGCCGCCCGCTCGAGCATGAACCCGAGCGTCGCGGTCGCGTCGGGCCCGATCATGCGTTCGACCGACGAGTGGGAGATGTCGCGCTCGTGCCAGAGCGCAACGTCCTCGAGCGCCGGAACGACCGCAGCCCGGACGACGCGCGCGAGGCCGCACAGGTTCTCGCTCAGGATCGGGTTTCGCTTGTGGGGCATGGCGCTCGAGCCCTTCTGGCCCGCGGTGAACGCCTCCTCGGCCTCGCTCACTTCGCTGCGCTGCCAGTGGCGCACGTTCGTGGCCAGGCGCTCGATAGCAGCCGCCAGGAGCGCCAGGCTGGAGAAGTACGCGGCGTGCCGATCGCGCGCGACGACCTGGGTGGCCACCGTCTCCGGCTCGAGCCCGATGCGCGCGAGCGCCTGGCGCTCGATGTCGGGCGACAGGTGGGCGTAGGTCCCCACCGCTCCCGCGATCTTCCCCACTGCGATCTCGCGCCGCGCAGCCTGCAGTCGCGCCTTCCCCCGTGCGATCTCCGCGTGGTGGCCGGCGAGCGCCAGCCCGAAGGTCACCGGCTCGGCGAAGATGCCGTGGCTGCGGCCGATCATCGGCGTCCTGGCGTGCTCGCGTGCGCGGCGGGCGAGGGCGTCGAGCACCTTGTCGCACCGGGCGAGCAGCAGATCGGCCGCGTCGCGGAGCAGGACCGCGAGCGAGGTATCCAGCACGTCGCTCGACGTCATCCCGCGATGCAGCCACCTCGCCTCGATCCCCGCGAGCTCCTCCACGTGGGTGAGAAACGCGATGACGTCGTGCTTCGTCGTCCGTTCGATCTCGTCGATCCGCGTCGGGTAGAGCACGAGGTTCTTCCCGCGGAGCGTCGCCGCTGTCCCCCGCGGCACGAAGTTCGCCTCCTCCATCGCCTCGCAAGCCGCGAGCTCGACGTCGAGCCAGACGGCGTAGCGACGGGCAGGGGACCAGAGCTCGGCGAAATCGGCTGGCGTGTAGCGCGGGATCACGCTGCCCGACTAACACAGCTTTCGCGCGCGGTCCCCCCCGCGGGGAGGGCGCTCAGGCGCGGCCGTAGATGGGAACCGCGGCGCCGCTCACGTCGCGCGCTTCGTCGCTCAGGAGGAACGCGACCAGGCCCGCCGCGGAACCGAGCGAAACCCACCGGCCGGGGTCCACGTCCGGCATGGCAGCGCGGTTCGCCGGCGTGTCCATCGTGCTCGGCAGCACCGCGTTCACGCGGACGCCGTGCGCGAGCACCTCGGCGGCGACCGCGCGGGCGAGCGCGAGCAGCGCAGCCTTGGACGCCGCGTAGGCCGCCGCGTTCGCGCTCGTCTCCGGGTTCACCGCGGCCCTCGAGCCGATGACCACGATGCTTCCGCGCTTGCGGGCCACCATGGGCGGCAGCAGCGCGCGCAGGCTCCGATGCGCGGTCGCGACGTTGGCTCGCATCATCGCGTCCCACGCCGCGTCGTCCGACTCCTCGTGCAGCGCCTTGCCTCCTGCCCAGCTGCCGGCGATCAGGGCCGCCGCCGTGGGCGGGCCACCGAGCTCGCGCTCGATGCGCGGCATCGCCTCCGACCACGTGGCCTGCTCGGCGATGTCTCCTGCGGCGATGCTCGCACCCCCGAGCGACGCGGCGAGCGCGCGCAACCGATCCGCCCCCCTCGATGCATCGACGAGCGCCAGCGAATATCCCTTCGCATGGAGCGCGCGCGCGACCTCTGCCCCAAGCGCCCCCGCCGCCCCCGTGACCAGAGCCACCTCGCCCATGGCCGTCACGTGTAGCACGCGCGCGACGTCGCCTCTCTCGCCTCGGGCGCCGGCGCTCCCGTTCAGGCGGCGAGTTCCCGGAGCTCCTCGAGCTTGGCCCGCAGCTTTCCGAATGCCCTCTCCTCGAGCTGCCGGACGCGCTCCTTGCTCACGCCGAGGCGCACGCCGAGCTCCTGCAGGGTGCGCGGATCGTCCGTCATGACCCGCTCGCGAACGATCATCCGTTCGCGCTCGCTCAGCCCCTCGAGCGCCTCGCTCACGGCGAGCCGCGCGCGTGTCTGCCGCTCCGCAGCCGTCGCATCCTCCTCGGGGCTGGGCGACGATGCCGGCAGCCGCTCGCTCAGCGCGGCGTGATCGTCCACCCGTGCCTCCAGGCTCGCCTCGCGCGCCATGAGCAGCGGCAGCAACCAGGTCGCCTTTTCCACGGTCATCCCGCTCGCGCTCGCGAGCGCAGTCGGATCGCTCTCCCGCGTCTTGCGGTACGTGCGAAGCGCCCGGCGCTCGGCCTTCGTCGTTCCCAGCCGGACGACGCGATAGGCCCGCACGACGTAGTCGCGGATCTCCGCGCGGATCCAGTACGCGGCGTACGTCGCCAGCCTGCAGTCGCGGCTCAGGTCGAACTTCGACGCGGCTCGAAGCAGCCCCAGGTTCCCCTGCTGGATCACGTCCTCGAGGGGGATGCCCCAGCGGCGGTACTCGAGCGCGATGGCGATGACGAACGGCAAGCACGCGGTGACGAGCTTCTCGCCCGCCTTCCGATCTCCCGCGCGCCACCGGCGAGCGAAGTCCCGCTCCGTCTCCCGATCCAGCGGGACGACGTCGGTCAGGCTCGCCCGGTAGAGCTGCATGGCGTGGCTGTCGCTTGCGCGCATGGTCGCACTCCTTCCGCCGCCCCCGCGACCGTCGCAAGTGCACGGGAGGTGCCACGCGCAACGCGCTGGAATCGCGCCGCTCGCAGGGGCGATCCCCGCAAGGGCCGCCCGTTCCGCCCTCCGGCAGGCGCACGTTTTGCGCGTTCCCGCCCGCGTCCTTCAGCACGTGTGCATCTCGCCACCGCGCCGCTCGGCGCGTGACGCTCACACCTCGAGCGACAGGCCTTCGTACGCCGCGACGACGTCGGGGAAGACCGCGCGCGCGCGTGCTTCCTTGTCGCGAACCGCGCCGTCATTCTGCGTCGGATCGTGGTGGAAGAGGACCAGGCGTTCGACGCCCGCCAGCCGGGCGATCTTCGCGCCCTCCTCGAAGGTGCTGTGACCCCAGCCCTTCTTCGACGCGTACTCCTCGGGCGTGTACTGCGAGTCGTAGATGAGCGCGCGCGCGCCCTTCGCGAGGTCGACGAGCTTCTGATCGACGCGCCCCTCGTAGTGTTCGGTGTCGGTCGCGTAGACGACGGCGCGCCCGTCGTGCTCCACACGGAACGCGAAGACTCCTTGCGGATGGTTGCCGCGCGCGCTCGTGACCCGGACCGCACCACCCTGGCCGTCGTCGATCTCGAGGAGCTCGCCCTCGGCGAGATCCCGGAAGTTCATCTTTGCGGCCATCGTCCCGAGGTGAACGGGGAAGTTCGGGTGATCCATCTGGCCCTCGAGCGTCTCCTCGAGCGTGCGCGAGACGTTGTGGCCGCCGTAGAGGTGGAACACGTTGCCCGGCACGAACGCGGGCTCGAAGAACGGGAACCCCTGGATGTGGTCCCAGTGCACGTGGCTGAAGAACATGTGCGCGTCGAGCGGCATCTCCTTGAGCAGCTTCTTCCCGAGCAAGCGCAGGCCCGTGCCGCCGTCGAAGATGAGGACTGCCTTGCCCGCGCGCACCTCGACGCAGCTCGTGTTGCCCCCGATCTGCACCGTCGCGGGCCCCGGCGTGGGGATGCTTCCGCGGACGCCCCAGAAAGTGATCTGCATCGGTTCGAAGGCTCCGTTCGAGCTGCAGCGATACGGCCCACGAGCGTACCTCGTGGCCGCGAAGAAAGGTATTCCTACTCCTCTGATGGGCGAGAGGGCTGCGACGGGCGAGACGGCCAAACCCAACTCGCTCGGCGTCGACGGGGCCATCGCCATCGCCATCGTGGTCCTCGGCTGCCGGGTGATGCTCGACGAGGAGGGGCGCCTCGCCGGAGCCCTTGGGCGGAGGGTGCGCGCGGCCGCTCGCGCCTACGAGGAGCGAGCAGGAGAAGGCACGCTCGTCCTCGTGTGCGGGGGCCGCCACTGGGGTGGCACCGTGGAGGCGGACGCGATGGCGCGCGAGCTCGGCCGCCTCGGGGTGCCCGAGTCGGCCATCGTCCGGGAGCGCTGCTCGCTCTCCACGCGCGAGAATGCCCGGTACGCCGCAGCCACGCTGGCGCGGCGCGGGATCGAGCGCGTCGCGATCGTGACCTGCGCCTGGCATCTGGCCCGGGCCGTCGCGCTCTTCCGTGCCCGCGGGCTGCACGTCGAGGGCGTGCACGCAGGAGCAGCGCCGGCGCCCTGGACGCGGAGGACCTGGAGGTGGGGCGTCGAGAGGGTCCTCTCGCTGGTGCAGGCCCCACGGTCATGAAGCACGCGACCCACGCGCTGCTCGCGCTCTTCCTCGCGTCCTGTGCGAAGCCGGGTCCCGCCCCGGCGGGTGCCCCCGATGGTGCGAACGGTGAGGCGGGAGCCGCGCAGGACGTGCGCGTGACCATCGCGCGCGCCGCGGATCAGCGCCGGGCGCGCGATGTACCCCCGGCGTCGCTCCACGAGCACGACCCTGCGATCCGGCGTCTCGCCGCGCGGGCGCTCGCGCGAATCCAGGACGCGGACGACGCCCCGCTCCTCGGCGCGCTGGAAGACGCCGACGACGTCGTGACCGCGTGGGCCGCGTACGGTCTCGGCGAGTCGTGCAAGGGACACGAGGACGCGCACGCACGCGCCCTCGCGGCGCGCCTCGCGTCGTTCGATCCCGCGCGGGGTGCGTCGGTCCCCGTCGACGCGCGCATCGCCATCCTGCGCGCCCTCGGTCACTGCGGCGGGGACGTCGCCGAGCAGACGCTGCGCGCCTGGCTCCGCCGCACCGACGCGGCTCCCTTCACCGCGGACGCCGCCGCCTTCGCCCTCGGCGACGTGGCTTCCCGGCGGGGGTCCGTCTCGCTCGAGTCGAGCGGCGCCTTGCTCGATGCGGTCCAGCGCAGTCCCCCGGTCGACGCGGCCCTCTACGCATTTGGCCGCGCCGAGTCCGTCGGTGCCGAGGAGCTCGGGCCTCGCCTGCTCGCTGCCGCACGGGCTGCGCTCGACCGTCCCGGAGCCGACCGCTTCTTCGCCGTGCGCGCGCTGGGTCGGGCCGGCGCAGACGGCGCGGCGGATCTCGGACGCGTCCTCGCCTCCAGCGAGTTCACGCCTCCCGAGCGGGCCGAGGCTGCGCGCTCCCTCGGTCGCCTGCACAAGGCAGGACAGAGCGCGCTCCTCGGAGCGCTCGGCACCATCCTTCCCGGACGCGGCGATCAGCTCACGGGCGATCTCCCGGGCATTCTCCGGTCTGCCCTCGGCGCCGTCAGCGACGATCGACCACCCCATGCCGACGCGCCCCTCTGGGCGGCGACGCGACTCGAAGCGCCTCCCGGGAGCGCACCGGCGCTCGTCCGCCGCGTCTCGCAGGTCCGGTGCGAGGCGGCGGAGAAGCTCGCTCTCGGCGCGTGGGATTCCGACGTCCTGCGCGGGTGTGACGTCGGCGACGGCGAGGCGGGGGAGGCGGGCCGCCTCGCGGCTCTCGACCGGGGTGAGCTCACGAAGGCGCGACGTGGCGCCTGGCTCGACGTGACGCGCAGTACCCACGTCCGCGTGCGCGAGGCCGCCATCGAGGTCGTCACTCGACATCCCGAGCTCGGCTCTGCGGCGCTCGCCGTCCTCGCGGATGCGCTGTCGTCTCCCCAGGCGGGCGTCGTCGCAGTGGCGGCGGACGTCGTGCACGCCCATCCCGATCGCCTCTACGTACTGGCCGCCAGCGAGCGGCGCGCGGCCCTCGATCCGCGCGCTCCGCCTCCCACGTCGCATCCGTTGCAGGAGCTCGACGCGGGCATCGCGCGCGCCATGAGGGCCGCGCTCGCCCACGCGTGGGCGCCCGATCTCGTCGAGACACGCATGGCCCTCGTCGACGCCTCGCTCGCTCTCTCGCTCGACGAGGGGCGCGCGTACGCGCAGAAGGCCTGCCACGACCCCAACGTCACCGTGCGCACGCGTGCTGCGAAGGCGCTCGCGGCTGCCGGAGAGAAGGGCGCTACGTGCCCGCCACCCGACGCGCCGGAGGAGGCGGCGGAGGAGCTCGGCCACGAGATCGCGCACGCGACGCGCGTCGTGCTCGAGATCGACGGTGCCACGCTCGGTATTCGCTTCGACCCGTCTCTCGCTCCCGTCGCCGCCACCCGCTTCGTCGCGCTCGCACGGTCGGGCTTCTACACGGGCGTCGTCGTCCACCGCGTCGTGCCCGGCTTCGTCGTCCAGCTCGGAGACCGCGGTGCCGACGGGTACGGCGGTTCGGGCGTGCCTCTCCGCTGCGAGACTTCCCCCGTGCCCTTCGGGCCGCTCGACGTCGGTGTCGCGCTCGCAGGGAGGGACACCGGATCGAGCCAGATCTTCGTGACCCTGTCCGTCCAGCCGCACCTCGACGGCGAGTACGCTTGGGTCGGCCACGCGGACGGCGACTGGAACGGCGTCGCCGAGGGCGATGTGATACGTGCCGTGCGCGTGGAGGAATGATCGATGGACGTCTCGAAGCCGGGTGCGCACTCCTTCGATTGGAAGTCGCAGGTCGTCGTCGTCACCGGCGCGAGCGCCGGGATCGGCGCGGCCCTCTGCGCGGAGATCGTCCGTCGTGGCGGGAGCGTGGTTCTCGCCGCGCGTCGCGCCGAGAAGCTCGACGATGTCGCGCGCGCAGCGGGCGGCACGACGCTCACGGTGCCCACCGACGTCACGCGCAAGGACGAAGTGAATCGCCTAGCGGCGAAGGCGGTCGAGCGCTTCGGCCACGTCGACGCGTGGGTCAACAACGCCGGACGAGGCATCACGCGCCCCCTCCTCGAGCTCACCGACGCCGACGTCGACGCCATGCTCCGCGACAACGTGAAGTCCGCCCTGTACGGGATGCAGGCCATCGTGCCCCACTTCAAGGAGCGCACGCGGGGCCACCTCGTGAACGTGTCCTCCATGCTCGGGCGCATCCCGTTCGCCGGCTTCCGGTCGGCGTACTGCGCCTCGAAGGCCGCCCTCGGGTCGCTCACCGAGATCCTCCGCATGGACCTCGCGAAGGACTTCCCCGAGGTGCGCGTCACCTGCTTCTACCCGGGCGTCGTCGCGACCGACTTCGGTTTGAACGCTCTCGGCGGGGGCGTCGACTCGCGGTCCCTTCCGGGTTCGCAGACCGCCGAGGAGGTCGCTCGCCTCCTCGCCGACGCGCTCGAGGCGCGCCGCGGAGGCGACGTGTACTCCCGGCCCGAGGCGGTCGAGCGCGTCCTCGGCTACCTGCGCGGCCTCGCCGCGGAGTCCTGATGGGCCTCGGCGAGGGAGCGCAGCGACGCATCGCCGTCGTCCTCGCCGACGTCCTCGGCGAGCCGCTCGACGTCGCGTCCTCGGTCGCGGCGTTCCTCGACCGGTACCTCCGGCAGGTGCCCTTCCAGGCGGCGCTCGGTCTCCGCGCCGTCACCTGGGCGGTCACGTGGTTGCCCATCCTCTTCGTCGGCATCCCGCTCCCCGCCAGCATGCTCTCGCCCGCCACGCGGCTCCGGTACGTCGCGCGGTGGGCCGGCGCGCGCGCCTACTTCGTGCGCGAGGGTTTCTACCTGCTCAAGGCGATTGCCCTGATGGGCTGGGGTGCGCACCCGGCGGTGCGCGAACGCCTCGGCCTGGGCCCGATGGCGGTCCACCCGTGAGCACCGCCGCGACCGAGGCGGCCGACTTCGTCGTCGTGGGCAGTGGCGCAGCCGGCGCGACGGCGGCCGTCGTCCTCGCCGAGGCGGGACACGACGTGCTCGTGCTCGAGGAGGGTCCCGAAGTCCGCGACGAGGACCGCGGGCTCGGCTCGCACGAGGCCTTCATGCGCCTCTTCCGCGATCGCGGCACGCAGGTCGCGATGGGCCGGAGCGTCATCCCCATGCTCCAGGGCAGGTGCGTCGGCGGCACCACGGTCGTCAACGGCGCGATCGTGTGGCGCCTCCCCGAGGACGCGTATGCGCGCAGCTTCGGCGCGATCGGCGCACGCGATGCCGTGCCCCTCGCCGAGCTCCACGCGCGCATGGACCGCATCGAACGCGACCTCTCCGTCGCGCCCGCACCCGACCGCCTCCTCGGTGGCAACGGCCATCGCATGAAGGAGGGTGCCGCGCGCCTCGGGTGGAGGGCGCACGCGATCCGGCGCAACGTCCTCGACTGCCAGGGAAGCGGCCGGTGCCTCGAGGCGTGTCCGACGAAGCGAAAGCAGAGCATGGAGCGCACGTACCTCCCGCGTGCCGCGCGTGCCGGCGCGCGCATCCTCGCCGACCACGAGGTGCGCACCGTCGACACGAGCGGCGGGCGTGCGGTCGCCGTCACGGGGCGCAAGAGCGACGGTTCTCCCTTCCGCGTGGCCGCGCGCGGCGGCGTGATCCTCGCCGCGAGCGCCATCCAGACTCCCTGCATCCTGCACCGCTCGGGCGTCGGCCCCCGCGCGCACGTCGGGGCCCACTTCCGGGCGCACCCGGGCACCGCGGTCGCCGGCGTGTACCGCGACCCGGTGCGCATCTGGGAGGGGGCGACGCAGTCGTTCGAGGTCGACGAGTTCCGCGGAGACGGCTTCAAGATGGAGGTCGTCGGCTTGCCCGTGGAGCTCGCCGGCGTGCGGCTCCCGGGCCTCGGGGCGGGCTTCCAGCGCTCGATCGCGGACTTTCCCAACATGGCCGTCTGGGGTGTGCAGGTGCGAGCCGAGGCCGAGGGCACCGTCTCGCCCGCGGGCGATCGCGCTCGCATCGCGTACACGCCGTCGGCGCGCGACATGGCGATCTTCCGCGCGGGCGTGCGCCGCCTCGCCGAGCTCCACTTCGCGGCGGGTGCCGTGCGCGTCTACCCCGGCGTTCACGGCGGCCCGGACGTCCTCACGTCGCCCGACGAGCTCTCGCGCCTCGACGCTCTCTCCCTCGACCCGCGCGACTGGTCGCTCATCTCGAGCCACCTCTTCTCCACCTGCCGCATGGGACGCACCGCCGACGAGGGGGTGGCCGGCTACGACGGCGCAGTGCACGGCGTCCGCGGCGCCTGGGTCCTCGACGCGTCGCTCCTCCCCACGAACCTCGGCGTCAACCCGCAGCACACCATCATGGCCCTCGCGATGCTCCTCGCCGAGCGCATCGCGGAGCACGTCGCCGAGCGGCGCACGTCCATGTAGGCTCCGCTCCGGATGCTCCTCGCGGTCGACGTCGGCAACACGAACATCGTCTACGGCCTCTTCGACGGCGAGAGGCTCGTGCACCAGTTCCGCGTCGAGAGCGCGCGCGGTCGCACCGCCGACGAGTACGCCGTGCAGCTCACCGCGCTCCTCGCGATGAACCGCGTCGACGCCACCTCCGTCGACGCTGCCATCATCGCCTGCGTCGTGCCGTCGCTCACCGAGCCGATGACACAGCTCGTGCGCCGCGCGTTCGGCCGGGAGGCGGTCATCGTCGGGCCGGGCATCCGGACGGGCATGGCGATCCTCATCGAGAACCCGCGCGAGGTGGGCGCCGATCGCATCGCCGACGCCGTCGCCGGTTACGAGATCGCCAAGGGGGGCGTCGTCGTCGTCGACTTCGGCACCTCCACCAACTTCGACTGCGTGACCCCCAAGGGCGAGTACCTCGGAGGCGTGCTCGCTCCCGGCCTGCAGATCAGTGCCGACGCGCTCTTCACCCGCGCCGCCAAGCTGTCGCGCGTCGAGATCGCCAAGCCTCCCAAGGTCGTCGGGCGCAACACCGTGCACGCGATGCAGTCGGGCATCGTCTACGGCTACGTCGGCCTGGTCGACGGGCTCGTCGATCGCATCCGCGCCGAGCTCGGGTTCCCCTGCAAGGTGATCGCCACCGGCGGGCTCGCCTCGCTCATCGCGCCTCTCTCTCGCACCATCGACCAGGTCGACGATCACCTCACGCTCACCGGCCTGCGCATTCTCTACGACCGCAACCGCGGGTGACGTGGACCGTCGTGCGCCGTTCGGTCGTCGCGTGGTGCGCCCTCGCGCTGCTCGTCGCGGTGGCACTGGGCGTGTCGTACGGGAGCGGCTCCGCCACGGCGCTCGACCTCTTCTCGTCCGGCACGCGGGCGCACGACATCGTCGTCGGCTACCGCCTGCCGCGCGTTCTCCTCGCCGCCGTCGCCGGCGCGGGGCTCGCCGCCGTCGGCGCCGCGTTCCAGAGCGTCCTCCGGAACCCGCTGGCGGAGCCCTACATCCTCGGCGTCTCGGGCGGCTCGGCGCTCGGAGCGACGCTTGCCATCGCGACAGGCCTCGAGAGCGCGAGTCTCCTCGGTGCGGCGACCGTGCCCGCGGTCGCCTTCGCCGGGGGTCTCGGCGCGACCGCCGTCGTCTGGACCCTGGTCCGCGCGGGGCGCGGCGGGGGCGCGTCGATCCTCCTCGCGGGCGTCGTCGTCAACGCCATCGCGGGGGCCTGCATCACGCTCGTCGAGGCCATCGCCGAGCCGGGGCGCGTCCAGTCGCTCCTCTTCTGGCTCATGGGCTTCCTCGAGGTTCCCTCGTGGTGGCAGCTGGCCTTCGTGACCGTGTACGTCGCGGTGGGCCTCGCCATCCTCTTCGCGGACGCCGCTCGCATGAACGTCCTCGCCCTGGGCGACGAGCCCGCGGAGAGCCTCGGCGTCGACGTCCGGGCCCTCGAGCGCCGCACCTTCTTCGCCTGTGCCGCCGTCGTCGGCGCCATCGTCAGCGTCACGGGCCTCATCGGCTTCGTGGGCCTCGTGGTCCCCCAGGCACTGCGTCGCGTCGTCGGCCCCGATCTCCGCAGGGTCCTCCCGGCGTCGGCCCTCGGTGGCGCGGCCACGCTGGTCGCGTGCGATCTCCTCGTCCGCGTCCTCGAGCCGTACGTACACACCGCCCTTCCTGTCGGTGCGCTGACGGCTCTCGCCGGAGGCCCTCTCTTCCTCGTGCTCCTCCGGCGCCGATTTCAGACCGCTTCATGAGCCGCGGAGAGCGCTTCGGGCTACGTTGTATTCATGCAGTCTCACGGGCCGGGGGGCAGTCTCGGCAAGACCATCCTCGTCGTCGAGGACGACCCCGTGAACGGGCTCGTGCTCCTCGACTTCCTCGAGGCACACGGCTACCGCGTGCTCCTCTCGAAGACGGGCCCCGACGGCGTGGCCGCCTTCGCGAAGGACGCGCCGGACATGGTGCTCGTCGACGTGCTCCTGCCCCGCAAGAACGGCTTCGAGGTCTGCTTCGACATCAAGCGCACCGACCGGGGCCGCTCGACGCCCGTGCTCCTCATGAGCGCCATCTACAAGGACGTGCGCCACGCCGAGGGCTACGCGAAGACGGACCTCGGCGCGCAGGGCTTCCTCGTGAAGCCGTTCGAGCTCACGGAGCTCCTCGGCAAGGTCCAAGCGCTCATCGGCCCCCCGGCGCGCTCCTAGGCGGCTCTCGATCGGGCATCCGCGTGGGGGCGTAGTCTGGGCGCATGCGCGCGCCGGCGTTCATCGCGGAGATGGGGGACCCGCGGCACCGGCCGCAGCTCGCGACGAGCGTCAAGACGGGGTACCTCACGGTCTTCGGCTTCCTCGCGCTCGCGCTCCTCGCCGACTGGCTGCACGTCGTTCCGTTCCAGCGCGCGTTCCTCGTGCCCCTGCTGGTGAAGCTCGCCACGAACACGGCCGCGGGCGTGGCGCTCCGCCTCGATCGCGCCGTCCTGTCGACGGCGACCGTCAACGTCGCCACCGACATGTTCACGATGACCGCCGTCATCTACTTCACCGGCGGTGAGCTCAGCCCCCTCTTTCCGATCTACCTCATCGAGATCACCGTCGTGGCGCTCCTCGGCAACGTGGGGCTCACGGTCCTCTGCGCGGTCGGCGCGATCGTCCTCTATGCCGCGATGGCCGTCCTCGTGCGCGCGGGCGTCCTTCCCGTGACCTCGCCGCCCGTCGTCCTCACCGGGGGCCTCACGGCGACCTACGTCGCCGTGGACCTCGCATACACGGCGTTCGTCCTCGGCGTTCCGACGTACTATGCGGCCCGCATCCTGCAAGATCGCCGCGGCAAGCAGCGCGCCCTCGAGCACCGGACGCAGCAGCTCGTCGAGGCCGGCCGGCAGAAGAGCCAGTTCATGGCGAACGTCACCCACGAGCTCCGGACACCCATCCACGGCATGTGCGGCCTGAGTGATCTCATCGAGTCGGGCATCTACGGCCCGGTGACCGCGAAGCAGAAGGACGCGCAGCAGGCCATCAAGCGGAGCGCACGATCGCTGCTCGCCCTCATCGACGATCTCCTCGAGCTCTCGCGCTCCGACGCCGGAAAGGTCGATCTCCACGCCGAGGCGGTCGACGTCGCCGAGCTCGTCGCGACCGTCGTCGCCGCCGCGCGCTGGATGGTGGGCACCAAGGCGCTCTCCGTCGACACGGACGTCGAGGCGGAGATCCCCGCGGCCTACGCCGATCCGCGCGCGCTCAAGCAGGTGCTGCTGAACTTCCTCTCGAACGCCGCGAAGTTCACGCCGGAGGGCGGGCGCATCGTCGTCTCCGCGCGGCGCGAGGCGAAGGGCGAGGAGGTCCGCATCGCCGTGAAGGATTCGGGGATCGGCATCGCCCCCGCCGACCACGCGCGCATCTTCGAGGAGTTCCACCAGATCGACGGCTCCGCCGAGCGGCAATACGGCGGCGTCGGCCTCGGCCTCGCCGTCGTCAAGCGCCTCGGCGACGCGATGGGGGCGCGCATCGCGGTGGAGAGCGAGTCCGGCAAGGGGGCCACGTTCAGCGTGCTCGTTCCGGTGAGCGCCCGAGCGCCCGTCGATGCCGGCGCGGTGCCGTCGTGAGCGCGTCCCCGCAGCGCAGGGCACTGAGCGCCCTCCTCGTCCTCGGCTTCCTCGCGGCAGCCTGGGTCGCCGCGCCGCTCTACGCCGGCCTGCTCCTCGGCACCGTGATGGCCTTCACCGCACACCCCCTCTTCGCGTGGCTCACGGCGCGGTTTCACCGGCGGCGGAGCCTCGCGGCCCTCGTCACGACGGTGCTGGGCGGGACGCTCATGCTCGGCGGCGGCGGCGTCGTGGTCTTCGTCGTCGTTCGCGAGATCACGTCGCTCGCGCGCATCATCCAGACGCGTCTCGCCGGGGCCACCTTCGACTCCCTCGTCGGCCACCGTGGCGCCGCCGTCCTCGAGGCCCTCCACGTCGACCAGGCCAAGCTCCTCGAGCACCTCCAGGCGCAGCTCGGCGCGCTGTCCGGGGAGGCCGCGACGGCCGCGGGGCTCGTGCTCTCGGCCACGACGAGCGCGCTCCTCACGACGCTCATCGCCCTCTTCACGATGTACTACGTCATCCTCGAGTGGCCGTCGCTCTCGCTCCGCATGGAGCGCGTCCTGCCGCTCGACCCGGCGCACACGCGCGCCCTCGTCGCCGAGTTCCGCGAGGTCGCCCGCACCGCCTTCGTCGGCACGATCGCGACGGGCATCGTCCAGGGGATGCTCGCGGGCATCGGGTTCACGATCGTCGGCGTCCCGCAGGCGGTCACGTGGGGGGTGCTCACGATCATCGCGTCGTTCGTCCCGGTCTTCGGCACGGCGCTCATCTGGGTGCCGGTCGCCGCGTACCTGTTCCTCGGCGGGCGGCCGGCGGCGGGGATCTTCGTCGTCTTCTGGGGTCTCGGCGTCGTGATGGCCGTCAGCGACTACGTCATCCGCCCGCGCCTCGTCGGCGGCAAGCGCGAGGGCCACCCGCTGCTCATGCTCGTCGGCCTCCTCGGCGGCATCGAGGTCTTCGGCATCACGGGCCTCATCGTCGGCCCGGTCATCATGTCGCTCTTCGTCGCGATCCTCCGCATCTACGAGGAGGGAGCCGAGCCGGTCCGGCCGGCGGGGACGCTTCGAGAGGGGGAAACAGGAAGTTCAGAAAGGTAAGGAAGGAGAGAGGGGTGTTGACCCGGCTCGAGCGCCTTGGAGGCGATCCGATCGGGTGAACACCTCTTTTCCTTCCAGATCCTCCTGATCTTCCTGTTTCTCCCCTCGATCGACCTCGCCCGACCGTCGATCGAGGTGAAAGTGTCGACTTTCGAGACGAAAGTGGCGTTGATCTAGGTGAAAGTGTCGTCGATCGAGACGAAAGTCTCGGTGATCGAGGAGCGCTGCACTTTCTTCGAGGAGAAAGAAACGTTTCGAGCCGAGACCTTCTCTTTCTTCGAGCCGAACGTCTCGATCGTCTCGATCGAAGTCACTTCTCGAGAGGAGAAAGTGTCTCTTCCAGAGGAAAGAGAGTCTCTTTCATGGGAGAAAGTGTCTCTCGTCTCGATCGATTGCACGTTCGTCGAGATCGCTTGCTCGGTCGTTCGCCAAAAAGAGCATCCGATCGAGGACGCTGTCTCTTTCGGAGCTCGGAACGTACGAGTCGGGTCGATGAAAGACACTTCTTCGTCGATGAAATGCTCTTTCATCTCGAAGAGACGCACTTTCGTCTCCACGACCTGCTCATTCGTCTCGATCGACTGCACTTTTCCTTCGACGGGCGAGCCTTCTGCGCCGGCCCGTTCCACTTCGCCTCGAAACGCAGTTCATCCCGTCGCCCAGAGGGACACGATCATGACGGCCTGCGTACACTGACTCGACCATGGGCGTGATTCTCGCCGAGCCGCACGATCCTCCTCGGGAGAGCCAGCCAGCCCGCCACCCCTCTCGAACCGTCGCCATCTGGCCGGCCTTCTGGATCTGCCTTGCGGCGTGCAGATCTGCGGAGCCCGATCCCTACACGTGCTCGCAAGGGCCATCCGAGGACGGCGGGAATTCGCCCCCTCATCCCTTCTGATCTTCTGACCTTCCTGTTTCTCCCTCTCCTCTCTCGAGCGAGAGCTCCAGGTACGCCCTCTTGCGGTAGCGCCCCGAGAGCCTCGCGAAGAAGTCCGTGACGCGCATCTGGAAGCCGTACTTGCGGCGAAGGGCGCCGAGGACCTGCTCGACCTGCGCCGCGTCTTCCACGATGTGGCCCTTGCCCGACAGCCACTCCCCCCGCACGTTGCCCCGGACGTCGCACGCCGCGACGCGGACGCGCGCGTCGTTGCGGAGGCGCTTCACCTTGAACGAGTCGCCCGCGGTGAAGACCACGAGCTTCCCGTCGAGCGGCGCCGCCCACACGGGCGTCTTCACGCCCGTACCGTCCTTGCGAAACGTCTCGAGCGAGACGTAGCGCGCATCGCCCAAGGGTGCCTCACCGGTGGCCATGGGCGCCAGCATAGCCCGCGGGGCCGCTTGACCCTCCGAGAGTAGGAAACAGGAAGATCAGAAGATCAGAAGGCGGGAGGGGGCGGGTTCACGCCTGCACGGGGTGGAAGGCAGGCGTGCACTCGTGGGAGAGGAACGAACACGGGAACAGGGAACGGGAATGCGGAGTGTGGAATGGCCGTGCACGCCGGATGGGTCTCGCACGGGTACGTCCGTACTTTCGGTCGCGAGACTCGTCCCGAGGTGCACACGAGCCCTCGACCCGGGCAACCGATCGAAAGCCCCCTCTCGCCTTCTGATCTCCTGACCTTCCTGTTTCCTATTTCTTCGCCACCGCGGCGCCTGCACCCGCCCCTGCGCCGGCGGCCAGCTGTTGCTGCTGCTGCTGGAGCATCTGCGAGATGGCGCGCGAGCGCTCGATGGCGAACTGCTTGACCTCGCGGACCTGGCTGGTGGCGAGCTTGTTGAGCAGCGCCGTGAGCTTCTGCATGTCGCGCAGGCCGAAGAGCGCCTCGAAGTAGTTGTGTGCCAGGCGGATGTCGCGCTGCATGAGCGCCTCGTGGGGGGCGAGGAGCTTCACCACCTCGTCGATCTTGCCGCTCGCGCCGTAGAGCGCCGAGAGGCAGAGGAGCGCGAGCGGATCGGCCGGCGCACGCTCGACCGCCTTCTTCGCGAAGCCGATCGCCTTCGCGCGACCCGGGTCGTCCTTGGCGGCCGCGGCCTCCTTCGCGTCGCGCGGCATGTCGCCCGCGAAGAAGCCCTGGAGCGCGACGAACGGCGCGGCGCACTTCGAGTTGACCGGCGCGGACGCCAGCTCCTCGACCTCCTTCACCATCGCCTCTTCGCCGCTCTGCTCCTTGAGCGACGAGGCGAGGTACGCCCACGCGTCGACCGAGTTGTTGTCGATCTGGATGGCGCGCTCCGTCATCTCGCGCTCGCCCTTGCGGTCGCCCTTCTCCTTCATCACCTTCGCCAGCTGCAGGCTGGGGAACGGCGAGTCCTTGAGCAGGTTCTGCGCGCCCTTGAGCGTGGCCTCGGCCTTGTCGAGCTTCTTCTGCGCGAGCTGCGCGACGCCGAGACCAAGCCAGTCCTCGCCGTCGCCGCCGAGCGCGACGATCTTCGCGAGCACCTTCTCGGCCTTCTCGTGCCGGCCGTGCTTGAGGAGCTCCTGCGCGAAGATGCGCCCGCGGTTCGAGTCCTCCGGGGCGTCGGTCCAGTGCTTCTCGAGCCCGCCGAGCAGGTCCTCGAGGCCGATGGCCAGGGGGCGCCCCTGCTCGTCCTGCACCTGGATGGCCGGGCCGTTGAAGCCGAGGAGCTTCCACACCTCGTCCATCTGCAGCGCGACCGGCCCGTCGACGACCTTCTTCTCGAGCGGCGTGCCGTTCGGGTTGATGGGAAGGAGCACGAGCGCGTTGCCGGGGACGCCGTTGGGAAAGGAGCTGATGGGCGCGAGGATGGCCGCGCCGCCGCGAAGAGAGATGCCCGCGCCGGACGCCGAAGGAGGCGCGCTGGGCCGTGAAGGCGTGTTGGACATGGGGCTGCGTTCGTAGCACGACGGGCCCTCCGTCGATACTCTGGGGCCGCCTTGAAGCCTCGTGCGGTCCTCGTCCGTCGCGCGCTCCCGTGGGCGCTCGTTCTCCTCGCGTTCGCCTGCGTCGCGGCCGCGTGCTCCATCCAGACCATCTTCCCCTACGGCCTCTCGCCGCTCCCCGGGACGGCCAGCCAGCTCGTGGGGGCGGGGGGCGCCGTCGTGACGACAAACGACGGCACCTCCGTCCTCATCCCACCGAACGCCCTCTCGACCGACGTCACGATCACCATCGGCCTCGCCCCCGACGCATCGCCGCTCCAGGGCGCCACGCCCGTGACCGCCGCCCACGTCTTCGGGCCGCCGGGGCAGACCTTCGCCGTGCCGGTCTGCATCACCCTGGCCTTCGAGCCGGGGCTCCTTCCCGCGGGGACGACCGAGCGGAACGTCGTGCTCTATGCCCAGCCGGTCCCGCCGGCAGAGGATGCAGGCGACGCGGGCGACGCGGGCAACGACGAGGCGGACGCCGCGCCCGCCCTGACGGGCTATGTGGCGCTGCCGACCTTCGCCGCCGACGCATCGCTCGTCACGGGCATGACGCAGCAGTTCTCGACGATCATGGCCGGGTACGGGCCGTACCTCGAGCTCCCGGCCGATGCGGGGGAGATCGGTTGCGGAGACGGCGGGATGGATGGCGCCGATTGAGCCGGGTCCCTCGGCCGTCTCCGACCTCAGTTCGGGCTTGGCGCGGCGCGCAACAAGGAGCAGGACATGGCGCCATGCGCCTTCGTGCGTTCTTGCCGCTCGCCCTGCTCGCCCTCGCGGCGGTCGCGACCGCCTGCGGTGACCGGGTCGTCGGGACCACGCACACGTCGGGGTCCCTGCCGCCCGTCGAAGGAGCCGACTCTGGCCTCCCCGGAGCGTCGACCACGGGGACCGGAGGTTCCGGAAGCGGTGCCAGCGCCGTCGGAACATCCTCCGCGTCCGACTCCGGCCCTCCTTCCACGCCCGTCCCCCCGTCCACGTTCGCGTGCACCGGCAAGAGGGGCGCGGCAGGCGACTCGACGCTGAACCTCGTGTCGGGCGCCTATGCGCGAGACAGCCTGCTGCACGTCCCTGCGTCGTACGACCCGACCAAGGGCGCGATGCTCGTCGTCAACTACCACGGGTACACGTCGAACGCGGCCGAGCAGGTCCTGCTCACGAACATGAACCCCGTGGCCGATCAGAGCGGCTTCATCGTCGCCTACCCCGACGGCCTGGGTGGGGGGTGGAACGCGGGCGACTGCTGCACCGAGACGCAGCCCCCGAACGTCGACGACGTCCAGTTCACCAAGGACCTCCTCGCACTCATCGGGAGCGAGTACTGCATCGACCCTGCACGCGTCTACGCGACCGGCTTCTCGAACGGCGGCTTCATGTCCCACCGCCTCGCGTGCGAGATGAGCGACGTCTTCGCCGCCGTGGCGCCTGTCTCCGGTGTGCTCGGAATCGACCCGTCGGCCTGTACGCCGCCCCGCGCCGTCCCCGTCGAGCACTTCCACGGCACCGCCGATCCCGTCGTCCCCTACGACGGCGGTCCTGCCCTCAAGCTCCTGCCTCCCATCCAGTTCCGGTCCGTCCCGGTCACCATCGACTTCTGGCGCGGGACCGACAACTGCCTCGGTGCGCCGGTGACGAGCTACCAGAACGGCACCGCCACCTGCACGCAGTGGAACGACTGCAACGGCGGCGCCGAGGTCGAGCTCTGCGCACTCGTCGGGGAGGGCCACCAGTGGCCGGGCAGCAGCGTGGTCGTCCCCGGCCTCGGGAACGGGACGATGGACCTCGACGCGACGTCCCGGATGGTCGACTTCTTCGTCGGCCACCCCATGCCCCCGCCGTAACCATCCGCGCCCTGCGGCGTAGCCTACTTGCTCGGAGCGGGCGACGAGGGCGCCGCCGTCGAATCGGCGGGCTTCTCGATCGTCACGGTCGTCCCGTCGTGGGTCTGCTGGTTCGAGCTGCCGCAGGCGAGGAGCGCCCCGGCGGCGGCGCTGACGACCAGGAGGGCGAGGGGGCCGAGGACGGCGAGGACCGGCTTCATGGTGCGACGGAGCATACTGCCGAGGCGTTCGGAAAAGGATCGTCAAGGATCGAACGGCTGTCCGGATCCGAGGGCCGGTCTCGTGGAATATCCCGGGGTTCCGCGACGGCCCCAAGGTTGCGTATGCCACCAGCCCATGCAGGGTTCTTCGAACGCAGCGCGCCGCGCTTCCGCCCCCACCACCGGAACCGTTGCGTCGTCGAATTCATTCCTGTCGGGGGCCTTCCCGATCCCGCAGGTCCCGGCCACGGCGCGCCGGTCCGCGCCCCCGCCTCCTCCGTCCAGTCGCCCTTGCCCCGAGGGGTCACCCCAGCATACTCAACGGGCACCGATGGGACAGACGGACCTCGAGCCTCAGGAAGAGCTCCAGTCGGTCCCCGGCCTGGCCGATCTGCCGCGCGACATCCTGGCGGAGCTCGCGCTGACGGCCGGGCAGCGGCGGGTGCACGCGGGGGTGACGCTCGTCGAGCAGGCCTCGACCGCGACGCACCTCGAGGTCCTGGTCCGGGGCGCGGTGAAGGTCGTCCGGACGACGCGTCACGCCCTCGGCGAGTCGACCGTGGTGCTCGAGGTGACGCGCGCCCCGGCCATCCTGCTCGGTGCGGCCTTCTTCGACGGCCAGCCCGAGGCCGCGAGCGTCGTGACGCTCCGGTCGTCGCAGGTCATCTCGCTCGACCGGCGTGCCGTCATGCGGCTCGCGGGGCTGCACCCCGCCTTCGGCCGCGTTCTCTTCGCGCACATGGCGCAGAGCGTCCGCCGCCACGTGCGCCGCATCGACGAGGTGTCGTCCGGCCCCGTCGACGACCGGGTGCGGCACCTGCTCGAGGGGCTTGCTCACGAGCACGGGACGCCGTTCGGGCAGGGCCGGTTCATCGCGATCCCGCTCCGTCGCAAGGACATCGCCTGCATGGTGAACGCGACGACCGAGACCGTGAGCCGCGTGCTCGCGCGGTTCGAGCGAGAGGGCGTGACGCGCAGCACGCGCGACGGCATCTGGCTCAAGGTCGGCCAGGGTGGCCAGGGCCCTGGCGCCAACGAGGATGCGCCCGACCTGGCCCCTCCCTTCAGCGCCAGCGCCTCGAGCGGCTCCTCGCGGGCCCGCTGAAGCGCGAGCAAGCGGGCCACGTCGGCCACGTCGCCCGTGTCGCCCGTGTCGCCCGTTGCGTGGGCTGCGTGGGCAGTGCGGCTGCGAGCGTGCCGCTGAGGTGGGCGTCGACCCACCCAATGGCGCTCGGGTCCCTGCCGTCTTAGAGTAATCCTCTAGATGACGGTCGCCTTCACGCTCGTCGCCATCCTCGGCCTCGCGGTCCTGATGATCGTGCACGAGACGGGGCACTTCCTCGCCGCCCGCAAGTTCGGGATGAAGGTGGTCCGCTTCAGCATCGGCTTCGGGCCGACGCTCTGGAAGCACAAGCCCAAGGAAAGCGAGACCATCTACCAGGTCGCGCTCATCCCCTTCCTCGCCTACGTGCAGATCGCGGGGATGAACCCGTACGAGCCGAGCGACCCGAAGGACCCGACGAGCTACGCGAACGCCGGGCTCTGGGCGCGCATCGTCACCATCGCGGCGGGCCCGCTCACGAACTACTTCTTCGCGTCGGTCCTCATCTTCTTCGGCCTGCTCATCGGCGGCCAGCAGGTGCCCGACGAGACGAGCATGCGCGTGGACGTCGAGGCCGGGCCCGCGCAGTTCGCGGGCGTCGAGACCAACGACAGGATCCTCGAGGTGAACGGCGCCCCGGTGAAGAACTGGGACGAGCTGCGCAAGGCGGTCGGGTCCCATGCCGGCGAACCGATCGACCTCACCGTCGAGCGCGGCGCCGAGACGCTGCACAAGACCGTGACGCCAGGTCCCAAGGGCGACAAGGACGAGGGCCTCATCCACGTGCGGATGCCGCTCCACATGGAGCCCGTGAGCGTCGGGCAGGCGTTCAAGATCAGCCTCGTGGCGCCCCCCGTGTTCGTCTACGAGAACGTGCTCGCGATGGGCCGCGTCATCGCCGGCAAGGAGAAGCTCCAGGTCAACGGCCCCGTCGGCATCGTCAAGGAGACGGCCAAGCAGGCGAAGCTCGGGCCCGGGATGTACCTCTACTTCCTCGGCATGCTGAGCGCGTACCTCGGCGCGTTCAACCTCCTGCCGTTCCCCGCCCTCGACGGCGGGCGCCTCCTCTTCCTCGGCGCCGAGGCCGTGTCCCGCCGCAAACCCGACGCGAAGCTCGAGGCCCGGGTGCACGCCATCGGCCTCCTCATGCTCCTGACGCTCATTGCGTTCGTCACCTACGCCGACGTCATCGCCAAGTGACGCGCTGCGCCCGCGAGCGAGAGCGAGATAGAGAAACAGGAAGGTCAGAAGATCAGAAGGGGTGAGGGGGCGGGCGCGCGATTGCACGGTGAGGGGCGCGACTGCACCTGGATCTCGATGCCGGCCCTATCGGGTGAGCCAGGTGCACGCAGGTCGCCCGCCGTGAAGCCGGGTGAACACCCCCCTCACGCCTTCTGATCTTCTGATCTTCCTGTTTCTCTCTCTCGGGCTAGGCTGCCCCGGCCATGGGTGAGCCGCAGCACGCGAGGCCGACGTTGAGCCTCGTGCTGCCGATCTACAACGAGGAGGAGGTCATCCCGGAGCTCGACAGGCGGCTCCAGGAGTTCCTCGCGAAGCTCGCGCTCCCCGCCGAGGTGGTGTTCGTCAACGACGGGTCCCGTGACCGTTCGATGGAGCTCCTTCGCGATGCCGCCGGGCGCGACGCGCGCTACCGCGTCCTGTCCTTCGCGCGCAACTTCGGTCACCAGACGGCCATCACCGCGGGCGTGGACTACGCGCGTGGCGAGGCCGTGGTCGTCATGGACGCAGACCTCCAGGACCCGCCCGAGATCGTCCTCGAGATGGTCGCCAAGTGGCGGCAGGGCTTCGACGTCGTCTACGGGCGGCGGCGCAAGCGCGAGGGGGAGAGCTGGTTCAAGCTCGTCACGGCGCGCGTCTTCTACCGCGTCTTCGCGGCGATGATCCCCATCGAGGTCCCCCTCGACACGGGCGACTTCCGCCTGATGAGCCGGCGCGTGGTCGTGGCGCTCCGGTCGCTGCGCGAGACGCACCGCTTCGTCCGCGGCATGGTCTCGTGGGTCGGTTTCAAGCAGACCGAGGTGCTCTACGACCGCCCGGGGCGCTTCGCGGGCGACACGAAGTACCCGCTTCGCAAGATGGTGCGCTTCGCGCTGGACGGCATCACGAGCTTCAGCGTCCTGCCGCTGCGCTTCGCGACCTACGTGGGCATGCTGACCATCGTCGCGAGCCTCGGCGTCGTCGTCTGGGCGCTCGTCTCGAAGTACGCCCTCCACCACGTCGTCGAGGGCTGGACGGGGCTCATGATCGTGGTCGCCGTCCTCGCGAGCGTGCAGCTCCTCATGATTGGCATCCTCGGCGAGTACGTCGGTCGCATCTACGAGGAGGTGAAGCGCCGGCCGCTCTACGTCCTCGGCGACACGGTAAACGTCGACGCGCGGGGAGACGGAGACGGAGGCGGAGACGAAGCCGGGGACGGAGAGGGGGAAACGGGAAGATCAGGAGATCAGAAGCAGTGAGGAGGGGGGCCGGGGCGAGGGGAGGGATCGGGCCCGCGGCGATCGGGTTGACCATCCTGTCTGCTGGCTGCGGCGGGGCGCGAGCTGTCGACCTCGTGCCGCCTTTCTCGCAGGCGCCCGTGCCCAGTCCATCGGCGGTACCTCCTGTGCCCGTCGACGTGATCGACGAGGCGTCCGGTGCGACGGGCCCCTGGTACGACCCCGCGCCCATGCTCGCTTCGCTGCGGCCGCAGGCGCTCGCGCTCGCCGACCGCAGCGGCGATCTGCCCCTCTACGATATCGACGTCTCCTTCGCCGCCGGTGGCCTCGCGTTCTCGCTCACCGAGACCGTGTGGTTCACCGAGCACGAGGACCGTCCGCTCGACGACGTCGTCCTGCGCCTCTACGCCAACGCGCCCGCCGACGGCGGAAAGAGGGCCGCTCCTATCCACTTCGACGGCGGAAGCTGCGAGGCCGGTCCGCGCTGCCGCGTCGAGTCCCCGTCTCCGAGCGTCGTCGTCGTCCATCTCGACCGACCGCTGCCCCCGCGCGGCCGCGTGCGCGTTCGCCTCGAGCTCTCCGGCCTGCTCGCCCGCATCGATCCGTCGCGCACGACCATGATGGGCGCGAGCCTCGACGCACTCCAGGGGATGCTCGGAGGCGGCGGCGACAGCGGCGGAGACTACGGCGCCATGGCGGTGGGCGAGGGGATCACCTCCCTCGGCGGGTTCTACGCGGTCCTCGCGAGGCGCAGCCACGGAGAGTGGGTTCGCCAGGACGAGAGCCTCGGTGGCGACCTCGGTCCGGACGCCATGTCCTACGCGCGCCTGCGCGTGGAGCTCGACCCCGGGACGACGCTCGCCGCCGCCGGCACCGTCGTGAAGGACGAGACGACCCGCGACGACGGCGTCGCCCGCCGCCACGTCACCCTCGCGGCCGGCATGGTGCGCGAGGTCGCCCTCGTCGCGAGCGGCGACTTCGCCGTCGCGAGCGCCGACGCCGGGGGCGTGCAGGTCCGCTCCCTCTACCTGCCCGGAGACGCCGCTGCCGGTCGCGCGGTGCTCGACGCCGCCACCCACGCCCTCGCCGTCTTCGAGAAGCGCTTCGGGCCGTACCCGTACCGCAGCCTCGACATCGCCGAGGCCGCGCTCGTCGGGGGCGCGGGCGGCGTCGAGTACAGCGGCCTCGCCACCGTCGCGAGCATGCTCTATCGCCCGCCCGCGCTCGACACGATGCGCGAGTTCTGCGTCGCCCACGAGGTCGCCCACCAGTGGTGGCACGGGCTCGTCGGCAGCGACTCGCGCCAGCACCCCTTCGTCGACGAGTCGCTCGCGCAGTACAGCGCGATGCTCTACTTCGAGGACCGCTACGGAGCGGCGAAGGCGCGGGCCGCCGCCGACATGAACGTCAAGGCCGGCTACGAGTCGATGCGCCTCATGGGCGAGGCGGACGGCGCGGTCGATCGGCCCGTGTCCGCGACATCGACGATGGGGTACGCGGGCCTCGTGTACGGCAAGGGGCCCTACTACTACGCGGCCGTGCGCAAGGCGCTCGGCGACGCGCGCTTCTTCCGGGCCCTCCGCCGGTACGCCGCCGACTACGCGTTCGGCTTCGCGGGCCCCGACGACTTCACGACGATCGCGGCGGCCGAGGCCGGGCGAGAGGGCCCCACGGTGCGGAAGCTCGCGCAGCGATGGCTCCACGAGGCGCACGGCGACGAGGACCTCGGCAAGCCCGATGCGGCGAAGCTGCTGCGAGGCATGCCCGGCGGCCTCGGCGGCGGGAGCAGCGCGGGCGGAGTGCCCGGCATGAAGGTCGACCCCGACACGCTCAAACAGATGCTCGAGTTCCTCGGCGGCTCCGGCCCCGCGCCCTGAGCGCCCGGCGCACGCTTGGATCGAGAGGGGGACGTCACCGTCGCAGCTTGGCGGCCATCTGTTCGCCGAGCTCGATCGAGCGCTTGGTGGCGGCTTCGACGGCGTCGATGAGGGTCTTGCGGAGGGCGCCGCTCTCGAGCGTGTGAAGGCCCGCGATGGCGGTGCCGCCGGGGCTCGTCACCATGTCCTTCAGGCGCCCGGGGTGCTCGCCGGTCTCGAGCTGGAGCGCCGCGGAGCCGTAGACCGTCTGCGCCGCGAGCAGGAGCGCGGTGTCGCGGTGCAGCCCGACCTTCACCCCGCCGTCGGCCAGCGCCTCGATGATCAGCATGACGTACGCCGGGCCGCTCCCCGAGAGGCCCGTGACGGCGTCGAGCAGCACCTCGTCGAGCACCACCACGCGCCCCACGGCCTCGAAGAGCTCCTTCGCCACGCGCAGGTCGTCCTGGTTCGCGTGCGCTCCGCCCGCGATCGCCGTCGCCCCGACCTGCACCATCGCGGGCGTGTTCGGCATCGCGCGCACCACGCGCGAGCCCTTCGGCAGCCGCCCCTCGAGCGCCTCGATGGGCACGCCCGCCGCGACCGACACGACGAGCTGGTCGGGCCGGACGTCGCCGCCGATCTCCGAGAGCACCTTGTCGATCGCCTGCGGCTTCACGGCCAGGACCACGACGTCCGAGTCGCGCAGGAGCGCATGGTTGTCCGTCGTCGTCCGGATGCCGTGCGCCGCGTGGAGCTGCTCGAGCCGCTCGGCCTTCACGTCGCTCGCGACGATGCGGTCGGCCGGCAGCACCTTGCCGTGGAGGAGCCCCTTGATGAGCGCCCCGGCCATGTTGCCGGCGCCGAGAAATCCGAGCTTCTTCGTCTTCATCGCGTCTGGTCCCTCATCGCTCTACCGTCCGCGCGCTTCACTGGAGGTTCCTCGCCACGCCGGCGAGCGCCTCGCCGATCCATCGCTCGACGAGCTCGCGCGCCGACGGATCGTCCTCGCCCATGTCCTCGGCCACGCGCTCCCAGCGCGCCCGGAGCAGAGCCTTTCGCCCCATCGACGGGTCGTCCGCCATCGCCGCCGCCCACGCGACTCCGAGCACCGCCGAGCGCTCGTCGCCCTCGAGCCCCGCGTGCCTCTTCGCGAGCGCCACCGGCGCGCCCTGGCCCACCGCCGAGAGAGCCTCCTGCCTCCAGCGGCGCGGAAGCATCAAGGTCCCCGTCTGCGCGGCGAGCTGCACGCCAATCCCGGGGCAGCGGTCGCTCAGCACGTACCGCACGGCGTCCACCGCCGCGAGCCCCACGCGTCGCCGCCCGTCGACCCGCGCGAGCGCGTCCTTGCGGATGCTCTCGAGCTCCTCGGTCGGCACGCCCAGCTTCTGCGCGACGATCTGGATGGTCTGCTCCTCGCGCGGGTCGACGGTGTCCCACGCCGCCGCGAGCCACGCGCCTCGCAGGATCGCGCGCGCCACGGCCGCGTCCATCTCGCCGTAGACGTCGAGCGTGTTGACCGCGATCGGCGGCTCGCCGTAGAGCGCGTTCGCGTCGGCCTCGGGGAGGCCCAGCGACGCCACGATCGAAGCGATCGCCGTCCGCTCCTCGTCGTCGAGCGACCCGTCCGCCGCGAGCACCGCGCGCAGGACGCGCACAGCGAGCGACCCGTAGCGCTTCACGCGCGCGACGTCCTTGTCGCTCGGCTTGTTCGAGAAGAGGCTCCGCAGGCCGCGCGCGCCGATCTCGAGCGTCACCTTCTCGCGGACGACCTCCATCATCGGCACCCACGCGGGCGGCGCGATGGGCGCGAGCGCGCGGGCCATCTCGACGAGCCACCCGCCGTACTGCGTCGTCATGCGCGCGTGCGGCTGGCCCTGTACCGCGGCGGTGTACGCGTACCCTCGCCGCTGGAGGATGCCCTCGAGGGCCTCGCGCGGGTCCCGCGCGCCGGAGGACAGGACGTAGATCGCGTCCTCGCCGAGCACCGCGACGAGGCGGTCGAGCGCCGCCGTCGCGAGGTCCGAGTCGTTGGGCATGCGCCGACGGTAGCCGAAAAGTTGGCCCCGGGAAGGGCCCCGAGCTTCCTGTGGGGCCATGCGCTGTATCGCCGCTGCCCTCGCCCTCTGCCTGCTCCCCACGACGGCGTGCCTCGAGCTCTCCACGGGGGGGACCGACGCCGGGACCTCCGGGACGTCGAGCTCCTCGGGAGCGACCACCGCCACCTGCAGCAGCGCCGACTGCTCGGGGAGCAGCGGCAGCTCGGGCGGCGCGACGAGCGGCACCGGGTGCACGACCGACCCGCAGTCCGGCGTCACGCTCTGCGAGGAGATCACCGCGTGCCCCGGCGTGGACGTCGACCAGGGCGCCTTCCCCGGCTGCGGCTTCCGCATGAACGCGAGCTCGACCTTCGACCTCGAGTGCGGCTGCGGCGACTCGCTTTGCCCCATCGGCACCCCCACGAGCTGCGCGAGCGCGCAGCAGCTCCTCGACCAGGGCCAGAGCTCGATCGTCGTGTGCGAGGAGCTCGATCAGGGCACCTGCCTGCCGCTCTCCGGGTCGACCAGCTCCTCGGGCGCCAGCAGCACCTGCGACAAGACGTGCGAGAGCGAGTGCGCCGGCGAGCCGAGCTGCATCCAGCTGTGCGGTTGCTGACGAGCCGCGGCCGCTGGCATGCAATGCCGTGCGTCGGCGGAGCGTTCGTCGGTAGCATCGGATGGGGATGAGCCACAGCCGGGGGGTGGGAGCGGTGTTCGCCGCGCTGGCGCTCGGAACGGCGCTCGCTTCGGGAGCGTTCGCGGTCGCCGACGCCGGCCCGCGTGCCCTGGCTCCGGTCGCGGCACCCCGCGTGCGCGAAGGGTCGGCCGTGGCGCTGGCCCCCGGGGGCGCGGCCCTGTACGTCGCGTCGGAGGAGCACGGGAGCATTCACGTCTTCCGCCTGCCCGACGATCACGCCGGGAGGGCGGTCCGCGTCCCCGGGGCGCCCGCGAACCTCGTCGTGCTCGGAACGGGAGAGGTGCTCGCGACGATCCGCGATCCCGGGCTGCTCCTCGTCCTGCGGCCGGACGCGCAGGCAGGCCTCGTCGAGGAGGGACGCGTGCCGGTCGCAGCCGATGCCTGGGGCCTCGCGGCGTCGAAGGACGGGGCCCTCGCGTACGTGACGTCCGCGTGGACGCACACGGTGACCGCGATCGACGTCGCGCGGCGGGAGATCCTCTGGAGCGTCCCGGTCGCGCGCGAGCCCCGTGGGATCGTCGCGCACCCGGCCGGGCCCATCTACGTGAGTCACCTCACGTCCGGGTCGATCACGCGCATCGACGTCGTTCAGGGCCAGCCCGTGGTGAAGGCGGTGGCGCTCCCGCCGTCCCCCCTCCGGACACCCCGGACCGGCGCCGTCGACGCCTCGCTCGGCTACGCGCTGGCGCTCTCGCCGGACGGCACGCGCCTCTACGCTCCGCGCCAGGCGCTCGGTGTCGTCGGCTTCCCTGCGTGGTTCGGTGCGGCCACCGTG
The DNA here is from genome assembly GCA_036490515.1 of Polyangiaceae bacterium. Lineage (GTDB taxonomy): Bacteria > Myxococcota_A > Polyangia > Polyangiales > Polyangiaceae > Palsa-1150. The sequence continues at coordinate 151,252 of DASXDU010000005.1, forward strand.
GACGTGCTCCTCGTTCCGCAGGACGAGCCGCTCGCGCCGATGCGGGCGAAGACGCTGGTCGAGGCCCACGGCCGCAGCGGCGTACGCGCCGAGCCGGACGCGGGCACCGACGGAGGGAGTGGCGCGGACGCAGGCGCCCCTACCGACGCGCTGCCGATGCCCCACGCATCGACCACCCCGTTCGCGCAGCCGCGCGCCATCGTGTACTCCGCGTCGGCGCGCTCGGTGATCGTGGCAGGCGAGGGGGACACCGGCGTTCACGCGTTCGACGCGCTCGCGCCGGATCCGACCCTCCACCCGGTCGCAAGCCCCACGCAGATCGAGTCGTGCATCGCCCCATCGGCCGTCGCGCTGTCCGAAGACGAGAGCGTGACGTACGTCTACTGCCGCGCATCGTTCGCGGTCGTCGCCCTCGCGGACTACGCATCGCAGACGCGCTACGAGGTCGGACGGGATCCCCTCGAGCCGGAGGCGGCCGCCGGGCGAAAGCTCTTCTACACGGCTCGCCGGGACGGACTCTCCGAGGGGTTCGCGTGCTCCGGCTGCCACCCAGAGGGCCGCGACGACGGGCACGTCTGGCACGAGGTGGACAGGAGCGAGGTGCCGCCGCCGGCGCGCGGGGCGATGGCGCCGCGCATCTTCGTCGGCGGCGAAGGGACCCTCGGGGTGGGCGGCGTGCCCCGGCAAACGCCGATGCTCGCCGGGCGCCTCCGATCGCCGGGGCCGTACGGCTGGCTCGGCCTCGACGCCGACCTGGACGCGCGCATCGCCACCGGCGCCGCGCTCCACCGGTGGCAAGCGTGGAGCCCGTACACGTTCAACGGGCCCATCGCGCGGCAGCGCGCCGACCTGGGGATCGCGATCGGGCGCCTCGCCGCGTTCGTGCGTGCCGGGCTCGTCGCGCCGCCACGGGACGAGCACACGCCGACGGACCTCGAGCTCCGGGGCAAGGCTCTCTTCGAGAGCAAGACCGTCGCGTGCGCGAGCTGCCACGCGAGCGACGACAGCCTGCCGGCGATGGTCGTGCGCCTGCTGCCGCTCGCGCGCCGCGCAGGGTTCGACGCGGAGGACGCGCCGCTGAAGGCGCCCTCGCTCCGGTTCCTTTCGGGCACCCCTCCGTACCTGCACGACGGCAGCGCCGCGACCCTGGCGGAGCTCCTCGACGAGAACCGCGATCGCATGGGTCACACGAACCAGCTGAACGCAGCCGACCGCGCCGCGCTCGTCGCCTACCTGGAGACGCTGTGAGGTCTTCGATCGCCGCGTTCGCGTCGTTCGTCCCGCTCGTGGCCGCGATCGCGTTCGCGCTCGCCGCTCCCGACCCCACGCGCCCGGTGGACTTTCCTCTCCTCGACCCCGGGTACGGCGGCCGCGCGGACGACCCGCGACCCTGGCGACTGGTGGCCTCGGATGCCGTCGCCTCCGAGGCGCCTCTCCCCCTCGGCGAGCCGGAGCGACCCTCCGGCGTCGACCTGGAAGCCCATCCCCCCGTGCGCCCCCGCTGGCCGCCGCCGGCAGACGCCACGTTCGACGACGACGCGTCGGACGCGCAGCGCGTCGAGCCCGCGTCGTCCAGCGAGTGCGAGCTGCGGGAGCTGCGCGGCTGGCTGCGCGTCCGATGCGTCATGCTGAACGCGTCCCTGCAGCTCCTGGGGGGATCGGCCGAGGGGCTGTACCTGCACGCGGACGGAGGGGACTTCGCGACCACCGTCTCCGCGACCATGCCGCTCCTGCCGGGCGACCGCCGGGTCCTCCAGCTCGACGCCGTCTCGCCCGAATACGGCGGCACCACACCCATCATGGCCACCTTCTCCGAGTGCTGGGTGGGCACGCCGGGTCCCCACCTGGCCTTCAGCACGCCGGAGGCGTTCTTCTGACGCAGGCGCTCGGCCGTAGCCTTTCGCAAGGAAAGTTGCGCCACCACGCGACGAGACGCGGTTGATAGGTCGACGACCGGCGGCTTTCCCACCGGTGGGTGACAGCTCTCGTCGGAGAGGAATCGCCCGATGGCCCGTCCCTGGTTTGCCGTGATGCTCTCGAGCCTGGTCGTCGCGGGATGCGGGCACTCGCAGGACGCGAGCGACGATGACGGTGGCCCCGTGGCCACGGACGACGGGGGAGAGGCCGGCGACGATGCCTCCTCCGGAGCGGACGCTGCGACCGACGGGGGGCCCGTTCCTCTCGTCACCGAGCCGGATCAGGGCATGCAGCCCATCTACGACTTCATCGGCACGGCGACGAAGACCATCGACATGACGATGTACGAAGACACGGACACCGAGGTGACGTCGCTCCTCACGAAGGCGGCTGCGAACGGCGTGGCCGTGCGGGTCATCCTGGACCAGAACCTCGAGAAGTCGTCCAACACGACCGCGTACACGGCCCTCGGCGCCGCCAACGTCGGGGTCCACTGGGCCAACCCGACCTACGCGGCCACTCACCAGAAGACGATCACCGTGGACGGGACGGTCTCGGCGGTCATGAGCCTCAACCTCGCGACCGAGGACTACAAGACGAGCCGGGACTTCGCCGTCTTCACGACGGACGCAGCCGACGTGGCCGCGATCGAGGCCGTGTTCGCGTCCGACTTCATCGACGCACCCGTGACCCCGGGCAACGGCGACGACCTCGTCTGGAGCCCGACCAACTCGCAGTCGTCCCTCGTCGGGATCATCGGCGGCGCCAAGGCCTCGCTCCTCGTCGAGAACGAGGAGATGGGCGACTCGTCCATCGTCTCCGCGCTGGCGGGCGCCGCTTCGCGGGGCGTGGACGTCCAGGTGGTCATGGAGAACTCGAGCTCGTACCAGAGCGAGTTCACGACGCTCGTGAACGCAGGCGTAAAGCTCGTCACCTACGCGCACTCCGCCCTCTACATCCACGCCAAGGTCATCCTGGCGGACTACGGCGCGAGCGGCGCGCGGGTATTCATCGGGTCGGAGAACTTCTCGAACGCGTCGCTCACGGAGAACCGGGAGCTCGGCCTCGTCACGACCGACGCCGGCATCATGGCGTCGATCCACGGGACGCTGACGAGCGACTTTGCGGGCGGCACCACGTTCAAGCCATCCGCGAGCTCCGCCGACGCAGGGCCGTGACCACCGGCGGCGGGACGGGGAAGCGCTCCCGAAGGCCACGTCTTGACGACTCCCGCTCCGGATGCGACGCCAGTCGGAGATGCCTGCCGTCGCGCTGCGCTTCGCCGAGGTCCTCACGTCGCATCCCGATGCGCGTGCCCTCCTCTCCAGGTTCCACGCGGAGGTCCGCGCGCGCTTCGGGTTCGACCTCTCGCGGCAGGCCTCGCTCGAGGACCTCGAGCCGCCCGGCGGCCGGTTCCTCGTGGCCTACGACGGCGACCGCCCCGTCGCGTGCGGCGGCTTCCGCACGTGGGAGCCGGGGGTCTGCGAGATCAAGCGCATGTACGTCGAGCCCGACGCGCGCCGCCACGGCCACGGCCGCGTCTTGCTCGCCGCGATCGAGGAGACGGCCCGCGCGTCCGGCTTCCGTCGCTGCGTGCTCGACACGCTCGACTCCCACGTCGACGCGAACCGCTTCTACGAGACGACCAGCTACGAACGCGTGGAGGCGTACAACGAGAACCCGTACGCGAGCGCGTGGTTCGCGAAGAACCTCTGACCGGCCGGGCCCCGGACTGCCCGCGCCCGCGCTCAATCCTTCCCGACGACCAGGCGTGGCGCGAGCCCGACCCACTCCACCAGCGGGAGCCAGTCCGCGCCTCCGACGATGTACGGACCGGCGCCCACCTCGGCGGCGTCCCCCGCCCACGAGAAGCGGAAGTCCGGGATGCCGAGGGTGATCGGCTGCCCCTGCGGCAGCTGGAGCACCAGCATGGGCATCGTGTACCCCCCGCGTCCCCTGTACGTGTGCTTGACCGGCGTGGCCCGCACGCTGCCTCGCGGGCAAGCGGCGAGGACGGCACCCGTCATCGCGTCGAGGATGCGGACGCCCTGGGGCTCGAGCTCGAGGACGAGCGGCTGCACGGCGAGCCTTTGCCCGAACAACCCGAGGTTGGGGACGAGCACGCACCGCAGGCCGGCCGGCGTGCCTGCCCGAGCGGGGGATGCGAGCATCGGCAGCGCCGCGAGCAGGACGTCGAGCTCCGCGGCCGATGCGTAGCCATCGACGCCGTACACCAGCGGCGCGTCGAGACGCAGCCCGGGCAGCGGGCGATGGTCGCGTCCTCCGAGAACGAAGCCGCTCTTCCCGGCAGAGAGATGGAGCGCCGTCCCCGCCACGACCTCGTAGCGGGACAGCCTCCACTCGCCCGCGCGCACGCCGTGGGCCGGGAAGACACCCCGCCGCCCCTCGTCGAGGGTGACGCCGTCGGGACCGACGTCGACGACCAGGGGCTTGGTCGCGTAGGCGTACAGGAGGAACACGACCAGCACGGCGCAGGCGCCGATGAACACGCCTCCTCCGGCCGTCTTCGCGGCCGCGGGGTCGAGCACCAAGGGCAGGACGTTGATCGTGACCGCCACGACGACGAACCACACCCCGCAGACCACGGCGACGACCTGCTCCCGGCGCCGCCAGCGCGAAGCCGTGGCGACGATGCGACGCGGCTCGACCACGCTGAGGACGTACGGGCGCTCCACCTCCCTAGGCTGTACACCACCGCCGACCGCGCTGCTCTGCCGCGCGCAGTGTTCGAGATCACGTCCCCAGGGGCGGCACGAAGCGGGCGATGGCGGCCGCGTACCGGTCGAGTGCATCGAGCCCGGCGGGCAGCTCCGACCAGAGGCGATCGATGTCCAGGGTGGCGTAGGCGTGGGCGAGGCGGTTGCGCAGGCCAGCGGCGGCGGCGAGGGCGGCAGCCAGAGGAGCTTCGATGACGCCGCGCCGCGCGAGGACCTCGAAGCTCTCCGCGTAGGACGCGGGTGCGCCCCACCCTTCGTCGGACACGATGTGGAAGGCGATGTCGATGGCCTCCTGGATGGCCACGAGGACGCTCAGCGAGAGGCTGTCCTGGAGGTCGACGTCGTCGCGCAGGGTCTCGATCGCTGCGGGTCGGCGCCGTCGCGCTCGCACCAGATGCTCACCGAGGATGGCGAGCTTTCGAATGACGAGCTCCGCGTCCGTCATCGCGAGCCGCTTCCCGCAGCCAGTCTGCGCCGGAAGAGCTCCGCAGCGCTCGCGTACGTCGGTGCGAAGTCGCCGTGCTCGATGCCCGCCTGCGCCACGAAGCGCGGCCACTCCCGGGCCGGCTCCGCCAGCAGCGGCACCCCCTCCCGCGCGACCCGCCACCGGACGAGCACCGACGACCTGTCGAGCCGGACGAGATCGACCGTCCGCCCGGCGACCCGTTCGAGCGCCGCCTGGAGCGCAAGCTCCTCCGCGAGCGCCATGTCGGCGGAGGCGGGAAGGATGGCGACGTCGAGGTCGCTGTTTGCCCGCAGGGCCTCGCGAGCGGCCGAGCCGAAGAGGACGGCGAGCCGGAGCGAACGGCGCTCGAGGATCGGCCGGAGCCGCGCGACGATCTCGTCCCGGGTCACGCGCTGGATCGTAGCGTGATCGCGCCCGACTCGTCGCTCGGGTTCACGAGTCGGCCACCTACCCGGTACCCGGGCTGAGGACAGGGCACGCGAGCTGGGAGGGGATGGGCGTGCGCGCGGCGGCGTGACGCAGGTCCCCAGCAGGGCAAAGGGCGCGCTCCGCACCGCGCACCACCCCGTCGCCTTTGCCGCCGGCCTCGTCTAAGCTCGCGCCGGCCATGCTCGCGACGCAGGTAAGGCAAAAAGACAGCGTCTTCTACTTCGCGGCCTACCCGGCCGAGGACCTCCTCGACCGCGTGCGCTTCATCTCGCGGTACTACGCCGAGGGCGAGCGCAGCCTCGCGCCGGACGAAGCCGACGCGGGCGACGAGGTGGCGTCGTTCATCGGCAAGATCGAGCGGACCGACGGCGCCTTCCAGCGCGAGATGAGCCGCTCGAAGGTCGGCCAGATCAAGAACTTCTACGAGACCGCCGTGAGCCAGCCGCCCATCCCGGGCACGGTGCTCCTCTTCACGGCCGACCGCCTGCGCTTCGAGCCGGTGAAGCCGTTCACCAACGTGGGCAACCTCGAGGAGCCGCGCAGCAAGTACCTCATCATCGACGGGCAGCACCGCCTCGCCGCGCTCCACTTCTACATGAAGCAGCGCCCCGCCGAGGCGAAGGGCATCCACGTGCCCTGCGTCATCTTCGACGGCAAGAGCGAGGACTTCGCCACCGAGATGTTCGTCATCATCAACTCGACGCCGACCCGCATCAACAAGAGCCATCTCGTCGACCTCTACGAGAAGGTCTCGTGGGCCGCGCCCGACAAGAAGTTCGCGGCGCAGGTGACCGAGCGCCTCTACAGCGAGGGCGACAGCCCGCTCCGCTACAAGATCAACCGCCTCGGCGGCCGTTCGAAGCAGGAGAAGTGGATCCTCCAGGCGGAGCTCTTCAACGAGATCCACCGCTGGGCCGCGCTCGACTGGCGCCGCATCGAGAAGAAGAACCCGAAGAAGGAGGTCGAGCGCTACTACGGCGCCGTGCGCGACTTCTTCAAGGCCGCCGAGAAGGTGTGGGGCACCGCATGGGGCAGCGCCCAGTACATGGTGACGCGTCCGGTGACCATCAAGGCGATGCTGCGCGTCTGCGCGGATCTCGCGCACGTCGACGACGAGCCGGTCGAGGGCCGCATCGGCCGCTGGACGCGCAAGCTGGGCCCCTGGGGCGAGCAGGCCAAGGCCTTCCGCAGCGAGGGCTTCTACGAGCGCTTCCCGGCGAAGGGCCAGATCGAGCGCGTCGCGCGCATCCACAAGGACCTCGGGCGCGCCGCCGGCATCGAGCCCCGCAAGCGCAAGGACGAGGAGGCGTAGTCGAGGCCCGGCTAACCCGGTGAAATGCGCATGAGGGGGCCCGCGACCCACGACGGGCTCTCGGCGCCGAGGACCTCGGCGTAGTCGACGAGGCGGAGGTCGAGGATCGCTCCGCGCAGCGGGGACTTCTTGCCGAGCACCGCGAAGAGGGCGGGGCCCGCGTCGCGGAAGTCGCTCCGGATGTCGGTCGCGAGCGTGGCGAACGCGGGCCAGTCGCCGGCCGCCAGGAGCGCGAGCTGTCGATCGATGCAGGTGCGGGCCCAGGCGACCGTCGCGTCGTCTCCCTCGCGCAGACGCTTGCCCTCGGGCGTGCCGTACCCGGCGCCGTGGTGGAGCGGATCGGTCGTCGCGACGACAGGCATGCGCGCGGCGAGGGCGTGGAGGTCGTCCATGCCGGGGAGATCGACGTCGTTGCCGACGAGGAAGGGGTAGCGCGCGACGACCCGCGGTGGGCGCTTGCCCTCGGCGGACGCCGCTGCGCGGAGCATGACGACGAAGTTGTCGAGCGAGAACTCCTCCGCGCAGAGCGCGGCCTCGCCGTCGTGGACCCGCCGGAGCGCAGCCCGCTCGTTCGCGTCGCCTGCACGGGCCCGGCGGACGCGATCGCCGTCCGCGTCGCGACCCCCGTGGAGCACACCCAGCGCGAGCACCTCCTCCGCACCGGAGCGCACGACCGCTCGCGCCGCCGCCGCCGTGAGGTCCCCCGTGCGCGCCATCATCGTGTGCGGGAAGACCAGCGCCCCGCCCGCAGGGAGATCCACGCTGGGCGCCGCGTCGAGCCGCTCGCGCAGCCCGACTTCACCCAGTGCCGCCCGCTCCCCGGCGTAGAACGCCTTCCACTCCGCAGCCGACTTCACCGCGGCATCGTAACGCGTTAGGAAGGCCCATGCGTCGGCCCCTTTTGCTCGCGCTCGCTGCCGTGCTCGGCGCGTGCGCACCCGGACCCCCGCCCGTGAGCGCGCCGCCTTCACCGCCGCTCCTCGCGTCCAGCGCTGCGTCCGTCCCCGTTCCCGCGCCGGCGCCCCCCACGCTGCGCTTGCCGCGCGTGGCACGCCCGGAGCGCTACGACCTCGCGTTCTGGCTCGACCCGCACGCCGCGACGTACACCGGTACCGTCGGCATCGACCTCGACGTCCTCCAGCCGACGACCGTCCTCTGGCTGAACGCGACCGACCTCCGCATCGAGTCGGCGGCGCTCGAGGCGGCTGGCGCATCCATCACGCCCCGCGTCCTTCCCGGGGGCGACGACTTCGTCGGCTTCGTGTTCGATCACGAGCTCGCGCCCGGCAAGGCGCGCCTCACGGTGCGCTTCCAGGGCTCGATCGATCCCGAGCGCAGCCGCGGGATCTACTCGTCGCGCGAGGGCGACGGCGAGACGTACCTCTACACGTTCTTCGAGCCGATCGACGCGCGCCGCGCGTTCCCCTGCTTCGACGAGCCTTCCTACAAGGTGCCGTGGAAGGTCTCCCTCCACGTGCCGCGCGCGGACGTGGCGCTCTCGAACGCGCCCGTCACGGCGGAGCACGACGAGGAGGGCGGCCGGAAGGTCGTCGAGATGGCGGAGACGAAGCCGCTGCCGAGCTACCTGGTCGCCTTCGTCGTCGGGCCGTTCGACGTGGTCGACGCGGGGACGGCGGGCCACCACGGGACGCCCCTGCGCTTCATCGTGCCCAAGGGGCGCGGGCCGGAGACGGCATACGCGCAGCGCATCACGCCGAAGCTCGTCGGCGCGCTCGAGGACTACTTCGGGATGGCCTACCCCTACGGCAAGCTCGACGTCGCCGTGGTCCCCCGGTACTGGGGCACGATGGAGCACCCCGGGATCGTCGCGATGGGCCAGCCGCTGACGCTCATCGCGCCCGGACAGGACAGCGTCGAACGCGAACAGCACTATGCAGACATCGCCGTCCACGAGCTCGCGCACTACTGGTTCGGCGACTACGTGACGACCGCCTGGTGGGACGACACGTGGCTCAACGAGGCGCTCGGCACGTGGATGGACGAGACGGCGACGGCGGCGGTCGAGCCGGGGTGGGGGTTCGACTTCGAGCGCATCGCCCGCGCGGGCTACGGCATGCGCGTCGACGCCCTCGGGAGCGCGAAGCGGATCCGCCAGCCGGTCGAGACGAAGGACGACATCGAGAACTCGTTCGACTCGGCGATCACGTACTACAAGGGCCAGGCCGTGCTCTCGATGTTCGAGGGGTGGATGGGCAAGGGCGCCTTCCAGGACGCCATCCGCAGGTACGTCGCGAACCATGCGTGGGGGAACGCGACGGCCGAGGACTTCTTCGGCGCGATGAACCAGGAGCTCCCCGGCGCGGGCGCGGCGATGAAGACGTTCGTCGACCAGCCGGGCTTCCCGGCGATCGCGATGGAGGTGCACTGCGCGGGCAAGGACGTCTCGGTCACGGTGAAGCAGCACCGCTATCACGGGCTCGACGACGCGCTCGCCGCCGAGACGTGGACCTTCCCCGTCTGCCTCCGGTACGCGCTCGACAAGGGCGCGTCCGGCGGCACCTGCGCGGTCGTCTCCGGCGAGACGGCAACCCTCCCGCTCCGCGCCGACGCATGCCCTGCGTGGATCGTCGGGAACGCGGACGGCGCAGGGTACTACGGCGTCGACTACACGCCGGTGCAGCTGCGGGCTGCCCTCGGGGCGCGCGCCGCCACGGACGCCGATCGCATCGCGCTCCTGCGGGACGCGGGGCAGCTCGTGGGCAGCGGCGAGCTCCCGCTGGGCGATGCGCTCGCGTTCGTCGCGCCGACGGCGTCCTCGGGGCGCCGGCAGATCGTCCAGGCAGGCATGGACCTCGTCGGGATGGCGCGCACCTCGGCGCTCACGGAGGCGCAGGCGAAGCGGAAGGCGAGCTTCCTCCGCGCGACGTACGGCGCCGCGATGGGCAAGCTCGGCCTCGCGAGGCGCGCGGGCGAGGACGGCGACGCGCAGCGCATCCGCCCGACGCTCATCGAGGCCGTGGCCGTCGCGGGGAACGACGAAAGGCTCCGAAGCCGCGCCCGGGCGCTCGGGTTCGCGTGGCTCAAGGACGAGCACGCGATCGCGCCGGAGCTCGTCGACGCCGTCCTCGAGGCGGCCGCCAAGTCGAACGACGAGCGGCTCTTCGCGGCGCTCCTCGAGCGCGCGCACGCCGAGTCGGACCACACGCGCCTGAGCCGCCTGCTCGGGGCGCTCGGCGCGTTCACCGCGCCAGCGCTGGTGCGTCAGGCCGACGAGCTCCTCGCGAGCAACGCGTTCGACGTGCGCGACGCGCTCGTCATCGTGCGCGCGCAGCTCGCGGACCGCGCGAGCCAGGAGCAGGCGTGGGCCTTCGTGAAGGCATCGTTCGATGCCGTCTCCTCGCGGATGCGCAGCGACGACGTCCTCGTGGGCTACTTCCGTCCCGTCCAGGGGTTCTGCGACGTGGGCCATCAGCACGACGTCCAGGAGTTCTTCGCGCCACGGGCCGCCCGGTTCGACGGCGGCCCGCGGGCGCTCGCCAACGCGGTCGAGGCGATCGGGCAATGCGCCGCGGTCCTCCAGCGCAACGTGGCGAGCCTCGACGCGTTCCTCGCGCGCTACTGAGCAGGTTCGTGCGGGTGGCTCCGCGCGGCGCTGCCCGCCCCGCCCTGCGCTGCGCTACTTCGTGAACACGGCGGCGGTGAGGGCCGGGAGGCTCACCGTGAGCGTCCCGTTCGCCACGGTGGCCGTCGCGCCGGAGAGCGCGTCCGTGACGGTCCCCGTGAGGCCGATGTTCGTCACGCTCATCGTGCGCGACGCGGCGCCCGTTCCCAGGTTGAACGCGGCCACCACGATGTCGCCGTCCGACGCGTCCACGCGCCCGTACGCGTAGAACGAGGCGTCGACCCAGAGGCGCGTGCGCGCCCCGCGCCGGAACGCCGTGTGCGCGGCGCGCGTCGTCCCGAGCTTCTGGAGGTTCGTCAGCGTCGCCTGCTCCTGTGTGCTCAGCGCCGACCCGAAGCGCATCACCCGGCGGCAGTCCGGGTCGATCGCGCCGGGCATGCCGAACTCGTCGCCCATCCAGAGGACGGGGATGGGGTCGTACGTGAGGAGGAACGCCTGCGCGAGCTGGAGGTGGCTGAAGGCGGCGGGGTTGGTCTCCTGCGCGGGCGGGGCGTTGGTCCACGGGTCGCCCACGTCGTCGCCGTTGGCGAGGCTGATGGCGCGCGGCGTGTCGTGGCTGCCGAAGAAGTGCCCCATGAGCGCCGTCGGTACGACGCCGGTCCACGTGGAGTCGTCGTACTGCACGCCGTTGTCGAGGTCCGTCCCGGCGTTCCCGTCGCTCTGGAGGATCGTGCCGACGATGGTGTTGTGGAGCGGGTCGTCCATCGAGCCGTTCAGCTTGTCGGTCCCGACGCAGTCCATGACGTTCGAGACGACCCCGCCGAGCGCCTCGCCCACCATGTAGAAGGGGAGCTTCGTCGCGACCTCGCCGTCGATCTGCGTGCGCATCGCCGAGCAGATGCCGTTGGTCACCTGCTTGACCGCGTCGACGCGGAAGCCGTCGAGGTCGAACTGCTCCATGAGCCAGACCGCGTGCGCGGCGATCGCGTCGTCGACGGACGGGTTGGTCGAGTTGAGGTCGGGCAGGTACGGGTCGAACCAGCAGTCGGCGCGGTTCCACGTCTGCGTGGTCGGCGTGTCCCACAGGTTCTCGTTGCCGCAATCGTTGGTGCTGCTGCCGTACGGGATGTTGAACCAGGCCTGATCGGCCTGGTGGGTCTTCCAGAGGGGGCCGAGCTGCGTGGGCTGCCCGTCGGGTGGGGCCCCGTCGGCGAAGACGTGGTTCACGACGAGGTCGGTGAGGACGCGGATGCCGTGCGCATGGGCGGCGTTCACGAGGGCCGTGAGGTCGGCCGCCGTCCCGAAGTGCGGCTCGATGGGCGTCGTGAAGTCGACGAAGCGCGGGTCGCTCTCCGAGCCGTACGTCCAGCCGCTCGCGAGCGGGAAATACGAGTGGTACCCGGAGAGGCAGTGGCCCGCGTTCGCGCCGGCGCCCATCTCGCAGAGCTTCGTCCCGATGACCGGGGAGCTGAGCCAGAGCGCGTTGACGCCCATCGCGTCGAAGTACCCGGCCTGGATCTTCTGCGTCACGCCGCCGAAGTCGCCGCCCTTCCAGTCGCCCACGGGGTCCGTGGGCGGCCCGTTGGGCCCGACCTTGCTCGTCCCGCCGGCGACGAAGCGGTCGACCATCACCTCGTAGAGGAACGCGTCGGTCCAGTCGTAGGGCTTGGCTTCGATCCAGAACGGGACGAAGAGGCGCGCCGCCATGCCGTTCGTGTCGGCGACCTGGAAGAGGTACCCGTACTTGTTCGGCGACGTGACGCCCGACGAGACGGACGCCGTGAAGGTGTGCGACGCGGCGTCGTACGGCACGGCGTCTGCCGCCAAGGCCGCGCCGTTCATCGTGACCACCGTCTTCGACGGATCGAGGTCCGCCGCGCCGGGCACGTACTTCACCTGGAACGAGTAGCTCGTGGCGCTCGTCGTCACCGCGCCCCCGACCAGCTGCAACGTCCCCGCCGCGGGCAGCCCGCAGGTCACCCCCTGCAGGATGTTGTTCACGTTCGTCCCCGACTGCGAGGGGAGCGAGACCACGGGTTGCCCCGACGCGGTCATCCACGTCCCGTCGGCGACGAACTTGTACTCGACGTCCGTGTCGTACGGGACCTGCGTGACGACCTGCCAGTTCGAGCCGTTCTTCGTCAGCGGGATGGCGTTGGTCCAGTTGCCGTAGTCGGTGTCGAGGACGACCGTCGTGTACGACGCATCGGGCAGGGTGAAGGTGGCCGGGCAGGTCGTCGGGGGAACGACGGAGCCGTCGGGCGTCGTCCCGCCGTCCGGGTGCGGCCCCGTGGAGCCGTCGCTCGGGGTGCCTGCCTCGCCGCCGTCTGCATGGGACGATGTCGACCCGTCGACGCCGCTGCTGCTGCCTCCGTCGCCGTAGCCGTTCAGGGGAGGCGCCTCGTAGGGCGACGCGCTGCCCGAACCGCACGCGACCGGCGCCAGGGCGAGGGCAACGACGGCGACGACGGGAAGAACGGTGAGCCTCGTCATCGACACATCACCCTCCGGAGCGCGGGCCGACCTTGCCTTAACACCGGCGATCACCCGGCGCCATCCGAAAGTGACTCAGGGCTGCGTGTCGGGCCCGGTCCGGGCCGGCATCCGGGCCGGGCGCGGTGCCGCGCGGTGCCGGTGCGGGCCGGTGCTCAGCGAACGTCGAGCGCGATCTGCCGGGTGCCGTGCTCGGCACCGTCGCGCAGGAGCGTGACGGCGAGCTTCGACGTTCCCTTCGGCAGGGTGACGCGCACGCGCACGACGGAGTCGCCGGCGAGGGCGGGCAGGACGAGGTTGGCGCGGTTCCAGGTCGCGGCGAGCGACGGCTTCGCGAGCGATGCGCGCCACGGCCATCGGGCGTGCGGGGAGGGGAGGGGCTCCACCGCGACGCGCCACGCGCCGGGAAGGTCGGCGTACCGGTGGGGCCTGGTTCCCGGATACGGCACGAGGGCCTCGAAGCTCGCGCCGTCGCCGTAGGCGGGCCCGTCGTCGCCCGCGACCGGAGGCTGGGTGGGAGTGTGGGGCGGGGCGTGGACCTTCGCTTCGACGACGACGGTCCGGCCGCCGCCCTGTGCGCCGGCGTCGCTCTCCGTCGTCGCGCTCGCGTCGAGGAGCGCGGGCTCCTCGGCCGGAGCGGTCACCCTGCCGTCGGCGTCGAGCTGGAGCGCCGCGTCGCCGCACGGGGCCCGTTCGCCATCGGCCGCCATCGACGCGCACGCGGAGCACTGGCACCCGTCGCAGACGGGGAGCTCCGTGTCGCCCGCCAGGCCGCGCATCGCGCGCAGCCACTGCTCGAGCGTGATCTCGCCGGGCGACCCCGGGTCGCTCGCCAGCCAGGCCGCGTGGAACTGCGACGCTGCGCTCTCGCCGAGGTAGCGCAGGTGCCAGGGCTCGTTCTTGTAGCCGGTCTTCGGATCGATCGGCACGGGGTGGTCCCACCGCACGGCGCAGCGCGAGCCCTCCTTCCGGTCGTCCGGGTCGATCGGGTACGAGACGACGAACCCGAACTTCCACGCGTTGTCGTCGAGCCACTTGCCGCCCTGCGTGCAGCCGAAGCCGTCGCGGAACACCTCGCCGTGCGCCGCCCAGTCGCTCGTGAACATGTCGACGGTCGTCCCGAGCTGGTGCTGACTGTGGCCGGGCAGGGCGCTCTGCGTCGTCGCCTCGCAGAAACCCGCGTGCGCCTTCGACGCCCAGCCGGCGAAGACCCAGCACTGCGTCCCGAAGCCGCGGAACGCCGACTCGACGCGCCCCTGCATCCCCTCGAGGCGCATCGCGTCGAGCAGGTGATGGAGCGCCGTCGCCGCCTCCTTCCGCAGGCAGGTGCGCGCCTCGCACTCGCCCGCCGAGCGCGGCGAGAGGTCGCGCGCGTCGACCAGATCACGTGGCGCGTAGGAAGGAGGAAGGGCCCCCGTGGGCGAGCGGTTCACGAGCGCGAGCAGATCGTCTCCGTCGACGAAGGCGACCTTCGTGTCCGCGGGGGAGAGGAAGGAGCGAAACCCGCCCCCGGGGAGGACGACGGGGCACGAGTACTTGGGAATCGCCGTGGGGGCGCCGAAAGGGGTGAGGGAGGAGGTCGTCGCGCTCGCATCCGCGCTCGCATCCGCATCCGCGCCCGCGCCCGCGCCCGCGCTCGCGTCCGCGCCCGCGCTCGCGCCCGCGTCCGCGCTCACGCCCGCGCTCGTGCCCCCCGCACTCCCTCGCGCATGGCACGCCGCGAGCGCGACGGCACCCACCAGCATCCACGCGCGGTTCACCACGCCACTTGATACCGCGCCGGGTCCTCTCCGCGCACGCGCACGTTCATGCCGCTCTCGGCGAGCTTCACCACGGCGTGCGCCGCGGCCGCTCTCCCCGGAGCGTCCTCGTCCAGGTTCTCGATGAGGCTCTGCACCGTCACGTAGGGGATGCCCGCGATGAGGTCGAAGTGGTTCCAGTGGAGGTGCCCGTTGAACACCGCCCGCACGCGCCCGCTCTCCTCGAACGCCCGGCGCACCTCGCGCCGCTCGCGCACGAGGGCCAGGTGCGCGCGGCCGGGCCACCACCGCGAGTCCTCGACGTCCTGGTCGCTCGCGGAGTGGTGCATGAGGACGATGGCGGGCTCCTTGCCGGTGGCGAGGTCCGCCCGAAGCCACTCGATCTGCGTCTCGGGGACGCGGATCTCGACGTCCGGCCGCTCGATGGTGTGCAGGACCACGAAGTGCCAGCCAGCGACGTCGAACGAGTAGTAGAGGGGCCCGGTGCGCTGCCAGAAGCGGCACAGGTCCTCCCGGTTCATGTGGATGAGATCGTGGTTGCCGGCCACGTTGACGAGCGGCGCCTTGGCCGTCCGCAGGATGGCCTGGCACTCGCCGTAGCGCGCGAGGTCCGCCTCGCGCGACTCGTCCTCGATGTCGTCGCCCAGGTTCACGACGAGGTCCGGCTTCACCTCGTCGTTCATCGACCGCACGAAGGCGCGCGTCAGGTCCCCCGCCTGGTGCGTGAGCTTGCGCAGCTTGCCGCCGAAGCGCGCCTCCGGCCCGAAGTGCAGGTCGGTGACGATCCCGATCGTGAGCTCGCCAGGCATGGGCCTATGATACTCGTACGCGCATGCGGCCCATCGTCATCGGCGCCGGCAGGGGGAGCCGCCTCGGCCCCAACACCGACGACATCCCCAAGGCGCTCGTCCCCGTCATGGGGCGGCCGATGCTCGAGTGGATCCTCGACGCGCTCGCCGAGGGCGGCTTCGCGCGCAAGGACGTCGTCTACATCTGCGGCTACAAGCAGGAGGTCGTCCGCGCGCGCTACCCCGAGTTCACGTTCGTCGAGAACCGCGACTGGGAGAGGAACAACATCCTCGCGTCGCTCCTCTGCGCGCGCGAGCACCTCGCCCGCGGCTTCGTCTCGACCTACGCCGACATCGTCTACCGCGGCTCGGCGGTGAAGAGGGCCGTCGCCTCGCCGCACGGCAAGGTGCTCGTCTGCGACACCGACTGGCGCCGCCGCTACGTCGCCCGCTCGCAGCACCCCGAGAGCGACGCCGAGAAGATGTGCGCCGAGGGCGACCGCGTCGTCGAGCTCTCGCGGCGCATCGCGTCCGAGAAGGCGAGCGGAGAGTTCATCGGCGTGACGAAGTTCACCGCCGACGGCGCGCGCGAGATGGTCGCCGGGTTCGACGAGGCGAAGCCGAAGTGGGCGGGCAAGACGTGGCGCGAGGGGCGCACCTTCGAGAAGGCGTACCTCATCGATCTCTTCCAGGAGATGATCGAGGCCGGCTCCGCGTTCCACCGCGTCGACACCCACGGCGGCTACATGGAGATCGACACGCAGCAGGACCTCGCGAGCGCCGAGCAGTGGTGGCGCGAATCGACGCCGGAGTGATGGACGGCGAGGCCGAGGTCCGCCTGGAGGGCGTGAGCAAGCGGTTCGCAGAGGCCGCACGCGGCGAGGCGACGCCCGCGGCGCTCGAGGGGATCTCGTTCGAGGTGGCGCGCGGGGAGCTCGTGGTCATCGTCGGGCCGAGCGGCTGCGGGAAATCGACCACGCTCCGCATCGTCGCGGGCCTAGAGGAGCCGGACGGCGGGACCGTGACCATCGCCGGGCGCGCGATGAACGGCGTCGCCCCGCAGGACCGCGACGTCGCGATGGTCTTCCAGGGCTACGCGCTCTACCCGCAGATGACGGCGCGCGAGATCCTCGAGTTCCCCCTGCGGATGCGCGGCGTCGCGAAGGCCGAGCGCGCGCGCGCCGTGAGCGAGGCCGCGGAGATGCTCCGCATCGAGCGCCTCCTCGACCGGCGCCCGGGCGAGCTCTCGGGCGGCGAGCGCCAGCGTGTTGCGATGGGCCGCGCCATCGTGCGAAAGCCGCGCGTCTTTCTCTTCGACGAGCCCCTGTCGAACCTCGACGCCTCGCTCCGCGCCGACATCCGCCTCGAGATCGGCCAGCTCGTGCGCCGCCTCGGCGCGACCGCGCTCTACGTCACCCACGACCACGTCGAGGCGATGACCCTCGCCGACCGCATCGCCGTCATGCGCGCGGGCAAGCTCCTCCAGATCGACACGCCGCGCGTCATCTACGAGCGGCCTGCCACGTCCTTCGTCGGCGGCTTCCTCGGCTCCCCTCGCATGAACCTCGTTCCGGCCGCCGTCGAGGGCGATGCGCTCGTCGCCGGTCCCTTCCGCCTGCCGATGCCCGGCGCAAAGCTCCCCGCGCGCGTCGCCGTCGGCGTCCGGCCCGAGCACGTCCACGTGGGGGACGCCGGCGACGCGGGCGCGCCCGGCGAGATCGTCGCCGTCGAGCCGCTCGGCGCCGAGACCCACGTCGTCGTCAAGGTCGGCGGCCAGGAGCTCCGCGCGCGCTCCCACGGCTTCGACGTGAAGCGCGGCGACACGACGCGCGTGTGGCTCGACGCCGCGAAGGTGCGCGTCTTCGACGCCGACGGCGACGGCGCGCTCGTGGCGTGAGGCCCCGCGGGTGGTGCGCGCCTGGTAGCATCGCCTTCGCGTGAGCGTCGACCTCGACATCGCCATCCCCGACGCCGACGAGCTCCGCGCGTTCGGGGCCGTCGCGACCCGATCGCTCGCCATCTCCGCCGAGCGTGCACCCGTCTGGATGGAGCGCGTCGGCATCCGCAACGTGCGCGTCGCGCGGCGGGGGACCGAGATCGTCGGCGGCCTCGCCTTCCTCCCCATGGGCCACTGGTTCGGGGGGCGCGCCGTCGCGTGCGCGGGCATCGCCGCCGTCGCCGTCGCTCCCGAGCACCGCTCGCGCGGCATCGCCTCGGACCTCATGCACACCGCGCTCGAGGAGGCGCGCCGTGAAGGCCTCCCCCTCTCGAGCCTCTACCCGGCGACCCTCCCCGTGTACCGCGCCGCCGGCTACGAGAGCGCCGGCACCCGCACCGTCTACCGCATCTCCCTCGACGCGCTCGGCGCGGGCGCGCGCGAACCCGAGGTGCGCGCCGCCACCGCGGCCGACCACGCCGCCATCCACGCCCTCTACGAGGCGCGCGCGCGCACCCTCGCCGGCGCCATCCGCCGCACGCCCTACTTCTGGACGCGCATCTTCGAGCCGTTCGGCGAGGAGGGGCGCGCCTATCTCGTCGACGGCGACGACGGCGACGACACGCCCGGCGGCTACGTCGTCCTCGGCTACCGGTCGAAGGCCGGCCCCTTCGAGCCGGGCGATCTCACCGTCCGCGACGCCGTCGCGCGCACCCCCGCGGCCGCGCGCCGCATCCTTCGCCTCGTCGTCGACCACCGGTCCATCAGCCGCACCGCGACGATGGCCTCGGGCCCCGGCGACCCTCTGCTCCTCCAGGCGCGCGAGGAGCGGCTCGAGGTCGCCGAGACCGAGCGCTGGATGCTCCGCATCGTGGACGTCCGCGGCGCGCTCGAGGCGCGCGGCTGGTCGCCCTTCGTCCGCGGCGAGGTGCACCTCGACGTGCGCGACGAGCGCCTCCCCGAGAACGCGCGCCGCTGGGTGCTCGAGGTCTCCGGCGGCCGCGCCGAGGTGCGCGAGGGCGGCAGCGGCGCCGTCGTGGCCGACGTCCGCGGGCTGGCGGCCCTTTACAGCGGGTACCTCCCGGCCGAGGAGCTCCGCGCGGCGGGCCTCCTCCAGGGCAGCGACGCCGATCTCGCGCGGGCGAGCGCGCTCTTCGCCGGCCCCACGCCCTGGATCAACGAGATCTTCTGAGGTCGCGTGACGGCACGACACGCCTCCGCCTCCATCGGACGCCGGGCTGTCCTCGAGGGCCTCGCCGCGTCGCTGGCCCTCGCACAGGCAGGCTGCACCCGCCGGAAACGCCCCGAGGTGCGCGACGGCCGTCTCGTCGTCACGTTCTGGTACGCGTACGGGGACCTCGTCCGCAAGGTGCTGCTCGATCTGGTCGCGCGCTACAACGCGAGCCAGTCGCGCGTCCTCGTCGAGGCCGTCCACCAGGGCGACTACTACGAGTGCCTCGCGAAGCTCCGCACGGCGCTCGCCGCCGGCGCCGCGCCCACGCTGAGCCACGTCGTCTGCGAGGTGCTCCCGTACCTCGCGCAGGCGGGCGTCCTCGCGCCGCTCCAGGACATGGAGGGCCTGCCGCGCGCCTTCGTGCCGGCGCTCGCGCAGGATGGCGCGTTCGAGGGAGCCGCCGGCGGCGCGCCACGCCCGGTCTACGGCATCCCGTTCAACCGCTCGACGCCCATCGCGTTCTGCAACGGCGCCATCTTCGACGAGGCGCACCTCGCGCCCCCGCGCACGTGGGACGAGCTCCTCGCGACCGCCCATGCGCTCACGCGCCGGAGCGCGGGCGGCGAGGCGCGCTGGGGCTACGAGGTCCCCATCTCGTGGTGGTACTGGGTCGCGATGCTCGGGCAGGCGGGCGGGCGCCTCGTCGAGCCGGACGGCCGCATCGTCCTCGGCGGCGAGGCGGGCGAGAAGGCCGTGCGGTTCTGGCAGCGCCTCGTCGCCGAGCAGGTGATGCGCCCGCCGCCCGGGCGCGACTACCAGGCCTGGCAGTCGACGAACGAGAGCTTCCTCCAGGGCCGCATCGCGATGATGTGGAGCAGCACCGCGTTCGTCCGCTACCTCGAGACCAACGCGCGATTCCCCGTCGTCGCCGCGCCCTTGCCGCGCGACGTCCGCGCGAGCGTCCCCACGGGGGGCACGATGTTCGTCCTCCTCGCGTCGGCGCCGCCCGAGGAGACGCGCGCCGGCTGGGACTTCGTCCGCTGGATGTGCGAGGACGAGCAGACGATCGCGTGGTCCACGCGCACGGGGTACATGCCCGTCACGACGACCGCCGTCGAAGCGCTCGAGCAGCGCGGCTGGTACCGCTCGCACCCGAACGACCGCGTCGCCTACGACCAGCTCCCCGCCGTCGACCCCTGGCCCTGGCTGCCCCAGCTCTTCCGCGTCGAGCGCGATCTCGTCGAGCCGCGCCTCGAGGAGGCCGTCCTCACCCGCGCCGACGTGCACACGCTCCTCGACGCCGCCCGCGCCGACGCCGCGAGGCCCGCGTGAGGGCGCGCTCCACGTGGCACCCGTGGGCGATGCTCGGGCCCACGCTCGGGCTCCTCGTCGTCTTCTTCGTCCTGCCCATCGGCGTCGCCGCCTACGAGAGCTTCTTCTCGTGGGACATGCTCACGCCGCCGCGCTACGTCGGCGGCGCCAACTACGAGGCCCTCGCCGCGCACGGGGAGCTCCTCCACATCGCCGTCCGCACGCTCGGCTACAGCCTCCTCGTCGTCGCCGGGACGATGGTGCTCGGCCTGGGCCTGGCCATCCTGCTCGACCGGCCCGGGCGCTTCTACGCGTTCGTGCGCGCGAGCGTCTTCAGCGCGTACGTCGTCTCGTGGGTCGCCGTCGCGCTCCTCTGGATGGGGATGCTCGACGGCAACTCCGGCATCCTCGGGCGCGCGGCGCGCGTGCTGGGCGCGGGCTCTCTGTCGCTCCTCGGCGACCCGAGCTGGGCGCTGCCGACGCTCGCCGTCGTCGGCATCTGGAAGCTCACCGGGTACGCGCTCATCGTCTTTCTCGCGGGCCTCCAGGGCGTGCCGCAGTCGCTCCTCGAGGCGGCCGCCCTCGACGGCGCCGGCCCCTGGTCGCGCTTCCGCCACGTGACGATGCCGCTCCTCGGCCCCACCGCGGCCTTCGTCGCCACGACGAGCCTCGTCACGAGCTTCCAGGCGTTCGACGTCGTGCGCATCATGACGCAGGGCGGCCCGGCGCGCGCGACGGAGCTCTTCGTCTACGCCATCTACGAGCAGATCTTCCTGAACCTCAGCGTGGGCAAGGCGAGCGCGCTCACGGTGGTGTTCTTCGTCGTGCTCCTCGCGGTGGCCGGTCTTCAGCTCCGCGTCTGGCGCGGGCGAGGGGAGGGAGCGCGATGAAGGAGTCGCGCGCGCGCGGGGCGGCGATGATGGCGCTCGCCGGCGTGGCGGCGGCCGCGTGGATCCTCCCCTACGCGTGGATGGTCGCCACGTCGTTCAAGACGCTGCCCGAGATCGTCGCCCACCCGATGGCGCCGCTCCCCGACCACCTCGACCCGACCGCGTACCACGAGGTCTTCACGACCATCCCCGTGCCGCGCTACCTCGCCATCACCGTCTTCATGGCGGTCGCCATCGCGTGCCTCCAGATCGCGCTGGCGCTCCCCGCGGGGTACGCGCTCGCCAAGCTCCGCTTCGTCGGGCGCGGCTTCGCGTTCGGCACCGTCCTCGCGTGCCTGCTCGTCCCCGCGCAGGCGACGTTCGTCCCGGTGTTCCTCCTCTTCGCCAAGACGGGCCTCGTCGACACGATGACCGCGCTCGTCCTTCCCTTCGCGGCGAGCGCGCTCGGCACGTTCCTCGTCCGCCAGGCCCTCACGAGCGTCCCCGACGAGATGATCGAGGCGGCCCGCATGGACGGCGCCAGCGAGTGGACGATCGTCTACCGCGTGCTCGCGCCCATGCTGAAGCCCACGCTGGTGTCGCTGTTCCTCGTGAGCTTCGTGTTCCACTACAACGACTACTTCTGGCCGCTGGTGATGACCACCGACGATCGCGTGAGGACGTTGCCGCTGGGCGTCGCGCTCTTGCGGGAGCAGGGGACCGGCGTGCGGTGGCACATCGTCATGGCGGGGAACGTGGTGCTGTCGCTGCCCGTCCTGGCGCTCTTCGCGCTCGCGCAGAAGCATCTGGTGCGGGCGGTGAGCGCGCGGAGCTAGCGAGCGAACTCGCGGCGAGGGTGCAGTCGCGGCGAGTGTGCACTCGGCGGACGGAGCTCGCTACGAGCTGCTGGTGCCGTCCGCGTTGCAGTAGGGCTGCGTCCAGCACGTGTGCGAGCCCGAGTTGCACCCGCCCGGGTCGCTCGGGTCGATCGTCGCCGCGTTGATGCAGTCTTCCCAGGTTTTCACCGGCGTCGCGCACTGCACGCACTCGTCGATCGTCGTGCATGCGTAGTGCGAAAAGCACGACTGGACGTCGGCGTACTCGTTCAAGCAGGTTCCGCTCATGCACGCCGAGAACCAGCCGTCGTCGTCGCACTGCTGGCAGGCGGGGTTCGCCGCGTAGATGGCCGTCTCGCACGCGTCGTTGCTCTCCGCGGCGCACTGGCACGAGACGCGGCTCGCGGTGTCGTTGCACGGCGTGCCGTCCGGCGCAGGCTGCCCGATGTCGTCGACGCAGATCGCGTTGTCCGGCGTGTTGCGGCACGCCGTGAGCTCGTCGCCGCACGGGTCCAGCACGGGTTGATTCGCCTCCGACTGGCAGATGCCGTCGCACGTGCTCGCGCACTCCGCCGCGAGGTCGGGCGAGATGGTGTCGCACTCGTCCCAGCACGACGAGCAGTCGTCGGCCGGCGCCGGGTTCTGGCAGCTGTCGTGCTCGAAGTCGCAGAGCGTGCGCTGGCAACCTGCCGGAGGGGCGTCCTGGTCGCTCGACGACGAGCCGGAGCTGCACGCCATCGCGCCGCAGAGGGCGAGAGCGAGAGGAAGAGTCAGGGTGAGGCCGGAGAGCCGCGTCGTGGTGTTCATGCCCTCCCATCGGACGCGGGGGCGGGATGGTTGCGTGGAACGTGCTCTCTCTCGCTTGCTCCGGGACCCTGGGGCTGGCTCAGGCCGGGCCGCCGTCCTCGAGATGACCGGCGCGGGCACTCGCCCCGTGTGCCCCCCCGGCCAGTGCTCCGGCGGCTCCTCTTCGGGCGCCATCGTGAAGCTCACGCCCAGGTGATTCGTCAGCAAGCCAGGGGCTATGCTGCATGCATGCGGTCACGCGCCGAATGGCGCAGGGGCGATGGGCGAATCCGAGCCGTCCTGGTGATTCTGGCGACGTCGCTACAGCTGGGAATGGCGTGGTCGTGCGGGGGCCGGGTGACGGACGACGGTCGGCCGGACGGCTCCGTCACCGGGGATGCGGGCGATGGCCGAACCGATGCCGCCGAGGACGGGCAACGCGTTCCGGATGCGAGCAGGAGTGCGGACGCGTCGAGCGACCGGGCGATCGGGCCCGATGGCGAGCAGGGAGAAGCCGGCATCTTCGATGGTGGGGCGGCACCGGAAGCGGGAGCGGAGACCGGCGGCGTCGACGCCGAGGTCGATTGCCACAGGGACCTGGGACCCCCTCCTTGGGAGGCGAGTGCCGAGGGCGAGTGTTGCGGGACACAGACAGACTGCGCTCCGTCCGCCGATTACGGGATGTGCTGTGCAGCTACGCGACCTGACAGTGGTCAGGGGTTCTGCGTGAAATGCGGGGGCCAGTAGGCAACGGCGCAGGCGCAGCAGGACATCAGGGACTCGCTGTCGAGCGGGAGCGCGTCACGCGGCAGCACCGCCACGAGCTCGTTGAGCCGTTAGTTGCCGCAGTTCAGTGGAACTGCTGGATGGCATTTGCCGAGCCGGCGGCTCCGGGTCCACCCGAAGGGCTGCCACCGCCACCTGCGGAGCCAGCAGTGCCGATGGTGATGCCCGTGAAGGTCGCTTGATCCAAGCTCACGACGGTGCCGTTGACACTCGGGCCGGTTGCTCCCAACCACCCGATGCCAATCGACTCGCCGCCCGCGCCTCCACCTCCGCCCGTTCCCGTGGACCCGTTGCCCCCCGGTCCACCGGCATAAGCGCCTCCGGCTCCGAACCCAGCACCACCGGAGCCACCCGACTGGGCCGCCTGCCCAGGCCCGCCTGCTGCCCCGCCGCCTGCGTTCGCCGCGATCAGGGTCAAGTTCTCGAGATCAACGGCCGCATTGAAGACGAGAATTCCGAAGCTCGATCCGCCAGTCGCGCCGCCTTGGCCCGGACCGCCCCCGCAGCCGCCGGCGCCTCCGCCGCCGCCACCACCCGTCGTCGGGCTACCGCCTCCACCGCCGCCCCCTTGTGCGACGTTGCCGGGGTGTCCGGCCGAGCCGGTGGCACCTACTACCCAACCGCTCGCGGTCAATGTGCCGGCCGTCTGGGCGCCGGTTCCCGCTCCTGCCGCTGGGCCTCCGCCGGTGCCCACGCCGCCAGCCGCACCGTTGCCACCGTTGTTCGCGGGCGACGAGACCTGCGGACTCGAAGAGCCCGGAGCGCCCCCCGACCACTGGTTCGACACACTGATGAAGCCTCCGCCGAGTCCGCCCGCTGAAGAAGAGCCGTCGGAGCAGCTGTTGCCCCCCCCTTCGCCGCCCCCGATCGCAGTCGGCGGCCCGTTGGGGTTGCCGCCCTGTGCGCTCCCACTCCAATTCGAATTCGTCCCGCCACCCTCTCCCGTGACGCCCTTGCCCGCGGTCACCGTTCCGCGCGTGAGCGTGAGCTTTGCCTGCGTCGTGGCGAACACCGCGACGCTCGAATCACCCGCCACTTTGCCGTCGATGGCCGTGAAGCCGACGTCTTGGAAGACGACCCCCGTCGTCATGGGCCCGGTGACGGTGAGCGCCGTGCCCGGTGCTGCGGCGCCGCTCGGCGTGGCGACGACGGTGGACGCGCTCGGCGTGCTGCCGACGTACGCCCAGCCGTTGGTGCAATCGAGGCCTCCGTACACGGTGAGGCCGTCGTCGGTGCCGGTCAGCGAGAGCTGCTCGCTGTACGTGCCGAGGCAGACGTAGACGCGCTTCTTGCCCTGCATTGCCTTCGCGATGCCTGCGGTCACCGTCAGGAACGGCGTCGCTTTCGAGCCGTCGCCGCCCGCGGTGCCGAGCGGCGCGGGGGCCACGAAGACGCCCGTGGCGTCGGAGACGACGCAGGGGTCGGTCGACGGGTCGTCGGTGTCCGACAGGCAATCGAGCCCGCACGCGTGGTTGCCCGCGTTGCAGGTGAAGCCGCACGGGCCGCCGTCGCCGCCCGCGTCGAGGGGCGTGCCGCCGCCGTCGATGTTGCAGGTGGCCTGGCCCTGCTGCGACTTCGGGCCGGCGCAGTTGGTGGCGCAGTCGCCGCAGTGCGTGGGCTGCGTCGGGTCGACGCACGCGCCGGAGCAGTTGAG
This sequence comes from Polyangiaceae bacterium, assembly GCA_036490515.1. GTDB lineage: Bacteria > Myxococcota_A > Polyangia > Polyangiales > Polyangiaceae > Palsa-1150. Next base: position 176,090 of record DASXDU010000005.1, read on the forward strand.
CGGGGTCGAGCCGTCGGCGTCGCAGCCGACCGTGCAGACGCCGTTGGTGCAGGTCGGCGCGCCGGCGCCGGCCTCGGGGCCGGAGCAGATGTTCGTGCAGGTGCCACAGTGCGAGGGGAGGCCGGGATCCACGCAGCTCCCGCTGCACTCGAGCGTCGTCGGCGCGGAGCATCCCGCTTCCGGAAGGACGCCCCCGTCCCCTCCATCCTTTCCGCCGCCTTCGCCGGTGCTCCCTTCCGGATGGCCCCCGCTGTCCTCGCCGCCTCCACCCGTGTCGCCTGCGGTGCCGTCTTTCAGGCCGCCTTCGACTCCGCCCTCGGAGGCGCACGTGTCCTTGTCGGCGCACGTTCCGAAGGTGTCGGTTCCGCATCCGACGAAGAGCGCGCCTGCGCCGGCGACTCCGACGCAGATTCCCAGGGTGACGACGTGGCGTGCGCGCATAAGTTCCTCCCTCGTCTCGTGCTCGTATTCGACTGCTCTTCGTGCGGTGATGCGACTGCCTGCGACTGCCTAGAAGCGCCCGCTCGCGGCGAGGCCGGCGGTGCCGGGGGCGACGGCGGGGGTGACGGTGACGGATGCGTCGGCGGAGCGCGGCCAGAGAAACCACGTCCCCACGGCGGCCGCGGCGAGGACGCCGCCCGCGACCCAGAAGCCGGTGCTGAGCTCGTGGTTGGTCTTCTGCGCGTCGACGTCGGACGCGAGCTTCTGGCACTGCGAGGACGCGCCCGCGGCGCCCGCGCACGTGGGGATCGTGCTCCGGAGGCTGGCCGCGCTGTTGGCCTCGTTGCTCGACGCGACGCCGAAGCCCGCGCCCATCACGGCCGACACGACGGCGAGGCCGCTGATGGACGCGACCGTGACGATCTTCACGAGCGGCACCGCGCTCGAGGAGGAGCCCTGCTCGGCCGCCGGAGGAGCGCCGGAGATGCCCCCTGCGCCGCCTGCGCCAGCCGCGCCGCCTGCCGTGGGGTCCGCGTTCGACTGCGGCGCCGTCGCGCCCGTGCCCGTTCCAGCGCCCGCGCCTGTTCCGCCTGCGCCGGTCACTCCCGCGCCACCCGCGACTCCCGCTCCCGCGGTTCCCGCCGCACCCGCGACGGCTCCCACCGCAGGCACTCCATCCCCCGCGCCGAAGTCCACGCGCACCGTCCGGCCGGCGAAGGCGTCCACCTCGGCCGTCTTCGGCGGCGCGCCGCCGGCACGCACCTCGACGAGGTGGTGGCCGGGCATCACGTCCCACGGCTGCTTGAGCGGCGCTGCGGCCTCGCCCGCGCCGTCGACCTTCACGAGCGCGCCCGCGGCGGCGACGACCTCGATGTGACCGGTCTCCGCCTGGAGCGTCTCGGCGTGCTTGGCCGCGGCGGCGTGGTCGGCCGACGGGGGCAGATCGCGATCGAGCTGCGCGAAGTGGTGGAGCGCCTCGACGAGGTGGCCGCTCTTCTCCTCGGCGAGCGCGAGGTTCCAGAGGATGTCCGGCTTGTGGAGCACCGCATACGCCTGCGCGAACGCCACGCGCGCGCTCTCGAAGTCGCGCGCCTTGACCCGACCGAGGCCCTCCTGGAAGCGGAGGCGCGCGTCGTGCTCTGCCGCGGGCTCAGCGCCTTGCGCGCCCGCTCCGGTCGCCGCCGCGGAGGCCGCCAGGAACAGGGAAACACTGAGGATTCCCGGTACGACTCGTCGCATCTTCCCCTTGGCGTGAGAGACCGGCGACGCCGGCCGAGGCACCTTCTACCCCGCCTCGACCGTCGGGGCCAACGGATCCGCCAGCGCCGGACGCCGTTTCAGGCGCTCAGTGGAACGTGGTCTTGAACTCGCCGACGTCGCCGGCGGGAGCGGCCGTGGCGCGCGGCGCCGTGCCGCGAGGCGCGAGGCCGGGACCGAGAGACGGTTGCGCGGTCCACGGCGAGGCGCGCACCTGCGGAGGGGCGGCGGACGGCGGTGTGTCGGAGGCGGGCGAAGGGGAAGCCGTCGTGGCGGCGGGGGCGGGGGCCGTGTCGTCGGCCGTCGTCGTCGGCGTGGGCGGCGTCGGGGTCGCCCCCGTCGCACCCGTCGCGCCGGTCGCTGCCCCCGTCGGGGTCGCGCCCGGGCCGATCGCGGGGGTCGCGCCGGGGCCCGTCGCCGGGATCGCCGCGGACGTCGTCGGCATCGCCTGCACCGACGCGCGGTCGTCGCGCGGCGTGTCGCGCGACGCGATGCGGAACACCAGGAAGATGCCCAGCACCACCGTGACGCCCGCGACGATCGCCACGACGAGGCGCGGCGCGATGGGCTGCGGCAGCGCGATCGTCGCCTCGCTCGCGCGGCGCGCCGCGTCCACCTGGTCGAGGACCGACTGCACCCTCGCCCGGTCGATGCGCGTGGTCAGCGCCTGGGGCGGGCGGTCGACGACCACCTTGGGCTCCTCGTCCGGCGAGGTGCGCGCGGGCCGGAGCACGTGCTCGGCGTGGTACGACGCGGACGCCTGCCCGTCGGTCGCGGGCATCGTCTTGGGCCGCTCGGGCATCGGCCCCTGCATCCCCTCGAGGAGGAGCTCGACCGAGTCCTTCTTCGGGCCGACCGGCGCCGACGACGGGACGACGATGCCGAGCGCGGGATACGCGCGCTGCTGCGGCGGCGTCGGCGGCGGGACCATCCTCATCGTCACGTTCACGTGCGGCTGCGACGGCGGCCCGAGCCCCGGATCGGTCGACGCCTTGGCTCCCGGCACCTGCGCCGGATCGGTCGGCGCCGACGACAGCGCCGACGGCGTGGACGGGTCGGTGTCCTGATCGTGGATGCCCATCGGCTGCGCTTCCCCGTGCCTCTCTTCTTACCGCCGATCCGGCCGCGATACCAAAGCCTACGGGCTCCGGGCTCCCGGATACGGCCTTCGAGACGGCCTTCGGGACGGCGAGCCCCTCGACGCGGCCCGGAGCGTGCGTATAGATCCCCGCATCATGACCATCCTCGGTGGCTTCGGCGGCGGCGGTCCCGGCGGCGCGGGCAGGCCGGCCGGCCCGGCGGGTCGCGCAGGCGGCGCGGGCGGCTCAGCCGGTGCGAGCACCATCCCCTACGTGACCGAGGCCGACTTCGAGCAGGCCGTCATCAACAGCGAGCTCCCGGTCGTCCTCCAGTTCACGGCCGACTGGTGCCAGCCCTGCAAGAAGATCGCGCCCGAGGTCGAGGCCTTCGCCCGCGAGATGGAGGGCAAGTGCAAGGTCGTCAAGATCGACGTCGACAAGTCGCCGGCCATCGCGCAGCAGCTTCGCGTGCAGAGCGTCCCCACCTTCATGGTGGTCGCCGAGGGCGGCATCCGGCAGAAGATGGTCGGCGCCATCGGGCGCAAGGCCCTGCACGAGCTGGTCGAGCCGTTCCTCCCGCGGCCCGCGGGCGCGCTCAAGCCGGTCGAGGTGGCGCAGCTCATCACGCAGGGCGCGGTCGTCGCGATCGACACGCGCGACGCGGCGGCCTTCGCGCGCGCGCACCTGCCGCACGCCGTGAACATGCCGCTCGAGGAGCTCGAGGGGCGCCTCGCCGAGCTCCACATGCTCCAGGGCCAGCCCGTCCTCTACTGCCGCGGCGGCGACAAGACGAAGGAGCTCGCCGAGAAGCTCGACGCCCAGGGCATGCCGGTGGCCTTCCTCGAGGGGGGCCTGCTGGCCTGGGAGGCCGAAGGCCTCCCGATAGAACGGTAGGGCGAGGCCCGAGGGCCTCCGCCTTTCGATAGAACGGTAGGACCGAGGCCGACGGCCTCCCCCTTTCGCTGGAACGGTAGGGCAAACCAGCTCAACCGCCCGGTCGTGAGGCGGGCTCTTGGCGCGCTGAATGAGCATCGGCCGAGCCACGTCGTATAGTGATGATGGGGTGTTCCCCGACGATGAAGAGTGACCGGCCGACCGTACCGCCCTCCTTCGACGTGGAACGCTACGCCAAGGAGTCGGACGCGAAGCTCGCGACGGCGCGAGCGGTGCCGGTTCCCGCCGTCGAGGAGGAGTTCGATCCGACGGTGTCGGGCGAGCGCCTCACGCCGCAGTCGGCCATCCGCATCGCGACGCGCCCGCAGCTCGCCGCGGTGCAGACCGACGAGGGGTGGGCGCGCTCGATGGACGGGATGCCCGTCGTCGTCATGCCGGCGGACGTCCTCAAGAAGCTCCCGCTCGACCACCGCGCGGGCTTTCTCCTCTCGCTCATGGACGGCGCCATCGACCTCGAAACGATGGTGGAAATCGCGGCGATGCCGCGCGACGAGGTGCTGCGCCTCGTGCGCGACCTCTTCGAGTCGGGCGTCGTCGACTTCCGGCCCGCGTGATCGGGCCGCGCGTCACCCCGTCGCAGGCTTGAAAAGCCCGGAGAGCGCGCGCACCCTGGCGCGATGCGCAAGCTCTTCTCCCTCGGACTGGCCCTAGGAATCGTCACCGCCGCCGGCTCGGCCGCCGCGCAGTATCCGCCGCCGCCTCCTCCGCCTCCGGGCGGCGGCTACGGGTACGCGCCGCAGATGCCGGTGCAGCAGCGCTTCGGCGACCAGGGGCAGCTCGTCCTCTCGAACGACATGAACTTCGGCTTCGCCGGCCAGTCGACGAGCAACAACGGCGGCTCGAACTGGACGCTCACCCTCCAGCCGGCCGTCGACTACTTCGTCATCCCCAACCTCTCGATCGGCGGCATCGTCATCTTCACGCACACCGAGGACAACCCGCCGAACAACCCCGGCGCGACGACGAACGGCTCCACGTCGGTCAACGTGTACGGGATCGGCGCCCGCGTCGGTTACAACGTCGCCATCACCGACGGCTTCTCGTTCTGGCCCAAGCTCGCGCTCCTCTACGCGGGTTCGTCCACGAGCCCCCCCGGCGGCGGCAACGGCGTCAGCACGAGCGCCTTCGACGTGCAGATCTTCGCGCCGTTCCTGCTCCACCCCGTGAAGCACTTCTTCCTCGGCATCGGCCCGTTCGTGCAGACCGACCTCACCGCGTCGCAGTCCCTCGGCGGCGTGAACAACCCCAACCCCGGCAAGACCACCGAGTACGGCCTGATGTTCGACCTCGGCGGCTGGATGGACTTCTAGGGCAAGACGGGCACGTCGAACGCGGCGCCCCATCGGTCGCGGGCCGCCGGAGGTTGCGTGGATTCGTGAGGACGTCGAGCGGCAGCCGCCACCGCTCGCACGGACCGCAGGCCACGCGACACGGGAGCCGCCCTACGAGGGACGCCTGGCGGGGGACGAGTCTTCCGGCCCGCCAGGAAACGCTCGTCTGGCGGGGACGACGGCCTGGCTGGCGGCGGGGAAGTGATGCCCGCCGCCACCCGAGCCGCGGGTGGCGGGTGAGGAACGGTGAGAGCCGCCACACGACGCGAGCGTGGCGGGGGCCTCGAGGCGGCCGCCGCCACAGACCTCGCGGGCGCCGCCATCCGTGCGTGACCTGGCGGGTCATCCGCCTTGCTGCCCGCCAAGCGCTCTTCGTCCTGCGCGGATCGTGTCGCGATGGCCGCCATCGCGCGTTCCGGATGGCGGGTCGTGCGCTAGAGTGGCGGCCGAGGAGCGATCCATGGCGGGTGACGAGAAGATGGCGGCCTTCTGGGCGGCGAGCCGCGCCCTGGGCTTCGAGCAGCGGCAGCTCGCGGAGTTCACCGGCGTGTCGCTGCGCACCGTGCAGCGGTGGTCCGGGGGCGGCAGCAACCCGGGCTGGCAGGACATCACCCGCCTCGCGGCCGCCGCCTACCGCGTCGATCGCGACGCCGCACGCCGTCTCGCGGCCGCCGTCGGGCACACGCCGGAGAGCCTCGGCATCGTCTCGCCCGCGCCGCCCGCGCCGCCCGCCCTACCCGGCCCCGCACCGCAGGCACCCGCCGCCGCCGCCGCTCCCTTTGCCCTCCAGTGCGTCCTCGTCGAGGCCATCGTCGCCGCCGCCGCCGAGGCCCTCGACGTCTCGCCCCGCGTCGCGCGCCCCGCGGTCCTCGCTGCGATGGAACGCGCGAAGGCGGCGAGCCTGTCGGTCGACGACCTGCTCGCTGCCCTGCGCCCGCCGCCCGTCGCGGCCTCCGCGCCCCCCGCCGCCGACGCGAAGCGCGGCAAGGCGTGAGGGGAGCGTCTCTGCAGGGGTGTAGGGTCGCGGGGGGTGGCCATACCCCGAGGACACCGGTGCTACCCTGACCGGTCATGAAGCGCCGCTCGCTCGCGTGGAGCCCCGTCGCCGCGGGCATCGCAATCGCGGCGTGCAGCGGCGGCGGGAGCAAGGCCAGCGACGACGTCACCCTGGCGCAAGGTTGCTCGCTCAACAGCGACTGCGCCTCGCCCCTCATCTGCGTCTTTTCGCTCTGCCACCAGGCGTGCGCCGAGTCGCGCGACTGTCCCCCGGGCGAGCAGTGCGTCTCGAGCGGGGGCTACTACGTTTGCCTGCTGTCGAACGAGACCGCCTGCGCGACCACGGCCGACTGTCCGAGCGGCCTCGCGTGCGGAACGGACCACCAGTGCCACGACGCCTGCCAGACGGCGAGCGACTGCAAGGTCGGCGGTGAGGTCTGCACCGCGGGCTCCTGCGTCGACGGATCGGGCGCGAGCACGGCCGACGGCGGCGGCGAGGGAGGTTCGAGCGGAGGGGAAGGCGGCGGGGTCGAGGGCGGCGCCGACGCCACGGGAGACGCCCCGGTCAGCGACGGCCCGGCGAAGCCGGCGGACGCGGGGCCGCTCGGGTTCCTCGCGTCGAACCTTCCCCCGTCGAACGTGACGCCGCCGGACCCCGACGCAGGCACGGCGGTCATCTCGACGCAATGCAACGACTGCCTGCCCGTCACGCCGACGACCATCACGCAGAACGACGGCTCGACCGCGTCGCTCTACGTCCTCGACAGCCTCACCATCCAGTCGAACGCGAGCCTCACGCTCACCGGCCTCGCGCCCGTCATCCTCGTCGTCCTCGGGCCCGTCGACATCCAGGGCCTGCTCAGCGTGGCCGCTCCGACGACGGGGGCGGGCGGACCCGGCGGCTTCGCCTCGGGACCGTCCTCGGGACCCGGCACGGGAACCCCCGGAGGCGAGGGCGCCTACGCGAGCGCGGCGCCGGGCGGCGCCGGGTACTGCGGCGCGGGTGGAGAGGGCAGCTCGCAGACGACGAGCGAAGCTCCGCCCGGCGGTACGGCGTACGGCAACGCGACGATCACGCCGCTCATCGGCGGCTCCGCCGGGGCAACCTGGAGCACCCAGTACGGGAGCGGCGGTGGCGGAGGGGCGCTGGAGATCGCGTCCTCGACGAGCATCACGGTGGGCACGTACGGCGCGATCAACGCGGGCGGCGCCGGAGGCCAGGCGAACGCGACCTCGGCCGGCGGCAGCGGCGGCGCCATCCTGCTCGAAGCGCCGGCGGTGACGGTCGCCGGGACGCTCGCGGCGAACGGCGGCGGGGGCGGACCGGGCGGCGCGTCGGCTCTCGCGAGCGCCCAGCCTGCGACCGGCGGCGTCTCGGCTGCCGCAGTCGGCGGCGACGGGAGCGGCGGCACGACGCTGAACGGACAGGACGCTACCGGAGGCGGAGGCGGCGGCGGCGGCGCCGGGTGGATCCGCATCAACACGGGCGGCGGCAGCGCGACCATCACGGGGACGCTCAGCCCCGCGCAGACGACGAGCTGCGTCAGTCAGGGCACGATCGGCGGCTGAAACGTGGAACGCGCGAAGGCGGCGAGCCTGTCGATCGACGACCGGCTCGCCGTCCTGCGCGCCCCGTGCCGCTACTTCGCGAGCTTGTAGAGGCCGAACCCGGAGATCCAGTAGATGGCGTTCGCGTCCACCGCGACGGCGCTCGACGTGGGAGCCACCTCGGCGAGGACCGTCGGGCCGGTGGCCGGGCAGCCGGACTCGGGGCAGGTCATGAGCGCTCCCGACGACGTTCCACCGATCCAGTAGGCGGACGTGCCGTCCACCGCGACTCCATCGACGTTGTCTGCGGTGCCGCCGCCGCCCCAGAAGGCCTTGGACGAGCACGTGCCGCTCGTCGCGCACTTGTAGAGTCCCACGAGGGGCGCGGCGTCGTTGCCGTGAGAGTACGCGCCGATCCAGACCGAGCTTCCGTCCGCGACCATCGCGAAGGGGAGGATGCCCGTGAGGAGCGTCGTCCCCGCGCACGCGGTGGAGCCGAGCGGGCACGAGGCGACGCGGTAGTTGACGGCGTCGCCGAAGTAGACGTTCCTGGTGTCGAGGGCGACCGGGCCGCCGACGCCCGAGAAGACGCTCGAATTGCCGGAGCCGCTGACCGGGCGGCTGTAGAGCTCCGCGGGTCCCGTCGTGAAGTCGAGCGCGTAGTAGAGGCGCGCGCTGCCCGGGTCGAACGCGGGAGAGAACGCCTGGGCGCTGCCGCTCATCAGCGTCGTCGCGGCGCCGCCCGTACGGGGCACGATGAAGAGGCCCCCGTCGTCCTGGTTGGCCTCGCCCGTGGCGAGGAAGAGGACGTTGCCGTAGGCGCCGGGTGGAGGGACCGCGATCGTGGCGGCGTAGCTGGTGTTCGACGGAGCGGCGTAGACGACGTTCCCCGCCCCGCAGCCGCCGGTGAGGGGGCACGAGTAGAAGTTCGTGCCGTCGCTCCAGTACGCGTTGCTCGCGTCGATGGCCATGTACGTGCCGCCCGTCGGCGAGAGGACGAACTGCTGGCACACGCCCGCGCTGCACGCGCCGCCGAGGCAGGAGTGCCCGCAGGCGCCGCAATTGAGCCCGTCGGTCTGCGTGTCGACGCAGCTCGCCCCGCACATCGTCTGGAGGCACTCGCACGCGCCTGCCGCGGAGCACACGTCGCCGCTCGCGCACGTGCCGCACGCGGCGCCGCCGGTGCCGCACGACGCGGGGGACTCGGAGGCCCAGGGGACGCAGGCGCCGGTCGCGCTGCAGCAGCCGTCGGGGCAGGAGCTCGACGTGCACTCGCACGCGCCGCCCGCGCACACCTGGCCGGCGGAGCACGCGTGGCCGCAGGTGCCGCAGTTCGCGCCGTCGGTCGCGAGGTCCTTGCACGCGCCCGCGCACGAGGTGGTGCCGGGCTCGCAGGTGCACGCGCCCGACGAGCACACCTCGTCGGCGACGCACGCGCCGCACGCGGCGCCGCCGGTGCCGCACGAGGAGACCGACTCCTGCGCCCACGGGACGCACGCGCCGCTCGCGCTGCAGCACCCGTCCGGGCACGACGCCGCGGTGCACTCGCACGTGCCGGCGGAGCACCCCTGGCCGGCGCCGCACGCGACGCCGCAGGCGCCGCAGTGCGAGGCGACCGTCACGTTCGTCTCGCAGCCGTCGTCCGGGTTCCCGTCGCAGTCCGCCCAGCCGGGCGCGCACGAGGACGCGGGCACCGAGCAGGCGCCCGACGCCGTGCACGTGGTGGCGCCCGTGACGTGGGCGAGCGCGGTGCAATCGTGGCCGCACGCGCCGCAGTCGTGCACGTCGTTCGCGACGCATGCGCCGCTGCACGTGAGGTCGCCGGTCGGGCACCCGCCCTGCGCCTCGGCGGCCGCGTCGGGTGTGGTCGCGCCCGCGTCGGGTGTGGTGGCGGCCGCGTCGGGTGTGGTGGCGCCCGCGTCGGCGGTGCTCGCTCCGTCCGACGCGGTGGCCGGACCGCCGTCGTCTTCCGTGGCACCTCCGTCGGGACCGGACCCCTGGGCATCGGACGTCCCGTCCTTCGCCGCGTCGCCGGGGGCCGCGGCGCCGTCGGTGCCCGTGGCCTGCGCGTCGGGAGTGCCGATGATGACGACGCCGCCGTCGTGGGCTCCACCGGCCGCGTCCGTGGCAGGCGCTGCATCGGACTGGACGTCGGACGCGTCGCCGTCGGGGGATGCGTCGGAGGGGGAGCCGCCGCAGGCGGTCAGCGCGGCGAGGAGGAGGGCAAAGGGGAGGGCCGTTCGGCGGTTCATGGCGTTCCTGGGGTGCGGAGGGCCGTCGCGCGCCTCGAGGGATTCGAGGCGGCCGCTCTCCGTGCCTTCCCATCGGCTGCCGGCCGGAAAAGTTGCTTCGAAAGGAGCGCGGGGTCGTCGTGGACGTGCGCGGGGTCGGCATCCGGGCTGCCTGTCACCCGTCCGGGCGACGCCGACGACCGTCCAAAGCCAGCCCTCGAGGGCGCCCGCCCTGTAAGACCGAGCCACCGCCTGCGTTTCTCTGCCATGAACCGCACCGAGCTCCCCATCGCCTCTCCCTGCAGCGCCGACTGGACGACGATGACGCTGGCCGACCGGGGTCGCTTCTGCGGGGAGTGCCGCAAGGTGGTCCGCGAGCTGGCGCAGCTCACCGAGCGCGAGGCGCGCGCGCTCCTCGCGTCGCCGCCCACCGAGGGCCTCTGCGTGCGCTACGTGCACGACACGACGGGCGAGATCGTCTTCCGGCCCGACGTGCCCGCGAGCGCCCTCTCGCGGGCGAAGCGGGTGGCGGCCCTCGCGCTCGCCGTGGCCCTTCCCCTCGCCGCGACCGGCTGCATGGGCGCGCCGGCGCAGATGATGGGCGCCGTGCGGCCGGTGCCGCCGGACCCGCCGGCCGAGACGATGGGCGCGGTGACGATGGGCGCGCCGCCCGTGCCGGTGGCGACCGACGGCGGAGCCCCGGTCACGCCGGTCGATCCGCCCTCGACCGCCGGCGGCGCCGACGCAGGTGGCCCGTTCGCGCCCGCGCCCTCAGGGAATCGCTAGCGTCGCGGCGATCGCGTTCGCGTTCATCGCGCCGGCGACCCGCTTGGACTCGCGCCCGTCCTTCATCAGCACCATCGTGGGGATGCTCCGGATGCCGAAGCGGCCCGCCACGTCCGGCAGGGCGTCGGTGTCGACCTTGGCGACGACGACGCGGCCCGCGCGCTCCTTGGCGAGCTTCTCGAGCTCGGGCGCGACGGCGCGGCACGGCCCGCACCACGCGGCCCAGAAGTCGACGAGGACGGGGACGCCGGCGCCGGAGACGAGCTCGTCGAACTCCTGCGCGCTGCCGACCGTGACGGGCCTGGCGAGCGGAAGGAGCGGCGCCTTGCACGCGGCGCAGCGCGCCCGGTCGGCCATGCGCGCGGCGGGCACGCGGTTCGGCCGCTCGCACGAGGGGCACGCGACGATCATGCGGCCAAGGTGGGGCTGACGGGGAGCGCGTCAAGCCCTACGTTCCCCGCGCGCACCCATGGACGAAGCCCAGCCGTCGTCCTCGCCGCCGCTCGCGCGCGATCCCGTCTGCGGCATGAAGGTGAACCCCGAGTCCCCGCGCGGCGGCTCGTGGGAGCACGACGGGGCGACGTACTTCTTCTGCAACCCGCGGTGCAAAGAGCGCTTCCAGGCCGACCCCGCGAAGTATCTTCTTCCCGCGCCCGCGCCCGCGCCCGCGCCCGCGCCCGCGCCCGCGCCCGCGCTCGGCCTCTGGGTCTGCCCGATGGACCCCGAGGTCCGCGCGTCTCAGCCCGGCGCTTGCCCCGTCTGCGGGATGGCGCTCGAGCCGCTCGTGACCGACCTCGCTCCGTCGGGCGCGCCTGCGCCCAATCCCGAGCTCGTCTCGATGACGCGGCGGTTCGCGGTGTGCGCGCTCCCGACGCTCCTCGTGCTCGCGCTCGGGATGAGCCACCTCCTGCCCGCGCACCTTTCCGCGGAGCACCTGCTCGGCGCGCGCGTCTCGGGCGGCGCGCAGCTCGTCCTCGCGTCGCCCGTCGTCCTCTGGGGCGGGTGGCCCTTCTTCGTGCGCGCGTGGGCGTCGCTCCGCACGCGGCGGCTCAACATGTTCACGCTCATCGGCCTCGGGACCGCGGCCGCCTTCGTCTTCAGCGCGCTCGCGGTGCTCCTGCCGGCCCGCGCGTTCCCCGCGACGCTGCTCGACGCCCACGGCGCGGTGCCCGTCTACTTCGAGTCGGCGGCGGTCATCGTGGAGCTCGTCCTCCTCGGCCAGCTCCTCGAGCTCCGCGCGCGCAGCCGGGCGTCGGGGGCCATCCAGGCGCTGCTCCGCCTCGCTCCTCGCACGGCGCGGCGCCTCACCGGCGCGGCGCACGACCTGGAGGAGGACGTCCCGCTCGAGGCGATCGCGCGCGGCGACCGCCTTCGCGTGCGCCCCGGCGAGAAGGTGCCCGTCGACGGCGTCGTCGTCGCGGGCGCGTCGGCGGTCGACGAGTCGATGGTGACGGGCGAGTCGCTCCCGGTCGAGAAGCGCGAGGGCGACCGCGTGACGGGCGGCACCGTGAACGGAGAGGGCGCGCTGGTCGTGCGCGCGGAGCGCGTGGGGCGCGACACGCTCCTCGCGCAGATCGTCCGCATGGTGAGCGACGCGCAGCGGAGCCGCGCGCCCATCCAGCGGCTCGCGGACGTGGTGGCGGGCTGGTTCGTGCCGGCGGTGGTGCTCGTGGCGGTGGTCGCCTTCGCGGCGTGGGCGCTCGTCGGGCCCGAGCCGCGCCTCGCGAACGCGCTCGTGACGGCCGTGGCCGTCCTCATCGTCGCGTGCCCGTGCGCCCTCGGGCTGGCGACGCCGATGGCGGTTCTCGTCGGCACGGGCCGGGGCGCGACGGCGGGCGTGCTCGTGAAGGACGCCGAGGCGCTCGAGACGCTCGAGAAGGTGGACGTCCTGCTCGTCGACAAGACCGGGACGCTCACCGAGGGAGCGCCGCGCCTCACGCGCGTCGTCGCCGCGAGGAGCCCGACGAACGACCACGACGTGGCCGGGGGCGAAGACCCGACCGAGGACGAGGTCCTTCGCCTCGCGGCGAGCGTCGAGCAGGCGAGCGAACACCCTCTGGCGGGCGCCGTCGTGAAGGGCGCGCGCGATCGCGGGATCGCGACGGCGGCGGTGACCGCGTTCCACGCGACCCCGGGCAAGGGGATCGCGGGCGACGTCGAGCGCAAGCACGTCCTCGTGGGGAGCGCCGCGCTCCTCGCCGAGCACGGCGTCGACGGGGGCCCGCTGGCGTCGAAGGCCGAGGAGCTCCAGGCGGCCGGCGCGACGGTGGTGCTCGTCGCGATCGAGGGCAAGCCCGCGGGGCTGCTGGCGGTGGAGGACACGGCGAAGGCGGGCGCGGCGGACGCCGTGCGCGCGCTCGAGGCGGAGGGCGTGCACGTCGTGATGGTGACGGGCGACGCGCGGGTGGCGGGCGAGGCGATGGCGCGGCGGCTGGGCATCGCGGACGTGGAGGCGGGCGTGCTGCCGGAGGGGAAGGCGGCGCTCGTCGCGCGCTGGAAGGAGCGAGGCCACGTCGTCGCGATGGCGGGCGACGGGATCAACGACGCGCCGGCGCTGGCGGCGGCGGACGTGGGCATCGCGATGGGAACGGGGACGGACGTGGCGATCGAGAGCGCGGCGGTGACGCTCGTGAAGGGCGACCTGCGCGGCATCGTGCGCGCGCGGCGGCTCTCGCGGGCCGTGATGCGGACGGTGCGGCAGAACCTCTTCGGGGCGTTCGTCTACAACGCGCTCGGCGTCCCCGTCGCGGCGGGGGCGCTCTACCCGGTGTTCGGCATCGTGCTCTCGCCCATGATCGCGAGCGCGGCGATGTCGCTCTCGAGCCTGACGGTCATCGCGAACGCGCTTCGCCTGCGCGCCGCGCGCCTCGACTGAGAGAGCGTGGGCCGCCGCGGGCCGTGGGTCGCTCGCGCGCTCGTGCACGCGTGCGCGTGCGCTCAGAGCATCGAGAGCGCGCGACCGATGGCGGTCGCGAGGGGGCCGCGCGGCGCGAGGTCGCGGGCGCGCTCGAGGGCCGTGCGGGTGTCGTTGCGGCGGAGGGCGTCGACGCACGCCGCGGCGGGAGCCTCGGACCAGCGGTCGGGGACGAGCGCGCGGTCGTCGTCGGCGGCGCCGCTGCCGGCCATCGCCTCGGTCACGCCCTGGGCGCGCGGAGGGCGAGAGGCGCGCGGGGCGCCGTCGTCGTGCGGGCCGCACGCGTCGGCCGCAGGAAGGGGCAGCGCGGGGTTCGCGCGGTAGGCGTCCTCGAGCTTCGCGCGGCACGCGGCCACGAGCTCGTCGGCCGCCGCCTCGAAGGCGCGGCGCGCCTGGTCGTCCGAGACCAGGATGGGGGCGCGGAGGCTCGACCGCGCACCCTCGGCGAGCGTGTCGAACGCGGCCTCGGAACGGGAGCTGCCGATCGCGGCCTCGAGGGCCATCGACGCGGCGGCGACCTGGCGGCCGCGCGCGTCCGCCCCGAGGATCCGCCCGTAGACCGTGAAGATGCCGGGGGTGGGCGTCTGCCCGGCGTGCGTCATCGCGGCGAGCTCCTGGGTGGCCGCCGTCGCGACGTCCATGCACAGGTGGAGGGACGTGGTCGCCGCGACCGCGGCGCCGTCCACGGTGGTGCGGGGCGGGTGGGAGACGGCGAGGGCCGACCGGAGGGCCTCCTCGGCGCCCGAGGCCGCCTGCTCGCAGCGGCGCGCGGCGGGCTCGTTCGCGGCCATCCAGGCGCGCTCGGCCTCGGCCGACGAGGCGCCGGCCGGGGTGACGACCTGCGTCGTCGCCGACGCCCCTGCGCAGCCGGCCAGGACCGGGAGGGAGAGGATCGAGAGGAGCACGAGGCGAAGCCCCGTCCGCATGGAACCCATGCAGCCTTGTACGCACGGTGCGTGCCGCTACTTCCCTCCGTCGACTATGCTTGGCCCCCGGAGAGTCGCCGTGCGCCTGGGGATCGACTTCGGCACCACACGCACCGTCGTCGCCTGCGCCGACCGCGGGAACTACCCGGTCGTCGGCTTCACGGACGACGCGGGCGACGCCATCGACTGGGTGCCGTCGATCGTCGCGGAGCGAGGCGGTGAGCTCTGCTTCGGGCTCGACGCGCTCGCCGTCGCGGGCGACCCGTCGTTCACCGTCGCGCGCTCCTTCAAGCGGTGGCTCGGCGCTCCCGACGCGGCGCCGTCGAAGCTCGTCCGGGTGGGGGCCGTCACCCTCACGCTGGGGGATCTGGTCACGCGGTTCCTCGGGCACGTACGCGACGCGCTCCTCACGCGGTCGAACGCCGCGCGGTCGCTCTCGCGCGCGACGGAGCTCGTCGCCGCCGTCGGCACGCCCGCCAACGCGCGCGCGGCGCAGCGCCTCGTGACGCTCGACGCGTTCCGGCGGGCGGGCTTCGCGGTGCACGCGATGATCCACGAGCCGTCGGCGGCCGGCTTCGAGTACACGCACCGGCACCGCGACACGCTGTCGTCGCGACGCGACGCGGTCGTCGTCTACGACCTCGGCGGCGGCACGTTCGACGCGTCGCTCGTCCGGATGAGCGGGCGCCTCCACGAGGTGCTCGCGACGGCCGGCATCAACCGCCTCGGCGGCGACGATTTCGACGCGGTCCTCGCGCGCCTCGCGGCCTCGCGGGCTGGCGTCGACCTCGCGCGCGTCGACGACGGGGCGCTCGCGCGTCTGCTCGAGCAGTGCCGCGATCTCAAGGAGTCGCTCCACCCGAGCTCGCGCGCGATCTCCGTCGACCTCGCCGACGCGCTGGGGCCGGACGCGTCGCGGCCCGAGGTGCGCTTCCCGGTCGACGCGTACTACGAGGCGTGCGCGCCGCTCGTCGAGCGGACGCTCGAGGCGATCGCCCCGGTGATGGCGCACCTCGACGTCGAAGGCGCGGGGGATCTCGCGCAGATCGCGGGCGTGTACGTCGTGGGCGGGGCGAGCGCGCTGCCGGTCGTCGCGCGGATGCTGCGCGAGCGTTACGGCAGGCGCGTCCACCGGTCGCCGCATCCGTCGGCGGCCATCGCGATCGGCCTGGCCATCGCGGCCGACGAGGGCGCGGGCTTCGAGCTCGCCGACCGCTACTCGCACGTGTTCTGCGTCTTCCGCGAGCGCGCCGCGGGCCACGAGGTGGTGCTCGACCCCATCTTCACGAAGGCGAGCGCCCTGCCGGCGCGGGCGGCCGCGCCGAGCACGTTCACGCGCGCGTACCGCGCAGCGCACAACCTCGGGCACTACCGCTTCTTCGAGTGCGCCGCCCTCGACGAGCGCGGCACCCCGCGGGGCGACCTCACGGCCCTCGGCGAGGTGCTCTTCCCGTTCGACCGCGAGCTCGAGGGGGCAGGGGACCTCGCCGCCCGCGCCGTCGAGCGCCGCGAGGTGCCCGGTCCGCACATCGAGGAGCGGTACACCCTCGACGAGCACGGCATGGTCGCCGTCGTCATCCGCAACGTCGACAGCGGCCACGAGCGGGAATTCCGCCTCGGCGCGGGGTAGGCGGGAACCGGCCCGACGGGGGCGGTGCGGGCGCGACGGGGAGCCGACGGCGGCGACGGCGAGCCTCGCCTGCGTGGCGCGTCAGCCCGGGACGATTTTCGTCGATTCGAAGCAACTTCCCCCGCCGGCGTCCGATGGGAGGGCATGGACCCCATCACGCAGAGAAACAACGACGACGCATGGCAGCGGGCGCAGTCGCTCGCGAGCTCCGGCGGGACGGCTCCCGCAGCAACCCCGCAGACCGGTTCGACCACGACCGCACGCCCGGCGGCGCGCGCCGTCGACCTTCAACCGCCCCTCGTGGCGACCGGCGATCCCATCCCGAAGCGCTTCCTCGAGGCTGCGGCTGCCCCGACGCCGCTTGGTCTCCAGCGAGATGCGCGCGACGTAGAGACGCAGCGCCGTCTGGACTCCTTCTTCGCCATGGCGGCGGCACCCTATCGAACGCCGGACGGCGGCTCCGTGAGCGTCACCCCGCCGTTCAAGATGGGAGCGGGGTATCCAGACGAGAAGAAGACCACGCAAGCGCACGCGGGCGATCTGGCGGCGGCCGCAGCGCGCGCGCACATCGACGGCGACACGCTGTCTCGGATCGAGATGAGCCGTGGCACTCCGGCGGAGGTCCACGCGCTCACGCAGGCGCTGCTGGACAGACAGCCACGTGGAACTCCGATGAGCGCAGCAGACGTCCGCAAGCTCATGTTCGATTGCGGCGTCGGGATCGATTGCGCGGGGTACGCGCAGTCCGCATACCTCTACGCCACCGGCCAGACGCGCGGGCAGGCGGGTCTTCGCTCCCCGGTCGTCGAGGACCTGTCGAACCTCGCCGGGCGGGGGTACCAGCGCGTCTCCCTCGCGGACCTCCGGCCCGGCGACCTGGTCGTGCTGGGTCCCCAGCACCCCAAGGACCCGCGGGACGTCGGGCACCGTGTGATCGTTTACGACGCGCACGTCGCTACGCCGGGCGACATGCGCCACTTGCTTTGGGCGAACGTCGCTGCCGATGCGGGGGTAGGCCATCGGGAGCCCGTCCTCGATTCCCCGCAGAGTCGTTTCGCCGTCGGTGGCCCGATTCGCGTCCTCGAGGTGGACGCGTCGTGGGGGTCCGACGGCGATCCACAGGTCGGTGGCGTCCAGCGACAGACCTGGTTCCACAACGAGGGCACGGGCGAGTGGGCCGCCGAGGTGAAGGACCAGGCGGGACACGCCGGGTTCTACGTCTTCGATGAGCCCTACGGACATCCCCTCGACGGCTTCTACCGGAAGGGGTCCTGACATGCGTTTCATCTCCGTACTGCTGCTCCTTGCTGCGCTTCTCGTTGCCGGCGGAGCGTCGGCCGACGACGTCGCGCCCCACACTACGTGGGTAGGCGGAACGTCCTACGCGAGCCTCGTCGGAGCGGTGCCAGGTACGGTGCCAGGCTCCGCGCACCCCCGCGGGACGATCCTGCTCGTCCGGTCGATGCTCCACCGGGGGCCGACCATCGCCGAGATCGACATCGCACGGGGGCGCGTGCTCCGGGACTCGTCGCTCGGCTGGCCCGAGGGCCAGGTTCGCGCCGCGAGGAGCGGCGACACGCTGCACGTTCTCGCCGACGACGACCGGAGCCGGGTCCGCTACGCGCGGGTCGACGCGAACACGCTTCACGCCACCTGTCGCGCAGACCTGGGAACCGGCTTCCTCGCGGGCGTCGCGTCGGACGGCAACGTCACCGCCGTCGCGTGGGGGGACCATCCGTCTCTCGCTGACGAGGTGCTGCACGTCGCCTTGCTCGATCCGAGCTGCCACGAGACGGGCGCTGCCATCCTTCGAACGTTGCGTGACGAGCGCGATCAGGTGGCCGTCGTCAGTGGCACGGCTCTCGTCGTGGCCTTTGCGGGCGACCAACCTGCGCTCGTTTCACTCCGCGCCGATGGCAGCACCATCCGGCGCCTCGCACTTCCCTTCACCGCGCCGCATCCGTCGCTGGCGGCGCATGCCGGACAGCTGCTCGTCGGTGGCCCGGCGACCATCCTCACGCTCTCTCCTCAGCTCGACGTCGTCGCGACGCACCCGGTCGACGTCAGCACGGCGCGCCTCGCCGTCTCCGACGACGGTCGGATCCTCACCACGTTCGGAGACATCCTCACGAGCTCGTTCACGAGGCAAGGCCGCATCGGTCTCGCTCCGGAGTGGACGCATCAGGTTCTCTGGGTCGGCGTGGTTCCCGTGGTCGTATCGACCCCCAGGGAGGGCAGTACCTCCGTCAACATCACGACTCCCGAATCCCCCATCCCCTGAGCCCCGGCCGTGGTCGCCCGTTCCGTGCCTGCACCCGCGGAGCGAATCTGGTGGAGCTTCCACGCTCCCACCGGAGACGGCGACCGCCTGCGTCTGGCCGCCGCCGCCGCTGCGTACGGCGCGTTCTTCCCGCGCGAGCCCCTGCGTGCCCATCTCCTCACGCAGGTCCCTCTCTCGCCCGGGAGCGAACGCACGTCGCGGCGAGCGGCGGCGGCCCGGGACCGTGGGGGCCCGGCTCTCTCGAACGGCGACACGGACGACGATCGACACGCGACGCTCGCGTGGACGTCGTGGCCCGACGCGGTGGGGCCCGCGCGCACGGCGTTCGCCGACGTCGTGCTCTCGGTACCCCGCGTGCCCTTCGCGGTGTTC
Organism: Polyangiaceae bacterium; assembly: GCA_036490515.1. Lineage (GTDB taxonomy): Bacteria > Myxococcota_A > Polyangia > Polyangiales > Polyangiaceae > Palsa-1150. Next base: position 194,836 of record DASXDU010000005.1, read on the forward strand.
GCCGCCGAGGACCTCACCTTCCGTCTCGCCGCCGCGATCCAACCCTGGCACGGACGCGTGCACACGACGGCCTCGGCGCGCGCGGTCCGCGGCCAGTGCGTCGAGAACCCCGCGAGCGTCCGCCTCGCGGCGCCCTTCGGGCTGCCGCACCTCTACTACGACCCCGCGCGCCGCCATCCGCTCGTGCCGCTCGAGGTCACGTGGATCAACGTCTGGTCCGCTGACACGTGCGAGGTCCTCGGCTTCCGCCCCGCCGACGAGCGCCTCTTCTCGGCCGTGCGCTCCACCTCGGACGGCGCGCGCGTCCTGTCGCTCGCGACCCTGCCGCTCGACCCGGCGACGGAGCCCGAGCACGTGCGTGCACTCCGTGCCGTGTACGAGCGGTTTCCGCGGATCGGCAGCCGCGACTGACGGCTCACGCCTCCGAGCCGATGCGAAGCCGCGGGTCGACCGCGTTGCGCGCCGCCTCGCCGACGAGGTTGAGCGCGACGAGCGTCGCCAGGAGCGCCAGGCCCGGGAACGCGATGAGCCACCACGCGCCCTCGTTGCCGCGTGCCTCGCCCATGGCCTCGCCCCACGAGGCGAGCCCCGCCTGCGGGCCCACGTGGAGGAAGTCGACGGCGGCCTCGATGAGGACGACCGACGCGATCCCGAACATCGTGGCGACGATGGCCGGTCCGATGGCGTTGGGCAGGACGTGGCGCCAGAGGACGCGGAGGGGCGAGACGCCGAGCGCGCGCGCCGCCGTGACGTAGTCCTCGCCGAGCGCGTGGAGGACCTCGGCGCGGACGAGGCGCGCGAGGTCCGTCCAGCGCGTGAGGGCGATCGTCCAGAGGAGGGTGGAGGTCGTGGGGTCGGGGACGAGCGCGCCGACGACGAGGACGAGCACCAGCGTCGGGATGGCGGTGAGCGACTCGACGGCGCGCGTGACGACCGAGTCGACGAGGCCGCCCGCGAACCCGGCGAGCGCGCCGAGGAAGGTGCCCAGCAGGACGAGGACGAGCGACGCGGCGAGGCCGTGGCTGAGCGCCGTGCGCGTCCCGTGGACGAGGCGCGCGAACACGTCGCGGCCGAGGGCGTCGGTGCCGAGCGGGTGGCCGGCGCTGAGCGGCGGGAGGAGCGCGGGATCCGCCTCGCCAACCTCGGTGGGGCCGTGCGCGACGAGCGAGGCGATCACCCAGTCGCCGGGCTGCCGGTCGGCGCGCATGCGGCGCACGTCGAGATTGCGCAGGACGGCGGGGTGCGTGACGTCGGGCAGGACGAAGGTCGTGCCGTGCCACCGTGCGGCGAGGGGGAGGCCGCTCGCCAGGAGGTCGGCGAAGACGCCGACGAGCGCCATGCACGCGAGGATGAGCGCTCCGGCGCGCGCGAGGCGGTCCCGCCCGAGGCGCGCCAGGGCGATGCGCGCCATCGTGACGTACGGCGCGGTGACGCGCGTCGCGTGTGCCATCGAGTCGCGGACGATCGCGACGGACGCCGTGGTCTTGCGGCGCGAGAGCTCCAGGACGACGCTGGGCTCGCGCGGCTCTCGTGAGCGGTGCTCGTCGCTCACGCGAGCGGGTCTCCCTGCCGCCGCGCGAGCGCCTCGCGCACGCGCGGGTCGAGCGCTCCGTACGCGACGTCGCTCGCCACGAGGCCGATGGTGACGGCGACGGCCGACGCGAGCACCACCGCCATGAGCCACGCGACGTCGTGCGCCTCGATCGCGCGCAGCGTCTCGAACCCGACGCCCGGCAGGCCGAAGACCTCCTCGACGACGAACGCGCCGCCGAGGAGGACGGGCAGGTGCATCCCCGCGAGCGTCACCGTCGGAAGGAGCGCGTTGCGGAGCGCGTGCACGACGGCGACGCGCCACGCCGGCAGGCCCTTGGCGTGCGCGGTGCGCACGAAGTCCTGGCGCACGACCTCGAGCATCGCGTTGCGCTGCCAGCGCGAGAGCGTGGCGAGCGAGCCGCCCGCGAGCGCGAGGACGGCGAGGACGACCCGCGTCCCCGAGAGCGCGTGCCCCGACGTGGTCGCGCGCAGGATCTCGGCGAGGGCGAAGGTGGGCATCGCATAGAGGAGGAAGAGGAGCGCCGAGCTCACGACGTCGAAGCGGCGCCCGTGGCGCCAGGCGCCGACCGCGCCGATCGGGATCGCGAGCGCCCAGCTGAGGAGCATGGCCAGCCCGCAGACGAGGAGCGTCATCGGGGCGCGGTCCCGCAGCTTCTCGGCCACCGGCTCGCCGTCGATCACGCTCACCCCGAGCTCGCCGCTCGCCGCCCGCTGGAGCCACTTGCCGTAGCGGGTCTCCGTGACGAACGCGAGCGCGCGGTCCGCGCCGTCGAGCGACGCGAAGTCCGTCGCGTGGACGAACCACCACTCGCGCCAGTCGGCCACCGCCCGGCGCACCTCGTCGCGGCTCGCGCCGGCGTCGAGCACGGGGCCGCGCCCGGTGACGTGGTTGGCGACGCGCGTCAGGCGCTCGAGCGCCACGCGGTCGGTCGTCGTGGTCATCGCGCGGAGGATCTCGGGCAGCGCGTAGGTGTCGACCGAGACGAGGTCCGCCTCGCGGAGGTCGCTGCCGTGCTCGACGAGGCGCGTGACGGCACGGTCGACCGCGGGGCGCGTGAAGTCGAGGGCGCGGTCGTCCCAGAAGCGCGCCCAGAAGAGCGTGGCCGTCTCGGGGCTGCGCAGGTCGACGCCGTTGCCGACCCCCATCCGCTCGGCGACCGGCGCGAGGCTCACCGCCACCCGGCCCCGCACGTCGGGCGAGAGAGCCTCGAGGTCCGGGACGACGTAGGGAAGCGCCGCGCCCCCGAGGTGATCGAGCTCGCGCGCCCCGATGCCCTCGCTCGCGCCGCCCGCGGCGACGATGCGAACGGCGGCCTCGGCCCGGGAGACGACGTCCTGCGGGCGCGTGTTGAAGAACCGAGGGAGATCGAGGAAGCGGGCGCGGCGTGCCTCGAGGACGGCGGGGTCGTCGGTGCCCGGAGGCGGGGTGGGCGCCAGGGTCGTCACGAAGAAGAGGACGAGGCTCGTCGCCAGGAGCGTGGGGATGGCCCACAGCACGCGGCGGAGCGCATAGCGGAGCATTCCCGGTCCGAACTATCGCACGCTTTCCCGGCCGTGACCCCTTGCGCACCGGCGGTCCGCCGATGCATACGCCTTGGCATCCCCATGGAACTCGACGAGCTGCGCACGAGCGCCCAGCGCTGGATGGCCGACGACCCGGACGCGACGACGCGCGCCGAGCTCGAGCGACTTCTCGCCCAGCCCGACCTCGCGAAGACCGATCTCGCCGACCGCTTCGCGGGCGCGCTCGAGTTCGGGACGGCCGGCCTGCGCGGCGTCCTCGGCGCGGGGCCGAACCGCATGAACCTCGCCGTCGTCGCGCGCGCGACGTGGGGCCTCGCCCAGGAGGTCCTCGCGAGCGTGCCCGACGCGGCCACCCGCGGCGTCGTCGTCGGCGGCGACGCGCGCCGCATGAGCCGCGAGTTCTCCGAGCACACGGCGGCCATCCTCGCCGGCGCCGGGATCCGCGTCGTCCTCTTCCGCGATCCGGTCCCCACGCCGCTCGTCGGCTTCGCAGTGAAGACGCTGCGGGCCGCCGCCGGCGTCGTCGTCACGGCGAGCCACAACCCGCCCGAGTACAACGGCTACAAGGTCTACTGGGAGAACTCGGCGCAGATCATCCCGCCGGTGGACGGGCGCATCGCCGCGGCCATCGCCCGCGCGCCCGGGGCCCGCGCCCTCGTGAAGGGCGACCTCGCCGCGCTCCAGGCGAAGGGGCTCGTGACCGACGCTTCTGCCTCCATCGCGCGCGCCTACCTCGACGCCGTCCGCGCGCTGGCCTTGCACCCGAAGGAGGGGGACCGCTCGATCCGCGTCGTCTACACGCCGATGCACGGCGTCGGCGACATCCTCGCGCGCGCCGCGCTCGCCGAGGCCGGCTTCACCGAGGTGACGAGCGTCCCCGAGCAGCAGAAGCCCGACGGCGCCTTCCCGACCGTCGCGTTCCCCAATCCCGAGGAGAAGGGCGCGATGGACCTCTCCTTCGCGCTCGCCCGCAAGACGAAGGCGGCGCTCGTCCTCGCCAACGATCCCGATGCGGACCGCCTCGCCGTCGCCGTGCCCGAGGGCGACGGCTTCCGCCAGCTCACGGGCAACCAGGTGGGCGTCCTCCTGGGCCACTACCTCCTCACCGAGCGGCCGTCGGCGGCCCCGGCCTCCGCGCAGGCATCGTCGGCGCGTCCGCGCGCGGTCCTCGCGTCCATCGTGTCGTCGCCGCTCCTCGGCCGAATCGCCGGCGCGCTGGGTGTCCGCTACGAGGAGACGCTGACGGGCTTCAAGTGGATCGCCAACCGGGCGATGGAGCTCGAGACCGAGGGCGTCGACTTCGTCTTCGGATACGAGGAGGCGCTCGGCTACTGCGTGGGAAACGTGGTCCGCGACAAGGACGGGATCTCGGCGGCCGTCCTCGCGGCGGAGATCGTCGCGGTCCTCCGGTCGCGCGGCCGGACGGTGCAGGACGAGCTCGACGCCGTGGCCCGCCGGTACGGGCTCTTCACGAGCACGCAGGTGAACGTGACGCACAAGGGCGCAGCCGGGATCGCGATGATCCGCGCCATGATGGACCGGCTGAGGGCGTCGCCCCCCGCGCGGGTTGCCGCAGACGAGGTAGTGGCGGTGGCCGACTACGAGACGCACGTCCGGAGGGACCTCCGGACCGGGGCCACGACGAAGCTCACCCTGCCGAAGAGCAACGTGCTCACGTTCGACCTTGCGTCCGGGAGCCGGATCATCGCCCGGCCCAGCGGCACCGAGCCCAAGGCGAAGTTCTACTTCGACGTCCGCGAGGAGGTGCGCGGCGACGAGCCGGTGGCCGCGGCCGCCGGGCGCGCCACCGCCGCGATGAAGACGCTGGCCGACGCCTTCAGCGCCCTCGCCTCCTCGGCTTGACAAACCGCCGCTTTCCCATCATCTTCCGCGCCCCGCTTCCGGCAGGCTCACCAAAAAACCGTCGCCTTTGGCCTTCACGGCCCGGGGCCTCGGCCCGACCGGAGCGAGGAGTGAAGGTGGCGTCATGCCGAAGATGAAGACGAACAAGGCCGCTGCAAAGCGGTTCCGCGTGACCGGCAAGGGCCGGGTCAAGCGCCCCAAGGCGGGCGGCAACCACGGGATGCAAGAGAAGTCGCGCAAGCGCCTCCGTCGCCTGCGCAAGAACGACATGGTCGACTCGACGATGCAGAAGCACGTCAAGCGCATGCTCCCCTACGGTTGATAGGAACCTCCCATGCCCCGCGCCAAACGTGGATTCAAGGCTCGTCGCCGCCGCAACCGCATCCTGAAGCAAGCCAAGGGCTTCCACAGCGCCCGCTCGCGCCTCTTCGCGTACGCGAAGGAGGTCGTGATGAAGTCGTGGGTGTACGCGTACGCCCACCGCAAGCTCCGCAAGCGGGACTTCCGCCGCCTCTGGATCGCGCGCATCAACGCCGCCGCGCGCATGAACGGCACGACGTACTCGCGCCTCATGCACTCGCTGAAGAAGGCCAACGTCGGGCTCGACCGCAAGATCCTCGCGGATCTCGCCGTGAGCGACGCGAAGGCGTTCGGCGACCTGGTCGGCGCCGTCAAGTAACTCCGGGCTCGGCTCGTAGCCCTCACTGCCCCCGCGCACGGTCCGCGTGGGGCCGCGGGCTCATTTGATCTCGGGCGCCGCGACCAGCTCCTCGAGGTTTGGCTGCAGCGTGATCTCGATGCGGCGGTTGCGCGCCCGCCCGTCGGCGGTGTCGTTGCTCGCCACCGGGTCGAACTCGCCGTAGCCCGCGGCCGAGAGGGCCTTGGGGTCGACGCCTCGCACGACGAGAAGCCGCACCACCTCGACGGCGCGCGCCGCGGAGAGGTCCCAGTTCGACGCGAAGTGGCTGGTCTGGATGGGCACGTTGTCCGTGTGCCCCGCGACCTGGAACTCGCGCCCTGGCACCGTCGCGAGCACCTGCGCCACCTGGGCGAGGGCGTCCTTGCCCGCCGGCCGCAGGGCCGCTTGTCCCGAATCGAACAGCACGTCCTCGGGCAGCTGGAGGACGAGCCGGCCGTTGCGCGTCGTGACCCTGAGCTGTCCGCCGTCGACGAGCCCGCGGAACTTCTGCACGAGCTGCTGGAAGAGGTCCGCGCGTGCCTCCGCCGCGGCCTGCGCTCGCCGGAGCTGCTCGAGGCGCGAGCGCGCGTCGTCGAGCGCCTTCGAGAGTGTCCCCTTCTCCGCGAGCATCCCGTCCACGTTCTTGCCGAGGTGCTCGAGCTCGCCGCGCAGCTTGGCGTTGATGGCGGTCGCGCCGTCGAGCTGCCCCTGGAGATCGTGATCGGTCGAGGAGAGGGTGCTCAGCTTCTCGTCCCTCGCCCGCATCTCCTCCTGGAGCTTCGTGACCTCGTCCTGCTCGCTCTTCGCGCGGTCGAGTGCCGCGGCGAGCGCGGCGTTGGCCGTCCGGGCATCGGTGACCGCCGAGTCGTAGCGGTCCTTCGAAACGCACGCCGCGAGGACGACCGCGGGCAGGACGACCACGGCGACGAGGAGCACGAGGGGACGATCCACGACGGCAGCATGCCTCCCACCGCGCGGACGCGCGAGCAGCCCGAGGCATTCCCGCTTGCGAGGTGCTAACACCTCGGCCGTGACCTCCGCCGAAGCTGCCTCCTCCGTCGAACGCTCGCTCGCGACGCTGCGCGCGACGTTTCGCGAGCGCTTCGAGGCGGCGCCGACCGAGCAGGCCCTCCGCGACGAGAACGCGAAGATCCTCGGCAAGAAGGGCGAGCTCACCGGCATCCTCAAGCAGATGGGCTCCGTCCCCGCGGACGCGCGCAAGTCCATCGGCGAGCTCGTGAACTCGGTGAAGCAGGAGGTGGAGGGCGCCTTCGCCGACCGGCTGAAGGCGCTCGCCCGCGCCGAGCGCGACGCCGACCTCGACGCGGCTCCCTTCGATCTGACGCTCCCCGCGCGCGCTCCCGCGCCGCCCGGCCACCCGCACCCCATCTCGCGCGTCCGCGACGAGATCGTCGACGTGCTCGTGAGCCTCGGCTTCGCCGTGCACGACGGGCCGGAGGTCGAGCGCGAGGAGAACAACTTCGGCAAGCTCGGCTTCCCGCCGGACCATCCGGCGACCGACATGCAGGACAGCTTCTGGACGACCGACGGCCTGCTCCTCCGGACGCACACGAGCAACATCCAGGTCCGCGCGATGACGACGCACGCGCCGCCCATGGCGTTCATCGCGCCGGGCGCGACGTACCGCCGCGACGACGACGCGACGCACTCGCCGATGTTCCACCAGATCGAGTGCTTCCTCGTCGACGAGCACGTGACCATGGCGCACCTGCGCGGCGTGCTCGCCGAGTTCGCGGAGCGCTTCTTCGGCGCCGGCACGCCCGTGCGCCTGCGCCCGAGCTACTTCCCCTTCGTCGAGCCGGGCGCCGAGGTCGACGTCGGCTGCCCGTTCTGCAAGCGCGCCGACGGGACGCGCGCCGGGTGCAGCGTCTGCAAGAAGACCGGCTGGATCGAGATCCTCGGCTGCGGGCTGATCCACCCCGTCGTCTTCGAGAGCTGCGGCATCGATCCGGAGAAGTGGACGGGCTTCGCCTTCGGGATGGGCGTCGAGCGCGTCGCCATCGTCAAGTACGGCATCCCGGACATCCGCCTGCTCTTCGAGAACGACCCGCGCTTCCTCGCGCAGGGGTGACCGGTCGTGCGCCCGGGAGTCGCCCGTCCGGGCAGCTCCCCGGGTTCAGTGGCGCATCGCGGGTCGCCCCATCAGCGGTACGCTCTTCGTCGACGCCGGCGGCCGGTTCGTCGGCGCGGGCATCGCGCGGCCGATGCCGCCCGCGACCCACTGGCCTTGCACCGCCGTGGTCCCCGTCGGCGCCGGGATCGGGTCGATGTCCGCAGCGCCCATCGCGCTCTGCGTGGGCGGCTCCGCGACGGAGCCCATCGCGATCGGCGCAGGGTCCCCCATCGTCGGGCGCGCGGCTCCCCGCGAGCTCAGCGCGGCGGCCGCCGCCATGAGCCCGCCGCCCACCATCGCCATCGCCGCGCGTCGACGCCGGCGCGCCCGCGCCCCCACCGGGCAGTCCTCGGTCAACACCGTCCCGTCCGTCCGCCGGTAGAGCCGCACGCACATCCGGCCCTCGCGGGCCGCGAGGAGGGCCTCCGCCTCGCCGCGCGTCAGCGACGACAGGTTGTAGACGTTCTTCTCGCACTGGCCGCAGAAGCGGACGTGCTCGTCCCCGACCATCTCCTCCCAGCTTGCGGTGCACGGCGCGGCGATGCGGACGTCGTCCAGCATCGGCAACCCACGCCTCGCCGTGCCCATCTTCGCGAGCAGGTCCTCGGTCTCGGCGAGCTCCCGCTCGAGGACCGCCACGCGCTGGGCGCGCTCGGCCGCCTCCTTGGCGGCGCCGCGGGCCTCCTCGAGGTCGTTGGCGATGCGGTCGCGGTACCCGCGGAGGGACTCGGAGACGTCGCGGTAGCCCATGTCCCGGTTCGACGGCTCGCCGCTCCGAAAGTTCTCCCCGGGAGGAGCCCCCGACCCGTCACCCGAAGGGCGCACGCGCGCGCTCGCACCGTGTGGCCACGGGCCGCGAGGTGAGGTAGGTCCTGCACCCCCCATGAAAGCCTCCGTCCGCTGGCTGCGCGAGCTGTGCCCTGGGCTGCCCGACGACCCGGCGGCCATCGCGGCGCGCTTCACGGCGGCCGGCCTGGAGGTCGAAGGGACGCACGCCTACGGTCTCGGCGCCGAGGCCTGCGTCGCCGCCGCCGTCGTGTCCACCCGCCCCCACCCGTCACGCACCGGCCTGCGCCTCGTCACGGTCGACCGCGGCGGCGCGCAGCAGGAGGTGGTGTGCGGCGCGCCCAACGTGCCGGAGGCAGGGGGTCTGGTCGTCCTGGCGCCGCTCGGCGCCCACCTCCCCGCCAAGGGGATGACCATCGAGAAGCGCACGATCGCCGGCGTCGCCAGCGAGGGGATGCTCTGCAGCGAGGCGGAGCTCGGCCTCAGCGAGGACGGCCAGGGCATCCTCGTGCTCGCGCCCGGGACCGCCGCCCCCGGCACGCCTTTCGTCAAGGCGCTGCCCGCCGCACGCGACACGGTGCTCGAGATCGGCCTGACGCCGAACCGCCCCGACGGCCTCGGCCACGTCGGCCTCGCGCGCGAAGCGGCCGCCCTCTTCGGGATCCCGTTCGCGCTACCCGTCCTCCCTCCGCCCGCTTCCGTCGACGAGGATCCCGGCTCGTGCGTCACCGTCTCCATCGAGGACGCCGAGCGCTGCCCCCACTTCGGCTCGTGCGTTCTTCTCGGAGGCAAGGTCGCGCCCTCGCCGCTCGACGTCCGCTGGCGCCTCGCGTCGCTCGGCGTCCGGTCCGTCTCGAACCTCGTCGACGTCACCAACCTCGTGATGCTCGAGACGGGGCACCCGCTGCACGCGTACGACCTCCTCAAGGTCCGCGGGCGCACCATCCTCGTGCGGCGCGCCGCGCCCGGCGAGAAGCTCGTCACCCTCGACGGCGTCGAGCGCGCCCTCGACCCCGACGACCTGGTCATCTGCGACGGCGAGGGACCCGTCGGGCTCGCGGGCGTCATGGGCGGCGGCAACAGCGAGATCTCCGGCGAGACGACGAACGTGCTCCTCGAGTGCGCGTACTTCGACGCGCGTGGGGTGCGGCGCGCTGCCCGACGGCACGGCATGCACACCGAGGCGAGCCATCGCTTCGAGCGCGGGGTCGACTGGGGGGACACCCAGACGACGCTGCTGCGAGCGGCCACGATGATGGGGCAGCTGGGCGGCACGCAGATGGTCAAGGAGCCGCGCGTCTTCGAGGCGCGCGCGCTTGCCCGGCGCACGGTCACGCTGCGTCACGCGCGCCCTGCGGAGCTCCTCGGCGTCGACGTCCCGCACGAGGACACGCGCGGGATCCTGGGGCGCCTCGGCTTCGGGCTGCGCTCGAGCCAGCCCGGGATGGACGTGTGGGAGGTGCCGAGCCACCGGCCGGACGTCTCGCGCGAGGTCGACCTCGTCGAGGAGGTCGCGCGCGTGCGCGGCTTCGACGCGATCCCGGCGACGCTCCCGGCGGTGCGGGCGTCCCGCGACGAGGGGCCGCGCGAGGCGCTGCGGCGTCGCGCGCGCGAGGCGGGCGTCGCGCTCGGGCTCAGCGAGGCGATCACGTACTCGTTCGTGGCGCAGGGCGATCTCGACGCCCTCGGCGCGCCGCCCGCGGCGGTGACGCTCGTGAATCCGCTCTCCGAGCGCGGGACGGTGATGCGGACGAGCCTCCTGCCCGGCCTCCTGCGCGGGCTCGCGAACGCACGCCGGCACCGCGTGCGCGACGCGCGCCTCTTCACGGTGGGCGCGCTGTTCCTTCCGCTTGCCGCCGAGCGGACGACGAAGACGCCGCTCCCCGAACGCGCGAGCCCGACCCCGGAGACCTCCGTCGACGAACGCGCCGGCGCGCGCGGCTCCGACCCGGGCGCGCAGGCCGCGCGCCTTCCCGACGAGCGGATCGCCTTCGCGGCCGTCCTCGCCGGCGACCGCCCCGCGTGGCTCGAGAGGCCTCGCGCCGTGGACGTGTGGGACGCCAAGGGCGTGGCCGAGGGGATGGTCCAGCGCCTCGTGCGGCGCGAGGTCACGCTTCGCGCGTGCGCCGCGGCCGATCGCCCGAAGCACCTTCACCCGCGTGGGGCCGCGTGGATCGAGGTCGAGGGCAAGCGCGCGGGGTCCCTCGGGCCGCTGCACCCCGACGTCGTCGGCGCGTTCGATCTGGGCGACGGCGCCGTCGTCCTCGAGCTCGACCTCCAGGCCCTCCAGGCGCTCGGCGCGAAGCCGCTCCGCTTCGCGCCCCTCCCGCGCTTCCCGGCGAGCACGCGTGATCTCGCGATCGTGGTGCGCGACGAGGTGCCCGCGGGGGACGTCGAGCACGCCGTCCGCGCCGCCGCGGGGGACCTCGGGGAGGCGGTCGCGCTCTTCGACCGCTTCGTGGGCGGAAACGTCCCCACGGGCCACGCGAGCCTCGCGCTCCACGTCGTCTATCGCGCGCCCGATCGCACGCTCACCGACGCCGAGGTGGACCAGCGCCACGCGCACGTGCTCGCCGAGGTGGAGAAGCGCTTCGGGGCCCAGCTCCGTTCCTGAACGCCCCATCCGGGGTAGGATGGCCCTTCGTCGATGGCGGCCCCGGACTCCACCACGCGCTCGCTCGTCGGAGCGATCCTCTCGCGCAAGTGGCGGCTCGTGCAGCGCCTCGGCGAGGGCGGAATGGGCGAGGTCTACGCGGCCGAGCCGGTCGAGGGCGGCGGGCGCGTCGCGGTGAAGATCCTGCGGCCCGAGTACCTCAACGAGCCGACCGTGCTCTCGCGCTTCCTCGAGGAGGCCACGACGTGCATGCGCCTCATCCACCCGAACATCGTCCGGATGCACGAGTGCGCGAGCGCGGAGGACGGCACCCCGTACATCGTCATGGAGCTCCTCGAGGGGGTGCCGCTCGGCGCGTACACCCAGAACGGCGGGCGAGTCCCGGTCGCGCAGGCGGTCCCCATCCTCCAGGGCATCCTCGCGGGGCTCGCCGCGGCGCACGCGCAGTCCATCGTCCACCGCGACCTCAAACCCGACAACGTCTTCCTCACACGCGCCGCGGAGGGCACGTTCGTCGTGAAGGTGCTCGACTTCGGGATCGCGAAGGTGATGGACGTGGCCGGCGGGATGGGCAGCCGCACGCGCACCGGGATGCTCCTCGGTACGCCCGCGTACATGAGCCCCGAGCAGATCAAGAGCGCACGCGACGTCGACCAGCGCGCCGACCTCTGGAGCGCCGGGGTCATGTTCTACGAGATGCTCACCGGGCGCGTCGCTTTCCCGGCGCCCACCGAGTACGCGCGCCTCGCGGCGGTCCTCGCGTCCGAGCCCGAGCCCGTCGAGCGGGTCGAGCCGAACCTCGCGCCGCTCGCGCCGTTCCTCCAGCGAGCCCTCCGCAAGAACCGGGACGAGCGCTTCCCGACGGCCCTCGAGATGGCGCGCGCCCTCGCCCTCGCGGCGCCCCACGCGGCGCAGCGCGCCGATGGGAGCGTCGGCAAGATCACCGCCGCGGAGGCCCTTCCGCTGAGCCGCCTGCCCGAGGTGCCCTCGGTCTTCGCGCCGTCGGTGCTCCGGACGCCCGCGCCCAGCGAGGCCCTGCGTCCGCCGTCGGGCCCCCCGACGCCGCTGATGCCGCACGGCACTTCGCAGCCGCCGCCGCGGGCCCCCGGAGGCACGCTCGCGAGCCCCACGCCGGGCCAGCAGGTGACCGACCCCGCCCCCGTCGTCATGATGGTCGGGCCCCACACGCTCGGCGAGACGCTGCCGTCGAAGGACCTGCCGATCATCGCGCGCGGGGGCCCCATCGGCGGGGGAGCGCGCATCGGCGTACCGCCGTGGGCGGTCGTCCTGCTCGTCTTCGGCGCCCTCTTCGCGGGGTTTCTCCTCGGCTGGGCCGCGGCGCGGATGGCCTGATCGGCCGGTTCTGCGACCGCCGTGGATGCTCTCCCGGCGGGACGCGTGGTAGCGTCTCCCGCCCGGAGAAGGACGCAATGAGCGACGCCCCCATCGACCCGCGCTACCTCGAGATGTTTCCGCAGTGGCTCCGCAGCCTCGGGGAGGACGCCGCGCTCGTGGGGGACGTGCTCGCGGCCGACAGCCACTCCGACGACGCCGTCCGGTCGCTCGTCGCGGGCCTCAACTACATCTTCAAGTCGCTCGACCTCATCCCCGACGGCATCGACGACCTCGGCTACCTCGACGACGCCTTCGTCCTGCGGGTCGGCTGCGCACTCGCCACGGCCGCGCGCCCCGACGCGAAGCAGGGGGTCGTCGAGCGCCTCGCCGACGACGCCTCCGCGATCCGCGAGTTCCTCGGCGAGGACTACGCGCGCCTCGAGGGGTACGCCCGCGGGCTCCGCAAGGGAGCCGCCCGCGGCCGCACCGTCGAGGACATCGTCGGCGACCCCGGCACGAAGCAGCAGTTCCTCCAGGAGGTGAAGTCCTGGGCGACCGCGTACCAGGTCCCCAGCTTCACGCGCGACGTGAAGACGCTCGTGAAGCTCAAGGCGTTCCTCAACGCCAAGCTCCCGTAGAGGCCTCCGTCAGTTTGCCGGGGGCGGCGGCGAGATGTGCTGGAGGTCGAGGCCGCCGGGGTACGTGTAGCTCGTGTAGCTGCCGTACCCCATGACCTGGATGCTCACGGGGTTCGAAGCGTTGAGCGTGTGCGCGCCCGTGCCGCTGTTGTCGAGCTTGATGCGAAGAACGCCGAACGTCGTCCCCGTGATCGGTGTCGGCGTGGCCGACGACACGGTGCCGTCGACCGTCACCGCCGTCCCCGTGGGGGCGACGACCACGGCGTAGCTGTCCTCGTAGTCGGTCGGCGCGAGGAAGACGTAGTTCGTGCGGTACTGCGGCACGGCGACCGCCATCGTCTCGTCGGGATCGCCCTGCTGGTTGGGCGGCTGCGTGCTCGGGTCGACGATCGACGCCCCGTCGGTGAACATCGCCACGGCGAACGGCTGGTTCGCCTTCACCTCGAAATCTTGCTGGACCTGGCCGCAGTTGACGACCTGGCCCTTGTTGATGGTCGGCGGGCAGTTGGTGGGCTTGGTCGAGTAGACGAGCTGCGTGTTGTCGACCTCGCCGTAGATGCGGACGTTCTGGACGACGGCGTCGCCGTTCGGCCCCGTGGGCTGCGTGACGATGTAGTCCTCGCCCAGCGTCTCGGCGGGAAGCACTGTCTCCTCGACGTGGTCGCACGCCTCCGCCGTGTCCGGGACGTCCAGGCACGGCATCCCGGTGATGACCTGGATGGGATTGTTCGCGGTGATGATCGAGCCGCTGTTGTCGTCCGTGTCCGCCGAGCCGCCCACGAGCTCCGCGACGTCGCCCGCGTTCAGCGTCAGCGTGAGCGACCCACCCGCTGCGGTCGCCGCGATGCCTCCGCCCGCGATGACGCTGCCCGTGCTCGAGACCTTCACGGTGACCGTGGTGTTGTCCGTCGTCGATGTGATGCTCGTGGTCGAGCCGATGGTCGCCGTCCCCCAGCCGGCGTGCCCGACGACCAGATAGTTCCCCGTCATCGCCGTGCTGGGGAGGAGCAGGGACGCGTCGTTCGAGAAGGAGAAGCAGCCGACCGCCGTCCCCTCCGTTGCGCACACCGAGTTGCCCGGGCACGCCGCCCAGTTCTTGCCGGCCGCGCCGCCCGCGCCTTTGTACTCGAGCGCGTTGAACTGGTAGACGGTCACCGGGATGCTCGACACGAGGTGGTACGCGCTGGCGTGCGCGAGGACGCTCGCCGAGAGCGGCGTCGCCGCGCCGCAGTTGTTCGTGTCCGGCCCCTTCAGCGGCGCGACCCACGGCAGGTAGATCTTCGTCAGGCCGTTAGGCGCGACGGTCGCCGTCTGGTTGGTCCCACCGGGGCCCGTCACGGTGATGTTCGCGGCCGCCGACTCGGCGTTCGCGACGACGACGGCGTAGTCGAAGATCGACCAGACGTTGTTCGCGACGACGGTCGGCCAGTAGTCGCAGCCGATGTACGAGTGGAGCTGCGCCGAGCCGGAGCACGTCGTCGGGTCGCCCGTCAGACCGCTGTCCGCGGTCGAGCCGTCGCCGACGAGGCTCCCGGAGCTCGAGCCCCCGCCGCTGCCGCTCGCCGAGCCGCCGGAGCTCGACCCGGAGCCCCCGCTGCTCGTGCCGCCGTCGCCCGGGAAACCGGAGCCCGCCTTGTTGCTGCCACCGCAGGCACCGAAGACGACCGTGGCGCCGACCCCCACCACAAGCACTGAAAAGATCCGCCGCATGAGGGCAAGGGTGACACGGACAACCGGGCGCTGTCGTCCCCAATGCGGCACAAACTTGCCGTGCGGGTGCAACCAGGGCGGAACGGGCCGGCCGGCCCTCCGCTCCGGGCGGAAGGCGTCGCCACGCCCCCCGGTCAGCCGGGGGTGCGACTCTCGCTCTTCGGGCCGTTCGGGCTCTGGCCGTGCATCGCCGCGATGAGCTCCTGGAGCAGATCGCGCGCCTCGGGCTTCGCCTTCAGGTGGTTCAGCAGGAGCGTCGAGACCTCGCTGAAGGCCTTCTCGTACGCGACACCCTCGCGCGTGCGCGCCGCCACCTTCTCGCGGCCGTTCGACAGGTCCTCCTCGAGCGCCTCGGCGTAGCGCGCGAGCTGCGCGCGGAGCTCCTCGATCTGCCGCCGGAGATCCCGCGCCTGCGCGTCCTTCGCCGCAGCCTTCTGCTCGTGCTCGCGGAGCTGCTCGCGCTTGGCGTCGACCAGCGCGTAGGCGGCGCCCGATCGCTCGAACACGACTCGCAGCTGCGCCGTGGCGCCGCTCGCGCCGTCGGCCGCGTGCTTCGCCTGTGCGGCCCCGCGCTCGGCCTGCGCGAGGGCCTCCTTGATGCGCGCGACCTCGGCCTGCTCGGCCGCCAGCTCGCGCAGCGCCCGCGACTCCTCGTGCGCGAGCTCCTCCACCTTGCGCCCGATCTCCGCGCGCAGCGCCCGCCCTCGCCGCTCGAGCGCCTCGAGCTTGCGCGTGTGGCTCGCGACCTCGCCCTCGAGGCGCGTCGCCCGCGCCGCGAGGTCCCACGCCTGCGACGTCGCGCTCTGCACGTCGGCCGGCGCGTTCGCCGCCGGGTACGCGCGCGACACCATGCGCGAAAAGAGCGCGGCGCGGCTCGCCCACTCGATGACGCCCTCGCTCTGCGGCGGCGGGGGCGGCGGCGGAGCGATGTTCTCCCCGCCGGCGGCGACCTCCCAGGGCGTGCTCGGGAGGCTGCGCTGGAGCGTCTTCAGCTCCTCGTGCAGGTGGTGGGCGTCCTGGAAGCGCTTGCGGCGGTCCTTCTCGAGGAGCTTCACCACGATGCCCTCGGCCGCCGGAAGAACCTCGGGCTTGATCGAGCGCGGGCGCGGCGCGATGGACGTCCGCTGCATCTCGAGGAGCGTCTCGCGGTCGTCGCTGCGGAACGGCAGCTGCCCGGTGAGCATCTCGAAGAAGAGGACGCCGAGCGCATAGAGGTCGCTCTGCGCCGTCGCCTCCTCGCCGCGCGCCTGCTCGGGCGCCATGTACTCGGGCGTGCCGAAGACGGCGCCCTTCGGCGCGAGGCGGGGGTCCATCGCGAGGTGCGCGAGGCCGAAGTCGAGGATCTTGACGAAGTCCTTCCGGCCGCCGCGTGTCGTGAGCAGGATGTTGTCGCTCTTGAGGTCGCGGTGAACGACGCCGAGGTCGTGGGCGCGCGCGAGGGCCGCACACATCTGCTCGAGGATGTCGACGCCGCGCGAGAGCTGCATCGACCCGCGCGCGAGCTCGCTCGAGAGCGACGTGCCGACGAGGTACTCCATGACGAGATAGAGCTCGCCCTCCTCGGTCTCGCCGATGTCGTGGATGTCGATGATGTGGGCGTGGTCGACGCGGTTGGCGGCGCGCGCCTCGCGCAGCATCCACGCGCGCAGGTGCGTCTCGCCGCGGAGATCGGGCCGGATCAACTTCACGGCGACGATGCGGTCGATGAGCACGTGACGGGCGCGGTACACGACGCCCATCCCGCCTTCTCCGATGCGTGCCTCGAGGCGATACCGTCCCGCGATGACCCTCCCCAGCATCGGATCGGTCGGCTTGGACGGCTGCGCTACACGTTGTGCCATTCGGCTCCGCTCCGCTCCCGTTGACGGCGCCTCCGGACGCGGGAGGCCTCCAGCGTGAGCGATGGTACCAGCGCGCAGGGCCCGGCGGGAACGTGCAATCGATCCTGGATGGTGCGAGACGGTCGTCGAGCGCCCGCGCCGCTCGCGACGCCCGGCGGGGGGCCCGCCACTCGCCGCCGCGGCCGGTCAGAAGACGACGTGGAGGACCGGCATGTGCAGGGCGGCCGGGTTCTCTTTCATGCCGTAGGAGCGCATTTCCGCGGCGGAGAAGACCGGGCCCACGGCGACCGCCGGAACTCCCATGCGGAAGGTGCCCTGGTGCACGTCGAGCAGCGACTGCGGCGGAGGCGGGGCGGGCGCCGCGGCGGGGGGCGGAGGCGGCGGGGGAGCCGGAGGCTCGGCGACGCCGGGCGGGGGAGCGATCATGCTCCCGCCGGGGGCCCCTGGTTCGGCCGCGGGGCCGACGGGAACGCGATCCTCGGTGGCGCCCTCTTCGGGCTGGTAGCGCGTGGCGTTCAGCGTCAGGACGACCGCCGGGATGACGAGCGCCAGACCGCCGGCGAGCATGTACATCGGCGCCTTGCCGTCGGTGGAGTTGTGCTCCACCTCGTAGCCGCCGAAGCCGCCGCCGCCCGCGCCGACGATGGCGCTGATCACGTAGACCCACCCCGACCGCACCCCCGCGATCCCCTCGATGATCGTGGGCACCTCGGCGCCGAGCAGCGCGCCGCCCACGATGCCTTTGCCGGTGGGCGACACGTCGTCCGCCCGCGCCTCGCGGACGGGCGCTGCGAGGACGCCGGCGCCGAGCACGGCGGCCAGCGCGAGGGCGATGGGACGATGCTTGTTCGAAGCGGCCATGGTCTCCCTCGGTCTGGGGTGCTCGAACCTACCACGGCGTTCGCCCCCGTTCATTACCTTCACTCCCCCCCCACCAAGGCGAGCGCGTGTAGCCTGTCCGCGCCGCCTGGCCCCATGAGGACGCTCGACTTCTGGTTCGACTACTCCTGCCCGTACGCGTACCTCGCGTCGACGCAGGTCGAGGCGCTCGCGGCGCGCGTCCCGTCCCCCGGCGCGCGCCTGGTGTGGAAGCCCATGCTCCTCGGAGGCGTCTTCGCCGCCACCGGGACGCCGCAGAAGCTCTTCGCGACGCTCTCGCCCCAGAAGGCGGCGCACAACGCGCGCGACCTCGAACGCTGGGCCGATCTCTGGGGCGTGCCGCTCGTCATGCCGGGGGGGCACCCGCTCCGCACCGTCGAGGCGCTCCGCGCGACGGTCGCGTGCGGCGTCGATCCGCGCGTTGTCCACGGTTTCTACCGGGCGTACTGGGTCGAGGGCCGAGGCCCCAGCGAGGAGGCGACGCTGCGCGACGTGCTCGGCGCCGCCGGCCACGACGTCGACGCGGTTCTCGCCGCCATCGCGAAGCCCGAGGCGAAGGACGACCTCCGGCGGCGCACCGACGAGGCCATCGCGCTCGGGATCTTCGGCGCGCCCGCGTTCGTGGTCGGCGGCCGCATGTACTGGGGGCAGGACCGGATGCACTTCGTCGAAGAGGACCTCGCAAAGGGAACCAAGGGAGCCTGAATGCACACGCTCGAGATCTACTGGGACTTCTCGTCGCCGTTCGCCTACCTCGGGAGCACGCAGGCCGAGAAGCTGGCGCAGCGGACGGGAGCGACGCTCGCGTGGCGCCCGATGTTCCTCGGGGGCCTCTTCCGCAGCATCGGGCAGGCGGACGTGCCGCTCTCGACGTGGAGCCAGGCGAAGCAGAAGTACTACTTCGCCGACATGCACCGGTGGGCCGAGTACTGGGGCGTCCCGTTCACGTTCCCCACGCGCTTCCCGATGATGACGGTCAAGGCGATGCGCGCGTACCTCGCGCTCCCGGAGGGCCGCCGCGACGCCTACCGCGAGGAGACGTTCCGCGCGTACTGGGCCGAGGACCGCGACATCAACGACGACGGCGTGCTGAAGGAGCTCCTCGGCGAGGGCGCCGATGCGGTGCTCGCGAAGACGCAGGACGCCGCGGTGAAGAAGGATCTCGTCGACGCCACGCAGAAGGCGGTGGACGCGGGCGTCTTCGGCGCGCCGACGTGGATCGTCGACGGCAAGGAGCTCTTCTGGGGGCAGGACCGCATCCCGCTCGTGGAGAGGGCGCTGAAAGGCTGAGACGGAGCTCTCCCCGTCGGGTGGAGGGCGTGCCCTCGCAGCCACGAAGTCCCTCCGCGCCCGCGCTCACGCCTTCCGCGCGTCCAGCCTCCGCCTTCCCACCGCCGTCAGCAGCGCCGCCAGCGACAGCAGCACGAACCCGAAGATCCCCGGGCTCAGCGACTCCGCCGTCCCCTGCGCGATGATCTGCGACCGCTCGGTCGCCGCCTCGATCTGCGCCGCGTAGTGGAGCGTCGTCGCGAGGTCCGAGCAGATCCCCGCGAGCACCGACCACAAGGTCGCCCACGCCATCCAGCGGAGGAACCCCTCGTGCTTCGCGTCGGGGCGCGCCGCGTAGTAGGCCGCAGTCCCCAGGGCGACGAACCCGAAGAGGACGACGAAGAACATCGACCAGCCGCCGTCCCGAAAGAGCTCCGCGAGTGCCTTCATGCCCGGAGGAACGCACGCGGGCGGCGCGTGTGACAAGCGCGCGGCGGGCGTTTTTCGTTGTCACGGGCGCGCGCCGGGCGCGTTCATGGATTCGTCGTGCGCGATCCCACCGAGCGGCCCCTCGTCGACGCCCTCCGCCGGGGGGACACGAGCGCCTTCGACCGGGTATTCGTGAAGTACCGCGCCCGTATCTATGCGTTCCTCCTGCGCCTTTCGGGCCGGCGCGACGTCGCCGAGGACCTCTTCCAGGAGACGTGGCTCAAGCTCGCGCGCGCCGCCCCTCGTCTCGCCGAGGACACCGACCTCGCGGCCTGGCTCTTCACGGTCGCGCGCAATGCCTGGGTGAGCCATCGCCGCTGGTCGGCCCTCGATCTCAGCCGGCTCGTCGCGATGGACGACGACGGCCCGCGCCCCGGGTTCGCGTCCAGCGCCGAGGACCGCGCCGACGCGTCGCGCGCCGCCGAGAGGCTCGAGGCGGCCATCGCGTCGCTGCCGGCGGCCTCGCGCGAGGTGCTCCTGCTCGTCGGCGTCGAGGGCTTCGACCAGGAGCAGGCGGCGGCGGTGCTGGGGATCTCGTACGCGGCGCTCCGCCAGCGGCTCTCCCGCGCCCGCGTGCAGCTTGCCGACGAGCTCGGACTGAAGGAGAACGAAGAGGTACCCGCATGAGCCACGACGACCCCACGAACGCGAGCGGCCCGGAACGCCAGCTCGCCGCGCTCCGCAGGCTCGAATCCATCGAGCCGCCGCGGGATCTCTCCGACCGGGTGCGCCGGCACGCGCACGCGGAGCTCGAGGCGGGCGACGCCACGTGGCTGGCCGTCGCGACGCGCGCGTGGCTCCGCGTGGGAGTGCCGGCGGGGCTGACCGTGACCGTCGTCGCCTACCTCGCGTGGGCCGTCACGCAGGCGGACGCGCTGTACCACTGAGCGCCGTCACGCGTCGGGCGCGACGGCCCGGAGCTCGCTCGTACCGTGGATCTCGGCGTAGCCGCGGCGGATGCCGTAGCACCGCGGCTCGAGCGAGCAGCGCGCGCACTCGTCGGTCTTGAGGAACTCGCCCTTGTCGAAGCCCTCGGGGATGTCGGTGAGGGCGAGCGCGCGCACGCCGCCGGGCACGAGGCAGAGGGGCAAGCCGCACATCGACTCGAAGCCGATGACGGGGACGCCGAGGCGTGCGGCCTCGTCGACGGCGGCGGCGATGAAGGGGACGGCGTCCGTGTAGCGGGGGACGAGCGCGGGGTCGCGCGGCACGAGATCGGTCGAGGGACCGACGAAGGAGACGTTGAGCGTGGCGCGCGGCCAGCGCGTCGCGAGCGCCCGCACGTGGTCGACGATCTCGTGGCGGTTCTTCTCGCAGACGACGTAGTTGAGGACGACGGCGATGCGCGACGCGTGCAGCCGGTCGATGCCGGCGACGGTGCGGACGAAGGTGCCGGGCGCCTCGGTGACGGCGTCGGAGACGGCGGCGGTCGCGCCGTGGAGCGAGACGAAGGCCTCGTCGAGGCCGGCCTCCTCGAGGCGCGCGACGAGCGACGGGTCGTCGAGGCGGACGGCGTTCGTCTGGAGGACGAGGCGGCCCTCGGTGACCGAGCGCGCGAGGCGCACCCACTCGACGATGCGCGGATCGAGCGTCGGCTCGCCGCCGGAGAGGACGATGCGCGCGCCCTTCGCGCCCGCGGCGCGGATCGCCGCCTCGACCGCCGCGGGGGGCGGCGCGGGCAGGTGCGTCGAGACGAAGCAGAAGGTGCACGCCTGGTTGCAGCGGAAGACGACGCGGATGGTCTCCTCGGTCACCGGGGTGCCGTCGGTGTCGACGAAGAGGTGGCTCGACGCGAGCTCGCGCGCGATCTGGTCGTCGACGCTCGCGATGACGGCGAGGCGGCGGCGCGTGCGGTCGTCCTCGACGGGGTGCATGGCGGGCGGCCCGAAGCGCGCGACGTGCGCGTCGGCGACGCCGGGGCAGCGATCGGCGAGCTTGCAGCGGCTGCACGCGGCGAGGTGCGCGTAGCCGGGTCGCGGTGGCGCTCCGGCGGTCATCGCGTAGAAGCGCGTGACGCGCGGGCGAGACGCAGGGTCGAAGGCGCACGGTGGGAGGAGGTCCCCGGTGCTCATGCGGACGCCGACGCCGAGGGGGCGAGCGGCGCGCTCGAGCGAGAGGACGGCGGCGGCCGCCTCGGCGAAGGAGAGGAGCTCGGCCGCGTCGGCCGCGTTGACGGGGAAGCCGACGACGAGCGCGCGGAGCGGTGCTCCGAGGGCGTCGTGGAGGCGGCGGGGAATGGCGGCGAGGTGGGGGGTGGCGGACCGGGCGAGGGTCACGGCCGCCTCGAGCTCGACGCCGGCCCGGGCGAGCGCCTGCATCCCGGCGAGGGCGCGCGCGAAGCCGCCGGGATCGCGCGTGAGGACGTCGCACGCGTCGTCGACGGCGGGGACGTGGACGCGGGCGAGAGCGAGTCCCGCGGCGCGCAGGTCCTTCGCGCGCGCCTCGTCGAGGAGCGTCCCGTTGGTCTCGAGCACGACGCGCTCGGCGCCACCGGCATGCGCGCGTGCGACGAGCGCCGCGAGGTCTCGCCGCATCGTGGGCTCGCCGCCGGTGAGGACGATCTCGCGCGACCCCGCCGCGATGGCCTGATCGATGCGCGCGCCCACGGCGTCGCCCCGGACGAACGCGCGATCGTCCTGCGCCGCGCGCCGGTTGCACCAGAGGCAGGCCTCGTTGCAGCGGAGGTTCGTGACGATCGACGCTGTACGGGGGGCGGTCACGGCTTCTACGGCCCGGCGCGGGAGGCGAGGGGACCGAGGGAGGATAGCTCGCGGACGAGCCACGCGGCGGCGACGGCGACGACGACCCATCGCGCGGTGGCGCGGACGGCGAGGCGAGAGCGCCCGGGGGCGACGACCGGCGGGGGCGCGCGGTCGAGGGGGAACGCGAACGCGAGGAGCAGGACGCAGGCCTGGACGTAGAAGATGGTCTGCGTGACGAGGGACACGTTGACGTGGAAGCCGACGAGCAGGACGGCCCAGGCGGCGCGGATGCGGGGGCCCACGATCATGAGGAAGGCGCCCAGCTCGAGGACGAGCGTCGCGGAGGCGAGGGCGAAGGCCGCGCCCCGGTGCTCGACGACGAACGCGGAATAGCGCCCGAGCGGGGAGGAATCGTCGACCGCGTGCTGCGTGAGGATCGCCGTCTGCACGCTCGACGCATCGGCCCAGGCGAGGCCGCCGTTCAGGAGCTTGCTCAGGCCCGAGTCCACGTAGGTCGCGGCGAGCCCCGCGATGGCGCCGGCCTCGGCGAAGGCGTCGCCGCGCTCGACGACCGCGCCGTGGTCGCCGCTCTCCGCCTGCGTCGCGGCGCGAGCGAACGCGAGGCCGACTAGCCAGCCCGCGAGGGTCGCGCCGCTCGCGAAGTGCACGCGCTGGTGCCCGAACGAGAAGGCCGCGGCGACGCTCTCGAGGACCGCGAGCGCCGCGAGCGCGGCGAGCCCCGTCGCGAGGGGGGACCTCCCGCGCGCGAACGCGGCGAGGAACGCGGCGGCGACGAGCGCGATCGCGATGCCCGGCACCGCGTGACCCTCGCCGCCGGCCTGCGCCGCCAGCTCCACGACGTCGACCGCCACGACCGCCGCGAGGACGACGCGCCGCGCGCCCGTCATCGCCGCACCGCCGAGCATCGTTCGAGCAGGCAGTCGGTCACGTGCGGCGGCCCCTCGTCCACGCGCCAGATGCGCCGCACGACGTCGACGGGTTCGCCCGCCGCGCGTTCGCCGTCCGCGCCGTGGGTGCTCGCGCTCTTCCCGTTCGCGCCTTGGGCTGCGTGCTCCGCCACCCATCGCGCCCGCGATTCGTCGATGTACGGCGTGTACGTGTACGAGCCCGGCGCCCCGCACGTGCCGGGCGAGACGTCGACGGGCCGCTCGCATTGCCAGGCGTCGAAGCGCTCGACCTCTGCGACGTGACCCGCCGCGTCGCGCGCGACGATGCGACTCGCCGACGATCGGGCGCGCGAGTACATGTCGAAGCGCGAGAACGGGTAGAGATCGTGCACCGCGAACGCGACGCCCGCGTAGCCGGCCACGACGAGCGCGGCGAGCGGCCGCCGCGGGTCGCGGGCGAACGCCGTCAGGAGCGTACGGGCAACGTCCACGGGGGATCGGGCGCGCGCGCGGCGTCGAGGAAGCCGCCGCAGGCGACGGAGTGGGGGCAGGAAGCGCACACGGGCCGGCGTACGCGCTGGTCGGCGACGTACGCGGCGAGGGGAACGCGGCCGGCGTCGGGGACGAGTCTGCGCGCCCCCGACCGCCCCGGATCGGGGGCGACGAAGCGCTCGAGGCCGGGAAGGAGGCAGGGAGGGACGTTGTGGACCTCGACGTCGAGCGCGCCGGTATGGCTGTCGATCGCAGCGCGCGTCGCGTCGAGCGCCTCGCGCTCGTCCGCGAGCAGGGCGGCGGTGCCCGCGCCGAACGGAGCGAGGTGCACGATCTTCCAGCGCGCGAGGCCGAGCGATCGGGCGAGCGCCCCGATGGCGACGAGGCGCGCGACGTTGTGGCGCGTGACGGTGGTGCTCATGGCGAGCTCCACCCCGGGCGGTGCGAGGCGGACGGCGTTGCGGATGCCGCCGACGGTCTGCTCGAAGGCGTCGGCGACGTTCACGTGGCGCGCGTGCGTGGCGTCGTCGTCGCCGTGCACGCTGAAGACGAGCCTCGTGAGGCCGGAGGCGACGAGCTTGCGCGCGTACTCCTCGTAGAAGCACATGCGGCCGTTCGTCGTGACCGCGATGCGTGTGAAGCCGGTCGCGCGCGCGTGGCGGAGGAGGGCGAGGAGCTCGGGGTGGAGCGTCGGCTCGCCGCCGTCGACGTCGAGCGCGGTGACGCCCTCGCGGCGGAGGCGATCGAGCTCCCCACGCAGGCCGGTCGCGTGCCCCCCGAGGCCTGCGCGCGGCCCGACCGGGCAGAAGGAGCAGTCGTCGTTGCACGCGTACGTGACGTTGAGCGTCGCCGCGGGCGGCGCCTCGGCGGCGCGCATCCAGCCGTCGAAGGAGGCCTTGAAGCGGAGCAGATCGTCGCGGCCCACCGCGGAGAGCGGCGTGGGGATGGTCTGGAAGTGCGGCCCCCAGTCCTCGACGAGCGGCAAGGCGCGCCCGTCGATCAGGGCGCCGGCCAGGGCCGTACCGGGGAGCGGCGTCGCGAACTGCACGGCGGGGCGGGCGCCGTGGCGCGCGAAGAGGCTCGACGCGAAGGCGAGCGTGCCGTTGATCTCCTCGGCGGTCTCCCCCGGCAAGCCGATCATGAAGTGCACCATCAGGGGGACGTCGGCATCGTGCGCGCTCGCGGCGGCGCGCTCGATGGCACGGAGGTCGAGTTGCTTGCCGACGACGTCGGAGACGACGCGCTGGACGCCGCTCTCGGCGCTCACGCTCACGGTCGTCACGCGCCCGCGCATCGCGGCGAGGTGGCGCGGCTCGAGGTAGTCGGCGCGCATGCCGTTGGGGACGTCGAACGAGACGCCGAGGGACGCGGCGATCTCGAGGAACGCGTCGAAGTGGCGCTCGTTGACGTTGAGGAGCTCGTCGAGGACCTCGACGCGGGTCGCGCCGTGGACGCGGACGAGCGCCTCGAGGTGCTCGCGGAGGCGCGCTACCGAGAGACGGCGCTGCGTCTTGGGCGCGCCCGGCTCGCGCCCGGGGTTCGAGCTGCAGTGCGCGCAGCGGAAGGGGCAGCCGCGCGACGTGACGAGAGGGAGCGTGCGTCCGTCGATGGGGAAGGCCCACACGCCGCGGCCGAGGTTTTCCACGACGCGCGCGTGGAAGGCGTCGTAGGCGGGGAGATCGACGAGGTCCCACGCGGGCAGGGGGAGGTCGTCGAGCGACGCGACGTCCGCGCCGCGATGGCCGCCCGCGACGGAGTCGCCCTGAAAGAGGCGCTCGAGGAGGCGCGGGATGCTGACCTCGCCCTCGTACTTCACCCACGCCGCCGCCTCGGGATAGCTCGCGCGTACGTCCTCGGCGGACGCCTCCACGTAGTGCTGGCCCGACTGGTAGAGGTCCGCGAGGATGATGTGGGCGCGTCCGTGGAGCGCGGCGAGGAGCGCGCCGAGGACGTCGTCGCGCGCCGGCGGCCGGTGAAACGGCGTGTAGGCGACGACGACCGCATCCCACCCGCCGGCGGTCGCGCGCGCGACGACCTCGTCGACGGGTGCGCCGAGGTGGGCGCGGCCGTCGGGACGCCACGCGAGCGTCGAGCCGGGGAGCGCGTAGGCGTCGACGAGCCCGACGTCGTATCCCCGCGCGCGGAGGACCGCCGCGAGCTGCACCGCGCCGAGGTCCGCGACGTACGGGTAGTCGATGAAGTCGCGCGCCACCGAGACCGGGGGATGCACGACCAGCAGACGCGCCACCCGCGAAGCGTAGCGTATACTCGACACGTCGGATGTTGACGGAGGAAGCCCACGCGGCCGGCGTCGCCGACAAGGTCAGCTCGCACGAGGACGCCGCGCACGAGAAGCGCAACTGGGTGCGGCTCACCTTCGACTGCAACGACCACTGCATCTTCTGCCTCGACTCGGACGCGCACAACGGCGAGATGCGCGACCGCGACGACGTGAAGCGCCAGATCCTCGAGGGTCGCCGGGCCGGCGCGACGCGGCTCATCCTCTCGGGCGGCGAGCCCACCATCCACCCGAGCTACGTCGACTTCGTCCACCTCGGCCGTCAGGCGGGGTACACGAAGATCCAGACCGTCACGAACGGGCGGATGTTCTCGTACGGGGACTTCCTCGAGCGGTGCCTGCGCGCGGGGCTCAGCGAGATCACCTTCTCGATTCACGGCCCCAACGCGAAGGTGCACGACGCGCTGGTCGGCACGAAGGGCGCGTTCGACCAGGAGATGACGGGTCTCCGGAGCGCGCTCGCCTTCCGCGACCGCAGCCCGCACGCGCTCCCCGTCGTGAACGTCGACGTCGTCGTCAACCGCGGCAACGTGAAGGTCCTGCCCGAGATGCTGCGCCTCTTCTACGGGATGGGCGTGAAGGAGTTCGACCTCCTGCAGGTCGTCCCCTTCGGACGCGCGTTCACCGACGGGCGCGACACGCTCTTCTACGACCTCGCCGAGATGCGCCCCTTCATCCAGGAGGCGCTCGCCTTCTCGAAGAAGCCCGACGTGCACGTCTGGATGAACCGCTTCCCGCCGCAGCACCTCGAGGGCTACGAGCACCTCATCCAGGACCCCTACAAGCTGAACGACGAGGTCCGGGGGCGGAAGGAGGAGTACGCGCGTCTGCTCGACGAGGGGCAGTGGCTCGACTGCCGCGAGCCCGCGCGCTGCAAGTACTGCTACCTCCAGCGCCTCTGCGACACGCTCGAGGGCGTGATCGCCACGGTCGACGAGAAGCGCTTCGACGTCGTGCGCGTCGACGCCGGGTGGGAGGCGAAACAGCCGCCGGTCTTCGGCGGAGACCCGGCGAGCGCGCGGCGGTCGAAGGAGGAGGCGCTCCGCGGCGGCGACGGCAAGCGCGCGCTCCCGCTCTTCGAGGGCAAGCGCGCGGTCGCGAGCGTCGAGGCGCTCGTCGACGGGTCGGCGGCCGACACGCTCCTCGTCTGCGCGGCGAACGTCGGACTGGCCCTCGCGCAGGTGGCGCGCTTCCCGCGCCTCGCGGCCGTCGACCTCGAGCTCGACGACTACGCGGGCCTCGCAGGGGCGCTCGCCGGCCCTCTCCGCGAGCGAACCGTGGGCCGCGTCACGGCGGCGACCCGCGCGCAGGCCGAGGAACTCCTCGCGCTCGACGCGCCCTTCGAGGTCAACGTCCTGCTCACCCGCGAGACCGCGGCCTGGCTCGAGTCCTTGCCCGAGGTCCCCGCGCGCGTCTCGCTCCGTCAACCGAGCTACGAGCGCCTCACGGAGGCCGCCGCGAACGACGTCGACCTCCACGACTTCTTCGCGCGGACCGCGCCCGCTCTGCGCACGGTCCACGTCGACGACGTCCCGGCCTGCGTCCTCGGGCGCGAGCCCCGCGCGGCGCGCCGGACGCTCGACACCGCGATGATGGCCCCCGACGGCCGCCTCGAGATCTTCCGCTACACGCGCCGGTACATCCTCGATGGCTACCGCACGAAGTCGCTGCGCTGCGCCGAGTGCAAGCACGTCGAGGCGTGCGACGGGATGCACGTGAACTTCGTGCGCGCGCACGGCTACGGGGTGATGCGGCCGGTCCGGGCGTGAATACGGAGGGCGATCGGTCCCGACCTTCGTCGTGACCGCGCGCCCTCGCCTGCTGGATCGCGTCTTGCTCCTCCTGCCGCGTGGAGACGCAAGCCATGACCAGCCGAGAGCCCGATGTTGCGAGCGCGCCCCTGTCCGAGGAGGACTTCTTCGACTCCGCGCCGGAGCTCGAGGAGGACAACCTCCCGTTCGACCTGCGGCCGATTGACCCGATCCTCGTTCGCAAGATGACGCCCGATGTCCTCGTCCGCCGCGGGCGCCTCACGCGCGTCGTCGTCGGCGTCGTCGGCTGCGGCGTGCTGCTGCTGGTCGCGGCGCTCGCCCACGTGCGGTTCGAGCCGGGAACGAGCACCGAGGCCGCCGACACGCCGACGGTCGAGACGCACGCGAGCCTCACCGCGGCGGCGGGCACGCGCTGAGGGCGCCGCGGTGGCCCCGGTCCGCCGCTCGTGCGAGCATTTGCGCTGCCCGTGAGCCTCGGACGCCCGTTCATCGAGCTCGCTGCGCTGAGCGAGGCGGCCGCCCTCGCCCGCGCCGACCGGCTCGCGGCGGCCCCCTCTCCGGTCGTCGATCTCGACGTGCGCGGCGCCGACTCGCTCCCGGCGGTCGGCGTCCTCCAGCGGATGGTCGATCGCCTCCACGAACGCGCCCCCGGGCGTCCGCTCGTACTCTCCGTCACGACGAACCTCGGCGCGACGGACCACGCCGCGTGCGACTGGCTCGTCCAGCAGGGGGCGCTCGTCACGCTCGCGTTCGACGGGCCACGCGAGGCGCACGAGGCGAACCGCGCGCGCTCGGGCGCTCCGGCGCACGAGGCCGTCGTGTCGTGGATCCGCTTGCTCCACCAGCGCTTCGCGGAGCGCGGCGTCTCCACGGTCGCCGCGTACGTGACCGGTGTGCTGACGGTGACGGGGCACACGCTTGCAGCGGGCGCCGACGCGACCGTGGGGTCCTGCGTCGAGGCAGGTCTGACCTACGTGCTGCTGCGGCGCGGCGAGGACGTCCCGCCGCCCGCCTTCCTCACGTTCTGGCGCGACGCGGTCCGCGTGGTCCTCGCGCGCAACACCGGCGGCGGGCTGCTCGTCGAGAAGCGCCTCGCGCTGCACCTCGAGGCGCGCGGATCGCTCGACCCGCGGCCGCGCGCGGAGAGCCCGGCGTCGTGCGCGGCCTGCCCGCACGACGCCACGTGCGGGTCGCCGCTGCTCCGCCGCTACCTCCTCGAGGAGGACGAGAAGCGGTGCGGCGGCGCGTGGTGCGCGACGTCGATGGGGACGTTCGATCTCGTCTCCACGCTCCTCGCGTCGGCGGAAGGCGGGGCCCTGCGCGATGTCTACCGGACGTGGATGGCCGCGCGCGACGCCGTCATGGCGCGGCTCGCACCACTCCGCTGAACGTGGTCACGCGCGCCGCGCCTCGCCGCGGCCCGCTCGGGCGGCGCGGATCGCGATGCGCACCCAGAGCATCGACGGCGTGAGCTCGCCGATGTGCTCGTACTGCCGGAGCGCTCGCCGCCCGTCGTCGTGGACGGTCAGGGCCCCGTCCGTCTTCGCCCGCGTCGCCTGCGCGCGTCGCGTCGCCTCGTCGGCGTCGACGCCCGGCTCGCGCACGATCGCATCCGGCGCGAGTCCCGCCAGCGCCGTTCGCAGCGTCTCCTCGCCGCCCAGGAGGAACGCGAGCAGGTGCGTCACCTGGAAGTCGAGGTGCGGCGGCTTCGACAGCCGGTCGCCGTCGACGGCCAGGAGCCCTTGTTCGACGAGGAACCGGATCTCGCGCCGGAACTCCGCGCCGACCGGCTCGCCGAAGACCTCCTGGTAGACCCGCCCGGAGAGTGCACCGCGCGCCGCCCGGTCGGACGCGAAGAACGCCTTCTCGAAGCGGGCGTCGAGCGAGCTCGCGAGCATCGCGGGGGGTCGCCCCTGCGCGAGCGACGCGACGGTGTCGTCGACGGCGCCCGCGGTGACCGACCAGTGACGGCCGTAGAGGTGGCCGAGCGCGCCGTGCCCGAGGGCGAGGGTCGAGACGGGGCCAATCATGTCGTCCTGGAAGTACCGGCGCGCGCCGGGCGAGCGGTCCCACACGTACTGCGTGCCGAAGCCTGCTGTGCGCAGCGGCTCCTCGGGCCAGCGCGGCGCGGAGAGCTCGCGGACGAGCGCATCGGCCCGGAGCAGCATCGCGTCGACCCGCCGGTTCTCCGCCTCGCTCGGGTCGAATCCGAAGCCCGCGAGCGCCGAGTTCTCGCCGAGGAAACGGTTGACGCTCATCGAGTCAGGCTCGAGGACGAGCGTCCCGCGCACGGTGGCCTCCCAGGTCTCGGCCGTCTCGCCCGGCAGCCCCGCGAGGAGGTCGACGTTCACCGACATCCCGAGGCGACGCGCTTCCGCGACGGCAGCGCGAACGCGCGTCTCGTTCTGGTCCTCGCGGTTCACGTTGCGGAGCACCTCGGGGGTCAGCGACTCCACGCCGAAGCTGACGCGGTGCACGCCGTGCTGCGCGAGGACCGCGAGCCTCCCGGGCGTCGAAGTCCCCGGGTGCGCCTCGACGCCGATCTGCGCGCCGTCGCGAAGGGGGAGCCTGGCGAGATCGCCGAAGAGGGCGTGGAGCTGCCTCTCGTCGAGGAGGGTCGGGGTGCCTCCGCCGACGTGGAGCGACCCGAAGCGAAGACCGCGGACCGCGGGCTCGTAGAGGGCGATTTGCCGGCGCAGCGCCTCGACGTACGCGTCGAGCTTCTCCTTGCCCGGCGTACGCACCGCCGAGAGGAGGCAGTACGTGCACACCCGCGCGCAGAACGGCACGTGAACGTAGAGCGTGGCAGGGGCGAAGGTCTCCCCGCGTACGGCGCGCGCCGCGTGGTCGGCCCATGCCGCGAGGTGAGCCTCGCCGTCGAGGGGGCGGAAGTCGACGCCGAGCGGCACGTGCAGGGGCTCGCGCGAGCGCTCGAGGGCGAGCCGCACGAGCGAGAGGCGCTCGGCGAGATCGTCCTCGACCGCGCGCTTCTCCTCGGGTCCGCGACGCTCGCCGGGCATCGGTCAATGCACGAGCTGGAGGAGGGTCTCGCGCGGGACGTTCGACGGCGCCCAGCAGCGCGTGCACGGCGCGTGGGGGACGCCCGCCGCGAACCCGCGTATCCGCTCGCCGTCGAGGACGGACGCGAGGCTTTCCGTCTTCACGTTCCCGACGACGTGATCGGGATGAATGATCGGCGCCTGGCTGCAGGGGTGAACCTCGCCGCCGACGCCGATGACGACGTCCATGCCGACGAGCGGGCAGCCGTAGCGCCGCACGAACGTCGCGTTGTACTCGCCGCGCGCATAGAGCGAGAGCTCCGCGTCGATCTCCGCGCGCAACGACGCGGGGGCGTCGCCCCAGCGCGCCGGAGGGAGTCGCGCGGCGATCAGCGGGACGGGGACCGGGAGCACGACGAGCTCCTTGCGCTCGCGCGACAGCCTCCGGGCGAGGGCGGGCACCGTGTGGAAGTAGAAGGTCGCGAGCTGCTCCTCCGACAGGAACGCGTGCCGCGGGCTGCCCTGGAAGAAGTCACCCGCCAGCGTCAGCGACCAGCTGTCCAGGCGGAACGGCGCCATGCGATCCCAGACGGTCTCGAGCGCGTCGACGTTGAAGCGCGACACGACCGTGTTCACCGAACGGTCGATCGAGGGCAGCCGATCGCGCACCGCCCCGGCGAGCTCCAGCAGGTCCGCGGTCACGCCGTCGCGCCCGCGAATGAGGTCGTTGCGCTTCGCCTCGCCGACGTCGATCGAATAGACCAGCCGTCGAACGCCGCCGTCGCGCAGCACGTTCACCGCGCGCTCCGCCATGCCGGGGAGGCCGCCGGTGAAGACCGCGGTCGGGACGCGCCCCTTGAAGACGTCGAGCGCGCGGGGCAGGTCCGGCGAGAGCAGCGGCTCGCCTCCCGCGAACATCACCTCGGAGAAGCCCGCCTCGAGGATCTCGCGCGCCACGCGCTCCACCTCGGCCGTCGTTAGGCCCTTCTTTCCCTTCTGCGAGTCGATGTCGCAGTACGTGCAGTGGCTGGGGCACGCGCCCGTGAACATCCACATCGCGTAATGGCGTCGCGGACGGGCTCCGGGGAAGCTCTCCTGGCCCACGCGGAGACTATGCGTGGGCCGCTGCGGCGAGTCAAAAGTGGTAAAGCCTACGTCGATGCGGCGGTCGGCCGACTACGTCATCCTCGGCGCGGGAATCGCGGGGATGACGCTACGGCACGTCCTCCGCGACTCGTCCGTGGCGCTCCTCGACGGGGCGCCGGGACGGTACAAGATCGGCGAGTCGATCATCCCGCAGCACTTCGCCGAGCCCGAGGTGCGCCCCCTCTTCGCGATCGCGCGGGAGTTGCCTTCGGCGAGCCCCAAGGACGGCACCCTCTTCATCGACGACCGCAGCATCGGCGGCTTCGAGCTGCTCGACTCGAACCTCACGCTTCACGTCGCGCGCCCCGAGCTCGAGGCCGCGACGGCCGCGTACTTCGGTACGGAGATCGTCCGCGAGCGCGTCGAGTCGGTGGATGCGGCGTCGCGCACGGTCACGACCGACGCGGGCACGTGGGTCGCCGATCGGCTCGTCATCGATTGTTCCGGCCCCGCGCGCCTCGTCGCCCGGTCGCTCGGCGTCGCGCGCGAGGTCTGGCCGGTGTTCGCGTCGTGGGCGTACCACGACATCCTCGCCATCGACGACGCGGCGCTCTTCGGGCCCGTGCTGCGCGGCGAGAAGGCCTTCTTCCGTTACAGCGAAGGGCTCCGGCGGGCCGAGCCCAGCGACGACTGGAAGGGAATCCACCCGAGCCGCTGCACGACGCTCACGCAGGTCGAGGAAGGCGTCTGGACGTGGCAGATCCCCCTCTACGGGGCCACGCGCTTGAGTGTCGGGGTCGTCTCCCGGAGCGGCCCGGTCGACGAGGCGCGCTACCTAGAGATCGTCGCCCGATCCGTCGCCCCGAGCTACCGCACGCGTCTCCGGCGGTGGGATGGTTCGGGTCCCCACAACGCGTTCCACGTCCGGAATCACTTCGCGTGGGCTGCCGATCGCTTCGCGGGCGATGGCTGGGCGCTCGTCGGGGACGCCGCCTTCTTCGGCGACCCGGTCTACTCCGTGGGGACGGGTTTCGCGACGAACCACGCCATCCAGCTCGGGCGCGCGCTCCGCGAGCACGGATGGTCCGCGGGCCTCGCCGAGTCGCACGACCGGCTCACACGGGACCTCTACGCCCGCACCAAGCGCGCGTACGACGCCTGGTATTTCGGCAAGGTCGTCCACGACGCGCCGACGGCAGCGGACATCCAGGACGACTTTCTGCGCGGAGGCGCGTTCCAGGTACGGACCCTCCACGCGTACAGCGAGATGTGGCTCGTGTCGCATCCGCAGGACGCGTGGCGCAGCGACGACCCGGGGCGCGGCGAGGACGTGACGCTGCCGGCGCGAGCTCGACTCGTCGAGCCGGAGCCTCTGCTGGCGGGATGGGCGCTGGCATCGGCGTCGTGGTTCCGAGGGCGTCTCGCGCTCCGGTGGCAAAGGCCGGACGCGCCGGAGTTTCTCGTCGAGCTCGAACGAGTCGTCGCAGGTCGCTCGTACCACCGCGCCGCCCGCGGCATCGGGCTGCGCTTCGGAGGGGACGGCGCCGCCCCCCCCGGCGGGCAGGAGCGCGCGCTGGTGGAGGCAGTGATGGCGCGGGCGCCAGCGCTCGGGCAGGAGTGGGCGGAGCTCGCGCCGAGCGAGGAAGAGCCCGTCGACGGCGTGGAGGACGGGCTGCGGTCGCTGCTCGGGACCGCGGAGATCCGAGGGTGGCAGCTGACGCGGGCGTCGGTCACGGGCGTCGTGCTCGACGCAGAGTGGCGGCGACCCGGCGGGACCCCCCTGCGCCTGGTGCTTGCCCCGCGGACGGAAGGCGTGCCCGCGTACCGGACGTTCGCCGGTTTCGTGCTCCGCTACCGGAGACCGGAGGACGGCCGCGCGGACATCGACGGGGAGGAACGCGCCTTCGTGGACGCCTTCGCCGCAGTGATCGAGCGCGTCGCCTCGAAGGTCCCTGCCCTCCTCGCGCCCGGCGGGCCCGCGACTTCCTCGCCGCGGGAGGCGGCCGCAGCGAGCCCGGCGAGCATGCCACGAGCGAACGCCGGCCGGGAGTCACGGCGCGCGCCGCTCCGGATCGGCATCGTGGGCGGTGGAACGGCCGGCTACCTCACCGCGCTCGCTCTCCGGAGGCGCCAACCCGCCTGCCAGGTCACGCTCCTCGAGTCGTCGCGCATCCCCGTCATCGGCGTGGGCGAGGCGACGACGCCCGATCTCGTCCGCTTTCTGCACGAGACGCTCGCCATCCCGGAGGCCGACCTGCACCGCGAGGTGCGTCCGACGTGGAAGCTCGGAATCCGTTTCCTCTGGGGCGTGCCCGGCGGCTGCTTCCATCATCCGTTCACGGGGCCGTACCTGCCCGAGGCGGCCGCGCACGCCCGCGCCCCCGACTTGCAGTCCCTCGGCGCGCAGCTCATGGCGCGCGATCGGGCGCCGATCCTGCGAGACGGGGTCGACGCCGTCCGATCCCTGCTCCCGGACGTCGCGCACGCGTACCACCTCGACAACGCGCGCTTCGTGGCGTTCCTCCAGCGGCGGGCCGAGGCCGCGGGCGTGGAACGCGTCGACTGCGTCGTGCAGACCGCCACGCGCGGCCTCGACGGGAACGTCGCGGACCTTCGCACGGACGACGACCGCGTCTTTTCGTTCGACCTCTACGTCGACGCGACGGGCTTCCGGTCCCTCCTCCTCGAGAAGACGCTGGGCCAGCCGTTCCGCAGCTTCGCCTCGAGTCTGCCCACCGACGCCGCGGTCGTCGCCGACGTGGCCGGCCACGGGGAGCTCGCGCCCTACACGCTCGCCGAGACGATGGACGCGGGGTGGTGCTGGAGCATCCCCCAGGAAGACGCGAACCACCGCGGGTACGTCTTCGCGACGAGCCACCTGACCGCGGACGCCGCCGAGGCCGAGATGCGAGCGAAGAACCCGGGCATGGGCCCGGCGAGGCTCGTGCGCTTCCGGAGCGGCCGCCTGGAACGATGCTGGGTCGGCAACGTGGTCGGGTTGGGGAACGCGTACGCCTTCGTCGAGCCGCTCGAGTCGACCGCTCTTCACATGGTGGTGCACCAGATCGAGGCGCTCTGCGACGCGCTCGCCGGCTCCGTGGACGATCGGGCGCGCGATGCGATGAACGACGCGGTGAGCGCGCACTGGGACACGCTGCGCGGCTTCCTGGCCCTGCACTATCGCTTCAACCGCCGTCTGCCGACACGCTTCTGGAAGGCTTGCGAGGACATCGAGCTCGGGGCGGGCGAGGCGATGCTCGCGGAATACCGGCGAGGGGCCCCCCTGGTCGCCCGTCCCGATCGCGAGAGGCTCGAGGACTCGCTCTTCGGGAAGGGCTTCTTCGGGCTTCTCGGCGTCGACAACGTCCTTCTCGGCCAGCGCGTCCCCACGCGCATGCTCGTGCCGCGCCCGGAGCGCGTCGCCGCGTTCGAGAGCTGGCTTCGCGAGGTGGCGGAGCCGCTGTCGCGTGCGCTCCCGCAGCGCGAGGCGCTCGAGGCCTACCGCGCGCGGCTGCTCGCCTGACGGCGCGGGTCACGCTCCCGGAGCAGACACCGTCTCGACGAGGCGCGCGCTCGGCGGGAACCACCCCGGCTGGAACGCGACGAGGTCGTCGTCGCTGAAGGCCCACACCTCGACCGCTCCGTCCTCGCGCCGGACGCAGTGCACGAGGGGCGCGTCGCGCGGGACGACGACCGCGCCGATCGCGAGCCGCTCGTGCGCAGAGCGATTCGGCGGCGAGCCGTGCGCGGTGCGGTTGGTGAACGCGACCCCGTGGCCCGCACGCAAGGGCAGCGAGACGGCGCCCGGAGGGAGCTCGGAGAGCGAGGCCGCGTAGAGCGGATGGCGCATGTCGTGGGGGCGCAGCCAGCTCGCTTCGCGGTGCGATCCCTCGACGACGACGAGCGCGCCGTTCTCGGGAGTCGTGTCCACGAGCGGGATCCACAGCTGGAGCGCGGTGTCGCCCCCGCGCTCGTCGATCATCGCGAAGTCCTGGTGGTACCGGACGAGGCTCCGGTCGGCGCGCGCGCGCTTCGTGAAGAGGTTGAAGAGGACCGTCCGGTGGTCGACGAACGTCGCCTCGACGAACGGCTCGATCGCGGCCGCGATCCGGGCCTGCCCGTCGCGCCGGACGGATCCGTCGGGATTGCCCCAGAGCTCGTCGAAGCCCGCGTCGCTCGACGCGGCGTGACGCACGAGGCTTGCGGCGAGGTCGGCGCCAACGCTCCGGAGCGTTGCCACCATCTCTCCCGGCACGGGGGGAAGGGGCGTCCACCCCGCGGTCACGAGCCGCCGGTGGCTCGCCTCGTCGCGCAGGACGCGCCGCATGACGTTCCGAGCGTACCACGCGCGAGGCCTCCGTCAGCGCGCCCCCACCACGCGGTAGAGGCCCACGCGCACGGGGTCGGCGTCGTACGTCACGGCGTGCGTGCTGGGCCTCGCAGGGACCTCCGCGACGTCGACCGGCTCGAGGACGGCGCTGGCTTCGACGGCGTCGCACCAGGCGCGAGCCCCCTGGGTCGTGCAGAGGGAGGTCCTCGCCCAGTAGACGCGGTCGCCGAAGGACGGGAGGGCAGGCGGCGGGCCGTGGGCGTCGAGCCGGACGACGGGCGCGGAAAGGTCGCGCTGGCGACCGTAGAGGGGCAGCTCGACCGCGGTGATCCCGGCCGTCTCGACGGCGACGAGACGCGACCCGGGCGGGACCTGCTCGCGCCACGCGAGCGCCATGCGCAGCTCGAGCGCGTCGGTCGGGAGCGCCAGCGCCCAGCGCGCGTGCGTGACGGCGTTCGCGGCAGCCAGGATCGCGACGACCGCCGCAGCCGCGCGCACGCCCGTCGGCCGTCGCATCCACGGCTGCGCGAGGCCCACGGCCGCCGCGACGAACGACGCGGCGAAGAGGTGGGCGTGCGCGGCCTTCACCCAGTCGACGTCGATGCCGAGGAGCGAGACGCCGATCGCCGAGGCGATCACCGCGAGCGCCGCGTACGCGACGCGAGGGAGGCGCCGCGTCCGGAGCGCCGGGAGGAGCGCGACGAGGAGCACGGCGCCGGCGCCGACGGCCGGGACGATCGCGAGGTCCTGCGCGTACCCGTGCCGGACCTCGGGCACGTACTGCGCGCCCGTCGCGCCGCGAAGGAGCGCGATCACGGCCTGGCCCGCAGCCGCGCCGACCGTCGCGCCGATCGCGCTCAGCGAGATCGCTGCGTGCCGCGAGCTCCGCTTCCAGCCGCCCGGGGTCGCGAGCTGCGCGAACGGGGCGACGGCGATCGCGATCCATCCGACGGGGTGGACGCGCGCCGCCTGCGCCGCGAGGAGGCCGGCGGCGACCTGGGCTCCGAGGAAGCGCGGAGACCACGCGCGAAGCGTGGGCGCCGAGAGCGAGACGGCCGTCGCGGCGAGGACGAGCGACGTGCAGGCGACGTAGTACGACTCCGTGAACGCGAGTCGCCAGAGGAGCGGATCGGCGACGAGCCCCAGCGCGAGGGCCCAGGCGACGAGAGCGGGGGCTCCCGCGCGGCGCGCGACGAGCCACGCGGTCGCGGGGCACGAGGCAGCGAAAGCGGCGTTGCACGCGAAGACGAGCGCCTCGGGCCGCGCCGGACGGAGGCGTGCGGCCCAGCCGAAGAGCTCGGGAAACCCGGGCCCATAGGGGCAGCGCTGGCCGAGCGCGTACGCGATCCAGTTCGCGCCGTGCCCGTTCTGGTGGAAGAAGGAGGCGCCGGCCGTCACGTGCGCCAGCGCGAGCAAGGCCGCTCCGGCGCCGACGAGGAGCCCCGCGCTGGCGCACCGTCGGCGCCACGACCGAGTGCGCGCCCCGAGCGCGATCGCCGCGACCACGACCCCCGCGAGGAGGCACCAGGGCGCCGCCAGCCACCCCGTCCCGGCCGAACCCTCCGCCCCCTGCGCGTCGACCGGCTGGATGCCCTTCGGCTCGGCCAGCGGCACGGCGGGATCCCTCTGCACACACCCGACGACGCGGGCGAACGCCTCCTTCACGGGTCGCGGCGCCGCGCGAAAGTCCGCGAACTCCCCGACGGGCGACACCGAGATGCCCTGCACCTGCCGCATCCCAGCCCCGCCGCGCGTCGCGTCGACGAAGGCCGGTGGGCCGCTCCCGTCGGTCACCGCGAAGACGACGTGCCCGGCCGGGCACTCGAACGCCTCGACGTGCGTCGGCCCGGAGGAGGAGCAGGCGGCGGCCCACGCCCGCGCCTGCGGTCCGCACGCCGCGTCGTCCGTGCGCTCCACCGCGCGAGCATACCCGCCGTGGCCCGGGCCGCGCGCCGCGTGGTAAGGTCACCAGCAGAGAGCACCCGCGAGATGACCACGGATTCGCAGGCGTTTCCCGAGGCGCTCGTCGCCGTCGACGTCGGGGCGAGCGCGGTGTCCCTCCGGGTCGACCCGGCGCTCTACCCGGTCGACGCGCTCTACGGCGCGGCCTACGTCTTCATCGATCGCTGCTACGTGCTGCTCGACAAGCCCGACGCGAGCTGGCGGGTGACCCTGTCGTGGCGCAAGCAACAGCCGACCGGCGAGCAGCTCCGCGCGCTCGTCGGCGAGTTCGCCAACGAGCTCCTCTCGTGCGCGTGGCGCGCGAAGATCGCGACCGACAGCCGCGCGCTCATCGAGAGCGTGACGGCGCAGGCCCTCGCCGGCGCGATGGGCCCCCCCTCGCTCGACGAGCTCGAGAAGTTCGACTTCTCGGAGGACACGTTCGAGGACCCGCTCGGGATCGCTCTCTCCTGGGAGGAGAAGCACAAGAAGAAGGCCCGGCCCGACGATCCCGATCCGACGCAGGGCGCCAGCAGCGCGCCCGAGAAGAAGCCGTGACCCCGCTCCGGCTGCACCGCGACCTCTACGCCGCATCCGCGGTCGATCGCGCCTTCGGAGTGTATGCGCCCCACGCGACCCTCGCGCGTCGCGAGGAGGCGCCCTACTGGGTCGTCGACGTCTCGGCGCAGACCCCCGAGCGCGAGCGGCGTGTGGCCGGCGAGCTCGCGAACTACGCGCTGGGCCTCACAGTGAAGGAGCGAACGCGATGACGACCAGCCTGGTGCAGCTTCGCCGGCCGAGCACGAGCTTCGCGATGCCGTTCAACCACCGCGACGTGGCCGGCAAGGTGCTCGTCACGAACACCGAGGGCAACTTCCTGCTGCTCATGCCCGACGAGTTCGCGAGCTTCGCCCGCGGGGACGTCGCGAAGGGGACGCCGCTCTACCAGCGCCTCGCCGAGCGCAACTTCGTCCGCGCCGAGGTCGACACGCGCCGGATGGCCGAGCGCCTGCGCGCGCGCAAGACGTTCCTCCACGCGGGGCCCAACCTGCACATCCTCGTCGTCACGCTCCGGTGCAACGAGACCTGCGTCTACTGCCACGCGTCGCGCGCCGACATGACGGCCACGCACACCGACATGACGAAGGAGACCGCCGAGCGCTCGGTGGAGCTCGTCTTCCAGTCGACCAACCCGAGCGTCACCATCGAGTTCCAGGGCGGCGAGCCGCTCGTCGCGTTCGACGTCGTCAAGCACGTCATCGACGTCGCGCGCGAGAAGAACAAGACGGCCGGCAAGCGCCTCGAGTTCACGATGGTGAGCAACCTCTCGCTCATGGACGAGGAGAAGCTCGCGTACCTCGTCGACAACCGCGTCCAGATCTGCACGAGCATCGACGGGCCGGAGCACCTGCACGACAAGCAGCGCAAGCTCCCGGGGCTCTCGGCTCACGCGAAGGCCACGCACTGGATCCGCCGCATCAACGACGCCTACGCGAAGATGGGGCTCGACCCGACGCTCTACCACGTCGAGGCGCTCCTCACGACGACGCGCGAGGCGCTCCCGCGCTGGAAGGAGATCGTCGACACGTACGTCGACCTCGGCTGCCGCGCGCTCTTCCTCCGGCCCGTCGACCCGTTCGGCTTCGCCGACCGCACGGCGCCGCGCGTCGAGTACCCGCGCGCCGAGTACCTCGAGTTCTACCGGAATGCGACCGACTACATCCTCGAGCTCAACAAGCGCGGCACCGAGATCCTCGAGCGCTTCGCCGCCATCTTCCTCACGAAGATCCTCGGCGGCGAGGACCCGAACTTCCTCGACATCCGCTCGCCGTGCGGCGCCGGCATCGGCCAGATCGCCTACAACTACGACGGCAAGGTCTTCACGTGCGACGAGGGGCGGATGCTCCACGAGATGGGCGACAGCACGTTCCTCATCGGGGACGTCGGCACGTCGCGCTACCGGGAGCTCATGGGCCACGAGACCGTCCGCGCGCTCGCGATCGCCTCGAACCTCGACGCGCAGCCGGACTGCGTCAACTGCACCTACCAGCCGTACTGCGGGGTCTGCCCGGTCCACAGCCACAAGACCCAGGGGTCCATCTTCGGGCGGATGCGCGAGAGCTCCCTGTGCGCGGTCCACAAGGGCATCCAGGACTATCTCTTCGAGAAGATCGGGTCGGCCGACCGCGAGACCCTCGAGGTCCTCCAGCGCTGGACCACCCTGCGGGACCGCACCCACTTCCTGCAGACGTGCGCCACCTGACGGCCGTGACGCACCACGACGGCCGCGCGGCAGGGCCTCGCCTGCATACACCCGCACCATACGCACGTGACGCGGCCCGGCGCTCCGCGTAGACTGAGCCGCAGGCCATGGGCGCAGGGCAAGACCCGGACGACGACGACCTTCCACGCTTCGCGCGGGACGCCGGCAGCGAGCTGACGCCGGAGCAGAAGGACATCGCGGACCACGCCGGCAAGAAGGCCGACGAGAGCGTGCCCGGCGATCCGTCGCAAGGCCCGGACGGGCCCGAGACGCCGGCGCAGCACTGCTCCCACGGCAGCCACGGCAGCCACGGTTCGCACGGGAGCCACGGGTCGCACGGCAGCCACGGCTCGCACGGGAGCCACGGGTCGCACGGCAGCCACGGCTCTCACGGGAGCCACGGCTCGCACGGCAGCTGGTAGCGGCCGCGCGCGCAGGGCGCCCGTTCACGGTCTCCAGGGCCCCGGGTCCCCGGGTCCACGTGGCCGCCGGGCTCACTCACCCACGCACGGCGTGAATCGCGGCGCCGAGGCCGTCGACGATCGCGGGGGACGCCTCGCCGTCGAGGCGATACCCGCCCGTCGACCTTGCTCCCTCGCGCGCGAGCCAGATCGTCGCCGTCGCGTCATCCGCGCCGCGCAGGACGACCTCTGCGTGCGTCGCCGACTCGTCGAGCCGTGTCTCGGTCCAGAGGAGCTCCCCGAAGGGCGCCGCGGCACGGAGGCGATCGAGGCGCGCGGCGATGGAAGGGTCGACGGGCTCGAACGCCTCCGGCCCGGGCGGCGCGAACGTGCGCATCCCCGCGTCCTCGAGAAGTGACCAGAGCGCCCGCGTCGCGGCGAGCGCCGACGAAGCGTCGATCGTGACCGCTTGCGTACGCAGAGTGCACCAGTCGGATCGAGCGATGGCATCTTTCCCCGCGCCCGCGCCCGCGAACAGGAACCCCATCCCGCGTCCATCGCGCCCGCGCAGCGTCACCGCCACCTCGCGCAGGTTCATCTCTTCGAGGGTGCCCTCGGCGACCCAGGGCGCGATCCGCTCGACCGCGGCCAGGGCCTCACGAAGGTGCGGCCGCAGACGGAGCGCGACGAGCCGCGGGAAGACGTCGAGCCTCGCGGCCGCCTCCGCCGTGACGGGCACGAGCTCGCCGGTACCCATCCTCTCGGCGTAGAGGTCGAAGACCCCCGTGCAGTGCCCGTCGAAGACGCACGACGCGCAGCCGGCCGGCTTCTGCTTGCGGTTCGTTCGCGCGAGGAAACGCGCGGGCTTGAGCGTCGCGCCGCCGACGTCGTCGGCCGTCACCGTCGTCATCGGGTGGTGGTCGTGGTGGATCCACGGCGCGAGCGAAGGCGCGACGCAGAAGGGCAGGCTCCCCACGCTGACGTCGAACCCCGCCGGGAACGCACGCACCGTGCGCTCGAGGGCCGGCGCGACCTCGGCGTATCGCGGCATCATCGCGACGATGGCCTCCTCCTCGAGCGTCCCCGTGTCGTACGGGTTGAACATGTCGACGTGCACCTGCGCGACGCCGAGCGGCACGAGGAGCTCGGCGTAGCGGTCGATCGTCGCGGCGTTCTGCTGCACGAGGCACAGGTTCACGGTCGCGCGCTGGCCGCGGTCGCGCACCGTCGCCAGCGCGCGCAGCACCTGATCGAAGCCGCCCTTGCGGCCCGTCGTCCGTTCGTGCGCGTCGCGGGTCGCCCCCTGGACCGAGAAGCGCCACTCGAAGCGCCCGCCCGTGGCGAGGATGCGATCGACCAGGTCCGTGCTTCCGGCCTTCGACCCGTTGGAGAAGATGACGATGCGCTCGAAGCCGAGCGACACCGCCAGCTCGACGATGGGGAAGAACGCGGGCTGGAGGGTGGGCTCGCCGCCGAGGAACGTGATCCGCCGGTGGCCCGCGGCCCACGCCTCGCGCACGCGGGCCTCGAGCATGGCGGTGTCGAGCAGCGGGGCCTGCCGCGCCTGCGTGAGGCGTCCGCTCTCGCAGAAGACGCAACGGTCGTTGCACAGATGCCCGAGCTGGAGCTCGAACTCGCGGCTGCGGCCCTCCGGGGAGCTCACACGGCGCGCTGCGAGAGCGTCGGCAACGCGGGAAGGGTCACTCCGGCCGCCTCGCGATGCGCGAGGTGCGCGCCGAGCGCCATCGCGGCGAGGCCGTGCTCCTCGACCGT
The DNA here is from genome assembly GCA_036490515.1 of Polyangiaceae bacterium. Taxonomy (GTDB): domain Bacteria; phylum Myxococcota_A; class Polyangia; order Polyangiales; family Polyangiaceae; genus Palsa-1150. The sequence goes on from DASXDU010000005.1 coordinate 237,117, forward strand.
GGCCGTCACTCCCCGCCCCTGGTTGTTGAGGTAGACGGCGAGCGACCCCGCGTGCGCGACCCCGGGCGTGTGCGGATCGTGGCCGAGGAGCTCGACCTCGAAGCTGCGACCCGACGTGTCCGCGAGCGCCACCGCGACGGCCCCGTCGTCCCTCGCCGTGACTGCCGTGACCGAGCACGCGCCGAAGACCGCGCCCGCCTTGACTCCCGCGCGCTCGAGCGCGCCGATGCTCCCGGCACCGCCTGCGCTGCCTGCGTTTGGCGTCTCCGCGGTGCCGCCCGCGCCTGCGCCCGCGCGCCCGTCTGCGCCTGCGCCCACGCCCGTCGACGCCGGCAGGGGATGCGCGCCGGCGCCATCGGGCACCTTGGCGATGGCAATCCCTGCGGCGCCCGCGACCGCCGCACCCACGCCGCCCAGAAATCCGCGTCGTCCGAGCTGCTCGAGGGTGTTCGGCATGCCCCAAAGTCTACTCTCGGGCCTGCGCTGCCTCAACTTCGGCCCCGTGTTTCATGCGGAGGGCCCCCCGCCGTGATACGGATCATGGTGCAATGAGCGAGTCTGCCGTCATCCCCGTAAAGGAGGGAGACCTCCTCGCCGGCAAGTACCGCGTCGAGCGCATTCTCGGCGTGGGCGGGATGGGCATCGTCGTTTCGGCGCTCCACGAGCAGCTCGAGCAGCGCGTCGCCATCAAGTTCGTCCGCGAGGAGGCCCTCGGCAACGACGAGGCGGTCCAGAGGTTTCTGCGCGAGGCGCGCGCCGCCGTGAAGCTCCGCAGCGAGCACGCGGCCAAGGTGCTCGACGTCGGGACCCTCGACTCGGGGGCTCCGTACATGGTCATGGAGTTCCTCGAGGGGAGCGACCTCGGGGCGGTGCTCGTCGAACAGGGCCCGCTGCCGGTCGAGCTTGCGGCCGCCTACATCGTCCAGGCGTGCGAGGCCGTCGCCGAGGCGCACGCCGCCGGCATCGTCCACCGCGACCTCAAGCCGCAGAACCTCTTCCTCGCCCGCACCGTCGGCGGCGCCTCGCGGGTCAAGGTGCTCGACTTCGGCGTCTCGAAGTCGATGACCCAGGGCAGCGGCGGCCTGACGCAGACGCGCTCGATGCTCGGCTCGCCGCTCTACATGTCCCCCGAGCAGATGCGGTCGTCGCGCGACGTCGACTCCCGGTCCGACGTGTGGGCCCTCGGCGTCGTGCTCTACGAGCTTCTCACGCAGCGCTGGCCGTTCGAGGCCGAGACGATGCCCGAGCTGTGCCTCAAGGTGGTCACCGAGCCGCCGCAGTCGCTGCTCGAGCTCCGTCCCGACGCGCCGCCCGCGATGGTCGAGGTCATCGAGCGCTGCCTCGCAAAGGACCCCGCGGCCCGCTATGCCGACGCCTCCGAGGTCGCGTCTGCGCTCGAGCCGCTCGCCCCGCCCGAGTCGCGCGTCACCGTCGAGCGCGCCCGCCTCGCGATGGGCGCCACGGCGAGGCGTCCGCTCCCGAGCTCCGCGGGCCTCACGCCTCTTCCCGGCTCGAAGGCGATGGCGTCGGGCGCCACGGCGGGCGCGCGCACGGCGCCCACCCCCGCGGCCTGGGGCTCCGGCAAGGGCGAGTCTCCCGCGGCCCCCGCCGAGGGAAGGCGCGGCGGCGGTCCCGCGATGTGGATCGGGCTGGGCATCGCGGCGGCTGCGGTCGTCGGTGGGGTCGTCTTCCTCCTGAGCGGTCGTGGTGCGCCGGCCCAGTCGGCGACAGCCACGCCCACGCCCCCCGCGCCCTCCGTGGTCGTCGCACCTCCTCCTCCCGCAGCCCCACCGCCGACCACGCTCGCTGCCGGAACGACCACGGCCGCTGGCACCGCTCCCGGGCCGACGTCGACCGCCGACGTCGCGCCGTCACCGTCCGCCTCTGCTTCCGCCGCCGCCTCGACCGTCGCGGGGACGCCGGCCACGCGACCATGGCTGCCCGTCGGCGCGGCTCCCGCGACCGGGGTGAAACCTCTCACGCCGCCCGTGCGTAGGCCCGGTGCAGGAGCCAGCGGTGCGAACGGCGCGAACGGTGCGAGCGGTGCGAACGGTACGAAGGGGCCGGGCGGCAAGCCCGGCGACGACATTCCCTCGCTGCGCTGACCGCGTTGGGGGTACACAAGGGAGAATGCGAGACACCGGGGTCATCGTGCGCGTGGCGTGTGCGGCGTCCGTGGCCGCCGTCGTCCTCTGCTCGTCCTCCGCGCGGGCCCAGGCGCCCTCGACGTCGAACGACAAGGTCGCCGCCGAGGCGCTCTTCGAGGACGCCCGCCGCATGGTCGCTGCCGGCAACTACGCCGACGCGTGCCCCAAGTTCGCCGACAGCCAGCGGCTCGACCCCTCCGCCGGCACGCTCCTCAACCTCGCGAGCTGCTACGAGAAGGTCGGGCGCACCGCCACGGCGTGGGCGACGTACCGCGAGGCGGCGAGCGCCGCGAACGCCACCGGCCGCACCGAGTACGTCACCACCGCGCAGCGCCACGCCGACGCGCTCGCGCCTCACCTCGCGCGCCTGACGGTGACCGTCACCTCGCCGGCCGACGGCATGCGCGTCATGCGCGACGGCTCGCCCGTGGAGCGCTCCGAGTGGGGCCTCCCCATTCCCATCGACCCGGGGTCGCACACCCTCGACGCGAGCGCGCCCGGTCACAAGCCGTGGTCCGGCAAGGTGGACGTGCCGGCGAACGAGGCGCAGGTCTCGGCGACGGTGCCGCCGCTCGAGGCGGCTCCGGTCGAGACGCCTCCGCCGCCCGCCGTCACGCCCGCGCCGACTGCACCAGCGCCCGTCACGGTCCCTCCGCCCGGCGCAGACCAGGAGCCCGGCAGGGGCAACGGGCAACGTGTCCTCGGCGTCGTCGTCGGCGCCGCCGGCGTCGTCGGCCTCGGCCTCGGCGGCGCCTTCGCCGTCATCGCGAAGAACCAGTACAACACGTCGCTCGGCAACTGCCAGACGGGCAACCCGAACGCGTGCAACGGCACGGGCGTCTCGCAGCGCAACACGGCGCGCTCCGACGGCAACATCGCGAGCATCGCGGTCAGCGCGGGCGCTGCGGCCCTCGTCGGCGGCCTGGTCATCTGGCTCACGGCGCCGCGCTCGACGGCGTCCGCTTCCCTTCGCCTCGCCGTCGCGCCCACGCTCGGGGGCGGAGTCTTGCAAGGAGTCTGGTGATGAAGAGTACCTCCGTCGTCGCGGCCGCCGTCCTCGTGCTCGGCGGTGGGCTCCTCGCATGCAACGGCCTTCTCGGCATCGGCGCCGCGTCGCTCGAGTCGGACGACGGCGGGACGGTCGACGCGGGCGGCGGCGGACTCTCCTGCGCGACGTACTGCGCGACGGTGATGCAGAACTGCACCGACGAGAACGCCGAGTATCTCTCGGCCGACATCTGCAACGCGATGTGCCCGGCCTTCGAGCTCGGCGGGGCGGTCGCCGACACGGCGGACGACACGGTGGGCTGCCGCCTCTTCTTCGCGCAGCAGGCCGCGCAGACGCCCGCGACGAGCTGTCGCATGGCGGGCCCCCTCGGCGGCAACCACTGCGGGACCAACCCGTGTGGCCCGTTCTGCGCCCAGGACATCGTGTACTGCAACGGCAGGGCGACCGACGCCGGCGCCGTTCCCGTCCCCTACGAAGGCGGCGTCCCCGGCTGCCTCACCAGCTGCCAGTCGTACCCGTACCTCACGGGCGACGCGGGCGACACGACGAGCGAGAGCGGCAACACGCTCAACTGCCGCCTGTGGCACCTCGAGACCGCCTACACGTCGAACCCGTTCGCGGTGTTCCACTGCCCCCACACCGAGCAGGTGAGCAGCACCTGCTTCTGACGGGGCCCGCGGGCCGGGCCTCGCCGCGCGATCAGCCCTTGTTGATCGCCTCGGAGGCGATCTTCACGTCGGCGCCCGAGAGGCCCTCGACGACCTCGCGCGTGCGCGCGCGCTCCCGCTCGATCTCCGCGTCGTGCTTCTGGCCGAACGCGACGTCCGCCACCACGCTCGGCTCGTCCGCCACGTAGTCGACCTGCACGTCGATCGTCTCGTGCGATTGCGCGACGGGCCGCGACTGCGGCAAGGGGGGCGGCCGGCGGCGCTGCTCCTCGTAGGCGTCGCGCAGCGCCGCGAACATCGCCTTGGCGTCCTGCCAGCGCGCCGCCTTGTCGAAGGCGAGCGCGCGGTCCACCGCCGCGACGAGCAGCGGGCACGCGTCGGACACCACCGTCGCCAGCGACGGCGCCTGCTCCTTCATCGCGGCCACCGTCAGGTCGAACGCCGTCTGCTTCTCGTGGATGCGACGCCCCGACATCGCACGGAACATCACGGCGCCGACCGCGAAGAGGTCCGTCCGCGCGTCGACCTGGTCGACCGTGCCGCGCGCCTGCTCGGGCGCCATGTAGCCGGCCGTGCCCATCACCACGCCCTGCGCGGTCGGGATGAGCGAGATCGCGCCGTCGCGGATGCGCGCGAGCCCGAAGTCGAGGAGCTTCGCGTGGCCCGCGCGCGTCACGAAGATGTTCGCCGGCTTGATGTCGCGGTGCACGATGCCCGCCGGGTGCGCGGCCTCGAGCACCTCGAGCACCTGCCCCGCCACCGCGAGCACCTCCGTCAGCGGGAGCTTGCCGCCGACGCGCTGGAGCCAGCCCGCGAGCGACTCGCCCTCGAGGAGCTCCATCACGAGGTAGGGCGACCCGTCCTCGGCCGTGTCGTCGTCGAGGATGTTGACCGCCCCCGGGTGGCCGATCTTGTTCGCGACGTAGCCCTCGCGGAGGAAGCGCTTTCGCACCTCGGGATCGCGGGCGAAGCGCGTGTGCAGCACCTTGATGGCGGCGCGGCGGCCGTTCCGGTGCGTGGCCTCGTAGACGGCGCCCATCCCGCCGACGTCGAGCAGGCGGTCGACGTGCCACTTGCCGTTGAGCGCTTCCCCCACGCGCGCCTCGGGTGCGATGAAGCCGCTGCGTCTGTCGCCGCTCACTCCCGCCAGGATCGCGGTGCGGGTACCTGCGCGTCAAGCTCGCCGGTACGCCGGTAGCGCAAGAGCCACTGATTGCTCGTGCCGGGGGCGACGTCGCGCCGTTCGAGCAGCTCGAGCGGGAGCCTGGCCAGGAGGGCATGGGCGCGGGCCGCGTCGTCGTTCCGGTAGTGCTCCCACAGGAGGGGGGCGGGCGCGGGCGCGAGGGCGGGCGCGAGCGTGGGCGGGGGCGCGGGAGTGGGCGAAGGCGTGGGCGAAAGAGTGGGCGAAGGCGTGGGCGTGACCTGCGGGGGCGAGGGGCTGCGCAGGAGGCCAAAGGCGACGTTGTCGGCCACCACGAGCGTCCCCCCGGGGCGCAGGGCCCGGACGATGGCCGCGGCCGCGCGATCGGGGTCGCGCAGGTGGTTCCAGCTCCGCAGGACGAGCGCGTGGTCGAATCGCGCGACGTCGTCGATCGCCTCGGCCTCGCCCACGCGCACCTCGGCCCAGGGGGCACGCGTACGCATCGCCGCGGCGCGCCCCCCGTCCGGCTCGAGGCCTACCCAGCGCACCTTCCCCGACGCCGCGCGAGGCCCGAGGACGTCCTCGTAGCGCCCCTCGCCGCACCCGACGTCGAGCACGTCCCCCTCGAGCTCGCCGACGAGGGCCCGCACCCGCGCGTCGTCGCGCGTGAAGACGTCCTCGGTTGCCCGCTCGAGCTTCTCCCACAGCCCCCCGCAGGCGTCGCGCTGGTCGCACGGGTCGCAGAGCGTGCTCCGGCGGAGCGGGACGAGGTCGCGCGCGAAGTCGTCCGGCGCGGGCTTGCCGGAGGCATCGAGGTAGACCTGGGCGAGGTCGAGCTTCGCGTGGCGCATCTCCTCGTCGGTGAAGTCCCGCGACTCGGCACGCCAGCGCACGACGCGGTCGCCGTCCCGAAGAAAGAGGATGCGCCCGCGATCCCAGGGGGTGACGCCATCGTTTCGGATGGGACACGCTTTCTCCGCGCCCGCGCCCGCGCCCGCGCCCGCGCCCGCGCCCGCGCCCGCGATCCTGCCCTGCTCGGCCTCGCGCACGTACGGGAAGGAGTTCGACCGCGTCCGCCCCGCGACGGTGTGGATCTCTCCGTCGCCATGCACCTCGCGGTAGCCGGCGTAGAGGCCCGGGCAGGGGCCACGCAGCGCGCACCCCGCACACGTGTCGTCCGGCTGCACCTTCGCGAGGTCGTCGACGGGGAAGAAGTCCGGCTCGCCGACCTCGATCATCGTCGCGAAGCGGTGCGTCTTGAGGTCGTCGTAGCGGCCCTCGTGGCCGGAGAGGAGGCAGAACGGGATGCCGTCGTGCGCGAACGGCTGCGCGCCGCCGCTCTTCGCGAGGCCGTACTCGATGGCGTCCTTCACGCGCGCGGCGACGTCGGACACGCGCGGCATGATGTGCTCGAAGAGGCGGTCGCCGCCGCCCTTGGGCTGGAGCATCGAGAACTTCACGACGACGTCGGGGAAGGGCAGGAGCGCGTCGACGACGCCGCGGAGGTGCTCGACGTTCTGGCGCGTGACGACGGTGTTGACCGTGAAGTCGAGGCCGCGCCCGGCGAGGTTCGCGATGGCGGCGAGGGTCTGCTCGAAGGCGTCCGCGCGGACGAGGGAGTTGTGGACCTTCGCGGAGCCGCCGTGGAGCGAGAGGTAGACGTAGCGGAGGCGGCGCGCGAGGAGCTTCTCGACGAGCTCCGCGTACGCGAGCATGCGCCCGTTGGTGACGAGGCCGAAGTCGAGGCCGAGGGCCGCGGAGCGCGCCGCCCAGCGGAGGAGCTCCTTGCGCATCGTGGGTTCGCCGCCCGAGAGGACGATCATCGTGTGCCCGAGGCGCGCCGCGCGCTCGATCTTGGCGTCCACCTCCGCGGTCTCGGCGTCGACGTCGCGGACGTCGTAGGTGTGGCAGAAGGTGCAGTGGTTGTTGCACCCGTAGCCGACCTTGACGAGCGCCTTCATCGGGGGGACCCGAGAAGCGTAGCCGATCGGCGCACGCCCGCCGGCGGCTCTCGCGCGACCGGCGGGTGGTCCCGCTACTATCCGGTCGTGCCGGGCCTCCTGCCTCCGCGCGATCTGGCCGTGCCCCTGCCCGGGTCGACGACCGCGCGCGACGTGCTCTCGCGCGCGGTGGGGCGCATCCTTCGCGAGCTGCGGCCCACGCTGCGGGCGCACGCGGCCTCGGCGCCTGACGACGTAGCGACCCTCGACCGCGCGCTCGGCACGATGAAGGAGCCGGCGGCGCTCGCGAGCGTGCTGCGACGGCCGCACGTGGGGGCGCTCCTCCGGACCCTCCGTGGCACGCTGCCCGGAACGCCCGCGGCGCGCGCGCTGCTCGTCGAGCTCCTCGGCACGCTCGCCGGGGACCTCGCGCACCTCGGCGTCCTCGCGCCGGTCGCGCTGCGCGCCCCTCCGCCGCGCGTCGTCTCGCCGCTCACCGGACCCGCCGACTTCCGCGCGATCGACGGCGACGGCTCGATGCTCTTCGCCCTCGCCGACAACAACCCGCTCGCGATGCACGAGGCCCACCCCGACAAGCACGGGAACGCCGTCGACCTCGGCGGCCGTCCCGTCGACGAGTGGCTCGCCTCGCTGCGCGCCGCGCTCGCGCTCCTCGCCGAGCACCTGCCCGATCTCCGCGCCGAGATGGACCTCTACGTCCGGCAGGTCGTCCCGGTCGGCTTCTTCGAGGACAGGCACCTCTCGGCGTCGTACCGCGAGGCCATCGGCACGCTGTACCTGTCGCTCCACCCGAGCCCTCTCACGATGGTCGAGGCGCTCGTCCACGAGTTTCAGCACAACAAGCTGAACGCCCTCTTCGAGAGCGACGACGTCCTCGAGAACGCCGACGCGCCGCTCTTCGCGTCGCCCGTGCGGCCCGATCCGCGCCCTCTGCGCGGCGTCCTCCTCGCGGTGCACGCGTTCGTCCCCGTCGCGGTGCTCTACGAGAAGCTCGCGGCCGCCGGCGAGCGCGGCGTCGAGCGCCGCTTCGAGGACGTGGTGCGCATCAACCGCGAGGGGACCGAGGTCCTCCTGCCCAACGCGCGCCCGACCGAGGTGGGGAGGGGCGTGCTCGAGGAGCTCGCACGGTGGGACGCGCACTTCCGGGGCGGGTGAGCACGCGTTCGACGAGGCTCCGCGCCTCGGAGGTCGCGGCGAAGCGGCGAAGGAGCGCCGGATCGATCGAAGGCGCGGAGGGATCCTCGCCGGAGGGCGGCCCGTCGTCGCGGGAGTCGGGGCTCCCGTCGTAGGAGGGGGGGCTCTGGTCGCCGGAGATGGTGTCGTCGTCGTCGGCGGCCACCGGATTCGCGGCGGAGATGCAGGGGCAACGAGCAGAGGCGCGCCCGTGCGACGCGGAGGCGGGCTTCTTGGTGGCAAGAGGGCCGTCTCCGCGTCGGGGAGGCGTGCCTCTGGTGGCAAGAGAGGCATCTCCGGGTCGAGGAGGCGTGCCTCTGGTGGCAAGAGGGACGTCTCCGCGTCGAGGAGGCGCGTCTCCTGGTGGCAAGAGGGACGTCTCCGGGTGGGGGAGGGGCGTCTCCTGGTGGCAAGAGGGCCGTCTCCGCGTCGGGGAGGCATGCCTCCTGGTGGCAAGAGAGCCGCCTCCGCGTCGGGGAGGCGCGTCTCCTGGTGGCAAGAGAGCCCTCTCCGGGTCGGGGAGGCGCGTCTCCGCGTCGCGGGGGCGTCCCTCCTGGCGGCGAGAGGGACGCCCATGCACCAGGCGGCATGCGCAACCTATGGAAATGCGGGCCATTTCCGGGAAAGCGCATCGCCTCGAACGAAAGTTCGAAAGATTCCGGACCCACGTGGCCACTACGGGGTTGAGGGGGCGAAAACCGCTCCCCGAAAGAAAGAAGAACAGAAACCAGATGGCAACCAACATCGCTCTCGGAAACAAGGCGACCTCGGTGACGAAGCTCATCGCCGGGGCCAAGAAGCGCTTCCCGAACGGGACCCAGACGGTCACGATCGGTGGGCAGAACTTCACGGTGGACCAGCTGACGACGGAGATGCAGTCCTTCGTCGACAACCGGGCCGCCACCGTGGCCGCTCAGGCAGCCGCCAAGGCAAAGGTGGCGACCGAACGTGCGCAACGACCGTCCCTGCTCGCCGTCATCGCGGC
>DASXDU010000021.1:0-44749 GCA_036490515.1 Polyangiaceae bacterium
GACGGGCCCGCCCCCGTCGGCGCCGCGCGCAGGGCAGCTCAAGGATGCGCAGCACCGCGGACTCCCGTCCGCGGCGCGCGCTCCTGCGCGCGTCCTTGAACTGCCCGAGCACGGCGCCAAGCTCGAATAGCCCGAGCGAGAACCCCCTTGCGTCCTCTCGCCGTCCGAATCAATGGACACAGCGCGGGCGCGGGCGCGGGCGCGGGCGCGGGCGCGGGCGCGGGCGCGGGCGCGGGCGCGGGCGCGGGCGCGGGCGCGGGCGCGGGCGCGGGCGCGGCGACGGGACTGCACGGAGACGGCCGCGGGCGCGACGGCTGGCTCAGATGAGGGCATGGGCCTCCGTCGCGCGTTCCTCCTCGGTCTCTCGATCGTCGTCGTCGCGTGGGGGTGTGGCTCCTCGGGCAGAGGAGCATTCGCGCCCGGCCCGGACGGCGGGACGAGCTCCGGCAGCGGCGGGGGCGGCTCCGGCGGCGCCGGCTCGGGGAGCAGCGGCGCGTCGAGCGGTAGCGGCAGCGGAGGCACGTCGAGTGGCAGCGGCGCGGGCAGCTCGGGCAGCGGCTCCGGCTCGAGCAGCGGCTTCGGAGGGAGCAGCTCGTCCGGCGGGAGCGGCGGCAGCAGCAGCGGCGTGACGCAGAGCCCCGCGTGCCAGGCCTCGGCCAGCACGCAGACCAACACCGGCTGCGAGTACTACGCCGTCGACCCCGACATCGACGCCGGCGGCCGCGGCGGGTGCTTCACGGTGTTCCTCGCCAACACCTGGACCTCCGACGTCCAGATCGCGGTCGACTACGGGGGCACGAGCTACGACCCCTCGGGGTTCGCGTACATCCCGAGCGGCGCGGGCGCGAGCATCAAGTATGCGCCCATCGCCAACGCGACCATCCCCGTCGGCGAGGTCGCGCTCCTCTTCCTCGACGCCGTGCCCGGCGCGACCGACGGCGTCGGGTCGCTCGACTGCCCGGCCGGCGTGAGCGCGGCGATGACCAAGAACGCAGCCCTCGAAGGGACCGGCATCGGCTCTGCGTTCCACATCGTCACCTCCGGGCCCGTCGCCGCCTACGACATCTACCCCTACGGCGGCGGCAAGACGGCCCTCACGAGCGCGACGCTCCTCCTCCCGACGGGGTCGTGGGGCACGAACTACGTCGCCGTCACCGCGTTCGGGGGGGGCGCGATCCTCGAGGACCTTCCCTTCGTCTCGATCGTGGCCGAGACGAACGGCACGCAGGTGACCATCAGCCCGACCGCCGCCATCGTCGGCGGCAACGGCGTCGCCGCGGGGGCCCAGGGCAAGACGACGACCTACACGATCGACGCGGGCCAGCTCCTCCAGTTCACGCAGAATAGCCCGCTCGACGGGAGCGTCATCCAGTCGAACTACCCCATCGGCGTCTGGGGCGGGAAGTCGACGATGAGCATCGTCTCGTGCTGCGACGAGTCGGCCCACCAGCAGATACCGCCCGTGCGCGCGCTCGGCAGCGAGTACGTCGGCGTCCGCTACCGCAACCGCTACGCCGGCGTCGAGGAGTCCCCGCCCTGGCGCATCATCGGCGCCGCGGACGGCACGACGCTCAGCTGGGACCCCGCGCCCCCGAGCGGCGCGCCCACCGCGCTCTCGCTCGGGCAAGTGGCCCAGTTCAACGGCAACGGCCCCTTCACCGTCTCCAGCCAGGACGCGAGCCACCCCTTCTACGTCTCGGCGCACATGACCGGCGCCGCCGAGTTCGACCCGAGCCAGCAGGACGGCGGCGACAACGCGACGCCCGACGGCCGCGGCGACGCGGAGTTCGTCAACGTCGTGCCGCCCGACGAGTTCGTGTCGTCGTACGTCTTCTTCACGGACCCCACCTATCCGGAGACGGACCTCGTCATCGTGCGCACGAAGGACAGCGGCGGCGCGTTCGACGACGTGACGCTCGACTGCGCCGGGGTGCTCACGGGGTGGCAGCCCGTCGGCAGCGCGGGCAAGTACGAGTACACGCGCTTCGACCTCGTGACGGGCAACTTCCAGGGCACCGGCAGCTGCAACAACGGCCGCCACGAGATCTCGAGCAGCGCCCCGTTCGGGGTCACGGTCTGGGGCTGGGGCTCGGCCGCCACCGGGCAGGAGCTCTCGGGCTTCTACTCGCAGTACGTGAGCTACGCGTACCCCGCGGGCGCGAGCGTCGCGCCGATCAATCAGGTGGTCATCCCGCCGACGAACAACTGAGGAGGCGCGGGCGCAGGCGCAGGCGGCGGCGCGGGCGCGGGCGCGGCCGTCCCTCTACTGCGGCCGGTTCATCACGTGGATCGCGTGCCCGAGCGCGTTCTGCGCGGCCTCCATCAGCCCCTCGCCGAGCGTCGGGTGCGGGTGCACCGTCAGGCCCACGTCCTCGAGGAACGCGTGCATCTCCATCGAGAGCGTCGCCTCGCTCACGAGGTCGGTCGCCTCGGGGCCGACGATGCTCCAGCCGAGGATCTCGTGCGTCGTCTTGTCGGCGACCACCTTGATGAACCCCTCGGTCTCGTTGACGGCCATCGCGCGGCCGAGCGCGGCGAACGGGAACTTCCCGACGCGGACCTCGAGCCCCTTGGCCTTCGCCTGCTCCTCGCCGAGGCCGATGGTCGCGATCTCCGGGTCGGTGAAGATCGCCGCCGGGATGCCCACCCAGTCCTTCGCGGCCTTGTGGCCGGCGATGACCTCGGCGACGACCTCGCCCTCCTTGGTCGCCTTGTGGGCGAGCATCGGCAGGCTCGAGCAGTCGCCGATGGCGTAGATGCCCGGCACGTTCGTTCGCCCCACGTTGTCCGCCGGCACGAAGCCCTTCTCGACCTTGACGCCGAGCTCCTCGAGCCCGAGTCCCGCGCCGTTGGGGCGCATCCCGATGGCCACGATGACGACGTCGCACACGATCGTCTCGGCCTTGCCCGCCACCTCGACGCGCACCGCGAGCGACCCGTCCTTCTGCGGCTCGTAGCCGAGCGCCTTGGTGCTCTTCAGGATCTTCGCCCCGTGCTTGACGTACTTGCGCTCGACGACGGCCGCGACGTCGGCGTCCACGCCCGTCAGGATCTGCGGGAGCATCTCGACGACGGTCAGCTCGCTGCCCATGCGCTGGTAGGCGCCGCCGAGCTCCATCCCGATGATGCCGCCGCCGATGACGACGAGGCGCTTGGGGATCTCGCGCAGGCTCACGGCCTCCTTGGCGCCGATGACCTTCTTGCCGTCGAACTTGAAGCTCGGGATCTCGATCGTCGACGACCCCGTGGCGACGACGATCGCCTTGGTCGCCTCGACGACCTCGGTCGCCCCCTCGCGCGTCTTGATCGTGACCTGCTTCGGCCCGGTGACGCGCGCGTCGCCGTAGAGCAGGTCGACGGCGTTGCCCTTGAAGAGGGTGCGCACGCCGCCGGTGAGCTTCTTGACGATGCCCTCTTTCCAGTCCTGGAGCTTGTTCGCGTCGATGCGCGGGTTGTCGACCATCAGCCCGAAGCCGGCGCCGCCCTTCACCTTCTCGTAGGTGTGGCTCGTCGCGATGATGGCCTTGCTGGGCACGCAGCCCCAGTTGAGGCACACGCCGCCGACCTCCTCCTTCTCGACGCAGAGGACCTTCTGCTTGAGCTGCCCGAGGCGGATGGCGCAGGGGTAGCCGCCGGGGCCGCCGCCGATGACGATCGCGTCGTAGGTCTTGTTCGCCATGGTCTCCAACTTAATCAGCGTTCGGGTTTCGCGCGCCTACCCGTGCGTAGGTGCGGGCTTCGTCAGCTTCAACTCGGCGAGCTGCTCGCGGAGGTTCCACGGCATCTCGGCGTACACGTCCTCGAGGAGCGACTCGCGCGTGGGCGCGGGCATCTTCTCGACGTCGTCGATGGCCGCCGCGATCTCCGCCGCGAGCTCCTTCTCGAGGGCGGCGTCGCTCGCGTCGGTCACGAGGCCCCGGTGGACGAGGTGCTTGCGGAGGCGGTCGAGCGGGTCCTTGCGGGCCCACGCGTCGACCTCGGCCTGCGCGCGGTAGCGGGAGGGATCGTCGCTCGTCGAGTGCGCGCCCATGCGGTACGTGAGCGCCTCGACGAAGGTGGGGCCGCCGCCGCTGCGCGCGCGGGCGGCCGCCTCGCCGAGCACGCGGACGACGGCGAGGAGATCGTTGCCGTCGACGCGCACCCCGGGCATCCCGTAGGCGCGCGCCTTCACGGCGATGGTGCGCGAGGCCGTCTGCTTCTCGGTGGGGACGCTGATGGACCAGTGGTTATTCTGGCAGACGAGGACGCACGGCGCCTTCCACACGGCGGCGAAGTTCATCGCGGCGTGGAAGTCGGCCTGGCTGGTGGCGCCGTCGCCGCAGAACGCGACCGCGATCGCGCCGCTCTTCCTCGCGCGCATGGCCCACGCGGCCCCGACCGCCTGCGGCAGCTGGGGCCCGATGCACGACGACCAGCTCACCTGGTGGACGGCGCGCCCCGACTGGTGGCTCGGCATCTGCCGGCCCTTCTGCACGTCGCCGGAGTTGCCGAAGACCTGCGCGACGAAGGCCCGCAGCGGGAAGCCGCGCACGAGCATGACGCTCTGCTCGCGGAGAGCCGGAAAGACCCAGTCGTCCTTCTCGACGACGAGGCCCGTGGCGATGGGCACCGCCTCCTGCCCCTGGGACGCGCCGTAGAAGCCGACGCGGCCCTGCCGCTGGAGGAGGATCATGCGCGCGTCGAGGGCGCGCAGGCGCCGCATCTCGCGGTAGCCGCGCAGGAGCACGTCGGCGGCCAGGCCCGGATCGGTCGCCGGGTCGGCGCTCCCGTCGTCGCGGAGGACGGTCGTCAGCGCGATGTCCGGATCGTCGTCGCGAAGCTCGTCGGGCTCCATCGGGGAACCCGCTCTTAGCACACGCTACGGACCGCTCGGGGCACTCGACGAGGGCGCGGCCGGCGGCTCGGCGTCCCCCTCGACGGGCGGCGGGTTCATGCGCCGGCCGGGGATGGGCAGGAGACGGGGGCGCACGTGCAGCTGCCCGCCGGGCTCGCCGTTGGCGCGCGGCGGCGCGGGGTTGTTGTTGATCGAGGAGCGGCCGCCGGAGCTGTCGTCGACGCACGACTGGCAGCCGCAGAGGCCGACAGGCAGCGCGAGCGCCGCGAGCGAGACGAGGATCACGAGGCGCATGGTCGCAGCCTCCTTACGCCATCCGCCGCGGCGAGGCCAGCCAATCGACGGTCAGTCGGCCTGCGCGTCGAGGGGCGGCTTGGGCGCGCCGGCGTCGACGGCGCCGGCGCCGGTGGACGCGCCGCAGAAGAACGGAGCGACGGTCTGGTAGAACGTCTCGAAGTCGCCGAGGCATGCGGGGCCGAGCGGCTGGTCGTCCTGGACGGCGGTCGCGCACGCGGCGGCGGTGTCGTAGGCCTCGCAGCCGCCCGTCTGGGCGGTGCTCGCGCAGCTCTCGTAGGCCGCGAGCGAGGAGGAGTCGTGCACCGCGCAGTTGGCCTCGCAGGCGGCGAGCTCGCAGTCGGCGAGAGCTTGCACCGAGGAGGCGCACGTCAGCGTGCTCGCGTCGGCGAGGGGCTGCTGAGCGCCCGCGAGCTCGACGCAGCCCGCCACGTTGGCCGTGACGAAACCGCCGTGGTCGATGAGGGGACCGTACTTGTCGGACGTCTCGGGCGTGAGGATGCACGCGGCGCAGGTGGCGTACGTCTCGCGGAAGGCGTTGCACTGGTCGGTGGAGGCGTCGGCGCCGAGGCAGGCGTCGTAGAACTGCTGGACGGGATCGCCGTCGGCGCCCGGGACGCAGGCGCCCTGCCCTGCCCCGCTGGCCGGGACGTACTTGGGTGGGCGGTACGTGGCGACGCTCGCCGGCTGGCAGGCGCTCGCGTCGCCCGCGCCGAAGCCGCCGCTGCTCGAGCCGGAGCTCGCGCCGCCGCCGGAGCTGGCACCGCCGGTGCCGCCGGACGACGAGGAGCCCCCGCCGCCTTCGGCGCCGACGAAGCCCGAGGGGGGACTGGTGACCACCGTGCAGCCGCCGGCGAGGACCGGCGAGAGGAGGCCGAGTACGCCGAGCACGCCGGCGACCCGGAACGATCGAAGCTGGATTCCAAGCAAGCCTCGGAAGTATGCCACGCGGGGGAAAGCGGCGCGAATTGCGCGGGGGAGCAGGCGCGGGGGTGGGCGGGCGCGGCGCGGATCAGGCGGGGGGGCGGGTGACCGTGAGCACGTGGAGGACGACGACCACGAGCAGGAGGGCGACCTCGGACTTTCCGAGGAATTCGGCGCGATCGTGGAGCGCGGAGAGCTCGACGCCCGCGCTGCCCAGGCCGCGAACGACGCCGGCGGCATGGAGCGAGGCGATGCGGGGCGAGAGGCTCGCACCCTCGTAGACGGCCTCGATCGCGGCGAGCAGGGAGACGCCCGCGCGCACGTGGTCGGCGCGCGCGAACGGGATGTGCGCGACCGCCCGGGCGGCCTCGGTGGCGAGGAGCACGGCCGCGCAGCTCATGGCGACGAGGTCGAAGCGCTGGAAGACGACGGTCATGGCGTCGGCGCTCCAGGGCATCGACACGCGCGAGAAGATGACGGGCGCGACGATGGCTCCGAGCGCGACGAGGCCCCCGAGCCAGACGGCGAGGGCGAGCATGGCGACGACTTCGGTCACGCGGCGGAGCGTCATGGCGGCACCTTCATACGTACATCCGGACGCCGTGGTTGGGGTCGCGCGTCGCGACCTCGAGGGCCGCCCGTTCGCTCCGCAGCGTGCGCGGCGCGCGACCCTCGATGCGCACGGTCACCTCGGCGTGGGCGAGCTTGGAGTTCAGGCAGTAGCAGGTCGTGCCGTCGGGGTTGGGGTAGAAGAGTCCCACGAGGTCGTCGGTGTCGGCCCACATCTCGCCGTCGATGGAGACGCGCGGCCCGCTCCCGTGGAAGCGCCAGCGCCGGGGGCTGATGCTGCCGCGGTTCGTGAGGAGCGAGGCGAGACCCGTCAGCAGGTAGCTCGTGCCGTGGTGGCGAAGGCAGAGAGCCGTCGACGGCGGGAGCAGGACGCCTCCCGCGCGCACGCGCGCGCTGAAGCCCTCGAAGACGACGTCGTCGCCGTCGTCCCACGCGTTGCAGTGCCCCCAGGCGTAGCTCTCGGAGTTCCCCGCGCCCCAGTTGTGGCCGACCATCCCGGGCCACCCGTCGACGTCCCACGTCTCGCCCTGCACCTCGACGCGGCCGCGCATGCGCGCGTTGGGGATGGGCGAGACGATCTTCTGCCTGGGGAAGCCTCGCTCGTACATCCAGCGCGCGGGGAAGTGGACGAGCGGCCCCTCGCGCGCCTCGATGCCGAGGTCGTACGCGATGACGCGCCCGCCGCTCTCGACACGGCCGCGCGCGGCGGTCTCCGTGAGGGTGCAGCCGTCGACGGAGGCGCCGAGCGCGTCGCGCGTGAACGCGGCGCGCTCGAAGGGGACCGTCGTCTTGGTCGCGACGTGGCCGTCCGTGCCGCCGAAGGCGATGGCCCACGTCTCGGCGACCGCGTGGCCGCGGCGCGGGTCCTCGGCGGACGCCCAGATGGTCCACTTGAGCCACAGGGCGCGACGCGCGCGCGGGTCGTTCGCCTTGAGAAACCAGCTCTCGACGTGCCCGCGGCGGGCGCGGCCCGCGCGCGCGGCGTCGTAGCGGAGGCCGTCACTCCACGGCGAGGCGGACGAGGGCTTCGCGGACCAGAGCCGCATCGACGGATCCTCCAAGGTTCTCGAGCGTGGCGCGGGCTTCCTTCAGGCGGGCACGGCCCGCCGCGACGACGGCGGCCTCGCGGGTCTCTTTCCGCCACGAGGCGAGGTCCGCCAGGATCTCCGCGCGTGCGCGGTCGTGCCCCATGCGCGCGAGCGCGATGACGGCGTGCCACGCGCAGCTGCGTCGGTCGCCGGCTCCCCAGGACATGACCGACCGCAGGACGCGACGCGTGCCCCACGCGCGGCGCTCGAGGTGCGGCACGGCCTCCTGGATTCCGAGCTCCCCCGCGAGCTCGACGCACGCCTGCTCGTCCTCGAGCTCCGGGGTGCTGCGCGCCTCGGCCACGACGCCGAGGACGGCCGTGAGGCCCCGCTCCTCGCCGAGCCGCGCGAGGTAGAGCGCCGCCACGACGGCTGCGTCGGGGGCGGCACCGTCGACGAGCTCCTCGGCCCGCGTCTGCAGGCGCGCGTCGCGAAGGGGTTCGCCGTCGGACTGGAACTCCTCGGCCACCCGCATCGCGATGTAGCGGATGGCGTCGTCCTCGTCGTCGAGGGCTCTGGCGAGCGCGTTCGCGACCGCGGGCGGGTCGTCCCGCGCGACGCGAGAGAACGCGATGACGGCCTGGTAGCGGACCTCGGGGCGCGCGTCCCGGAGGGCACGCTCGAGGCGCTGGCGCGCGCGCGGGTCGGCGATCTCGCCGAGCGCGGCGATGGCCATCTGCCGGACGTACGGGTCGTCGTCCTCGAGCGCGACGAGGAGCTTGGGGAGCGCCTCGACGGCCGCGACGTCCGCCAGCGCGACGGCAGCGCCGGCCCGCACGGAGGGAGCCGCGTCGTCCGTGAGGATGCGCTCGAAGGCGCCGATCGCGCGCGACCGCGCCTCGTCGCTCCGCAGGGC
This sequence comes from Polyangiaceae bacterium, assembly GCA_036490515.1. Taxonomy (GTDB): domain Bacteria; phylum Myxococcota_A; class Polyangia; order Polyangiales; family Polyangiaceae; genus Palsa-1150. Next base: position 8,567 of record DASXDU010000021.1, read on the forward strand.
GTGGCGCACGACGTCCCGCACGGCCGAGACGCGCGTCGCGGCGCGGTCGGAGGCGAGATCGCGGAAGGCCGCCTCGAGGGTGCGGGGGAGCGGCGACGGCAGGAACATCCCGCGTTCGGGCGTAGCACGGATGCTCACGGCGAGCGCTGCACGGCGCGCCCCGCCACGAGCATCGCGGCGCTCGTGGCGAAGACGGCGACGGCGCCCACGACGAGGACGTGCGGCGCGCGGAGCATCGCCGCAACGCCCTGGTCGAGCACCCCGCCGAGCGACACGCCGTCCCGCGGTCCGAGCCCCACGAACGCGAGCGCGGCCTCGCTCACCACGATGGCGGCGCCGGTCGACCCGAGCTGGACGGCGACGACGCCGAGGAGGTTCGGGACGACGTGGCGCGCGAGCACGCCCGCGCGGCTCCGGCCCAGCGCGACCGCGGCCTCGACGAACGACGCGTCGCGCAGGACGCGCGTCTGCGCGAGAGCGAGCCTGGCGAAGGGCGCCCACGCCGTCAGCGCGAAGACGGCCCCGATGTGGACGCGCGACGGTGCGCGCACGGCGCTGAGGACCGCGAGCGCGAGGATGAACGTGGGGAAGGCCTGCACGAGGTCGCACGCGCGGTCGACGGCGCGCTCGAAGCGTCCGCGCGCGACGGCGGCGGCGGCGCCGAGCGGCGTGCCCACCGCGAAGCCCACGAGCGAGACGATCACCGCCAGCGCGACGGCGCGGAGCTCGGCGCTGGCCACGAGCGACGTGAGGTCGACGCCGGCCTCGCCGCAGCCGAGCAGGCGCGCAGGCGACATCGCGCACCACGCGCGCGCCGGGTCGAGGCGCCCGGCGGGTTCGGTCGCGGCGAGCGATGCGACGGCGCTGAGCGCGACGATGCCGGCGAGAGGAGCGAGGTCGACCCAGCGACCCAGGCGCGCTCGACGGCCCGCGGGCGCGCTCATCGTGCCCTCGCGCGCGGGTCGAGCGCGAGGTGCGCGGCCTCACCCAGGGCCTGGGCGACGACGAAGAGGAGGCCCGCGGCGACGACCGCGCCCTCGAGGACGGGCAGGTCGCGGCTCGCGTACGCCTCGAGGATGAGCGTCCCGAGGCCCCACCGCTCGAAGAGGCGCTCGAGCACGACCGCTCCGCCGAGGAGCGCACCGAGCTGGGTCGCGACGGTGGTCACGATGGGACCGACGACCGAGGGCAGCGCGTGGATCACCCAGACGCGCGCCGGCGCGGCACCCTTCGCGCTCGCGACCGCGAGGAAGGGAGCGCGCTCGACCTCGGCGAGGGCCGCGCGCGCGATGCGGCCCACGTGCGCCGCGAGCGGCACGGCGAGGAGCGCGCTCGCGAAGAGGAGGCCCGCCGCGCCGGCGTCGGGGTCGCCGGGCAGCGGGACGAGGCGCACGCGGACGGCGAGGGCCCACGTGAGGACCGGCGCGAGCGCGAGAAGCGGCATCGCCGCGACGCCGACGAGCGCCCGCTCGACGGACCGTCGTGACCGGGGGGACAGCCACGGCCCGCTCGCCGCGAGCGCCGCGGCGACGCCCGCGATCGCGCCGATGGCGACGGCGACGGCCGCGAGCTCCGCGGTCGGCAGGAGCGCGTCGCCCACGCGGTGCATGGCGCTCGTCCCCGGTCGCCGGAACGAATCGCCCAGGTCGAGCGTCGCGAGCCCGTGGAGGAACCGGCCGTACTGGGCGAAGAGTGGCTCGTCGAGGTGGAGCGTCGCCCGCACGCGCGCGAGGTCGGCGGGGCTCGCCTCGTCGCCGAGGACGAGGCGCGCAGGATCGCCGGGCAGGAGGCGCAGCGCGAAGAAGACCAGCGAAGCGAGGGCCACGACGACGAGCAGCGCCTCGACCGCCCGCGCCACGAGGAGCCGCAGGACGCGGCCCGCCTCAGTCACCGGCCGCGTCACCCGTGCCGGTCGCGTCGTTCGCGCCGGCGTCGCCGGCATCGGCGGCGTCGCTCTCGCCCGCGTCGGCCACGGTCGCGTCCCCCGCGGACCCCTCGGCCACGCCCGCCTCGGCCGCGTCCGCGGCGGCGTCGCTCGCGAGCGCATCGAGCGCGGCCCCGTCGGAAGATACGGCCCCGTCGCTCCCCGCGTCGGGGGTGTAGGTCTGGCCGGCGTCGATGGACGGGACGGTGGGGCCGTAGGCCTGGCAGAGGGCGGAGACGGTCCCGTTGCTCGATGACGCGTCGCCTGCGTCGCTCGACACGGCGGTCGGACGCACGATGCACACGAGCTGCGACTGATCGTCGTCGATGATGAGCGCGTTCCACGGCGGCTGCCGCGGGTCGGCGCAGACGTAGCCCTCGTTCGTCCGGCAGTCCGAGTCCTTGTGACACTGCTCGAGGCACATCGACCGGCCGGTGCGGTCGGGCGAGTCGTAGTCGTCGTACGGGCAGCCGGGGACCGCAGGGCTCATCAGCACGCAGGCGGCCTTGTTCTGGCAGGTGTCCGGCGCGCAGTTGAACGAGGTGCAGTAGCCGTAGGGCTGCGAGTTGTCGCAGACGAGCGTGCCCTGGAGCGAGCAGTCGGTGTTGAGGGTGCACTTCGAGCCGACGTGCGGCGAGCAGCCCGTCAGCAGGGCGAGCCCCCCCGCGAGCGCCGGCGCCAGGACGGCGAGGAGCCAGGGGCGCGTGAACGTCCGGGCAAGCATGGTAAGCCGCGGGACCGTAGCCGCCCTCGGGCCGGCCGCGCAAGGCGGAGGTTTGACACTCGAGCCGCAGATCCCTACGTTGCGGGCCCCCGGCCCGGGGGCTATTGGAAGCACTCGAATACCCGCCATGTCCACGTACATCACGTCCGACTGCATCAACTGCGGCGCCTGCGAGCCGGAGTGTCCGAACGAAGCAATCAGCGAGGGGGACGAGATCTACGTGATCGACCCCGAGCTCTGCACCGAGTGCGTGGGCTTCTACGATCACGAGGCATGTCAGGCGGTCTGCCCCGTCGAGTGCTGCCTGCCCAACCCCGAGCACCGCGAGGAGGAGCAGGGCCTCCTCGAGCGCGCCATCAAGCTCCACCCCGACGACGAGGAGCTGAAGAAGCGCGTCGCCGCGAACTCGTTCCCGTCGCGCTTCCGGAAGTGACCCCGGGATGAGGCGGCACCGCCTCGCCGTGCCTGCCGCCGGGGCCCCGGGCGACACGCCGGCGCCCGCCCTGCTTTGCCTTCTCGGCCTCCTCGGCCTCGCCTTCCTCTGCGGTTGTGGCGGCGGCTTGCCCCTCCTCCACCCCGCGCGCACGCTCCCGGCAGGCCAGGCGCGCGCCTCGGGCGGGTTCAGCGGCACCATCGCTCTCGGCACGCTCTCCAGCGCGATCCGCAACGCCGAGTCCGACCCCATGGGCGGCGGCGTCACGGGCGACACCACCTTCGCGAAGGGTGCCCTCGTCGCGGCTTCGGTCGCGCCGGGCCTCTCGCCGCTCGTCGGCGCGCGCGTCGGCGTCGGCTGGCAGTCCGAGGGCGGCCTCGCGTACACCGGGCGCGCCATCCGCGCGGACGTCCGGCGCTCGTTCGACCTCTCGACGCACTGGGCGCTCTCGATCGGCGCGGGCGGCTCGGCCGCGCTCTACGGCCACCAGGACGGCAGCACCCTCGAGGACGTCTCGCTCAACCAGCTCCACGGCTGGGGCGCCGACGTCCCCCTGCTCGTCGGCTACCAGAGCACCGGCGACATCTACATGCTCTGGATCGGGGCGCGCGGCGGCGGCGAACACGTCGACATCAGCGACGTGACGAGCGAGCCCAAGGCCGTGACGCTCGGGTCCCCGCCGGTCGGCCTGAGCGCGACGCGCTACTGGGGCGGCGGCCTCCTCGGCTTCGCGGTCGGGTTCCGTCACGTCCACGTCGCGCTGGAGCTCGACGGCTCCTACGCGACCATCACGGGCAGCTATGCTGGCACCTCCGCGTCCGTCGCGGGCTTCACGCTCGCGCCGGCAACGGCGCTCTGGTGGGACTTCTGAGCGGGCAGCGGGCAGCGGGCAGCGGGCAGCGGCCCGCGGCGCGAGCACGCGGCGGTACTGGTACGAGCGCCGGTGAAAGGCAGGGGCGGCGCGCCCGCACCGCAACGCCTGCGTGACATTCCGGAGAAAGTGCAAGTGTCTGCTTGCACGGGACGGCTTCGTCGATCAAGGTGGGCGTTCTCGGATCGAGAAGGGCGGGGAGAACGATGAACGTCGACACGGTCGTGGGCAGGCCGCCGCTCGTGCTGCTGGTGGACCCGGTCGTCGCGTCGCGCACCTGGATGTGGCGCGGCCTGAGCCGCGCGTTCGGCGTGCTCGAGGCCGGCAGCGCCGAGGCCGCGCGCACCTGGATCACGCGCCGTCCCGACATCGACGCCCTCGTCGTGCAGGACGAGCTGCCCGACGGGCGCGGGCTCGGGCTGGTCAGCGAGCTCGCGTCCGAGCACCATCCGGTCGTGTCGCGGTCGATCGTCCTGGCGCAGCCCGACGCCCAGTGGTCCCGCACGAGCCTCGCGGGCGCGACGCTCGTCGAGCGCGGTGACCTGCGGGCCGTCGTCTCGAAGCTCGCCAGCTGGTTTCTCGTACGCGACGCCTGGTTCGCGCGCACGCTCGTGCGCGAGGCCGAGCGGCCGCGGGCCTGAAGCGCGCTACCCGCCGTCTCGAGCCACCCTGCGGCGCACGCGCGCGAGTACGAGAGCGCCCGCCACCAGGAGCGCGCCCGCGAGCGCGATGAGGCCACGGAGGCGGGAGCTCGGCGAAGCGGAGATCCGAGCGGGAGGAGTGCCCGGAGATGGGGCAGGCGTCGTCAGCAGCGCGCCCGGGGAGGCGCGGTTCGCCTCGTCGAGCACGCCGCCAGCGACGAACTCCGCGAGCGGGACCCCGTCGAGCGACGGTGCCCTGCGGTTCGCCGGGAAGAGCGCCAGGGCCGGGGCGAGGCCCTCGACGCGCACGCGGGGCGTCTCCGGGACCGCCGCCTGGTAGAGGCCGACGATGGTGTGCACGTGCCGCGCGTCGAGCGACGGCAGCGCGCGGAGTATCGCGGCCTCGGCGGCGGCCCGGTCTGCGTGGACGAGCTGCTCGGCGCGGGCGACGGCGCGGACGAGCGCGTCCACGACCGGCCGATCGGTCTCGAGGAACTCGCGCCGCGCGACGATCGCGTGGATCTGCCGCATCGCAAGGGCCGGCGCGTCTCCGCCGGACTGGTTGACGAGGACGACGGCGTCCTGGTCGTCGATGGCCTGTTCGAGGAACGGCGTGTGGGCATAGAGGGCGTCGCAGTCGTCGTGCGCGAACGCCGCGTTCTGATCCTTGCCGTGCCGGATGACCAGCTTCACGACCGCGTCGGCGTCGAGACCCTCGGACGCGAAGAGCGCGCGCAGGCGCACGGGCGGGTTCGGCGCGATGCCTACCCGCAGCCCCTTCAGCGAGAGGAGACGGTCGCGGAGCGGCGCCGACGCGTTCATCTTCCGTGCGTCGAACACCGAGCGCCGGACGACGAGGTCGATGGGATCGTTCTGGAGCAGGTTCGCGACGAGCTCGATGGGAAAGCGGTCGGCGATGAGCTGGAGGTAGACGGGCGGCGGCAAGACGGCGACCGGCGCGTCGCCTGCGAGCATCTTGGCGATCGCCTGCGCAGGCAGCTCCGGTATGACGAGCTCCACGTCGAGCCCTTCGTCGGCGACGTACCCGGCGCCCTGGGCGACCCAGAAGGAGAGGTACTGGAGGTTGTCGCCGTCGGGGACGAGAACCTTGAGGTGCGTCGTGCCGCGCAGTTTGCCGGGAGCCGTGACCGGCGCGGCGACCGCCGAAGCAGCGCTGGCGTCGGCACGGGCCACGGGGGGTCGGCCACAGGCCACCACGGCGAACGCGACGAGGGCGGCGAGGCGGACGAACGTCGCTCGGTGGCTCACGGCAAGGGCTCCTCATGCAAACGCGTGACTTGTTCCACCGAGGTTACAAGGTTCGTGATTTCCGCGGAAAACTGAGCGATCATGCCTCTCCGTCCGTCCCCGGAGGTCCCCGTGCGATCCACCCTTCTGTCCATCCCTCTGGCGCTGGCGCTGGCGCTCGCCGGCTCGACGGGGTGCGACGACTGCAACTCGTCGTCGTCTGGCACGGCTCCGCCCGCCTCCGCGACTGCGTCGGCCGCTCCGACAGCCAGCGCGTCCGCCGCCCCTGCGCCCCCATCGAGCAGCGTGGCCCCGAGCGGCAAGATGGCGCACTGCCCGAACGCCGTGACCGGCGCAAAGACTGCCATCGATGACGTGCCGAACGGCGTGGCGGTGACGATCACGGGGAAGGACCCGGGCGCGACCGGCGACATTCGGGCACGCGTGCAGGCGCTGCTCGACGCGCAGAAGAACGCCGGCGCCAACGTGAAGCATACGGGAACGGGCGAGGGCGGAGGGCTCCTCGGCCGGTGCCCCATCGTGCTCAAGGACACCACCATCACGGCGGCCGAGGTGCCCGACGGCGAGAAGCTGACGATCGCCGCAAAGGACCCTCAGGAGGTCGACTGGCTGCGGCGCGAGACACGCGATCGCCAGGAGGACCTCGAGGCCGCGGGCAGCCCCGCCGGCGCCGGGAAGATGGCGCACTGCCCGAGTGCGATCGCAGGGTCGAACACGACGCTCAAGAACACCAAGGACGGCGTCACCGTCACCGTCACCGGCAAGGACGATCCGACCACCAAGTCCATCCGCGAGCGCGTGGCGCACCTCATCGAGATTGCCAAGAACCCCGATGCGGGCGCGAGCGCGGCCGTGGCGTCGCATACCGGCGAGGGTGGCGGCGGAGGGAGCATCGGCCGGTGCCCGATCGTGCTGAAGGACACGGCGCTCGTCGCGAGGGACGTCCCAGGCGGGTCGCAGGTCGACGTGAAGGCCAAGGTCCCCGGCGACGTCCCGAAGCTCCAGGCCGAGGCGAAGGAGCGCGCGCAGAAGTTCCAGCTCCCGGACGCAGGGGCGAACGGCGCGGGCGGCGCGCCCGGATCGAGCAGCGCGCCGCGCGCTCCCAAGCCGTGACCTGACGCCGTTCCGCACGAGCGGACGCTGGCAGCGGCAACGGAATTTCGCTCCCAAGCCCGCGACAGCCCGACCGCGAGTACCGCTTCTGCGCCAGTCGAACGGGCCGGCCGCGGGCTTGCTCTACCGGTGCTCACGTCGATGGGGATGTCCTCGAACGCAACATGGGCTGCCTGGGCAACGACTGCCGCCGTGCTCCTCGGATGCGCCGGATGCGCGACGGCGCCGGCGACGGAACCCTGGGAGAGCGATCCCGCAGGGACCTCCGCGGGCGCGCCGGCGCCGACCGGCGCAGCGGGCGACGACGGCACGGGCGGCGGCGAAGGGACGGGCGCAGGCGGCTCGTCGGGCGTACCGGGTGGGGCGAGCAACGGGGGCGGTGATCCGGCAGGGAGCGCCGATGCGGGAACCGGTGGGTCCAGCGGATCGGGCGGAACCTCGGCCGCGTGCGCCCCGGGCGCCGTCAGCGTCGACGTCGTCGACTACTTCACCGCCGCCCCGGTCGACGCTCACGCCACCGCGGACGGCTCCTCCGCGGGGGCCGGCTCGTCCCTCTGCTTCGACGTCGGGACCGGGCTGCACCCCGTCGTGATCACCGCGCCCGGCTATGCGACCTACAACGGCGCGATCCAGGTCCCCGGCGGCGCGACGAAGCGCACCGTCCACCTCTTCCCGGTGGGCGCCTCGCTGGCCGGCTGGCTCGCGCTCGTGAACAGCGACCGGCAGGCCAACGGCGCGCCACCCGTGCAGCTCGACAACGGCCTCACCGTCGCGGCGTGGGACCACGCCGTCGACATGGGGACGCAGAACTACTTCGCGCACTTCGACCCGCACGGGTTCGCGCCGACGACGCGGTCGCTCCTGCTCGGGTCGATGCTCATCGGCGCCGAGAGCTGCGCCGCCGGCGCCACGACGTACCAGGAGGCCGAGTCCGAGTTCATGGCGGAGAAGTCGAGCCTGCCGAACCAGTCGCCGAGCGACTGCGCGCAGGACGACTCGCTCGCGGGCCACTACTGCAACCTCGTCTGGGCGTCGCACAACTGGGTCGGGCTCGCGATCGTGGACGTCCCCGGCTCGACGTACGAGACGTACTTCGACCAGGAGTTCGGGGATCTCTACGGCTACTACGACACGACCGTGCTGCCCCCGGAGCCCTCGCTCGGCGCGAGCGGCTCGCTGTCGCTGCTGCCATCGGCCGGCTTCTCGTTCTCCGACGAGTACGTCGCGACGATGCCGGCACCCTCGCCGATCCCAATCGCGACACTCAACGCCGACCCGACGTGTGCGAGCTCGTGCCCGGCGACCGACGAGTGGTACCCGGACGGAGGCACCGACGTCGGCGGCGCCGCTCCGAGCCCGGTGCAGCCACCCTTCACGACGAGCCAGCTCGTCTTCGTCGCGATGGACTCGAACGCGTCCACGTTCGAGGCATCGTCGGCGTGGGCTGCCTTCTGGCCGGGAGGAACCGTGATGCCCGAGAGCTATGGCGCCGGCTCGGAGCAGTACCTCGTGAAGTGAGCGCCGCCCGACCCCTCACCCTTTCGGGTCGACCTCGACGCCCTTCACGTCGCGGACGTCGTCGTCGTTGGTCATGTTGCCGTCCTTGTCGACCCACTCGATCTTGTACATCCCGCGGCGGTTGATGCGGAGGACCGGCGTCTTCTTCGCGTCGTTCCAGTCCTTCGCCCCGATCTTCGCCTTGGTGCCGTCCCCGTCGACGGCACCGACGACCCGCGCGCTCGGGCCCACGAGCTGGTGCACGATGTCGCGCAGCGACCAGGCGTCCTTCTCGGACCCGTCGGAGTGGATGGTGAAGTGCTTGATCGGCGCGAGCTGGTCGGGGGACCACGTCGTGGGGGCGCCGCCCGCGAGCGTGACCTTGAGCGGCGCCGCGTTCGAAGCCGTCTGCGCGCCCCCCCCGTTGCCCCCGCCCCCACCGGTGCCCGTGCCCACGGTGCTCGACGCGGCGGGTGCGGCACCGGCGAGATAGACGCGGAGCTTGGTCGGCGAGGCGACGTGCGGGAGCGGGTCACCCGGGCGGTTCAGGCGGCCACCCTTGCCGTGGAAGTCGGGGAACGGATCGTCCGGGGCGACGAGGCCGACGCGGACCTCGCCGCGCCGGTTGAGCTCGAGGACCGGGATCGGGTCCGCCGGGGTCGCGGCCGGGTGGAGCTCGAGCGCGACGCCCTTGTCGGACACCGCCGAGTAGACGACACCGGGCCGCTCGGCGGGTGCACCCAGAACCGCCGCCAGCTTCCACGCGCGATGGTCGGCGTCGGAGAAGCTCGGCGGGATCGCCCCGAGGCGGGCGGCGTCGATGGCCGTGGCGGCGGCGCCGTCGATCTCCACGTCGACGTGCAGTCCGGCGGGGATCGCGACGCTCTCGGCGGGCGGCGGTTTGGGCGAGCGCTTCGCGTCCGTGAGCTCGCTGGGACGCGAGCACGCGGAGGCGACCACCAGGACGAGGATGCCGAACAGCGGAGAGGTCTTCATGGGCGCAGGAGTCCGTCGGGGTCGAGAGGGGTTTCGTCGAAGGCGGGGTCGCGCGCCGGGCCGAGCACTTCCTCGACCGTCCCGACGCGCTGCACCTTGCCGTGATCGAGCTTGACGACGCGCTCGCCGAGGACACGGGCTTCCTGGCGGTGGTGCGTGACGAAGAGCGTGGGGATGTCGAGCTCGTGCAGTGACGCGCGGAGGTCCGCGAGGAGCTCCGTGCGGAGCTCCCGGTCGAGCGCACTGAAGGGCTCGTCGAGGAGCATGACGCGGGGGCTCGTCGCGAGCGCGCGGGCCAGTGCGACGCGCTGGGCCTCGCCGCCGGAGAAGGTCCCCGGCTTGCGGACGGCGAGGTGCGCGACACGAAAGCGCTCGAGGAGCGCGGCGGCGCGGTCGCCACGCGCGCGGGCGTCGAGGGCGCGGTCCATGCCGTACTCGACGTTCTCGCGCGCGGTCATGTGCGGGAAGAGCGCCAGCGACTGGAACACGAACGCGACGCGGCGCAGGTGAACCGGGATGTTCACGCGCACCCCGGAGTCGAACCACACGTCTTCGCCCACCGTGATACGGCCCGCGGTGGGCTTCACGAGGCCCGCGATGATCGCGAGGGTCGTGCTCTTGCCCGAGCCGGATGGGCCGAAGAGGACCGTCACGCCGGGCGGCACCGCGAAGTCGACGTCGAGGACGAAGCCGTTCGCGAGCCGGGCGCGGACGACGAGGTCACCGGGCATCGCGTGCCGCCGTGAGCTTGTTCACTCCGTAGAGGATGGCGATGGCGACCGCCGTGAGCATGAGGACCATCCCGAGGGCGGCCCCGTCGCGGTGCTCCTGGATGGCGTCGTAGATGGCGAGGGAGGCCGTCTGCGTCTCGTGAGGGATGTCGCCGGCCACCATGAGCGTGATGCCGAAGTCGCCGAGCGAACGCGCGAACGCGAGCATGAGCGCTGCGACGATGCCGCGCGCGGCGAGCGGCAGCTGCACGGTCGCGAAGGCGCGCACGGGGCCGGCGCCGAGCGTGCGCGCGGCGCGGACGAGGTTCGGCTCCACGCCTTCGAGGGCGGCGCGCCCGCTCTTCACGACGAGGGGAAGCGCACCCACCGTTGCCGCCACGACGGCGCCCGTGCGCGTGAACACGATCGACGTGCCGAAGATGGCCTCGAACGCGTGCCCGATACCGCTCCGTCGCCCGAGCGCGACGAGGAGATAGTACCCGAGCACCGTGGGCGGAAGGACCATCGGCGCCGTGACGACGACGTCGACGAGGTCGCGCCCCGGGAAGCGCACGTTGGCCAGCAGCGTCGCGAACCCGATGCCCAGGACCGCCGCGAGCAGCGTCGCAATCGACGCGATCTGGAGCGACAGTGCGAGGGGAGCGAGCTCCACGAGGGTCTACGGCCTGGGGGCACCCGTCGACGCGGCGAGGGATTCGCCGGGCAGGAGGAACCCGTACCTGCGCATGATGTCGTGCCCGTCGCGGGACTGCACGAAATCGATGAACGCGCGCCCGGCCGCCGCCCCGGCCGCTCCGTGCGTGCAGGCGACCATGGCCTGGTCGATCGGGTCGTGCAGGGTCGTCGGGATCTGCACGGTCGTTCCGGGAGTCACCGTGGCGAGCGACAGCGCGACGATGGCGACGTCGGCGTTGCCCGATTGGGCGAACTGGAGCGTCTGCTGCACGTTCTCGCCGTAGACGACCTTCGGCTGGACGGCGGCCCACACTCCGGCGCGCTCCATCGCCTGCTTCGCGGCCTTGCCGTAGGGCGCATGGTCGGGGTTCGCGATGGCGATCTTCGCTATGCGCGCGTCGGTGAGGTCGGCCACGGTCGCCGGGTGAAAGGCGGCGTCCTTGCGGCTGTAGAGGACGACGTGCCCGGTCGCGTAGGTGGCCTTGGAGTCGCCCTGGCACGCGCCCGCTTTCACCGCGTCGTCCGCGAACGACACGTTCGCCGCTGCGAAGACGTCGAACGGTGCCCCCTCGGCCAGCTGCTTCTCGAGAAGGCCGGTCGACCCGAACGAGAACACCACCTTCGTCCCGGTCTTCTTCTCGTAGGCCTCGCCGACCTCCTTGAACGCGAAGGACAGGTCGGACGCCGCGGCCACCTTGAGAGGCTCCTGGCTCGCAGGCTTCGGCTTCGAGCACCCGAGCCCGATCGCGATCGCGATCGCGATCACCGTCCCAGCGCTCTCAGTCCTTGTAGATGATCGTCCCGACATCTTCGCCTTCCAGCGCGCGCGTGACCATGCCGCGCTTCAGCCCGTTCACGATCTGGAGCTCGTGGCAGAAGCGTGCCCGCGTGAGGTACTCGATGACGATCCGCTCGAGCACCATGTCGTCGAGGTTGCGGGCGCGCAGCTCGCGCGCCCCGATGCGCGGGATGTGCGTCGCCTGGGGGTTCTTCTTCGGGTCGTCCGTGAAGAGCCCGTCCTCGTCCTTGATGAAGATCGCGCGCTTCACGCCGAGGACCTCCGCGGTGAGGAACACGCCCGCGTCGGTGCGGTGCTGCGGGATGCGCCCGCCCTCGGTCGGCTTCTCCCAGTACCCGAAGGGCGGCATGCCCGTCATGATCGGGATGCAGCCGAGGCGGAAGTAGAGGGGCAGCTTCTCGAAGTCGTCGTGCATGATGAAGAGGCCCCCGTCCTTCGCGAGGAGCATCTGCACCATGCGGGCGTTCTGGCGGGGAACGTACCCGCCGAGTGCGGCGAGGACGCCCGTCGGGAGCTCGAGATCGCTCGCCATCGCGTAGATGTGGCGCGCGCGCGTGCCGCCCCCGCAGCAGAGGAGGAGCTTGTGGTGGTCCTTGACGGCGACGAGCTCGGCGAGGACGGGGAGGACCGCCGCGCGTCCGCGATCGAGCACCGACTGCCCGCCGATCTTGATGACCTTCGTGTCGGGCATCATCGCGACCGGCTCGCGGTCGGCGAAGCCGGACAGGGCCGTCGACGTCATCGCCGACTCACCGAGGGCGCTCTCGATCGTGCGCCGCTCGCTCACGACGGCTCTTTCTCGATGACCGTCCCGGCGCGTTCACCGGCGAGGGCCTTCGTGAGCTCGCCGCGCTTCAGGCCGTTCACGATGTGGACGCGCTTCACGTGGCGGGCGGCCTTCCATGCGGAGAAGAGCTGCCGGTCGAGGATGAGCTCCTCGGGCATGTTCTCGGTCAGCTCGCGCAGCGTGATGTGCTCGATGAACTTCGCGTCGGCGTGGAGCTTGGGGTCGCGGTCGTAGAGGCCGTCCTCGTCCTTCACGAAGACGACGCGGCTCATGCCGAGCACCTCGGCGAGGATGAAGAGGCCGAAGTCCGACCCGTGCGCCGGCAGGGGACCGTCCTCGGGCGGCGGCTCCCAGAAGTGGTACGGCGGGATCGAGATGACGATCGGGAGCATCCCGTTCTCGATGTAGAGCGGCAGCTCCCAGAAGTGCTCGCGCTGCATCACGATCGAGCGGTGCTTGGCGAGGAGCGCGTTGAGGAAGACGGCGTTCGCCTCCTCCATCGCGCCGACGAGCTGCGCGACTCCGCCCGTCGGAAGACCGAGGTCGAGCGCGATCGAGACCGTGTGCCGGACGCGCGTGCCGCCGCCGACGCCGAGCATGAGCTTGTACTTGGGCCGGACCGCCGAGAGCTCCTCGACGAGGGGCAGGAGCGCGTCCCTGCCGCGGTCGAAGATCGATTGCCCGCCGATGCCGACGAGGACCACGTTGGGCAGGATCTCGTACTCGCGCTCCGAGGCGGTTCGCGCGATGACGCGGCGGTCGACGAGCGACTCGCGCATGAGACGCGACTGGATGTGCGTCCGCCCGTCGTCGGCGATCAGCTTGCTGCTCATTTGACCTCGGCTCTCTTCGTTACCACGGCGGGCCCCGCGGTGCCGTCGGGCGCGGCTTCGCGGGCAGGAGCGCCGTCGTCGCGTTGGCGGTCCAGGGCGCGCACCATCTGCCAGCTCACCCAGCCAGAGAGCACGCCGAACGTCGTGTGCAGCGCGAGCCCTGGTGCGAGGAGCGCCCAGGCGAGGCGGGGCGGCTGCACGATGAGCATCACGCCGAAGATGGTGGCATAGCGCGCGGCGCCGATGAGGCCCCCGAGGAGCGACCAGGCGACGGGGCCCGGCGTGCGCCCCCCGCGGACCATCACGGGAACGGTGAGGTCACAGACCACGCCGGGCGCCGTGTGCTTGAGGATCTCGAAGGGCCCGTAGCGGCCGTCGCCGCCGAGGAAGGCGACGATCCCCATCGTGAGCCCGGTCACCGTGGCGCCGACGCGTGAGCGCGTCCGCAGGCGCGCCACGACGTAGAGCGGCGTGAGGACGACGGTCTTGTAGCCGGGCGCGAAGGGAATGTTGGGCAGGACCTTGAGGGCCTTGATGCCGAGCATCGTGAGCGAGACGCCCGCGATGACCGCGACGTCGCGCGCGACCTGGCGCTCGTGCTCGCCGAACCCCTGCTCGGCGAGGTGTTCCTCGACGCGCGCCACGTGCCTGTCGATGCGCTGGACGATGGGCCCCACGTCCCCGCGCGAGATGCGCCGCAACCCCGCCCAGAACCCCTCGCCTCCCTCCGCGCTCGCGCCTCCGCGCCCGCGCCCGCCACCGCCTCCTCTTCCCCCTCCCCCGCCGCCGCCGCCTCCTCCCCCGAGCAGCGCGAGGACCGCGTCGATCGAGGCGGCGACGATGCGCGGCGCGCCGAGCCTACCGAGACCGGCCGCGACGGCTCGGGCGTCCCCCGCGCGCGCCACCTGCGCTGCGAGGATCACGGTCACGATGCGGAGCACCATCACGAGCCCCGCGAGGGCGCCCGCCACGTTCAGATGCATCGTCCACGGCAAGGCCGGCACGCGCACCCAGTGGTCGGTCGCCCGGTCCTCCGACGTGAGGGCGTACGACGCGACGATGAAGAGCGTGAAGAACCAGAGCTTCGTCACTTGCCGGGCGAGGCGCCGTGGGCCGAGGCCCACCCCGAGCCACAGGACGGCCTGCACGGCGGCGATGCCGGCGACGACGTCGAGCCGATGGAACGCGAAGACCCCACCGGCGACCGAGAGCAGGTAGAGGACCCGCAACCGCGGATCGACCCTGCTGCTCTCGACGCCCATGGGGTCAGTGTACCGGGCGCGCGCGCCCGCTGCCGGTGCTGTGGCCCCGGCTCAGCCGCCTCCGCCCAGGCCGGCGTCGGACGGCAGGCCCGAGCCGGTGCAGGCGTTGTTGTGCCACTTGGTGATCGTGTTCGTGACGAAGTCCGTGATGGCCTGCGCGACCGACGGGTCGAGCTGGAACTTCGGGTGGCACGGCGTCCCGGGGTTGCACTGGTTGGCGAGGACGGCCTGGTCGGCGATGGCGTTCGAGGGCGCGAGGTCCTTGAAGTTGCCGTTCGCGTCGACCGTGCCCGTCACCCACTTCGCGATGTACGGGAACGCCTGCGTCTGCGTGAACATGACCTGGGTCATGTTCTGCCCCTGCACGGTGCCGTAGCTCGCCCAGAAGCCGCCGTCGCCGGCGTTGTGGCACGCGTTGCAGTCGCCGTACTGCGTCGTCTGCGACTTCGCGATGTCCGCCGCGGCGACGCCGTTCTGGCTCTTGTCGGTGAAGTCCGTGTAGGACATGCACGCGGCAAACTGTGTGAACGCCTCTTCGAGGGTCATCGGCGTGCCGGCGTCGACCGCCGCACCGCTGCTGCTACCGCTCGACGAGCTGCCCGAGCTGCTGCCGCTCGAGGAGCCGCTCGCGCCGCTGCTGCCGCCCACGGAGACGCCGCTGCTGCTCCCGGAGCTGCCGCTGCTCGAACCGCTGGAGCTGCCCGAGCTGCTGCCCGTCGCTCCACTGCCACCGCTGGAGCCGGTCGTCGCTGGGCCGCCGCTGCTGCTGTGATAGCCGCCGGGGCCGCCCAGGCCTCCCGTGTCCGTCCCGTCACTGCACCCCGTGTACGCCCCGATGGCGAGCGCACTCACGAAGGCAACCGTCAACGCCCTGGAGATCATGACCGATTACCTCCGGCGGCGCGAGGCCGCGATCGCGAGACCCAGACCCATCACCGCGAGACCCGCGAGGCCGTCCTCTTCGGAGCCGCCCACCGAGCTGACGCTGCAGCCGCCCTCGCTCATGCCGAGGAAGCCGCCGCCCTTGTGCACCGTCGTGCCGCCGTTGCCCGACGAGCCCGAGCCATCGGACCCGGAGCCGGCCTGGCCGCCGTTGACCGTCGGGTCACCGGCGCCCACCACCGTGCCTCCGCCCGCGCCGACCTGTGGCGAGGGGCCTGCCGGGATCTGGCTCACGTCTACCGCGCCGCCCATCGTCACCTGGACGCTCTTGTCCCAGGCGATCGGGATGAACGACATGTAGAGGCTGTTGCGCGTTGCGGTCGAGTCGTGGACCGCGGGGACCAGAGAGACCGCGAAGTTCGAGACCTCCGGCATCCACCCCTTCGGGTCCTGGAAGCCCGGGTTCGGGACGTCGCCGAGCGTGTGGAGGAAGTCGCGCCCCTGGTTGTTCGGGTTGCGCAGGCCCTTGTACGACAGCCACGCGGTGTCGCACTGCCACATGACGGGCATCATGTTGTTCTCTTTGTCGACCGACATCATGCCGTTCGAGTCGACGCCGATGAGCTGGAGGCCCGCCGCGCCGGCGCCCGTGCTGGAGCACCCCATCGAGGTCATGAAGCGCTGGCCCTGGTTGCCGAACGTGGAGCTCGCCATCGTCGCGTGACGCTGGAAGGGGGCGACGGCGCTCTGCGTGTTCTTGATCGTCAGCGCGGCACAGTCGACCGTGTAGGCCATGCTGGTGTTCGTGCCGAGGAAGTGACCGTTCTGGTTGCGGCCCTGCCCGTCCGACATCACGAGACCGAGGCCGCAGGTGTTGTTGCCGAGATACGTGATCGTCGGCTGGTTCATGTAGACCTTCTGGTCCGGGTTCGACGGGGCGACGATCACCTTGTTCAGGATGTCGCCCTTCGTCGTGTCGAGCGCGACGCACTCGATGCCGTCCTCGGGGGGCCGGTTGTTGCCCTTGGCCGCGCAGCACGTCGCGGTCGTCGCTCCGGTGACGGCGCAGGTCGGGCGGCCGATGTTGGCCGGGCGCGTGAAGAGCGTCTTCCACTCCTCGACGACCTTGACGCCGGTCGCCGACTTCGTGACGGCGACCTCGAACGCGTAGGAGTCGTTGTTGTTGTGGAGGTAGCCGCCGAGGAAGTGGTCGTTCCCCTGGGCGTCGACGCCGATGTAGTGCATCTCGGAGGCGCCGTGGTTGTCGCCGTCGTTCTGGCCGACGTTGAGCACCGGCTGGAGCTTGCCGTTGTCGTCGTAGGTCTGGTTGTCGCCGTTGAGCGACTTGCCCGTCAGCGGCAGGACGTTGCCCGACGAGTCGATGGCCATCACGTACTCGTTCGTGATGTCCGGGTCCTCGATGGTCGAGGCGAACGCCACCATCACGTAGTCGCCCGTGCTGTTCGCCGCGAGGCGCGCGTGGTTGAAGGGGCGGTCCCCGTCGAAGGTCGTGAACTGCTTCGTGGTGACGATCGTGGGCGCCGCCTCGGCGTTCAGCTGGATGATCGAGAGCTTGCCCTCCCAGTAGCCGTTGTTGTCCCCGGCGTTCGAGGGAGGCACGTCCGAGTCGGGCGCCGAGTCCATCCACATGGCCATCAGCTTGTTGCTGCCCATCATCTCGACGCGTGGCATCAGGATGCCCGCGCCCGTTCCGCGCTTGACGGGCGCGTTGGACGACTGCTTCACGAGAAGCACGCCGGTGGACAGCTGGACGGTCGCTGCCTGCGCGACTCCGCCTGCGGCCACGACGCCGAGCCCTGCGAGGAGCCCGATCAACGGACGGGTGCGGTGGGACTTGAGTGACATTGCGTGCCTCCTGAAACTCTCTGGCGAGCGCGGACCCTCGGGCCCTTGCTCAGAACTGGTCGTCGTCTGCCGGTGCCGAGCCGTTATTCACGCCTTGTGCCACCGGCGTTACACCGTTGTTCCCGCCACTTCCGTCGCCGTTTCCGGAGCCTCCGCCGCCGTTCTGGGTATCGTCCGATCCACCTTGCTGCTCCAGGGCAGCAGGGTCGGGCTGGCGGGCCGGGGGCGTCGTGTGGACGTAAAGCTGGATGGAAGTGACCCGCGACTGCTTGTCGCCGGGGAAGAGCTGGTTGATCTGCCCGTGGCTGCGGTTGGGCAGCTCGAAGACGTACTCCCCCTTGGCGCCCGCCCAGGTCTTCCCGTCGACCCGCGCGAGCATCTCGTCGTTTGCGAAGAAGTCGATCGCCTTGAAGGTGCGCTTCTCGGCGCCCACCCACGCGAGGAACCCGTCGGTCGAGAAGCGCGCGTGCTCCTCGGTGCTGCCGGGCGCGAGGAGCTTGTTCGGCAGCTTCTTGCGGCGCAGCCACCCGTCGAGCTTCCCGTCGACGTAGACGCGCGTTCCCTTGGGGACGCCGTCGCCGACGTACGGGATGGCCTCGTCGACGACCTTGCCGTCGAGCCACATGTCGCCGCGCGCCAGCGTGGGCGCGGGCTTCTCGATGTAGATCGAGATGTTCATGATCACGTCGACCATCGGCCGGTGCGCGAGCGCGTGCGTCTGCGCCCAGCGCGCGCGCGGCTTGCCGCCGACCTGCTGGGTGAAGTCGAAGACGAGCTTGTCGCGCAGGTCGCGGATCTCCTCGCCGGTGAGGATCGCGATGCGATCGTGCGAGCCGTAGACCTGGGCCTCGCGGATCTTGGAGAGGTCGACGCCGATGGCCTCGAGGTAGTCGGCGAGCCGGTAGTACCGGGGGATCGTCTTGTCGTCGATCTCGGGGATGGCGAAAGGCTCGATGGTCGACGGAAGCTCCGAGTAGCGGAGGATGCCCTTCGCCTTGCCGTCGACGTAGACGCAGCTCTCCTTGAAGTTGCCACCATGCCTGCCGGCGCCGTGCTCGCCCTCCGCGGGGGGCGGGACGGAAGGAGCCTGGTGGAAGGCGAACGGCTGCCCGGTGCGCTGCGCGGCGGCGCTCGAGTGCGCCTCGGAGGCGCTCGCCGCCAGCCCGAACGCGATGGCCAGGACCGCCCAGCGGGTCGTCGCGAATCCCGTCCTCGTGCGCATCGGGGGGACACGTGTGCAGGGGGCGTACCGTCGTGCCGGCGGGTCCGCGGACCGCGGAATCACCGGGGAAAGTCGAGAGTTCACGCGGCCCGGCGCGGATTACACGGACGTAACAGCCGATCCAGCGGTGGGTAATCGAAGGCCCACGCTCCGATGTGGGCCAGCGACGGGTCCGGGGGCGTTCCTTGCGGCCAGAGCGGATTGCGCGCTCGTCGGACACGGACTGGACCGGGGGTTGCTCGGTGCGGTTACGATGGCCGCGGGCGCGATGCCGAAGAAACACGCGCGTGACACGCGGTGGATGATCGTCGGGCCCGCGAGCGCGCTCCTCGTGCTCGTCGCGGCGGCGTGCACCGAAGGCAACGGCCTTGCGCCGTGCCTCCCCGAGGACGTCGAGCGCTGCACGTGCGACGACGGGCGGCAGGGGTTCCAGACGTGCCCCCTCGACGGAGGCGACTACTCGACCTGCGATTGCGATCTCGACGCGAGCCCCTACCTGCCGGAGGCCGGCGAGGAGGCGTCCACCGACGCGGGCGAGGAGGAGGCCTCCGAAGGGCTTCAGTTCATGTCCCCGTGCTCCAGCGCGGCGAATTCGCCGCAGTGCCCTGCGGGTGACCAGTGCTACGACTTTCCGGCCAAGGGGCAGTTCTGCTCGCATCCCTGCGCGATAGCGACGGACTGCCCGGCGCCCTCCCCGGGCTGCAACGGCATGGGCGAGTGCAAGGCCCCGTGAAGCGCGCGATCCCTCTCGCAACGGCGCTCGCGCTCGTGGGCCTCGCGAGCCCCGCGGCCGCACAGGAGCCCGCGCCCGCGCCGACACCCGCACCCGTCCCCGAGGTTCGCGTCATCGGCGACAAGGCGGACGCCCTCCAGAAGATCCCCGGCTCGGGGACGCTCGTCACCACGAAGGAGATCCTCCGCGAGCAGCCGCAGGACGTCGCCGAGATCCTCCGGCGGGTACCAGGGCTCACCGCGACCCAGTCCGAGGGCGGCGGCCTCCGGCTCGACGTCGGCGTCCACGGCCTCGATCCCGGGCGCTCGCGGCGCATCCTCATCCTCGAAGACGGCGTGCCCGTCGCGGTCAACCCGTACTCGGAGCCGGACATCTACTACGTGACGCCCGTCGAGCGCGTACGCGGCGTCGAGGTCGTGAAGGGCAGCGGCAACATCCTCTTCGGCCCGCAGACCATCGGCGGCGTCATCAACTTCCTCACGCTCCTGCCGCCCGAGCACCGCCACGAGATGGCGGAGCTCGACGCCGGCTTCTGGTCGGGCGACCGCTGCGGCGGCGGGGGCCTCTGTCTGTTCGGCAACAAGGCGGCGGGCTACGAGAGCGTCGTCGCGAGCCACGGCGACGCGCCGTCCGAGCACGTCCGGTACGTGCTCCAGGTCTTCAACAAGAACAGCGACGGCGTCCAGGGCGAGGCGTTCCACGCGACCGACGGCATGGGCAAGGTCGTCTTCGACACGTCCAATCGCGGCGAGGCCACCGTGAAGGTCGCCTTCCACGACGACCACACGATGTCCGACGACAACGGCCTGACCGAGGCGATGTACCAGTCGGACCCGTACCGGCCGACGAACGCGCCCGCCGACCACGTCGTCCAGCAGCGGTACGACGTGTCGCTCACCCACGTGCAGCAACTCGACGAGAACACGAAGCTGACGACGCTCGCCTACGCCTACCGCACGCAGCGCATCTGGAACCGCCAGAACTACGATCGCAACACGCCGGGTGCGCAGCTCCTGCCGCTCTCCTCGTACGACTCGATCGTCGGGGACACGGGCCTGACGGGCGGCGCGCTCTACTTCCGCGACACCGACACCATCCTCGACCGTCACTACGAGGCGTCGGGGCTCGAGCCGCGCCTCGAGTGGCGCGTGCGGACCGGCGAGCTCTCGCACACGGTGAACGCGGGCGCGGGGCTCCTCTACGAGGCCGCGCACTACGAGCAGCGCACGGGAGGGAGCCCCACGTCGACTTCGGGATCGCTCGACTACGTGTTCGACCACAGCTCCTGGGCGTTCCACGAGTTCGTCGAGGACCGCATCCAGGTCCGCGAGTGGCTCCTGGTCACGCCCGGCGTGCGCTTCGAGGAGGGGTACTTCCAGAGCGACGTGTCGCGGCAGGCCGACGTGGACGTGAGCTCGGCGCCCGTGAGGGGGCAGGCGGGCGGCGTCATCCCGGGCATCGGCATCGTCGCGGGAACGCCGAGGGCAAACGTCTATGCCGGGCTCCACGAGGGCTGGGCGCCGCCGCGCATCACGAGCCCCATCACGCCGCCCGAGGCCGGCAGCGGGCAGGTCCAGCAGCTCGCCCCCGAGAGCAGCATCAACTACGAGCTCGGGACGCGCCTGACGTACAAGCGCCTCTTCCACGTGGAGGGCACGGCGTACTTCATCGACTTCGACAACCAGGTCATCGCGTCGAGCGGCGGCTCGGCGGCCGCGGGCCAGACGGAGTTCGTGAACGGCGGCGCGACGCGCCACTACGGCGTCGAGGGAGCTGCGAGCTTCGGCCTGGGCGAGGCGCTGCACGTCCCGAAGCCGACCGCGATCGACCTCGGCGCGCGCTACACGTTCGCACGCGCCTACTTCGACGGCGGCCCGTACAACGGCAACTGGTTGCCCTACGCGCCCGGGTCGATGATCGTCGGCACGCTCGACGTCGAGCACGCCGGCTTCGGCGGACAGCTCGCGTGGTCGTACGTCGGCGCGCAGTTCACCGACGAGCAGAACACGCTGAACCTCGACGCGACCGGCCGCGTCGGCAAGCTGCCGGCATACCAGGCCGTGGACCTCGCGTTCCGCTACGCGCTGAAGGGGACGGGGGTCACCTTCAAGCTGGCCGTGAAGGACGCGATGAACCAGACGTTCATCTACGCGCTACGACCGGACGGCATCCGCGTCGGCGGGTTCCGGCAGGTGCTCCTCGGCGTGCGCTGGGACTGGGACGAGAAGAAGCCCGAGGTCGCCGCGCCGTAGCTCACGCGCGAACGGCGACCGCGCGCTCGACGCCCTTCACGCGCCAGTAGCAGGGGCGCACGGGGGACGGTTGCCACACGAGGTCGCGCGTCGTCACGCACACGTAGCCGGTCGCGAGATCGGCCCCCGCCACGCCGGGCCGGTCGCTGGCCGCGAGGTGGAAGCCGTCGTCGCCCACGAAGTCGAAGACGAGCCGCTCGCTCGGCACGCCGAGGCGCGCGGCTGCCCAGACCTCGTCGAGCCGGGCGACGTCCACCCCCTGCACACGGACGACGACGAGCCGCGAGAGGTCCACGCGCGCGGTGGATCCTCCCATCCGAACGTCGATCCACCAGCGGCGCGAAGCCTGGATGCGGGTCGCCGAGGCCCGTTCGGCCTCGGGGCGCGGCGCGGGCTCGCCGGTGTGACACGGGTGTCGAGGGGCGCAGGGCATGACGGCCGGTGGCTGCATCGCGTGCGCCACGCACCCCCGGGGCTCGCGATGGGTCCACGACGATCCAGACGAACCCCTCGCTGCCACGGATCCGCGGGCTTTGCCCTCGCCCTGTAAGCGTCTTGTGACAGATCCACCGCGCACGCCGGTTGCACTCGCGTGCACGCATGAATCCCCGCGCCTCGATCGTCGTCGCCGCGTGCCTGTTCGCCGGATCGTTCGTCTTCGCGGGGTGCAGCAGCGGCACGGAGGTGCCCGGGTCCGGGGAGCACCAGGAGAGCTCCAGCGGCGCGTCGTCGGGGTCGAGCGGCTCGTCGAGCTCCGGAAGCAGCTCCGGGTCGAGCTCGAGTGGCTCGTCCAGCGGGTCCTCCAGCGGCTCGTCGAGCTCCTCCGGCGCGTCGTCGAGTGGCTCCTCCGGAGCTTCGTCGAGCGGCTCCTCGGGTGGCTCGTCCTCGGGGGCCTCGTCGAGCGGGTCTTCCGGTGCGTCGTCGAGCGGGACCGCGAGCAGCTCCGGCAGCACGTCGAGCAGCGGAGCGAGCTCCGGGTCCGCGGGCGACGGGGGCGCGCCCGGGGCCTTGGCGTTCGGTTCGGCGTGCATTGCCGACGCGCAGTGCGAATCCGGCGACTGCTTCGACTTCCCCGCGAACGGCCAGTTCTGCACCCAGGCGTGCAACGGCACGGGCGACGGGCCGTGCCCCAACGGCGGCCAGTGCAACGGCATGGGCCAGTGCAAGGTGCCGTGAGGCTCCGGCGCGCAGGATTCGACCCGACCCCCGGCGGTGAGCGATGATGGCCCTCAGCGAGATGCCCGCCCCGGCGCCGACAGAGAAGATCCTCCTCGTGGACGACGAGCCCGATCTGCGGCAGCTCGTGACCTTCAACCTGCGCGAGGCTGGCTTCGAGGTCGACGCCGTGGGCAGCGGCCAGGCGGGCCTGGCGCTCGCGAACAAGGTTCGGCCCGCGGTCGTCGTGCTCGACCTCATGCTGCCCGACGTGTCCGGGATGGAGGTCTGCCGGGCGCTCCGCGCCGACCCCGTCCTCGCCGAGGTGGCCGTTCTGATGCTGACGGCGCGCGGAGACGAGTACGACCGCGTCCTCGGCTTCGAGGTGGGCGCGGACGACTACGTCGTGAAGCCATTCAGCGTCCGCGAGCTCGTCATGCGCGTGCGCGCCCTCGCTCGCCGGACGGCCGAGCGCCGGGCAGCGCGTGCGGCGACCGGCAGCGACCGCAAGCTCCGCTGGAAGGGCCTCGAGCTCGACCCGGTGCGCCACCGCGTCTTCGTCGACGACGACGAGCTCCAGCTGCGGCCGCTCGAGTTCAAGTTGATCCAGGTGCTCCTCGAGCATCCCGGGCGGGTCTTCACGCGCGCGCAGCTGCTCGAGGAGGTCTGGGGAATCTCCGGCGACGCGAGCTCCCGCACGGTGGACACGCACGTACGACGCCTCCGCGAACGGCTCGGCGCGTGCGGGGAGGCCGTCGAGACGGTTCACGGCTTCGGCTACCGCCTCAAGGAGCCGTGAGCGCTACGATGTCCCCATGCGCGCGCTGACCTTCCGCGCGAAGCTCCTCGCCAGCCACCTCGCGCTCGTCACGGCCGTCCTCGTCCTCGTCGTCCTCGAGCTGAACCGGACCCTCGGCGGAGACCTCGTCCGCCAGCTTGACGAGCGCCTCGAGCAGCAAGCCCAGGGTGCCGCTGCGTGGATCGGCGAGGGCCGTCGCCACCCCGAGAAGCTCGCCGGTCGCCTCGCTCTCGTGGTCCGCGCCGAAGTCACCATCTTCGACCGCGACGGCTCCGTCGTCGGCGACTCGCAGCACCCGGACGCGGTCGACGCTCCGTCCGGCGCCGCCGACCCCGAGTTCCAGACCGCCCGCCTCGGGCTCGTCGGACGCGCAACGCGCACGATCGACGGGGCGCCGATGCGCTTCGTCGCCGTGCCGGCGTCCGACGGGATGGTCCTGCGCCTCGGCTCGCCCCTCTCGGACATCGACGCCACCGTCGGCGCGATGCGCCGTCGCCTGACGTACGCCTTCGCGCTCGCCATCGGCGCCGCCCTCGGCCTCGGCTGGCTCGCGTCGCGCCTCGCGGCGCGGCCGCTCCGGCTGATGACGGAGAGCGCGACTCGCATCACGCAGGGCGACTACGCCATCGTGCCGTCGACGTCCCCCGACGACTTCGGCGTGCTCTCGCGGACGCTCGCCGCGCTCGCGGCGCAGCTCGAGGCGAAGCTCGGCGAGCTGACGGAGGAGCGCGACCGCCTGAGCGCGATCCTCGCCGGGATGGCCGAGGGGGTCCTCGTCATCGGGGCCTCCCGCGAGGTCGTCCTCGCCAACCCGGCCGCCGAGACCATCCTGGGGGCGGTGGTCACCGGCAAGCCGCTCGAGTCCGTCGTGAAGGACCCCGCCCTGCGCGCCGTGCTGGAGGAGGCCTCCCGGACCGGCAAGCCGATCGAGACGGAGGTCGAAGCGGGCGCGCGCACCGTGGCGCTCTACGTGCGTCCCCTCGCGGCGCACGGCGGCGGGCTCGTGGCCGTCCTTCGCGACATGACGCGTCTGCGGAGGCTCCTCGTCATGCGCCGCGACTTCGTCGCGAACGTGAGCCACGAGCTGCGTACGCCGGTGACCGCGATCCAGGGGTACGCCGAGACGCTCCTGCGCGCGCCGGGCGAGGGCCTCGACGAGGCGACCCGGCGCGAGTTCCTCGAGATCATCCACCGGCACGGCCGCCGTCTCGGCGCGCTCGTCGAGGGCCTTCTCACGCTCAGCGAGCTCGAGGCGCGCCCCCCGGAGGCCGCGGTCCGCGTCAAGGTCGAAGTCGCCGCGATCGCGGAGCACGTACGGGCCACCTTGCGGGACCGCGCCGCCCAGCGGACGGCGCGCATCGAGCTGGACCTCGGCGACGAGCTCGACGTGAGAGGCGATCCCGTCGCGGTCGAGCAGGTCATCGAGAACCTGGTCGACAACGCCATCAAGTACGGCAAGGAGGCGGGCGGCGAAGTGCTCGTGCACGCGAGGCACGCCGGCGACCGCGTCGTGCTCGAGGTGCGCGACGACGGCCCGGGCATCGCGGCCGAACACCTGCCACGCCTGTTCGAGCGGTTCTACCGCGTCGACGCGGGACGCTCGCGCGAGCGAGGCGGCACGGGGCTGGGGCTCGCCATCGTGAAGCACCTGGTCGAGTCGATGGGCGGGACGGTCGACGTCGCGAGCGGGAGCGCCGGCTCGACAGGCACGACCTTCAGGGTCGATCTGCCGGCCTTCGCGGGCTGAAGTAAGCTCCCGCCTCGTGCGCCTCTACGTCTACGCGCTCGTTCCCGCCCGGACCGCCGCCACGGGACTCGGGGCAGGGCTGACCGACGAACCGCTGTCGCTCCTGCCGCTCGGCGAACTCGCGGCGGTCGTCGGCGAGATGGAGGACCGCCCGTCGATTGCGCCCGGATCGCTCGGCCTCCACGACGAGGTCCTCCGCCGCGTCGAGGCTGCGGCAGGCGGCCTCCTCCCCTTTCCGTTCGGCGCGATGGTCGACGGCGAGGCCGAGCTCCGCGACGGCGTCGCCCCGCGGGCGGCCGCCTTCCTCGCCGCGATCGAGCGAGGCCGCGGCTGCGATCAGATGACCGCGGTCGTCCACGCCGACGATCCACCGGCCGTCCGCGCGCTCCTGCGCGAGAGGCTCGGAACCCTCGTCCGCGCGGAGA
The DNA here is from genome assembly GCA_036490515.1 of Polyangiaceae bacterium. Classification (GTDB taxonomy): domain Bacteria; phylum Myxococcota_A; class Polyangia; order Polyangiales; family Polyangiaceae; genus Palsa-1150. Next base: position 34,203 of record DASXDU010000021.1, read on the forward strand.
AGCTCGACCCGCGCGCCGCCGGCGCGTCACGCCTGACGCTCTTCCACCTCGTGCCCCGCGCGTCGCTCGACGACTACCGCGCGCGCCTCTCCGCTCTCGCGGCCGCGATCGCGCCTGCCCGCGTGTCCCTCACGGGCCCGTGGGTCCCCTACGCGTTCACGGAGCTCGGTTGATCCGGGTCCGCGGGCTTCGCAAGCATTACCAGGTCCACGAGCGCCCGCCGGGGGTTGCAGCGGCGCTGCGCTCCGTGTTTCGCCGCACCTACAAGACGATCGCGGCGGTCGACGGCGTGGATCTCGACATCGCGTCCGGCGAGCGCGTCGGCTTCCTCGGCCCCAACGGCGCCGGCAAGACGACGACGCTCAAGGTGCTCGCCGGGCTTCTCCACCCCACGAGCGGCGAGATCGCCGTCGACGGCCACGAGCCGCGCCGCCGCGAGGACGCCTTCCTCAAGAAGATCATGCTCGTCCTCGGGCAGAAGCAGCAGCTCCTCTGGGACCTGCCGCCGAGCGAGACCTTCGAGCTCAATCGCGCCGTCTACGACGTCCCCCGCCCGCAGTTCGCGGAGACGATGCGCGAGCTCTCGGAGCTCCTCGAGCTCGGCGACCTCGTGAAGAAGCCCGCCCGCACCCTCTCCCTCGGCGAGCGCATGAAGTGCGAGCTCGCCGCGGCGCTCGTCCACCGCCCGCGCGTCCTCTTCCTCGACGAGCCGACGATCGGCCTCGACGTCTCGATGCAGGCCGTCGTCCGCGACTTCGTGAAGCGGTACAACGAGCGGTACGGCGCCACGCTGATCCTCACGAGCCACTACATGGAGGACGTGCAGCGGCTCTGCCCGCGCGTCATCGTCATCGACCGGGGGAAGCTCGTCTACGACGGCCCGCTCGAGGAGCTCGTGACGCGCATCCGGCCCGACAGGCGCGTCATCCTGCGCTTCGCCCGCCCGGTCGACGAGAAGGACCTCGCGCCGTTCGGGACGGTCGTGCGGCACGGCGCCGGCGAGAGCGTCCTCGACGTCCACAAGGACGCCGTGAACCGTGTCCTCGCAGAGGCCCTCGCGCGCCTGCCGGTGAGCGATCTCACCGTCGAGGCGCCGCCGCTCGAGGAGGTGATGAGCGAGCTGTTCGCGCGCAACCGAGGCAAGGACGACGAGGCGGAGGATCCGGCGTGAGCCTCCGCGGCACGGTCCGCGCGTTCCCGACGCTCCTGCGCGTCGGCCTCTCGGAGGCCGTCGCCTACCGCGCCGAGATGCTCGTCTGGGTCCTCGCCACGACGATGCCGCTCGTCATGCTGGCCATCTGGACGTCCGTCGCCCAGGGCGCTCCCATCGGCCGCTACGACAGCCCGGCCTTCGTCGCGTACTTCCTCGCGACGTTCGTCGTGCGTCAGTTGACCGGCTCGTGGGCGTTCTACTCGATGAACTTCGAGCTCCGCGACGGGACGCTCGCGATGCGCCTCCTCCGCCCGGTGCACCCGCTCTGGGCCTACGCCGCAGAGAGCATCGCCTCGATGCCGATGCGCGCGCTCGTCTCGGTTCCGGTCGCCGTCCTCGCGCTCGTCTTCGCCGGCGCGCGCGCGATGACTCACGACCCCGTCCTCTGGGCGATGTGGGTCGTCTCCGTCCTCGGAGGCTGGCTGCTCACGCTCTTCGTGAACTTCGCCGTCGGCTCCGTCGCGTTCTACGTCGAGAGCAGCATCAAGCTCATGGACGCGTGGCTCGTCTTCTACTTCATCCTCAGCGGCTACCTCGTTCCCGTCGACCTCTTCCCGCCGGCCATCCGCGCCGTCGTCGACTGGCTCCCGTTCCGGTACCAGATCGGCCTCCCGGTCGAGCTCATGACGGGCGCGCACGGGCGCGTCGAGGGCCTGCTCATGCTCGCCCGGCAGTGGGTATGGGTCGGTGTCGCCCTCGCGGCGGCGTCCGTCCTCTGGCGGGGCGGCGTGAAGCGGTTCGAGGCGTACGGGGGCTGACCGGTGCGCTACCTCCGCCTCCTCGTGATGCAGGTCCGCGCCTCGCTCCTCCTCGCGATGCAGTACCGCTCCGACTTTCTCCTCGACGGGTTCATCGAAGTCTTCTGGATGGCCACCGCGCTCGTGCCCCTCTACGTCGTCTTCCGCCTGCGCACGACCGTGGGCGGCTGGAGCTTCGGCGAGGCGCTCATGGTGATGGGCTGGTTCACGTTTCTCCAGGGCGTGCTCGAGGGGGCCATCAACCCGAGCCTCGTCACCGTGGTCGAGCACATTCGAAAGGGCACGCTCGACTTCGTCCTCATCAAGCCCGCCGACGCGCAGTTCCTCGTCTCGACCGCGCGCTTCGCGCCGTGGCAGTTCGTCAACGTCTTCACGTCGATCGGTGTCTTCGCGTGGGGCTTCCACCTGCTCGGTCGAGGGCCCACGCCCGGCGCGCTCGCCGAGGCCGCGGCCGCGATGCTCGTCGCGGTCGTGGTCCTCTACTCGATCTGGATCCTCACCGTCAGCGCGGCGTTCTACGTCGTCCGCATCGACAACCTGTCGCAGCTCTTCAACGCCGTCTTCGACGCCGCGCGCTGGCCCGTCAGCGTCTTCCGTCGCGCGCTCCAGTGGGTGTTCACGTTCGTCGTGCCGCTCGCCGTGATGACGACCATCCCCGCCGAGGCGCTCCTCGGCCGGTTGCCGGCGGCGCACCTCGCCGGCGCGGCGGCTGGCGGCGTCGTCGCGTTCGGCGTGGCCAGGCTCGTCTGGAAGGCGTCCATCGCGAGGTACACGAGCGCGGGCGGCTGACTGCGGTAGAATGAGGACGATGCGGTTCGTCCGGCCTGCGTCGTGGCTCGCGCTGGCGGCCGCGCTGAGCACCGGGGGGTGCGGGCTCGACTTCGACAAGTACGAGCCGAGCGACGCGTCGGTTGCGGGCGACGGCCCGAAGGCGGGCGACGCGGCGTTCGACGCGGGCGCGCGCGACACGGGCGCGGTCTTCGAGGCAGGACCCCAGGATGGCGCCACGCTCGACGCGCCCGCGGCCGACGCGGCGACGCCCGAGACCGGCACGACCGACGCGCCGCCGGGCAACGACGCGAGCGAGGCGGCGGCCCCGTGTGGCGAGCAGGGCGAGGCGTGCTGCGCGACGGGCACCGCGTGCCAGGGCGGGGGCTGCTGCTCGGGCGGCACGTGCGCGGCGCGCGGAGCCTCTCCGGCGAGCGGCCAGGTGTGCATCGACGGGACGCTCGTCGGCTGCGGCGGCGGCGCGATGCAGCCGTGCTGCGAGAACAACACGTGCAACGGCAAGCGGTGCTGCATCGACGGCATCTGCGCGATGTCCGGGCAGAGCTGCGGCGCCGCGCTGGGCACGTGCGGCAACTCCGGCTGTTCGGGCTGCGGCGGCGACGGGCAGACCTGCTGCATGGGCGAGCCTCCGCCGGCCCAGGGGAGCGCCGCGAACTTCTGCACCGTCTCGGGCGAGGCCTGCAGCCCCTCGACGAACAAGTGCACCGCGTGCGGCGGGAGCGGCCAGCCGTGCTGCGACGGCGTCTGGTGCGGCGCCGGCGGGTGCTGCGACCAGACCGCGAAGACCTGCGTCGCGAGCGGGGGCGCGTGCGGCGGCGGCCAGGGGACGTGCAGCAACGGCTCCTGCGGGGGCGGCGCCTGCGGCGGCATGGGCCAGGCGTGCTGCGGCGTCGCGGTCGGGTGCACGGCGCCCTTCTCCGCGTGCCAGGGCGGGACGTGCGTCGGCTGCGGCGGGACCGGCCAGCCGTGCTGCCCCGGCGCGAACACCGGCGGGACGTGGTGCAGCAGCGCGGAGGTCTGCGACAAGGCGAGCAGCACCTGCGTCGCGTGCGGCACGTCGGGAGCAGACTGCTGCGCGGGCGCCGAGTGCGCCGCGGGCGTCTGCGGGCCGACCGGCAAGTGTCCCTGAAAACGGGCTGCCCGGATGGGCGCGGAGGTGAGCCGTTTCGGCAGGCTCGCGCGACTACCCTCCCATGCTGCCGAAGCGGTCCCCGACGGAGCCGGACGACGACGTCGAGCCGGTGACGCGAACACGCCTGCGCAGCACGTACGCGCGCGAGCTGGCGCGGTGGCTCGCGCGGGGAGGCGCATGCGCGAACGCGGCGGCCGCGGCGGCGCACGGGCAAGCGAGCCCGCGAACGGGGACCGACGACGCGTGGGCGGAGGAGCCGGCGTCGGCGAGGATCCCGTTTCTCATCTTCTAGGCGGTCGCCTTCCTCCCCTGCTCGGCCTCGTGACTCCCGTCCCTAGCCGGGCGCCCCCTGCAGCCCGTGCGCCTTCATCACGCGCCAGACGTCCGCGCGGTGGTCGAGCACGAAGCGGTAGAGGACGCGGTAGTGATCCGTCGCCCAGAAGTCCATCACGTCGTGGGTCGCGAGCTCGCCGACGAGGCGGCGCATTCCCTGCTCCTCGAGCGCGATGACCATGAGGTGCTCGTACGAGGACGTCTCCGATTGCGCGCCGTCGGGGAAGCCCACCGGCAACGACGGCGCGAGCATACGGAGCTCGGCGACGGCGGCGTCCACGTCGGGCTGGTGCGCGGTGAGGTACCAGTGGCTCTCCTCGTGGACGAGCGTCGAGAGGAGGAGCAGATCGTCGCGCAGGTGGCGCGTGTGCAGCGTGAGGACGGGGTGGCTGTGCGGGATCGCGTCGTCGTCGACGACGACGTCGCGCGTGAAGAGCCAGGGCGTGAGGTCGTACCGGCCGGAGAGGCGCTCGAGCTGATCGCGGGTCGCGCGCTCGGTGGGCGAGTCGTGGCGGAGGGTGAGGGAGAGGCGGGGGTGGAGGCCGGGCGCGGGCGCGGGCGTGGGCGTGGGCGCGGGCGCGGGCGCGGGCGCGGGCGCGGGCGCGGGCGTGAGCGCGGGCGCGGGCGCGGGCGCGAGCGCGGGCGCGGGCGCGGGCGCGGGCGCGGGCGTGAGCGCGGGCGTGGGCGCGGGCGCGGGCGCGAGCGCGGGCGCGAAGGCGGGGGCGCAGCCGGCGAGGGCGAGGAGGACGACGGCGAGGGGCGGCGGGCTCACGATCGCGCAACCGGGGAACGGAAGAGCGAATTCCCCCCCCGCGGGCGCGCTCAGTCGCGGCGGCGCGTGAAGAAGCTCAGGACGGCGACGAAGAGCGCCGAGCCGACGATGCTCCACACGACGGGGAAGTGCTCGCGGCCGGTGTGCCACGTGAAGAGCTCCGGCAGCCGGAGGGCGCGGGCGATCCAGCCGCCGAGGAGCGCGCCGATGAAGCCGAGCGCCACCGACCCGAGGCAGCCGACGTGGCTGTAGCCCACGAGGGCGCGCCCAATGGAGCCGCAGATGCCGGCGACGACGAGGAGCAGGAGAAACCCGACGAGCGTCACGGAAGGGCGGCCTCGTCGCGGAGAATGGCCCCGGTGAAGCGCGCCCGCAAGTAGAAGCCGCGCGGCACGGTCGCGACGAGCTCCCCCTCGGCGGCGCGCACCACCGTCCGCACGCGTCCGTGCGCAGCCTTCGGCCTGAGCTGGAGCCACCGCCCCACACGCGCGGTGACGCCCTCGACGTCGCCCGCGCCGATGCGCCCGAGGATCTCCTCGAAGTCGCCCGCGAGCACGGCCTCCTGCTCCGGCGTCGGTGACCAGAGACGCGCCCGTCCGAGGACGCTCCGCCCGTCGTCGTGCACCTCGACCGGGACCCAGAGGACCCGCGAGAGCTTGCCACGCACCCACGACGTCGCCCACTCGGCGCGGTCCGCCTCGGCGAGCGACACCGCGCACACGAACGTCGACTCGCGCGGCGCGCCCGTCTCCGCGTCGACCGGGATCGTCTTGAGCTCGACGCGCAGCTCCGGGAAGTCCCACGTCGCCGACGACCCGCCCGTCGCGCCGAGCGCCCGTTCGACCAGCTCCCCCACCTTTCCCTTGCGGTGGAGCCCCGTCGCCTCCACCGGCCGGCCCCGCATCGCGGCGGCGCGCGCGAGCAGCTCGGCTTCGTCGCGCGGCGGTGCGATCATCCCGGCCCCCGATGGTACAGCGCCCCCGCCCCCCGCATCGCCCGCGACACGACGACACCGAGACGACGCAGGGCCTCCGCGCCGGGCTCGCCCTCGTCGCGGCACGCCCCGACGACGTCCTCCGCATCGCGTTCGCGCGCGAGCTCCGCCACGAGCTCGTCCCGCTCCTTCGAACCGCCGCGGCGCACTCCCTCGATTGCCGCGAGACGACCGGCGCGGAGCTCGACCGCATCGCCGGCTCGGGCCACCACGAGGGCCTCCTCGTCGAGGCGCGCCCGCGGCGCTGGCTCTCGAGCGGGGAGCTCGCGGAGCTCCTCGTCCGCGTTCGCGGTACCGCGCTCGCCCTCGACCGCGTGCGCAACCCCTACAACGTCGGCGCGGCCCTCCGTGGCGCGGCGTTCTTCGGCGTCGACGCGGCCCTGCTCGGCGCACCCGCGCCCCATCCGGGCCTGCCACCCACGGCGGTGCGTGTCGCGGAGGGTGGCGTCGAGCGCGTGGCTCTCGCCCGCACGACCGATCTCGCCGACACGCTCGGGCGCCTGCGATCGCGCGGCGTGAAGGTGGTGGGGACCGACGGCGAGGCCCCCGAGGACGCGCTCGCGTTCGCCTTCGCGCGCCCCACGGTGCTCGTGATGGGAAACGAACGCGAGGGCCTGGGCGATCGCGTGCGCGCGCAGTGCGACGCGGTCGTCGCCATCCGCGGCAGCGGCGCCGTCGAGTCGCTCAACGTGGCCGTCGCGGCCGGTGTGCTCGCGGCCGCGATGACGAGGCGCCGCTGACGGAGGCGGGCGACGGCCCTCCCGCCGGGCGCGCGCGCCTCGCTCACATCTCGCCGGCGCGCATCCAGGCGCCGAAGCGCTCGCCCATCATGAGGACCGTGAGGTTCGTGTGCGAGCTCGGGATGGTCGGCATCAGGCTCGCGTCGCCGACCCACAGGCCCTCGACGTGCCGCACGCGCCCGCGCCCGTCGGTCGCCGCGACCGCGTCGCTCGCGTCGTCGGCGCCCATCGGGACGGTCCCGCACGGGTGGTAGCTCGAGTCGCAGACGACCCCGAGCCAGCGCGCCAGGCGCGCGCGGTCCGTCACGACACGCCGGGGCGGCCAGAAGAACGTCGCGAGCTCGCGCATCTCCGGCGTCTGCGCGAGCTCCACGGCGAGCTCCATCGCGTCGAGCGCGCGCTCGCGGTCACTCTCGTCGACGAAGAGGCGCGACTCGATGCGGGGCCGCGCGTGCGGGCTCGGCGACGTGAACTCGATGCTCCCCTCGCCGTACGACTTGCCGATGCTCTCCATGATGCTGACCAGCGGGAGATCGCCCCACGGGTGCGGCACCGTGGACCCTGCCTGGAGGAACACGTCGTTGCGGGGCCCCTTCTTCGACGTCGTACGGAGGACGGTCTGGATGAAGTGGCGCCCGGCCGGGACGGCGTGCGGCGCGCGCGGCCGGAGGAAGATGGCGGACCCGGGGTGGTCGAGGAGCTTCGCGCCGACCGACGGCAGGTCGACGACGAGGTCGACGCCGAGGCGCTCGACCTTGGCGCGCGGGCCGATGCCGGACCGGAGGAGGATCCCCGGGGTGGACGTGGCGCCGGCGCAGAGGACGACGCGCGTCGTCTCGATGGAGTGCACGCGGCCGTGCGTCTCGACCTCGACGCCGACGACGCGCCGATCGCGCAGGACGACGCGCCGGACGAGCGTGTCGGGACGGATGACGAGGTTCTCACGCGCGCGGGCCGCGGCGTCGAGGTAGCAGCGCGCGGCGCTCATGCGGACGCCGTCGACGAGGTTCATCGCGTGCGGCCCGGCGCCCGTCGTCGTCGGGTCGTTCGAGTCGTCGCACCGCGGGAACCCCAGCGTGCCCGCCGCGGCGAGGAAGGCCGCCTGCCACGGCAGGAGCTCGTCCGGCCGGTGCCGCCGGATCGGGATGGGCCCCGCCTGCGAGTGCCACTCGCTCCGCACGTCGAGGTCGTTCTCGAGGCGCTTGAACGCGGGCAGGCACTCCTGCCAGCTCCAGTCGCGCAGGCCCATCGACCCCCACTCGTCGTAGTCGTGGGGCTGCCCGCGCAGGGCGATGCACGTGTTGACGGCGGACGACCCGCCCACGACCCGCCCGCGCGGGAACCAGAAGAGGAGCCGGCTGCCCGGGCGCGGCCGGTGCATGAGCCCCCAGTCGTGGCGCCGCATCGAGTTGCGCGTCCCGTTGCGGAGATCGTCGGGGAGGCCGGCCGGGTCGGGGTAGTCGGGGCCCGCCTCGACGAGCATCACCTCGCGGGCGCCCCTGCTCCCCGGCTCGGTCGCGCGGGCCGCGAGCACGGCCCCGGAGGAGCCTGCGCCCACGACGATGGTTTCCGCCCGCATGGTCGAGGGGGGACCATAGCCCGGGAGAACGGCGCGCGAGACTTCGTTAGGACCTTCCGTAAGCGCCGGAACCGCCCGTAGAATCATCGACCATGTCCACCCGCCGTTCCCGTCCGTCGCGCGCGCGCAAGGCCCGTCCCTCGGAGGCGCCGCAGACCGACGTCGCCTTCGCGTCGCCGAACGCCGCGTCGCTCGAGCAGCTCGGGCAGCTCGCCCGCGCGGTCGACGCGACCGAGACCGGGCAGCTCCGCGCGCTCGAGGCGGGGTGGGACGAGCTCCTCACCTGAGCTGTGCGTGCGCGGCGGTCGCGCGGCCCGGAACCCGGCGTCGCCGCCCCCTTCGCGCGGCCGCGCACCTGCGCTAAGGAGCGTCGCCATGGCCAACCCCACCGCGCGCCTCGAGACCTCTCTCGGCACCTTCGAGATCGAGCTCTTCACCGACCTCATGCCGATCACGGCGAACAACTTCATCAAGCTCGCGAAGTCCGGCTTCTACGACGGCCTGCACTTCCACCGCGTGATCGACGGCTTCATGCTCCAGTTCGGGTGCCCCCACAGCAAGGACCCGCAGAGCCCGCGCGCCGGCACGGGCGACGGCCCCGGCGGCACCATCCAGGACGAGCACCCCGCGAACGCGAAGCTCTCGAACGAGCCGGGCACCCTCTCGATGGCGAACACCGGCCGCCCCAACAGCGGCAGCTGCCAGTTCTTCGTCAACACCGTGCACAACGCCTACCTCGACTGGTTCTCGCCGGGGCAGAGCAAGCACCCCGTCTTCGGCAAGGTCATCTCGGGGATGGACGTCGTGCACGCCATCGAGAAGACGAAGACCGACCGGAACGACCGGCCGCTGACGCCCGTGAAGATGAACAAGGTCACCATCCAGGGCGACTGAGCACGGGGGGCAGGGCGATGGCCGACGGATACGAGCGCTGGCTCCTCGCGAAGGGCGGCGTCTTCATGCCGAGCGCCGCCGCGGTGGTGGCGCTCGTCGAGAAGCTGCGCAAGGAGCGCTGGCTCCCGGAGGCGCCGGGCCGCGCGTGGCGCACGGTCGACAACGAGTTCGGCGACGACGTGAAGGCGAGGATCCGCGCGAGCACCGAGCCCGTGCCGGCCGCGCTCACCGCGGACTGGCTCGAGGACCCGCGGCGCGAGGAGCTTCGCCTCGTGTGGGACGTGACGGGAGACGCCGCACGCTACCCGCTCTCGGCCGCCCCGCCGGGGCCGGGAGACGCGGCGTTCGCGATCGAGCTCCACCGGTCGGCCGAGTACGTCTACCCGCTGGCCGACGGGATCGATCCGCTGCCGACCGAGTGCGCGTGCGGCGAGGACCTCGGGTTCCAGTGGGACGAGGACGAGGTCGTGCCCGCGTTCCGGTCGTCGGGCGGCATCTTCGCGGAGTGCGACGCGTGCAGCAGGACGTTCGACCCGAGCAAGCGGTCGGCGGCCATCGCGAGCCCGTTCGGCGGCGGCGCCGAGCAGGTGATGGGAGGAGCGGCCTACCGGTTCGCGCTCAAGGTGGACTGCGGCGAGCGGTTCGTGAGGGATACGGGCCTCGCGTTCGCGCGGGAGCTCGTGGTCCTCGTGGAGAGCGAGTTCGGACGCGACTTCCACGAGGTCGGCGCGCTGTACTGAGGGGCGCGGGAGCGCGGGAGCGCGGGCCGCGAGGTGGACGCCGCGCTGCGACCGGCGGTCATCGCCGCGCGAGCAGGATCGGAACGAACACCGCGACGAGGATGACGAGCGCGAGGAGGGCGGCGCCGATGAGGATCGCCCGGTCGCGGCGCTTGGCGACGACGTCGCCCTCCGCCCGGAGCGCGTCGATGTGCTGGCGCACGCCGAGCCCCGCGAGGTACCCCGCGGGGACGTACTGCGTGGTCATGAGGAGCGTCCCGCAGAAGCGGCACGGGAACTGCGGCAGCGTGAGGTCCTCGGGGAGCGTCACCTGGCCGCCGCACTGGGTGCACTGGACGCCGTGAGTCCTCGCCTGCGCCAGGGCGGCCTTCGCCTGCTGCGCAGCGGTGATCTTCGCGGCGAGGATCTCGCGGGGATCGGGCATGGGGGCATCGTATCGCGTGGGCGCGGGCGCGGGCGCGGGCGCGGGCGCGGGCGCGGGCGCGGGCGCGGGCGCGGGCGCGGGCGCGGGCGCGGGCGCGGGCGCGGGCGCGGGCGCGGGCGCGGGCGCGGGCGCGGGCGCGGTAAAGAGCGGAGTGCGCAGGGCGCGCACTGTCAAGACCG
>DASXDU010000035.1:0-31748 GCA_036490515.1 Polyangiaceae bacterium
GCACACCCACCCCGCGCGCGCTGTCGGCGAGATCCTCCCGCATCGTTGGAAGCCGCTCGCGACGGCACCCTGAACGCCCATCCATACCGCTGCTCACGCGTCAACGCGGCTGAACGGCGTCGATGGTCGGACGGTTACGTCTCCAGGGCCCAGCGCCGTGAGGTCCGCGGCACCTCCACGAGTGGTTCGGCACCGCGGTACCCTCCCAGGTCCACATGACCGCCGTCGCCATCGAGCCCACGAAGACCAATTCTTCGGCGCTCCAGCGATTCGCCGCGTTCCCCCTCGCGGGGATGGCTCTCTTCGGGCTCGTCTTGGAAGAGGACGACGTTTCTCACGACAACGCGCAGGGCTTCATCGTCCTCGGTTGCGGCGTCCTCGCCGGTCTGATCGTCGGCGCGTGGGTGGGGCGTCGCCCGTCCATCCGGGAGAGTGCCGCGCGCATCGCGTGGGACGCCGTGCGATTCGTTCTGGCCTACGAGATGATCCGCTACGGCGTTCCGAAGCTCATCGGGATGCAGTTCTATCCGCAGTATTTCCGGCGCGACAAGCGCGTGATCGACCTCGCTTCGTCGTCCCTCACGTGGGAGTTCCTCGGACGCACGTACTGGTACCAGGCATTCGGTGGCCTGATCGAGGTGGGGTCCGGGGTCCTCATCTGCTTCCGGCGCACGACGCTGCTCGGGGCGTGCCTGATGACCACGGCGCTCCTGAACGTCGTCCTCATCAACTTCTTCTACGACGTGGACGTGAAGCTCTTCGCGAGCGTCTACCTCCTGTTCGACCTGGCCCTGATTGCGCCACACTGGCGACGCTTGCAGGCGTTCTTTCTCGCGCCCGTCGAGCCGATCTCGCTCGGCCGACGGGGTCGGTGGCTCTATGGGCTGACCGTCACGTTGGCGATCGTGGCCCCGACCGTGAAGATGCTGCGGGAAGGCATCGAGCACCGCGTCTTCGAACGCGAGCCCCTGGAGGGCGCCTGGAGCGTGAAGGAGTCGACCGGCGCCACGGCGGCGTGGGATCGGATCTACTTCGAGAAGGACGACGTGGGGTTCATTCGAGTGGGGGGAAGGTTCGTACCGTTCCACAAGGAGCTCGAAGGCGGCCAGCTCCGCCTCTCCATCGCGGAGGACGACCGACTCGCGCACGTCGGGCATGCGCTGACGACCGTCGCGGCCGCGGGGGCCGAGGCGTTTCCGCAGACGGTTCGGGGCAGCCTCACCCTGGAGGCGCAACGCGCGCGCTTCGACGGTCAGTGCGACGGCCAGCCGTGCGCGATGACTCTGACGCGGGAGTTTCCGAAGTAGGCGCCCGCTCCCGGGGCGGCCCCTCACCTACTCGCGCAGATCGCGTACCCCGCTCCCCTGCGTAACTCCACGCCTTTCCCCGCCTCCTCAAAAATCGTTACCCGCCGTGGCAAATCCGGCCCTCGCACTGTCCTCCCTCTATGGGAGGCGAGGACGGGCCGGGAAGCTCGTACCGGACCCCCAGTACAGGAAAGGAGGTGAAAGATATGAGTACGACCACACAAGGCAAAGGCAACCAGGCCACCCGCGCGAAGCAACTCGTCGCGGGCGCGAGGAAGCACTTCGCGAACGGGACGCAAGTCCTCACGTTCGCGGGCGCCCTCGCGAACGTCACCGTGGACGCGGCTTGCGGCGAGCTTCAAACGCTCGTCGACAACCGCGCCACGACGACGGCGGCCCGGGCGACTGCCAAGGACAAGGTGGCGTCCGAGCAGGCTGCGATGCCGGCGCTCGTCGCGTTCATGAACGCGTTCGAGGGCCTCATTCGCATCATGTTCGCCAACGACACCGCGTCCCTCGCCGACTTCGGGCTCCAGCCGCACAAGCAGCCGGCGCCCAAGACGGCCGAGGAGAAGGCAGTCGCAGCCGCCAAGGCCCAGGCGACGCGTGAAGCGCGCGGGACCAAGGGACCGAAGGCCAAGCTGGCGGTGAAGGGAAACGTTGCGGCGCAAGTCGTCGTGACGCCCCTCACCACCGTGCCGGCCAACGCTCCGGAGGCACCCGCTCCCGCGAACGCGCCCGCCCCGGCCAACGGCGGGGTTGCCACGGTCGCACAGCCCCCCAAGGGCTGAGCGACCGCGGTTAGAAAACAGGGACAGGGGCCGCCGCGCGACGAGAAGGCGGCGCTCCCGGTCCTGCGGCATTCGCCCCCCTCTCGCGGGCCCCGGCATCCGCGAGGGGGTGGGCGGTGACGATATGCTGGCCCAGCACCTCGAACGGGGGACGATGAGCGAGTTCGATCCGAACGCTGTCGACTGGGGGCGCACCTTCGCGGAGGCGCTCGAGATCGCGCTCGACCTGAAGATACGCAACGCCGAGGACGTGGTGTCCGAGGGCGTGACGATGGTCATCGACGGCACCGCGCCGTTCGACCCGTCGGGCGACGTGACGCTGGCGGCGCACGTCGTGGCGGTCGCGGACGGGAAGCGGCGCAACCAGGCGCGGGTCGATCGGCGCCGCAAGGGCCGCGGCCAGAACGCAAAGCTCGTGCAGTTCCTCGACGAGGCGCCGCCGACGCCCGAGGAGCTCCTCGAGGAGCGCGCCATGGGCGACCGGGCATTCGAGGCCCTGCTCGCGGCGTGCGAAGGCGACTTGGAGGTGCGCGAGCTCGTGCTCCTGTCGCGCAAGGACGTGGACGAGGCGGCCGACCAGGCCGAGACGCTCGGCTGGAAAATCGAGCGCGTGCGCAACGCACGCAAGAGGATGACGCGGCTCATCGCGCAGGTGGCGGAGTCGATGCAGGCGTGGAAGGACGAGGACGATCCATGAGCGATGACCCCAAGCGTTCGCCGTCGGAGGCGTGGCAGGCGCTCGAGAAGGGCGCGTTGCGGGACGAGGGAGAGCGCGTCGCGAAGCTCGGAAACGAGGAGCTCGACGCGTCGCTCGCCGCCCGTGGCGTGGATCCGGAAGCGGCGCGCCGGCGTGGAGCCGAGCTCGCGGCGAAGCTGCTCGCGCAGAGGGCGGCGGGTGCCGCGCAGCCGGCGACGCAACCGGACGGCAAGGTCGTCCCCATCGCGGCGGCGCGCGCGCGTCGAGCGCGCCCGGCGGCTCTTACGTGGCTCGTCGCGGCAGCGGCGGCGGCGGCTGTCCTCGGCGGGGGCGGCGCGGCGTACGTGGCCCTCAACACACCCGAGCCTGCACCGACGACGCCCGTGCCGACGGTGCCCTCCGCGCCGCCCGGCCCCCCGCCCGAGGTGCTCGCGAAGCAGGAGGCGGACACGCTGCGCGGCAGGGCCGCGACCGAGTGCGGCGCGACGCATTGGGCTGCGTGCCTGTCGTCGCTGCGCCAGGCAGGGAAGCTCGATCCGCAGGGCGCCGCGGCGCGTCCCGTCGCGCGGATGCAGGCCAAGGCCGCGCGCGCGCTCCTTCACGAGGAGCTGGACGCGAAGGGCGGGAGCGTGGAGGCGCGAACGCTCCCGGCGAAGCTCGCCGCCGGTTTCACGACGGCGCTCGCGGAGCACCGCGGGCAGGCGGTGACCCTGGCGTGCGCGCCGGGTGCGGAGCCGCAGCCCCTCTGCGGCTGGCTCGCTGCCGCGCTGACGAGGGCCGGATGGGTCGTGACGCGACCGCGCCTGAAGGCGCCCGTGACCGTCGACGGCCAGGTGGTGCACGCGACGCGGGTGCTGGTGGCGCCCGACGCGGACGACGCGACGCAGTCCGCGGCCGACGCGCTGGCCGACGCGCTCGAGGGTGCGCTGCTACGCACGTCCGGGCCGGACGAGGCGCCGGCGGGATCGGGATCGCCGCTGACGCTGGTCGTGGGACCACAGTGAATGGACGGCGGATCGTGGTCGGGGCGGCGGCCGCGGCGCTCGCGTGCCATGCGCCGGCTTCGATCTCGACGGGGGATGCGGGCGCGGGCGCGGGCGCGGGCGCGGAGGAAGCTACGCCGACCCCCACCTGTGTCGACACCCTCGACGCGCGACTCGCCGAGGCCCACACCCTCTACCCGGGCCCCCTGCGCACGGCCGTCGTCGACGCGACCTTCCTCTACGTCGACGTCGACCGCTCTCCTTTCTTCGACGACGCCGTCGCGCTCGCGCCGCGGGTGCTCGCGGCCCTCCGCAACGGCCGGATCGCCCCGCACCCGCTCTGCCCGGTCACCGTCTACGTCTTCGGCTCGCGCGCCCGCTTCGAGCAGCACTGCAGCGACCACCGCTACGTGCCCGACGGGACCCGCAACTGGGGCGTGTGGGACCCGCTGCGGCGCGACGTCGTGGTCGATCTCTCGGGCGGGCGCGCGCACGTGCCGACGACCGCGCACGAGCTGACACACGTCGTCATGCTCGCGGACTTCGAGGCGCCTCGCTGGTTTCGCGAATGCGTCGGAACGCTCTACGAGGCCCCCGTCTTCCCGCGCGACGGCGACATCGCGGGCGAGGACAACTGGCGGTACGGCGCCCTCCGCACGGCCGTCGCGGCGCACGATCCGCGGGCGCACCTGGGCGCGCTCTTCGGCATGAGCGACCTGGCGTTCCGCGGCGACAGCGCGTCGACGTCCGCGCTGAACGAAGCCATGGCCCGCGCGACCTGCCAGTGGCTGGACGAGCGGGGCGCACTCTGGCCCTTCTACCGCGCGTGGCGCGATGCACGCGCCGACGCGGGCGACCTCGACGGCGTGGCAGCCTTTCGCCGCATCCGCGGACAGACCCCTGCGGAGGCCGACCCCGACTGGCGCGCGTGGGTGCTGCGCCGCGGAGGGTGATCGCCACTCCGGCGGCGGGGAGCCCTGGGCGAGCGTCCCACCAAGACGTCCCCCCGACGGGTGACACGCGAAAACGCTCGCGCCCGTTGCGACGCCCAGGGATGAGCCGCACACTGGCTCCCCGCGCGCAACCGCGTGTGACGCCGCGGTGGACCGGGTTCGACCGGTACCGTCCTCGAAAGGGAGCTCCATGAAACGGTCCTCAGTCGTGACCTGCGGGGCGCTCTCGGCCCTTGCGCTCGCTCCGTGCATCCTCCTCGCGTGCTCGGACCACGTCCCGGCGGGCGTCCAGCCGCCATCGCCACCCGCTCTGCACGTGGAGAACACCCCGGTGGGCCCGATCCCGACGGTCGTCCCCCCGCCCCCCCGCGTCATCTACGAGACGAGCTTCGCCACCACCCCCAGCCTCTTCGCGTCGAAGAGCACGCTCGAGGGGATCGGGCTCGGCTACGGCATCCCCGACGGATCGCTGGGCGTCATCAAGATCGGCACGGGCTACACCTTCTTCGGGTCGGGCGGCGCGGGCGCCGCCAACTGCGACGGGGGCTGCACCGAGGGCGTCTACACGCTCGAAGGCTCCTCGCTCACCACGATGGTCGCTCCGCCCCCGAAGGTGTCCGCGCCGCTCTTCGGTCCGGGCGCGCTGGCTACGGCGGGCGCCACCGACTGGATCTTCGATCGGAACTACGCCGGCGGCGGGCAGGTCGTCTCCTACGAGGGGACGCGGTTCGTCATCGCGGGAACGGAGGTCCACCCCGAGGCCTACACCGGGTACATCATGCCGTACCACGGCGAATACCAGTACGGCCCGACCTGCAACGAAGTCCCTTGCTACTACGCCGGCATCGGCCTGGCCGTGTCGTACGACACCGGCGGGACCTTCACGGCGGCGGGCCAGATCGTCCAGCCTTACCCGCCGGTCGGCTACTACGACGGCGACTCCGCGACGCACCAGAACGTCGGCAACGCGTACGGATCGCTCGTCGTGGCCGACGCCTCCGGGCACCATCTGGCCAACCCGCCGCCGGACCCGTCGAGCGCCTACTTCTATCTCTTCTACCAGGACGTCGACCCGTACGCCGGGACCGTGCCGCCGGGGCAGACTGCGGTCGACTCCAACCCGGGCATCTGCGTCTACTCGTGCCTCGCCGTCGCGCGCGCACCGTACGAGAGCGTCGTCTCGGCCCTCACGCCGCCGACCATCGACAACGGTCAGATCGAGCGCATCGACCCCGCGACGCGGGCAGCCAACGTCGCGGCGCTCTTCACCAAGTACTACGCCCCGGCCAGCTCGGGCGCGACGTGGACGCAGCCTGCCACGTCGGACGCGAACGAGGACGAGTGGTCGGGCCAGTTCACCGCCCTCTTCGGCGACACGGGCGCCGGCATGCCGAGCGTCATCTACGACACGGTCTCGAGCGAGTACCTGATGGCGTTCATGACGAACGACCTGACGGCGGTCCAGAAGTTCGACGATCAGGGGATCTGCATCCGCGCCTCCACCGATCTCGTTCACTGGACGCCGGCGAGCACCCCCGGATCCGACCCGCCTTGCCTCGCCTTCTACAAGACGGCGCCCAGCGGGGGCACCAACTTCACCGAGGTCTACACGAGCTTCATCGGCGACGGCGTCGACCCGCAGACCGGCGGCGCCGCACCGCGCGTCTTCTTCCAGGAGTTCGAGGCCTTCGACAACGACGCGGGCAGCAACGCGTTCCCCAAGCCGTGGAACGAGTACAACGTCGGCCTCGAGTCGATCGCGGTGAACGTCACGCGCTTCGCGTTCTGAACGACCGCGGCGCAAGCGGCGCCCCGAGAGCTCGCGTACGTCCGCCGCGAGCTGAGCGCCTCACCCCGCCGTGCGCACGCTCGGCACCGACGACGGGTCCGCCTCGAGCCGCGCGTTCCTGAGCACGAGCGCCGCCTCCGCCGCGCTCGGCCGCGCCTTCGCGTCGAGCGACAGGCACCGGTCCACCAGCTCGCACACGGTCTTGTCGAGCCGCGGGCGCGCCATCGCCAGCGGCGTCGCGGGCGGCAGCGAGCGCCCGTGGACGGCGCGCACGAACAGCGGGTCCCGGAACGGCGGGCGCCCGACGAGGAGCTCGTGCGCCATGACGCCGAACGCGTACACGTCGATCGACGGCGCGATCGGCACCCCGTCGCTCGCGAGCTCTGGCGCCATGTACGTAGGCGTACCCATCACGCGGCCCGCGCGCGTCACCCGCACGTTGCCGCTCGCGTCGGCCGGCCCCGGGGGGCGCGACGAGTGCGTGGCGCGTGACAGCAGCGTCGAGACGCCGAAGTCGGCGATCTTCGCGACGGGCCCTTCGAGCAGCTCCTCGATGAGGACGTTCGCCGGCTTGAGGTCGCGGTGCACGATGCCGCGCGCGTGCAGGCCCTCGAGCGCGCTCGCCACCTGCCGCAGGACGAGCAGCGACCACGCCATCGGCGGATCGTGGTCCACGTGCTGCTCGAGCGACGTCCCGTCCACGAACTCCATGACGAGAAAGAGGACCCCGTCGGCCGTCATGTCGACGTCGACCACGCCGACCACGTTCGGGTGCTGCACGTCGGACGCCATCTTCGCCTCGCGCGCGAACCGCGAGAGCGCGTCGCCGCTCGACCGGCCGTGGAGGAGCTTCATCGCCAGGCGCCGCCCGTCCGTCTCGCGGCGCACCTCGTAGACCCAGGCCATCCCGCCCGAGCCCACGAAGCGCACGACGCGGTAGCGGCCCTCGACGACGTCGCCCGGGCCGAGCGTCAGCGCGGGCATGTGGAGAGTGCCTACGTTCGCGAGCGTCTCGGCGAGCTGCTGCGAGCGGTTTCCGATCTGCCGGCGGAGCTCCTCGTTCAGCGTGCCCACCTCGGCGTTGGTCGCCTCGAGGTCCTGCACGCGCTTCGCGAGCTCCGCGTTCAGCCCGTCCGACCGGCGGAGCGACTGGAGGAGCTGCGACCCGAGGGCGGCCGCCTGGAGCATCGACAGGACCGCGATGCCGAGGCTCGCGCCGCGGACGCCGTGATAGAGCTCGCCGAGGCCCATCCACGACGCGAAGTCGTCGATGGCCAGGAGGCAGACGACCGGCCAGCCGATGGTCGCGAGCACGTTCGCGAGCGGCGGGCGGCCCTTGCGGACCTCCTGGACGAGGAGGTTGATGCAGTAGATCCCGGCGACGACGGTCGTCACGACCGTGACCGGCGTGAGGAAGCGCGTCGAGCGGAACGGCCCGGCGTTCCACGTCGCGAGCAGGCACCAGAGGCCGAAGATGCCCCACCACGCGCGGCGGTGCGGCCGGCCGAAGATGCTCGCCGTGAAGAAGAGGGTTGCCAGCGCCGAGAGCATGACGGCGCCGCCCATGACGGTGGGCTCGTAGACGCCGAAGACGGGCTGCGTGAGGCCGATCGAGAAGGCCGGGTAGAAGGCGCCGAAGAACGACGCGACCGTGACCCACCCGTACGCCGAGCGGCGGCGGTCGAAGAGGAAGACGATGCCGTTCGCGAAGCCGACGAGGAGGATCATCGCGAGGCCAGCCGCGGCGCTCGACTGGTCGAAGAGCTTCACGAAGACGTAGCCGCTGTCGCCGTCGAGCCCCGTCGAGATGCGCGGGACGGTGTCGAGCCACGCGCTCCCCGTCCAGCGGTGATCGACGACGAGCGAGAGGTGAAGGACGCCGTCGGCCGAGGCCTCGGGCGGGATGACGAAGCGGTGGGGGCCGGCGCCGCGGTAGCGATCGAGCGGGCCGACGTCGAGGTCGGGCGCAGGGATGCCGTCGACGTGGAGCGACGCGAGCGCGGGGAAGTACGGGATGGTGAGCGTGAGCGTCTCGCCGCGCATGGCGGGCGGCAGGGCGGCGTCGGCGTGCAGGGCATAGGGCCGTGCGACGTCGCCCACCGCTCGGTCGAAGTGGGCGGGAAGCGTCAGCGGGATACGCCGGTCGCCCGTGTCGAGGGTCCACTGGTCGAGAAGGACGGTTCGGTCCTCCCCTCCGCACGCCACGAGCAGGGACGCCGCCAGGACGAGCAGGACGAGCCGCAGGGGCGTGCGCATGGTCCCTTCCTCCCAGTGTCGCCCCCCCCGGCCCAGGGGTGCAACCCGGACTTCCGCCGGGGAAACCGAGACTTCCCGGGGACCTCGGGAGACGCCCGGGGCGCCTTGACGCGCCGCGGCCCAGCCCTCAATACTTCGCACGCGAAAGAACCACCCCCCTCTCGAGGAATCGCCATGGCTGATCTGCGCTTCGACAACCGCGTCGTCATCGTGACCGGCGCCGGAAACGGTCTCGGACGCTCGCACGCCCTCCTCTTCGCGTCCCGGGGCGCCAAGGTGGTCGTCAACGACCTCGGCGGGGGCCACACGGGCGGCGGGAAGTCGTCCGCGGCGGCCGACAAGGTGGTCGAGGAGATCAAGGCGGCGGGCGGCGAGGCCGTCGCGAACTACGACTCGGTCGAGGACGGGACGAAGATCGTCCAGGCCGCGCTCGACCACTTCAAGCGCCTCGACGTCGTCGTCAACAACGCCGGCATCCTGCGCGACGTCTCGTTCCAGAAGATGAGCCAGGAGGACTGGGACCTCATCTACAAGGTGCACGTCCTCGGGAGCTTCCGCGTGACGCACGCCGCGTGGAACCACATGCGCGACGCCGGCTACGGCCGCATCATCATGACGTCGAGCGCCGCCGGCATCTACGGCAACTTCGGCCAGGCGAACTACTCGATGGCGAAGCTCGGGCTCTTCGGGTTCGCGCAGACGCTCGCCATCGAGGGCAAGAAGAAGGGCGTCCACGTCAACACGATCGCCCCCATCGCGGCCTCGCGCATGACCGAGACGGTGCTCCCGCCGGACGTCCTCGGCGCGCTCAAGCCCGAGTTCGTGTCGCCGCTCGTCGCGTACCTCTGCCACGAGTCGTGCGAGGAGAACGGGGGCCTCTTCGAGGTCGGCGGCGGCTTCGTCGGCAAGCTCCGCTTCGAGCGGGCCGAGGGCGCGCTCTTCCGCCTGTCGCGCGCGATGACGCCCGAGGGCGTGAAGTCGAAGTGGGGCAGCATCGTCGACTTCACGGAGCGCAAGGCGACGCACCCGGCGAACGTGACCGAGTCGATGCAGCCCATCCTCGGCAACCTCGCGACGGCGAAGGGCAAGGGCGGCAACGAGTTCATCGACGTCGACGAGGCGCTCGGCTACGAGCTCGGCCCCGTCCAGGGCACGTTCGACGAGCGCGATCTCGCGCTCTACGCGCTCGGCGTCGGCGCAGCCAAGGACCCGCTCGACACGAAGGAGCTCTCGTACGTCTACGAGATGAGCGGCGACGGCTTCAAGATGGTGCCGACCTTCGCGGTCGCGCCCGCGCTCAAGGCCGTGTTCGACCTCGCCAAGGAGGGCAAGCAGGCCCCGGGCCTCCACTACGGCTTCGATCGCGTCCTCCACGGCGAGCAGTACACCGAGCTCCGCGCGCCCTGGCCCACGCACGGAAAGATCACGCACGACATCCGCATCAAGGACATCTTCGACAAGGGCAAGAACGCGCTCGTCATCACGGCCATCACGACGAAGGACGCGGACGGGACCGAGCTCGCGTACAACGAGCTCACGACGTTCGTGCGCGGCGCTGGCGGCTGGGGCGGCGACCGCGGGCCGAGCGCGGAGGTCAACGTCGCGCCGACGCGCGCGCCCGACGCCGTGGTCGAGGAGAAGACGAGCCCGAACCAGGCGCTCCTCTACCGGCTCTCGGGCGACTGGAACCCGCTCCACGCGGACCCGGCGTTCGCGAAGAACTTCGGCTTCGAGCGGCCCATCCTCCACGGGCTCTGCTCGTTCGGCTTCGCCGCGCGGCACGTCATCGCGAAGTTCTGCCCCGGCGGCGACCCGCGGTTCTTCAAGAGCATCAAGGTGCGCTTCGCCGACACCGTGTTCCCGGGCGAGACGCTCGTCACCGAGATGTGGAAGGAGGGCGACCAGAAGATCGTCTTCCGCACGAAGGTGAAGGAGCGCGACAAGGTGGTCATCTCGAACGCCGCGGTGGAGCTCTTCAAGGAGCTGCCGAAGAAGGCCGAGAAGAAGGCCGCCTCGGTCGCGGGCGCAGGCGCGGCGGCCAGCGCGGGCGGGGCGGCAGCGCCCCTCTCGCCCGAGTCGTTCACGAGCGCGGACGTGTTCACCGGCATCGAGGACCACGTGGCGCGGCATCCGGAGCTCTGCACCGCGATCGGCAAGGTGTTCGTCTTCAAGCTGACGGGCCCCGACAGCGCGTGGACGCTCGACGTCAAGAACGCTCCCGGCGGCGTGAAGGCGGGCGCGGGAACGGCCGACACGACGCTCGAGCTCGCGGACGCCGACTTCATGGCGATGACGAGCGGCAAGGCCGACCCGATGAAGCTCTACATGGGCGGCAAGCTGAAGATCTCGGGCGACCTCATGGCGTCGCAGAAGCTCTCGTTCCTGCAGAAGATCGACCCGAAGGAGGCGCTCGCGGCGATCACGAAGAAGAGGGGGGGAGGGCAGGGAGCGAGCGCGGGGGCGGGCGCGAGCGCGGGCGCGGGCGCGGGCGGAAGCGCGGGCGGGGGCGGGGGCGGGGCGTTCGGGTCGACGGACGTGTTTGCGGCGATCGAGGACCACCTGGCGCGCAACCCCGACCTCGTGTCGCGGGTCGGCAAGGTGTTCGTGTTCCAGCTCACGGGGCCGGACAGCGCGTGGACGATCGACGTGAAGAACGGCAAGGGCGCGGTGAAGGCCGGCGCCGTGGACAAGCCGGACACGACGCTCACCCTCGCCGACGCCGACTTCCTCGACATGACGAGCGGCAAGGCCGACCCGATGAAGCTCTACATGGGCGGCAAGCTGAAGATCGGCGGTGACGTGATGGCGTCGCAGAAGCTCGACTTCCTGAAGAAGATCGATCCGAAGCAGGCGGCGGAGGCGGTGGCGAGGAAGAGAGGAGGGGCAGGGGCGGGCGCGGGCGCGGGCGCGGGCGCGGGCGCGGGCGCAGGCGCGGGCGCAGGCGCGGGCGCAGGCGCGGGCGCGAGCGCGGGCGCGGGCGCGAGGGCGCCGGCGATGATGAAGGCGCTCGGGGAGCGGCTGAGCAAGAACCCGGGGCTCGCGAAGGAGGTGGGGGTCGTGCTCCAGCTCGACGTGAAGAACCCCGACGCGAGCTGGGTCATCGATCTCAGCGGCGCGGGTGGGGCCGGCGCGGGAGCCGTCCGCGAGGGCAAGGAGCCGAAGGCGACCACCGTGCTACGGATCGACGATGCCGACCTCGCGGCGCTCGCGAAGGACCCCTCGCAGGCGCAGAGCTTCTACCAGCACGGCAAGCTCCGCGTGGACGGCGACGTCCGCTACGCGCACAAGCTGAGCTTCCTCAAGGACCTGGTCTGAACGGTACGGCGAAGAAAGGTGATGCCCATGGGACGCAAAGTGAACGTGATCGGCGTGGGGATGACGAAGTTCGCCAAGCCCGGCCAGAGCGAGGACTACCACGTGATGGCGAGCAAGGCGGCGCACACGGCCTTGCAGGACGCGAAGATCCCCTACGCCGAGGTGCAGCAGGCGTACGCGGGGTACGTCTACGGCGACAGCACGTGCGGGCAGCGCGCGCTCTACGAGGTGGGCCTCACGGGCATCCCCGTCTTCAACGTGAACAACAACTGCTCGACGGGGTCGACCGCGCTCATGCTCGGCAAGATGGCGGTCGAGGGCGGGCAGGCCGAGTGCGTGCTCGTCGTCGGCTTCGAGAAGATGGAGAAGGGCGCGCTCGGGTCGAAGTACACAGACCGCGAGAGCCCGGTGAGCAAGCACGCGCAGACGATGATGGACGTCCAGGGCTTCTCGAACTCGGTGCCGACGGCGCAGATGTTCGGCGGCGCGGGGCGCGAGTACCGCTGGAAGTACGGCACGAAGAAGGAGACCTTCGGCCAGGTCAGCGTGAAGGCGCGCAAGCACGCGGCGAACAACCCGTACGCGATCTTCAACCAGCTCCTCTCGCTCGAGGAAGTGATGAACAGCGAGGAGGTCTTCGACCCGCTGACCCGCTACCAGTGCTGCCCCCCCACGTGCGGCGCCGCGGCGGCCGTCCTCTGCTCGGACGACTTCGCGAAGAAGCACGGCATCGCCTCGCCGGTGTGGATCGCCGCGCAGGCGATGACCACGGACTACGCGACGAGCTTCGAGAAGAGCATGATGAAGATGGTCGGCTACGACATGACCGTCAACGCCGCGAAGAAGGTCTACGAGCAGTCCGGCCTCGGGCCGCAGGACGTGCAGGTCTGCGAGCTCCACGACTGCTTCTCGGCCAACGAGATCCTCACCTACGAGGGCCTGGGCCTCTGCAAGGAGGGCGAGGCCGAGAAGTTCATCTGGGAGGGCGGCAACACGTACGGCGGCAAGGTCGTCACGAACCCGTCGGGTGGCCTCCTCTCGAAGGGCCACCCGCTCGGCGCCACCGGGCTCGCCCAGTGCACGGAGCTCGTGTGGCAGCTGCGCGGCACGGCCGACAAGCGGCAGGTCCCCAACGCCAAGGTCGCGCTCCAGCACAACCTCGGCCTCGGGGGAGCCTGCGTCGTGACGATGTACCGCAGGGACTGAGGCGCGGGGCCGCTACTTCGCGGCGCCGGGCGCCTGCATAGCGTTCGCCTCGACGATCTCGATCGTGGTCGGCTTCGTGTCGCGCACCGCCACGTGCGCGACGCCGCCGCCCGGCGCCTGCACGGTCCAAAGCGTGGCCGTCGTCGTGGCCTTGCGATGCGTGGCCTGGAAGCCGTTCTTGGAGAGGAGCTCGTCGAAGAACCCGACCGCGTCGCGGTACTTCGTCGTGCTCTGGTAGACGCGATCGGTACCGCCGACGGCGAGCGCGGTCGTGCCGGCGCCGGACGTCTGGTCGACCTCCTCGGGGAACGCGCGGATCTCGCCCACGGCGACGCTGCTCGTCATCGTCGTGCCTTCGGGCAGCTGGAACACACCCGTGCGCACGGGGGAGCCGTCCGGCCTCACCCCGACCTCGGCGCCCAGCGGCTGTGGTTGTTCGCCTCCCGGAGCGGCCGAGCCGGAGCTCGCGGAGACCTCGGAGTCCGCGGGCGCCCCACCGGGCGTCGCCGTGGTCTCGCCCGGCGCGTCGGCCATCGCCTCGGACGCAGGCTGACGTTCGGTCACGCCGACGCGCGCGGCCTGCGGGTTTCGTTCGTACGCCGACGAAGGCGACACGACGTCGTGGTTGTGCTGCGAAGCGCAGCCGATGAGCGGGGCGGCCGCCAGGATCAGCGTCGCCGCGATGCAGTGGGTCGTCTTCATGCGGCGGACGAAGTGCATCGCACGTGCCCGCCTCACGGCCGAGGCGCTCTACGGTCGCGCCTCGCCCGAGCGAAACGCTTCCACGCGCGCCGTCGTGACGATGAGGCCCTCGACGCGCCGCCAGCGCGCGTCCACGTGGAAGGGCCCCTCGCCCTTCGCGAGCTCGAGGCGCACGGCCACGCGCCCGTCCGTCTCCGGCGTCGCGGCCACCTCGTGGAAGCCGACGTAGCGCCGCACGAACGGGTCGAGCGCCTTGTAGACGGCCTCCTTGAGCGAGAATCGAAGGAGCACCTCGCGCGCGCGCGCCTCGCCGGTCATCGCCGCGACGGCGGTGAGCTCCTCGTCGCGCAGGACCTTGCGCGACACGTCGATCCGGCGCGGGGCGTCCCGCTCGACGTCGACGCCGACCCTCACCCCGTCGCGCGCTTCGCGGGCGAGGAGGGCGACGGCGAGTTCGTCCTTGTGGCTGATCGACCCGATGAAGCCGTGCGGAAGGACCGGTGCGCCCCGGTCGTCGGACCCGATCGGGGGAAGCGTGACGCCCAGCGCGTTCGCCGTCGCCCGCATCGCCGCCCGGCCACCGACCCACGTGCGCCGGCGCGCGGGCGCCATGGACGCGGCCGCCGCGCGCTCCTCGGCGAGCAGCGCCCCCACGGCCTCGCCGGCGTCGCCCGCAGCGGTGCCGCCGTCCGGCAGCGCGACCCCCGCGCAGCAGCCGTGATCGAGCTCCCAGACGAAGAGCGGCGGAGCCATCGCGGCCCATGGTGCCACGCGCCCGTGCGCCGTGGTACGAGGCGGGAGCATCATGCCCAGCGTTCACGCCGTCGTCCTGGCCGGTGGCTCGGGGACCCGCTTCTGGCCGGCCTCGCGCGTCACCCGCCCCAAGCAGCTCTTGCCGCTCGGAGGGGGCGACGAGTCCCTCATCGCCGCGACGGTGCGCCGCCTCGCGCCGCTCATCGAGCCCAAGGACGTGTGGGTCGCGACCGGGCAGGTCCTCCTCGACGCGACCGCGCAGGCCCTCCCCGGCGTGCCGCAGGGGCACTTCCTCGCGGAGCCCGTCCCCCGCAACACCGCACCGGCGATCGGCTGGGCCACCGCGACCATCGCGCGCGAGGACCCCGACGCCGTCGTCGTCGTCCTGCCCGCGGACCACTTCATCTCCGACGAGGCGGCGTTCCGCGCCGTCCTGGCGCGCGCCATCGAGGCCGCCGAGGCCGGGTGGCTCACGACCATCGGCGTGACGCCGACGCGACCGGAGACGGGCTACGGCTACATCGAGCTCGGCGCGTCGCTGCGCGAGGGCGTCCACGAGGTGGCCCGCTTCGTCGAGAAGCCCGATCACGCGCGCGCGGCCGGGTTCCTCGCGGGCAAGCGCCACCTGTGGAACGCCGGCATGTTCGTCTTCCGCGCGCACGCCATGCTCGATGCCATCCGGCGGCACCTCCCGGCGCTCGGCGACCAGCTCGCCGTCCTGAACCTCGCGGCGCGCACCCGGCGCGAGCCCGTCGAGCTCCCGCACGTCTTTCCGAACATGCCGTCGATCTCGATCGACCACGGCGTGATGGAGAAGCACGACCACACCGCGGTCGTCCCGGGGAGCTTCGGCTGGAACGACGTCGGGAGCTGGCAGGTGTCGTGGGAGCTCGCGACCAAGGACGCCGACGGCAACGCCGTCCCCGACGGGACGGTCAGCGTCGACGCGACGGGGAACCTGGTCAAGGTTCTCTCGGGCGGGAGCGCCAAGCGCTACGCGCTCCTCGGCGTGAAGGACCTCGTCGTCGTCGAGACGGACGACGCCGTCCTCGTCATGCCGCGCGACCGCGCGCAGGACGTGCGCGCCGTGGTCGACGCGCTCAAGGCCCGCGGCGAGAAGGTCTGACGCACCGGGACGGCCAGGCGAGGGGTCCCGGAGGCGAACGTGGGATCGCGGGCCTGCCCGTGGCACACTGGATCCCATGCGACGCGAGAGGCTCGCCGCGTTCGCCGCCCTCGCGTGCGCGGGCCTCGTGGCCGCCTGCGCGCAGGGGCTGACGAAGGACGACCCGCAAGGCTGGCCGGGCGAGGCCGGGGCGTCGGATCACGGCGGCGTTTCCGAGGGCGGGGCGAGCTCCGGGGGAGGCCCGGTGGAAGACGGCAGCCCCGGGGGCGACGGCGCCGGCGACGCCTCGGTTCCGGACGGCCCGGGGAGCAGCGACGGCCCGACGTCTTCCACGGACGCGCCCGTCTCGCTCGACGCCCCAGCCACCCCCGTCGACTCCTCGACGAAGGACGCAGCCGAGGCGAGCACGTGCACCGGCGGCGGCGCGTGCGTGCCGACCAACGTCTGCCACACGGGCATCGTCGACTGCTCCTCGGGCTCGTCCGTCTGCACCGACACGGGCACGAGCCTCGCCGACGGGACGGCATGCAGCAGCGTCAGCGTGTGCATGGGCGGCGTCTGCAACTCGTGCGGAACCCAGGGCGCCTATTGCTGCGCGGGAAGCACGTGCGCCGCCGCGCCGCAGACGTGCATCGCGGCGGTCGCGAGCACCTGCCGCGCGAACCTGAGCACGCAGTGCACGTGCGGCACGCTCTATCCCGGGATGCAGCTCACGACCGGGCAGCAGCTCGACTCGTGCGACGACCGCTTCGATCTCGTGATGCAGGGCGACGGGAACCTCGTGCTCTACGAGAGCGGGACGCCCCTCTGGTCGTCGAACACCGCCGGCACCGCCGCCTCCCTCGCGACGATGCAGGACGACGGTAACTTCGTCCTCTACGAGAGCGGCGGCGTCGCCCTCTGGTCCACGGGCACCGGTGGCACCGGCTGCGGGACGTTCGTCACCGTGCAGAACGACGGCAACTTCGTCGCCTACGGCACAGGCGGCGTCCCTCTCTGGGCGAGCAACACCGGCGGCCACTGAGTCACCGAGCCCGAGCCGGCCCCCGGCGCAGTCACTGCCTTCAGCGCGCCTTGTACCGCCGGCCCTTCGCGGCAGGCGCCG
The DNA here is from genome assembly GCA_036490515.1 of Polyangiaceae bacterium. Classification (GTDB taxonomy): domain Bacteria; phylum Myxococcota_A; class Polyangia; order Polyangiales; family Polyangiaceae; genus Palsa-1150. The sequence continues at coordinate 16,984 of DASXDU010000035.1, forward strand.
CCTTCGCCGTCCCCTTGCTGGCCCGGACGCCGCTCCGCCGCTTGCCGTTGCCCGCGTACGGGTCGAACGCGGCCCCGGTCGTCCCGTCGGCCGCCTGCACGCCGGCGATCGCCTCGAGCTTCTTCAGCTCGTCGCGCAGGCGCGCCGCCTTCTCGAACTCGAGGTTCTCGGCCGCCGCGAACATCTCGAGGCGCATCGCCGCCAGGCGCTCGTCGATGTCGGCCTCGGACCCGTTCGCGGCGACGGCGCCCCTCGGGAGCTTGGGAACGTTGAGGTAGTCGATCGTCCCGCTCGCCGGGTTGATGTTCAGGATGGCGCGCACGATCGTCGTCGGGATGATGCCGTGGTCCAGGTTGTACTGGTTCTGCACGGTGCGCCGGCGCTTCGTCTCGTCGATGGCGCCCGCCATCGCCGCGGTGATCCTGTCGGCGTACATGATGACGCGGCCGTTCACGTTGCGCGCGGCGCGCCCGATGGTCTGGATGAGCGACCGGGGGCTGCGGAGGAACCCCTCCTTGTCGGAGTCGAAGATGGCGACGAGCGAGACCTCGGGCAGGTCGAGGCCCTCGCGCAGGAGGTTGATGCCCACGAGGACGTCGAACTCGCCGAGGCGGAGATCGCGCAGGATGTCGATGCGCTCGAGGGTGTCGATGTCCGAGTGGAGGTAGCGGACGCGCACGCCGAGCTCGCGGTAGTAGTCGGTGAGGTCCTCCGACATCCGCTTGGTGAGCGTCGTCACGAGGACGCGCTCGTTCTTCTTGCAGCGGTCCTTGATCTCGCCGAGGAGGTCGTCGACCTGGCCGGAGACGGGGCGCACCTCGACCTGGGGATCCATGAGGCCCGTCGGGCGGATCAGCTGCTCGACGAGGACGCCCTGCGACTTCTGGACCTCGTACTCGCCGGGCGTGGCCGACACGTAGATGGCCTGCCGGACGTGCGCCTCGAACTCCTCGAACTTGAGGGGCCGGTTGTCGAGCGCGCTCGGGAGGCGGAAGCCGTAATCGACGAGCGTCTCCTTGCGCGCGCGGTCGCCGCGGTACATCGCCTGGAGCTGCGGCACCGTCTGGTGCGACTCGTCGACGACGATGAGGAAGTCGTCGGGGAAGTAGTCGATGAGCGTGGGCGGCGCCTCGCCGGCCTTCCGGCCCGAGAGGTGCCGCGAGTAGTTCTCGATGCCGGAGCAGAAGCCCATCTGCTCCATCATCTCGAGGTCGTAGAGCGTGCGCTGCTCGAGGCGCTGCTTCTCGAGGAACCGCGCCTCGTGGTCGAAGAAGTCGAGCCGCTCGCGGAGCTCCTCGCGGATGCTCTCGATGGCCTTGCGCATCTGCGCCTGGGGCGTGACGTAGTGCGAGCCCGGGTAGATGGCGTAGCGCTCGAGCGACTCCTTCACGCGCCCGCGCAGGGGGTCGACCTCCTTGATCGACTCGATCTCGTCGCCGAAGAACTCGACGCGGATGGCCGTCTCCTGCTCGTACGTGGGGAAGATCTCGACCACGTCCCCGCGCACGCGGAACGTCCCGCGGTGGAAGTCGACGTCGTTGCGCTCGTACTGGATGTCCACGAGGCGGCGGAGCAGGACGTCGCGCCGCATCTCCTCGCCCTTCGCGAGCTGGATGAGCAGGCCCGAGTAGCTCTCGGCGCTGCCGATGCCGTAGATGCACGAAACGCTGGCGACGATGATGACGTCGCGCCGGCTGAGGAGCGACACGGTGGCCGAGTGGCGCATCCGGTCGATCTGGTCGTTGATGATGGCGTCCTTGTCGATGAACGTGTCGGTCGACGGGATGTACGCCTCGGGCTGGTAGTAGTCGTAATAGCTGACGAAGTACTCGACCGCGTTCTCGGGGAAGAGCTCGCGCATCTCGCCGTAGAGCTGCGCTGCGAGGGTCTTGTTCGGCGCGAGGATGAGGGCCGGCTTGCCCGACTGCTGGATGACGTTCGCGACGGTGAACGTCTTGCCGGAGCCCGTGATGCCGAGCAGGACCTGGTGCTTGTCCTTGGCCGCGAGCCCCTTGAGGAGCTGGTCGATCGCCTGGGGCTGATCGCCCTTCGGCTCGAAGCTCGTCTTGAGGCGAAAACTCGCGGGCATGGGATCAGGGAACTATCGCCGCGCCCCGGAGCGCGCGCAAGTCCCCGTGCTAGAGAGGAGCCCCGGAGAGGCGCGTCTTTGTCGTGCTCGTCATGAATTCCGAGGACCCGAGCAGCAGGGGCGTCGCTTTCCTCGGTCTCGGGAACATGGGCGCTCCCATGGCGCGCTGCGTGGCGGAGGCTCCGCCGGGGACCGTCACCGGCCTCACGGTCTGGAACCGGACGCACGCGCGGGCCGAGGCGTTCGTCGCGACGGCGGCGGACGAGGGGGCTTCCGCGCCGCGTCCGGCAGCGCTGGCGCGCGTGGCCACGACGCCGCGCGACGCGGTCCGGGGGGCCGGAATCGTCGTGACGTGCGTCGCGGACGGGCGCGCCCTCGAGGAGGTCCTCGGCGGCCCCGACGGGGTGCTCGCGGGCATCGAGCCGGGCACGGTCGTGGTCGAGATGTCGACCATCGGACGAGCGGCAGCGCGCGAAGCCGCGCGCGCCATCGAGGCACGTGGCGCGCGCCTCGTGGACGCGCCGGTCAGCGGGAGCGTGGGCCCGGCGGAGCGAGGCGAGCTTCTCGCGCTCGTCGGCGGCGCCGACGCCGACGTGGAGCGGGTGACGCCTGTCCTCCGCACCATGTGCAACCGCATCTTGCGGGCGGGCGGCGTGGGGCAAGGGCAGGCGCTCAAGGTCGTCCTCAACGGCGTGGGCGCGCACCATTTCGTCGCCTTCGCGAGCATGCTCGCGCTCGGCGAGAAGGCCGGCCTTGCGCGCGAGACGCTCGTCGAGGCGTTCACGACGGGCGCCTTCGCGACGCCCAGCTACGTCAGCAAGAAGGGCCGCGTCCTCGGGCGCGACTACCGCACTGCCGAGTTCACGCTCGCGCTCGCGCTGAAGGACGGCGCGCTCAACCTCGCGCTCCAGGAAGAGGTGGGGCTCTCCCTGCCCGTCCAGCGCGAGATCACGCGCGAGGTAGCCCAGGCGGTCGCCGAGGGCCTCGGCGACGAAGACCTGTACGGCATGGAGAGGTACTTCGACCGGCGCAAGTGACGCGCGGGGGGGGCTCGCTGCTTCGCCGCCTGGCGCGCCACGAGAGGGGGAATCACAGGAAGAAGAGAAGATCAGGAAGGTGGAGAGTGCTCACGCGTCAGTGACGCGTTCGTGCGGCTGCGCACCGAGTGGACCAACGGCCCTCTATCGCCCCTTCCTGATCTTCTCTTCTTCCTGTTCCTCCCTCTTCGGAGCTGCACGCGCGCCTTCACCCCGTGCAGGCGTGTGAAGTCCCCCTCACTGCTTCTGATCTTCCTGTTTCCCCCTCTCGTGCGCCAACCGCTCCCAGCGGGCCGCTCACGGTGAAACGTCGACGCGGTCGACGATGCCGGCGCCGGCGCCGAAGACGATGGCGTCGAGGAGGTGCTCGTCTTCGACGAGGGCCAGCGAGGGGTGGTCGCGCCGGACGACGATCTCGCCGCCGGCGTCTTCGAAGCCGCACGCCGCCGCCCCCTCGAACGAGCCCTCGAACCAGAGCTGCTCGGCGGGGGTCCGGGTCGGAGCGCGGAACGTGACGCGCGACTGCGTGCGCAGCCGCTCGTGCGTCTCGAGCGAGCGGAGATCCTCGATCGGGTCGACGACGACGTGGCTGTCGACGCCGGTGCAGAGACGCGCCCCCGCCGCGCGCAGGGCGCCGAGGTCGGGCAGGCCGTCGCCGAGGTCACGCTCGGTGGTGGCGCACACGCAGGCGAAGGCGCCCGCCTGACCGAGGAGCGTGGCCTCGTGCGGCTGCAGGTGCGTCGCGTGCACCGCGACGAACCGGCTCGAAAGGACGTTGCGGTCCGCGAGGAGCTCGACGGGCCGCCGACCCGTCTCGGCGACACACTCGTCGATCTCGCGCGCCTGCTCGGCGACGTGCATGTGGAAGGGGAGCTCGTGGCGGCGCGCGTGGTCCGCGAGGATGGGAAGCCAGGCGGGCGGCACGGCGCGGACGGAGTGGGGCGCGATGCCGACGAGGACGTGCGGGTGGCCCTTCCAGCGCGCGCGAAGGGCGTCGACGTCGCGCAAGACGTGCTCGGGATCGGGGTCGCAGAAGCGCCGCTGCATCGGCTCGGCCTCTCGGCCGGGGCCCGCCCGGTGGTAGGCCACCCGCAGGAGCGCGATGCGCAGGCCCGCCTGCCGGGCGGCGTCGATGACGGCGTCGGCGAGCACGGTGCGGTCGTCGTAGGGCGTGCCGTCGGGCTGGTGGTGGACGTAGTGGAACTCGCCGACGGTGCGCACCCCCGCGCGCGCGAGCTCGCGGTACGCGACGAGGCTCGTGGCGTGGATGGTCTCCGGGGTGAGCGACGACGCGATCTCGTACATCGCGCCGCGCCACGACCAGAAGTCGTCGGGTTCGCCGCTCGTATGGGCCGGCCGCTGGGCCCGGCCGCGCATCGCGCGCTGGAAGGCGTGCGAGTGGGCCGTCGCGAGCGCGGGGAGGCGGAGCGTCCCGTCGGGGGCGAGGGCGATCACGGCGAGCGCGCCCGCCTACTGCCGCATGTCCCGCGCGCTCGCGCGCGTGACGTAGAAGTAGTTCGGCCAGTGCCGGTAGTAGAGCGCGTGCACGATGGGCGCTCCGTCGGGCGCGACGTCCTGCCCGAGGGTGCCTACGATGCGGAGAAGCGAGCGCTGGCCGACCGCGTGGGGCCCCACGTCGTCGTCGCCGCGGACCTGGACGAGCGCGTAGACGACGCCGAAGTCCTTGTCGCTCACCGTGACCCGGCACGTGTCGTCGTCCTGCCCGCTCTCGCAGAGGTTGCGCCCCTCGAGGCGCCGCACCGACAGCTTGAGGAGCGCCTGCCCGCCCGGGCCGGCGGTGCGGCTCTCGACGACCCCGAAGAGCACCACCCTACCCTTTCGCCACTCGTCGGGCTGCCGCTCGACCATCACGGGGTCGTACTCCTTGGCGCCCGCGACGGCGGCCGTCTCGTCGCTCAGCTCGACGTAGCGCGGCGAGTGGCCGTAGGGGCCCGCGCTGTGGCAGCCAGCGAGCGCCACGAGCAGCGCCACGAGCAGCGTCGCGAGCGCGAGGGTCGCGAAGGCGAAGGGCGTCCGGATCGTCATGGGGGCGCTCAGCGTACGTTGAGGGGCCCGCCCACCGTCAAACGGCTTCGACACGGCGCCGCGACCAGGCGCGCAGGAGCACCTCGGCCGCGACGAGCGCCAGGAGCGCCAGCGCCACCTGGCCGCTCACGTCGACCGAGGCGCGGTGCTCGCCCATCCCGGGGCCCTCGGTCGACGGGGCGGCGGCGCGCGGCCGGAAGTCGAGCTCGCGTACGACCGGGGCCGCGACGCGCACCTCGGTCTTGCCGTCGACCGTGAGGTGGTAGGCGCCGACGAGCGGCGGCACGAAGCGGAAGACGCCGTCCTCGCGCGCGGCAGGGAGCTTGCCCCCGGGGCCCTCGACGTCGACGGCGTGCGCTCCCGGGAAGCGCCACGCCGCCCCGACGTCCGTTCGCTTCGGCGCAGCACGCGTGCGCGCGACCTGGACCCACGCGTCGAGGAGCGCGAGAAAGGCCGGGCGCAGCGCGAGGTCGCTGACGTCGACGGAGAACGGAAGCGTGACGATCCATGCCTCGCCGCGGTTCATGGCGCGGCGGCCGACGAGGAGCGCGCCGTCGTCCCACTTCACCAGCGGCTCGAAGGCGCTCGCGTCCTCGGGCGTCAGGACGGCACGGCGCACGGGCGAGAGGTCGGTGAGGCTGCGCGCGGGCTCGGCGAGCTCGCCGACGGCGCTGGCCGGGTCGGCGCCGGCGGACTTCGTCTCGCTCCAGGCCGTCCCGTGGCCGAGGATCGGCTCGAGCGACGCGCCGAGCGGCGCGACCGCGGCGTGGGGCCCGAGCGCCACGAGGACCACGCCGCCGCCGTCGAGGTAGGTGACGAGCGCGTGGCGCTGCTCCGGCGTGAGGCCGGGGGGATCGTCGAGGAGCACGCCGAGCTGCCCCGCGAGGTCCTCGGCGCGATCGGGGAACGCGGGAATGGGACGCACGTCGACGTCGAGCTTCAGCGCGCCGAGCGCCTGCTCGACGATGGGCGCGCCGCCCGTGGCGACGGCCTCGTCGGCGGAATCGGCGACGACGTCGATCGCGCCGCGCCCGGCCCGGGGCAGCACCGGGGCGACGTCGTCCGACGCGACGGCGTCGCCTCCCGAGAGACGCGCCCGCACCGGCGCCGCGTCGTCCGAGGGCATGAGGACCGTCGTGTCGGCGGTGGTCCCGGGCCCCACGTCTGCGCGCGCGAGCTCCTTTCCGGCGGCGTCTTCGACGACGACGGCGCGGCCCGCGGCGCTCTGGCCGGGGCCGCAGGCGACCCCGACGCGGACGCGCCCTCCGTCGCGATCGGCGCGGACGAGCGCGCAGTCGGCGGCGGCGCCGCGCAGCTCCGGGAGCGCGACCCACACCGGGACCTGGCTCCCCTCGCCGAGCGCCGGGCCGTCGCTGTGGCCGTCGGCGAGATCGCTGAGGACCACGACGCGGCGGTCGACTTGCGGGAGGGACGCCACGAGGCCGCGGGCGAGGGCGACCGCGCCGTCCAGGTCCGTGGCGCGATCGCTCTCGGTGAGCGCGTCGATCGCGTTGCGCACGGCGCCGAGGTCGGTCGTCGCCGCGAGCGCGACGCGGGCCGGCGCCCCGGCGAGGACGACCGCGACGGCGTCCCCCTCGCGCGCGGACGCGAGGAGCTCGCGCGCGCCGCTGCGAGCCCGCTCGAAGCGCGTGCGGCCCCCGGAGAGGACCCGCATGCTCATCGAGTCGTCGACGACGATGGCCATCGCGACCGACGCACCGCCCGACCGCTGGAGCGAGAGGCGCGAGCAGCGGACGAAGGGCGTCGCGCCGAGCAGCGCGAGGAGCAGCACCGAGAGCGAGCGCGTGACGAAGAGCGCGCGGTCCTCGAGCCGGGAGCGGCGGCGCGCCCGCGGAGGGGCGGGCTGTACGAGCCGCGCGGGAGGAAAGAGCTGCTCCTCGGCCTGGCGGCGGCGGAGCCTGTGCGCGAGGTAGGGTGCGACCACGAGCAGCGCGACCGCGAGCGCGAGCGTGCTGAGGAAGGTCACCCGGCACGGGTAGCACGGCGGGTCGCAGCCGCGAAGGCGTGGCGCACTGCTTGCTCGAACGGCCGGTGATGCGTCCCGCCGCGGCTTCGAAGGTGGCCGTCCTGGTCGCGCTGCTCACGGTCGGGGTGACCCCCCTGGCGAGCGCGCAGCCGCGGCGCCCCGTCTCCGCGGCGCAGGCCGCGGCGATCGCGGGGCAGGCCGGGGCGTGGGACGCGTACGCGTGGATGACCGCGGCGCAGGCGCAGCAGTACGCCACACGCATGCCACCCGCGCAGCTCGAGCAGGCGCGGGAGCAGTACTTCACGAACGGCGCCGCCGTGATGAGCGTGCCGACGAGCGGACCGGGCGCGGAGTACTTCTCGAACGGCGCGGAGATGCTCGCGACACCGGCGACGTCCTGGGTAGAGGGTCCGCTCGCGGCCCCCGAGGCGCCGGCCGCCAGCGCGAGCGCGACCGCGGCGACGACGCCCCCGGCGCCGTCCACCTCGGCGTCGGCGCCCCCGGCGCCGTCCACGTCGGCGTCGGCGCCCCCGGTGCCGTCCACGTCGGCGTCGGCGCCCAGCGCACCGTCGACCGGCGCACCGGATTCCTCCGGCGCCGCGCCTGCACCGGCATCGCCGGAGGGCGCGACAGCGGAGGCGGACGCGGGAAGCGCGGCGCCCCCCGCCACGGCGACCGCATCGCCCGAAGCGGCCGCTCCCGAATTGCCTCTGGCCACGGGCGCCCCTCCGCCTCCGCTTCCGCCCGGCGTGACGATGATGCAGGGGTCGTCGCCGGTGCGGGAGCCCGCCTCGAGCGGGGTGGCGGCGCCCCACGCCGCCCGCGCCGCCGTGCACGCGCAGAAGTCGTCGTGGCTCGCGCCCGTCGCTGGCGGCTTCGTCGCGTTCGCGTTCCTGACGCTCTTCGCGGAGCGACTGCTCCGCCGCCGCGATCGGCGCGCGTGACCCGCGTGATGTGCGTGACGCAAGCGCGCCTGTCGCGCGCTCGCGGACTTCAGCGCACGGCTTCGACGACCGCTCGCACCACGTCGACCGGGTCGTCGGACGTGACCGCGCGGAGGAACCGGCCCCCCTTCCGGACGAGCGACGACTCCCACGCCGCCGTCAGGGCCGCCATCGCAGCGAGGTACCCCTCGCGGGTCGCGTCCGCGTCCGTCTCGACGACGGCGCCGCCCTCGAGGGCGCGCAGGCGCACGGTGCCTTCGTACGGGAAGGTGGCCTCCGCAGGGTCGAGCGTCTGCACCATCGACACCACGCGCCCGCTCGCGGCGAGCGCCGCGATGCGGTCGGCCGAGGCCTGCGGGAGATCGACCATATCGCTGAGGAAGACGACGATGGCGCCGCGCCGCGTCGCGCGCGAGAGCGCCTGGAGCGCGCGGTCGACCATCGCGGGATCCGCCTGGGCGTCGCCCCCGGGCTCGACCGACTCGAGGGCCGCGACGACGCGCTCGAACTGGTCGCGCCCCACCGAGCGGGGGACGTTCGGCGCGCGCGCGCCGCCGAGGAACGTGAGGCTGACCGGATCGCCGCTGGCGAGCGCGATGCGCGTGAGCGCCGCCGCGACGACGCCGGCGAAGGCGATCTTCGCCCCGGGCGCGCCCGGGCCGCGGAAGCTCATGGAGGCCGACGCGTCGACGAGCAAGCAGAGGACGCGGTCGGTCTCCGTCTCGAACTGGCGCACGACGAGCCGGTCGTGGCGCAGGAGCGAGCGCCGGTCGAGCCAGCGCAGGTCGTCGCCGGGGACGTACTCGCGGTACCCGCCGAACTCGACCCCGGCGCCGCGCTTGTTGCTGCGGTGCACCCCGGCGTAAACCCCCTCGGCCACCTGCCGCGCGCGCAGGCGCAGCGGCGCGAGCGCGCCCCAGTCGATCGCCCGCCGGAGCGGTCTTTGCGCCGCCACGGGACCGCGCGACGTCAAGGGATGGCCACGTCCGGCGGCAGCGGCCCGCCGACCTGCGACTTGCCCGGGTCGAGCAGGTCGCGCGCGAGCGTGACCTCGCTGAGCTCGAGGCCCGTCCCGGCCACCACCTGGCGCAGCAGGTCGTCGCCGCCCTTCGTGTCGCCCGACGCGCGGCGATCCATCGCCGCGTAGAAGAGCGCCTCGTACTTCTGGATGGGCGTCTTCGCGCGCGTCATGAGCTCGTCGCCCTTCAGCTTGCCCTCGCCGAAGCGCGCGAGCGTCGCCACCCAGCGGCTGTCCTCCGTCACCGACGCGAAGACGCGGTCGGGCGTGCCGTCGGTCGGCTTGCGGAGCTGGCGCTCGAGCAGCCGCACCCAGAGGGCGAAGTAGACGAGGTCGTCGTCCGCGAGGTCCGCGCTGAGCGCGCGCTGGAGGCCCTCGCGCGCCGCGGCCAGATCGCCGCGGACGAACGCCCGTCCGATGAGAAGCTCGATGGTCTGCGTCGCCTGGTGCTTGTCGCCCGGGGCCGCGGCGTAGGCGCGCTCGAGGGCCCGCTGCGCCGGCTGCGCGGCGCCGAACCGGTCGAGCACGCGCGCGAGCACGCGTTCGACGCGAGCCCGCGAGTCGGCGTCCTGCACGTTGCGGGACGAGACGAGCTCCTTCAGCGCCTCGGTGAGCGGCGTGCGCGCGGCGGCCGCGTCGCCCTTGTCGTGCGTCACGTCGCTGATGGTGAGCAGGATCTCGCCGCGCAAGGCCGGGTCGCGCGCGGCGTCGGACGCCTCGAGCGCGTCGCGCAAGTGGTCGAGCGCGGCCTGCGTCTTGCCGTCGCGCCACTCGATCTTCGCGAGCGAGAGGAGCACGCCGCCCGACTTCTCCTCCTTGGCGGACTGCTCGAGGAGGACGCGCGCGTCGTCGATGTGCCCCTCGCGCAGCTCGATCTCGCCCATCGCCGCGCGCACGCGCGCCGCCCCCGGGTGCACCTTGCCCGCGAGCGCAGGGTCCGACGCGATGGCCAGCAGCGGCTGCGCCGCGTGGAACGCCCGCCGGGCCGCGTCGGGATCCCCCGCCTGCTCCTCGGAGCCCATGGCCTCGAGCGACAGCGCCAGCGCCTCGCTCGCGACGCGCACCTCGGGGTGGGCCCGCACGGCGTCGGTCAGCACGGCGGGCGTCGCCTCGGCCATCCCGAGCTCGGCGAGCGCGACGCCGAGGGTGAGCGCCACCTCGGGCACCGTCGGATCGAGTCGATAGCACTCCGAAGCGACGCCGAAGGCAGCCGCGCCGAAGACGTCCCGGTCGTCGACGAAGTCCTCGTCCTCGCGCGCGGCCTCGTGCCCCGCGAGCGGCCGGAGCTGGTGGAGCAGATCGATGCACCGGTCGACGGAGCCCTCCTGCGCGTCGGCCTCGAGCGCCTGCGCGAACGGCTGCCGCTCGGACTCGAGCAGCTCGCGCGCCTGGATGCGGTCGAGCGCCGCGAGCGCGCCCTGGGCGTCGGCGTCGCGGAGGTAGAGCGCGGCGAGGATGACCGGGCCCGTCTCGAGCGCACGCCACGCCTCGGCGCCCTCCTCGCGGGGGGGCTGGACGCGCGTCTTGCGGAACCGGTCGCGCAGCGCCACTGCGCGCCGGATCCACTCGCCCGTCGTGCTCGCCGCGTCGGCGAGGGCTTCCTGGCTGGGCTCGAGCAGGCGCCGGTGCACGGCGACGCGCTCGAGGCCCCCCGCCGAGGCGACCGGGCCGCCCGTGGCCACCGCCGTGCGCGTCCACTGGTCGAGCGCCGCGACGTGCGACCGGACGTCCGCCTGCTCCGCGGGAGGCGACACCTGGAGCATCAGATCGTAGAGCGCGCGCGACCGGCCCTCGTCGCCGCGCGCCGCGAACTCGTGGACCGCCAAGCGCAGCGCCTCGGGCCCGTGCGGACCCAGCAGGCCCTGCGACGCCTCGCCCGCATGCACCAGATAGAGGCCGCCCGTGACGGCCGCGAGCCCGCGGTCCGTCGCGCGCGCGTGGAACCGTGCCTCGGCGCGCGTCATCTGCCGCGACTCGACGGCGGCGAGGCGCGAGGACCGCTCCGCCGTCCGCGGCTCGCTCACGAGCAGATCGTGCACGGCCGCGGCGAACGCGTCGTCGCCGACCTCACCCGACGCGGGGGTCACGCGCTCCGCGTGGTTCGCGGGAGAGCGCGCCCCGCCGTGCGGGCCGCACCCGACCAGCCAGGGGGCGGCCGCCGCCGCGAGCACGAACAGCGAACGATGCAGGAGCGGCAGCGTGGTGTTCCCTTCGGTCGGCGTCATCACCCTCGAAGGGGAGTCTACACGCGGTGGCGTTCCCTGCGAGCGGGGCGGCGCGTCCCGTCCGCCTCGGACCCCGCCGGGGACGAGCGGGCACGCGGGCGCGCCGGGCGGGAAGCCGACGCGAGCTCGCGCTCGCCAGGAGTACACTCGCCGCCGATGGCCCGCGCTCACATCCTCGTCGTCGACGACGAGCCCTCCATCCTGACGACGCTCCAGAAGGCCCTCTCGCTCGAGGGGTACGGGGTCGACGTGGCCGGCGGCATCAAAGTCGCCGAGGACAAGCTGAAGAAGCGCACCTACGACCTGTGCCTCTTCGACGTCATGCTGCCCGACGGCGACGGCGTCGCGATGCTCGAGCGGATGCGCGCCGCCAAGAGCGAGACGCCCGTCATCATGATGAGCGGCCACGCCACCATCGACACCGCCGTCCGCGCGGTGCGCGTGGGCGCCCTCAACTTCCTCGAGAAGCCGCTCAACACCGACGCGCTCCTCATCGCGGTCGAGACGGCCCTGCGGCTGACGCGCGCCGAGGCCGAGGCGCGCGATCTCCGCCGCGCCGCCGGCACGACGGGGGAGCTCGTGGGCGGGAGCTCCGCGATCAAGAAGCTCGTCGAGCAGATCGGCCGGGCCGCCAAGAGCGCGGCGAGCGTTCTCGTGACGGGCGAGCGCGGCACGGGCAAGGAGCTCGTGGCGCGCGCCATCCACACGATGAGCCCGCGCGCGAAGGGGCCGCTCGAGAAGCTCAACTGCGCGGCCCTGCCGTCGGAGCTCATCGAGTCGGAGCTCTTCGGCCACGAGGCGGGCGCCTTCACGGGGGCCACGAAGCAGCGGCGCGGCAAGTTCGAGCGCGCCTCGAGCGGGACGCTCTTCCTCGACGAGGTGGGCGACATGCCCCTGCCGATGCAGGCCAAGCTCCTGCGCGTCCTCCAGGAGCGCGAGATCGAGCGCGTCGGCGGCAACGAGACCATCACCGTCGACGTGCGCGTCGTCGCCGCCACCAACCGCGACCTCGTCGCCGCGTGCGAGAGCGGCGGCTTCCGCGCCGACCTCTACGACCGCCTCAACGTGCTGCCCCTCGCCATCCCGCCGCTCCGCGCGCGCCGCGAGGACGTGCCGCTCCTCGCCAGGCACTTCCTCGAGCTCGCCGCGCAGTCGAACGACCGGCGCGACATGCGCCTCGAGGACGACGCCGTCTCCGTCCTCGCGACCTACGCGTGGCCCGGCAACGTGCGCGAGCTGAAGAACGTGCTCGAGCGCCTCGTCATCCTCACGCCCGACGACCGCATCCGCGCCGACGACGTGCGCAACTGTCTCCCGGGCGGGAGCTCCGCGAAGGCCGCCGGCCTCTATCGCGGCGGCGTGCCGTTCCGCGTCCTCGCCGAGGAGGCCGAGCGCGTCATCCTGCAGGAGGCGCTCGCCCACCACGGCGGGCAGATGGCGGCGACCGCACGCGCGCTCGATCTCGAACGGAGCCACCTCTACAAGAAGGCGCGCGCGCTGGGCCTCCGCGAGGCGCGCGCGCTCGGCGACGCCGCCGATTCCGCGGACGCCAAGGAGACGGAGAGCGGCGACGACGAGGAGTAGGGGTTCCGGGTAGTCTTCGATCGTGGAGCGCTCGCTGCGCGGCGCGACGAAGCAGTCCGGTCGACCGCCCTCGCGGGTCGCGACGACCGGGCCGCTCCGCACGTGGAGCGAGCGAGGCGAGGCGACCGACGCCGAGGAGCGCCGCCGCGCGCTGCCGAAGATGTTCGGCTTCGTCCTCGTCGGGTGGCTCCTCTTCGGGCTCCTCGACGTCTACATCACGCTCTTCGCCTCGCGCGACACGCCGATCGCCTGGATGCTCGGCTGGCGCGTCGCCGGCGCGCTCCCGCCGCTCGCCGGGTGGCTCCTCACGCGCAAGAACGCGCACGTCGACGCGCTGACGTCGGCCCTCGAGTTCGGGACCTTCATGGGCCTGGCGCTCTGCCTCGCGATGCGCGCCCTCCGGTTCGGGGGCCTCGACAGCCACCTCGTCTCGGGCATCTCGCTCCTGCTCATGGTGGAGACGCTCGCCGTGCCCGCGCGCTGGCAGCGCTCCTTCCTCCCCGCGCTCCTCACGTACGCCGTCTACCCCGTCGTCATGGGGCTCGCCGCGGTGAGCTCGCCCGAGATCGCCGCGCAGTGGCGCGGGGCCGCGCTCTCGGGGTTCGTCATCGACTACTCGATCGTCGCCGCGGTCGCCTTCGGCGGCGTCATCGGGGGGCACATCATCTGGGCGATGCGCCGCCAGCTCTATTACGCGCGGCGGCTCGGGCGCTACCGCCTCAAGGTGCGCATCGGCCACGGCGGCACGAGCGAGGTGTGGCTCGCGTGGGACGACACGCTCCGCCGCGACATCGCGCTCAAGATCCTCGACCGCAGCGTCTCGGGCGACACGACGGCCATCGCCCGCTTCGAGCGCGAAGCCATGGCGGCGAGCGGCCTCCAGAGCCCGCACACCATCCGCGTCTTCGACTTCGGCGCGAGCGACGACGGCGTCTGGTTCATGGCGATGGAGCACCTCGAGGGCCTCGACCTCGCGACCCTCGTCGAGGACGGCGGCCCCCTGCCCGCCTCGCGCGCCGCGCGCTTCGCCCGCCAGGCCTGCGCGGCGCTCGCCGAGGCGCACGACGCGGGCATCGTCCACCGCGACGTGAAGCCCGACAACCTCTTCGTCTGCCGCATGGGCGACGAGCCGGACTTCCTCAAGGTGCTCGACTTCGGCATCGCGAAGATCGAGGGCGCCGAGGAGGACGCGACCGTCACGCGCGCCGGCTGGGTGCACGGAACGCCCGCGTACATGAGCCCCGAGGTCTGCAACGGCGACCGGGCCGACGCGCGGAGCGACGTCTACTCGCTCGGCGCGGTCGTCTACTTCCTCCTCACGGGGACGCCGCCCTTCACGGCGCCCACGGCGGCGGCCGTCATGATGGCGCACGTGCGCGACCAGCCGGACTTGCCGAGCACGCGCGTGGCGGCGCCGGTGCCCACGGACCTCGAGCGCATCGTCATGCGCGCGCTCGAGAAGGAGCCGGCAGCCCGCTACCAGAGCGCCCGCGAGATGGACGCGGCGCTCGCCGCCTGCGCGGACGCGGGAGCGTGGACGCACGACGCAGCGCGCGCGTTCTGGACGACGTACGACCAGAAGCCCCGCTCGGGCGTCGCGGCGCGCCCCGCGAAGGGCCGCGACGCGGACGCGGACGCCGCTGACGCGGACACGGTGGCGCGGCCGTCGGTGTCGCGACGCGTGAAGGCGGGGTGAACGGGAGCAGCGGGCGCGGGCGCGGGCGCGGGCGCGGGCGCGGGCGCGGGCGCGGGCGCGGGCGCGGGCGCGGGCGCGGGCGCGGGCGCGGGCGCGGGCGCGGGCGCGGGCGCGGGCGCGGGCGCGGGCGCGGGCGCGG
>DASXDU010000039.1:0-142121 GCA_036490515.1 Polyangiaceae bacterium
CCCGCGCACGCTTCGCTCCGCGAAGCGCCGCGCGGGCAGACCCTTCGGTGGGGCCCCGTCCCGCCGCCCGATCGGGCACGCCGGCCCCGGGCGTGAGTTACCCTCGGCGCCATGCGCATCCTCTACGGCGTCGTCGGCGAGGGAATGGGCCACGCGACCCGCTCCAAGGTCACCTGCGAGCACCTCGTCTCCCAGGGCCACGACGTCAAGATCGTCGTCTCCGGGCGCGCCCACGCCTTCCTCGCCAAGTCGTTCGCCGACGTCGTCGAGATCAAGGGCCTCACCATCCGCTACGTCGACAACCGCATGGACCGCGACGGCACCCTCGCGCGCAACGTCCTCGCCGCGCCCGGCATGCTCGCGTCCAACGTCAGCGCGTACTTCGAGAAGGTCGCCTCCTTCGCGCCCGACGCCGTCATCGCCGACTTCGACTCCTTCGCGTACCTCTTCGCCAAGCGCCACGGCCTGCCGGTCCTCTCCATCGACAACCAGCAGGTCATCAGCCGCTGCAAGCTCGGCAAGTTCGCCAAGGAGGGCGTGAAGGTCGACTACCAGATGACCAAGGCCTTCGTGCGCGCGAAGCTCCCGGCCTGCGACCACTACGTCGTCACCTCCTTCTTCTACCCGCCCGTCCGCCCCAAGTACGCGAAGGACACGACGCTCGTCCCGCCCATCCTGCGGCGCAACGTCCTCGACGCGAAGAAGAAGGCCCGCCCGGGCGAGCACGTCCTCGTCTACCAGACGTCGACGAGCGACTCGAAGCTCGTCGACGAGCTCAATCGCGTCAAGGGGGCGAAGTTCGTCGTCTATGGCCTCCGCAAGAACGCCAAGCACGGCAACTGCACGCTCAAGGAGTTCAGCGAGGACGGCTTCGTCGACGACCTCGCGAGCGCGCGCGCCGTCGTGGCCAACGGCGGCCTCTCGCTCCTCGGCGAGGCCTTCTTCCTCGGCAAGCCCGTCTTCAGCGTGCCCGTTCGCAACCAGTACGAGCAGGTCCTGAACGCCCGCTACCTCGAGGAGCTCGGCTACGGCCTCGGCGCCGACCGCATCGAGGCCGACGTCCTGCGCCTCTTCCTCGACGAGGCGCCCAAGTTCGCCGCGCGCGTGGCCCGCCATCAGCAGGACGGAAACCGCGCGCTCTTCGACGTCGTCGACGCGCAGCTCGGCAAGTTCGCGAAGCTCGCCCGCAAGACCAAGCGCGGCGACGGCACGCCGGGCAAGGGCAAGCGCGGGGCGCGCAAGGAAGCCTGAAGGGGCGACGGTCGCGCACGTGGGCCCGTTGCGCCGGGGCCTTGACGCGAAGCGCCAGGGGCCGCCTCCGCGTGCTAGATGGGGATCGTGCCCGACGAGCCGGCCCCGTCCCTGCGCCCCGCGCCGGCCGCGATGCCCGTCGCCGAGGGGCCGCTCCCCGCGGGGGCCGACGAGTACGACGTCGCCATCGTCGGCGGGGGCGTGAACGGCACCGGCGTCGCGCGCGACCTCGCCCTCCGCGGCCTCAAAGTCGTCCTCTTCGAGCGCAACGACCTCGCCTTCGGCGCGAGCGGCAACTCGAGCGGGATGATCCACGGCGGCGTGCGCTACCTCTCGTCCGCGCCCCACGTCACCGAGCAGTCGTGCCGCGACTCCGGCTACATCCAGCACATCGCGCCGCACCTGCTCTTCCGCATGCCGTTCCTCATGCCGGTGAAGAGCTCCCGGCAGGCGCGCGTCATGTTCGAGCTCATCGACGCGTACTTCCGCGCGTACGACGACTACCAGCCCCTCAAGCACGGCAAGCCCCACTGCCGCCTCGACCCGAGCGGCCTCGCGCGCCTCGAACCGGGCATCGTCGGCAGCTTCGTCGGCGGCATCACGTTCGACGAGTGGGGCATCGACGGCGCGCGCCTCTGCGTGCTCAACGCGCTCGACGCGCAGCTCCACGGCGGCCGCGTCCACGTGCACACGACGGTCGAGTCGATCGCGCGCGCGCCCGCGAACGGCGGCGGCGACGCCGGCACGAGCGACAGGAGCGGCGGCCGCTACGTCGTCGAGGCGCGCGACCGGACGACGCAGGAGAAGATCCGCGTGCGGGCCCACGTCGTCGTCAACGCGACCGGCGCATGGAGCCCCGTGACCGCGTCGGTCGGGGGCCTGCCGCAGGCGCGGGTGCGCGTCCGCCCGGGCAAGGGCATCCACGTCGTGCTGGACCGCCGCGTCGTCAACTACGGCGTCGTCTCCGAGACGATCGACGGGCGGCAGATCTTCGTCTACCCGTGGCAAAACGTGAGCGTCGTCGGCACGACCGACGACGACTACTACGGCGACCTCGACGACGTGCGCGCGACGAGCGAGGAGGTGCGCTACCTCGTCCAGGGCGTCGCGCGCGTGTTCCCCAGCATCCGCGCGGCGCGCGCCATCGGCACGTACGCGGGCGTCCGCCCCACGCTCTACGCCTACGGCCCGAACGAGGACGCTCTCTCGCGCGAGCACGAGGTGGTCGACCACACGCAGGACGGCGCCCCCGGCGTGTACTCGATGATCGGCGGCAAGCTCGCGAGCTACCGCATCTTCGCGCAGGAGCTCTCCGACCTCGTGGCCACGCGCGAGTTCGACGCGAGCACGCCGTGCGCGACGCACCGGCTGCCCCTGCCCGGCGGCGAGCGGGTGCCCGACGCGCTCGCGCTCGCCGAGAACCACGGCCTCACGCCCGTCGCGGGGCGGCGCCTCGTCTACCGGCACGGGTCGATCGCGCCGCGCATCCTCGAGCGCACCGCGCGGCGGCCGAGCGAGAAGGACGTCGTCTGTCCGTGCGAGCCGGTGATCGAGGCCGAGGTCCGCCACGCCGTCCGCGAGGAGCTCGCGCGCGACGTGCACGACGTGGCGCGCCGGACGCGCCTCGGTCTCGGCGCGTGCGGCGGGATGCGCTGCGCCGCGCGCTGCGGGCAGATCGTGGCCGAGGAGCGCGGGCTCACGCCGGCGGACGGCCACGCGATGGCGCGCCACTTCGTCGAGCGGCAGGCGGCGGCGCGCGTCGTGGCCATGGGGCCGGCGCAGGCACGGCAGGAGGCGCTCGCGCTGGCGCATCTGCGAGCGTCGCTTGGGGTGGGACGATGACGGTCGTCGTCGTCGGCGCAGGCGTGGCCGGGACGGCCGCGGCCCTCGGCGCGGCGCGGGCCGGGGCGCGCGTCACGGTGGTCGACGGGGGCTCGGGCGCTTCCACGCTGTGGACGGGCAAGGTGGACTACGTGCCCATCGAGGTGACGCCCGAGCTGGGCGCGCTCGCGTCCGAGCTCGGCGTCGTCCTCGGGCGGAGCATCCTCGTGACGACGAACGGGTATCCACCCGCGGCCTTCGGCCACGAGGCGAGCCTGCTCGATCTCCACGCGGTCCTCGCGAAGAAGCCCGCCATCGGCGTCGTGCGGTGCCCGCGTCCCGGCTGGAACGCCGACGGCATCGAGCGCTCGGCCGGCGAGGGGTTCTTCGCGCTCGACGCGACCGTCCTCCGGCACGCCGACGAGCGGCTGATGGCCGACGCGGAGCTCGCGGAGCGGCACGACGACGACGCACGCCTCGGGTGGCTCGCCGAGCGCCTGCGCGAGGGCATCGCGCGCTCCGGCATCACGCCGACGGGGCTGCTCCTGCCGCCGCTGCTGGGTCTCAGGCAATCACGCGCGGCCGACCTCGCGAAGCTCGTGGGCGTCCCGTGCGGCGAGGCGATGGGGCTGCCGGGCGGGCCGTGCGGCCTGCGGGTCGAGGCGGCGCGCGACCGGTCCTTCGCGGCGGCGGGCGTGAGCGTGGTCCGCGGACGTGCGCGCGGCGTCGTGCGCGAGGGGACGCGCTGGCGTGTGGACGTGGACGGAGAGACGCTCGCAGCGGCCGCGGTCGTCGTGGCGGCCGGGGGGCTCGTGGGCGGGGGCCTCGCGTACCAGCCGAGCGAAGCGATGGAGGCCGCCGCGCTGCCGACGGAGCCGCGCCCTCCCTTCGCGTGCTCCGTGGGCGGGCCGCTGCCGCTCGGGGCGCACGGCGAGCCGCTCGACGTACCGGGCTCGCTCTTCGGCGTGCCGCCCGAGCAGCTCGCGTGGCCGCTCGCGCGCGATCCGCTCATGGAGCGCGTGGGCGTGCTCGCGGCCGAAGACGGACGCGTCGAGAAGGGCCTCTACGTCGCGGGTGAGCTCGTGGCGGACCGGCCGCGCACGTGGCTCCACGCGCTCTCGAGCGGGATGCGCGCCGGAGCCGCCGCGGCACGCGACGCCGAGGGCCTCACTTCGCCGGCGGAGTCGACGGGGCCGACGGGGCCGACGGGCTCGCCGGGGTCTGCGCGATTGGCTCCTGCCGGAGCACCCGCCAGCCGACCTTGAGCACCTCGTCGGTCCCCTTGTCGGGGTCGTCGGGGATGCTCTTGGCCTCCGAGCCGTCCGGATCGGGCGCGCGCGTCCCGGCGTCGCCGCCAACGACGACGACGCTCTTCGGTGCGGGCGGCGGCCCGCCGAGCGGCTGCGCGGCGAGGTGCCCCTCGAGGTCCTTCTCGCGGTACGAGACGAGTCCCTCGGTCTTCGGCGTCTGGACGGCGACGTCGGGGTGGACGCCGTCGGCCTGGATCGCGTGGCCGCTCGGCGTGTAGTAGCGCGAGACGGTGAGGCGCATGCCCGCGCCGCCGGGGAGCGAGACGATGGCCTGCACGCTGCCCTTGCCGAACGTCGGCTCGCCGACGACCGTCGCGCGCTTGTGGTCCTGCAGGGCGCCGGCGACGAGCTCCGACGCGCTCGCGGTCCACTGGTCGACGAGCAGGACACACGGCTCGTGGACGAAGGCCCCGCCGCGATGGGCGTTCACCTCGTCGACGATCTGCCCGCGGTGGCGCGCCGTGTAGATGACGCCGTCGTCGAGGAACTCGTCGGCGACGTCGGTGGCCTGGTCGACGAGGCCGCCGGGGTCGGACCGGAGATCGAGGATGATCCCCGCGAGCTTGCCCCCGGCGCGCTGCCGGAGCTTCGCGGCGGCGGCGAGGAGCTCGTCGTGCGTGCGCTCCTGGAACTGCTTCACGCGGACGTAGGCGACGCGGTCGACGAGCAGCTTCGACGAGACGCTCGGGACGTGGATGATCTCGCGCGCCAGGTCGAAGGTGAGGATCTCGTTCACTCCGGTGCGGCGGACGCCGATCTTCACGTGCGAACCGGGCGCGCCGCGCAGGCGCTTCACGAGCTTGTCGAGCGGCTCGCTGCCGGGGTCCTTGCCGTCGACGCTGATGATGAGGTCCCCGGCCTTCACGCCGGCGCGCTCGGCGGGCGACCCCTCGATGGGCGCGAGGACGACGAGCTGGTCGTTCCGGTTCTCGACCTCGATGCCGATGCCCCCGAACTGCCCCTCGGTGTCGCTCTCGAAGGTCTGGAACTCGTCGGCCGGCATGTAGCTCGAGTGCGGGTCGAGCTCCGCGACCATGCCCTTGATGGCGCCATCGACGAGCTTCGCGCGCTCGACCGGGTCGACGTACTCGTTTTCGACCTCGACGAGGACGCGCCCCATCTGCTCGACGGCGGCGTAGGGGGTGTCCCCGTGGGCGGCGCGGGGGGCCCCGCCGAGGGCGGTTGCGCACGCTCCACCGGCGAAGGCGAAGAGGGGGAGAACGAGCACGCGGGCGGCGTTTCGGAGGCGCATGGCCCGTGCAGGGTAGTGCGGGGAGCGCCCGGCGGCGACGTGGCAGGGTGCCCACCGGCCGCCCACGCTCCGGCCCGTGCGCCGGTCGTGTGATGGGCTCGCACGGGTGCCCAGGTCCGCTCAGCTTGATCCCCGGCGTAAGGCAGCCGACAATCGCCCTGCTCCCGTGGAGGCGAACGCAGTCCCCCCCCGCACCTTTCACGCGAGCCCCCTGAAGGAGGTTCACCTTGGCGACCAATGACAAGGACTCGATGCCGAACTTGCCCGGGTCGAAGACCGACAAGCGCAAGCAGAGTCTCTATTTCCCGGAGTCGATGCTCCAGGAGATCAAGGAAGAGGCGGCGCGGCTCGACCGCTCGCTCTCGTGGGTCGTTCAGCGCGCGTGGAAGATCTCGCGGCTGGAGATCAAGAAGCTGCCGAGCGTGAACGACGTGGAGGGGGGCGAGGACGAGGAGGGCGGCTGATCCCCGACACGGCGGACGCGACCTCGTTCGCCCACGCCTCGGACGGAACGCGCCTCTTCGTACGGACGAAGCTGGGGGGGCACGCGCCGGACGGCGTGCACGCGTTCCTGTGCGACGGCATTCTCTGCGACGGCTTCATCTGGAAGTACGTGTGGGACGAGCTGGCGAAGGTGCTGCCCCTCGTCCACTGGCACTACCGCGGGCACGGGCGCAGCGCCCCGCCGGTCGATCCCGAGCGCATCGACATCGCGGCGCACGCGGACGACCTGGGGCGCGTACGGCGGCACGTCGGCGACCCGCCCTGCGTGCTCGTCGGGCACTCGATGGGGTGCCAGGTCGCGCTCGAGGCGTACCGGCAGCGGCCCGGGGGGGTGCGCGGGCTGGTCCTCCTCTGCGGGAGCTTCGGCAACGTGACGAGCACGTTCCACGGCGTGCCGGTGCTCGAGATGGTCCTCCCCCGGCTGCTCGACCTCGCCCTCAAGGCGCCGGACGTCGTGCGCGCGGTGTGGAGCCGCCTGCCTCCGCAGCTCGCGCTGAAGATCGCGCTCAAGGCGGGTGAGATCGACCCGGAGCGCGTCCACCCCGAGGACATGCTGCCGTACCTCTCGCACATGACCCACGTCGACTTCCCCATGTTCCTGCGGATGCTGCGGGCGGCGGGTGAGCACACGGCGGGCGATCTCCTGCCTGCCCTCGACGTCCCGGTGCTCGTCGTCGCGGGCGAGCGCGACACCTTCACGCCGTCGTACCTCGCCACCGCCATGACCGAGGCCATGCCGCGCGCGGAGCTCCTCCTCGTGAAGAGCGGCACGCACGTGACCCCCATCGAGCAGCCGGAGCTCGTGAATGCCCGCATCGAGACGTTCCTCCGCGAGCGCGTTCTCTAGCGCTCTGCTGCTGCTCGCACTCGCCTGCGACCGCCCCGCGCCGGCGCCCGCGCCCGCGTCCGCGTCCGCGTCTGCGCCCGCGTCCGCGCCCACGCCCGCGCCCGCGCCCGCGCCCGCGCCCGCGCCCGCGCCCACGCCCACGCTCGCGCCCGCGCCCGCGCCTTTGCCCTCCCCCCTCTCCGCCAGGTCCGTCGGCCACACCTCCTACGTCCTGAAGCTCGCCTTCCCCGACGGAACGAAGGCCGTCTTCAAGCCGCGTTCGAAGCTCCCCCTCGGCGACCACCGCTACCGCGGCGAGATCGCCGCGTACCGCCTCGCGACGGCGCTGGGCCTCGACCAGGTGCCCCCCGCGTCGCCCTGCTCCTTCGACGCCGTCGCCCTGCGCGCGATCGTCCCCGACCTCGACGCGCACGTCCTGGTCGACCCCGACGGCCGTGTGCGCGGCGCGCTCATGCCGTGGATCGACGGCTACCGCGTGCTCCCGCTCGAGACGAAGGAGTGGCGCGCGCGCTGGGAGCCCTGGCTCTTCGACGCTCGTGCGGCCGTCCCCGCCGACGAACGCGCACTCGCCGCGAGCATCTCGACGATGGTCGTCTTCGACTACGTCACGGCCAACTGGGACCGCTGGAGCGGCGGCAACGTGGCCGAGGACGGGCCGGCCGGGAAGGTCCTCTTCGTCGACAACGACGGCGCGTTCTACGAGTGGCCGGGGCCGGCCGCGATCGCCGCCCAGCTCGCGACCGTGAAGCGCCTCGCCCGGTTCTCGCGCGCCTTCGCAGCGACGCTGCGCGCGACCGACGAGGCGACCCTCCGTCGCGTGCTCGGCGAAGAGAGCCCGGGGGCGCCGTTGCTTCCCGATCGCGCCCTCGCCGGCGTCGAGGAGCGGCGGCGGAACGCGGTTGCGGCGATCGACGCGCGCGTCGAGGCGGCGGGCGCCGAGGCGACCCTTGCCTTCCCGTGATGCGGGCTGAATCACCGGTTCACGGTCCTCGATCGAGTTCTCCCTCTCAGTGCTGGAGGCCGATGCTCGCGAAGGGAATCGCCTGGAAGCCCGGGAGCGCGAACGCGGGCGAGGCGTCCTGCAGGGTGAAGTCCCCCGCGGCGGCGTCGACGAAGAGCGGATCGGCGTCGGCGAGGTTGTCGCCGAAGTGCGCGTAGTAGCCGATGGTGGCGTCTCCGTCGTCGGAATAGAAGACGCCGTTCTGGAACGAGACGTTGTCGGCGAAGACGGTGCCGTAGGGCGTCAGCCAGTGCGAGCCCGCCTCGACGACGGCGCCGCAGTCGTCGGGGATGGCGGCACAGCTCGGGTACGTGCTCGCCCACGGGTCCTCCCGGTAGTTGAGGGCCTCCAGCTGTCCGATGAAGTCCGCGTTGGCGCCAGGCGTGCACGTGGCCGAGACGTTGTTCGCGCAGTAGGCCGTCGTGACGAGGGCGCCCGAGCTCCCGTAGACGACGTTGTTCGTCATCGTCACGTCGTGGCCGCCGTTGTGGAAGATCGCCTGACCGACGACGTTCGCGAGCACGTTGCCGGTCACGGTCGGCCCGCTGAGGCACCCGTCGAGGTAGACGCCGTGGATGCCGAAGCCGCTCTGCTTCGTCGCGAGGTCGTGGATGAAGTTGTACTCGATGACGTTCCCGTACGAGCCCCAGTCCGAGTACGAGTACACCGCGCCGGCGTCGCTCGTGAAGCGGAGGACGTCGTGGATGTCGTTGTAGGCGATGAGGTGCTGGCTGCTCCCGTAGAAGAGGATGGCCGCGTGGGGCGAGCCGTAGATGACGTCGTGCTGCACGACGTTCCCGTCGCCGGAGAGGTTCACGGCGGGCGTGTACGACCAGACCCACTCGCCGTAGTCGTGCAGGACGGTGTTCTGCACGACGTTCTTGCCGGGAGTGAGGCTCGGTCGGTCGCCCCCGCCGAGGTCGACGCCGTCCTCGCCCTCCGCGTAGAAGAGGTCCCCGTCGAAGACCTCGTCCGTCCCGTCGACGACCTGCGCCGCCGACTCGCCTGCGTCGCGGAGCGTGCAGCCGACCACCTGCACGTCGCTCGAGCCACCCTTCAGGACGAGCAGCTGCGCACGCGACGCCTCGAGGGTCACCTCCTGGAGGACCACGTGGCTCGCGCCCGTGACCGTCACGAGCGGCGCCGAGAGGGTGGAGACGACGAGGTCGTGCTGCGCGAGGTTCGCAGGAGGCCAGAGGTAGAGGAGGCCGCTCGTGCGATCGAGGTACCACTCGCCGGGCTCGGTGATCTCCTCGAGGAGATCGTACGCGTACACGGGCGAGGGTCCGCCACCCTGGACGGCGGCCTTCAGGTCGCCGTCGTAGGGGGCGCCGGTCACGGCGATGGTGCCGGAGGAAGGATCGACCGACGCGACGGGCAGGTGGTTGTCGGCCCACGGATAGGCGAAGAAGCCGTGCACCCAGGCGTCCGGGGCATGCGTCCAGCGCGCGGTGCGGTTCGTGGTCAGCGTGAACGAAGACGCAGACGCCGTGGCGACGCGGGCGAACCCGTCGATGACGGCGGTCGGGTCGACGAAGGAAGGCGTTCCCGTGGCACCCTGCGCGTCGGACAGCGGACCGAGATCGGCCTGGTACGTGTAGAAGAACGGGTCGCTCGCGGACGGATAACCCGTCGTGCTGGTCGTGAGAAACCACGCGACCCAGGTCGCGGCGGTCATGCGATAGAGGTGATACGCCTTGCCGCCGACGAGCCCCTGGCGCGTGAAGGACGAGACGCCGTCCTGCACGGAGTCCTTCAGATAGAGCCCCGACACGTCCGGCACGAGGCCTGCGCCGTACACGGTGACCTGGGTGCCGAGCGGGTTGGGAGGCGCACCGGCCGGGTCGTCCTCGTCGGCATCCGGCCAGCGGCCGAGGGGCGCGCGCTGGCCGTCGATGAAGAGCTCGAGCGCCGCGGGGACGCCGGTGACGAAGACGCCGCGCGCCTGGAGCGTGCCGTAGTCGATCCCGAGCGACGTGAGGTCGGCCGCAACGACGGTCCCCTGGGCGGTGGGATCGAGGCGGCTCCAGACGGGCGACGTCGAGGGCACGGTCTGGAAGGTCGCCGGATCGAGGGAGACGCCGCCGACGACGCGCGCAGTCTCGCCGGGGTACCCGCGATAGACGACGGGAGCGTTCGCTTGCCCCGAGTCGAGGCTCGTCAGCGCGAACGTCGCAGCACGTGGATAGACGCCGCCGCGGAGCCAGACGACCACGCCGCCCGCCGGCAAGGGTCCGGCTGCGACGAGCGCGCGGACCGCCGTCTGCGCGCGCTCGAGGGTCTTGAAGGGCGCCGCGAGCGTGCCCGCGGCGGCGTCGTCGCCCTGGGGCGACACGGCGAACTGCGCGCCGTACGTCGCGCACGTGCAGGCGCCCCACGCGCTTCCGTCCGCGAGGCAGCGGCGCGTCCCGATTCCCTGCGAGCAGGTGCAGCCGGTGACCGCCTCGGCCGTGCACGCGCCGCCACCGCCGTCGGCGACGGGAGCATCGCTCGCCACGTCGGCGCCTCCGTCGGCCGGGGGCAGGCTCGCATCGCTCCGCGCGCCCGCGTCGAGTCCCATCGAGGGACCATCCGCCCCCGCGTCGGCGCGCTCGCCGCCGGCTCCCGCGCTCGACGTCGAGCATGCCGCGAGCAAGACGAATCCGAGCGCCCACTTCGCCATGCGACTCGTGCAGCAAGGAGCGAGCCTGCCGCGCGATGGGCGCGGCGGCGCCGCGCGGAGCAACGGCGGTGTCGCCTGCACCCTTCGAGTGTAGGGCGCACCCGACGAGCCGCGCGATCCGTTCGCGGGATTCCCGAGCGGAAGGTCAGTCCTGCACGATGACGACGTGATGGTCCTCGCGCACGCTGACGTGGCCCGTCTCGCCCGGGCACTGCCAGCAGGTCGTCCACCACAGTGTTCGCTCCGTGGCCCGGTAGGCGAGCGCGACCGGCGCGATCTCTCCGAGCATGACGAACGTCGATGCGAGCCGGTGTCCGCCGTCCGGCAGGACCCACCACGCGGCGACGAAGGACGCCGACTTGCCTCGCGCCGCGACGACGAGGACCTGCTGTCCCGGCTCGGGGCTCCAGAGAACCGGCTGGCTCGTGAAGGACACGCCCTGGTGGTCCGCGGTCGAGCGCGCGATGTAGGAACCGTCGGCGGGGTCGAAGAACGCGAGCTCGGTGCCGACGCGCGCGAGCTCCGGCGCAGCCGTGACGAGCTTCGTGAGGTCCTCGACGGAGAGCGTCGTCTTGCGGAACGGCGGATAGGTCTCGCTCGTGGGTGCAGGCGGCTGCGGCGCGACGACCGCGGAGGCGATCGGCGACGCGTGGACGGAAGGTGCGGTGACCGAGTCGTTCGCCGCGGGAGTCGACGAGGGCGACGGCGACGAGCCGGCGGAGCCGCTGGCGCCGGGGTGGCACGCAGCGACGAGGAAGACGACGAGCGCGCTCCACGGCCGGTGCACGGGGGACGTCCTTAGCGCGACGAACCGCTGGGTCCCAGCGGGGCGTTCGCTGCACCACTTCGGGCGGCTCACGCGGCGTTGCGATGAAGACCCATGCAGCCCGCGACCCCGTCGCGGTACGCGTGCCAGAGCGAGAGGGCCTGCTCGCAAGCGTCTCCGACGGCGCGCGCAGCCTCGCTTCCGTCGGGCGCGTTCGCGAGGACCATCGACCACGCGTCGCTGCGGTGGCCTCCCTCGACGGCGGCATGCGCGCGCGTGAGGTCCATCGCCTCCGGGGGGCAGCCGTAGTGCTTCACGAGCGCGTGCTCCCGAACCGCATCCTCGCCGACCCGGCGCGCGTAGCAGCCCGCGAGCTCGTCCCGCTCGTGGACGCTCCCCTCGACGAAGACCGTGAGGAGCCCGACGGCGGCCTGCCAGGGCGCCGCGCACGAGCGTTCGCGCAGGAAGTCCCGGTAGACGCGCGCCGCGGGGTGGACCGGGGCCGCGGCCTCGTCGAACGCGGACGCCGGAAAGCCCAGGCCGGCCATCATCTTCAGGAACAGCGCCGGGTGCGCGGCGCTGCCGGAGAGGCCGCCCGTCTGCTCCTCGTAGAGGTTCGCCGCCAGCGACGCACGCACGTCGTCCAGCGGAGGCGTCACGCCGAGCGCCCGTGCGAGGAGCACCGGGAAGTCGCGGACGTACACGAGGTACTCGTGCCGGAAGTGGGCGAGGAGCTGCTCGCGGCCGAGCCCGGGCCGTGTGAGCGACGGATACGCCCAGTGATGCTTGCGGTCCATGACCGCGAGGAGGCGCTCACGAAGGGGGATCACGCCGCGGATCGTGCCACCTGCGACCGGGACGGTCACGCTTTCGGGGGCACGATCCAGGCGACGATAATTAAGTAGTTCCGTACCACCTGAGCCGTGTGTCGGTCGACATGAACCCCTAGCCAACGGCTAGGTGGGGAGCGTTGACCGCGCTTAAGGCTTCCGAGTTTATCCGCCCCTCGCGGAGCGGCCCGGCATGCTCACCGAGCGGTCATGGCCCCCCTGGTTCAAATTCGCAAGGGATCCATGTGATGCCGACAATCACGAACCTGGCAGAGGGAACACGTCGAACATAACACCCGGCCCCACTCGGTCAACGCACCGAAAAGTGGGCCGCGCGCTTCGCCGCATGCCTACATCGAGCGCGTCCCATGGAAGAAGCAGCGCTCGAGCCGGCGACTCCCTCCCACGCACCTTCGGCGCATGCGCTCGGCGACGCCGAGCCTGTGGTCGGGGAGGTCCGCTTCGCAACGCAGGACGAGCGCGACCTCGCGAGCGTGCGGCTCGAGCGAACGGGGATGGTCGTGGCCGAGCTCGAAGGGATCGGGCCGTCTGCGCGAGGCCGCCTCGGCGCGGTGGTCGACGACGCGATCGAAGAATCCCTCGCGGCCCGCGGCGCGGCCGCACCCGGCATCGCGTCGGGGAGCGATCCGGACGCGACGTTGAGCGACCAGCTCTTCCGAGCGCGCCGCGCCGGCTGCCGGGGGCTCGCCCTGGTCCTGGGGCCGCTGCGCGCCGCGGCCAACGCGTTCTCGGCGCTCACTCCCGAGGACGGCGCGACTCTCCGCTTTCTCATCCACGCCGCGCGCGAGCGCCCGCTCGTTCTCGTCCTCGACGCCCGCGACACGACCCTCGGCGCCTACGGCGACCCCATCCCCCTGCCCTCCCTGCTGGCCCCCCCGCCCCCGCCCCTCGCCCTCGTCCCCCCGCCCGTCCTCGCGCCTACGCTCGCGCCCGCGCCCGCGCTCACGCCCGCGCCCTCGCCCGCGCCCTCGCCCGCGCTCACGCCCGCGCTCACGCTCACGCTCGCGCCCGCGCTCGCCCCCTCCCCTCCCCCCTCTCCCCGCCACACCGCCGGCGCCGCCGTCGTCACGAAGGAAGACCCCTGGCGCGCCTGGACCCTCCAGCTCACCGCCGCGCGTGGTCCTCAGCCCCTGGCCGTCCTCGAGAGACTCTTCGCCGAGAGCTACATGCCCCTCGCGAACGCCGTGGCCGCCGGTCTCGACGATCCGCGGGCGCGGGCGGCGCAGGACGAGTTCGCGGCGACGTTCTCGAAGGGCTACACGGACTCCTTCCCGACGTTCGCGTCGACGACGAAACGTCCGCGGATGGTCCTCGACGCCCACGACATCGCGGCGCGCATCGGCCGCCTGCACGGGGCGCGCTCGACGCGCGTCCTCGTCGTCGACGCCATGCGCTGGGACGTCGCCCGCATGGTCGAGGAGCGCGTCGTCGAGAAGCTCGGGGAGCACGCGTCCCTCACCGACGAGCTCCTGCTCTGGAGCGCGCTGCCCACGACGAGCCTCCGCCAGCTCGAGACCATCGCGCGCGGGATCGAGGCGCTGCGTTCGCCCGCGTCCCTGGACGGCGATCCGGAGCCCCCGGGGGGACGCACCTCGGAGTACGTGCGGCGCATGCGCGTCGGGCCGCGCGAGATCCACAAGCTCGACGTCGTCCAGGCACGCGTCCTCGCGACGCACGGCGGTCTGCTTCGAGAGCTGCCCGAGATTGCCGAGGCCGCGGCCGAAGCGATCGCGCGGCACGCCGAGACGTGCACCCCGCGCACGCTGCTCCTCGTCACGGGCGACCACGGATTCGCGATCCAGCGCAGCGGCGTGGCCCGCCAGGGCGGTACGTCCCCCGAGGAGGTGCTCGTGGGCGCGTTCACGCTGCTGCTCGGCGACGTGCACTGACCCGCAGGCGTCGTCCGCGTTCGTGCGAACCCGCGCCGTCAGGGGCTCGCGGCCTCGCCGAGGACGCGCTCGGGGTCCGCGAAGATCTCCTGGAATCGCCTCGCCATCACGCCAGCGTGGTAGCCGTCGAGCACGCGGTGGTCGAACACGACGCCGATCGAGACGCGCTTGCGCGGCACGACCGCGTCGCCGACGACACTGGGCGCCGTCCGGATCGCGCCGAGGGTGATGCAGATCGGCGTCCGCGCGTAGGGGATGAGCGGCGCCCAGGCAGCCTCGATGCCGAAGACGCCGACGTTGGTGACCATGCACGACCCGAACGGGTCGAACGGGATGCCGAGCCGGCCGAGGTTCAAGCCGAGGTCGAACGAGAGGAAGGCTCCGAGGCGCGCCATCGCCGAGCGGAGGGGCCCCGGCATGGAGGCCATCATCCTGGTGGCGCGCACGGTCGCGTCCTTGCCGCGCGACCGGATGGCGAGCGCCCGCTCGCGGAGCTCCCGCGCGACGTCGGCGACGCTCTTCGTATCCACGGAGCAAACCTTCGCTCCCGCGAGGTTCGCGTCGCGCCGCGTCTCGCGGCCATTCTTGTCCGCGGCCTTGTCGTCGGCGTCGAAGAAGGCGACCTGGAAGAAGACGTCCACCGACCCGCGGAGCATCAATCGTCCGAACGAGGGGAAGCCGTTCGTCTCGGGGGCTGACGCGATGGCGATCGCCGCCGCCTTTCCGACCAGGTGCGTGAGGGTCACCTTCTCGCCCGTCTCGTCGCGGACGCGGGCGCACCAGGCGAGCGCGGCCTCGCACTCGAGGTCGAGCATGCCGTAGGCGGCCGGGCTCGACGGCAATCCCCACGTGCCCATGGCGAGCTTTCGCCAGGCGGGCACCTTGCTGGCGCGGCGGAAACGGCTCACCCGTGCGAGCATACTGCCGCGCATGGCCGCCGACTCCGCTTTGCTCGCATCCTGGTTCGCGCGCGCCGGCGATCCCCGGACCGCCTTCGAGGACCCCACCGGGACGACGGCGTGGAGCGACGCGGTGGAGACCTCCGAGCGGGTCGCCTCCGCCCTTCTCGCCGGTCGTCGCTCGCTCGAGGGCGAGCGCGTGGCGCTGCTCGTCTCGCCGGGCGCGCGGTTCGTCACCGCCTTCTTCGGCGTCCTGCGCGCGGGCGGCGCGGCCGTCGTCCTCTCCCCGCTGCACCCGCCGCCGGAGACGCGGTACTTCTGCGACGACGCGGGCGTCCGGACGATCGTCACGTCCCCCGATCTCGCCGAACGCGTCGCGTTCCTGGCGCCCGACCGTCGCGTCGCCCTCGTCGACCACCTCGCGGCGAGCCCGCCGGGGCCCCCTTCGCCGCTCGCTTCGTCGGACGATCCGGCGCTGCAGCTCTACACGAGCGGCACGACGGGCAAGCCGAAGGGCGCCGTCATCACGCACGGGAACCTCGCGACGCAGCAAGAGCTCCTCCGCTCGGCGTGGGGCTGGCGCGCCGAGGACGTCCTGCTCCACGTGCTGCCGCTCCACCACATGCACGGCCTGGCCATCGCGCTCCTCTCCGCCATCGGCGCAGGCGCCGCGACGACGTTCCTGCCCGGCTTCGACGCACGGGCGACGTGGGCCGCGATGGAGCGGGCGACCGTGTTCATGGCCGTGCCGACCATCCACGCGAAGCTCTTCGGCGCGCTCGACGCCGCGACGGCCGCGGAGCGCGACGCCTGGACCGCCCACGCGCGCGCGCTGCGGCTGGTGACGAGCGGGAGCGCAGCGCTCCCCGTCCGCGTCGGCGATCGGTGGCGGACGCTGACGGGCGCGTACCCCCTCGAGCGCTTCGGGATGACCGAGATCGGCGTGGGGACGACCAACCCCTTCGCCCCCTCGGGCAGGCGACCCGGGACCGTCGGGCTGCCGCTGCCGACCGTCGACACCCGCATCGTCGACGACGAGCTCTGGATCGCGGGGCCGAGCGTCTTCGCGGGCTACCACGCCAAGCCCGAGGCGACGGAGACGTCCTTCGTCGTCGAGCGCGGCACGCGCTGGTTCAAGACGGGCGACACGGTCGCGCGCGACGAGGACGGCTACGTCCGCATCCTGGGGCGCACGAGCGTCGACATCCTGAAGAGCGGCGGATACAAGCTCAGCGCCCTCGAGATCGAGGAGGCGCTCCGCGAGCACGCCGCCGTCGCCGAGGTCGCGGTCGTCGGGATCCCCGACGACACGTGGGGCGAGCGCGTGGTGGCGTGCGTGGTCCCGCGCGCCGGACGCGACGCGGAGTGCGCCGAGGACCTCCTGCGCGGGTTCGCGAAGGAGCGGCTCGCGCCGTACAAGGTGCCGCGCCAGGTCCTGCTCCTGAAGGAGCTCCCGCGCAACGCGATCGGCAAGGTCGTGAAGCCCGTCCTCCGCGACCAGGTGACGACGCTCACATCCCCCTGAGCGCCTCGCGGAGCTCGGCCGACTTCACCACGCGGCCCGCGACGCGCGCGACCACGCGCCCGGCTCGATCGAGGACGACGGTCACGGGGACGCCGGTGACGTCGCCGAAGGGGCCGCCCCCCGCGATGGTGGCGTCGTCGGCGAGCGCCACGGGGAACGGGATCCCCAGCGACTTGCGGTAGAGCTCGACGAGCTCGCGGTTCTCGCGCCGTTCGAGCGCGACGACCGCGTAGTTGACCGCGTCGGCGTCGTGCTTCGCCATCGCGACGAGGAAGTCCGCCTGCGCCTGCGCCGGCAGGCTGCCCGTGTCGACGAAGGCGATGACCGTGGGCTTGCCGCGGGTCGCCTCGGAGCTCACCGCGCGGTCGTCGAGGGAGTCGAACGAGAAGTCGACCGGAGCGTGGATCTCCCCCGTCGACACGCCGAGGTGCTCGGTCGGCGCCGCGGCGCCGCTCGCGCCGCCGCACGCCGCCAGCAGCACGAAGGCGACCCTACTCGTCGCCCTTCTGGCCCACGAACTGGTCGTCACGGTTCGAGAAGAGCACGTTGAACGTCGTCAGCGAGCCGTAGCACCCGGTGACGTACTGCTGCAGCTGGAGCTTCTCGTCGACGGCGAGCTTGGGGTTGCCGTTGATCTTCTGCTCGAGCACCCGCAGCTTGTCGCGGATCATCACGACCTTGTGGAAGAGGGCGTCGATCGGGATTCGCTTCTCCTGGACGCCCGGCTTCCCCGGCCGGAGCACGACCTCTCCGCCCTCCCACTTGCCCGCGATCTGGGCCTCGCCCGTCCCGAGCTCGTCGCGGATCACTTCGGACAGCACCCTCCTGAACTCTTCGGCATCCATGTCGAGCAGATCCTCCGGGAGCACCAGCTCCGTCTTCACCGCGTCGCCGCCGCCCGCGCCCGGGCCGCGCCACGCCCCACCGAAACCCCGCGGCGACCGCGTGCGCGACGGCCGCTCCGGGGGCTTCGCCTTGAACTCCCCGCGCCGAACCCACTGCGAGCAGGTGCTCGTGTCGTAGAGGGGCGACGGCCACACGCCGAGCAAGCACTCGCCATGCCTGCGCACCTCGCCCGTGTCGTCGATCGTCTCGACGACGCGGACGAAACGGGCGCACGTCCCGCACCGGCGTTCCGGCTCGTCGGCCATGGCCCACGCGTCTTACCACGGGGTCAGCGGGGAGGCGCGGAGTCCTCGGAGTCCTCGAGCGTGGGCGCGAAGAGATGCGCGAAGGACGTGAGCGCCACGGGCGTCGTCCGGTGCTCGCGCTTGTCCGCGAGGATCGCGTGCGCGAGCTCCTCCACGACGACACGCAGCGGCGCCGGCTCCACCGGGACGCCGTCGACGTCGCCGATGCGGCCGAGCTCCCCCACGTGCCGGAGCGGCTCGTGCTTCACCGCCACGAAGCCACCCGTCGGGGTGTAGCGGCACGCGAGCACCTGCACGAACTCGAGGTAGAGCGGTGCGATGATGACGCACGCATGCGTACCGTCGCCCCCGACGCCGTGCAGCGCCGTGGGGTCCGGCGCCTCGGAGCCGCAGGCCACGTCCGCAGCGAGCACGCCCTCCATCCGGTCGCGGCGGTCGGTGTCGGTCTCGACCGCCATGAGCGGCGCATAGAGAGCGAGGCGCGGAACGCCGAGCCCCGGCGCGTCCGAGTCGAGTGCGTCGAGCCAGGCGTCGCGGCCCTCGGCGGGGAGCGACTCGTACGCGAGCGCCGCCGCCATCGCGGCCTCGGCGTCCGTCGCGAGCGCCGACAGCCAGCTCCGCCAGGCGGCGCGAACGCGATCGTCGTCGTCTTGTTCGCGCTCGCCGGCCATGGGGACGCGGCACGCTACCAACCTCGCCTCGTGATCGGAAGAGTCGAACGGCACCTTGACAGCTCCTGTCGGAGCAATCGATCGTCGTGACGAGGCACGATTTTCGTGGCGACGAACGATCCCCCCGAGGTCCTCGCGCGCTTCCACGCCGAGCTCGCGCTCGTCGAGCTCGCGGCGCGACAGGTCCTGGGTCGCGCGGGCCGATCGGTCACGCTCGACGACCTCCGATCCTTCGGCCGCGAGGGGCTGCTCCAGGCTGCACGCACGTTCGACGAGCGCCACGGCGTACCCTTCCGGCGCTGGGCGAACATGCGCGTCAAGGGCGCGATGCTCGACGGCGTCCGCCAGTGGGCGAGCCTGCCGCGCAAGGTCTACCAGGAGATGCGCGGCGTGGAGGCCGCCGATCACGTACTCGCGACGTACGAGGAGCAGGACGAGAAGCAGCCCGCGAGCTCGCCCGAGGCCGCGGACGATCGACTGGGCTCGTACCTGGCGGGCATGGCGACGGCCATCGCGTTCGGGACGATGGTCGGCGCGCCGCGTGACGAGGTGGGCGACGACGGCAAGTCGATCACCCCGGAGGACCGGCTGGGGGAGGCCGAGACGCTCGCGCTCGTCCGCAGCGTCGTCGCGAAGCTCCCGGATCAGGAGCGCGCCCTCATCGAGCGTCACTACTTCGAGGGGGAGACGCTCGAGAAGGCCGCCGCCGGCATCGGGCTCTCCAAGTCGTGGGGGAGCCGGCTGCACGCCCGCGCGATCGAGTCCATCGCGGACCTGCTGCGCGCCGAACGTCGCTGAAGACGGCCCGGGCGAGCGCGCAGCGCCTGGAAATGGTAGACGCGCGACCGTGAACCATGCGGGCGAGCGCATCCTCGTCGCGATGAGCGGCGGCGTCGATTCCTCCGTGGCCGCAGCGCGCCTGCGTGACGCGGGACACGATGTCGTGGGGGTCACGCTCCACCTCTGGGACTATCCCTCGGACTCCCGCGACGGACACGGCCGCTGCTGCGCTCCCGAGGACCAGTACGACGCGCGGCGGGTCGCTGACGCCCTCGGTTTCCCGCACTACACGTTCGACCGGCGCGAGCTCTTCGCGCGCGTCGTCGTCGGCCCGTTCGTCGACGCGTACCTCGAGGGCTCGACGCCGAGCCCCTGCTCCGACTGCAACCGGGGCGTGAAGCTCGCGGAGCTCTTCGCGCTCGCCGACCGCCTCGGCGCGAAGGGCGTCGCGACCGGACACTACGCCCGCATCGTCCGCGACGACGCAGACCTCCCCCGCCTCGCGATGGGCCGCGACGCGTCCAAGGACCAGAGCTACTTCCTCTATGCAACCCCGCGCGCCCTCCTCGACCGGCTCGTCTTCCCGCTCGGCGAATCGACGAAGGCGGAGGTGCGCACCGAGGCCGTCACACGGGGCCTGCCCGGCGCCACGAAGGGAGAGAGCCAGGAGCTCTGCTTCGTGGGCCGCGAGGCGCACGCCTACGCGGACTTCGTCGCCGCGCGCGCCGACGGGCGGACGCGCCCGGGCCGGATCGTGGACGGCGCGGGGCGCACCGTCGGCACGCACGCGGGCGTCCACCGCTTCACCGTCGGCCAGCGTAGGGGCCTCGGCGTCGCGACGGGGACCCCGGCGTTCGTGACGCGCATCGATCCTGTGACCGCCACCGTGCACGTCGGGGGCGCCGACGCCCTCCGCGCGCGAAGCGCGTCGTTGACCGACGTCGTCCTCGCGGACGGCATCACGTTGCCGGTGCGCGCGCGGGTGCGGGTGCGATATCGACACGAAGGGGACGATGCTTTCGTCCATACGAGCGACCCCGGCCGGGGGCCGGGCCGGGCGACCGTCGAGTTCGATCGACCGGTGCGCGCCGTCACGCCGGGGCAGGTGGCCGTCCTCTACGACGCCGACCGCGTGATCGGGGGAGGCCGCATCGCGAGCAGCGCCGCCGAAGGTGACCTCCCGGCGCGCAACGCGCTAGGGTGAAGGCGTGCGGGGCGAGCGGGCGGTCATCGGCATCGCATGCGCGGCGGCGCTGGCCGCCGTCGTCGCACCGGGGTGCTCGCTCGGGGCCGGGACGGGCACCTGCGCGGGGACGCTCGACGTGCCGGACTGCTGGTCGGGCCAGTTCGACCTCCACCCGGACTTCTTCGCGGCCATCCCCGGGGACAAGCCGCAGTACCCGGCATCGAGCACCGGGACGATGATCATCCGCATCCAGCACGGGAGCGACTACGAGACCTTCAGCGACGGCCTCGCGATCCTCATCGACGACGTGGGCGCCGTCCGCGGCGATCCCGCAGCCGACGGGACGCCCCGCGCCAGCCTGCTCCACCAGCCACTCGTCGTGTCGCTGTCACCGGACGTCGTCCCCCCGGGCGTCCCCGTGAGCTCGATCCCCGACCCGAGCATCGTGCACGCGACGCTCTACCTCGACGCCACGTGCCGCACGCAGGACGAGGCCCTCTACGCGATGTCCGCGGTCTCCGGCGTCGACACGGACGGCGAGTGCCGCCGGCCCGAGGGTGGCGAGCCCGCGCTCGACTGCCCGGGGGCCCCCGTGGAGAGTGACGGGGGCGTGATCGCGAGCGGTGGCGACGCGGGCCTCGGGGCGGAGGCCGGGCTCGACGCCGGGGGAGCCGCGGACGCGACGCTCGACGGCGGTGCGAGCGGTGCCGGCGGCGATGGCGGCGACGCAGCGAGCACCCCCACGCCGGGGAGCGGGTCGATCGGAACGAGCACCATCACCTTCGACGACCTCTTCGACAACAACCCGGTCGAGTCGAACGCGAGCCAGCGACTCAGCCAGGGGAGCTTCGAGTTTTACCTGGCCGACCCACGCGACATCTGCCCGGGCGGCCAGGGGCCCCCTCCGCGCTGCGAGGGCCACCTCAAGGGCACGTTCAAGTTCTACTTCCAGCGCGGGATCCCCGCGCAGCCGTTCCCCTGACCTCCGCCCGTGCGCTGACGTCGGCGGACGTCGGGTGGGTGGATCCTCGAGTCACCACCACAACTACATGACGCTGCGAGCAGGCTTGCTTGCATGCCCCAACCGTGGCCGATACCCTGACCAGTAACGTGCGAAGTCTCTCGTCTTCGCGTGCGGCGGTCGTGTGCACCGGAGTCGTGTTCGCGGCTCTCGCCACGTCGGCAGCTCCCGTATATGCGCAACTTTCCGCGGACACGGCCCCGTCGCCCGCCGCGAAGGCCATGCAACGCGCGCGGTCCGCGTGGGACGGCGGTGATTTCGATCTGGCGCCGGCCCTCTACAAGAACGCGTTGAGCGTCGGCGGGTTGCATCGTGCCGACGTGCTCGACGCGTACGTGCGCATGGGATCGGCCTACGCCATCGTCGGCAAGAAGGGGCCTTCGCTGACCGCGTTCCGCCGGGCTGCGCTTCTCGATCCGACCTTCGCGATCCCGCCCGAGGCAGGGAAGAAGGCGACGGCCCTCGCCGAGCGGGCACGCAGGGACCAGCGGCGTGTCGGCGCTCTCGCCCTGAGCGCGCAGACGCCCGACGAGGTGAAGTCGGGCGAGTCCTTCGCGGTGGACGTCGCGCTCGCGCCGAGCCGGGCGTCCATCATCGACTCGATCCACCTGCAGGTGCGCGACGCGCTCGCGGGCCGCTCGTTCGAGCAGGGTGCGGCGCCGGACTCGCGCGTCCACTTCGACGTCCCCGTGCGGATGACGCTCCCGGATGCATCGCTGCTCGTCCGGGTCGAGGTCGTGGACGCCGCGGACAACGAGCTCGTCTCCTTCGAGAAGCACGTCCACGTCCAGCCCGCGATGCCGGCACCCTTGCCGGCCGGTCTCGCGGCGCTGCGTTCTCACCCGGAGGGCGGGTCGCACCACTCGGGAGGTGGTTTCTGGAACACGGCATGGCCCTACGTCATCGGTGGGGCGGCCCTCGCGGCGGGCGGAGTCGCGCTTTACGTCGGCACGCGCCCCACGGCAGACGTCAACGTCGCCGCGGTCCGCGTCGAGCTCTCGCACTAGGCGCCCGCATGCCGCAAGACCGAGCCCGCGCCCCGTACCCTTCGCAGCCCCTGGCACCGACCAGCGGCAGCGATCCGGACGCCAAGGCCCGCGCGGGCGGCGCGTTCTCCGGCGGGACGTACTTCCTCGGACGCTACCGCGTCGTCGACGAGATCGGCGTCGGCGGGATGGCGAGCGTGCACCTCTCGCGCATGGACGGGCCCGGGGGCTTCCAGAAGTGGGTGGCCATCAAGCGCATCCACCCGCACCTGGTCGAGGACGAGTCCTTCGTCAACATGTTCCTCGACGAGGCGCGCGTCGCTGCGCGCATCTCGCACCCCAACGTCGCGACCGTCTTCGAGCTCGGCAAGCACGAGGACACGTACTGGATCGCGATGGAGTACCTCCACGGCGAGCCGCTGCGCGAGGTGATGCGGCGCACCGAGGAGCTCGGGCAACCGATGCCGCCCGAGATCGCTTGCCGCGTCATCGCCGACGCCGCCGAGGGCCTGCACGCGGCGCACGAGCTCCTCGGCAAGAACGGCGAGAAGCTCGGCCTGGTCCACCGGGACGTGACGCCGCACAACCTCTTCGTCACGTACGACGGGAACACCAAGGTCGTCGACTTCGGCATCGCGAAGTTCAGCTCGCGCATGGCCAACACGCGCGCCGGCACCCTCAAGGGGAAGCTCGCGTACATGTCTCCCGAGCAGGTGGCGGGTGAGCCCATCGACCGGCGCACCGACGTCTTCGCGCTCGGCGTCGTCCTCTGGGAGCTGACGACGGGCCAGCGTCTCTTCCGGATGGAGAGCGATCTCGACACGCTCGCGAAGGTCCAGGAGTGCAACGTCCCCCGGCCGAGCACGATCGTCCGCGGCTACCCGATCGACCTCGAGAAGATCGTGATGAAGGCGCTCGCGAAGACGAAGAACGAGCGCTACCGCACGTCGCGCGAGTTCTCCCGCGCGCTCCAGTCGCTCCTCATGCGCCGCGGGCTCTTCATCGCGAGCGACGAGGTGGCGGCGTACATGGTCTCGATCTTCGGCGACCGCATCCAGAAGCGCGAGGCGCACCTGCGATGGGCAGCCGAGGTCACGCAGACCGTCGACATCGACAAGCTCAAGGGCGTCGCGTCTCCGTGGCAGAACGACGACGGGTCCATCCTCACCTACAACTCCGAGGTCCAGGCATCGCAGCCGAGTACCGCGCGCGGGGTGCCGCGCCCGGCCGCGGGAGCGCCCGCCGCCGCAGGTCCCCCCTCCGGCCCCCCCACCGCGCGACCGCCGGGGCACAAGAACACGCTCCGCCTCGGCCAGGGTGTCGTCGCGAGCCCGCCCGCGCCGGCCCCGGTGCCGCGGCCCGCGAGCCTGGCGCGGCCCGTCGATCCCGTCCGCAGCGAGGACCCTCCCACCCTCGCGCGCCCGCGCGCCAGGAGCGACAGCTACCGCGACGAGAGGAGCGCCCCGGAGGACGAGTTCGACGACGTCGGCGACACGATCGTGAGCGACTCCATTCCGCTGATGGAGGAGCTCCGTCGCGCGCCTCCCACGCCGGCCGCCGGGCTTCCTCCGCCGCTCGGCGTCACGCTCACGCAGGCTGCCTCTCCGGCCGCGATGGCCGTTGCGTTCGGGCCTTCGGCCGTGCCGCCGCGGCTACCGACCCAACCCCCGATGCCCGCGGTCGTGCTCCCACAGCCGGTCCACGCCCATGCGGCTCCTTCGCCGTACAATCTCGCGAGCACCGCGGTCGCCGAGTCGCACCTCGTCTTTCCGCAGCCACTCTTGCGTCCGAGCCTCTCCAACGAATACGCGCCTCCCCCCAGCCACCCCGCCGCATACGGCGCAGCTGCGCACGGCCCGGCCGACGTCCAGCGCCTGTTCGCTCCGCCGGCGCGAAGCGAGCAGCGCACGATCACCGCGCAGGCCCTCCGGAAGCGCATCCCGGTGTGGGCCGTGGCGGTGGGGTCCGCGTTCATCGGGCTCATGGCGTTCGGGTTCGTCGTCGCCATCCTCTCCCTCGCCACCCGCTCCTCGCCCACCGCACGCGCGCCGTCCTCCTCCGCCTCCTCGGCCTCCTCCGCGTCGGCGCCGAGGCCGGACGTGCCCCCGCCGGCGGTCGCCGCGGCCGGTCCGTTCGGCTCCGCGCGGGATGCGTTCGCGACCGCGATCGCGGCTGCGGCGGCCGCAACCCCGGCACCGTCTCGCGCGCCGACGCTCGACGCCGTGACCCCACCGCCGGCGCCCACCGCTCCGGCGCCTCCTTCACCGCCTGCGGCCCCCATTCCGACGACGAACGTCGCGTCGCTGCCGATGGCCGCGCCGACCCACGGGCCCTCGGCGTCCCACTCCATGCCGGTCGCGGCCATCCCCCAGTCGACAGCAGGCGCCGGGAGCGGCACCCTCAAGGTCATCTGCTTCCCCGGATGCGATCAGATCCTCGACAACGGCAGCGCGCTCGGCCCCTCGCCGATCATCCGGCGGAACGCCTCGATCGGCTCGCACAGGCTGAAGCTCGTGTGGAGCGACGCGTCCAAGGTCGTGAGCACCATCGTCCTGGCGGATCAGACAGCGACCGTCCGCGAGAACCATCCCTGAAACGCCGGGGCGGGCTGGCGCTCGTCGTCGCGGGGTGCCTTTCGCTCGGCGCCACGTGCGAGCGGAACCCCACGGTCTCGTTCGAGGTCGTCCTGCCCACGTCGGTCGCCGACCAGGCGCAGTGGATGCAGATCGGCGTCTACGAGGGCGCCTGCCCGTCGCAGGACCAGCTCGGGGGGGGCATCCCCGCGAGCGGCGCGGTGGCAGAGGTCGCGTTCCAGAAGGGAGACGACTCGCCGCCGGTCATCGGAGCGCTGAAGAAGGCGGAGTACGCGTTCGCTGCGGCGGCGCGCGCGGCGGACTGCAGCGTCGTCGCGACCGGCTGCACGCAGGCGGACGTGACCGAGGCGCGCGACGTGTCGATCAGCCTGGGAGCGACGAGCGCCTCCGCGGGCGCTTGCACGAGCGGCGAGACGTGCGCGGACGGGCGGTGCGTACCCACGAGCGACCCCAACGACCCGACGCTGGGCGCTGGCTGCTCGATGCAGCTGGTCGGCGCGGGCCCGCTCGGCCTCCCGCTCGAGCTCTCGGGCAGCGATACCGCCAGCACGCCGGCCGTCGTCGTGACCGAGGCCGGCTTCCTCGTCGCGTACCGCGAGTACGATCCCAACGCGGGCGCGGCGCAGCTCACCGTGGCCGTCGTCGACGAGGGCGGTTCGATCACCATCCCCGCGCCGACCCAGCTCCCCGGGCAGTGCACCGGCTCCGACGAGAGCGACGCCGTGGGCGCGGCGTACGCGGGCGGCTCCGGCGTCGTCGTCTCCGCGCGCCCCGCGTGCGCGGGTGGCAGCGGCGCGGGGTTCGACGTCTTCGCGGTCGACGCGAGCGCCACGGTCCTCACGTCCGGGTTCGACTCCCTCGCCGGGGCGGCGCTGCTCTCGAACGACCACGCGGTCGCCTTGTCGGGCGCCACGACGGGCTACGTCGCCTACCTGGACCAGGGGTCGGCGAACCTCGTCGGGCTCGGAGGCCTCCAGACCACGGGGGCTGCGGCACGGTTCGGCGGCGCTCCACCCCAGACCCTCGCTCAGGTCGCCGCGACCGACCAGACCGTCGCGCTCCTTGCGGGCACGGGGACGAAGCTCGAGCTCCAGCTCGGCACGGCCTCCGTCGACGGCGGCGCCCCCTTCACGATGCCCGGGACCTTCGGCGCGGTGGCCGCGCAGGGCTCGCGGGCCTTCCTGCTGGCGGGGAACACCGGGGCGACGTCCCTCTCGTTCGAGACGGTCGACGTCGGCGCCACGAGCGCGGCACCGAGCACCTCGTTCACGCCTCCGGGGCAAGGCGGGATCGCCGGAGCGGACGTCGCCGCCGCGGGCGATCGGCTCTTCTTCGCGGTCGAGCAGCCGGGCGCGCTCTCGGTCGTCGTCTACGATCACGCCTCGACCTCGCCCGTGCCGCTCGCGACCGTCCTGCTCGCGGACGATGCGCGCATCCCCTCGCAGGAGACGGTCCGGGACGGTCGAATCGCGCTGGCGGCGAGCGACTCGCGCGTGCTCGTGGCATGGCTCACCGCGACCGATCTCGGGCCCGACGATCCCATCGGAGGGTACGCGCTCTTCGCCTGTTCGCCCTGATCCGGCCGTTCGGGATGTGCCATGGTGCACGCATGCAGCGGCTGCGCGTCGAAGCGACGATCGCGTCCCTCGCCCCCGGGGGAGACGGCGTGGCGCACTTCGAGGCGGGCGGCGAACGGCGCGCGCTGTTCGTGCCCTTCACCGTGCCGGGGGACGTCGTGCGCGCCGAGGTCGACCCCTCGCGGCGTCCCGCCCGGGGTCGTGTCGTCGAGCTGATCCAGTCCGGACCGGGCCGCGTCGAACCCCCGTGCGCGTGGTTCGCACGCTGCGGCGGGTGCGACTGGATGCACCTCGCGCACGACGCCCAGGCCGGCGCGCACGCCGACCTGCTCCGCGGCGCGCTCCCTGCCGCGTGGCGCGACCTCGACCTTCCGGTCCACGTCGAGCGCGATCCCGACACGCTCCGCTCGCGCGCACGGGTGCACGTACGCTGCGAGCGGGGCCGGGTAGACGTCGGGATGCACGAGGCGGGGACGCACGATCCCGTCAGCGTGGACGTCTGCTGCATCCTCCAGCCCGCGATCGAGGGCGCGCGGCGCGAGCTCGCGTCGCTCTTCACGTCGAGCCGCGGCCGGGGAGACGTGCAGATCGCCCTCGGCGTCGGAGGGCGACCCGTCCTCGAAGTCCGCTGGACCGGCGACGTCGCCCCCGCGTGTTTTGGTCGGCTCGAGAAGGCGGTCGGGTCGGGAGCGCTCGCCGGGGCACGCCTCTGGGTCGGCGAGGCGTCGCGGCCTGCCGTGGTGGGCGACCCCACGCCGTGGACCCCGGCGGGGGACGGAGCGCCGCTCCGCCTCGCTCCCGGAGGGTTCGGCCAGGCGAGCGCGCACATGAACGCGAGGCTCGTGAAGTACGTCGCCGGGGAGGCGGGTCCCCTGCACGCCACGAAGGCGGTGGAGCTCTACGCGGGCGCGGGAAACCTGAGCGTCCTTCTGGCGCGCGGCGCGCGCGACCTCGTGCTCGTCGAGTCGAACCGGGAGGCGTGCGAGGCGGCGCGGGCGAATCTCGCCGCCCGGTCACTCGAGGCGCGCGTGATCGAGGCCGACGCGGCCACGTACGTCTGGCCCAGCACGACGCGCCTCGTGGTGCTCGATCCGCCTCGGACGGGCGCCCGCGAGGTGTGCACGCGGCTCGCGTCGTCGCGCGTCGCGCGGGTCGTCTACGTGAGCTGCGACACGCAGACCCTCGCCCGCGACCTCGCCATCCTCGCGTCCGCCTACGTCCCTCGCTCCGTCGCGGCGTTCGAGATGTTCCCTGAGACGAGCCACGTCGAGGCGGTCGTCGTGCTCGACCGCGTCACCGGTCGCCGCGCATGAAGACCCGCGTGGACGACCGCCTTCGCGACGAGGCCCGGCGATACGCCTTCCGCTTTGCCTGCGACGATTGCGTCCACTTCGATGCGGCCTCCTCGCGGTGCTCGCTCGGGTACCCGAGCGCCCCCCGGCGCGACGCCCTCGAGGGCGCCCTCCTCGAGCTCTGCAAGTCCTTCGAGCTCGCGTGACTCCCACCATGGCACGCACCCACCCGCCGACCCTCATCACCCTCGCTCGCGCGGCCCTGCGTGATCACCCCTCCATGGTCCCGCGCGGCGCCCGCGTCCTCGTCGCCGTCAGCGGCGGCCCCGACTCGATGGCCCTGCTCCACGTGCTCGCCCTCCTGCGAGCGCGGTCGGCGTTCGGCCTCTTCGCCCACGGCGTCGACCACGGCCTCCGGCCGGGGGCCGCCGCGGAGCTCGATGGCGCCGCCGATCTCGCGGACCGCCTCGACGTACCGTTCGCGCGCACCGCCGTCGGCGTCGGCGCGGGCGGCAACCTCCAGGCACGCGCCCGGGCCGCCCGCTGGGAGGCATTGCGCGCTGCGGCATCGAACGTCGGAGCCGCCCGCATCGCCACCGGC
The DNA here is from genome assembly GCA_036490515.1 of Polyangiaceae bacterium. Lineage (GTDB taxonomy): Bacteria > Myxococcota_A > Polyangia > Polyangiales > Polyangiaceae > Palsa-1150. The sequence continues at coordinate 28,437 of DASXDU010000039.1, forward strand.
CACCACGCCGACGACCGCGCCGAGACCGTCCTCCTGCGCATCCTTCGCGGCACCCGTCCGGCGGGCCTGGGCGTCCTCCCGCCTCACGACGGCGATCGCATTCGCCCCTTCTACCGGGCTCGCCGGTCCGACATCGGCGCCCACGTCGCCCGCCATCGGCTCCCCCACGCGAACGACCCGTCCAACCTCGATCCCCGCTTCCTGCGCACGCGTGTGAGGCAGGAGATCGTTCCCGCGCTCGAACGCCTGAGCCCGCGGATCATCGAACATCTGTGCGCGCTCGCCGACGACGCCAGGACCGCGAGAGACTGCTCGCCAGGCTGACCGGGCGCTCGCGGGCCACGGACGGCCCGTGCCCGGCCCACGACCGGACCCAGGACCGAGCCCACGACCGGGACCGTTCGCGGCGATCTTTCAGCACAATTTCGCCATCGGTGGCGCTGGATGCCACCCCACCTCGATGGTACGCATCGTAGGTAGTAGATTGGTTGCGTGGGGAAGGTCGCCCTTCCCGCCCAAGGAGTCGACGTGAAGCAATCGCACAAGACGCTGCTGCTCTGGGTTCTCCTCATCGTGATGTTCCTCGCGATCTGGCAGGTTCTCCAGCCCGGCGAGAGGAAACAGCAGGTCAGCTTCAGCCAGTTCGTGTCCTGGGTTCATTCGGGCCAGGTGACGGACGTCCACATCAAGGACCACGAGTTCACGTTCACGCAGATCGAGAACGGCAAGAACGTCACCAAGGAGACGCTCGGCCCCATGGCCGATCAGGCCCTGGTCGACGACCTTCAGAAGAAGGATCCGGCCAACTGCGCGACCACCAACACGTGCACCGGGCACACGCCGAACGACAAGCTCCAGCTCTTCTTCGAGAAGGAGGACTCGACGCCCTTCTGGTCGTCGACGCTCGTGACTCTCCTGCCGATGCTCTTCATCGGCATCATGTTCTTCCTCTTCATGCGGCAGCTGCAGGCCGGCGGCGGCAAGGCCATGAGCTTCGGCAAGGCCAAGGCCCGCATGCTGAGCGACTCGCAGAACAAGGTGACGTTCGCGGACGTCGCCGGCATCGACGAGGCCAAGGACGAGGTCGAGGAGATCATCGCCTTCCTCAAGGACCCGAAGAAGTTCCAGCGGCTCGGCGGGCGCATCCCCAAGGGCGTGCTCCTCATCGGTCCCCCGGGGACCGGCAAGACGCTCCTCGCGCGCGCCATCGCGGGCGAGGCCGGCGTCCCCTTCTTCAGCATCAGCGGCTCCGACTTCGTCGAGATGTTCGTCGGCGTCGGCGCGAGCCGCGTGCGTGACCTCTTCGAGCAGGGCAAGAAGCACGCGCCCTGCATCATCTTCATCGACGAGATCGACGCCGTCGGGCGGCACCGCGGCGCGGGCCTCGGCGGCGGCCACGACGAGCGCGAGCAGACGCTCAACCAGCTCCTCGTCGAGATGGACGGCTTCGAGTCGAACGACGGCGTCATCATCATCGCCGCGACGAACCGGCCCGACGTCCTCGATCCGGCCATCCTGCGCCCCGGCCGCTTCGACCGCCGCATCACCGTCCCCCGCCCCGACGTGCGCGGTCGCGAGGAGATCCTCCGCGTCCACGCGAAGCGCACGCCGCTCTCGCCCGACGTCGACCTCGAGATCCTCGCCCGCGGGACGCCCGGCTTCTCCGGGGCCGATCTCGAGAACCTCGTGAACGAGGCCGCCCTGCTCGCCGCGCGCCAGGACAAGGACGCGCTGAACATGGCCGACTTCGAGCTCGCGAAGGACAAGGTCTACATGGGCACCGAGCGCCGCTCGATGGTCATCTCCGACGAAGAGAAGCGCACGACCGCGGTGCACGAGGCGGGGCACACGCTCATCAGCGTCCTCATCACCCACCAGGACCCGGTCCACAAGGTGAGCATCATCCCGCGCGGGCCCGCGCTCGGCGTCACCTGGTACCTGCCGAAGGACGACCGCCACAACCTGTCGAAGGCGCAGGCGGAGAGCAACATCGCCGTCGCCCTCGGCGGCCGCATCGCCGAGGAGATCGTCTTCGGCCAGATGACGACCGGCGCCGGCAACGACATCGAGAAGGCGACCGAGATCGCCCACAAGATGGTCTGCGAGTGGGGCATGAGCGAGAAGCTCGGGCCGCTGGCCTACGGCAAGAAGGAAGAGTCGATCTTCCTCGGCCGCGACTACGGCCAGCGCAGCCAGGACTACTCCGAGCAGACCGCCCAGGAGATCGACCAGGAGGTGCGCGGCATCGTCCAGCGGCAGTACATCCGCGTGAAGGAGCTCCTGACGCGCGACCGGGACAAGCTCCAGAGCCTGGCCGACTGCCTCATCGAGCGCGAGACGCTCGACGCGGAGGAGATCGCCGCGGTGCTCGAGGGGCGCGATCTGCCTCGCCGCGACAAGGTCATCATCCCGACCTACGCGGACAAGGACAAGGCCAGCAAGGAGAAGCGCCGCGTAGCGAGCATCTTCGGCGGCCCGCCGAAGCCCGCGACCAGCTAGAGCCGCCTTCCAGAAGCGCGGCTGTCGCGCCGTCTGAAACATGCGGCTCAGCCGGTCCGGACGGCACCCGGCTTGCTCACCGTGTGGGCATGACCCTTCTGGAGCTCGTCATCTATCTCGTCATCGCCGGCATCTGTGGCGCCATTGCGCGCGCCGTGGCGGGCGGCACCGGAGGCGGCTTCATCGTCTCCGTGCTGCTCGGCTTCCTGGGTGCCTTCCTGGGCACGTGGATCGCGCGCCTCGCGCACCTCCCGGAGCTCATCATGGTCGACATCGGCGGCCACCCCTTCCCCATCGTGTGGTCGATCATCGGCGCGATCATCCTCGCCGCCATCGCGCACGCGCTGATGCGACCCCCGTACGTCCGTCGCTACGTACCGTGAGCCGTCGCCCTCTCGCGAGGGCCGGCGGGGAGGGGCGAGAGCTCAGGCTGCAGCGGCAACACGAAGCTGCGACCTGAGCTCTCCGTTTTCTCCGAACAGGCGCTCCCGCCACGTGTCGAGCAACGCGGACGTGTCGCGGTCGTCGGGGTGGAACCCGGGCCGGAAGTAGTCGAGGTAGGCCGGCACGAGCGCGCGGAAGAGGCCCGGGCGTACCCAGAAGTACGCGAGGGCACGCATCCAGCCGCGGACGTTCCCGAGCTCTCCCTCCGCGGCGAGGAAGCGCGCGTGCACGTGGAGGGTCTCGCCGAAGAAGAAGGCGGACGTGAGGAGCATCACGGCGACGCGGCGCGCGTACCCTCCGCCGACGGCGCGGTACACGTCGAAGGCGACGGCCTTGTGCTCGCTCTCCTCGAGGGCGTGCCACACCCAGAGGGGCCGCACGCTCTCGTGGCCCGCGTCGCGGTGCTCCGCGCTGGTGAGCAGCTGCTCGGCGAGGATTGCCGTGAAGTGCTCGAGGGCGCACGTGACGCCCAGCTGGCCGCGCGGCGAGAGCGTCCTCCGCGCGAGCCACAGCAGCCGCCGCAGGCCCTTCTCCGCCCGGTCGGCTGCGCCCGTACCGCGCGCCCGCACCAGGTCGTTGAACGCGCGGTGTCCCTTCCCGTGCATCGCCTCCTGGGCGATGAACGCGTCGATCGCCGCCCGCTGCGCGGGGTCGTCGATCCGGTCGCGGAAGCGGCGGACCGACTCGACGAAGAAGCGCTCGCCCTCGGGGAAGAGCAGCGAGAGCGCGTTCCAGAACGTCGTGAGGTGAGGATCGCCGCGGTACCAGTCGCGAGGGACGACCTGCGGATCGAACGCGAACTCGACGCGTCGCTTGACGATCATGGCCCGAGGACTGTGCGTTGGTCGCGTCCGGCGGGCCAGGTTAGGTTGTGCCGTCGTCTTGTCATCCGGGGCCAACCTCGCCGTCGTCCCTGCCGAGCTCCCCGGCGCCTACCTCTACGAGCTCGTCGTCCACTGCGGCCGGTGGGGTGTGACGCCCGCGGCGCTGCTCGAGGGCACGGGCATCGCGATGGCCGCCCTCGAGGACCCTGCGACGCGCCTCCCCCTCGACCGGTGCGCCGCCCTCGTCGAGCGCGCCCAGCTCCTCACGAGCCAGCCCGCCCTCGCCTTCTCGATGGGCATGCACATGCGCCTCTCGTGGCACGGCTTCCTCGGGTTCGCCGCGATGGCCGCGGGCACCGTGCGCGAGGCCCTGGCGCTCGCCGAGCGCTTCAGCCTCACGCGCACGTCGGCGTTCTCGCTCGCGACGCACGTCGAGGGCTCCATCGCGTCCCTCGTCCTCGAGGAGCGCCTTCCGGCCGGGCCAATGCGCGAGTTCGCGGTCATCGCGCTCCTCGTCGGCATCGCGCGCATCGCCGACGACGTCACGGGAAAGAGCCTCACGGGCGTCGCCGAGTGCGCCTTCCCCGAGCCACCCTACGCGTCGGCCGTCCTCGGCCTCCGCGGCGATCGCGGCGTCATGCGCTTCGGCCAGCCCGCGCACCGCCTCGTCTTCGACGCATCCATCCTCGACCTCCCGCTCGTCAACGCCGACCCGGCTGCGATGAAGCTCGCCCGGGCCCAGTGCGACCGCGAGCTCGCCGCCCTCGCCGAGACCGGAGGCATCGTCGGGCGCGTGCGCTCGGCGCTCGCGACGAGCGAGGACGGCGTGGCCTTCGGGTCCCTCGCGTCCGTGGCGCGCGCGCTCGGGGCGTCGACGCGCACCCTCAAGCGGCGTCTCGCCGAGCAGGGCACGTCGTTCACCGAGATCCTCGACGCCACCCGGCGGCAGCGCGCTCTGCTCCTCCTCGACGACCGCCGCCTCGGCATCGCCGAGATCGCCGATCGCCTCGGGTACTCCGACGTCGCGAACTTCACGCGCGCGTTCCGAAGGTGGACGGGAACGACGCCGGCGGGGTTCCGGGGGAGGTAGAGAGGGAGGTGGGCGCGAGCGCGAGCGCGAGCGCGAGCGGGGGCGCGGGCGCGGGCGCGGGCGTGGGCGCGGGCGTGGGCGCGGGCGCTGAGCGTGGGGCGCCTACTGGCCGGTGCCCACCTGGTAATGCAGCGCTATGCGGGCGGGCGTGAGGGCGTGGTCGTAGATGGCCACCTCGTCGATCGTTCCGCCGAAGCAGTCGGACGCCGAGAGGAAGTCGCTGTAGGTCGCCACGCGGAAGGCGTCGGTGAGCGACTCGATGACGCGGGTGCTGGGCGCGGAGCCCACGAGGGCGCCGTTCAGGTACGCGGACATCGTCGCGCCGTCGTACGTGACGACGACGTGCTGGTAGACGCCGACGGTGACGAACGTCCCCGTGGAGTCCGTGCCGCCCGATCCCCACCGCTCCCAGCTGAGGACGCCCATGCCCGAACCGCCATCGGGGCTCGCGGCCGCCACGTACGCCATGAGGAAGCCCTCGCGCCCGTTCGCGTCGTCGGTCTCCTTGGACATGAACCGCCGCGCCGCCGCGTCCCCCTCGTTGGGATTCACCCACGCCTCGTAGCTCATCGGCGCCGTTCCTCCGAAGGCGAAGCCCGTCCCCATGTCGACGTACGCGGTCGCGCCGTCGAACGTGGCCGCCGTGTCCCCGTCGCCCGCGATGGCGCCCGGCGCACCGAGCGTGACGCCCCCGACGTACGTGCCGTTCGTCGCGCCCATCTGGTCGACCGCGACCGTGCCGCTCGCCTCGCCGAAGCGCCAGTACGAGAGCGGCAGGTCCGCCATCACGACGCTGGGATACGTGACCGCCGCGTCCACGCTCGCCTCCACGGAGGCGGCCTCGCCCGGAGCGTCGGCGGCGGCCTCGGGCACTACGTCCTCCGGTGCGTCGAACGGGGCGTCGACCGCCGCCTCCACCGGCGGCTCCGATGCCACGTCCGGCGGTGCGTCCGGAGCCGCCTCGGTCGTCACGTCGTGCCCCGCGTCCGCCGGACCACCCGAGTCGGGCGTCGTCGCGTCGAAGTGGCCCGTCCCCGAGTCGAACGAGATGCCGCCCCCGTCGTGCGTCGCGCCCGAGTCGTCCCCGAAGCAGGCGGCGAGGCCCAGGGGTGCCACGACGGCTGCGAGGACGATGGGCGTCCGGAGAATGCGCATCCCTGCATGGTCGTGCCCCCGAGGTCCCGCTGGCAAGGCCGACCGCACGCGTGCCGGTCACGCGCCGTAGAACGCCTTGCCCTCCACGACCTGCCCGCGGTCGCCGAACCGCAGGTGCTCGGTGCAGTGCGCGGTCGCGCCGTCCTTCGTCCGATCGTAGACGACGACGAGCAGCCGCTCTTCGGGCGACCACGCCACGTCCACGACGTCGAAGCGCATCGACCGCGTCGGCTTCACCGCCGACGTCCAGTAGGCACGCAGCGCGTCCTTTCCCTCGACGCGCGCCTTGCCCGTCAGCTGCTTCGCGAGGGGGCTCACGAAGACGACGTCGTCGGCGAAGTGCGCCAGCACGGCCTCGACGTCGAGCCGCGACCACGCCCCGGCCCACCGGCGCGCGAACGCCCAGGCCTCCTCGCGCGTCCGCGGTGCGCCGTCGTCCTTCTCGCCGCGCGCGAACCGCGCCGCGTCGAGCATGCGGTCCTGCCCCCAGAAGATCCGATCCCCGACGAGGAAGGTCGGCACGCCGAACGCCCCGCGCTTCACGACCGCATCCGTGCTCGCGCGAAGCGCCTCCTTCACGGACGGGTCGTCGAGCGCGTCCGCCACGGCCGGCGCGCCCGCCTCGCGCGCGACGGCCTTGACCACCTCGCGATCGCCGATGACCCGGTCCTCCTGCCACGCGGCCGCGAACATCGCCCGGTGGTACGCGTCGAACGCGCCCTCGCGCTGCGCCACGAGCGCTCCGCGGAGCGCGTGGACGCCGTTGATGGGAAACGTGGACGGCGGGGTGAGGGTCACCCCGAGCTGGTCGGCCACGCGTTTGGCGTCCTGGAGCAGGTACGCGAGCTTCGCCGGCGAGTACGGCACGCCGTCGCGGAACGCGTCGAAGCCCCGCAGGTACACGGGGACGTACGTGACCGGCAGGCCGGCGAATCGCTCGGCGATGGCGGACGACGCGAGGAACGACCAGGGGCTCGCGTAGTCGTAGGCGAACTCGATCGGCATCCTCGGTCGGTAGGCCGGGCCACGCGGCCCGTCCAGGTACACGACCGCGCCTCTCTCACCCGAACAGGCGCTCGGCCACCCGAAGAGGCGCTGGGCGCCCGAACCGCCGCTCCGCGCAGGGGGGCCAGCACGGTGAAGGTGGGACATGTGTCGATCGTTACTGGAATCGTACAGACACACGGTATGCGTCCAGCCAGCGCCGTCGAATGGGGACGTACATTTCCACCGGGAGCCTAAAGACGCGCCCTCAGCGAACGCCCCCGCCACGGTGCGGGGGCCCTTCTCGAGGGGAATCCAATCATGCGCGTCACGTTCTCGCCGGGCGTTGCCCTGGCGCTCTTCTCCACGATCCTCGTCGCGTGCTCGGGCGCCGCTCCCGAGGACAGCTCCCGGACGTCCGAAGGCCTCAACGCGACCTTCGCGCCCTACGCCGCCAAGGCCCCCTCCTTCGTCACGATCGCCGCGTCCACCAAGGGCGGCTACGACGTCACGCCCGCCAACTCCTCGGCCGGCGCGTCCCACGTCGCCGCGCTCGACTTCTCGCGCTCCGGCTTCGACGCGTCCACCGTCGCCGTCGTGACCTCGGCCCCCACCGGCGAGGTGCTCCTCGAGGGCACCGTCGCGACGAGCACCCTCTACGTCACGGGCGCCTACCGCGGGATGCCCGGCATCACGCACGAGGCCAGCGCCACGTTCTACGAGGTGAGCGCGTCGGTCGGCCACGCGCTCAACGAGAAGGTCACCCGCACCCTCGACGGCATCGACGTCTCGGCCGCGACCGCGCCCTTCGTCTCGGCTTCATGGCTCGAGAACGAGGTCGCGAACAAGGGAGCGGTCGTCGCGGGCCACGTGACGCAGGCGACCAAGACGCTCACCGCGCAGCAGGTCTACGTCGCCCTGCCGTACGTCGGCGGGCCGTGCGTCGTCTCGGGCAACGTGTGCCCCGGGGGCGAGGTCCCCTCGTTCTCGCGCGACGAGAACCTCTGCTACGACTTCGCCGGCTGCGTCACGCCGGGCGTCTGCCCGCTGTACGTGCCGGAGTGCCCGGCCGGGTACGATCTCGCGTCGTGGGTCGCGCAGCCCAGCGCATGCCACCAGTACTCCTGCGAGCCGTCCTTCCTGCACTGACGGGCCGACACCTCGGCTCCCCGAGCCACCGCCTCATCTCGCCGGGCAGCACCCCGGCTCGCGGAGCCGAGGCCTTGGCTCGCCCGGCCGACACCCCTCTGCGCGAGGCCACCGCTTCGCCTCGACGAGCCGGCGCCCGAGGACGCCCTCCCGGAGGCCGGCACCGCGCCGGGAAGGCCCCAGGTGTGGCATCCCAGGCGTGAGGCGCACGCTCTGCCGGGCGGCCGGAACGAGCCGCCATGGCTGCGCTCCACGCGATACCGCATGGATGCAGGCGGGCTCTCCCTTCCCCGGAGGCGTAGGACCTGGCGCTCGAGGCCCTCGCGAGTTGGCGCGCGGCCTGCACCATAGGGAGGCCATGGAACGGATAGAGCCCGCCAGGGACGCGAACGTCGGCAGCCAGGGGCGCTACGTCGACGAGGACGCCGACGAGGACTGCGCGATCGCGCCGCTCTCGAAGCGTGACGTCGTCGAGGCCTTCGCCCGTGTCTCGCGCTTCGCGGCCGCCAGCGCGCGGATGGCCGACCGGATGGCCCGCGCCAAGTCTGCCTAGTCGGCCTGGTCTGCTTCGTCTGCCTCGTCTGCTTGGTCTGCCTCGTCTGCTTGGTCTGCTTCGTCTGCCTGGTCTTCTGCTCTTGCTTCCCCCATCGCAGGTGCGCCCGGCGGCTCCGGGATCCGAAAGGGTGCCGATGAGGCCCGCGGGGTTCGACTCCCCGGCTTGCGACCGCCGCGATCCCGATTGAGACCGAACGCCACCCGCGCCCGCGCCCGCGTTACTCGCCGCACTCCTCGAAGAGGACGTCCGCCTCGCCGTCGCACGAGGGAGCCACGCCGCCCGTGGCGACGAGCGGGACCTGGGGGCACGAGACGTGTCCCCAGATGCGGCCCGCCGCGATGGCGGGCGAGTCGGGCACCGGATTGCCCTCGTACGTGAAGGTCAGCGTGCAGTTCGTGGCCGTCGCCGGCGCGGTCTGGGATGACTGCCAGACGACCGTGAGCGCGTCGTCGCCCCCTCCACCACCGGCGACGACGGGCGACGTCGAGGTCACCGTCAACGCGCCGCCGCTCCCCGAGGCCGCGAGCGACAGATCGAACCCGGCCCCGTCCGGATGCACGGTGCAGGCGACCTGGTCGCCCGCGTGCCCGTCCGCGACGGTGCTCGGGCGCATGGTCGTCGCGTGCCCGAGGACGAACGCGGGATCGTTGCAAAGCGTCGCCGAGACGAACGCGTCCGGCGGGACGACGCACCCGCCGTCGGCCCCCACCGTGCACTCCCCGCCGTCCACTCCGGAGTCCGCTCCCTCGCCGGCCGCAGCATCCTCCCCCGTGCCGCCGTCATTGCCCGTGGCGTGCGCCCCGCTGGAGCTCGAGCAGCCAGCCGCAGCAGCCGCGAGCAGCGACGTCATCGCGAGCACCGTCCACCTCGTCGACAACCCTCGGTCCATCCCCCACACGTAGCAGCACCCCGCCCAGATGCCCGAGCGGCTGCCCCGGCCTTGCGACAGGTCAAGAGGGCCGGGACAACCGGGGTGGGGCTGCCCCGACGAGACCGCCTGCCTCTCGATTGAGACCGAACGCCGCCCGCGCCCACGCCCACGCTCGCGCCCGCGCCCATTCCACGTTCCCATTCCCTGTTCCCGTGTTCGTCCTCTCCTCCCCCCCGCCTTGCCCCCTCCCCCTGCCCCGACTACCTTCCCGCACCCCTTTCCCATCCCCCCTCCCCCTCCTCCCCTCCCTCCCAGGAGCACCTCTTCCATGGCCACGAAGATCGCCATCAACGGCTTCGGTCGCATCGGTCGCTGCATCGTCCGCGCGATGGCGGAGCGCGGCGTGAAGGACCTCGAGCTCGTCGCGGTCAACGATCTCACCGACGCGAAGACGCTGTCGCACCTCTACAACTTCGACAGCGTCCACGGCCGCGCGCCGCACATGTCCAGGGCCCACGAGGGGGGCATCCACTTCGGGCCGTTCCACGCGAAGGTCATCGCCGAGAAGGACCCGACCAAGCTCCCGTGGAAGGAGCTCGGGGTCGACGTCGTCGTCGAGTCGACGGGCCTCTTCACCGACAAGGAGAAGGCGCAGGCGCACATCGCCGCGGGCGCGAAGAAGGTCATCATCAGCGCGCCGGCCAAGAACCACGACGTCACCGTCGTCCTCGGCGTCAACACCGAGGCGTACGACCCCGCCAAGCACCACGTCATCTCCTGCGGCTCGTGCACGACCAACTGCCTCGCGCCGGTCGCCAAGGTGCTGCTCGACACGTTCGGCCTGCAGCGCGGCCTCATGACGACCGTCCACTCCTACACGAACGACCAGGCCGTCCTCGACATCCCGCACCGCAAGGGCGATCTCCGCCGGGCGCGCGCCGCCGCCGTCAACATGATCCCGACGAGCACCGGCGCGGCGAAGGCGCTGGCCGAGGTCATTCCGCAGCTCAAGGGCAAGTTCGACGGACAGTCGATCCGCGTGCCGACGATGGACGTCAGCGTCATCGACCTCACCTTCGAGACCGACAAGCCCGTGACGAAGGAGTCGATCCACGCGGCGATGAAGGCCGCGGCCGAGGGCCCGATGAAGAACATCCTCGAGTACGTCGAGCTCCCGCTCGTCTCGGGCGACTACATCGGCAGCCCGTACTCGTCGAGCTTCGACGCGACCCTGACGCAGACCATCGGCGACCGGTTCGCCAAGGTCTTCTCCTGGTACGACAACGAGTGGGGCTTCTCGAACCGCATGGTCGAGCTCACGCAGCTCGTCGGCTCGAGGCTCTAGGCCGTGGCGTCGCCGCTCCAGGGCATCCTCTCGATCGAGGAGCTCCCGGTCGAGAACAAGCGCGTCTTCCTCCGCGTGGACTTCAACGTCCCGCTCGAGGGGTCGACGATCACCGACGACTCGCGCATCCGCGAGGCGCTGCCGACCATCCAGCACGCGCTCGGCCGCGGGGCGCGACTGGTCTGCGCGAGCCACCTCGGAAGGCCCAAGAAGGGGCCCGACCCGAAGTACTCGCTCGAGCCGTGCGCCCTGCGCCTGGCCGAGCTCCTCGGGCAGGACGTCACCCTCCCCGAGGACTGCGTCGGCGACGCGGCGAAGAAGGTCGTCTTCGATCTTCGCGGCGGGCAGGTATGCCTCCTCGAGAACCTGCGTTTCCACCCGGAGGAAGAGGCCGACGACGAGGGCTTCTGCCGCGAGCTCGCGAAGCTCGCCGACGTGTACGTCGACGACGCGTTCGGCGCGGTCCACAGGGCGCACGCGAGCGTCCACGGGCTGGCGAAGCTCTACCGGGAGCGCGGCTGCGGCTACCTCCTCAAGAAGGAGATCGCCGCGCTCGGGCAGATCGTCTCGGCGCCGGACAAACCGTACGTGGCCATCCTCGGCGGCGCGAAGGTGAGCGACAAGATCGCGGTGGTCGAGTCGCTCCTCGAGAAGGTGAACGCGCTCGTCATCGGCGGGGCGATGGCCAACACGTTCCTCGCCGCCAAAGGCAAGAACATGCAGGCGTCGAAGGTCGAGGGGGACAAGCTCGCCCTCGCGCGGACCCTGCTCGAGAAGGCGCAGGCCAAGGGCGTCGAGGTGCTGCTCCCGGTCGACGTGGTCGTCGCCGCGAGCACCGAGGCGCAGTCGGGCGAGGCCGAGACGGTGAGCGTCGACGCGGTGCCGGCCGGAAAGATGGCGCTCGACGTGGGCCCGAAGAGCGTCGCGGCCTTCACGAAGCGGTTCGGCGACGCGAAGACGATCTTCTGGAACGGGCCGATGGGCCTCTTCGAGAAGGCGCCGTTCGCGGAGGGGACGTTCGCGGTGGCGCGGGCCATGGCCGCGTCGACGGCCTTCACGGTCGTCGGGGGCGGCGACAGCGCCGCGGCGGTCCACGCCGCGGGCGGGGACACGGCGAGCAAGATGAAGCACATCTCGACGGGCGGCGGAGCGTCGCTCGAGCTCGTCGAGGGGAAGAAGCTGCCGGGCATCGAGGTTCTGCGGGGAGGCGAGAGTGCATCCCACTAGGCGTCCCCTCATCGCCGGCAACTGGAAGATGCACCACGGCGGGGCCTCCGGCGTGGAGCTCGCCGGGGAGGTGGTTCGCGCCGCGCCGCAGTCGCTCCACGTCGACGTGGTCATCGCGCCGCCGTTCACGGCGCTCGCGGCCTGCGCGCACGAGTGCGACGGGTCGCGGGTCGAGGTCGCGGCGCAGAACGTCTACCCGCGCGACGCGGGTGCCTTCACGGGCGAGGTCAGCCCGCGGATGCTCGTCGAGGCGGGCTGCACGTGGGTCATCGTGGGCCACAGCGAGCGCCGGCAGCACTTCGGCGAGACGGACGCCTTCGTGGCCGAGAAGGTCGCCGCCGCGATGAAGGCCGGGCTGACCCCCATCGTCTGCGTGGGCGAGACGCTCGAGGAGCGCGAGGCCGGGCGGACGCTCGAGATCGTGGAGCGCCACGTCCGGGGCTTCCTGGGCATCCTGGCGGGCGCCCCGGGGCCGGCGGCCATCGCCTACGAGCCCGTCTGGGCCATCGGAACGGGCCGGAATGCCGGCCCGGCCGAGGCGCAGGAGGTGCACCTGGCCATCCGGCGCTGGCTGGCCCAGTCGTCCGAGGCGCTGGCGTCGGGGACGCGCATCCTCTATGGAGGGTCGGTCAAGCCCGACAACGCACGCGAACTTCTCGCCGCTCCCGACGTGGACGGGGCCCTCGTTGGCGGCGCGAGCCTGGATGGGGCATCCTTCGCCGCCATCGTCAGGGCCGCCGAAACGCTGGCCGCCCGCTAGCCAGCCCGCCAGAGAGATTTCCCCGAGGAAAAGCCGATGATCACCACGCTGCTCGACATCCTGCACATCGGCGTCTGCGCCTTCCTCATGCTCGTCGTGCTCCTCCAGCAGGGGAAGAGCGGCGGCATGGGCGCGGCGTTCGGCGGCGGGGCGACCCAGCAGGTCTTCGGCGGCCGCGGGGCGGGCAACATCCTCACGCGCGCCACGGCCATCTGCGCGGCGATCTTCATGCTCACGAGCGTCTCGCTCGCCTACGTGTCGTCCAGCGGCGACCGCGAGCTCAAGTCCCGCATGATCGAGGAGCAGCGCAAGGGCAAGGGCACCGAGGGCACCAAGGTCAAGGCCACGAAGACCGCCCCCTCCGCCGCCCCCGCCGGCGCCGGTGCGCCCCCCGCACCGGCCCCCGCTCCCTCTCCGGCGCCTCCCGCCTCCGCCCCCTGACGCCCCCGCGGCCCCGGCTCCATGAGTGGAGAGCCGCAAAGCCGCAAAGCCGCGAAGATGGGTCTTCCGGCGCTCCATTCTCGCTCCGTCGACGCGGCGCTGCTCGTTGCGGTGAAGCTCGCGATCGGCGCGTGGGTGCTCCACCAGGGGTTCACGCACGTCTCGGACGACGACTACGCGCGGACCGTGATCGCGGAGCAGTTCGCGCATGCGCCGAGGCTCGACCCGAGCGGGACGAGCTGGCTGCCGTTTCCGTTCTGGCTCGAGGGGGCCGTCATGGCCGTCGCGGGGACCTCGCTCGGGGTCGCGCGGGCGATCGCGACGACGCTCGGCGCGGCGAGCGTCGCGGCGCCGTACCTCGCGATGCGCGCGGTGGGCGTGCGACGCTGGGCCGCCGTCGCGGCGACGGCCGTCGCGATGGCCCTCCCCTGGAACGCGTGGCTCGGCGTGGCCACGGTCCCGGAGGCGTGGTTCGGCGCGCTCGTCGCCGCGGCGGCGATCCTCCTCGGGCGACCCGGGACGCGGGCATGGTCCGCCGGCGCGCTCCTCGTGGCGTCGCTGTGCCGGTACGAGGCGTGGCCCGTCTGCGCGCTCGCGGCCCTCCTCTGCGCGTGGTCGGCGGACGACGGGGGTCACCGGCGCCGCGACGTCCCGGCGATCGTGGCGGCGGCCGCCGGGCCGATCGCGTGGATGGCGTGGAATGCCCACGCCCACGGGAGCCCGTTCCACTTCCTCTCGCGCGTCGCCACGTTCCGCCACGCCGTCGGCGCGGCCGACGCGTCGCTCGTCGAGAAGCTCTTCACGTACCCCGTCTCGCTCCTCGAGGAGACCCCCGAGGTCGCGCTCCTCGGCATCGTGGGCCTCGCCGGCCTCGCGCTCCCCGAGGTCCGCGCGCGCTGGAAGTGGGCGGCGGTCGCCGCCGCGACCGTGATGGTCTTCCTCGTGTGGGGAGACCTGAAGGACGGCGCGCCCACGCATCACCCGGCGCGAGCGCTCGCGGCCCTCTGGTGGGTGCTCTGCGGCATGGGCGTCGACGCCGCGGCGACGTGGCGCGCGGCGAGGGTGGGGGCGCGGCGCAAGGCGGCCTTCGGCGTGGCGGCCGCAGCGGCGGTCGCGTGGTGCGTGCTCCTGCCCGCGCGGTGGAAGGACGCACCGGGACGCTCGCCCGACGAGGATCGGACGGCGCAGATCGCCCGCGGCCTCGATCTGCGCGCGCGTCACGTCGAGCACGCCGAGCTCCGCCCGTGCGCCTTCGAGCAGTTCGCGCTCCTCGCCGCGTGGGGCGAGCCGGAACGAGCGACCGTGTTCCCGCGTTCGGGAGCCGCCGTCACGGACGAGTGCCCCCGGGTGACCGAGCGGTGAGCGCGACGGGGGACTATCCTCCGTCGGCGTGCGCGTCCCCTCCCTCGCCGCCGCCGCTGCCGGCGCCCTCGCGGCGGTCGCGGTGCTCGTCTCGTGGCGCGACGCCCGCGCGTGAGGCCTCTCGCCGCCCGTCGGTCCGACGGGCCTGCGCTACTGCTCCGGGGACGACGGACCTCGCGACTGGCGCACGGGCGTGTCTGGAGGCTGGGTGTCGACGCACCTCGAGCTCACCACGTCCGGGGCCACGCACGAGGCGAGCTTCAGCAAGACCGCCGTCACGGCCACGCTCGAGCGTCGCTTCGGGGATCGCTGGACCTTCGGCGTCGCGGCGGGCTCGACGATCGCGGGGACCCTTCAGCCGCCCGTGTCGACGTACGACGTCTCCCCCGGGCCGCTCCTGACGCTGACCGGTTCGTACCGCGTGCTCGACGAGGGGGACGTCGCGCCGTTCGTGCTCCTCACGGCATCGCTCGGCGGCGCGCTCGCGTGGACGACGCCCGCGGGTGGCGCCGCGACGGGAGGCCGGGAGTCGCTCTGGGCGTTCGACGGACGGCTCGGGGTCGCCGCGGGGAAGACCATCGCGCACGTCGTCACTCCGTACGCGCTGGCGCGTGCGTTCGGGCTGCCGGTCCTCTGGAGGGAGCAGGGCGCCGCGACGACCGGGACGGACGCGTACCACTACCAGCTCGGGGCCGGCGTCCTGGTCCGCGCGGGGGCGTTCGACGTGGAGATCGAGGGGGTCCCGCTCGGGGAGAAGGCGGTGGTGGGGGGAGCCGGGTGGGCGTTCTGAGGGAAGGCTAGGATGCCCGGCGTGACCTCGCCCGATCCGTACGATCGTCAGCCGTACACGGAGCACGCCTACGCCGAGACGCATCCCGATCGGCTCGCGGTCGTGGCGCTCCTCGCGGGCTGGCGCCCGCCTGCCGTTCCCACCGCGCGCGTCCTCGAGCTCGGCTGCGGACCCGGAGGCAACCTCCTGCCGATGGCCGCGCAGCTTCCCGGCGCCTCCCTCGTGGGCGTCGATCTCTCCCGCGTCCAGATCGAGCACGCGCGCGCCGTCGCCGGGGAGACCGGCCTCACGAACGTGACGTTCCACGAGGCGAGCTTCGACGATGCCGCCGCCGCTCCCGGGCCCTTCGACTTCGTCGTCGCCCACGGCGTCTGCTCCTGGGTCGCTCCCGCCGCGCGCCGTGCGCTCCTCCGCGCGGTTGCAGGCGCGCTGTCATCCGGCGGCATCGCGTACGTGAGCTTCAACGTCCTCCCTGGCTGGTACGACCGCATGGCGCCCCGGGCGTGGCTCCGGGCCCACCCCACGGACGACCCCCTTGCCTCCCTCGCGTGGCTCCGCGACCGCGTGTCCCCGGAGCTCTCCGAGTACCGTCGCCGGCTCGACGCCGTGGCTCGGCGCCTGGGCGAGACCGACCGGGCGTACGCGACGCACGAATACCTCGCGGACGAGCACCACCCGATGTTCGTGCGGGACCTGCTCGCCGAGGCCACGGACGCCGGGCTCACCTACCTTGGGGACGCGGTCCCCTCGGAGACGGCGCTCGAGATGCTCCCCGACGACGAAGCGCGCGGTCGCGCGCGCGCCTCGGATGCCCCCGGAGCTCAGGAGATCGTCGACTTCGTGCGCAACACCGCGTTCCGCCGGGCCCTCTTCGTCCGCACGGATGCAGCACGCGCGGCCGGCTGGCAGTGGTCGCCGGGCCTCTCCGCCGCCGCGATCGACGCCATGCGCGTCGCCAGCCGGCTCCGGCCTCACGGGAGCTCCGCCGGGCCGGACGCGCGCGGCGCCGAGCGCTTCGACGGACCCGAGTCCAGCGTGCAGGTCGACTCCGGCGTCGCCCGAAGGGCGCTCCACACGCTCGCCGACGCGGCCCCGCGCTCGCGGCCCTTCGGGGACCTCGCCGGCGGCACCGACGCAGCCGCTCTGCGCGCGGAGCTCTTCGATCTCTGGCTCGCGACCGGCGCCCTCGACTTCCACGTCCACGAGCCGCCCCTCGCCGGCCCGGACGTCCTTCGCCCCCTCGCGTGCCCGGTCGCCCGCTGGCACGCCGCACACGGCGGCCCGATCACCAACCGCTGGCACCAGGCCGTTCGCCTCGAGGACCCTCCGATGCGTGCCGTGCTCGCCCTGCTCGACGGAACGCGAACCCTCGCCGAGGTGGCGCGCGCCGCCGGGTGCACCGACGCGGTCGCGAGCGCGTGCGTCGAGGCGATCGCCCGCGCCGCGCTCCTCGCCGGCTGAGCGCTACCAGGCCTCGCCGAAGGGCCGCGCCTCGACCTCGAAGGACCACGCGGAGGGAGCCTGCTGCGTCAGGGCGAACGCGGTGGCGGCGACGTCGTCCGGCTTCACGAAGAACGAGTCCGGCTTGTCCTTCATGAACGAGCGCGTGCGCGGCAGATCGACCACGCCGTCGACGATGACGATCGCCACGTGGACGCCCGACGGCCAGAGGTGCCGCGCCATCGCCTCGGCGAGCGACCTCTGGGCGGCCTTCGCCGGCGCGAACGCCGTCGTCCGCGGCACCCCGCGGCGTGAGGCGGTCGCCCCCGTGAACACGATGCTGCCGGCCTTCCTCGCCTTCATCGCGCCGATGACCTGCTTGGAGACGAGGAAGCTGCCGAGGGCGTTGACGCGCCACGCGTTCTCGAAGTCCGCGGCCTTCACCTCCTCGATGTTGCCCCAGGTGCCCGAGCCCGCGTTGTAGAGCAGGACGTCGGCGTCCCCGAGGTCGGCGCGCACCGCGGCGAATGCCTTCTCCACCGACGCGGCATCCGCGACGTCGCACGCGTAGGCGCGCGCCCCGGGGAGCTGGCCGGCCAGCTCGGTCGAGAACTCCGTCGACCGCGCCAGGAGCGCCACGGCGTACCCCTCGGCCGCGAAGCGACGCGCGTACGCCGCCCCGATGCCCGGCCCGACCCCGACCACGACGCAGACCGGCTTCTTCGTCTCGCTCATGCAGAGCGTCTTAGCAACGAAACCGACGAGTCGCCGGCCGGCGCCCGCCCCGCTGCATGCACGCTGGCGCGATACGCGTCAGCGACGCGCAGCCTTCCCCTTGGGGACGTTCGCGCCCGCCAGGTCCACCTGCACCATCTTCGCTCGCCACGTCTCCGCCTGGTACAGGTTCGCCCAGCGCAGATCGGCCTCGGTGAGGTCCGCCCGCTCGAAGGTCGCTTGCATCAGGTTTGCCCGCGTGCACTTCGCGCGCTTGAGGCTCGCGCGGCGGAACGTCGCCTCCGTCGCGGTTGCGCGCGACAGGGTGGCCTCGTCGAGCTTCGCCCGCACGAAGAGCGCCCGGGCGAGCTGCGCCTTGGGGAGCTGCGCCCCCGTGAGGTCCGCGCCCTCCCAGACCGAACCCTCCGCCTGCACCTCGGCGAAGGACGCCCTGGCGAACCGCGCCCCGTCCGCGCGCAGATCGGTCATCGTGGCGCCGTCGAAGACGGCTCGCTCGCCGCGCGCGCCGTAGAACGTCGCGTCGTCGAGCGCGGCCCGGGCGAAGTTCGCTCGTGCGACGGACGCCTGCGTGAAGTTCGCCGACGCGAGCTTCGCCCCCGTGAGCCTGGCGTCTTCGAGGGACGCCCCGACGAAGCTCGCGCGGGTCGCGCGCGCGTCGAGCCACGTCGCCTCGGCGGCGTGGACTCCGTCCATCACCGCGCCTTCGAGGTTGGAGCGGTCGAACGCCGCGCGGGCGAGCCTGGCGCCCGTGAGGTCGGCGCCCGCGAGGTCCGCGTCGACGAAGCTGGCGCGATCGGCGCGCGCGCCCGCGAGGACCGCCCCCGCGAGGCGTGCCCGCGCGAGCACCGCGTCGCGCAAGTTCGCCTGGGCCAGGACGGCGCCCGTGAGATCGGCGCCCGTGAGGTCCGCCCCCTCGAGGTTCACGGCGGTGAGGTCCCGGCGCGCGAGCGACTTCCCCGCGGCGATCATGGCGAGCACCTGATCGCGCGACGGCGCGTCGGGCCGGCGGGGGAGCGGCCGCGCCTTCGCGGCGGCGCCAGCCGTGTCCTCGGGGAACGCCATCGCGCCCATGGGCAAGACGGTGCCTGCCGCGACGTGGGCGAGGAAGCGCTCGCGCTCCTCGTCGATCGTGCGCGCCGTGTCCCCCTGCTCGACGTCGACGAAGAGCGCAGCGAGGTCGGGCGAGTCGTCGTCCGGCGTCGCGTAGAGGCCGCGCCAGACCAGCACGACCTTCTTCGCGTCGGTGTCGAACCACGCCGTGTCGAGCCGGAGCACGATCTCGAAGAAGTCGCCGCCCACCTCCTCGGTCCGCTGCGCGAAGGCCCGCGGCCGCAGCCCGGGCAGGCGCCCCTCGAAGCCGCCGCCGCCCGGCCGGACCCCGACGATCGAGAAGCGCTCGTCCCCGCGCAGGTACGGCACCTGCTGCTCGGGAGGCGCCGCGTTGAAGTAGCTCCAGTCCCAGTCGGCGGGCAGGTACGGCCAGCGATCGCGCATCCAGGCCGCGTCGAACGTCCCCGTCTTGCCCCGGCGCGCCTTCCACCCCGGCGGCACCGGCCCGAAGCACGCGGGCGGCGGGCGGTCGTCGGGGCCCGTCACGAGCGACTCGGGTCGCTCGAGGTTCGGCGCGAGCACGCCGGTGCGGTACCCCCGCCCGACGGGGTTCGCCTCGGAGAGCGGGCCGCCCATGGCGCGCTCCCAGCGGAGCGGCATCTTCGCGAACCGCGCCGGCTTGCCGTCGAAGGTGAACCCGCCCCAGCGGCGGTCGCCGAAGACGGCGACGCGCCGGCGGAGATCGCCGAGGCGAAGCTCGACGTTCGTCATCCCCGACGACTCCTGCGCGGGGTACGCGTGCCCGACGAGGAGGACGTCCGCCGCGGGCTTGAAGACGGCGAAGTCCGACGCGTAGTGGAGGCCCGTCCCGTGCGGCGTCGTCTCGTCGGCCTCGTACGGGACGTCCCCGCTCGGCTGGTCCTGCTCGGGGGCGCGCGTCAGCGACCCGTCGTCGCCGAGCTGGAACGTCGCCTTGACGATGAAGACGTTCGAGTACTCCGGGGGCTTCACCTGCCAGGGAAGGAGCCAGGCGTGGAGCCCGGTGTCGTTGACGATGGGGGGCTCGGCCGCCTCGCGCCGCGGCAGGCGCGGCTTCTTCTCGCTCTTCGGCGCGAAGATCATCGAGTGCTCGAGCTCGAGCTCGATGGCCGACGACTGCTGCAGCATGCTGGGCCCGTCGGGCGCGCCGCCCAGTGTGGGCGCGGGCATCCCGAGGATCGACGGCTCGAGCGCCGCAGGCGGCCGCCGGTCCCACACCGGGGCCGCGTCCTTCTTGGCGAGGGTCACCGAGACCCGCGCCGCGTCGAGGGACGCCGCCTGCGCAGCCTCGAGGACCATGCTCGCCCGCCACGTCAGCACGCAGCGGAGCATCTCGCCCTCGATCCAGAGCGTATCGAGGACGAGCGGCAGCTCCTTCGAGGTGGACCCCACCTCGACGAGCGCGTGCGCGCGCTGCCCGGGCAGGCGCCACGTCATCTCGGCGATGGCGGGGTGCAGGCCGCTCATCAGGATCGACTCGTCTCCCTGGAGCGCGGGGAGCTGCTGATCGCGCGAGGCGGCGTTGAAGTACGCGAGGTCGACGCCCGGGCCCACCAGCGGCACGGGCACCGCGAACGACGCCGGATCCGTCGGGCCGAGGCAGTCGCGACGCGAGGGCCACGCCGGCGGAACGGGACCGAGGCCGGCGGGCCGCTTCGGATCGTTCGGGTCGACGACGCTCGGCAGGCGCGTGTCGCCCGGATCGTCGCCCACGCCGACGGGGTTCATGCGCGAGGCGGCCCCGCCTGCCGCGAGCTCCCACCGGAGCGGGACGTAGGCGAACGGCTGCGGAGGCGTCGGTGTGCCGCCGCGATCGCGCTCGCGTGACCCGATGACGAGGAGCTTCTTGTCGAGCAGCATCGTCCCGTCGCGCGCCACGGCGAGGCGAACGGTCCGGTGGGTCACCCGCTCGCCCACGGGGGCGTACGCCGCGCCCGTGAAGAGCACGTCCGCGCGCGCCTTGGCGGGCGCGAAGTCGGACGCGACGCGCAGGCTGCGGCCGTCGTTCTGCTCGAAGTAGATGTCCCCGAAGAGCGGGTACGGGTCGACGAGCCGCGCGCGGTGCTCGGGCCGGATCTCGAGGGTCGCCTTGGCGACCACCGTGAGGCGCACCTGGCCGGGCGCGCACACCCCGTCGCGCCAGACGAGCGTACCGGCGGCGAGGGGAGCGAGCGCGAGGACCTCGATCGGCATGGGCCGCCGAGGCTACCAAACATCGGCCCGGTGGTATGCTGCCCGGCGATGGCATCCGCCGCCAAGGTCCGCCGCCCGCACACGCTCGCCGACGCCGCACGCTCGCCTGCCTCGCCTGCCTCGCCTGCCTCGCCTGCCTCGTCGGGCTCGCCGCGAGCCGCGCAAGCCCCGGGCGCTCCGCCCGTCCTTCGCACGCCGCGGGGTGCCTCGGTGGAAGCCGACGGCGAGCGCCTCGTCGTGCGCGACACGCGGGGCGCGGTGGTGGTCGTCTACGACGCCGAGCGCGGCACCGCCGAGATCCGCGTCCCCGAGGGGGACCTCACGCTCGCCGCGCCCAAGGGCAAGATCTCGCTCCGCGCGCAGGAGGTCGAGTGCGAGGCGGGTCGCATCGAGCTCCGCGCCGACCGCATCTTCGAGCGCGCCCGCGACGTGTACCGCGAGGTCGAGGGCCTGCTCCAGACGCGGGCCGAGCGCGTGCGCACCCTCGCGCACGGCGCGTACCACGTCTTCGCGAAGCGCGTGAACGTCGCCGCCGAGGAAGACGCGTCCGTCGACGGCAAGCGCGTGCTCCTCGGGTAGAGCCCTCGCCGGGTCGTTCGCGTCCTACTTGGCGAGCCGCATCACGGCGTTCGCGGTGGTGTCGGACCAGTAGACGTAGTGCGCGTCCACCGCGATGCCCCCCGGAGTGTCGCCGAGCGTCGCGAGCGTCGTGGCGGGGCCGCCGCCGATGGGGATGGCCACGATGGACCCGCCCTGAAGCGCGCTCTGGTTGCTCGGCAGGTAGCGCGCCGTCGCGAGGTATACGCGGGTCGCGTCGACCGTGATCGACGGGGCTGCCGACCATGCGCTGACGGGCGTCACCGTGCCGATGGTCGTCGGCGTCCCGCCGGACAGCGCGACCTGCGCGACGGTGCCATCCATCAAGGAGTAGTACGCATTCGTGCAGTCCGCCGTGATGGAAGCGAGCTGCCCGTCGTTCCCGCTGGCGAGCGTCACGACGGAGCCGTTCGACACCGTGCCGACGCCCCAGGAGCTCGCGTACGGTCCGTACCCGAAGACGACGACGTCTCCACGCGCGAACATCGGGGCAAAGCCGGCGAATGGAACGGAGTCTCCGGTGTCCAGGGAGACCGCGAACCCCGGGCCGTTCTGGACCGTCGCGGTGTAGAGGAAGTGGCGCGTCGCGGCGATGTCCACGAATTGCCCGACGGCGCTCGCGACCGTGGTGTACGCGCCGCCGCAACCGGTCTTGGCGCACGCGACGACGACCCCGCCCGTTCCCCCTCCGGTCATCGTGAAGATGTCCGTGTCGTTCATCGCGACGCGATACTGGCCGATGGCGTCGAGCGCGACGACGGGGCCACCGGAGAGCGGGACGACGGAGATCGGGCCGGGGTTGAAGGAGGCGACGTAGAGGCTCGTGGCGTCGATGGCGAGGCCGGCGGGGCTCTCGACGTTCGCGAACGTCTCCGGCGCGCCGCCACCGGCACCGGTCGAGGCAGGGGGCGGCGGAGGGCAGGCAGGAGGCGAGGGCGGACCCGTCTCGGGCGCACCCTCGTCGGGCAGACTCGCCTCGGCCACGCTCGTGTCCGGAGCGCCCGCCTCGAAGACGCCGGAGGAAGAGCCGGACGAGCCGGACGAACTCGAGGAGCCCGAGGAGCCGGTGACGCCCGATGAGCTCCCGCCAGGCCTCCCCGAAGAGCTGCCGGTCTCTCCGGCGCCCCCGCCGTAGAGCGGAGTCCTCCCGCCGCACGCACCCGCGGCGGCCACGATGACGAGAGAAAGAGCGAGGACCGGGGAGCCGCGCATGGTCTCCTTCGAGAAGCGTACGCCCTCGACCCCGGCGCTGCTACCGCTGTTCGATCGTACGCCCCGAGGCGACCGCGACGCCTAGGGAGCGACCTGTACCAGCGCCTGCGACGGTGCGCCCTGGAGGCCGTTCGCGTTCATCTGGTTCTGCGTCGTCGTCCCGGTGACGGTGACGGCCGGCTTGCCCTGGAACTTCACCTTGGAGCTGCCCTTCGACCACTTGACCGGCCCCATGATCCCGCCGGAGCGCCAGCCGCCGCCGACCCCCGCCTCGTCGCCCTGGCTCATCGGGATCTGCGACCCGAGGTTGGCCGCCGGCATGTTCATGATCATCACCTTGGCGGCGACCTCCACCGCCATCTCGCACATGCCCGTGTTCGGGTAGGGAACCGGGGCCTCGCCGGCGGGAGGCGTGGGCGTGAAGCAGATGTCCGCCGGCGCGAGGCACATGCCCGTCTGGATCGTGGTGGCGGCAAGTCCGGGCATCGGTCGTCTCCTCGCTCCTTCGTCCTCTCAGGCGTCGACGCGGAAATCTTCGGCCTTCGCGCGCTCGGGGTCCGTCTTGCGCGCGGAGCCCATTCGCGCCCCTCGTGTCTCGGCGCCGTCGAGCTTCGCGCGGTGCAGGTTCGCGTTCGAGAGATCGGCGTCCGCGAGCTTCGCCGTCGACAGGTCCGCGTGCGACAGGTCCGCGTTCGTGAGGTCCGCTCCCCGGAGGTCGGCCCCCCGCAGGTCCACGCCGACGAGGCGCGCTCCCCGCAGCTTCGCTCCACGGAGATCGGCCTTTCGCGCGTTCGCGCGCGCGAACGACGCGCCCTGCAGCGAGGCCCCCGACAGCGATGCCCGCTCGAGCGTCGCGCCGTCGAAGCGCGCGAAGTCGAGCATCACCGACGCCATCTTCGCGTCGGTGAGGTCGGCCCCCTCCGCACGGAGCTGCCGCGCCGTGCCGCCCGCGAGCTTCATCCCGGGGAGCTTCGCCCGCCCGATCGAGGCGCGCGTGAGATCGCACCCGCGCAGGTCCGCGTCGGCGCCCTTCGCGTCCTCGAGCAGGCACTGCTCGAACGCCGTCCCCGCAGCCTGCACCTTCGCGAAGTCGATCCCGCTGAAGTCCGCGAGGTAGAACTTCGCGCGCCGCAGGTCGGCCCCGGCCAGCGCGCGCGATCGAATGCGTGCCCCGCGGGCGTCGGCCCCCTCGAGCGTCGCGCTCGAGAGGTCCACGTCGAGCATCCGCGTCGTCCGCATCGTGGCGCCCGACAGGTCGACCCGCGCGAGGTTCGCGCCCGACAGATCCACCCGCTCCCACGTCGAGCCGCGAAGGGGGGACCCGCGAAGATCCGCGTTCGCGAGGTCCGCGTCGGCGATCGTCTTTCCGGCCATGGCGCCGCCGAGGACGGCCTTGGCGAGCGTCGGGGGAGCGGCAGGCGGGGGGGCGGGAGCGGGGACTCCGCGCTTCGCGGGCGCGGGGGCGAGCGCGGGCGCGAGCGCGGGCGCGGGCGCGGGCGCGGGCGCGGAGAGTGACGCCGGGGGCGCCGGGCGCCTCGTCGGGAAGACGTGTTTCACCGCGGGAGGCGGCTCGGTGGGCGCGGGCGGCGAAGCCGCCGTGGGCGGCGGGGGCGGCGCCGGAGCGGGAACCGCGATCTCCGTCTTGGCGACGAGCGCATCGAGCGCGGGCCGCTTCGCGGGCTTTTCCTTGCGTGGAGCCGTGCCCCGGCCCGCCAGCGGCAGCGTGCCGGCGAGCCCCGCGCCCTCCATCTTCGCGCGCAGCGCCGCCGCGGCCTTCTTCGCCTCCTCGGGCGTGATCTGCTGCGTCTTCAGGAGCGCAGGGTCGAGGGGCTTCCTCGCCTGCGGGGCCGGGGCCTTCCCCGGGACCGACGCCGGGTTCATCACCTGCGTCCTCAGCATCGCCGGGTCGAACTTCTTCGGAGGCGGCTTCGCCCCGGACGGCGGCCCTGCCTCGGCCCCTGCCTTCGGCTTCGGCGCGAGGGGCAGCGTCCCCGTCAGCTGCTTCAGCTTGTCGCTCGACGGGCGCCTCTTCGGCGGGGGTTTCTTCGCGTCGTCCGTCACGCGACGAGCCTACCAGGTCCGTCAGAAGCCGTAGGCGAGGCCCGCCTCCGGACCGAAGGACGGGACGAAGCCGTTCGACCCGAAGGACCCGTTGGCGCGCACCGTCAGCGTCCCGCCGAAGCGCTCGGAGAACGCCACGTGGATGCCCCCGCCGATCATCAGGAAGAAGGGCCCGTTCATCTGCCAGAGCTGGACGGTCCCGTTCTGCGCGTTGACCTGCCCGCCGTTGAGCGTCACGCCGGAGTCGGTGTGGGTGTCGAACGACGCCAGGCCCAGGCCCGCGTAGAGCATCGGCGCGACCGTCTTGGTGATCGCCTGGTCGCCGAAGAGGTACGAGAAGCGCGCGTCGACGTAGAGGCGACCGTTCGCGGCGCTCCATGCTCTGCCGTCGGTGTAGGCGGCCTGCCCGGGATACTTGAACGTCGTCAGGCCGAGGCGCGCCCCGAGCAGCATGTTGGCGCTGAGCGCGTAGTCGAAGGACAGCATCAGCCGGATGTCGCCGCGGTCGACCCCGCCGTTGGAGCTACCCGCGCTGCCGGGGCTGAGGGCGGCGTTCTGGTTGGGGTTCGAGCGCGTCGGAAAGTCCGTGCCGTCCTGGTTGGTGCAGTAGACGTTGGCGCTGTTCGCCGGGAGCGCGGTCGTCGGGTCGAGGTGGCAGAGGTCCTTGCCGGCGGGCATCGACTGGAACTCGAGAGCGCCCGCGATGCCGATCCACACCTTGCGGTACGGCCCCTTCGGCCCCTTGTCCGAGTCGTCGTCGCTCTTGTCGCCGTTGTCGTCGCCCTCGTCGCCCGCGGCTTCGCCGCTCTTCGAGCACCCCGGGAAGTCGGGGGGGCAGTCGCTCGACTCGTGGCAGGACTTCGGCGCGGCCTTGCCCGGCAGGTGCGGCGCGTCGCCGGAGATGTCGTCCTTGATGGGCACCGTGTACGGGTGGCGCGCGTCGCCGTTGCTCGCGACCGCCTCCTTCGAGTCGTCGAACCCCTGGACGTAGTACCGCATCGTCCCGCTGTGGACGTCGCCGCAGGGGATGAGGCCACCCCACCCGTCGCCCATCTTCTTCAGGTCGATGCGCTTCCAGGACGTCTGCCCTGCGCCCTTGTACTTCAGGACGACGCGTACGAGGTTGTCCCCGCCCCCCTCGACGTAGACGGGCAGCGGCGTGTCGGTCTTCTGCTCGCCAGCCGGCGTGTGATTGAAGTCGCCGGCGGGCTGCTCGGCGTTGTCCCCGCCGCCGCCGCCACCCCCCCCGCCTCCACCCGCTGCCCCGCCGCCGCCGCCGGCCCCGTTCGCCGCAGCCTGGAACGCCTTGCGAATGTCGGGCGCGTCGTAGGCCGGGTTGAGCGTGATGTCCCCCTGGAGCTGCACGGCCGCGGCCCAGTTGCGCCCGGCCTGGTCCTTGTCGCCCTTGCGGAACTGCATCGTCCCGAGGTCGCGGAACAGCGCGGCGCGGATCGAGGCGCTGCACCGGTTCGTCCCGCAGGCCTTCATGGCCTTCTCGATGCGCGTGGCGCCCGTGCCGTAGTTCATCGCCAGGTAGTCGCCCTCGGCCTTCTTCAGGGCAGCCTTGGCGGCTCCCTCCGTACGTGGGCTCGCCAGGACGGGGCGGGCGAACGTGGTGGCCAGGAGCGCGAGAAGGAGGGTGAGGAGAGCAGCGCGCACGGGCCGCTTCATACACCGGTCCCACGCCGGCGGGATCAACCTCTTCACGGGGCGGATTTTTCCAAGTTTCTCCGCGGAGTCGGAGGTTTGTAGAATCCCGCACGACCCATGACCTCCGGCCTCCCTGCCTCGCCCGGGCGCGACGACGCCACCGGCCCCGCCCTCACGCTCGCCCCGCGGTACATCGGGCTCACGCTGGGGCTCGTCGTCGCCGCCTTCCTCGCGCTGGTCGCCTACTGGGCGATCTGGTTCTTCGTCAACCGCGCCTGGCTGGCGAGCCTCGACACGCCCTCGTACTACGTCTTCGAGAACGCGTTTCCGGCGGCCGACGCCTGGCTCGCCCTCGCGTGCGCCCTCGGCGGCTGGGCGCTCTACCGGCGCCGCTCCAGCGCGCTCTTCTGGCTGCTCGCCGGCGGGAGCGCGAGCATCTACCTCGGCCTGATGGACGTGCTCTTCGACCTGGAGAACCGCGTCTACCTCGCGCCGCACGGGGAGTGGGGTTCGGTCGCGACCGAGATCGCCATCAACGTCTACTCGCTGGGCGTCGGGGCGTGGGCTCTCTCCTTCGGGTGGCGCAACCGGCGGTGGTTTCTCACGAGACCGTGAGCCCTCAGCCCGAGGGGGGCGCAGCCCACGCGGTGAGGACGCGCGGTTGCGGCGCCCCTCCATCAGGCATCTCGGGGCATCTGCCTCCACACGGCGAATCGCGCGCGGGATCGCCCATGGTCTGATTCGTGCGGTGGGCCCTCCGCATCGATGCAAGCGCCGGCCGTCGATTCGTCGCGTCCCCGTGAGATTGGCAAGTACCACCTCGTCGCCGAGCTGGCGCGCGGAGGCATGGGGATCGTGCACCTCGCCTCGGCGCAAGGGCCGGGAGGGTTCAGCAAGCTGCTCGTCGTGAAGGAGCTCAAGCCGGAGCTCGCGCACGACGACAGCTACGTGTCGATGTTCCTCGACGAGGCTCGCCTCGCCGCGCGTCTCGGCCATCCGAACATCGTGCAGACCATCGAGGTCGGCTCGGAGGGGAGCCGCCACTACATGGTCATGGAGTTCCTCGACGGCCGCTCGCTGCACCGGGTCGCCCGGCGCTTCCGCGAGCAGGGCGGCCTCCCCGTCGGCGCCCACCTGCGCGTCGTCGCCGAGATGCTCCTCGGGCTGCACCATGCCCACGAGCTCGCCGACTTCGACGGCCGGCCGCTCGGGATCGTCCACCGCGACGTGAGCCCGCTCAACGTGTTCGTCACCTTCGACGGCCAGACCAAGGTCCTCGACTTCGGCATCGCCAAGTCGGCGGATTCGTCGCTCGAGACCAAGACGGGCGTCCTCAAGGGCCGCGTCGCGTACATGGCGCCCGAGCAGGCCTGGGGGCAGGGCGTCGACCGCCGGGCCGACGTCTACTCCGCCGGCGTCATGATCTGGGAGGCCGCGGCGGGGCGCCGCCTCTGGCCCGGCATGAACGACGTGGAGATCCTCGCGCGCCTGCTGCGCGAGGGGCCGCCGCGCCTCTGCAGCGTGAACCCCGACGCCCCCGAAGACCTCGAGGCCATCTGCGCGCGCGCGATGGAGAAGCGACCGGAGGACCGCTACGGCAGCGCCATCGAGCTGCTCGAGGACCTCGACGCGCACATCGCCTCGCGTGACGACGCGATGTCCATCCGCGAGGTCGGCGCGATGGTGGGCCGCGCGTTCGCCGAGGAGCGCCGGCGCATGAGCGCCCTCATCGAGGAGACGCTCCTGCGCGTCCGGAGCGGTCCGCGCTCGGGCGTGATGCCGACGTTCGAGGTGCACGTACGCGGGACCCCGAGCGGCGCCTCGGGCGTCCGCGACGAAGCAAGCCAGGTCACCGGGCAGCTCACGGGCCCGACGTCGAGCCAGAGCCGGCTGTCGGCGTCGCGCATGGGGATGACGCCGCCGCTCGAGTCCTTCCTCAGCGCTCCGCCGTCGCCCACCGCGGCGAGCCTCACGCCCGCGTACGCAACCCCCGAGCCTCCGTGGTGGGCCTCCCGCCGCGCGGCCTTCGGCGCGGCAGGCGCGGGCGCGCTCCTCCTGGCGGGCGTCGTGGCGCTCCTCGCGAGCGGGCGCGATCCCGAGCCCTCGACCTCGACGCGCGCGGCGGTGGCCGCCGCCGCGATGCTGCCCGAGCGCGACACGCCGGAGCTCGTCGACGTCGTCGTCCGCGTCACCCCGTCGAACGCGCTGGCCACCATCGACGGCGCGTCGATCCCGCTCCTTCCCTTCCACGCGCGCTACGCGAAGGACTCGCTCGTCCACCACGTCACGGCCACGGCCGACGGCTACGAGCCACGCACCGTGGACGTCACGTTCGTCAACGACACCTCCGTGGACATCAGCCTCGAGAAGCGCGCCGCGGCGCCCACCATCCGGTACCTCGCCGCGCCGTCCGGACCTTCCCACGCGAGCAAGCACGCGTCGTCCTCGTCCTCGCCGACCGCGCCGCCCAGCGATCCTTCGCCCGCGGCCCCGTCGCGCGTCGAGGTCGCCCCCGGCGGCGGCCACGCACCGCTGCGCCCCATCTCCACCAGCAACCCGTACGGGAACCAATGAGAAGGATCCTCCTCGTCCTCGCCGTCGTGCTGCTTCTCCTCGCGTCGCGCACCGCCCGCGCCGACGATCCACGCCAGGCGTCCAAGCACTTCCAGCGCGGCGTGGCGCTCTACGGCGAGGCCGACTATCGCAGCGCGCTCGTCGAGTTCAAGCGCGCCTACGCGCTCGCCCCCAACCCCGCCGTCCTCTACAACGTCGGCGAGACGCAGTACCAGCTCCAGGACTACGCGGGCGCGCTCACGACGTTCGAGCACTTCCTGGCCGAGGCGTCGACGGGCGACGCCCACCGCGGCGAGATCGAGAGCAGCCTCGAGGTGCTCCGCTCGCGCGTCGGCCACCTCTCGGTCACGACCGTCCCGCCCGGCGCCGACGTCGCCGTCGACGATCAGCCCGCGGGCAAGACGCCGCTCGACCGCGCCCTCCTCGTGAGCATCGGCCACCGCAAGGTGGTCGCCACGATGGCGGGGCGCCCCGCCGTCACCCGCTGGGTCGACGTCGCGGCCGACGACAACGTCGCCCTCACCCTCCAGCTGCCCGATCCGCCCGAGGCCGCCGCGCCCGCCCCCGAGCGCCTCGAGCTCCCCGCGCACGCGCTCGACACACCCCCTCCGTCGCACGGCAGCTCGACGCTCCGCGCCCTCGGCTGGACGACCACGGGCGTGCTCGCGGCCGGCGCGGTGACCTTCGGGGTCCTCGCGCTGAAGTCGTCGCACGACCTCGAGGCCGCCCGCAGCGCGTTCCCCGCGTCGTCGGAGACGCTGAGCCACGACGCGTCCCTCACGACCACCTTCTCGGTGGTGGCCGACGCGCTCACCGCGGGGGCGGTCGTCGTCGGGGGCACGACCCTGCTCTCGACGCTCCTCTCGCGCCCGTCCACCGCGCCGACACGCGGCAGCAACCCGTCGCCGCAGGTCGTACTCGGCGCCGCGTCGGCGCGCCTCGTCGTCCCCTTCTGATCCCGCCTTCGAACTTCGAACCATGGAGAGACCAGCGATGCGATTCCCGGGCTTCGCCGCCTTGGCCGCCGTGGGGCTCGTCGTCACGAGCGCCGCGTGCACCGTCTTGCTCGATCACGACGCCACGCAGTGCCACGCCGACTCCGACTGCGCGCACTTCGGCGAGCACCCGTTCTGCCAGGCCGGCGTCTGCGTGTCGTCCGGCCTCGGCCCCGAGGGCTGCTTCTACGGGACGCCCTCGCAGCCGCAGGACTTCCTCAACCAGTGCAGCACGGCGCAGTGCCTCAGCTTCGACAACTGCACGCGCATCGGCCTCTGCGGCGACGCGGGGGACGAGGACGGCGGGCTCGTCTCGCCGCCTCCGCCGTTCGACGCGGGCTCGACCCCCGCGACGAGCGACGCGGGCGACGGCGGCGCCGCGCTCCCGTCGTGCGCCGACCCCACCAACGGCCGCGGCCAGGTCCTCTACGTCACCGGCTCGAGCAACTTCCCGCCCACCCTCGGCAAGCTCGCGCCGCTCATCCTCGCGACGGGGTTCACGCCCGTCTACCAGGTCACGAGCTCGTGCGCGGGCGTGAAGGCCGCCTTCGGCTCCGGCACCGACACGATGATCGTCGACCCGACCCCCGGGCCGAGCGCGAAGTACGCCGCGTACTACACCTCGGACGGCGCCTCGCACTCGTGCCTCCTCGGCCCGTCGGGTGCGACCGTCGACGTCGGCGAGTCGGACATCTTCTCGACGACCTGCGATCCGTCGTACGTCCCCGGCGACTCGGTCGGCGAGTTCCTCGGGCCCATCCAGGCCATGGCGATCGTCGTCCCCGGCAAGTCGCAGGAGACCGCCATCACGGCCGCGGCCGCGCGCGACGTGTTCGGCACCGGAGGCCAGGGCGCCACGCCGTGGACCGACCCCACGCTCTACTTCGTCCGCAACGCCAACACCGGCACGCAGCAGGAGATCGGCCACGCCATCGACGTCCCCGCCGGCTCGTTCTGGGGCATCGACCGCGGCACGGCGGCCAACGTCGACTCGCTGATGAAGGTCATCACCGATCCGAACGTCGCCGAGCAGGCCATCGGCATCATCTCGGTCGACTACTACGACGACGATCGCGACAACCTGCGCGCGCTCGCATTCGAGGCGGAGGGCCAGTCCTGCGCGTACCTCCCCGACTCGACGCCCTACAAGAAGGACAAGCGCAACGTACGCGACGGGCACTACCCCATCTGGGGCCCGCTCCACTTCTTCGCCGCCGTCAGCGACGGCATCCCCGTCTCGCCGGGCGCGCAGGCCTTCGCGTCGGTCGTCTCGGTCCCGAACATCCCCCAGTCGCTGCTCGACGCGTTCATCGGCGCGAGCCTCGTCCCGTCGTGCGCGATGACCGTGCAGCGAAGCAGCGAGCTCGGGGCCCTCTCGACGTACTCCGCGCCGTTCCAGTGCGGTTGCTACTTCGAGGCGAGCCCCGACGTGAACGGCGCCGCACCGCCCGGCTGCACGCAGTGCAACACGGCCAACGACTGCACCGACCCTGCGAGACCCGCCTGCAACCTCGGGTACTGCGAAGTCCAGTAGCGAGAGTGGAGAAACAGGAAGATCAGAAGGTGGTTCGGGACTGGCCTCGGGGGGGCGTCGGGGCCACGCAGGGCGACGGACCCGGTCGCAGCCCCGCCGCCCCGGCCGCACCCCTCAACCCCCTCTTCTGATCTTCTGATCTTCCTGTTTCCCCCTCTCCGCTTTTTCACCGTGTTTTCCAAGGAGGAGGCATCCATGACGAGCTATGCGAATCCCACGGCCGATCGTCTGCGTGAGCTGCTCGCGTCGCCGCGCGGCATCGAGCTGCCCGGCTGCTACGACGCGCTCAGCGCGATGATCCTCGAGCGCGCGGGGTTCCCCGCCGTCTTCATGAGCGGGTACGGCATCGCGGCGAGCATGCTGGGGAGCCCGGACATCGGCCTCACGAGCCTCGTCGAGACGGCGCTCATGGTGAAGAACATCACCGGCGCCATCCACGTGCCGCTCGTCGTCGACGCCGACAACGGCTACGGCGACGAGGACAGCGTCGTGCGCACGGTCTACGAGCTCGAGCGCGCGGGCGCCGCCGCGATGATCCTCGAGGACCAGGTCTTCCCCAAGCGCTGCGGCCACGCGGCGGGCAAGGCGGTCATCCCGCTCGACAAGTACATGCGCAAGCTCGACTGCGCGCTCGAGGCGCGCCAGACGTCGATGGTGGTCGTCGCCCGCACCGACGCGACGGACATGAACGAGGGCATCGCCCGCGCGAAGAAGTTCCACGCCGCCGGCGCGGACGTGACGCTCGTCGACGGCCTCCCCTCGATCGACGCGCTCCGGCGCGTGGGCGAGGAGGTCCCCGGGCACAAGGTGATCAACCTGATTCACGGCGGCAAGACGCCGCTCCTGCCGAGCGACCAGCTCCACGAGCTCGGCTTCACGATCGTCCTCTACTCGACGCCAGCGCTCTACACCGCCGCGCGCACGATGATGGACCTCATGGCGCGCCTCGCCGAGACACGCGAGCTCTCGTGCATCTCGGACGACAGCATGACGTTTCGCGACTTCCAGGGCTTCGTCGAGAGCCAGTACTTCCAGCGAACCGGCGCCGGAGGCCTCGCGAGGGTCGCCGCAGGAGCGGCCCCCGTGAGCCACGCGAGCTACACGAGGCTCCACGCGGTCCGGTTCGAGGGGGAGGAGAGAAAGACGGGATCGGGGAGGTAGGGGGGGGCGCGGGCGCGGGCGCGGGCGCGGGCGCGGGCGCGGGCGCGGGCGCGGGCGCGGGCGCGGGCGCGGGCGCGGGCGCGGGCGCGGGCGCGGGCGCGGGCGCGGGCGCGGGCGCGGGCGCGGACTACGGGCGCGAGCGCGGACTACGCGCGAGGCAGGAGCTCCCGCAGCTCGCCGAGCCACGGCTCGTAGTTGCGCCAGCGTTCGACCGAGCTCCGGTAGACCGGCTGGCGCGCTTGCCAGCGGCTCGCCGTGCGAATCGTGTCGGCGTTGGCCTCGGGGCGCAGGCTGGCGTCGTCCCAGGGAAGCCCGCAGAACTCGATGAGGCGGCGCGCCATCGGCTCCGGCGCGGCCGTCGCCTCCTCGTAGTCGACGTCGAGGAACCGGTCGGCCGGAATGACGCTGCGCCAGTGCGCCATGAGGCGCTCGTACTGGCGATAGAAGGTCACGAGGTACTCGCGGTCGGCGGCGAAGGGCCAGTCGGAGACGAAGTGCGTGAAGTAGATCGAGAGGCACGTATCGACCGGGTGGCGCCGGCAATGAACGAACCGGGCCTTCGGAAACAGGGTGTGAATCAGCCCGATCCACATGAAGTTGGGGGGATTCTTGTCGGTCACGCGGAGGGCGCGCGGGCCGACGCCGCGAAGGACGCGCAGGTAGTCGCGACGGAGGCGCTCGGCGCCGGCCGCGAGCTGCGCGTCGGACACGTCGATCCACGCGGGGGCGTTCTCCCCCCAGAACGTGAGCTCGCCGGCGCCGGCGACGCGCGGGTGGCTCGAGACGATGCGCTCGAAGAGCGTCGTCCCCGAGCGCGGCAAGCCGAGGACGAAGACGGGGGTCTCGTCGTCGCTGCCGATGGACGCGCGCTCCGCGAAGTAGGCGGGCGTGTACCGCGCGATGAAGCGACCGACGAGGCTCGTCATGCCCCAGGCCTCGAAGGGTCGCAGCGATTTCCGGATGCGGTTGGCCGCGTCGAACTGCGCGATCGCGGACGCGTAGTCGCGCAGGTCGTCGAAGGCCTTGCCCGCCGCGAAGTGCAGCATCATCCGCTCGCGCGGCGTGAGGTCGGGCCCCTCGAGCCGCCGCAACGTCGCGTCGACGAGGGGACGGTCGGCGTCGGTGATCTTCTTCGACTCGATGAGCGCGAAGTACGCGTGCGACTGCGCGGGCGAGAGCTCGATGGCGCGCGTGAAGCTCGTCCGGGCCTCCTCGAAGCTCCCGGCCTGGGCCGACAGATGCCCGAAGGCCAGGTGCGCCTCGGAGACGGCGCGCCCGTCGTCGGGCCCCTTCGCCGGCCAGCGAACGAGCTCCTTGAGGAGCCGATCCGACTCGCCCATGCGGCCTCGCGCCGCGAGCGACTTGGCCCTCCAGAGGAGCCCGTGGGCCGTGCCCGACGCGGCAGCAGCGGCTCGCTCGTACGCCGTCGCGGCCTCGGCGCGCTGACCCCGCGCGTGGAGGATCTCCCCCACCCGCCCGTACGCCTCCGCGAGCCCGGGGTCGGCCTGCGTCGCGAGCCGGTACGCCGCGAGCGCTCCCTCGTCGTCCCCGGTCCAGGACCGCGCGATGCCTCGATCGAGGTGGAGCTTGCCCATCGACGGCTCGACGGCCGGCGAGCCGGGAGCGACGAGCGACACGGCGGACGCGAGGCCGACGGACGCCGGCGCGGACGCGGGCGCGAACGCCGCCGCCTTCGGCTTCGCGTTCGCGTTCGCCCCTCCGCAGCAGTGCTTGTACTTCCGTCCACTCCCGCAGGGGCACCGATCGTTGCGCCCGGGCGACGCGCTCATCGGGGACAACCTACCACGGCGCCCGCGCTCGACTGCGGCAGAGCCCGAGCTCACCCGAGCAGGATGATCACGCCCTTCTCCACGAGGTGCTCGATCGCCCCCAGCGTGTCGATCGGGTTGAGGATCCCGATGTCGAGGATCGTCTGGATGCTCGACCGCCCGTCGAGCAGGGCGAGCAGCATGCTCGCGCGGCCGTCGAGCGTGAGCTGCGCGAGCGCCTCGTGCTGCAGGACGACGACCGGCACCTTGTCGAAGCTCCCGAAGCGCGCGAGGTAGTCCGCCTCGCCCACCGGCTCGAACGGCGTCGGCGGTCCGTCCGGGGACGCCGACGGCGCAGAGGCCGGCGGCGCGGCCGGCGCGGAAGGCGGCGGCGGGTGAATCATCGGCGAGGCCACAGCGGGCGGCGGCAGCGTCACCCCCGGCGGCGGCACCAGGTTCGTCGGCACGTTCGACTGCGGCGGCAGCGAGAACTTCGACTTGATGCGCGCGGCCTCGAGCTCCACCTCGTCGGTGAACGTGGGCATCTCCGAGCGCGGCCCACCGCGCTCCGTGTCGACCTGCGACGCCGCGAGCGGATCGTACGGCGGCCGATCCTTGTCCACCTGCGGGACGATGGTCGGGTGGTCGCTCGGGTGGTCGCTCCGCGGCACAGCGCGAGTATAACGCGCGCGGCTCGCGGTTCAGCCGATCCGCGCGGTGCGCGTCCGGAGAAGGCCGATGATCTCGGTCTCGCTCATCCGGGCGGCCCCGAGGTGCACGTACCGCCGGGCCAGCCAGTCGTAGCGGCCGAGCATGAGCCAGAGCCACACGACGAAGAAATCCACCCCCTCGAAGACGAGGGCCTTCTCCTCGGCGTAGGTGGCGAGGTTACGCCGGAAGTCCTCCGGCATCTCCGTCCAGTGGCGGGTCTGCTTGATGTGGTGGCCGATGTGGTAGCCGTCGTTGAAGCAGCGCCGGTTGTAGCTCGAGTTGATGCAGGTGATGCTGTTCCGGTAGCAGTTCTCCGGGGCGCCGGCGTCGACGAACGCGTGCTGCGCCCAGTTGCCGGCCATCATCGCGAAGCGCGTGACGATGAACGGCGCGACGAAGACGCACACGGTCGGCCGCCAGTCGTAGACGCAGAGCGCCGCCATCGCGCCGTAGAAGAGGAACTCGCCCAGGATGCAGCGGATCATGAGCGAGCGCCGCCCCTTGCGCCGCAGGTACGCGGCGAGCTGCCCGAGCACGAGGAAGAAGAACGTCAGGAAGTAGTGGACGAACCCGAGGATGCTGTCGCGCTGGTAGCCCATGGTCGACGAGAGGTCGGCCTCGAGGTTGTTCTCGGGGTGGTGCATCCCGACGTGGTGCGCGAAGTACGTCTCGGGCGACTCGCCGAAGAACGGCCCGAGCACCCACGGGATGTAGTTGTTCATCCACTGCCAGGGGCGCTTGAAGAGGCGCCGGTGGCTCGTGTTGTGGAGCATCAGCACGAACGGCCCGAGGAAGTAGACGACGAGCACGAGGTGCACGGCCGCGAGCCACCACCGGAACTGCCCGGGCACGAAGAGGAGGACCCCCGTCGGCACGACCGTCAGCGTCAGCGTCGCCATCAGCGAGAGGAACGGCACGTCGCGCCGGTCGTGGATGAAGCGCTCCGCCGTGCGCTCGACGGGGCTCTCGGTAGCGGGCGCGCGGTACGTCGGGTCGCTCAGCACGAGATCCATGGAGGACCTCGCTTGTACGATGGAATCGATCCGAGGGCGAGCAAGACCGCAGTGGCGAAACCGTGACGCGGTGCACTCCTCTACGCAGGGGAAACGAGAGGGGGAAACAGGAAGCGCCCTTCTCTCAGGAAGCGCCCTTCTCCGTCGGCTTACCGGCCTTTTCCCAGCCGTGGATGCCGGCGGGCATGATGTAGACCGACGTGTACCCGAGCTTTTCCGCCGCGACCGCGGCGGTATGGCAAGCGTGTCAAAGCTCGCTTGCGCAGTAGAAGACGAGCGTCGCGCCCTTGTCGGCCGGTAGGTCGGCGGCGGTGACGTTGTCGTAGTCGAGCCACTTGGCGCCCGGGACGTGGCTCTTCTCGAAGCGGTCCTTCGGGTTGTTGTCGAAGACGTACGTCTTGCCGTCGTGGGCGGCGATGCGCGTCGCGACCTCGTCCACCGTCAACGACTTGAGGTCGGTCGACTTGGCGCACCCCAGGGTGCCGACGCCCAGCGCGAGGCACGCGAGGATCGCGAAGAGGGAGAGGAGAACCCGTCGCGTCATGCGAGGGACCTTACCTCAAGAGTCGGGACGCGTCCCGTCGCCACGGTAACGCGCCAGATCGAGGTGGAAGTGGTTGCGGTGCGCGGCGTTGAAGAACGGCGTGAGCACGTGCGAGAAGACGTCCTCGTCGAACGCGCGCCGCGAGATCGCGCGGAGGAACTGCCCCGCCGGCCGCTTCGGCGCGTCCTCGCCGAAGTCGAAGTCGCGCTGCACCTCGACGGCGACCCCGTTCTTCAGGACGAAGCGCGCGAGGTCGATGGCGTTCGCGTAGCTGTGTTCGCTCACCCACCCCGGATACGCGACGATCTCGCGGCAGCTGTACGTGCCGAGCTGCGTCACGCGCACGACGGGTGAGCGGAACGTGCGGAGGGCCTCCTCCTGGAGGATCTTCTCGAACGACGCCAGCGCGAGCGCCATCGTGCACGTGAGCAGCGGCGGCGGGTCGTAGGCGATCTCGCCGGGCCCGCGCCCGTAGACGACGACCTGCGGGGCGCCGCACGTGAGCTTGCCGTGGTGCTCCTCGTGCACGGGAAGCGAGGCCGCGCGGCTGCGGATGCCGGCCGCCGCGAGCTTGCCCTCGCAGTCGTCGAGGAGATCGGGAGGGCCGACGACGTAGTCGTCGGAGGGGTCGACGTTGGCGTAGGCGCCGGGGCGGGGGGCGGGGGCGGGCGCGAGCGCGGGCGCGGGCGCGGGGGCGAGCGCGAGCGCGAGCGCGGGCGTGGGCGGGGGCGCGGGCGTGGGCGTGGGCGTGGGCGCGGGCGTGGGCGTGGGCGCGGGCGTGGGCGTGGACGCGGGCGTGGGCGCGAGCGCCGTGGGTCCTACCCCTGCGTCGCAGGCGGAGAGGACGACGACGGCCAGGATCGCAGCGCGCATGGGCGTCCCTACGGATGGACGCCCCCGATGGTCTTCGCATTCCAGCCACGTTGCGCGACGCAGGCGCTCGGTCACCCCAGTCGGTCGATCAGGTTGCGACGCGCGCGCGGATCTCCGCCCACGGGACGCCCGCGCCCCCCGCCAGCGCCTCGCGTGCGCGCCGCTCGGCGAGCTCCAGCCATGCCTGGTCCGCTGCGGTGTCGGGGTCTCGTTCCAGGCTTGCGACGAGCTCGGCGGCGAGCTCCTCGCGCTCGTCGGAAGACAGCTCGAGGGCGCGTGAAAGCAAGTCGTGCGCGGCAGAGGACATGCGCAAAGTCTATGCTCTGGGCTCATCACGAGCCAGGGGCGCTGCCCCTCGGCCAGGGGGGTCGCGCGCGGCTTCGGCTCAGCCGCCTTCGGGGGCGGCTCCGGCGTCGACGGCGCCCGCTCCGGCGCATACCGGTACCTCGCAGCCCCACGTGTCCGACGGATCGCACTCGCACGTCTCCTGCGACTGCCCGCAGGTGTTCGTGACGTCGAACGTGCACGACTGACCCACCGAGGAGCACTCGCTCATCGGGGCGGGCGGCTGGGCAGGGCACGGCGGCGGGGGTGGGCAGTCGAGAGGCCCGCACGACCATCCGCCGTTCACGCACGAGCACGAGTCGCCCCCGCACCCCTCCATGGTCGTGTACGCGCACTGGTAGCTCACGCTGCACGCGGTGCCCGGCGTCGGCTCGTTCAGCGGGCACGCGCACTCCGTCTCGGTGCCGACGCACGCCCAGGCGCCGTCGGAGCAGCTGCACTCGAAGCTCGCGCCCTGCTCGCAGTAGCTGCACGACTTGCCTTCGAACGAGCAGCTGCCCCCTTCCATCGCCGACGGGCACTCCCCCGCCCCGCCGCTGCTGCTTCCCCCGCTGCTTCCACCGCTCGAGCCGCCGCTGCTGCTCCCGCTGCTGCTTCCGCTGCTCCCGCCGGAGCTCGACGCGGTCCCCGAGCTCGAGCCGCTCGTCGAGCCGCTGCTCGATCCCGAAGGCTCCCCGGGGCCGCCGCCGGCGGTCTTGCCTCCGCACGCGACCGCGCCCAGGGCGGCGAGGCCAAGACAGGAGACGACAAGGAAGGAAGACAGGCCTGTGCGGAGAGAGGTCACGGCGGCCCCCTCAGCGAGCGACGTGCCAGGGGCGCGGGCCCGATGCGCCGCGTCGTTCGCGTGCGGAAACACGGCACTTCGCGCGCTGGAGGAGGCCTTCCCCACACGCTCCGCCGTGCCACCGTGCGCCATGCGGGACCCTCCCGTCAGCATCGCGTCCGCGAAACGCCGGCGCAGGCCCCATCCGGGCGGCCCCCGCGCGGCGCCACGCCCTTCGTCCGCCGGTGGCACGCGCGTCGCTTTGAAGAGCACCATGCGCGCTCCGTCCCTCCTCGCCGCGGCTGTCCTCGTTCTCGCCAGCAGCACGCTCGTCGCCAGCGGGTTGCTTGGCTGCGGCGGCGCGTTCGCTCCGCGCGATGCGAACGGCGACGCAGGGGACGACGCCGGCGGCCACGACGCCGGCCCCACCGGCGACGCGAGCCCGGATCCCGACGGCGGCGGCGGCGATGCGAGCAACGACGCATCGCCCGCCCCCTGGAGCAGCGTGTGCCCCGCGTCCCTCCCCGCCATCGGCAGCGCGTGCTCGCTCGAGAACGTCGAGTGCGAGTACGGCTCCGCGTGGTGGAGCATCTCGTGCGACGCCGTCGTCCAGTGCTCCGCCGGCGCATGGACGAAGGAGCAGCCGAGCTACACGCCGTGCAGCGCGCAGCCCGGCCCGAACGCGCCGTCCTGCCCTGCCACCTACGCGTCCGTGCCCACGGGCACGAGCTGCGACGCCACCGGCCTCCGGTGCGTCTACGGCCAGGGGCTCTGCACGTGCGACGTCCCGCTCGGGGGCCCCATCCTCATCGACGGCGGCACCGGCTCCTGGGGCTGCGTCCCCGAGAACGGCTGCCCCTTCCCGCGGCCTCGCCTCGGCAGCCCGTGCGACGGCTCCTCCGCGACGAGCACGTGCACGTACGAGGAGTGCTCCTACGGGCAGAGCTGCCAGGACGGCGCGTGGGTCGCGGAGGAAGAGGGGTGCGCCGGCGCGGGCGCGAGCGCTGGCGCGGGCCCCTGAAGCCTCCTCACGGGCGCACGGCCTCGCGCGCTCAGGGGCCGAGCGGCAGGAGCTCGCGGCTCGCGACGTAGGCGCGCGCGCGCTCGCCGATGCGGCGGCCCTGCGCGGCGTCGAAGAAGACCGGACCTCCCGTGCGCACGTAGCTCATGACGTCGTCGGCGACGGGGCTGTGCGGGTTGCCGAAGTAGTGCCCGAGCTCGTGCGCGAGCACCGTCGGCGGCGCCGTGCCCACGAGGAGGATGTAGTGCAGGGCGCCCGCGTGCCAGTGCACGCCCCGGCGCATCTCCGCCGGATCGTCGACGTCTCGCAGCGACGCGACGACGAAGACGTCGATGGCGTGCGCCGCGGTGCGCGCCGCGAAGGCGTCCCGGTCGGCGCGGGTCTCGACGTGCGCGAGGGACGCGTCGAGGCGCGGCCCGTCGGTCTTCGCGAAGGCGACGCCGAACGGCAGGTAGAGCGCCGCCGCGTTCGCGAGCTGCTCGCCGAGCCAGCCCTCGGTGGACACCGCAGCGTCCTCCCCCTCGAGCGCTGACGCATCGCTCGAGCTGGCGCCGCCAGCTGCGCGTGCGCCAGCGACCATCGAGACGCGAAGAGTGAACGTCGTCGGCGGCGCCGGCTCCGCCCGCGCCGGCTTGCCGAGCAGGGTCAGCGCCGCCCAGAGAAAGAGGATGGCCACGCGGCCGCGAAGCTTGCGCGCCCTGAATAACCGGGGCAAGCTGCCGTCTCTCGACTGGGCTGAGCGTGGTCGTTCCGGGGCAGTTCGTCCCTCCGATCCTGCCAGGCGGACCACATTCCAAGGAGTTGCGTGTTGACGCTCCGCGAAATCGTCTACCCAGATCAATGCCCTGCGTTTCGGCTCTGGACTTGTGACAACTAACCTACTACGGGGATTCTCCACCATGGTCCGACCTCTCATCATCTCCTCCGCCATCCTTGGCGTTTGTGTTCTCACCACCTTCGCGGGTTGCAGCAGCAGCAGCAGCCCCGCAACCGGCTCCGGCAGCGGCTCCTCGAGCGGCAGCAAAGAGGGCGGCACGAGCAGCTCCGGCAGCAGCTCGGGCACGGCCTCCAGCTCGGGTACTGCCAGCAGCTCCGGCACCGCCAGCAGCTCCGGCGGCAAGGACGGCGGCAGCAGCTCGGGCAGCAGCTCGGGTACCGCCAGCAGCTCCGGCAGCTCGGGCGACGACGGCAGCACCGCTGCCACCTGCCCCGACGGCGCGACCTTCACGGCGGGCACGTACACCACGCCGGCGGCGCACCAGGGCCTGTGCGTGACGGGGGACATCACCTCGTTCATCTCCGCCTGCATCGGCTCCGGCGCGACGACCGCCTCCTGCTTCTCGTGGCAGGACGCCAACGTCATGACGCCCGACAGCGGCGGCACCACCTGCGGCAACTGCATCCTCAACAGCGCGAACGGCGGCGCCTCCTTCGTCAGCCAGCCGAGCGCAGTCACGAAGCAACAGCTCTTCGGCCCGAACTTCGGCGGGTGCATCGCCCTGACGGACAAGACGAACGGCGCGGCCTGCGAGCAGGCGCTCGACGCCGACACCGACTGCGACGGCTTCGAGTGCGCCGACTGCTCGTCGGGCACGGCGCAGGAGACGTGCGACAGCACGGTCGAGGGCACCGGCGGCAGCTGCGCGACCTTCGGCGCGGCCGAGCTCTCGGGCTGCCCGGATGCCGACCTGCCCTTCGCGGCGGACGGCGGCGTGAACTCGACGGCGGTCTGCTTCCCCAGCGAAGTCCAGGGCGCGACGGACAGCACGGCCGATTTCACGTACATCATCAACCTGATCTGCGGCAGCGGCGACGGCGGCTGATCGAAGCGAGTCCAAGCACCTTCAAGGGTTGGACAACGACGACGCGCAGCTCCTCGAAAGAGGGGTTGCGCGTTTTTCTTTGTGATGGCGCGCCGACCCATCCCGCCCGCGACGACGGCGCGGACTAGGCCCGCGTTATGGGGTCCGCTCTCTTCGACGGGAAACGCCGTTCGCAGGGAAGAGACCGCATTCGTAGAGTTGATTTCGAAACAGTCTCCAAAAGGGCTCCCCCCTCCACCGTTTGTTCTGTTTTCGAATGCATAGCCGCGAAAGGTCGTGCCAGGGTGTCCGCATGGAGTGGGAGGAAGGCGTGCTCGAACAGATCGAGACCCGCGCTCCTTTCGTTCCTCGGAGGATGCGATGAAGAAACTACACATGATCCTGACTGCCGCCCTTGCTCTCGGAATCGGGACGTCGATCCTAACGGTCGAGCGCCCGGCGGCCGCAGCACCGGATGACCTATCCGCCAGCTATTCGGGCAGCGACCCGATCATCATCGAGTTCAGTGGCTGCGGCTTCAGCTCCCTCGAAGACGTAGACGTGTATTACAGCACTGTTTCCGCAACCGACTGCGAGACCAAGGATCACCACATCGGCACGTACGAGGCTTTTCTCGGTTGCTGCGGAGGGTGTTCAGGTGCCTTCTCGGGCAACTACGACATCGGCTGTCCGGATTCCGAAGACATCACCTATTGGGTATGCGCCTACAACGACCACACCGGGGTGTGGAGCAACGTCGTGGATCTTGGCCCCGCCTCCGAGTGCACCGGCTGATCCCTTGACCGCCAGTCACGCGTACTGGTGAGGCTCCCGAACACCGCAGGCGGCGGTGCTCGGGGGCTGCGGGGACACGCCGGTACGCCAATACGCCTGACGGTGGTTCCGCACCGTCGACAAGAAGGACAAGACGCGTGACGAAGTCGCTCCCCCCGGATGGTCGAGCGGGTCACCTCAACCCCGTCGCGTGCGAGACGACGGGCCGTATGTCGGGCTAAAGTGAAGAGTACATCGGAGAGGCCGACCCTGGCCCAGGGTCGCAGACTGAACCGAATGGAGTCGTTCACAGCGAAAGAACGGGGTGGGGCCCCCCGGCAATATTTGGTTCGTTCTTGATCGCGCTTTTCGTCGATTGGGAACTGCGGCACACGAAGAAGGGCCGTGTGATCCTCGCGACGTCGAGCGTATCGCCGAGTTGGAGGCGCTGGTCTCCATGCCCGCCGCGGAGGTCAAGGCGGCCCGGAAGGGCCAGCGGCTCGCGGTGTGCGCACGGTGCGCCGTAGCGCAGGCGTAGGTCGCGCCGC
Source organism: Polyangiaceae bacterium (assembly GCA_036490515.1). Taxonomy (GTDB): domain Bacteria; phylum Myxococcota_A; class Polyangia; order Polyangiales; family Polyangiaceae; genus Palsa-1150. Next base: position 71,338 of record DASXDU010000039.1, read on the forward strand.
GCTCGATAGCCAGCCGCCGCACCAGCGCGACCCCACCCCGCCTCCGTCGCGGCCTGCCGACGGTTGCAGCAATTCGCGCGCTTCGTCCACCGACGCTTGGCCGCGAACACGTTCCGAGGTGCTGTCTCTCAATCTACCGCCGGGTTCATGCAAGTCCGCACATCGCGCGGTCTCGGTGAACATAATTGACGCGTCCACGAGAGCCTTCGATGGGAGTCGAGCGGTTGTCGGCCACCTTCCGTGTCCACGTTTAGCTGACTAGAACAAGGAGAAAGCCATGAATGTCCGCGCGTTCCAATGGAAGCACATGCACTTCATAGCCAGCGGCGCGCTCGCGCTCGGAGTGGCGGTCTCCATCTTGACGGTTCAGCGTCCGGCTGCCGCCAGTGCCGATGAATTGTCCGCTGACTACGTCCTCGTCACGGGCGCGTACGAGATCCAATTCAGCGGCTGCGGCTTCAGTTCCCTCTACGACGTCGATGTGTACTTCAGCACCGAGTCCGCCACGGACTGCCAGAGCAAGACGCACCATATTGGTACCTACGAAGCCTTTCTTGCCTGCTGCGGCGGATGCTCCGGCGCCTTCTCCGGCACCTATTCGGTCGGGTGCCCTTCCGACACTTCGTACTGGGTCTGCGCGTATAACGACCACACTGGGCTCTGGAGCAACACCGTTTCTCTCGGCCCAGTCCCTAGTTGCATCCAATAGCCAGCTCCCGCGCGCGGCGCTTGCCCTTGAAGGCACTCGAGGTGCGAGCGCCGCGGCGGCTCAAGGGGTAGCGTCCGGCTACCGAGATGGGTTCACATCCATCCACTAAAGCAATTGATCGCCGCGCCGCGACCGACGCGAGGTCGGCTCTAGAGTTCGTTTGCAAGTCGCCCATTGCGGGGTGACACACGTGGCATGGACGACACAGGGCGAATGAGAGACTGTGTCCGTGCCTTGTTTGTGCAGACGACCAGAGCCAGCAACGACGCTGGAGCACGAGGCCGGTCTCTAAGCTAAGTCTCCGTCAGTCGCCTGACGAAAATGCTCGCGGCCGCCCTCACGCTGAGGCCGTCCTCCGCAATCCTCCGCGCCAGCGTCAACCGTTCTAGTCGCGAGCGCACCGTCGCCAGTCTCTCGAAGTGCGACCACGACATTGGTCTTCCATCGGAAAACCGCGCTTCAAGTAGGAGGCCGAACTCCTCTGGGCGAATGACCTCGAAGACCCGCGCCTGACGATGCAGGGCACTCGGATGCGCACGGAGGACCTGGCCGAGCTCGTCTATCGGAGATCGACCCATACTGGCCCAGCGCCCGTAGCGCACGTCGTGGAGCACGCAGCCAAAGTCGTACCGCGCGCGCAAGTCATCGACTGCAGCGTCCGCCACGCGCATGCGAAAGTGCTCTGCAACGCCCCGCAGGCGCTCGTTCATGGTGCCCCTCCGGCCCTGAAACGCCGAGAAGAGCCCCCGGCGGAGACGACGCTAGCACCCGCCCACGCCACGGCCATGTGCGCAAGCATTGCGCTCGAACAATGGACCGTTTCTTTTGACCTATAGGTAGAGCGGGGGCTCAGGGGCGGAGCCGACGAGAGCAGCGTTGAAGGAGGCAGCGGGTTCTTCCGAACCCTGCGTGCGACCTTCTTCTCGGCTGGAGGATCGTGGATGACGATCGAGTGAACGATTCTCGCCACGCTCGTCCAGCCGTGACGCCGGCATCGTCTGAAGCTCGATGGGCTTCATTGCTCGGTCGAGTGACGCACCCGGCGAGCCCGGCGACACACCCAGCTCCCCCAGCGACTTCGTCGGAGACTGGACCGACATCGTCGCTGGCTTCACCGACTTCGTCGCCGCATCGAGCAACCTGTCCGCCGGGTCGACCGACACGTCCACCACGTCGAGCGACATCCCCGATGCATCGAGCAACCCGACCGCGACGTCGAGTGACCCGACCGCCACCTCGAGCGACTTCGTCGCTGCATCGCGTGGGGCACACGCGTTCTCTTGCGACCGGGGAGGCGCGGCTCGTGACACGTACGCCGGCTCTCCGGACCCGTCGTGAAGGTCTTCCGACCGGAGACGCGCGCCTCCGGTCCGTACCGGTGAGGCTCCGGTGCGGACGGGAAGGTCTCGGTGCACGAGCGCCTCGTGAACGAAGCGACCGCGCGCGAGACACGAGCGGCGAAGACTGGCCTCGCACTCCACCGGTCCGTCTCCGCGGTGAGACGGTTCCTCTACGAAGAGGGCGTGTCGCTCGAGGTCGCGACACGGTCACTCGAAGCTGCAGTACGGACCGGAGACCGAGCGGTACGGAGCGCCGAGTCTGCGGTCGTGATGCTCGACGTAGCGGTCCAGTCCGTGGAGCCGGCGGCGAAGACCGTGGCCGTTGATCGTGCCCCACGTGGATCCGCGGAGAGGTCGCGCTACCAAGCGGAGAAGTCGGCAAACGTCGCGGCGATGTCGGTCGACGCTGCGGAGAAGTCGGTCGACGACGAGCACATGCGTCGTCGCATGGCGTCCGCGTAGTAGGATGCCGGGTCAGCCGCCGTCGCCGCTGCCGCACACGAGGCCGATGATGAGCTGCCAGTCGGGGTCGAGCGTGTCCGTCGCCGCGCCGGGGCTGCACTCGTAGGCGATGCCGCCGTCGGCGAAGTCGGGGGCGCACGCCGAGGTCGCGCTCTGCGCGTAGGTCGTGCAGATGCCGGCGAGCGCGTCGACCCCGCTGGCGCACGCGTCGAACGTCGTCGCGCCACTGCAATCGTCGCACTGCTCGCCGTTGCAGTCGGTCACGGCGTCGTAGGCGGGCGCGCACGCCGCGCCGTTGGTCTTGTCGAGGATCTGGATGCACGCGCCGTAGTTGGGCCCGAAGTACTGCTCGCCGGAGGCGCCCGCCTGATCGACGAACGCGGCGCCCGCGTTGCCGGCGGCGAGGATGCAGTTGCCGCACGCCGTGCCGCCGCCCGCGTCCCCCGCGCCGACGTTGGCGAGCTGCCACGCCTTGCAGTCGGAGGGCACGGCGCTGTCGCCGCACGCCACGAGGAAGCCTGCGATGTCGCCGGCGGTGCACACGCCCTGGTGCGGGACGACGGCCGGGTACGTGGCTGGCGCGAAGGGGACGTCGTCCGGGCAGGCGGCCGCGGGGGCGTCGATGGCCCCGTCCTTCGCGGACCCGCCGGAGCTCCCGCCGCTCGACGAGCCGGAGCTACTGCCGCCGGAGCTGCTCGCCCCCGAGCTGCTCGCGTCCGCGCCGCCGCCGTCGCCGTTCGACCCGCCGCCATTCGAGCTCGCGCTGCTGCACGCCGGACCGACGGCGAACGCCGCGAGCACGAGCATGCTTCCCGCGCGCATCCTGGCCGTGACCATGCTCTCCGTCCCGCTTACCAAACCATGCGGCCGGGACAAGAAAAAGTCACGCGATGGTAGGCGCCGCCAGACGCCGGGGGGTTTCGGGGGAAGCTCGCGTGCGGGAGGGTCCATCCCGCCCGGAGCGCACCCCCGGCGTCGGCGGCATCCGGATCAAAGCAGGAGAGCGCCCTGCGATCCGCACCGCCGGTCGGCGGCACGCGACGGCTCGTCGGAAACGGGAGCCGCCGGAGCGCGTCGCCTGCGTTTGCCGCCGTGCCGGCCGCTCGCCTACGCCTGCGCCTCGAGCCGATCGCGGAGGACGCGAAGCAGCGCGTCGAGCTGGAATGGCTTCTCGATGCGCGGGTTGGGGACGCCGTCGAGGAAGCTCTGCGCGCGCTCGGTGAAGGCGCCGCCGGTGACGAAGACGATGCCGTCTGCCTGCGTGCGGACCTCGGCGTGCAGGGCACGGTAGAGGTCGACGCCGTCCATGCCGGCCATCATGAGGTCGCACACGACGAGGTCGTACCGGGCGCCGGCGCGGATGCGGGCCAGCGCCTCGCGCCCGTCGCCGACGGTCTCCACGTCGTGGTCGCGCTCGAGGAGGCGCCGCAGGGTGCTGGCGAACGAGGGCTCGTCGTCGACGACGAGGATGCGCGCGCGGCGCGCGAGCGACGGCTGCTTCCGGCCGGCCGTCGCGATCCGGGCCGACTCGCGCGCGGCGGGAAGCTCGACGACGAACGTGCTTCCCTGCCCCGGCGTGCTCGTCGCCTCGAGGGTGCCGCCGTGCGCCTTCACGATGCCGTGGCAGATCGCGAGGCCGAGCCCCGTCCCCTGCCCCACGGGCTTGGTCGTGAAGAACGGCTCGAAGATGCGGCCGAGCACCTCGGGCGCGATGCCGCTCCCGGTGTCGCGCACCGCGACGGCGACGCCGCCTGCCCCCTGCGGCGCGCGCACCGAGAGGTGGATCTCCGCCGGGCGATCGCCCCCGAGCGGCGGCAGCGCCTGCAGCGCGTTGAGGAGGAGGTTGAGGAAGACCTGCCCGAGGCGCGCGTCGTTGCCGACGACGGGCGGCACGTCGTCGTCGTAGTCGCGCACGAGGCGCGCGCCGTGGCGGAGCTGGTTCGAGAGCATCGCGACGGCCGACTCGACGACGGCGCGCACGTCGAGCGGCGAGCGCGACTCGAGGTCGGGGCGCGAGAAGGTGCGGAGCCCCTGGACGACGTCGCGGATCCGTTCGCTGCCGACGCGCACCTGGCTCAGCGTCTCGACCATGCGCTGCGCGCGGGCGACGCGGGCGGGATCGCCGGCGGCCATCGCCGTCGCCACGAGGTCGGGCAGGTCCTTGTCGAGGAACTCGAGGTTCAGGAGCACGAACGCGAGCGGGTTGTTGATCTCGTGGGCGATGCCCGCCGCAAGCGTGCCGAGCGACGTGAGGCGGCCCACCTGCGCGATCTGCGCCTCGAGCTCGCGCCGCTCGACCTCGACGACGAGCCGATCGATCGCGGCAGCGAGCGTGCCCTCGTCGACGGGCTTGCTCAGGTAGAGCTGCGCGTCGATGGCGGCGGCCTTCGGCGTCACGTCGGCCGAGAGCGCGAGGACGGGGATGGACGCGATGGCGGGATCGCGCTTCTGCGCGACGCGGAACTGCCAGCCGTCCATGACGGGCATCATGAGATCGAGGACGATGACGTCGGGCCGGTACCCCCGGCTGCGAAGCCGCTCGAGCGCCGCCGCGCCGTCCGCGCACTCGGTGACGCCGTAGCCGCGCGCGCCGAGCATGGCCGCGAGGAGCTCGCGGTGGCTCGGATCGTCGTCCACGACCATCACCGACCGGGCTGCGAGCCGGCCGCTCGTCTCGGGCGCACCCATTGCGACCCGTCCAGTATGACACGCAAGCGGGCGGTGTTCTGTCGCGGAACGCGCAGGAGCACGCTTGCTGCGCGTGCGGAACGCGATCTTCCTCCGAGCCCTCGCGCGTGCGCGTCAGGCGAGCGCGCGACGAGGGGCGAGGCCCGGCAGGTGGACGGGCATCCGCGCGTAGCCCCGCCCGAGGAGGAACCCCTCCTCGCGCGCCGGGGTGACGTCGTCGCCGCGCAGCGAGTAACAGCGGACGCGGCGGTTGGAGACGATCGCCTTCAGGACGGCGTTCATCACGTGCGCCGGATCGAGCGCCCGGCGGAACTCGAAGGCCTTGGCATCGTCATCGAGCAGGCAGAGGAGGAAGCCGTTGCGAGGTGGCGAGCTCACGAAGGGGCCAGCTCAAGCAAGCCCTGTTCCCGGGCCTCGACGCGAAGAACCCCGCACGAACGCACCAGCGGGTGCGAGACGAATTTCGACGATCGTGACGGAGTGTCACGCTCTCGGAGCCGCCGCCTGCGCGCTTCGGCACCGCTTGCTCCAGGGCGTCTGCGCCTGCGCCACGTCAGGTAGTGCGTCTTTGGCCATGGCCGCGTGGGCGCGAACGCGTACGATCGTCCGTTGGATGTACGGTCGGTCCTGGGGTGCTGCCGCCGCTGCCGCGGGGATCGGTGCTGCGGTCGCTGCGTGTGGCGGGCGCACGACGCTCGAGTGGCTCATCGGCGCGCCGGCGGGCGCGAGCGACGGCGGTGCGGATGGGGAGACCTCCTTCGACGGCGGGCGACCGGCGAGCGACGCTTCCTCCGGCGGGCCCGACTCCGGCGGCTCCTTCGATGGCTCGCCGCACGATGCGGCTCTGGATGCGGCTTCCGTCGATGCGGGCCCACCGCCCATCAACCCGCGATGCATCGAGCCGCTTGGCCTTCAGCCCGGCTCCCCGTGGCCCATCGCGCAGCGTTGCCCCGCGCGCGCCGGCTACACCGACGCGATCGGCCCGTCGTCGCCGAAGGTCGCGTGGGCCGTGCCGGCGACGGACGTCTGGCTGCCGGAGGTCGTGATCGCCGCAGACGGCACCATCTACGGCTACGACGTCGCACGCGGCGTCGTCGCGCTCGGGTCCGACGGCAGAACGCGCTGGGCGACGGCCATCGGTAGCCCATCCTCGCAAGACGCCGGGGGCACCTCGCTCGCCATCGGTCCGGACGGCACCGTCTACGCGTGGAACGGTTGGCTCACAGAGCTCGCTCCCGACGGCACGGTCGTACGGCAGGTGCAGGTGACCTTCAACCCGGCCTCGACGGACGCGCAACCATCCTTCGAGCTCACCGTCGGCCACGACGGGACCGTCTACGCGCTCGAGCTGCCGCCCAGCGGCGCCGCCAACCTGCTCGCGATCGATCCCACGTCCGGCGACGTGCGCCGAGAGCCCTTCGGCGACGGCGAGACCCCGGTCGCGGCACCCACGGTCGGGTCCGCCGGAGACGTCCTCGTCGTCGTCACCGAGAGCGACGGAAGCGGATGGCTCCTGACCTTCCCGCCCGGCGGCGGGGCGCCGCAGAGCTTGAATCTCGAGCCAGCGCTCCAGCCGCCTCCTTCCTTCGACATGCTGTCCGGAATCTCCGTGACGGTCGGGGACGACGGGACCCTCTACGTGCCGTGCTTGTGGAACTTCGCCACGCCGCAGGACCTTTCTCACTCGGCCGCGTGCTCGTACGACGAGGCGGGCAACCTCCTCGCGCGCTTCCGGACGACGAGCGGCGGCGTGACGCTCACGCCATCCGGCGACCTGGTCTACGTGAATGCGGATCCGAGACTCGAGGCGTATGCACCTGACGGGACGGTGCGTTGGATCACTGCGTTCGACACGCCGGGCTTCCCGGTCGTCGACGGCAACGGGACGCTCTTTCTCGTGAGCAACGACGGGCAAGGAGACACGGTCGCCATCAGCTCGTCGAATGCCGTCCAGTGGCGCGCGCCGCTGGGCCTGCCCGTCGCGATGGGCGCAGACGGCACGCTCTACACGGTGACGAACGTGGCTGGCAGCCCGTCGGCGATCTCCGCAATCGCGCCCTGAGAGCGCTGCGCTGCCGCTGGCCGGCGGGTGCGACGGACCGGGCGCGATTCATCGGCGATGAACCGCGGTGGGTGGTCGGTCGGCCGCGATTCATCGGCGATGAACCGCGATGGGTGGTCGACCGGGCGCGATTCATCAGCGATGAACCGCGATGGGTCGTCGGTCGGCTGCGATTCATCGGCGATGAACCGCGGTGGGTGGTCGGTCGGCCGCGGTTTATCGGCGATGAACCGCGGTGGGTGGTCGGTCGGCCGCGATTCATCAGCGATGAACCGCGGTGGGTGGTCGGTCGGCCGCGATTCATCAGCGATGAACCGCGGTGGGTCGTCGGTCGGCTGCGATTCATCGGCGATGAACCGCGATGGGTGGTCGGTCGGCCGCGATTCATCAGCGATGAACCGCGATGGGTGGTCGGTCGGCTGCGATTCATCAGCGATGAACCGCGGTGGGTGGTCGGTCGGCTGCGATTCATCAGCGATGAACCGCGGTGGGTGGTCCGTCGGCCGCGATTCATCGGCGATGAACCGCGATGGGTGGTCGGTCGGCCGCGGTTTATCGACGATGAACCGCGATGGGTGGTCGACCGGGCGCGATTTATCAGCGATGAACCGCGATGGGTCGTCGGTCGGCCGCGGTTTATCGGCGATGAACCGCGATGGGTCGTCGGTCGGGCACGGTTTGTCGCGATGAACCGCGGCCGCCGGCCCCGCCGACGAGGAGGTACCGCGCCTCAGCGGCGTTCAACGCGATACGCAGATCGAGGAAGTCGGGCGGTAGCCGGATCATCCTGGATTCCCTCCTGCTCGAGGCTCAGCTGCCACACGAGAGCCGACCGCTCGACGGGAGTGAGCGCCGCCCACTCGGCGCGATCGTCGCGAGCCATCGCCTCGTTCACGTCCTCGCCCCGGTAGACCTGCGAGGTCCAGTCGCGTCCTCGCGCCAGGCGCCGGCATCGCTCTGGCTCATGGACGAAGCATGGCAGGCGACCGTGCTGCTGCCCCGCGGCGGAGCTGCAACGGCAGCGCATGCGAGTGACCGCGGCGCGAGCACCTGTCCCGGGACATGGCGCGCTCTGTCCAGGACACCCCCGCCACGCCAAGAACGCGGCAAATCATGCCCTCCCACGCCTGGCCTCGCCGTTGCTCCGGCGCGGGGACATACTGGAGGAGCGCGCAACGCAATGGAACCCACCGACCTGACCATCGAGATCCTCAAGGACATCCGCGACGAGATGCGCGGGATGCACGAGGAACAGCGCAAGACCAACGAGCGAGTCGACGGTCTACGGACCGATCTGGGCGACCTGCGAACGGAGCTCGGCGACCGGATCTCCCGGGTCGAGCATCGACTGACCGAGACCGAGCTGCGGGTCGCCACCGAGATCGTCGCCGTGGCCGGAGCGGTCCGCGAGGTGCGCGACCTTCTGCGCGAGGACCGAGCCCTGCGTGTTCGTGTCGACGACCACGAGCGCCGGCTCTCGGCCGTCGAGCGCGGCGGCTGACGTTCTCCGTCTCTAGTGCGCGCGCTTCGCCGGCGGGACATTCGTCGACGCGGTCTTCGCCTTCGCCTTCGGCGGGTCCTTCGCGTCGCCCGGCAGCTTGATCGCCTGACCTGCCTTCACGGGCGTCCCGGCGCTCGCGTGGTTCGCGGCGAGGAGGTGGGCCATCGTCGTGTGGTGCGCATGCGCGAGCTGGAACCAGCCGCCGTCGCCGTTCTTCACGACGTACGACCTCGCCGGCGCCTTCTTCGCCGCCGTCGCAGCGCTGCTCGCGGTCGCTGCCTTCACCGGCGCCGCCTTCGCGGGCGTCTTCACGCTCGCCGCCGTGCTCGCAGGCGGCGCCGCCGCCCACGCCACTCCCTCGGACAGCACCCCGCAAAGCGCGACCGCCGTGACCACCACCGCAATGTGGGCGACTCGAGCACCTCTCATGGCTTCCTCCGCGCTCGAGTGTCGGTGCACCACGGGTGCCACGTCGTCCTCTCGCGCAGTTACCGGTCGGCTCGACCGCCCACCTGATGCCCCCCGTCCGCAACCGCCGAGCCCCTCGAGCCGCAACCCATTGCCCATCCCCATTCCGTATTCGTGCATTCGTTCATCCGTCCGCCTCCCCCCTCTCCTCCCCCTCCTCTCCTCTCGTCTCCCCTCCAAATCGTCCGCTCTCCCCTTGCGCGGTCGTTTGCTCGGCCGTATGAAACTGACACGTCAGTTCTCTGATGTGCACCCAGTTTCAATGAGTTACGCAGCCTACCTCGCCGCACCCGAACGCCGCCGCCGCATCCTCGAGACGGCGAAGAAGGTCTTCGCCCGTCGCGGCTACCACGACACGAACATCAGCCACATCTGCGAGGGCCTCGGCATCGCGCGCGGCACGCTCTACCAGTACTTCACGAGCAAGAAGGACGTCTTCGTCGCCATCGTGCAGGACATGCTCGAGCGCGTGCGCGAGGCCGTCGCGCGCGAGCCGGTCGTCGAGATCCCGCCGGGCTTCCGGCCGACGCGCGAGCAGGTGATGCGCTACACGGCCGCGAGCCTCGAGCGCGTCCTCGAGGCGGTCTTCGCCGACGAGGCGAGCCTGCGCATCCTCGTGCGCGAGGCGGTGGGGCTCGACGTCGGCATCGACGCGATCGTGCACGCCATCGACGATCTCGTCATCGACCGCTTCGCGAGCGACATCGCGGCGGCGCAGCGCGGGGGCATCCTGCGGGCCGACGTCGACCCGCGCGCCGCGGCCCTCTTCACGCTGGGCGGCGTGCAGAAGCTCGCGCTCGACGCGCTCGCCAAGCAGAAGACGATCGACCTCGGCGCGCTCGCGACCGAGGTGACGACGATGCAGCTGACCGGCCTCCTGGCCGCTGAAGGAGCCTGAACGATGACGACGCACGCCCCCGACGACGCGCACTTCCCTCCCTACGAGCTGCTCGAAGGCTGGGCGCTGCGCGCCGCCGACGAGACGCACCGGCTCGAGCGCCTCTACCACCAGACGCAGGCGCGCTCGTGGGACCCGCGCGCGGTCCTCGACGAGCTCGAGGCCAAGCACGGCGGCATCCACGTCCCGGACGACAAGAAGGAGGCGCTCGGCCACGTCTTCTCGATCATCCTCTGGGGCGAGCTCGCGGCGTGGAACATCGCGGCCGACCTCGCGCGCGCCCTGCCCGACGTCGACGCGAAGATGGCGGCCACGGGCCAGGTCTTCGACGAGGCGCGGCACTTCAACGTCCTCCGCGACTACTTCGCGCGGGCGAAGATCCCCCTTCCCCACCTCAACCCGTACGGGCGGCGCCTGCTCGTGAAGATCCTCGAGACCGACTCGGTGCTCGAGAAGCTCTACGGGATGCAGCTCCTCGTCGAGAACATGGCGCTCGCCATCTTCAAGCGCGTCGCGGCCTCGGAGATCGAGCCCGTGCTCTCCGATCTGCTCGCCTACGTCGAGCGCGACGAGTCGCGCCACGTGGCGCTCGGCGTGATGTACCTGCCGAAGCTCCTCGCGCGCGCCACCCCGATGGAGCGCGCGAAGAACTGGCTCTTCAACGTCGAGCTCTTCGTCCTCACCGTGGGCGGCGGCACGCTCATGGACCCGCACTTCAAGGCGCTCGGCATCGACCACCGCGAGCTCGGCGCCACCGCGCAGCGCCTTCACGAGCAGGTCCTCCGCCAGATGCGCGAGGACAGCGGCCTACCGGCGGGCGAGAAGCTCCGCGGCGCCTACGGCCTCACGCGCAAGCAGCAGCAGCTCATGCTCGACTTCCTCCACCCCGCCGCCGAGATGACCCCCGGCCACGCCCGCGCGAGGCGCGTCTTCGACCGCGCCGCCCACACGGTCGCCGGCTGGATGCACTGACGAGAGCGAGAGCCGCGAAGGAGAAGAGGGTAGGAACAGGAAGTAAGGGAAGTTCAGGAAGGAAGAGATGGGTCGGGGGCGCGCCTCGAACACGCCCGGCGGGTGAACGCCCTCTCTTCCTTCCTGACCTTCCTTACTTCCTGTTTTTCCCTCTCGCTCTCTCTGGAGAGATCGCAGGGACTGGTTAAGGTTGAGGGGTGAGCAAGATCGTTCTCCAGACGGTTCCGCTCGGGTTTCCGTGGGCCACGGTCGACCCGTTCCTCTTCTGCGCGTACCACGACGACGCGTACCCGGCGGGCAACGAGGCGCTCGGGCCGGCCGCGTCGCTCGCGGGGCGCGAGATCGGGCAAGACTTCGCCGGCAAGGACGGCTGGCGCATGTACCACGGCACGGTCGTGCCGGGCTTTCCGCAGCACCCGCACCGCGGCTTCGAGACGGTCACGATCGTCCGGCGGGGGCTCATCGATCACTCCGACTCGCTCGGCGCGGCGGCGCGCTTCGGGCGCGGCGACGTGCAGTGGGTCACGGCCGGCGAGGGCATCGTCCACTCCGAGATGTTCCCGCTCCTCGAGCGCGAGAAGCCCAACCCCCTCGAGCTCTTCCAGATCTGGCTCAACCTCCCCGCGGCGGACAAGCTCGTGCCCGCGCACTTCTCGATGCTCTGGGACAGGGACGTCCCGCGCTGCTCGTTCTCCGACGAGCACGGCCGCGCGACCGAGGTGACGGTCGTCGCCGGCGCGCTCGAGGGCAAGCGCGCTCCCTCGCCGCCGCCGCGATCGTGGGCGTCGCGCCCGGAGGCCGACGTCGCCATCTGGACGATCCGCATGCAGCCGGGCGCCGTGTGGACGCTGCCGCCGTCGGGCAACGACGAGAGCATGCGCGGCCTCTACTTCTTCAAGGGCCCCTCGCTGCGCGTCGCCGGCGAGTCGCTCGACGCGAAGACCGCCGCGGTCCTCCACCCCGAAGGCGAGGCGAAGCTCGAGGCGGGCGACGGCGAGTGCGAGATCCTCCTTCTCCGGGGGCGACCCATCGGCGAGCCGGTGGCGCAGCACGGCCCCTTCGTGATGAACACGCGCGCCGAGATCCAGAAGGCGTTCCAGGACTACCAGCGCACGCGCTTCGGCGGCTGGCCCTGGCCGAAGGACGATCCGGTGCACGCGCGCGAGGAAGGCCGCTTCGCACGCCACGCCGACGGCCGCGTCGAGCGCGTCTAGCGCGGGCGCGGGCGCGGGCGCGGGCGCGGGCGCGGGCGCGGGCGCGGGCGCGGGCGCGGGAAAAGGAAAAGCCGCAGTTGCGTTCGTAGTCAATTGTTCCACGCCCTTTCCACTGCCGGCCTCGGGGATTACCGTTTCCCTGGTCTCTCCGGGGCGTGGGCGCCGGGAGCTGCGGGCAGGGGCGCTGCGATGGACGCGAGATCGGCGGACGCCGGGTCGACGGCACAGGAGCGGGTCGGGCAGATCCTCCGGGGCAAGTACTGCCTGGAGCGCGTGCTCGGCGTGGGCGGGATGAGCGTCGTCTACGCCGCGACGCACCGGAACCAGGCGCGCTTCGCCATCAAGATCCTGAACCGCGAGCTGTCCGCGCGCACGGACGTGCGCGCGCGCTTTCTGCGCGAGGGCTACGCGGCCAACTCCGTCCGCCACCCCGCCATCGTCCGCGTGGTCGACGACGATACGACGGAGGACGGCGCGGCCTTTCTCGTGGTCGAGCTCTTCGAGGGTCTGGGCGTCGAGCCGCTGTGGGAGCGATTCGACCGGCGGGTTCCGGTGCCCGTCGCCCTCGCGATCGTCGAGCAGACCCTCGACGGCCTCGGGGCCGCGCATTCCGCCGGTGTCGTGCACCGCGACGTGAAGCCGGCGAACCTGTTCGTGACGGGCGAGGGGGTCGTGAAGATCCTCGACTTCGGCATCGCGCGCGTACGTGACGCGGCGCAGGCCGTGACGGACGCGCGCACCGGCAACGGCGTGCTGCTCGGCACGCCGGCGTTCATGGCGCCGGAGCAGGCCTCGGGGTGGTCGGACGGCGTCGACCCGCGGACGGACGTCTGGTCGGTGGGCGCGACGCTCTTCACGCTCCTGTCCGGGCGACCCGTGCATCCGGCGGCCGACCTGCGCGAGCTCCTCGTTCGAGCGTCCTCGTCCCGCGCGCCTTCGCTGCGCGAGGCGATGCCCGAGGCCCGCCCGCGCCTCGTCGCGCTGGTCGACCGCGCGCTGGCCTTCCACCGCGAGGAGCGCTGGCCCGACGCGAAGGCGATGCGGCTCGCGGTGCGAGGAGCGTACCGCGAGGTCTTCGGGCAGCGGATCGCGCCGGTAGGCCTGCTCCGGCTCCTCGTGAAGGAGTCGCTCGCCGAGGCGGCGCTTCCGGACGAGACCCCTCACTCGCACGACACGCTGCGCGAGGACCTTCCGGCGGGAGCGAGCCCTCCGTCGATGCCCGCGCACCCTGCCGCTCCGGCGGTCGCGGTCCGCGCCGGATCGACCCTCGCCATGCCCGAGCGGCCGTCGCAGCAGCTGGCGGTCGTGCCGGTCGCGCCGGTCTTCACGTCCGGCACGTCGACGACGGCCCCTCCGACGTCGACCGATCCCTTCGCGCCGCGGGTGCGGCCCTCGGCGCCCCCGCCCCGTCTGACGCGTCCCTGGCGCCTGGCCGCCGCGGGCGCGGTCCCCCTCGCCGCGGTGGCAGTCCTGGTCGCTGCCTTCCGCGTGAACGACGCGCACCCCGCAGGCGTCGCCGTGGCGGCCCCCTTCGGCGCCGCCGCCGCAGCGATGCCAGTGAACCTCCCCTTGGAGGAGGAGCCCCCCCTGCCCGATCTCGAGCCAGCAATCCTGCCGCCCACGCCGGCGCTCACGCCCGCGCCCGCGCCCGCGCCCACGCCCACGCCCACGCCCACGCCCACGCCCGCGCCCGCGCCCGCGCTCGCGCCCGCGCCCGCGCCCACGCTCGCGCCCACGCCCACGCCCGCGCCCGCGCCCGCGCTCACGCCCGCGCCCACGCCCGCGCCCTCCCTCGCCCCCTCCCCCTCGACCTCCCCCGATCCCGACTCTCCCCTCCTCGATCCCTGACGGTCGTCCCCGTCGCGGGTGGATTCCCCCGGGCGTCGTTCCCCCCGAACTTGGGGTATGCAGTTCGTCATGCGCAGGTTCGTCCTGGGGGCGGCGTTCGCCGTGGCGGTGCTCCGCGCCCCGTCCGCGCGCGCCGATCCTCCGGATCCCGCGATCGCCGTCGCCGTCGGCGCCATCACGATCGTCGCCGGGTTCGCCCTCGGCGGCACGATGATGGCGACGAGCGGGGACGGCGCCTCGCAGGACGAGGCGGGCTGGCTCCTGCTCGAGTCGGGGTTCGTCCTGGCGCCGCTGGCGGCCCACGGAGTCATGGGCGAGTGGGGGCGCGGCGCGGTGTTCGCGTCGGTGCCCGCCGCCACGACGCTGACCACCGTCCCGCTCTTCCTCGTCAACCCTGCCGCGGTCGTCCACGGGACGCTCCCGCAGCAGCGCGTCATGTGGGGCCTCTTCTGCGGCGGCCTGGCGGCGTCGATGGTGGGCGTCATCGACGCGGCGTTCGCGCCGGGCCGGCAGGTGCAGGTCGCGCCCATCGTCGGGCACGACCTCGCCGGCATCGTCATCGGGGGCGCGCTGTGAACCGGCGCGAACGGCGGTTTCTCCGGGCGATGCGCGTCGCGCGTCGAGGCCCCCTCGCCGGCGTCTTGCTCGCCGTTGCACTCTCCAGCGCGGGGTGCGCGTCGGTCCCGCAGAACCGGCGCGCGCGCCTGGCCGACCCGATGATGAACCTCACCGACGAGCCGCTCGACGCTGCACGCCGGCAGAAGCTCTACGACACGCGTGAGGGGGCGGCGGGGGGAGACGGTGCGGCGGCGGGCGGTGGCTGCGGTTGCCAGTGAGCGCGCTCCCGTGAAGCGAGCGCCCGTCGACCGTGCACGCGCGCTCGTGTCGGCGTTCGAGGCCGGCATTCTCGTCGCGGCGGTGGTCCTCTGCGCCTGCGCGCTCCTGCCGTCGCCGGCGCGCGCGGACGACGGAGGCTCGCTGTCGACCGCGCACATTCTCGACGCGATGACGTCGACGTTGCGGCTCGAGTCGGTGACGACGCGCGTCTCGGGGTACGACCAGTACGGCCACGGCTTCCAGGCGCAGGGCGGCCCGACGGCGATGAGCCCCGGCTCCGAGCGCCTCACGGTGTTCGAGCCGCAGGCGGAGTTCGTCATGTCGCAGGGCGACCGCATCACGCACCGCCTCTGGCTGCCCGCCGACGTCGTGACCAACGCGTCGCCCGACGCGATCGACGTGATGAGCAGCGCCTCGCGGCACGTCGAGGCCGGCTCGATCGACTGGACGACGACGTACCGCGCCAACCGGGAGCTCGAGCTCGCGATGCGCAACGGCGTCCACCTCGAGAACCCTTTCCGGTCATGGGCGAGCGGCCTGGGCGTGCGGCGGTCGTTCGCGGACGACGGGACCGTCGTCGCCGGCAGCGTCCTCGAGGTGTTCGACTGGTTCGACCGCTTCCAGATCGACGGCCACCGCGTGGACCACACGGACCGCAGCGGCACGACCGGGTCCGTGAGCCTGACGCAGATCCTCACGCCGACGACCGTCGCGAACGTGAACTACGGGATCACGGTGCTCGACGGGGTCCTCGGCAACACGTGGAACAGCGTCCCGCTCGCGTCGGGAGGTCGCGGCCCCGAGCTCCTCCCGAACCGCCGGATCCGCCACGCGCTCGTCGGTCGCGCCTCGCAGTGGCTGCCCTGGAACGGCGCGCTCCGCCTCTACTACCGGTTCTACGCGGACGACTGGGGCATCGTGGCGAACACGATGGAGGGGCAGCTCCTCCAGCGGCTGACGCCGGAGCTCTACTTCGGCACCTACTACCGGTTCCACCGGCAGACGGGCGCCTACTTTTTCACGACGCTGGCCCCCCTCGACGCGCCGCTCCGCGTCGCCGACAGCGATCTGGCGCCGCTCGACTCGCAGACCATCGGGGGCAAGGTCGTGATGGACTTCCCCATGACGGGCCGCGTGCGTGCGCTACACCTCGAGCTCGAATGCGAGCGCTACGTCCGCACCAACGACCTTCACGCAACGAGCGTCTCATGGGCCACCGGCTTCCGGTTCTGATCGTCCTCGCGCTCGCGGCCTCCGCGGGGTGCGCTTCCACGCCGGCGCCGGCCGGCGCGTCGCCGGGCGCCGTCTCACCGGCCGGTGCGTCCGCGGCCACGCCGGGCGCGCCCCTCCCGTCGATCGAGCTCGCGACGCTGGACGGGGGCAAGGCCGGCGTGGCGGGCCTGGCCGAGGGGCGCGTGGCCCTCGTGAGCCTCTGGGCCACGTGGTGCGACTCCTGCGAGAAGGAGATGGACGCGCTCAACCGGCTTCACGCGACGATCGCGCGCGGGCAGGACGCGGTCGTCATCGGCGTCGACGTCGGCGAAGACCCGGCGACCGTGGCGGCGTTCGCGCGCCGGCGGGGACTCCAGTACGCGCAGCTCGTCGACACCGACTTCGCGTTCGCGGACGCGCTCGGGCAGCGGCACGTTCCGGCGACGCTCGTGGTCGACCGGCAAGGGCGCATCGTCTTCCGGGGCGACGCGCTCGACGGACGGAGCCTCGAGGCGCTGCGTCAGGCGATCGGCGCGTCGCGGTCGGCGAGCCGCTCGGAGTACCCGTCCGGCGCGACGGCGCGGTAGAGCGCCTCGACGAAGGCCAGCGACTCGGGGGGAGGGAGCTCGATCGCGCCCCCTCCGCGGACGCCGAAGCGGTGGAGCGGCGCCCGGTCGTCGAAGAAGAAGCCGCCGTAGGTCTCGACGTACCCGAGGAGGGGCCGGTGGAGCGCGACGCGGAAGAGCATCCGCGCGAGCCAGTAGCGAGGGACCACCGCCGTGACGCTGCCCACGGTGACTGCGACGTTCGCGCCGTCGGCCTCGGAGACGGAGACCGAGAGGCCGTCGCGCAAGACGGGCAAGGACCCGCGGGGCGCGTCCTCGAACGGGACGAACGGCGCGGCGGGGAGCGCGTCCCACGACGGGGGCGGCGGCTCGACGTCGCGGTCGCCCGACGTGAGGACGAGCGCGCGCGCCACGCCGCTGGCGTCGAACGACGCGCCGGGCGGGACGTGGATCAGGTCGCACGCGTGGTGGCCGCTCGAGGCGTCGGCGTCGAGGACGACGACGTAGGCGCCGCGCGCGGGCGTCACGACCCCAGGGTCGACCGCGAGGACGAGAGACGCATCCCCGACCCGCGCGACGACGCCGGGCCCGTCGTGCATCACGTCCCGAAGGACCATGGGCGGCGCCGGCGCGACGTACGGCTTCGCGTCCGGACCGCGCCCCTCGCTGAAGGCAGGCGTGGGCCGCTCCGCAGCCGGCGTGGGCGCCGACCCGCAGAAGACGAGGCTCACGCCGTATCGACGCATCCCCGGTGGGATCGCGAACGGCGCATACGGCGGGCGGAGGCGGCCGGGCCAGTGGAGGAGACCGAGCGGGTGGAGCACGAGATCGCCGACGCGGTGGTTGTAGCGTCCCACGTCGGCGAGCGACGCCGCGTCCGCGAGGAACGTGCGCGTCGGGAAGCGGTCGATGACGTCGTCGCCGGAGGGGAGCGCGAGCGCGAACTCGTCGGATACGTTTACGTGGGCGAAGTAGAGCGGCTCGGAGGCGGTGGCGATCTCGAGCTGCGCGACGCCGGCGCGGGCGACGACCGTGAGGTGGTGCTCGAAGCGACCGGGCCGCGCGGCGAGCGCGTGGAGGTTCGTGCGCGTCATGCGAATCGTTCCTGCATCCACGGTACGACGACGTCCATCAGGCGATCCACGTCCGGCGTGCGCGCCTCGCCGAAGTCCGGTTCGAAGTAGTGACGCGCCCCCTCGATGCGCGCGAGGTGCTTGTCGGTCGCGGCGCTCGCCTCGAACGCGGGGCGCACGTCGCGGTCGAAGTACACCTCGCGGTCGCACGCGGCGTGGACGACGAGCGTCGGCTCGTCGACGCGGCGCAGGTTCTCGACGAGGTCGGCGTGCGACGAGAGGCCCGACCACGTCGAGAGCCACGCGCGCGGCGTGCACGTGCGCGCGAAGCCCATCGACGCGAGGTTCATGAGATCGGGCCGGTCGCTGAGGAGCGAGCCGTACTCGCGCACAGAACCTCCGGAGTCCGCGTCGACGGAGGGATCGACGAAGGCCGGGTTGGCCATCGTCCGGTGCACGATCATGATCGGCTCGTACGCCCGCCGCCGGAGCACGGCGTGGCGCTGCTCGAAGGGCCGCGCATCGAAGCCCGTGCGCTCCGACTCGTCGACCGCCGCGGCGTGCTCGGCGAGGAGCGCCCGGGCCCGGTCGTCGATCCGGTGGACGCGCGCGCGCTGGGCGTCACGGACGCGGGCGACGAAGTCGGAAGCGAACCGGGACGGCGCGGGCGGCTCGCGGAAGCCGTTGCGTACGTCGTACACGTCGAGCGCAGGATCGGTCGCGAACGCGTCCCCCTCGTCGACGACCGCGGCGTCGATCGAGCGGAGAAGGACGTGCCCCTGCCCGCGGTGCGCCGCCACCAGCATCAGCCCATCGGCCGGCGCCATCTCGGCCGAGGCGAACCGCGTCGGCGTGCCGCCCGGTGACCGCGCGAGCCGGTCGCTCGCCGCGAGCTTCGCCTGCGCCTGGAAGTACGCGACGAGCGACCCGCCGCCGCAGTTGCCGAGGAGGACGACCCGCGCGACCCCGGCCTTGGTGCGGAGCCACTTCACGCACGCGGCGACGTCGAGGACGAGCTCCTCGTGCTCGCAGCGCGTGTCGTCGTTCCCATGGCGGCTGTTCGCGGCGAGGACGCCGAAGCCGGCCGCGACCAGGCGAGGCACCGTGTAGTGGTGCGTGAAGTCGACGCGCGGGTGAATGACGACGACGCCGGTGCGTGGTGCGCCGACCCTCGGGGCCCAGTAGTTCGCGCGGATCTGCCGCTGGTCGTCGGTCCGCAGCGCGAGCGACGTCGTGCGCGCGTCCTCGGGCGGACGGCGGAACCAGAAGGGCATCCCGGACCAGTAGGTCTTCGCGACGAGGATCACGCGGCCGAAGGCAAGCCTGTCATGCCGGGGCCGGAGGGGGTAGCGCGAAGGCCGCGCCCGTACGCGCGGGCGCCGGGCGTACAATCCGAGCGTGGCCGCCTCGCCGTGGATCCCCGCGTTGCCTCGCGTCCACTCGCTGGCCATCGAGCTGACCGCCTTCTGCAACCAGCGGTGTGACTACTGCTACAATGCGTGGCGCGACGACGGCGGCGCCTCGGTGGGCACGCCCGAGCTCTCGACGCTCCTGGCGCGCATCGACCGCGTGCTCGACCACGTCTCGCTCGAGCACGTCACGATCACCGGCGGTGAGCCGCTCGCGAGCCGCGACCTCTTCCCCGTGCTCGAGCACCTGCGCGCGCGCCACGTCCGCGCGCAGATGATCTCGAACGGCGCCCTCGTCACGCCCGCCGTCGCGGCGCGCCTCGGGCGCCACCGGCTGCTGTCGGTGCTCGTGACGCTCAACGGCCCCGACGCGGCAGTGCACGACGCCCAGGTGGGAGGCCCGCACTTCGACGCGACCGTCCAGGGGATCGCGCTCCTCCGCGCGGCGCGCGTGCCCGTCGAGGGATCCATCGTTCTCACGCGGCGCAACGTCGACCGCGTCGCCGAGACGCTGCGCCTCTTTCTCTCGCTCGGCGTGCGCAAGGTCGCGCTCAGCCGCTTCAGCCCTGCGGGCTACGCGGTGGCGCTCGCACGCGAGCTCTTGCCGTCGCGGCAGGACGTGACGCGGGCGCTCGAGCAGGCGGTCTCCATCGCGCGCGCGTCGGCCGCTCCCGGCGCGGCGCCAGGGGCCATGACGCTCTTCTCGACGATGCCGATCCCGCCGTGCGCGGTGGAGCTCACGCGCTTCCCGGAGATCGAGTTCCACGATTGCCCCATCGGAACGCCGCGCCAGGAGTTCGCGCTCGGGCCGAGGGGCGAGGTCCGTCACTGCGCCCTTCACGGCGACGGCATCGACGGCGCGCGCGACGTCCTCGACCCGGCCGTGGACGTGGCGCGGCTCTTCGCGGTCGGGGACCCCCACCGCTATCGCGCGGCGCTGCCCGCGTACTGCGCGGGGTGCACGCACGCCTCGACGTGCGGCGGTGGATGCGGCGCCGCGGCGGCCTGGGTGAAGGGAGATCACGCCGAGGTGGACCCCTTCGTGGTGTGGGACGATGTGACCGCCGAGCAACGCAGCGTGCGTCGGTTGCCCGTCATCGGCTGAGCACGGCCCCCGCCACGGAGGTAAGCTCGGGGCATGGCATACGAGGGGCGGTCACCGATCAAGGACGTCGTGCGGTCGGTCGTGATGGGCGCGGCGATGATCTCGCCGGCGCTCCTCGCCCATTGCACGGAGCACCCGGCGACCACGCCGCCGATTCCGCTCGATCCCACGGGGGCACCGACGTCCGGCGGGATCCCGAGCGCAGCCGTCTCCGCGAACGTGGCGGGCACCACGACGTCGACCGCCTCGGCCCCACCGAATGACGTCGTCCGGCCGCGGACGGCACCCACCGGCCAGATGCCGACGCGCGGGTTTGCCGGGGCGGTTCGTGCCCGCGGTTGACGGTGCCGGGAAAGGCGCGCAGAGCGCCGAGCGCGAGCCCATCGATCTCTTCCCGGCCGACGCCGCCGCGTGGATCTCCGAGACACCCCTGCGGACCGAGTACGCGCGCCTCATGCGCGGGTTCCACCGGCCAATCCCGTGGGAAGAGTCGCACGCCCCCCGGCTCGATCCGGCGCTGCGGGCGGAGCTCGCGCGCATCTGGGGCGAGCGCATCCCGACCGAGTACCGCTCGATCACCGGGTTCTCGACGCTGAGCTTCGACCTCATCGCGGCGGGCGCGCCCGTCGACCTCGTCGCCGTCTGCCACCGTGTGTGCATCGACGAGCTCCGCCACACCGAGCTCGCCGTGAAGATGGTGGAGATCTACGGCGGCCACCTGCCGCCGCTGCCGCGCGAGATCTCGTCGCTCCCCGCCGACGAGTCGCTCACCGCCGTGGCACAGGCGTGCCGGTCGGCGATCCTCCTTTCGTGTCTGGGCGAGACCTTCGCGTGCACCGAGCTCGCGATGCTCCGCGATCGGGCGGTGGATCCGGTGGTGCGCGGCGTGCTCACCGTGTTCCTCTCCGACGAGATCGTCCACGCCCGGCTCGGGTGGGCCTACCTCGCGCATGCCTTCAAGACGGCCGACGAGGGGACCCGCCGCTCGGTCGCCTCCGCCGTGCCGTCCTACGTCGCAGGCATCGGCGCGAACCTCTTCGGCACGACGGAGGCGCCCGCCGCGGTCGACGTGACGAACGACGATCCCCGCCTCGCCGAGCACGGCGTGTGCTCGATGCGCGAGGAGCAGGCCCTCTACCGCGCGTTCGTGCCCGACGTCTTCCTCCCCGGGCTGCGCGCCGTGGGCGTCCCCGTGGATCACGCGGCGGCGATGGCGGCGATCCCGCCGCTCGGCGGGCCGTGAGGGGGGCCGCGCTTCCCGACGGCGCTGTGACGAAGGTCAGGTGACGAGGAGAACCGACGCATGCGGCAAGGCCCGCGGGCGATGCCGTGTCCCCGCGCGTACGACGCAGGCATCCCCCTTGGCGACGTGGATCGACTCGCCTCCGTCGATCTCGACGAGCAGCTCCCCTTCGAGCACGACGTAGCACTCGTCCGCGTCGTGGGTGTGTAGCTCGCGAAAGGGCCCCTCGAAGCGCACGACGCGCAGCGTGGCCTGGTTGACGGTGAGCGCAGCGTGCGGCTGCCAGGCCGGGATGGAGCGCGCCAGCGCCGGGAGATGCACGAGGTCGAGGGGAGCTGCCACGCCGCCCAGGCTACACCGCGCGTCGTCTCGCGACCGCGGCGCGACCGCCCGGCCGGACCAGCGCCGCCGTCGTCCCCCGGTGACGTCACCCCCGCGCGCGCTTGCTCCACTCGATCGAGATGATCATCCGGCCCTCGCTCCGCGTGCTCTTGTCGACGCGGACGACCCCGTCGAAGCCGATCGCGTCGAGGCTGCCGTAGATGGATCCTTGCGCCGAATCGAGCCACGGGTCGGACGCCGTGCACACGGGAGGCAGCCCGCTGTAGACGACCTGCCCGCGGCCCGGTCCGAGCACCTCGCCCGCGGCGCGCCCGGCGTTGCGGAAGCTCGCGTCCCATCCGCGATGCAGCCAGCGGAGGAGCGTCGCGGGCGTCGTGCCGAAGATGCGCGTCCCCGTCCGCACGAGCGGACCGAAGACGCCCTCGCGGAGGGACGCGGCGAAGGAGCGGCGGTAGTGCTCGTGGGCGCGGACCGGGCCGTAGGCCGCCTCCATGATGTCGGCGAGCTCGACGTGGATCGCCATCGGGAGCCACGCGGTCCGGCCGGAGGACTCGATGGTCTCCCGCGTCGACGCGGGCAGCGCGTCGAAGAAGCGCGTCCGCCACGGGTCGGCCTCCGTCCGGACGCGCGCCAGCCACTCCCGGAGGGTCCAGGCCCGCACTTCGGGCGGCGGATCCGACGTTCCCATCGAGCCATGGAGTATGCCGCACGACGAGCGCATCGGTCACGGGTCCACGCGGTCGGCTGGGTCGGTCACGGGGCCGTCGCGGTCCGTCGCGGTCTGTCGCGGTCTGTCGCGGTAGCCTCTACCGCATGGGCGTCTTCACGTTCCTCGCGGGGCGGCCGCGCGACCTCGGCGGGTTCTCGGTCCGGCGCACGCTCCCGGCGATGCAGCGGCGCATGGTCGGGCCGTTCATCTTCTGGGACCACATGGGGCCCGTCCGGCTCGAGCCGGGCCACGGCATGGACGTCCGACCGCACCCGCACGTGAACCTCGCGACCGTGACGTATCTCTTCGACGGCGAGATCGTGCACAAGGACAGCCTCGGCTCCGACCAGCCGATCCGGGCCGGCGACGTCAACTGGATGACCGCCGGCCGTGGCATCGCGCACTCCGAGCGGACCGCGGCGGCGCTCCGCAAGTCGGGCCCCTCCGTGCACGGCATCCAGAGCTGGGTCGCGCTGCCCACCGACCAGGAGGAGACGGCGCCCGAGTTCCAGCACGTCGACGCGAAAGCGCTGCCTTCGGTCGAGCGGCCCGGCGCGCGCCTCCGGATCATCGCGGGCACTGCGTACGGCGAGACGTCGCCCGTGCGCGTGCTCTCGCCCACGTTCTACGTCGAGGCTCGCCTCGATGCGGGCGCGGAGTTGCACCTGCCCGCCCCCGGCGAGCACGCGGAGCGCGCCGCGTACGTGGTCGAGGGTACGGTGGCGTTCGAGGGGACGCGCGCCGAGAGCGGGACGATGGCGATCGCCGGGACCGGCGCCGCGGCGACGTTCCGCGCGGAGGGCCCCTCCCGCGTGATGCTCCTCGGCGGGGCGCCGCTCGGCAAGCGGTACATCTGGTGGAACTTCGTCTCGAGCTCCGAGGAGCGCATCGAGCGCGCGAAGCGCGAGTGGAAAGAGGGCGCCTTCCCGAGGATCCCCGGCGACGACGTCGAGTTCATCCCGTTGCCCGAGGACAGGACGCACGCGTGAGCGACGTGCCTCGTGCCCGGGAGGGGACGCGGCTCAGGGGGTGAAGCGAAGCGAGTAGCTCACCATGGTCAGGCCCTTCAGGTTCCGCTTGAAGTCGATGTTCTCGAAGACGGCGACGACGCAGTCGCGGAAGGCGTCCGGGTGAATGCCCGTACGGGGGTGGGAAACCTTCGCGCGTCCGCCCTCGGGCTGGATGAGCAGGTCGACGCCGAAGTCGCCGCCCTTCGTGGGGTCGTCGACCCTGGCCCAGCACGCACGGATCTCGTCGAAGTGCGGCGCGACGCTGTCCGCGATGGGTGCCTTGTTGATCGCGTCGTTGGGCCCGCCGCCGATGTGCATGCCGATGTTCTCGACACGGACGTGAGGAAGGGGAAGGGGGGAGGAGGAGGGCGTGGGGGCGGGCGTGGGGGCGGGCGTGGGGGCGGGCGCGGGCGTGGGCGTGGGCGTGGGCGCGGGCGTGGGCGCGGGCGCGGGCGCGGGCGCGGGCGCGGGCGCGGGCGCGGAGGCGGCGGCGGTCGCGGGGGCGGAGGGGCCGCGGTCGCATGCGACGACCAGCAGGGGAACGAGGAGAAGGAGGAGGCAGCGCACTCGGCCGTCTCTTCTACCGGAAGTTCGGGCCGCCATGCTAATCAGCTTCGCGCTTCAGCGCGGAGGTGACCATGGCGAGCACGACCATCCCCGAGAAGTTCCTTCCGGTCCTCACCCAGAAGAAGGCGTTCGCGAACCTCGCGACGGTGATGCCCGACGGGACGCCGCAGGTGACGCCCGTCTGGTTCTTCTACGAGAAGGGCAAGTTCATCGTGAACACCGCGCGCGGCCGCGTGAAGGACCGCAACATGACGAAGAACGCCGCCGTCGCGATCTCGATCTCCGATCCGGACAACCCCTACGCCCACCTGTCGTTCCGGGGGAAGATCGTGAACGTGACCGAGGAGGGCGCCGACGCCAGCATCGACGCCCTGGCGAAGAAGTACATGGGGGTCGACACGTACCCGATGCGCCGCCCGGGCGAGGTCCGCGTCATCTACGAGATCGAGCCGACGTCCGTCTCGGCGATGGGCTGACGCCTATGCAGGGAGCCCTCGAACGCGCTGCGCTGGGGGTGCCTCTCTCGGATCGCGAGGCGCTCGAGCTGGCGGACGCTGCACCCGCGCTCTCGAGCGCCGTCCGGGCTGCGGCTCGCGGCGCCCGCGATGCCGCGTTCGGGCGGGTCGTCACGTACTCGCCGAAGGTGTTCCTCCCGCTCACCAACGTGTGCCGCAACCGGTGCGACTACTGCTCGTTCCGGCGCTCGCCGGGCGACGACGGCGAGTGGACCATGACGCCCGCCGAGGTGAACACGCAGCTCGCGCGCGCGCGCGATCTCGGCTGCGCCGAGGCGCTCTTCTGTCTGGGGGACACGCCGGAGAAGGCCTTCTCGGCCTACCGGCGGACGCTCGCGCAGCTCGGGCAGTCGAGCACCGCCGAGTACCTGCACTGGGCGGGGCGCGCCGCGCTCGAGCACGGCCTCTTGCCCCACACGAATGCGGGGATCCTCTCCGAGTCCGAGATGGTCCGGCTCAAGGAGGTCAACGTCAGCCTGGGCCTCATGCTCGAGTGCTCCACGCCCCGGCTTTGCGAACCGGGAATGCCGCACCACCGCGCGCCCGACAAGAGGCCCGAGCGACGGCTCGCCATGATCGAGGCGGCCGGCAAGCTGCGCATTCCCTTCACGACGGGCATCCTCGTGGGCATCGGCGAGACGCGTCGCGAACGCGTCGAGAGCCTCCTGGCGATCCGGCGGCTGCACCGTGCGCACGGCCACGTCCAGGAGGTCATCGTCCAGAACTTCCGCGCCGTGCCCGGCGTGCCGATGGAGCACGCGCCCGAGCCCGACGAGGACGAGATCACGCTCGCGGTTGCCCTGGCGCGCCTCATCCTCGACGCGGAGGTGTCGGTGCAGGCCCCGCCGAATCTGAACCCGGCCGGCGCGGCGGCGCTGCTCGCGTCGGGGCTGAACGATTTCGGCGGCATCTCGCCGGTCACGCCCGACTACATCAACCCGCGCCATCCCTGGCCGCACATCGACGGTCTCGCCGAGGCCTGCTCGCGCTCCGGGTTCACGCTGCGAGCGCGCGCTCCCATCTACGACCGCTTCGTCGACCGACCAGGCTTCCTCGATGTGCGCCTCCGGGAGCCCACGCGCCGGGTCCAGCAAAGGCTCGCACAATGAAGCTCGACGCGCTCTTCGCGAACGCCGACGACACGATCCGTGCGGTGCTCGATCACGCGCTCGAGGGGCGGGACCTCTCGATCGACGACGCCGTCGTCCTCTGCGGGGCGCGCGGCACCTCGCTTCACGCGCTCGTCGCGGCCGCCGACCACGTGCGTCGCGAGCAGGTCGGGGATCGCGTCGGGTACGTCGTCAACCGCAACGTCAACTTCACCAACGTCTGCAGCAAGGCCTGCCGCTTCTGCGCGTTCTCGCGCACCCGCCGGAGCGAAGAGGGCTACTTCCTGCCCATCGACGAGATCGTGCGGCGCGTCCTCGAGGCGCGTGCCTACGGCGCGACCGAGGTGTGCATCCAGGCAGGACTGGCGCCCGGCGTCGACGCGCGCTTCTACGCAGACCTCGTGCGGGCGATCAAGCGCGCCGCGCCGGAGGTGCACGTTCATGCGCTCTCGCCCGAGGAGGTGAAGTTCGCGGCAGCACAGAGCGGGACGACCGTCCGCCGCGTCCTCGAGGAGATGAAGGACGCGGGCCTCGGCTCGCTCCCGGGCACATCGGCGGAGGTGCTCGTCGATCGCGTCCGCGACCGCATCGCGCCGGGGCGGATCACCACGCGCGAGTGGGTCGACGTCGTCACGACGGCCCACGCCGTGGGCCTCCCCACGACCTCGACGATCATGCACGGCCACGTCGAGACGGACCGCGAGCGGATGGAGCACCTCGATCTCCTCCGGTCCATCCAGCGCTCCACCGGCGGCTTCACCGAGTTCGTGCCGCTCTCGTTCGTGCACGAAGAAGCGCCGATGACGCTTCGCGCGCAGCTCCCCGAGCTCCGTCCGGGGCCCACCGGCGACGACGTCGTGCGCCTCTACGCGGTCGCGCGCCTCGTGCTCGGGTCGAGCATTCCGAACCTCCAGGTCTCCTGGGTGAAGGACGGGATGCGCCAGGCCCAGTGGCTGCTCTCCTGCGGCGCGAACGACTTCGGCGGAACGCTCATCAACGAGAGCATCTCGACGTCGGCCGGCGCGTCGTACGGGCAGCTCCAGGCGCCGGCGGCCCTCCGCCGCGCCATTCGCGACGCCGGGCGGGTCCCCTTCGAGCGGAGCACTCGCTACGGCGTCGTGCGCGAATACCCTGCGGCGCCCGGACCCGGCGAGGAGCACCCGCTCGATCGAGTCGAGGACGCCGAAGCTGCGTTCGGCAGCTACGACCGGCTGACGCGCGACGAGCGCTTCAGGTTCCGGCTCCCGGTGGCGACGTCGTGACGCGCCGGTGATCGGCGGGGACGTCGACGTCGAACGCGATGCGCTCGCTCTCGACCACGGCGACCCGGAGACCGGCCTCGCGGGCCGCGGCGAGGTGCGCCTCGAAGCTGTCGGCGCGGCCGAAGCGCGTCTTCATCGCCGTCGGTGGCGCGATGGCGAGCGCGTTCGTGTGCCTGCCGAGGTGATCCCGTACGAGCGCCACGTCGTGACGCTCGAGAGCCGCGAGAAGCGACGCCACGTCGCCTTGCTCGAGCCGCGGCAGGTCGGCCATGAGGACGACCGCGGCGCCTGCCCCACGTGACGCGACGTCGCCGAGAGCGCGGTCGACCACCTCTGCCAGCGTCCCCTCGCCCGCGTCGAGCAGCACCGCCGCGCCGCGCGTCCGCGCCAGCTCCGCCACGTCGTCTCCATCGGTCGCCACGAGCACGCCTGCGAGGTCGCACGACGCGAGAACGCCCAGGACGTGCTCGAGGAGCTCGCGCGCGAAGCGTGCCCGCGCGTCGCCATCGAGCACGGGGCTCAGCCTCGACTTGCCGCGCGTGAGCGACTTGGCGGGGACGATCGCCCAGGCGTGGCCGTTCATCGACTGGCCCTCGCCGCGAAGTCGAGCATCTCGCGCGCGAGCTGCAGGCGGTCGTCACGCGAGCGCATCACCGTCGACGTCCCGAGGACCGGCATCCCTTCGACCGTTTCCTCGTCGCCTCGCTCCACGACCATCGCCTTCAGGAGGCCGGCATAGTGACGGGCGACCGCGCCGGCCGTCGGCTGCTCGCCGCGAAGGTCCCGGATCATCGTCGCGAGCGGCCCCTTCACCGCCGCGCCGCCGACGATCGGGCTGAGCGCGACTACGGGCCGCCGGGCGATCGCCTCGCGCACGCCGCGCAGACCGAGGATGGGATCGACGGAGACGTAGGGGTTCGACGGGCCCACGACCACGAGATCGCAAGCCTCGATCGAGGCGAGCACGCCGGGTGCCGGTTCGTGCGGTCCCTCGAATCGGACGGCCTTCACGCGCGGCTCGGCGCGCCGCCGCACGAACCACTCCTGGAACGGGAGGGCGCCCTCTCCCTGCGTCTCGATCATCGTCCGCTCGGCCGCGTCGCTCATCGGGAGGACCGCGTGGGGGATGCCGAGCGCGCCGCAGAGCCGCGCGGTGACCGCGGAGAGCGTCTCGCCCGTGCGGAGGGCGTCGGTCCGGAGCAGATGTGTCGCCAGATCGCGGTCGCCGAGCGCGAACCAGTCGGGACCGCCGTAGCGTTTCACCATCGCGAGCCCGGCGAACGACTCTTCGGCGAGGCCCCACCCGCGCTCCTCGTGGGCGAGACCTGCGAGCGTGTACATCACCGTGTCGAGATCGGGTGAAACGCTCATTCCGAGGTGGACGAAGTCGTCGCCGGTGTTCACGACGGCCGTCATCGACCCCGCCGGCAGGGCGCGGGCGAGTCCGTCGAGGAGGCGCGCGCCGCCGACGCCTCCCGAGAGAGCCACGACCTTCATGCGTAGAGATCCTCCTCGGGCCGGCGGAGCAGCGCGCCCGCGCCGCGATCGTCGGCGTCGAACGAGAGCCCCCGTACCACGACGACGGGCTGGCCCTCGGCAGCTTGCCCCGCGACGAGGTCCGCCAGGGCCGCGACCTGGTCGGCGAGCGCCGTGATCGTCTGCTCGAGCACGCGCCCGAAGAGGTCCGCCTCTCCCCGGCGATCCCACAGCGGCGGCAAGCCCGCGACGCCGATCGCCACGCCCACCGTCCCGAGACGGAAAGGCCGGCCGAACGAGTCGGTGACGACGACGCCGACGCGGACGCCGAATGCGGCCTCGGCGCGCGCGCGGATCGCGGCGGCCGACGCGTCGGGCGCGTGCGGGAGGAGCAACGCCCACGGGCCGCTCCCCGCCGGCGCGCCCCGGGGGACGGCATTGCTGGCGTCGATCCCGGCGTTGGCGACGACGAACCCCAGACGGTGCCGCACGACGAGCACGCCGGGAGCTTGCCGGGAGACCGCGGTCGACTCGCGGAGGATCAGCTCCACGAGCCGCGGGTCCTTCCCGATGGCAGCCCCGAGCTCCACCGCACGCGCCGACGGATCGACGCGCGGGACCTCGACGAATCGGCCCTCGGCTCGCGAGAGGAGCTTCGACGTCACCGCCAGCACGTCGCCGCCGGCGAGAGCGACGCCCGCCTTCGCCAGCGCGCCCGTGACGATCGCAGGCACGTCGTCGCCCGCGCCGACGAGCGGGATCCCCGGGACCGCGAATGCCTCGAGGCGAGCGGCGCACGCGGTCATGCTAGGCACCCCGACGGAGGCAACGGATGAGGATCGGCATCGTCGGCGGAACGGGGAAGCAGGGCAGCGGCCTCGCCGTGCGTTGGGCGCGCGCCGGACATGCGATCGCGATCGGTTCGCGACAGGCCGAGAAGGCGCGGGCGCACGCGGCGGAGCTCGTGAAGGCCGGCCACGGCGCGATCGAGGGCGGCGACAACGCGTGGGCCGCGCGCGACGCGGAGGTGGTCCTCCTGTCGGTGCCTTACGAGGCGCATCGCGAGACGCTGCTCGCCATCAAGGATGCCGTCGCCGGCAAGGTGCTCGTCGACATGACGGTGCCGCTCAAGCCGCCCAAGGTGAGCCGTGTGCAGCTGCCCGAAGGGCAGGCGGCCGCGCTCGAAGCGCAGGCCATCCTGGGCCCGGCGACGCTCGTCGCGGCGGCCCTCCACCACGTGAGCGCCACCCACCTGGCCGAGCACGATCACCCGATCGACTGCGACGTCCTCGTCGTGGCCGACGACCCGAGCGCCAGGACGAAGACACTCGGCCTCGTGCGCGATCTGGGGCTGCGCGCGCTGGACGCGGGCGTGCTGGCCAATGCCATCGCCCTCGAGTCGCTCACGCCCGTGCTCATTCATCTGAATCGCACCTACAAGAGCCAGGGAGCCGGCATCCGGTTCACGAACCTGCCGGGCCTACCTAGCACATGAGGTGAACTCCCCCCCCCGCCGGACCCGTCGGGTCCGCGAAAAAGGGAGGCCGTCTCGTCGCCCTGCGCCGAGGGTCTAGGCGGCCGCCGGGCGGCGGCGGACGATGACGACGACGCCGCTCTCCGAGCTGCGAGCGAAGCGCTCGTCTTCGCGGAGGGTGGGAAGCGAGTGAAGAACGGGGTCGGAGGCGGGTGGGGCCGGCGGCTCGGTCGAGGTCGGCGCCTCCTCGGACCCTTCGCCGGCGGCGAGGGGCTCCAGCAGCGCCGAGGTGTGGCGCTCGTGCGCGGCGGGGTGGGACGACTCCGCGACCTGACGTGCGGCCCGTTCGAACGTGGCCATCGCTGCGAGCAGGGCCTGCGGGTCGGTGATGAACGCCTCGCGCGGCCGGATCGCCGTACGGGCCCCAGATCGGGCACGCTTCGAGGGCGCGGGCGCGCGGCGGGTCGAGGTTCGCTTCGAGCGGCGGTTTTTCCCGGACGGCATCGTGGTCAGCGGCTTTGCAGGCGACGTGCCACGCGCCCCGCCCGTCGAGCCCGGACCGTCAGCGTGAAACGCGCTCGATCTTCACGGACGGGTTGGCCTTCTCGAGAGCGTCGGTCTCCGCCTCCGGGTACCCCTGCGGCAGCCTGGTAACGTTGCGCAACGTGGGGATGCTCGCCAGCGGCGCGAGGGACGTCGCGCGCGTGCCGTGGAGCTCGATCGACACGAGAGGCAGCTTCGCGAGCGGCGCCAGAGACTCGACGTCGGTGTCGCTGAGCGTGAGCTCCTTCAGGTGCACGAGCGACGCCAGCGGCGCGATGTCCTTCAGCTTGTGGTTTCGAGTCAGGTCGAGGCGCTCGAGGTCCTTCAGCGCGCCGATCGGCCGGACGTCGACGAGGTCCGCGCCGGGCAAGCGCAGCGACTCGAGGTGCGGAGCGGCCGCGACGAAGGCGGCATCCGACGTGCGGAAGTCGGTGAGCTCGAGGGACCGCAGACCCCGCGGGAGCCTCGGGGCCGTGGTCAGCTTCATCCCGCGCAGGGTGAGCGAACGGAGCGCCGTCAGGTCCGCGAGCCCGCCGAGGTCCGTGGCAGGGGAATCGGCCACGATCAGCTCCTCGAGGTGCGGCAAGGACCCCATCCCCGCGAGAGAGGAGAGACTCGACCCGCCGAACGAGAGCGTCTGGAGGCTCGCGGCTCCGGCGAGCGCCTCGACCGTCGAAGCCGAGGGACCTCGCACGGAGAGCTGGGTGAGGTTCGCGGCACGCGCCAGGGGCGCGAGATCGTCGGCGCCCTGGACGCGATCGAGCGAGAGCGAGCTCACCCCGGACCGCGCGATGGGCTCGAGAGAGGCGACCTGCGTCCCCACGATCTCGAGGATGCGCAGGTCGGGCAGGTCCGCGATGGGCGACAGATCGACGGGGCCGATCGCCTCGCGCACCGATACGTGCGGGACGCCCCTGGCGAGGCGCAGCGTCGCGACGTCGTCGGCCTGGGGGTGATCGAGCTCGAGGAAGCGCGCCTCGGGGCTCTTCGTCGCCATCCCGTCGAGCAGCTCGGGCGTCACGCGCTTCGCGTGGAAGATCCCCGCCGACAGCCGCCAGGCGCCGCCTTCGAGGGACGGCTGCAACGGAGGCGCCTGCGCCGCGGACCCCGCGCGCCGACCGCGCACGGCGCGCGTGGCGTACCACCCCGCGAGCCCGGCGAGCAGGAACGCGCCCACGAGCAGGGGAACATTGGTGCGTCTCGCGGATGCGCCCACCCCCTCACGCTACCAGGCGCCGACGCGGGGCTGTCCCGAACGGAGGACAGCCCCTGGGCCGGTCACGCCGCCGCGACGGGCACCGCCGGGGCAGCCGAACGGCCGCCCTTCACGAGCGCTCGCTCCTCGAGCGCCGCCTCGATGACCTGCTCCATCCGCCCGACGAAGACGAACTCGAGCCCCTTCTTCACCTCCTCGGGCACCTCGTCGAGGTCGGCGCGGTTGCGCTCGGGCACGATGACCCGCTTGATGCCGGCACGGTGCGCGGCGAGCACCTTCTCCTTGAGGCCTCCGATGGGAAGGACCCGGCCGCGCAGCGTGATCTCTCCCGTCATGGCCACGTCGTGCCGGACGCGGATGCCCGTCAGGAGCGATACGAGAGCGCTCAGCATCGTGACGCCAGCGCTCGGGCCGTCCTTGGGCATGCCTCCTGCGGGTACGTGGATGTGAATGTCGCTGTCGTCGACGAAGTTGCGCGGAATGCCGAACCGCTCCGCGTTGGCACGCACGTAGCTGAGGGCCGCCGTGGCGCTCTCCTTCATCACGTCGCCGAGCTGACCCGTGAGCGTCAGCTTGCCCTTGCCGGGCATCTTCGTCGCCTCGACGAAGAGGATGGCGCCACCGACCGGCGTCCATGCGAGCCCCGTAGCAACGCCGGGGTCTTCCGTGCGCTCGGCGACCTCGCTCGTGAACTTCGCCGCGCCGACCGCGGGACGCAGGTCCTCCTCCGTCCGCACGACCACCGGTCCGGTGACCGAGCCCTCGGCGACCTTGACGACGACGCCGCGGACCACGGCGGCGATCTGCCGCTCGAGCGAGCGGACGCCCGCCTCGCGCGTGTAGCGGTCGATGAGGATCTCGAGCGCCTCGTCGGTGAGCTCGACCTGCTCGGCCGTCACGCCGTGCTCCCGGAGCTGCTTGGGAAGCAGGTGGCGCCTGGCGATGGCGAGCTTCTCGGCACGCGTGTAGCCCGGGATCTCGATGATCTCCATGCGGTCGCGGAGCGGGGGGGGGATCGTGTCCCCCACGTTGGCGGTCGCGACGAAGACCACCTTCGACAGGTCGTAGGGGATCTCGAGGTAGTGGTCCGTGAACGTGTCGTTCTGCTCCGGGTCGAGCACCTCGAGGAGCGCCGAAGACGGATCGCCGCGGTAGTCGCTGCCGAGCTTGTCGACCTCGTCGAGCATGAAGACGGGGCTCGTGGTGGCCGCCTTCTTCATCCCCTGGAGGATCTGGCCGGGGAGCGCCCCGACGTAGGTGCGGCGGTGGCCACGGATCTGCGCCTCGTCGTGGACGCCGCCCAGCGAGATGCGCACGAACTCCCGCCCCATGGCCTTCGCGATGCTCTTGCCGAGCGACGTCTTTCCGACGCCGGGCGGCCCGATGAGGCAGAGGATCGGGCCCTTGGTCGTCCCCTTCACCTTCCGGACGGCGAGGTACTCGAGGATGCGCTTCTTCACCTTCTCGAGACCATGGTGGTCGGCGTCGAGCACCGCGCGAACCGCCGCGAGCTCGGGCTCGGGCGCGGCGGCTGCCTGCCAGGGCAGATCGAGGATCCACTCGAGGTAAGTCCGGACCATCCCCGCTTCCGGCGACTGACCGGCCATCGAGCGCAGGCGCTTCAGCTGCTTGTTCGCGACGTCGAGCGCCTCGGGCGAGAGCTTTGCCTCGGCGATGCGCTTCGCGAGGTCGTCGAGCTCGTTCGAGTCGTCGTCCTCGCCCCCGAGCTCCTCCTGGATCGCCTTCATCTGCTGGCGGAGGACGTACTCGCGCTGCGACTTGCCGATGTCGTCCTTGACCTGGGAGTTGATGCGGTCGCGCATCCGCAGGACCTCGGTCCGGCGCGCGAGCAGCGCGAGGAGCTTCCGGATGCGCTCCTTGGGGTCGGCCAAGGCGAGGAGCTCGACCTTCTCGTCGACGCTCGCATCGAGGTACGTAGCGATGAAGTCCGCGAGCTCCGCCGGTGCGGAGATGCCCTCGACCCGCGCGGTGACCTCGCGAGGAAGCGGCGGCAGGTGCTGCAGTAGAGCGCGCGTCGCCTCGCGCAGGCTCAGGCCGAGCGCCTCGAGCTCGTCGTCGCGAACGGCTGGCACTTCCACCGGCGTGACGCGCGCCCGCAGGAACGGCGTCGACGCTTCGATGGAGCTCAGCCGGACGCGCGCCACCCCCTCGACGACGATGGCGTGGGTGCCCTTGCGCTGCTTCTCGACGGCGACCACCCGAGCGAGGGTGCCCACGTCGTGAAGATCTGCCGCGGCCGGGTCTTCGACGGACGCCACGCGCTGCGGAAACACGACCACGAAGGGCGCGTCGCCGGCAGCTGCGTGCTCGGCGAGGGCTATCGTCTTGGGCCGCCCGATCTCGTAAGGGACGGTCGCGCTCGGAAAGAGCACGCCGCCGCGGAGCGGCAGCAGGGGGAAGGACTCTTCGTAGTTCGGGACGGACGGACCGGACATGGCGCAACGCTCCTCGGCCACGCGCGATTCGCTGCGCGGCGGTACGGGTTCGGAGAGAGGCCTGGGCCGCCCGGCGCCGCACGGCGGAGACGGGACGACACGGCGCTTCTTCCACCCTAATCACGGGTTCCGTGCGCGGGAGTGTCGACGATCCGACAACCGGTCGGGCCAGGGGGAGGCGGCCTGCTCTTTGCGCCACGAAGACTGCCAGGAGGCAACCATGGCAACCACGCTCGAGGTCGTCCTCATCGCACTGTTCGCGTCGACCATCCTCGCGGCAGCGTCGGCCGTCATGCTCCGGCTGACGCACCAGATGCATCGCGGGCCCTCGATCTGACGCCTTCCCGGGCCAGCTTGCGGGCGTTCAGCGTCGCTCGACCGCCCGCGCGAGTGCCTCGTCGAAGGCGGTCGGCTCCGTGTAGATGAACATCGCGTCTCCGAGCTCGGCAAAGCGCCTGACGAAGTCGGCGGTCATCTGTACGTAGCGCGACCCCGTGAGCATGTGGATGCGCGCGAGGTCGTCGCGGTGCTTGCGGAGCCAGCGCGCCCACGCGTTGCTCACGTCGACCGAGGCGCCCTTGGTCTTGCGGGCATCGATGAAGAGGGCGAACGACCCCTTCGCGAGCTGCGCGTCGAGCGCCAGGAAGGGCCTATCGCCGAGCTCCCCTGCGTCGCTGCCCGAGATGCTCACGAGGACGACGGCCGGGCCGAGCCGGTTGACCGTGAGCGACGTGTTGAGGCCCTGAAGCTCCACGGTGTCCGCGTCGGTCGCGTGCGGTTGGCTCATTCGAAAAAGGAAAGCGCGTCCGCGGCTTCCTTCAAGCAGCCGCGAGCACGTTTCCGCGATCATCGTGGCGCGACGGCCACCCGCGCGACGGCCCAGATGCCGAACGCCGCGACGAGCCAGACGAACCACGCCGCCGTCGTCGAGACTCGAGCCGGCAAGCGGGTGGTACCGAGGCCGCCCGCGCCGGCCCGAGCGGACACGAGGAGCCCCACCGCGCCGATGACCATCGTGAACACCTCGGCCGCGAGATAGCTCGAACCTTGGCCGGCGAATCCGACGGTGAGCGACGCGATTGCCACGGAGGGGGCAGCCGCGAGACCAGAAAACGTCTTCGGCTGGAGCACCTCGCCGACCGCGGAGAACGCCGAGACGACACCACCCCCGACCAAGAACCTCGAGACGAGCTCCGGCAGCATGTCGTCTCCAGAGACAAGCGCCGTGCCGGCGGTACGCTCGAGCGCTTCCAGCTGCTCCCGGCGGCGGCGAGATCCTTTCGCGATCCCATCCGTCGGAAGGGGATGCGCCGCGTCGTAGCCGCCTTTCTCGCCCTCATCGCCGTCGGGGCTTTCTCTCCTGCCACGCGCGCCGACACCCCCGACTCCCGCGCCCGCCGGCCGGGTCCCGTGGTGGGCCGCTCGGCGCCCGTCGTCGAGGCTCTCCACGTGGACCTCGTCGACGACGACCGGGGGACGCTGCCCACCTTCCTCCACGACGGGCGCCGCTTCGTACTCGGAGCGGTGGGTGACCGCTACCGCATTCGCATCGTCAATCCGACCGCGGCGCGCATCGAGGCGGTCGTCTCGGTCGACGGGCTCGATGCGATCGACGGGGCGCCGGCGAGCACCGCGAAGCGCGGCTACGTGGTCCCGGCCTTCGGCGTCGTCACGATCGACGGGTGGCGCACCTCGCTCGACACCGTCGCCGCGTTCCGCTTCTCGTCGGTACGCGACTCGTACGCGGGCCGGCAGCAGCGCGCCGCCAACGTCGGCATCGTGGGCGTCGCGTTCTTCCGCGAGCGGCCTCCGATCGCGTGGCGCCCTCCCTCGGTCGGATGGCGGGGCGCCGCTCCATCGGCGACCGCGGGCGGCGGAGCGAACGCGCCCGCCCCTCCTCGCAAGGCGGAACGTGACGGCCTCGGGACGCGCTTCGGTGAGACACACGACTCCCGCGTCGAGGAGACAGCGTTCATCCGCGCAAGTGACGCCCCGTCGAACGTCTCCGACCTCCGGTACGACGACCGACAGGGGCTCGTCGCTCGCGGAATCGTGGTCCCCGCGCCGTGGGACGGGCGCCGGACCGAAAACGACCAGCGCGATGCCGCCTGCGCATTCCCCGGCCACTTCGCGCAGCCGCCTCGCTGAGGTCCGCGGGCGCGATACGACCTCAATCGCCGCCCGCGTCGACCTCGGGGCAGGTCTCGACGGTCGCGCCTGCACACGAAGGAACGGTGAACGAGCTGGGCCCAGCAACGCACTCCGCCTCCCCGCTCGGTGGACCGGCTTGCGTGATCGCGCCGAGCTGGTCGGAGTCCGGGCCATAGAACTCGACGATCTCGGACTCCCCGTTCAGGAGAGTGACCACGGTCCAGGCGCCGCACCCCGTCGCAATGGTGGTCCGGGTGGTGGGTTGCGCGCCGCAGAGAGCCTCCCAGCGGGCGCGTGCCCCCGAGAGATCGGTGTCGCAGGACGCCCCACCCTGGGCGCAATAGCCGGCCACGGACTCGCTGCATGCGGTGCTGTCGCCGGATTGGTTGGTGCACCCTGCGCCAGAAACGGTCGCCGAGAGCACCGAGGCGAAGAGCGCCGCGAGGTGCGTGAGAGGCCGCATCGTTCGCATGGCCCTCAGGCCCCCGTGATCTGCTTTACGACCTGAAGCGCGGGGATTCCCGTCACCCCTCCCCCGCCATGCGTCGCGGAGGAAGCCTGGTAGAGACCGCGGATGGGCGTGCGGAAGTCGGCATACCCCGGCGCCGGCCGCATGTGGAAGAGCTGACTCACGGAGAGCTCGCCGTGGAAGATGTTGCCGCCGACGAGGCCGTAGCGCGTCTCCATCTCGTGCGGACCGATGACCTGCCGATGGAGGATGGAGCTCTTGAAGCCCGGAGCGAGCGCCTCGACGCGGTCGATGACGCGATCGGCGTAAGCGTCGAGCTCTTTCGCGTCGGGCTCGGACGCCCAGCCGTGGGGCACCCATTGCGTGAACATCGACATCACGTGCTTGCCCTCGGGCGCGAGGGTCTTGTCGAAGACCGAAGGGATGCAGACGTCCGCGAAAGGTACGCGCGCAGCGCGGCCGCCCACGGCGTCCTGGAACGCCCCTTCGAGGTCGTCGACGGAATTCGCCAGGACGATGGTGCCGCCGTGGACCTCGGGGTCGAAACCGGGCTTGCACGTGAACTCGGGCAGTCGGTCGAGCGCCAGGTTTACCTTCACCGTGCCGCTCCGGGTCTTCCACCGCTCGATCGCCACGACGAAGTCCTCGGGCAGGTGCTTCCGCTCGACGTGCCGGAGGAACGCGATCTTGGGGTGGGTCGTCGTGACCACGGTTTCCGCGTGGATCTCCTCGCCGCCCTCGAGGACGACGCCGGTGGCGCGCCCGCCGTGCACGAGGATGCGCTCGACGGCAGCCGCGGTCCGCACCTCGGCCCCGAACGACTCGGCCGCGCGCCGCATGGCCTGCGTCACACCACCCATGCCACCCTCGGGAAACCCCCACGACCCCATCTGCCCGTCGCCGACGTCGCCGATCTTGTGGTGCGCCATCACGTAGGCCGTGCCGGGCGAGCGCGGGCCTGCCCAGGTGCCGATGATACCGCTCACCGAGAGCATGCCCTTCACCGCGGGCGACTCGAAGTGGTCGTCGAGCAGGTCGGCGATGCTCATCGTCATGAGGCGAGTGACGTCGGCCGCTCGCCTGGCGTCGACGTCGCGCAGGCGCCAGGCGAGGCCGAGCTGCTTCCAGAGATCGCCGAGTTCGTGCGAGCCGACGTTCGGGGGGATCGCACCGAGGAGCGGGCCGAGGAGCGAGCCGAGCTCCCCGAGCCAGGCGTCCCAGCGAACCATCGCGTCGGCGTCCTTGCGGGAGAAGGCCGCGATCGACGCGTGACGGCGCGCGGCATCGGCGTGCATCTGGAGCCAGCGGCCGTCCGGATGCGGAACGAAGTAGCCGTGCTGCGGGTAGACGCGGTAGCCGTGCTTCACGAGCTCCAGCTCCCGGAGGACGGTTGGCGGCATGAGGCTCATCACGTACGAGAGCGCCGTCACCTTGAAGTCCGGGCCCCACGGCTGCTCGGTGATGGCGGCGCCCCCGACGTCGTCGCGGCGCTCGAGTACGACGACGCGCCTGCCACGCTTCGCGAGGAGGCCCGCCGTCACGAGGCCGTTGTGCCCCGCGCCGATGACGACGACGTCGTAGTGCCGCACGCGGGAGGTCATCGGCCTCCCTTGCCACGCTGGCGCGGCGGGCGCCAGCGCTCGGGCGAGCGGTTCAGCAGGGGAGCTCGATGCGCACCGTGACCCGCGGGGGTCCGAGCTCCACGAACGTCACCCGACCTCCGTGCGCCTCGACGGCGGCGCGCGCGATGGCGAGCCCGAGGCCCGAGCCGCCCGACTTCCCCGTCGTGGCGCGACGGAAAAGGGTGCCCCGCACGGACGCAGGAACGGACGAGGGCTCGTTCACGACGTCGAGCCGGATTGCATCACCGGCGTCGTCGACGTGAAGCGCGACGCGGCCTCCGGGGCTGGCGTCGACCGCGTTCTCGAGCAGGTTGCCGAGGGCGCGTGCGAGGGCGCCGGCGTCACAGCGAAGGACCCGGCCGGCGGCGACGGCGACGGGCGCGAGGGAAACCCCGCGGGCCGCAGCGAGAGGCGAGACGCGATCGACGGCCCGCGCGACGAGGGCGCCGACGGACGTGGGCGACGTGGGCGCGAGCGACGCGGTCTCGAGCCGGGCGAGCATGACGAGATCGCCGAGCATGCGGTCGAGCTCCGCCGCGGATCGCGCGACGTGGCCGACGAAGCGGCGCGCGGCTGCCGGATCGTCGAGGGCGCCGTCCTCGAGGAGCTCGACGTTCGCGCGGATGGCCGCGAGCGGCGTCTTGAGGTCGTGCCAGGCGTCCCGGAGGAAGGCGGCGGCGTAAGGCCGGCTCTCCACCTCGCATCGGAGCGATGCGAGAGCGCGGGCAATCCGCTGGGCATCGAACTCGGTGGACGCGGGTACGTGCGCGCCGCGCTCCCCCTCGGCGATGCGCGAGGCGGCCTCGCCGAGGAGCTCGACGGATCGGGCGAGGCGACGTCCCACGCTCGCCGCACCGACCGCGGCGAGGGCGAGGAGCACGACGGCGAGAACGACGGCCTTCGGGGCGACGCTCACGAGACGCGGAACGAAGCCGAGGGTAGCCGAGTCGACTGCCACGGCGTAGAGCCCCGTGGCCAGCCCACCGACGAGGACCGCGCCGCCGAGCGCGACGAAGAGGCGCACACGAAGCTTCACGGCGCCTCCGCCAGCTTGAAACCGACCCCGCGCACGGCGGCGACGAGCGACGGCGGAGCGCCTGCCTCGCCGAGCTTCCGGCGGAGCGCCTTCACGTGCGAGTCGATGGTCCGCTCGCTGATCGCGTAGCCGTCGCCCCACACACGACGGACCAGCTGCTCCCGGCTGAGGACGTGCCCGGGCGACAGGGCGAGGACGGCGAGCAGATCGAACTCGATCTTCGTGAGCTCCACCGCGCGCCCCTCGTACGTCACGGTGTGACGCTCGGCATCGACGACGACGGAGGAGCGCGGCTCCGGCAGGGGCCCCGGTCTGCCCCGGCGCAGAACCGCGCGTGCCCTCGCGGCCAGCGCACGCGGCGAGAACGGCTTCGCGACGAAGTCGTCGGCGCCCGCTTCGAGCGACGCGACGCAGTCCACCTCGGCGTCCCGGCTCGTGAGCACGATGACCGCGGGGCCCACGCCCGAAGCGCGCCACTCACGGAGAAGCGTGAAGCCGCTCCCGTCGGGGAGCCCCAGGTCCAGGATTGCGAGGTCGACGCCGCCGGCCGCCGCCGCACGCGCGCTTGCCAGGGTGTTCGCGCGCAGGGGCACCATCCCCTCGCGTTCCATCGCCCAGGC
Organism: Polyangiaceae bacterium; assembly: GCA_036490515.1. Lineage (GTDB taxonomy): Bacteria > Myxococcota_A > Polyangia > Polyangiales > Polyangiaceae > Palsa-1150. The sequence continues at coordinate 111,522 of DASXDU010000039.1, forward strand.
GACCGCGTCGGAGATCCCCGGATCGTCCTCCACGACGAGCACACTCGGTCGTTCCGCCGCCACCGTCCGATCCAACGCCCCGGACCCCTCCTTTCTTTCTGCGCGCAGTCTCCACCCCACCTCCCACCTGCAACCCATCGGGAGCGTTACCTCTTTCACTCGAAGGAGGACTCGACCTTGAACCCGCCCACGACCACCTTCCCCGAATCTCCGTCCCGGCCCCCCGTCGAGACCGAGGCTCCGACACACGCGGCGACGCGCGCGGAGCGATGGCTCGGCCCCGACGCCGTGCCGACCTGGACTGGCGAAGCCACGCGCCTGCTCCTCGGCGTGAGCCTGTCCGCGACCTTCGGCGTTGCGCTCGGCCTTCGCCACGGCGGCCTCTCCATCTTCCGGAGCGCCCTCGGCGTTCCTGCGGGGATCGCCGCCGTAGCCGCCGTCGCGGTTCCCGCGTTCGCCATCGTCCTCGCGCTCGCGAACGCGCCGCTGGCGGGAATGCACCTCGCGCAGGCGACCGCTCGCGGCGTCGCACGCGCGGGCCTCTTCCTCGCCGGGGTCGCGCCGGCCGCCGCGCTCCTCGTCGTCACCGTCGAGGACGCCCTCACCGTGGACGTCCTCGGCTTCGGCGCGCTCGCCTTCGCCGGCTGGATCGCCGCCTCCTCGTTCGCGCGCGATCTCCGTCCCGCGCTCGCACGTGCGCCCACGGCGACGAGAGCGGCAATGACGGTCGCCCTGCCGGCTTTCCTCTTGTTTGCGGCCGTACTCGCGGTCCGCGTCTGGTGGCTCGCTCTGCCCGTCCTGTCGGAGGTCCGATGAACGTCTCGACCGTCAACCGTCTGCTCCGCTCGCCCGCCGAGGTCGCACGAGACTGCAAGGAGGACCGCGACGTCGTCCCGCTCGTCGTGACGGCCCTCGTCGTGCTCGCCGTCAGCGCGCTCCTCTTCGGCGCCGCCGTCGGCTCGTGGCGCGGCGGCGCGCAGATCGCCTGGGCCGCGCTCAAGCTCCCCATCGTCACGCTGGGGACCCTCGTCGTCTGCGTCCCCGCGTTCCACGCGATCGCCGCGGTCTTCGGCCGTCCGTGGTCCCTGCGTTCCGCGGTCGCGATCATGCTTGCTGGCGGCGCTCGCTTCTCCCTCGTCCTGCTCGCGGCGACACCCGTCGTCTGGCTCGCCATCAACCTCGGTGCCCCCTACGACGCCGTGAAGCTCCTGGCCGCCCTTGCCTACGCGCTCGGGGGCCTCGCGTCGCTCGCCCTCATCGTCCGGGGTCTCGGCCCGGGGCGCGGGCGCGTCGCGACGGTGCTCACCTTCGTCGGCGTGTTCCTGCTCGTCGGTGGGCAGACGGCCTGGATCCTGAGGCCGTACATCGGCACCCCCGGCGACGACACGGTCACCCTCTTCACGCGAAAGCGCGAGGGCGGCGTCGCGTACCAGCTCTGGCTGAGCGCCGAGCGCGTCCTTCAGGGCCGACCTCACCCCGCCACTCCGAAGGAGACGGCGCCGTGAGCCTCCGCGATCTCCTCCTCCTCTACGCCGTCGTCGGCCTGGCGTGCGCGGTGGCGGTGCTGCGGCGGACGCCGGCGATGGGGGTGCGCGCCGTCGGATCGGCCATCGCCACGATGGTCGTGTGGCCCCTCTGGGCGCCGTTCGCGCTCGGGGCGGCCCCGCCGAGCCATGCTGCGTCGGGGAGCAAGACCGGCGTCGGTGCGCGCATCGATCGTGCCCTCGCGGAGGCGGTCGCAGCGGTCGCGGGGACCCCCATGAGCGACGTCTTCTCGCCGCGTGTCGCCGCGCGGATCGGCGAGCAAGTGAGCCGCGTGGCCGCGCACATGGAGGAGCTGGAGGCCCTCGTCGCGCGATCGGGCTTCGACCCGCAGCAGTCGGCGGAGCGGCTGCGCGTTCTCGAGACCGCGGGAGCCCCCGAGCGGAGCGTCGCGACCGCGCGGCTCCAGCACGACAGCCTCCTCCGCCTCCAGCAGCTTCGCGCAGCCGACGCGCAGGCCCTCGACGAGCTGGCGGGTCTGCTCGAAGCCCTCCGCGCGCAGCTTCTTCTCGCGCGGTACTCCGGCTCGTCCGCGGAGGGCGCGGGGGCCATCGTGTCCGAGGTCTGGGCCCGACTCGAAGGCCTCGGGATCGCGTTCGGGGACGGGACGGGTGCGAACGTCGGCGGTCCCCGCACCGGGAGCTGAGCGCCGACGCGGGAGGTCAACCGCCGTGGTAGCGGCAGAAGCGATGGCGGCAGTGCTCGGCGTCCTCGGGAGCCGTCGGGCAGGCCGGGTGCGGGTGCGTGCAGGCGCTCGCAGCCGCCGGTAGGACCGCGAGGGCAACGACCAGGGTGCGGCGTCCCAGGCGCGGCGCTTCGTCGCGCGAGGGGTCGGCCTCGGCCGAGAACGGATCCCTCACGCCCTCAACCTCCCCCGCTGGCCGCAGCGAGCAGCCGATCGGCCGCCTCGATGCCGCACGCAACGGCGCCCTCCATCGCGACGACGTCGACCGCGTTGCGCACCCAGTCGCCCGCGAGGAACAGGTTCCGGAACGGCGTCCGCGGATCCGGCCGGAACGGCTGTACGCCGGGCTCGCTGAGGAAGAGCTGCTCCCACGGATGGCGGTTGCGGTGCATCTCGGTCTTCACGATCCCCAGCGTGCGCACGTCACCGAAGACCGGCGCGACGTTTTCCAGCGTGAAGGCGACTATCTGCTCGTCGGTCCACGCCTCGAAGCCGCGCTCCTGGCCGCCGAACACGAGCATGGATCCCACCGCGGGATCACGGGCCGCCTCCGCGTCGTAGGGCTTCATGTCGACGACGAAGTCGAACGGGGAAGCAAATCCGTGGAGCGGTCCGGGGAACGATCTCGGCACGCGGCGGCTCGTCACGACGGTGAGCGCCATGGTGACGGCGCTCCGCAGATCGAGCATCCGCCGGAAGAACGGCGAGCCCCACATGCGCGCGTCGTCGCGGTTCATCGCCGTGAAGACGGGCAGGGGCAAGGTCGAGAGGACGTAGTCGAAGCCATCGAGGGTGCGCTCGGTGCCGGAGACGATCGGCAGGTCGTCGTGGGCGGGGGCAAGAGGCCCCGTCGGCCGGGCGTCGGCGACGCGCACGCCCGCGATTCGGTCGCCGTCGTAGAGCCACCGCGTCACGAAGACGCGCGGCTGGAACGCAGCGCCGAGGCGCGTCACGTAGTCGGCGATCGGTTTCCAGACGGCCTCGCCGTACGCGCCGCGGCACGCGAAGAGCTCCGCGTCGTCGGAGGTGCTCATGAGCTTCATCGTCTGGAGGACGTGGTACGCGCTGATCTGCTCCGGGAAGTTGAAGTACGCGAGCCGCAGGAACCGGAAGATCGAATAGCGCGTGACGTGGCGGCGGAGCCCCTGCTCGACCGCCCAGGTGTCGAAGCAGACGTCGTCGTGACGCGTGAGGCGCTCGCCGCTGAGCGCCAGCGCAAAGGCTTCGGCCATGAAGCGCGCGAAGTTCGCCCGGTCCACCGCCGGCAGCCCGTCGTACGCGGCGAAGCGCGCAGCCACGGCGAGACGGCCACCCGCGCTGCTCAGCGTGTGGACTGCGCCGTCCCAGGGCTCGAAGCAGTGACTCTGGCCCTGCATCGACACCATCGCGCTCGTTCGATCGATGCCCGCGCGGCGCATCAGGGCGAAGAGGTTCCGGTAGAACCCGACCATCATGTGCCAGCCGTGCTCCACGATCGCGCCGTCGGCGCTCCGCCACGACGCGGCCTTGCCGCCCGGAGCGTCCTGCATGTGAACGACGCGCACCCGGACGCTCCCCTCGCCCCGCTCGAGCAGACGAGCGGCCGCGGCGAGCCCGGCCGGCCCGGCGCCGAGCACGAGGACCTCCGCAGGCTTCATCGCTCAGATCGCGATCCCGGGGCCGGCGACCGCGAACAGGCGCAGGTACCCGTGCGCCGCATCGGACGTCCCGTAGATGCCCCAGTCGATGCGCCCCTCCCCGCGCAGGAACGCCCAGCCCGTGAGCCACACCTCGACCGCCAGCCCGGGCGACACGATGGGCATGGCCGTCGGGCGCCCCGTCAGATCGACGCCGGCGAAGCCGCCCTCGAAGAAGAGGCTCACGTCGACGCGACGATAGGGCACGAGGTGCAGGCTCGGCCCGATCGACGCCGCGAGCAGCATCGGTTCGCCCCCCGGGCGCAGCGCCGTCCACGCGAGCGACGCGCGCACCCCGAGGTAGGCCGACGCCATCAGCTCGAGCGTCCCCTGCGCGCCGAGCTCGGGGCCATCCCGGCCGATGCCCAGGAGGCCTCCTGCGAACGCCCGCGCCTGGCCGGCCGCGGTCCCCACGTCGTCGTCCGAGGGTGCCACGACGTACTCCGCCGCGTACGGATCCGGCGGGTGCGCGGGGAGCGCCGCCCCCACGGGTCAGCGCCCCGGCGGCTTCTTCGGCCTCGGCATCGCGTCGAACTCGGCCGCGAGCTTCTTCGTGTCCTCCTTCTTCTTGCGAGGAGGCGGCTTGGGCTTGTCGACGGCGATGCCGATGCGCTTGCATACCGCCTCGACCCACGCGCTTTGCTGCGAGTTCAGCCCGCCGATGCGGCCGCGCGAGATGTCGTCGAAGAGCTGCTTGACGGTCTTCGTCTCGGCTGCGGTCATCTTCCCGGAGTCGAGGAGCTGCCGGAGGACGACGCGCTGCGGGACTTTTGCGGGAAGCATGAGGGACCAGAGAACAGCGCCACGCGCTTCCGCGCGCAAGGAGAACTTCGCCCCACCCCGCAGTCGCAGAGGCCTCGATCTGGACCTGCCCCCCAATCTGGCCCGCCGGGCCTCCTTTTCGCCCATGGACGCGTCCATCTCGCTCACGGGCGTGCATCTCGCAGAGACGCGCGCGTCTTTGCCAAGAGGATGCGCTCATCCGCGAGAAGGACGCGGTCATGAGCCGGATGGCAACGCTGAACGCGTCGCTCTCGTCGATGGAGTCGACTCGGAGCAGCCTGGAGGCGCTTCGGCGGTCGATGGACGCGCCTCGAAGCTTCACCGAGAGGGGCTTCGGGTCACCCGCAGTCGTCGCAGCGACCCTTGATCTGGACCTCGACGTTCTTCGTGCGGAGCGCACGCGGCGCACCGGTGGCGGCGCGGACGCTCACCGCCTGACCGGGGAGGCACGAGACCTCGCCGCAGTCGATGCAGACGAAGTGAGGGTGCCCCGTGTCCTCCTTGGCGCCCTGTGTGTCGCGGCGCTCGAAGCGCCATACGTGATCGCCGAGGTCGGACCGGAAGAGGAGCCCCGCTTCGGCCATGTCGACGAGGTTGCGATAGATGGTCGCGCGGTCGAAGCCGTGGCCGGCGAGGGCGTCGTGGATCTCGGTGTGGCTGAGCGGAGCAGCCGCGCGCCCGAGGAAGGCGAGGACCGCGACGCGGGGGCCTGTGCTGCGCAGACCGTGGCCGCGGATCTCGGCCTGGAGAGCGGCGATGGATGCGGTCGCTGCGCGGGGGAGCTTGGGTTGCTTGGCAGCGCGGGACATGGTGGAGACAGCGTTCGTGGCCCGGAGCCGAGCGCCCCGAGAACCGCTGGACAGGATGCGTCAGCTCGCTCGGGCGCGCAAGCCTCCCGTGTACTCTTGCAACACGATTGCTGTCGAATCTGGGAGAAGAAAGGTGTTTGCCGGCTCGACCCTTTGCGGTAAGTAACCCTTGTTGCAACGCCGTTGCACGGCGATTCGCATGTCCCGCCGCTTCCCTTCCCTCCTCGCCGGTCCCCTCGCCGCTCTGTGCGCCGCCGGCCTGCTCGCCGCGTCGAGCGCGCGCGCGCAGGCTCCCGCACCCCCGCCGGACGTGAAGCCGCCGACGGTCGTCCACCACGTCGACGCGGTGTATCCGCCGTCGGCGCTGCCTGCTCGCGAGCACGCCGACGTGGTGCTCACGCTGACGATCGACGTCGACGGCCACGTGTCGAAGCTCGATGTAGCGCAGTCGTCTGGAGCGGCCGACCTCGACGAGGCCGCCGTGGTCGCGGCACGGCAGTGGACGTTCACGCCGGCCTTGCGCGACGGCAAGCCCGTGGCGAGCCGCATCCGGGTCCCTTTCCATTTCGCACCTCCGGCGCCCCCGCCCGAGGTGGTCGACACGTCGAAACCGGGGGTCATGCCGCAGCAGCCGGCGGTGCCTCCGGCGGCGTCCGCGCCGAGGACCGAGCCCGCCTCCCCGGCCCTGCCGGGCTCCGCTGCTGCGGCCGGCCCCGCATCGGGGACGGCGCCCGGAGAGTCTGCGGCATCCGGATCGGCGGCGGGCGCCACTCCATCCCCGGACGGGGGAACCGCGTCGCGTATCGGCGAGGACGAGATCCAGCAGGTCGACATCCACGGGCACCTCGAGGCGCGCCCGCATGGGACGTCGGACTACCAGTTCGTGCTCGACAAGCAGAAGGTAGTCCCGCGCGAAAACGCATCGCACGCGCTGGAGCTCGCTCCGGGTTTTCTCCTCACCAACGAGGGCGGCTCGGGGCACGCCGAGCAGGTGTTCCTCCGCGGCTTCGACGCGCGCGAGGGGCAGGACCTCGAGTTCACCGTCGACGGCGTGCCCATCAACGACGTCGGCAACTACCACGGCAACGGCTACGCGGACACGCACTTCATCATCCCGGAGTTGATCCACTCGGTACGCGTGCTCGAGGGCCCGTACGCGCCCCAGCAGGGGAACTTCGCCGTCGCGGGCAGCGCCGACTACCACCTCGGCCTCGACCGGCGCGGGCTCACGACCGAGTACACGGTCGGGAACTTCGGGATGCAGCGCCTCCTCACGATGTGGGGCCCGAGCGATGCGCCGGCGGGGACGTTCGCGGCCGCCGAGTACTACACGACGGACGGCTTCGGCTCGAACCGACAGGCGAAGCGTGGAACGGCCATGGGCCAGTGGGAGACGCCGCTCGGCCGCGGGACGCTCCGCATCAACGCGACGGCGTACCTCACGGAGTACAACAACGCAGGCGTCGTGCGCGAAGACGACTACGAGACCGGGCGCGTCGGCTTCTACGGCACCGAGGACCCGAACCAGACGGGCAACACGGCGAGCCGCGCGTCGATCGCCGCCACGTACGAGAAGCGCTTCAAGGACATCGACACCTCGCAGCAGCTCTTCACGATCTACCGGTCGATGCGCCTGCGCGAGAACTGGACTGGATACCTGCTGGACGTGCAGCAGCCGACGCAGGAGCCGCACGACCAGCGCGGGGACCTCATCGACTTCCACTTCGACGAGGAGACGCTCGGCGTGCACGGGATGGCCCGGTGGCACGGGGAGTGGCTCGGGCTGCGGCAGGAAGTCGAAGCCGGGTACATGGGTCGGCTCGACCAGACGACGTCGACCCAGGACCGAGTGGCGGCCGTCACGAACACCCCGTACCTGCGCGACGCGGACTACACGTCCACCCTCGGCGACGTCGGCGTGTACCTCGACGGCAACGTGCACCTCCTCCCGTGGCTGGGTCTGCGGGGCGGCGTGCGCGCCGACATGTTTCTCTTCGACGTGCTCAACAACTGCGCGGTCACGAGCGTCGGCAGCCCATCGACCGCCACGGCGGCGGCGCAGATCGACCAGCCTTGTCTCAGCCAGCTCGAGCACGGGCTCTACCGCGAGCCGTTCACGCGATCGGCCACCTCCGACGGCGCCGTCATGCCGAGGGGAACGCTCGTGGTTGGCCCATTCGATCACTTCGAGTTCACGGCGAGCGCCGGCAACGGCGTCCGGACGGTCGACCCGAGCTACGTCTCGCAGGGGCTCCTCACGCCGTTCGTGAGCGCGCAGTCGCGCGACCTCGGCGTTGCGTACGCGGGGGACCTCGGTGGAACCGTCGGGCTCACCGCGAAGTCGGTCTTCTTCCAGACGCACGTCGACCAGGACCTCATCTTCGACCCCACCGCGGGCCGCAACACGCTGGCGGGCGGCTCGACGCGGACCGGGTGGGCGGGCTCGGCCCGCGCGCTCGGGAGCTTCTTCGATCTGTCCGCGAACGCCACGTTCGTCCAGGCCGTCTTCGACGACACGGGGCTGCTCGTGCCCTACGTGCCCGACATCGTCGTCCGTGGCGACGCGGTGGTCTTCACCGATCTTCCGTGGAGGCTCGCGCACCGGCCCGTGCGCGCGGTTGCCGGCTACGGCGTGAGCTACGTCGGGCGCCGGCCGCTTCCCTACGGTGAGCGCAGCGACGTGATCTTCCTCAACGACGCCTCCGTCGGCGTCGGGTGGACGATCTTCGACGTGCGCCTTTCGTCCCAGAACCTCCTCGACGCTCGCTACCGCCTCGGCGAATACAACTACGCGTCGAATTTCCACACCGCCCCTCAGCCGACGCTCGTCCCGGAGCGCTCGTTCACGGCGGGCGCGCCGCGCACCGTCTTCCTCTCGCTCTCCGCGACGCTGGGTGGTGGCTGATGCGCCGCCTCGTCCCGATCCTGGCGCTGGGCCTCGCGGCCCTCGCGTGCAACGGCTCGACGGGGGACCACCTCATCACCTTCACCGCGTACGCCAGGGGCGCGACCGGAGCAGCGCAGCCTTTCACCGTGGGCGACTACAGCATCCAGCTCTCCGAGGCGAAGATGCTCGTCGGCGCCGTGTACGTCGACGAGTCGCCGCTCGGCAACCAGACGGGCGGGCCGGTGTGCATCTCACCCGACGTCTACGCCGCGCAGGTCCCGGGGCCCGTGGAGGTCGATTTGCTCTCCGATCAGCCGCAGGAGTTCTCCGTGTACGGCCAGGGTACGGCCGACACGGGGTTGAGCTGGCAGATGTGGCTGACCGACGGCGACGTGAACGAAGCGAACCGCGCGCACGTCGTCGATCTCCAGGGGACGGCGACGCGCACCTCCGACGGGACGGCGATCCCCTTCGCGGCGATCGTCACCATCAACGACAACCGCATCGTGACGACCGTGGACCCCGCCGACCCGGGCGCGAACCCCGTCTGCAAGCAGCGCATCGTCCTCGTCGGCGGCATCGACGAGACGTTCTTCGACGGAGGGAAGCTCACGATCACGATCGATCCGCGCCCCTGGTTCGAGCTCGGCTTCGACTTCGCGTCGTTGCCGCCGGTCGACAGCGACACGTGCCTCGGGGGCGACACGACGGTCCCGGTCGATCCCACCGTCGACTACGGGAGCGCGCAGGTCTGCATCCCGAACACGAACTACGCCTCGGGAGCGGGGGCGATCGAAGGGCAGGAGCTGTTCACGTCCATAGTCACCGGCGGAAGCGCCGCCTACACCCTGCAGTACCAGTGACGCCATGCGACCCACCCGCACGCCCCGCACGCCCCTTCTCGGCTTGGCCGCCGGCCTGGCCAGCGTCGCCGCCGCGCTGGCGACGATCGCCGCCGCAGGCGCAGCCGGGGCTGCGTGCTCGAGCGCGAGCAGCGGCGGCACCGAGTCGATCTACACCGACGCGGGCGGGATCCCCATCGGCGTCGCGCCGGGCGGAACGATCACGAATGACGCCGGCGAGTCGGTCGCGGCGTGGCCTCCACCGGGCGTGACCTGCTCGAACCCCGGGAAATGTCCCGACGATCCGGGCGCGGGCGCGGTGTACGTGACGATCTCGGGCGAGGCGAACGCCATCTCGGGTTACCCCTTCCCTCCTACCGACTGGGCCAACGACACGTACTTCTTCGACGGATGGGAGCTCGTCATCACCGAGTACATCGTCGTCGTCGACGGGATCACGCTCTGGTCGAACCCGGACCGCAACCTGACCAACCAGGGGGATCTCGACGGTATGAGCGTCGTCGCGCACCTCGACGGGCCGTTCGTCGTCGACCTGCACAAGGGTGGTGCCCTCACGGGGCAGGGCGGCCCCCCCGAGCAGGCAACGCCTCTCGGCACGATCGCGAACCAGAGCGACCAGGGCGGGGCCGCATTCGACCCGACGACGACGTACGGTGTCGGCTTCCGCACGGTGGCCGCCACCTACGCCGGGTACAACGTGAACCTCACGCCGGACGAGGCGGCGGACTTCGACCGCATGGTGCAGAACGGCTACAGCGTCTTCTACCGCGGCCACCTCACGTGGAAGGGCGACCAGTCGCCTTACGGGTGCACGTCGACGCGCACCCTGGGCCGACCGGACGCGGGGACCGGGGACGGAGGCGGAGAGGGGGGCGGCAACGCGGACGGCGAGTACGACTACGGCTCGATGCCGAACGGCGGCATCGACCTCGCGATGGGGTTCGCGACGCCCACCGACTACGTGAACTGCCAGAACATGGCACTCCAGGGCATCCCCGACCCGGGGGAGGACTATCCGCGCGGCATCCAGGTATCGCCCAGCCAGTCCGTGGTCGCGCAGATCACCCTCCACATGGATCATCCGTTCTGGGAGAGCTTCGCCGAGGACTCACCGGTGCACTTCGATCAGATCGCCGCACAGTACGTCGGCAAGACGAGCCCGACGGCGACCGTGGAGGACATGCGTGGGGTCGCGTTCTACGCGTTCACGGACGCGACGGGCACGCCGCTTCCGTGGCGCAACTGCGCCGGCACGAACTACGTGCCGCCAGGCAATGGACAGATGACCTTCTCCACGCTCAGCGTGCCGGTGAACCCGAACGCGACGTGCACGGGGAACCCGGGGGACGACTTCTCGCAGGACGCCTGCCCAGCCATCCGCGACTATGCCGACTACATGCGCTTCTCGCAGTCGACGCAGGGGCACCTCAACTCGCAGGGCCTCTGCTTCGTGGACCGCCACTACCCAGCTCCGGCCGGCGGGTCCTGAGCGCGATCACTGATCGGGAGTTTGCACCGTCAGCCATCGCAGCGCCGGCTGCGTGGTGGCGATACCCGCGCTCACCTCGCCACGCTCGACGAGGAGGCTCACGACGTCGTTGGGCAGGAAGTAGCTCGTGATGCGCGTGACCACCTGCGGAGCCGCGAGGAACGGGAGCGGCAGCGGATCGGAGCAGGCCGGCGCCTCGGGTCCGTCGTAGCCGCAGGCCTCGATGACGCTCCCGGTGACCCCGCCGGCGTCCGCGCAGCCCACGAGCCCCGGCTGGCTGAAGAGGAAGGTGTAACCGCCGCCGAGGACTTGTGCCTGGAGGTAGCCGTCGGAGCACCCGACGACCAGGACGTCCTGCGGGCCCTTCGTCTCGTTCACCGAGGGGACGCCGTTCGCGTCCACGGTCGCCACGAAGACGTCGTCGTTGGCGAGATCGATGCCGGCGCCCACGGGTGTGCCGGGGAACGTCTTCGTGCCGACGACCTGGTTGGTCGTGCCGTCGATCTCCGTCACGCCGGCAGTCGGGCTGCCGCTGCTGCTCGTGCCGACGGCCCACACGTGGTGCGTGAATGAGCTCACGGCGAGGAAGCCGTGGACCAGGGACCGCTGCGGGAAGCCGAAGCCCGGCGTGGGGATGGTCGTCACGACGGCGTTGGTCGCGCCGTCGACGACATCGACCGTTCCGCTCGTCCCCTCGTCGTAAGCGTAGACGCGGTTCAGCGAGGCGTCGACGGCGAGCGCCACCGGGGGGGCGGTGGTCGCGACCGAACCCGTGAAGGCCGCGGAAGCTTCGTCGAGCACGGCGAGACCGGAGGGCGTGGACACGTAGACAGCGCCGTTCGTGGGGTCGACGCCGACGTCGAGGGGCGCCCCGGAGCCCCCGTCGGCTGGAAGGGCGACGTTGCCGGTGATCTGCCCGGTCGTCATGTCGATCACGGACACGCCGGCGCCGATCGCCGACGTCCACGCGACATAGGCATGCGCCGTCTTCTGGTCGACGTCCATGCCCTGGGGTGACCCTGGCAAGGTGACGTCGCCGCGGTCGTCGACCGAGAACTCGTCCGCCTCGTCCGCGTCATCCCCGCCCGCGCCGTCGAAGCCTCCCTCGAGAGGAGAAACCCCGCCGTCGCCGGTGGCGCCAACTCCGTGCCCGGAGCCGCCGCTGCACGCGACGGCTCCGACAGAGACGACCCACACCCTCGCAGGCACGACCCACCTGGCCATTGGAGTCGCCTTCCTTTCACGAAGCGGGGGACGCGGGAGGGGTGCCCCGGGACGCTACGCAGGACGGACGACTCGGTATCGGCGGGCCAGCGCTTTTGTCGGCGGCCCTCGCCCGACTAGTTCGCGGGGTCTGCGCACTCGCCAGCGCGAACCTGAGACCACGTCTTCACCGCCTCGATGAGCCGGTCCTGGTCGACGGGCTTGGCGAGGTGCTCCTGGAACCCCGCGCGCCGCGCGCCCTCGGCGTCCTCGGCGCGCGCGTATGCCGTGAGCGCGATGGCCGGAACGCTGGCGCACCCTGCGCTCGAGCGGACGCGCCGCAGGAATGTGTAACCGTCGACCTCGGGCATGCCGATGTCGCTGATGATGACCTCGAACGGGCCTCCGACGTCCAGAGCCCGGAGCGCCTCGTGCGCGCTGGCCGCCGTCACGACCCGAGCTCCGGCCCCCTCGAGAAGTACGCGGACCACCTCGAGCGAGTCGCGCTCGTCGTCGACGACGAGGACACGAACGTCCTGCACCTTCTCGTCCGAGGCGGGAGCGCGAGGCGCTTCATCGGCAACCGTGGGCCGGGCCTCGGGCGCAGGGTCTTCGCGAGGGCTGACGGCACGGATGGGAAGCACGACGGTGAACGTCGTGCCTTTCCCGAGCCCATCGCTGTGGACGTCGACGACCCCGCCGTGGGCCTCGACCAGGTGCCGCACGATCGAGAGGCCCAGGCCGAGCCCGCCGTGGGCGCGCGTCGTCGAGCTGTCGACCTGTCGAAACCGCTCGAAGATGTGCGACAGGTGCTCCGCGGCGATGCCTGCGCCGGTATCCTGCACGCGGATTTCGATGGCCGAGTGCACCCGCTCGGCGGTAACGACGACACGTCCACCTGCCGGCGTGAACCGGACCGCGTTGGTGAGCAGGTTCCAGATGATCTGCTGGAGGCGATCGGGGTCGGCGACGGACTCGCCGATCGCAGGGTCGACGTCGACGAGCAGGCGGACGCGCTTGGCGTCGGCGGCGGCCCGTACGACGTCGGCGGCCGCATGAATGATGGGTGCGACGCGCATCGTGCGCATCGTGAGCTGCAGCTTCCCGCTGATGATGCGCGATACGTCGAGGAGGTCCGAGACGAGGCGCGACTGCGTGAGCGCGTTGCGCTCGATGACCTCGAGTCCGCGTTCGAGCTTCGCGGGGTCGCGCGGCTTGCGGCGCAGGATCGCCGTCCAGCCCGTGATCGCATTGAGAGGCGTGCGAAGCTCGTGGCTCATCGTGGCCAGGAACTCGTCCTTCGCCCGGTTCACTCGTTCGAGCTCCTCGCGTTTCGCCTGCGAGCGCTCGCGGTCGTTCGCCTCGGCGGTCACGTCGCGGAAGACGAGGACGGTGCCCCGAAGGATGCCCCGCTCGTCCTCGATGGGGGCCGCCGTGTGTGCGACGGGGATTTCCGCGCCCGTCCGCGAGCGAAGGAGCGCGCCGTTCGGGAGGCTCTCGTGGAGCGTCACGGAGAAGACGTTGGCGAGAGCGCCGCCGCGCGCTTCCGGTTCGGTCCAGCCGGTGAGTTGCTCGGCCGCGGGGTTCATGAATCTCACGCGCCCCGCCTCGTCCGCCGCGATGACCGCATCGCCGATGCTCCGGAGCGTCGTCGAGAGCCACGCCTTGGCGCGTTCCTCGCCGTCGAGGCGCATCGCGCGCAGAAGCGCCTGCGCGCACTGCTTGCCGAGGGTGGCGACGAGGGATCGCTCCTCGGGGTCGAACGAGCGTTCGGCGCGGAACCCCATGCCGAGCAGGCCAACCGCCCTCCCCTCCGCGATCAGCGGCATGCTCCAGAAGGCTCCCGGTCCCTCGCGATGAGTCTCGGGCCCGACCAGCCGTGGAAACAGCTTCTCGCATTCCCCTGCATTCTCCGCCCAGACGATCGCCGGGGCGCGCACGATGGCGAAGGCGCTCGGCGCATTCTCGGGCGTCAGGCGGCGGTAGGCATCGTCGACGTCGTGCGCAATCCCCCGCTGCCCGATGAGCTCGAGTGCGCCCCCGGGTTCGTCGAGGAGGTAGAGGAAGCAAGCGTCGGCCCGAGCGAGGGCCATGCTTCGATCGACGATGACGTCGGCGACCTCGGTGCCGGTGCGCGTCTCGGAGAGCGCCAGCGCCAGATCGGTGAGGCCGTGCAGCGCCCGGTCGGTGACGGCCTGCTGTGCGACCACGCGCGCGCGGGCCCGGTGGAGCTCGGCGAAGATGGCGACCTTGGCGCGCAGGACGTCGGGGTGGAACGGCTTCTGGATGAAGTCGACCCCGCCCCCCGCGTACGCCCGCAGCACCCGCGCGGGCTCGCAGTCGATGCCGCTGACGAAGACGATTGGCACCGGGCGCCGATGTCCGACGACATCGCGCATCCTCTGGGCCGTCTCGAAGCCGTCCATCGTCGGCATCTGGACGTCGAGCAGGACCACCGCGAAGTCCCGACGTGCGACCTCCCGGATGGCGTCCTCGCCGCACGTCACCGCGACGATCTCGTAGGCGTCGCACGAGAGGACGGCGTCGAACGCGACCAGGTTGGACCGGGTGTCGTCGACGAGCAGGATGGGAACGGGCGGCGGCTCGGACATGCAACGGTCGGCTGGACCCCTTCGCCGCGGCGTCGCCGAGCGGTCGATGGAAGGCCGTACCGTACCTTTGCAAACCACGGACGAGGCAGCGCCCACCGCTGCGCCGCGGAATGCCGCGGAATATGGAGGTGCCGCGCCGATCACGGACGATGCATTCGGCCACGTCGGGGCAATTTTGGCATCAGGAGCTCGCTCGATTTGCGGCGCCGGACCCGACGGTACACCCACGCCGCAGACCTTCCCCAGGGGACCGGGTGTCCCCGCCGGGCACCCACCAGGAACGGTCGGAGCAGAAAAAGATCGGCTCGCCAGGCTTCCGCGAGGGGTTTTCGGCACTTCGGCGCAGACTGACCGTTTGGCTGGATACGTGAACGAAGCCAGACAAGTCGCGGAAAACTGCTAGAGCGCGTGCCCACCAAAGGAGCCCGACCCACCCGGGCTCGGGAGGCTCGTCATGCAGCAACCGATTGACCTGGGCGCGCGTCGCCCGCCCATGGCCCGCGAGGCCAGTGCTTCGCGCGCGATTCTTCGGTCGTTCGCTCAGCACGGCGTCACCGCCGCGTTCGGGATACCGGGGGGCCTCGTCAGTCCAATCTTCGATGCGCTGGCCGAGGTGCCGAGCATCCGGCTGGTGTCGACGCGACACGAGACGATGGCGGGGTTCTGTGCGATGGGGCACGCCGTGGCCACGGGCACGCCTGCGCTCGTCGTGACGACGAGTGGCCCGGGTATCACCAACGCCGTCACCGCCCTCGCGGCGGCCGACGCGGAGGAACTGCCCCTGATTCTCGTGGGGGGGGAAGTGCCTACGCGCTCGGTGGGACGCGCAGCCTTCCAGGATGCCTCCCAGGGAGCGCTCGACGTGGTGGCCATGCTACGCACCGTGACGCGGTGGAGCACGAGGCTCGAAGATGCCTCCGCCGCCGCTGCCGTCGCCACGCGGGCTCTGCGCATCGCGACCGGGCCAAGGCCGGGACCCGTCTTCATCTCGGTGCCCCTCGACGTTGGTAACGCGCGTTCGCTGGCGCCAGCGATCAGCGTGGCCCCTCCTCCCATACCCTGCGAGCCGGACCTCACGGCCTCGGCACGGGTCGCGCTCGCGCTCGCGGCGGCGCGCCGCCCACTGCTCGTCCTCGGGAACGGGTGCCGCTCGGCCGCCGACGAGGCCCGCGCGCTCGCGGACGCGGTGAGGTGCCCGGTCGTGACCACGGCGCACGCCAAGGGGGTCTTCCCGGAGAATCACGACCTCTACCTCGGGATCATCGGCTTCGGCGGGCACCCGTCGGCACTCGAGTACCTGGAGTCCCGTCCCGACGTCGTGCTCGTGGTCGGCTCCCGCCTCGGCGACTTCGCGACGGACGGGTGGGCCGTCCACGTCGCGGGCTCGGCCGCCACCTTTCAGATCGACCGCGACGGTGCCTTCCTGGGCCGGAACTGCTCGCTCACCCTCGGCATCGTCGCGGACGCGCGCGCCGCACTCCGTGGTGTGCTCTCGGCGCTGCCCTCGGACATCGCGCCCTTCTCCCGAGATCGTCCGCGCTTCCGCCGCCACGACGCCGACGCTCGAGACGACGACGCGGTGCCGCTGCGGCCTGCTCGCGTTCTGCGCGCCTTCGAAGAAGCGTTTCCCGGAGCTTTCTGGACCAGCGACATCGGCGAACACTGTGCCCACGTCGTCCACCACGTGACGATCGATCGCCCGGAGCGGTTCCGGGCGATGCTCGGCCTGGCCTCGATGGGAAGTGGCATCGGTACGGCCATCGGCGTGCGCCACGCCTCTCCGGAAACCCCGGTCGTGTGCGTCTGCGGCGACGGCGGGTTCGCGATGCACGCGGGGGACCTCCTCACGTGCGTCCAGAACGAGATCGGCGTCGTGTTCGTCGTCTTCAACGACGGGCGCTGGAACATGGTCCAGCACGGGTTTCGCGCGGTCTACGGCCGGGAGCCGCCCGATCTAGCGGGGGAAATGGCCGATCTGGCGCAGGTCGCGAACGGATTCGGCGCAGTCGGGGTGCGCGTCGAACATCCCCAGGACCTCGATCCCGCGCGGCTGCGCGAGGCGGCGAGTCTCGGACGGCCCGTCGTATTCGACGTGCGCATCGACCCATCCGACGCGCTCAGTGTCGGCACCCGGAGCGCGTCGGTGCGCCGCTCGGCCTTCGAGGACCTGGCATGAGCTCCACGACCGTTCCCGCGGGGATCCTGGGCATGGGGCTCTGGGCGCCTGACTCGATCCGGCGCAACGACGCGTGGCCTCCCTCGTTCTCCGAGGCCTTCTTCGAGCACCAGCGCGTACGCCGGGCCCAGGACTTCACGGTGCTCGACGGCGGCGACCGACCGTACGATCACCTCTATCGTCGACATGCGACGGCCCACGAGGCTGACCCTTTCAAGGGAGCCACGGAGCGGCGCGTCGCGGACCCGGCCGTGCCCGTCGTCGAAGGGGATGCCGAAGCAGCTCGCCGAGCCTTGCGCGATGCGCGCGTCGATCCGCGCGAGGTCGACCTCGTCGTGTCGAGCGCGCTGGTCGCCGACCGCATCGTGCCCAGCAACGGACCTGCCATCCAGCACCTCACCGGCTGCGTCAACGCGCCAGGCATCGGCGTGGAGTCGTACTGTTCGGCGGCAGTCTCCCAGCTCGACCTCGCGAGCGCGCTCGTCGAGGCGGGCCGCGCACGGTTCGTTCTGTGCGTGCAGTCTCACCAGATCGCCCGCGCCAACGATCTCGAGCTTCCCTTCTCGCCCATGTTCGGCGACGCATCCACGGCGTTCGTCGTGGGCGAGGTCCCCACCAACCGGGGGCTCGTCCACACCGTGCGCGGGGGCGATGGGGCGCTCGCCGGCGCGGTTACTTTCGAGTACAGCGCCAGGCCCGGTGCCACATGGTGGCGCGGCGCCGGGGGAGCGGTGCGTCCGGGGAGCGAGGATCTCGCGGGCGCCCGCGTCATCGGACGGAACATGCTCGCGTACGCGATCGACACGATTCGGGATCTTTGCACGCGCACTCGAATGCCCGTCGACGCCCTCGCGGCAGTCTGCACCATGCAGCCCCTCGTATGGTTCCAGTCCGCAGTGGCTGAGGGCCTCGGACTGCCCTCGGAACGGGTCCCGTCGACATACGCCACGTACGCCCACATTGGTGGTGCCGGGGTGGTGGCGAACCTCCTCGAAGCGCGATGCCGCGGCCTCCTGCGAGATGGTTCGCCTGTCGTCCTCTTCGCGCACGGCGCCGGTTTGACGCGATACGCATCGCTCCTCCGGTGGGCGGCCCGCGAATGAACAGCGTCCGTCAGAACAAAACCGCGTGGCGCCGGAGCCCGCGCCTGTTAGGTTTCTCTGGCGCATGGCGAGCCTGACGCTGCTTTGGTCGGAGGCAACGGACGCCGAACGAGTCGTCCTGCGCGACGCGGCGGCCGCCGAGAACGCCGAGTTGCTCCGCGTGGAGGCGCACGACGCCGTGCGAGCCATCGTCGCGGCCCTTCCGCGAGGCGGCGTGGTCTACCTCGCGCCTGGCGTTCGCGAGGCGAGCCACGCGCTCGGTGTCGGCGTCGACGAGGTCGTGCGCTGCGGGCACGTCTCGGGTCCTCATGTGGCGCGGGCACTCCAGCAGGCGGCCATCCGCGCCGCGGCGCGCGCCACCCGCGACGAGATCGCGATGCGCGGACCGCAGGACGTGGGTCCGGTCCTCGCCCTCCTCTCCACGGTCCTCGGCCACGAAGTCAACACGCCGCTCTCGATCGCCGCGCTCAACTGCGATGCGCTCGAACGCTGCATCAACCCGCTGCTCGATGCACAGGAGAGGCTCCTCGGCTGGGCGATGCTCTCGGCGCCGCAGGACGAGCTGCGGCGCCTGGTCCAGCGGATCGGCCGGCAGCCGGGGCCGTCCGAGCTGCGCGCCATCGTCGAGGATCTCCGCACGGGGATCGATCGGGTCATCAGCTCGACGCGCTTGCTCCTTCGTCTTTCATCCGAGGAGGAGACTGCGCAAGTGGCCACCGCACGCGGGGCCATCCACGATCTGCACGACCTCTTTCGGGGCCAGCTCTCGACCCGCATCGACTTCTCGGTCGAGGTCGAAGCTCCGTGCCTCGTGCGCATCGCGCGGCCTACGCTCGTCTTCCTCCTCGCGGCCCTTCTCGCTCACGCACTCGATGCCGTCCGCGAGAGCGGGCCGGCGCGTGGCCGCATCACGCTACGCGCGAGCGAGCACGAGGACGCCGTGCTCGTCGAGGTGGAGCACGACGGGGCCACCATCCCAGCCGATCTCCGGCCGAGCATGATGAAGCCCTACTTCGCGCTGCCCAGCCGCTTCGCGGCGGAGGTGAGCATCGAGGGACTCCAGAGCCGCGTGCGCTCGCTCGGGGGGGAACTCCTCGTGCTCAGCGACGAGACGACGACGCTGCGCCTCGTGCTCCCCCCGGCGGACACCGCGCTCGGTCCAGGCCTCGCTCTCGTGTCGGACGACGGTGAGGCCGACGCCGTGAACCGCCGCGCGCACTGATCGCGCGGGCTGCTCAGCCCAGCCCAGCTCAGCTCAGTTGGGCATCTGCCAGCGGACCTCGAGGCGACCGGCGAACGACGAGTCCACGACCGCGTCGACGTGCCCGCGGACGCCGCATGCGACGAGAAGGCCCTCGCAGCCACCCTGGTGCGCGTTCTCGATCCAGATGTACTCGTCGAACATGTGCAGTACGACGTGCCCGGGCTGAACGCGCTCGAGGCGCCATCGACCGTAGTTGCAGAAGTGCTCGTGCGCGCGCTCGAGCCAGTCGAGAGCACCCGCGGGGTCGGGCCGCATGAAGCGCTGGAACGCCTTGCCCAGCCAGCTGTCGGCGAAGTAACGCGACCCACCCGACCAGATCTCACGGATCCCGGCGCGCGGATCCGATGGCGAGACGAGGGAGCCGGCCTCGGCGAACGCGACGAGCAGCTCGGAAACCGGATAGAGCGAATAGATCCGGCGGCGACCGCCGACGATCGCGCGCGCGTCGCGCGTGCGGCCCGAGCGCCGCAGGTGGTCGCCAATCATGTTGAAGAAGAGACCGCGCACGAGCGCCGTCGAGGGCACGGCACGAAGGCGGTTTTCCAGATCGATCCGGAATTCGTCCGTGCGCGGGACGGGTGAGGCGAGCGACACGACTCGGAAGCGTATCGCGCCGCGTCAGGTTGGGCCAGTCGTGTCCGGCACGCTGCCCCGCCGGGGCCGAGAAGGCCCGTGGGTACGTCGGTTTGCCACGATCGCGCTTGCGTCCAACGTCGGCTCGTGGGCGACGTGCGCGCCCTGCGCGACGTGCGCGACGTGCGCCACCGTTTCACTCTGCGGAGAGGAACTGATCGTCGGGGTAGCAATACGCCCACTTCTCGCCAGCCTCGCCCGAGGTGATGACCGCGTGCTTCGTCGCGCGGTAGTGCGCCGTGGCGTGCTTGTTGGGCGACGAATCGCAGCAGCCGACGTGACCGCAATCGAGACAAACGCGCAGGTGCACCCATCCGCTGCCGATGGCGAGGCACTCCTTGCAGCCAGGCGCGGGGCGATGGACGTGCCTCGCCTTCATCTCGCTCGTGACGTGGGCGCAGGGGTTCGACAGATCGATCGCGTCGGCGGCGCTCATGGGAGTGCCATCGTACCTCATCGGGCGGGCGGGCCACCTGGGCCGTGAACCCTCGACGTTCAGCGGCTGCGCACGCCCGCCGTCGCCAGGATGCACTCGACGCATCCGTCGATCGAGACGCACGCCGTGTTCACCTGCACCGCGTAGAGCGTCGGCTCGGCCGGATCGCATCCGAAGTGGTGGCGGAGATAGCGTTCCCGCTGCTTGTCGCGCCGCGCGACTTCGCTGCGCGCCGCCTCGCGCGAACTGTTCTCGCGACGGGCCACGCGCTCTACTCGCGCCTCGAACGGCGCGAAGACGCGCACGGCGAGCGTGCGCGGCCTCAGCTTCAGAAGGCACTGCGCGCCGTGGCCCACGACGACCACCGGAGGGGCATCGGCTGCGGTACGAACGACGTCGTGCACGGCCTTCGCGAGGGCGTCTGCATCGACGTCGTCCGTCGGAAGAATGACGCCCTCGGGGGCGCTCAGCGAGAAGGTCGCTGCGACCCGCTCGATCAGGCCCGAGGCGTACTCGTCGATCGGCTCCATGCTCGCCTCTTCGGCGTGCAGCCGCTCGGCGGCCGCGCTTAGGATTTCCCGATCGAGCACCTTCCAGCCGAGCGAACGCCCCAGCGCTGCGGCGACCTCGCCGCCGCCCGCGCCGAACTGTCGGCTCACGACGATGAGGTCCACGCCGATCGTGCTCGTTTCGGCGAAGGCGGCCATCGATCCGGACCTACCCTTCGATCTGCCTCGCCGGGCGAATGACGTCCAGCGGGACCGCCCTGGCGACCCCGGCTTCAGCGCGACGCGCGCCCGCGCGCCTCGGCGTCAGAGCGTGCTGCCGATGCCGGCCTGCGCGGTCCACCCGATCCCGGCGACCCCGGTGAAGCGCTCGTTCGCATCGGCGGCCTCGACGCCACGCAGCGGTATCGTGGCGAGTACCTCCACCCCGAGGCGGAGGGCTGGAAGCATCGCAAACCAGGCCTGTGGCCCCACGCTCGCCAGGACCGCGTATCCGCTCCTCTCGGAGCCCGAGGCGCCGGCACGCGGGATCGCCGCGAAGGTCACGCGCTCGGCGTCGAGGCGTGCCTCGCCATCCAGGCCCCAGGCCGTCACGAGCGAGGTCAGCGTGTAGATGCCGGCAAGCCCGGCCGACCATGCGCTCGGCTGTGCGGCGCCGTCGACGGCCTCGATCGCTGGCCCGGTGCGCAAGCCGAAGCGTGCCGCCACCTCGAGGCGACGCGAGAGCCACCCTCCGAGGCGCGCGTCGGGACCGTAGAGGAGCGCGCCCCTCGCGTAGCGTTCGACACCGAACGATACGCCCAGCTCGTAGTGTGCGGATGCGCGGGTAGGCGAGGCAATCGACTCCCGGAGCGTGCGAGACACCTCCATCGGGACCGCCCGCGTCGGTGCAGGGGCGGTCGCCAGGGCGAGCTCGGCCCAGCTCGCGCGCAGGAGCTCGTCGGCGGCGAGCGCCAGCGTCAGGGGCTGGCCGTCCGGGGGTATGCTCGCGAGATCGACCTCCCGCCCGAGGTGCTTGGACGTGACCTCGTCACGCACGTCGACCTCCAGCGCGATGGCGCCCGGTCGCGCGGCAACGTGGATGCGCGCGAGGGGAGCACCGCGTGCTCCGTCATCGGTGGGGCAGAGGTCGATGCCCCGGGACGCGAGCTCCGCCCGCAGCAGACCCACGAAGGTCTGTAGCGACACGGGCAGATCCGCGGTGGGCTCGATCGAGACCCAGGAGTGGCCCATTCCGCAGCCGGCGGGGTCCGCGGCGCGGACGTCCCGTCCCGTGACCAGCAGCGCGAAGACGCAGACGAGGGCGCACGCCGGCTTCAGGGGCATCGCGTTCCGACGGCAGCGGCGTGAAGCCCGTGCGGGAACCGACCGAGATAGCTCGCCCGCGCGGACGGGCACCGGCCGTCGTGCATGCGGTCCAGAGCCTCGACGCGCCTCGCTTCGGCGTCCTCCCGGAACGGGGCAGCGGGGGCGAGCGCGATCGCGTCGTCGAACGCCTCGACTGCGCCGGCGGGATCCCCGAGTGCGTCGAGACGCAGCCGCCCCAGCTCGAACGCGGCCAGCCCCGCGCGCGGGTCGTCCCTGTGCCTCCTCCGGATCGCGTCGAAGGCGGCGGCCGCCTCTCGCGGCTTGCCCGCAACCCGCGCCGCGTTGGCCGTCTCGAGCAGCTCGCGTGCGTCCGGCGCCGCCTGTCCGATCGCGCGACGGTCGGAGGACGCGATCGTGGCGGGCGCGTCCGCGTGCGAAGTTGCCGAAGGGACGGGCTCTCCTGAAGCCGAGGGTGGGGGGGCACCTTCGAGGTCCGGAACCGCCGCGGAGGTACGCGACGGAACGTCGGCGCCGGCGCTCGACCATGATTCGCCCGCCCCGAGCACGCGCCCCTCTTCCGACGTGCCCGCGCGGTGCACACCGACGCTGCCGCTCTCGACCGACACGCGTACTCCGCCCTTCTCGTCCACAGTCACCGCGAAGGTCGTCCCGCGGTCGACGACGTCGAAGCCGCCGGCATGCACCACGAAGAGGCGTGCGTCCTCGTGACGGACTGCGAACGCAGCCGCGCCGCGCTCCAGCGTGCTCTCGACGCGGTCGGCGCGGACGCGATCCAGCCGCATTCGCGCGCCTTCTTGCAGCTTGACGGTCGACCCGTCAGGCAGCGTGAACGCCCCGGGCTCGACGACGAGCGCTCCCTCGAACGATTCTCGCGACCTCCCCCGGCCGACGACCGCCACGACGACGGCAACGACGACCGCTGCGCTCGCGACGAGTGGCCATCGCCACGCGACGGGGGTTCGCACGGGACGCTCCGCCACGGCAGACCACGTCCGCTCGATACGCGCCGCATCGAGCGGCGGTTCCACGAAGGGCGCGAGTCGTCTGGGTGGCTGCATCACGGTGTTCTCCTCGGCCGGGGGTCGCGAAGGGCCTCTTCGAGGCGGAGATCGGCCTCGACGAGCAAACGCTTGGCGGTGGACACGGACACGGCCATGGCAGCCGCGACCTCTTCCTGGGACATCCCCTCGACGCGGCGCAGGACCAGCGCAACCCGGAGTCGCGCAGGGAGGTCGTCGAGGATGCGGTACACCGCGCGGAGCTCGGCCTGGGCGTCCGGGGGCGCGGTCGGCGCCACGAGCGAGTCGAAGTCCACGGGCGCGTCCGCGTGCCGGAGGCCGATGCGACGCGCCACGACGCGCCGGCGCAAAGCCTTCTGCGTGGTCCGCACGACGACGGACGTGAGCCAACCGCCGAACGCCTGGGGCTCCGCGAGCGCGTGCAGGCGGGCGAGCGCCTGCACGAAGGCCTCCTGCACGAGGTCCTCGACCTCGTGATCACGCCCCATGAGCCGGTACACGAGCCCGAACACCATGCGCGCATACCTGCGGAAAAGCGCTTCACGCGCCCACGCCTCTCCCGCGCGCGCAGCCACCACCAGCGCCGCGTCGGACGGGCCAGCGGTACGCGCAGGGGCGTCGGCGCGGGATGCCACACCCCAAAGGTACCCCCGCGTGGTCGTTTCGGGTCACGCGCGGCGTATTCTCGAGGCGTGCGCCTCTCGTCCGTGCCCTTGCTCGCCATCCTGCTCGCCGCGTGCGCGCCCGCGTCGCTGGACGTCCTGGACCCCGGCAAGGACGCTTCGGCAACGGACGTCGGGACCGACGGGACGGTCGAGGCAACGCCCGACGCCATCGAAGAAAGCGAGGACAGCGGCGGTGGGTCCGAGGGGAACGTAGACGGCGAGGACGCGGAGCCCGATGCGTCAGGTCTGCCGGCAACCACGACCGGCTGCCGCCCGGAGTCCTCGCCATGCACCTTCGCTTCGCAATGCTGCTCGCTGGCGTGCGCCCCGGAGGGAAGCGACCCGCGCACTCGGACGTGCGCGGCGGGCCCCGCATGCGGGGCGGTCGGCTCGCCTTGCGTGACCGGGGCGGACTGCTGCAGCGACCTATGCGTCGAGGATCGCTGTGGCCCCTCCTCCGCCCCTTGCCGGCCGGCGGGAGATACGTGCGCTGGCAACCCGGACTGCTGCGGTCAAGTGTGCGGTGCCTCGCACGCGTGCACCCTGCTCGCCGGCTGCCGCGTGCAGGGCGAAGTGTGCGGCTCGAGCGACGACTGCTGTTCCGGCGTCTGTCAGCTCGATCCGCAATCGGTCGGGCACTGCGTCCCCCTGCCCGGCTGCATGGGCAACGACCACAAGAACTGCACCCGTGAGGTGGGCGAGATCTGCGGCGGAAACGACGACTGCTGCTCGCGCAACTGCGTCCAGCGAAGCGACGGCACGAAGCGCTGCGCGAGCGGCGGCGGCTGCCGGTTCGAATGCGAGACGTGCAGGACGGCCGAGGACTGCTGCTCGGGAACCTGCAGCGCCCAGGGCGACGGCGCGGGCGTGTGCCTGCCGTCTCCCACCTGCGGCGCGACTGGAGACGCCTGCGGAGGGAACCCCGATTGCTGCGCGGGGTCGACGTGCACGCCCTCCCCTCCTCCCGCGACCGTCCACCGCTGCGCGGGCCCTCCCGGCGACGCGGCGTGCGCCCTCGACGACACGCCGTGCAGCGTCCCGACCACGTGCTGCGGTGGCCACTGCCTGCCGGCCGCGAGCGCGCTCGAATGCGCTTCGTCATGCGTCGCCGACGGCGCCGCGTGCACTTCGGACGGCGACTGCTGTGTCGCTGGTTCCGGCTGCACTGTGGTCTATGGAGTCCGGATCTGTGCGCCGCTCGCCCCTTGAAGCCTGCGTGTCGGGCGTCGCTCCCGGACGACTCCGCTACGGAACGCAGCTCGGGGCGGTCAGGAGGCGGCTCGGGCGGAGACGAGCACCCACTGAGGCGGAAAGCCCCATCGCCGGCGGCGGGCCTGCAACGACGATTTTCGTTCGCCGACGTAGGGGGCACCCATGGCCAGTCCGCGCCACCGGATGCATGATGGCGGGCGGTGCAACCAGCGAATCGGGTCGCGCAAGGTGCGGGCGAGCAGCGAGAGGCGGAGGAAGAGCTGCGCGAGAGCGAGCAGCGGTTCCGGCTGCTCGTCGAGAGCGTGGCCGACTATGCGATCTTCATGCTCGACCCCAGCGGCGTCGTGACTACGTGGAACACGGGCGCGCAGCGCATCAAGGGCTACCGCGCCGAGGAGATCGTCGGGCAGCACTTCTCGCGCTTCTACCCGCCCGACGACGTGCGGGCCGGGAAGTGCGAGATGGAGCTCGAGGGCGCCGCGCGCGAGGGGCGGTATGAGGACGAGGGCTGGCGGGTGCGCAAGGACGGCACGCGCTTCTGGGCGAACGTGGTGATAACCGCGCTGCGCGACGACACAGGGCGCCTCGTAGGGTTCGCCAAGGTCACTCGCGATCTCACCGAGCGCAAGCGCGCCGAAGAAGAGCGCCTGGGCCTGGCGGAGCAGGCGGCAGCGCTCAAGGCGGAGCAGGCGGCGCGAAAGGCCGCCGACGACGCGAACCGCGCGAAGGACGAATTCGTCGCGATGGTGAGCCACGAGCTGCGAACACCGCTCAATGCGATCATGGGCTGGGCCAAGCTCATGGCTTCGCCGGGGTTCGACGAAACGAGGCGCGGTCGGGCCGTCGAGACGGTCGAACGCAACGCCGTTGCGATGGCGCAGCTCATCGAGGATCTGCTCGACATGTCGCGCATCATCAGCGGCAAGATGCGCCTGGAGGTCCAGAGCGTGGACGTGGGGCACGCTCTCGACGGCGCGGTCGAAGTCGTCCAGCAATCGGCCGACGCCAAGGGAGTCGTTCTAGCGAAATCGTTCGACGGCGACATCCCGCTCGTCGCCGGCGATCCGACGCGCCTCAAGCAGGTCGTCTGGAACCTCCTGAGCAACGCAGTGAAGTTCACGCCGCGGGGCGGGCGCGTCGACGTGAAGCTACGCACGAATGGCCCATGGATCGAGATTGCCGTGAGCGACACCGGGAAGGGCATCCGCGCGGGTTTCCTGCCCCACATCTTCGACGCGTTTCGGCAGGACGACGTAGCCTCGGCGAAGCAGCGCGGAGGCTTGGGGTTGGGGCTCGCGATCACGCGCCAGCTGGTCGAGCTCCACGGTGGCCGGATCGACGTCCTCAGCGAGGGCGAGGGCCGTGGCGCGACCTTCACCGTCTTCCTGCCCGTGGCGGATTCGACGCGCTCAGAGGCGAGCGCGCGACGTGACAGCCAGACGTCTCCGTCGCAGCGTCCCTCCCAGCTCAGTGGTCTCCGGGTGCTCGTCGTCGACGACGACGAGGACATGCGCGATCTGGTGCGAACCGTCCTCGAAGACTGCGGCTCGGTCGTCACGACGACGTCCAGCGTTGCCGACGCGCTCGAAGCGCTCGCCCGCAGCGTCCCCGACGTCGTGCTCTCCGACATCGGGATGCCCAACCGCGACGGGTACGATCTCATCCGGCAGGTGCGCGCGCTACCCCCGGATCGGGGCGGCAACGTTCCGGCGGCGGCGTTCACGGGTTTCGCCCGCGCCGAAGATCGCCGCGACGTCCTCAACGCGGGGTACTCGATGCACATCACGAAGCCCATCGACCCCACGGAGCTCATGGCGGTCGTGGCGAGCCTCACGCGTTTCGCGGCGCGGCGCTCCTCCCCTTGACGCACGGGTGAAGCGCGATCTCGAGTGAAAAACCCACTCAGTGGGCGGCGTGCCCCGCCGTGGGTGCCACGACCGCCTGGAGCAACGACTGGAGCTTGTCGAGCTCCACCGGCTTGACCAGGTGGTGGCGGAATCCGGCGTCCCCCGTGCGTGCACGGTCGCCTTCCATCCCCCAGCCCGTCAGCGCGATCATCACAGGGGGCGTGGGCATCCCCTCGAGGACGTGGCGGCAGACGTCGACGCCATCCATCCCGGGGAGGCCGATGTCGCAGAGCACGACATCCGGGCGCGCCTCTAGCACGAGCGCCACACCGTCGGGCCCCGTCCTTGCGACGCGCACCTCGTGCCCCAGCATCTCGAGCCACGACGACAACATGTCGGCGGAGTCCTCGTTGTCCTCGACCACCACGACGCGCAGGGCGTTCGCGCCGCCGTTTCTCTTCGGCGGCGCCATCGCGGCCGCCCCGGCCTCCGGCCGCTCCTCGACGTTCGTCGGGATCCGCAGCGTGAACGTCGCTCCCTTTCCCTCTCCCGCGCTGGCAGCCGAGAGCGTCCCGCCGTGCAACTCGGCCAGCTGCCGGGAGAGCGCGAGCCCGATCCCCAGGCCGTCGTTCGTGCTCGGGACGGAGCGCTCGATCTTTGTGAACATGTCGAACACGCGATCGAGCTGACCTTCCGGGATCCCGGCGCCTGCATCGACGACTGCGATCGTCGCCTCGCCCCTGTCGCGCCGCAGCTCGACGCGCAGTGCCGCGCTCGGCGCCGAGTGCTTCGAGGCGTTGCTGAGGAGGTTGCCCACGATCTGCGCGATGCGCGTCGCGTCGACGACTGCATCCACCGGCTGCGGTGCGTCGATCGTGACCGATTGGCCCCTCCGAGCCACGACGGGCGCGACCGTCTCGACGGCCCGCTCGATCGCCGTCGCCAGAGAGGTCAGCTCCTTGCGCATCTCGAGGGTGCCGCGGCTGATGCGCGAAACGTCGAGCAAGTCGTCGATGAGGCGGACCATGTGATCGACTTGCCGGTTCATCGCGGCCAGCGTGCGCTCGACGACGGGGGACGACTGTGGCTGACGGAGAAGGATGTCCAGCCCCGTCCGGACCGGCGCGAGGGGGTTGCGCAGCTCGTGGGCGAGCGTCGCCAGGAAGCGGTCCTTTTGCCCGTTGGCCTCGCGCAGCGCCGATTCGGAGCGCTCGAGGTCCGCCGTCCGCTGGAGGACGCGCGTCTCGAGCGTGTCGTTGAGCTCGGCCAGGGCGCGGGTCTTGCGGAAGAGATCCGCGAACACGGCGATCTTGTGACGCAGGATCTGCGGGTTGACGGGCTTCGTGAGGTAGTCGACCGCTCCCGCCCCGTACCCCGTCACGACGTCCTGATCCTCGACCAGGTACGCGGTCAAGAAGACGATGGGGATCTGCCGGAATTTCTTCGTCCCCTTGATGAGCTTCGCCAGCTCGAGGCCGCTGACCCCCGGCATCTTGATGTCGAGGACGATCGCCGCGACGTCGCAGTCGAGGAGGACGCGGAGGGCCCGGTCCGCGTCCTCCGCACGTAGCAGGCGATACGCGGGGTCTTCGAGGATCGACTCCAGGGCGTCGAGATTGCGAGGCTCGTCGTCGACGAGCAGGATGCTGACCGCGTCCGTCGCCATCGGTTCCTAACGATACAGCCAAACACGGAGCAGCGAGAGAAGCTGATCGGTGTTCACCGGTTTGGCGATGTAGTCCGACGCGCCGGCTTGCAGGCACTTCTCGCGGTCCCCCTTCATCGCCTTCGCGGTGAGCGCGAGGATGGGCAGCGTCCGGAAGCGCGCGTCCTTGCGAATCTCGCGCATCGTCTCGTATCCGTCCATCTCCGGCATCATGATGTCCATCAGGACGACGCTGAGGTCCGGGGTGCTCTGGATGATGTCGATGGCCTGCCGACCGTTCGTCGCGCTCACGACCTCCATGTCCTGGTTCTCGAGGACGGTCGTCAGCGCGAAGATGTTTCGCGCGTCGTCGTCGACGACGAGCACCTTGCGGTGGCGCAACGCCTCCCCCGAGCCGTGGAGGCGCTCGATCATCTTGCGCTTTCCTTCGGGCAGGTCGGCGATGATCCGGTGGAGGAAGAGCGCGGTCTCGTCGAGCAAACGCTCGGGCGACTGCACGTCCTTCAGGACGACGCTCTTCGCGACCGCCTGCAGCTTGGACTCCTCCTCGGCCGAAAGCTCCTTTCCGGTGAACACGACGATGGGAACGTCCTGGAACTCGGACTCCGCGCGCAGCCTGTCGAGTAGCTCGAAGCCCGTCATGTCGGGCAGCCGCAGGTCGACGACGCAGCAGTCGTAGCGCCGCTGGCGGAGCGCCGCGAGCGCCTCGTTGCCCGTGCCGACCGCGGTAATCTCGATGTCCGCGTGCCCGAGGAGCTCGACGATGCTCTCGCGCTCGACGCTGTTGTCCTCGATGACGAGGAGCCGCTTCGCGTGCGGCTCGACGTAGGTGCGCAGCTTGTCGAACGCGTTTTCGAGCTCGCCTGTGGTCGCGGGCTTGACGATGTACGCGAACGCTCCGTGCGACAGGCCGTGCTGCCGCTCCTCCTCGACCGAGAGCATCTGCACGGGGATGTGCCGCGTCTTCGGGTCGAGCTTCAGGTTGTTGAGCACCGTCCAGCCGAGCATGTCCGGCAGGAACACGTCGAGGCTGATCGCAGCCGGCGTGTATTCGTGTGCGAGCGAGAGCGCCTGCTGGCCGCGATTCGCGACGATGGCCTTGAAGCCCTTCGCCCGGGCAATCCCGAGCAAAATCCGCGCGTAGTGCGGGTCGTCCTCGATGATGAGGAGCACCATGTCCCCGGCGTGGACGCCCTCCCGATCGTCGGGCACGGTCTCCTCGACCTTCGCCACCGAGAGGACCGGCATCACCGCACCGCTCGACTGACCTTGTCCCGCGGGGGCTGCCAGCTGCCGCTGGGTCGGCCCCGTGTAGCTGAGCGGCAGATACAGCGTGAAGGTGCTGCCGCTCCCCGGCTTGCTCTGGAGGCGGATCTCGCCGCCGAGCAGGTTCGCGAGCTCGCGGCTGATGGCCAGCCCGAGGCCCGTGCCGCCGTACTTGCGACTCGTGCCCGCATCCGCCTGCTGGAAGGCCTCGAAGATGAGCTTCTGCTTCTCCGGCGCGATGCCGATGCCCGAGTCCGTGACGATGAACGCGATCGCGGCGGGCGCGGCCCCGAGGACCGGGTGATCCGTGTTCCACCCGCTCGTCACGAGCCGCACGGACATGGCGACCGAGCCCTGCGCGGTGAACTTGAACGCGTTCGAGAGCAGGTTCTTGAGGATCTGCTGCAGACGCTTCGGGTCGCTGACGAGGGCCCGCGGGAGCAGGGCGTCGATGTCGACGCCGAACGAGAGACCCTTGTTCTCGGCGACGTGATGAAAGTTGCGCTGCACGGTGTCGCGCAGGTTCGCGAAGGTGATCTCCTCGGGCTCGACGGTTACGGTGCCCGACTCGATCTTGGAGAGGTCGAGGATGTCGTTGATGAGGGTCAGCAGGTCGGTGCCCGCCGAGTGGATGTTCTTCGCGAAGTCGACCTGCTTGCCCGTCAGGTTGCCGCCGACGTTCTCGGAGAGCTGCTGCCCGAGGATGAGGATCGAGTTGAGCGGCGTCCGGAGCTCGTGCGACATGTTCGCGAGGAACTCCGACTTGTACTTGGACGTGAGCGCGAGCTCGGCCGCCTTCTCTTCCAGCGCGCGGCGCGCCTGCTCGACCTCCTTGTTCTTGCGCTCGACCTCGGCGTTCTGGTCGGCGAGCTGCCTCGCCTTCGACGCCAGCTCCTCGTTCGTCTGCTGGAGCTCGATCTGGCGGGTCT
>DASXDU010000008.1:0-42862 GCA_036490515.1 Polyangiaceae bacterium
TGGACCAGCTGACGACGGAGATGCAGTCCTTCGTCGACAACCGGGCCGCCACCGTGGCCGCTCAGGCAGCCGCCAAGGCAAAGGTGGCGACCGAACGTGCGCAACGACCGTCCCTGCTCGCCGTCATCGCGGCGTTCGTGACGTTCGTCCGGCTCACGTTCGGCGAACTGGCCGACGCCCTCGCCGACTTCGGACTGGAGCCCCCCAAGGCTCCGGCTCCGCAGACGGCGGAGGCGAAGGCGGTCGCCGCCGCAAAGCGGACGGCGACCCGGGAGGCGCGCGGCACCAAGAGCTCCAAGGCCAAGAAGAACATCAAGGGGAACGTCACGGCGCAGCTCGTCGTGACCCCCATGGTGTCCTCCGCGGCTGCGGCGAACGCGGTGCCTCCCGTGCCGACCGCACCGGCAGCGGGCAGCACGCCCGCGAACGGCGGGGCGAGCCCGCCGGCCAAGAGCTAGCCGCGGCAACGGGGACCGATGCGATCGCGCATCGCGCGTGACCATCGGTCCCGCGCCCGCGCCCGCGCCCGCCATGCATCCGCCTTCCTCCCCCGCGCGTTCCTCAAGAGATGGCGGCCACCGTCCCGGGCTTGCGATACAACCATCCCAAGGTGGGCACGGACTTCGCCAGCGCCCCCGTCCAGCCGGGCGACGTCGTCGCCGGGAAGTACCGGGTGGAGCGGGTCATCGGCTCGGGCGGCATGGGCGTCGTCGTGGCCGCGCGCCACCTCGCGCTCGACGAGCCCGTCGCGCTCAAGTTCGTCCTGGCGCACCAGACCGAGAACCGCGAGGTCGTCGAGCGCTTCGTTCGCGAGGCCCGCGCGACGTTCCGCCTCCGCAGCCTCCACACCGTGCGCATGCACGACGTCAGCGAGCTGCCCGACGGGCACTTCTACATCGTCATGGAGCTGCTCGAGGGGCGCGACCTCAAGGCGGAGCTCGCGGCGCGCGGGCCCCTGCCGCCGACCGAGGTCGTCTCGCACGCGCTCGCCGTCTGCGAGGCGCTCTTCGAGGCGCACGGCCTCGGCATCGTCCACCGCGATCTCAAGCCGGGGAACCTCTTCCTCGCGCGCGCTGCCGGCGGCGGCGCGGTCGTGAAGATCCTCGACTTCGGCATGTCGAAGCTCGATCCGTCGCTCTACCAGGGGGGGCCGCTGACGCGCCCGGAGACGGCGCTCGGCACGCCGCGGTACATGGCCCCCGAGCAGTGGAAGTCGGCGGCGGACGTCGACGCGACCGCGGACATCTGGGCGCTCGGCGTCGTGATGTACGAGCTCCTGACGGGCAAGACCCCGCTCCAGGGCATGACGTCGAGCGAGCGCCAGGCGCGCATGCTGGCGGGCGCGATCCCGTCCCCGCTCGAGCTCCGTCCCGACGTCCCCGAGGAGCTCGCGCGCGTCGTGATGCGATGCCTCCGCGCGGACCCCAGGGCGCGCTGGCCGGGCGCGGTGCACCTCGCGCGGGCGCTCAGGAGCGTGTTCCCGCCCGCCACCGCCGCGGAGAGCGAGCCGGTGACCTCGACGGGCGTGACCGTGGTCGTGCCGCCGTCGCTCCAGGCGCGGCGGGCCGCGGAGGCGGCGGACCCGCTCAACGATCCGAGGAGCGTCACGGCGCCCGCGACGGCGGTGACCGTGGCGGAGCCGGCGAACCCGCGGATGCCTGCCGCTGCGCCCATCTCGTCGGATCCGACGCCCGAGATGCCGAAGGAGCCGTTCCCGCCCGCACGGAGCTTCGGCGCCGACGACTTCCAAGAGGAGACGGAGGTGCGCGCGCCGCTCTTCACTCCGGCGGACGCGGTGGCCGCGAGCGGGCGGCCGGCTGCGCCGCGGCCTCCGAAGAGGATGGCGGCGACGCTGCGCTCGTTCGAGGCGCCGCCCATCGAGGCGGTGCGCGAGCCGGAGCCCCAGGAGAAGACGCTCCCGCTCGCGAAGGTCCCCGGGCGCCCCGCCGCCACGCCGTCCAGCGCGCCTCCGGCGATGCCCACGCCCGCCTGGGCGATGCCACCGGTCGAGCCTCAGGGGAGGACGCTCGCCGTCCCGCAGGTGTGGAGCACGCCCCCAGCCGCGGCGCGCCCGCCCGCGAAGCCCGCGCGGCGGTCGAACCTCGCGACGATCGCCGTCGCGGCCGCCCTCGGCACGATGCTGCTGCTCGCCCTGGTGACGTGGCTCGTCGTCCGCTCGCGCTGACTCAGCGATCGCCGCCGACGACGCCGACGCCACCGACGACGAGGTGGCTCTCGCGCATGCCCTCGTGCCAGATGCCGTAGCGGATGGTGACGGCGGCGCCGCGCATGGAGGGCTCCCCCTCGAGGACGGGTGCCATCGCCGCCCAGAGGCGGTCGGCGTCGGGGCCGTAGGCGTAGAGCGTCACGTCGTGCCCGTCGGGCGTCACCTCGTCTCCGTCGAAGCGGCCCACCCCGGCGCGCGCGATGGCCTCGCGGAGCGCGCCTTCCACGGCGTGCACGCCGTCGAGCCCTCCGGACCCCGTATGGGCCGCGACCATCACCGATTGCTCGGACGCACCCGGACCCGACGGCGAGGGCGGACGCGGCTCGGCGTCGCGTGCGCCCGCGGACGGGGGAGGCTCGGCACCGCACGAGCGGCTGCAGCCGGCGAGGGCAGCGAGGGCCGCGAGGGCACCCCATGCGAGCAGGGCCCGCGCGACCGCCGCCCGCCCCACCGCGCGCACCCCGTCAGCGACTCAATCGGCCTTGGCGGCCGCCGCGCCCGCGGCCGACTCGGCGCGGTACTGCTTCCACACCTTCACGCGCGACCAGACGAAGTACGCGCCCGCCACGACGACGGCGCCGCCGATGACCGCGTCGGCCCGATGCATGAAGTGCTTGAGCGGCGAGTGCTCGTCGAGGAGCTCGATGCCGAGCTTCTGGCCGACGTACGCGAGCGCGTAGCACCAGGGGAGGGAGCCCGCGAAGGTGTAGGCGTGGAACTTCGTGCGGTTCATGCGCGCGATGCCGGCAGGGAAGGCGATGAACGTGCGGACGACCGGCAGGAGGCGCGCGAGAAAGATGATGATGTCGCCGCGCTTCTCGAACCAGCGGTCGGCGAGATCGATCTCCTTCTTGGAGACGAGCAGGTAGCGCCCGTACTTGAGGATGGCCGGACGGCCGCCCTTGGCGCCGACCCAGTAGGCGATCTCGGAGCCGATGTTGCAGCCGATGGCGCCCGCGATGGCCGCGAAGAGCAGGTTGAAGGGCGTCAGCGTCACGTGGAACTGCGCGCCCAGGGCGGCGCTCACGTCGGGGTGACTGAGCGCGCCGGCGTACGGCATGATGAGCTCACTGGGGAGCGGGATGCAGGCGCTCTCGATGGCCATCAGCAGCGCGATGCCGCCGTAGGACAGCGTGGCCATCACGTAGACGCAGAAGCCCCCGAGCAGCGTGAAGATGGTCTTGACCATGCGGCCGGCGACTTATAGCAGGCCCCCGGGCCGAAGCACCCGGGAGTCGAGCGCGACCGGAGGCGCGCGGGCCGCACGGCTGCCCGCGAAGGGCTCAGGTTCCGGTCTTGTCGGCCTTGCCGTTCGCCGCGGCGTGCTCCGGCGGGGCCACCTTCGTGTCGTCCGTCTCGAGCTGCTCCTTGGTGCGCGGCTCTTCCACGGGCTTCTCTTCCTGCTTCTCGATCTTGATGAGGACGGCCGTGATGTTGTCCTCGCCCCCGCGCTCGTTCGCCCTCTGGATGAGGCGGCGGCACGCCTCGCGGATGTCGGTCGTGCTCCCGACGATCTGACGGATGTCGTCGTCCGAGACCATTCCGGAGAGACCGTCCGAGCAGAGGACGTAGACGTCCCCCTCCTTCGGATCGTCGTGCTGGAGGTCGACCACCACGTGATCCTGCATCCCGAGCGCGCGCGTGATGACGTTCTTGGGCAGCTCGCTCTTCTGCTCGTCCGTGAGGTCGGGCATGGCGAGGAGGTAGTCGTTGATGAGCGAGTGGTCGCGCGTCAGCTGCTGGATGGCCCCCTCGCGGACGCGGTAGCACCGCGAGTCGCCCACGTGGCCGATGTACATCCGCTGCTTCTTGGGGCTGAACATGGCCCCCACCACGGTCGTGCCCATGCCGTGGTACTCGCGCGACCGGGTCGAGCGCTCGAAGATCTGGCGGTTGGCGACGCGGATGCCCGTGAGGAGGCGGTTCTCCTCCTCGCTCAGGTTCGTATCGAAGTGGAACGGCCAGGTGACGTCCTCGTTGGCGGTCGTCCGGAAGAACTCGGAGATCGTCTCGGTGGCGATCTTGGACGCGACGTCGCCCGCGCGGTGACCCCCCATGCCGTCGGCGACGACGAAGAGGTCGTACTCCTTGAGCACCACGAAGGAATCCTCGTTGTGCTCGCGCTGGAGCCCGACGTCGCTCAACCCGGCCGCGAGTGCCCGCATCAAGGCGCCGATTCCTCCAACAGAGAAAAGAGTTTCACCCACATCGGAGGGTGTCAAGCGAGTCAGCCGTGCGGGAGGGACCCTGCGCGAACCGCTCAAACCTCGAGGATGTCCTTCTCTTTGTTCGCGATCATCTGATCGACGTGCTTCACGCCGTCGGTCACGGTCTCCTCGACCTTCTTCTTGGCGCGATCGACCTCGTCGGCGCTCGAGTCTCCGTCGGTCTCGAGCTGCGTGAGCATGTCGAGCGCCTCGTGCCGGGCCTTGCGGATGCCGACCTTGCACTCCTCGCCGTACTTGCGGGCGATCTTCACGAACTCCTTGCGGCGCTCCTCGGTGAGAGGCGGAAGCGGGATCCGAATGAGGTCCCCGTCGACCTGCGGGTTGAGGCCGAGGTCGCTGTCGCGCAGCGACTTCTCGACGGCCTTCACCTGCGTCTTGTCCCAGGGCTTCACCGTGATGAGGCGCGGCTCCGGTACGTTGATGTGCGCCATCTGCGCGAGAAGCGTGGGAGTGCCGTAGAAGTCGGCCTTGATGCCGTCGAGCAGGTTCGTGCTCGCCCGGCCGGCGCGGAGCTTCGTGAGCTCCCGCTTGAGCGCGTCGTGCGCCTTCGTGAGGGAACTGGCCAGCTCGGATTGCACGTCGCCGATCATGCTCATGGGAACGCGGCGGAACCTTACCGCTGCCCGTGGGGTCGTGAAAGCCCGAAGATCGGCACGCAGCGAGATTGCGAGCGGGGCTTCGGTGGGGGCAGAATGAGCGCGCGGGCGGACGCGCTGCCGCCCGCGGGCACGAGAGCCGGCGAGTCACGAGAGCAAGGACGAAGGGATCGACGATTGAGGCGCGCGATGATGCGGCGTGTTGTGGGGGCGACCTGCGCGGTCGGCATCGGCGTGCTGCTCGCGCTGGCGTGCGCGGGCTCGTCGGAGCGTGCGGCGGACGCGGGTCCCGCGTCGGCGCCCGACGGGGGAGCGCTCTCGACGCTGGTCACGCACGCGCAGCGTGGCGAGTACGTCCCCCCCGACCTCGACGACGTCGAGCACATGTGCGCGCTCCTGACGGGGTGCGACAGGCTCCCCATTCCCCCCAACCTCATCCCCCCCGACTTCGCCTCGTGCGTGAAGCGCTTCACCGAGGAGATGACGTCGGTCGCCGGGATCAACTTCTCTCTCACCATGCGGGAGTGCGGCCTCCAGGCCAACTCGTGCTCGAGCCTGCGTTCGTGCGCGCTGCGCGGCGCGAACCCCGAGGCGTGCTCGGGCCGCGGCAAGACGGGCTTCGTCGGCTTCTGCGACGTCGACGGGCGGGCGCTGACCTGCTGGCACGAGCAGATGGTGGCCGTCCGCGACTGCTCGCGCGGGCAAGAGCAGTGCATCGTCCGTGACGGGCAGGCGACGTGCACGCTCGGGCCCTGCCCCGGCGACGTCAAGGAGGGCGACAAGCCTCGGTGCTCGGCGTCGGGGACGCACCTCCTCCACTGCGAGAAGGGCAAGCTGGCGAGCCTCGACTGCGCGGCGTTCGGTCTCAAGTGCTCGACGGCGCCCGACGGGACGTCCGGGTGCGCGACGCAGGGGCCCGCGTGCACGGGGACCGCGAAGCGCTGCGAGGGGAACACCTCGGTGGGGTGCTTCAACGGGCACGAGGTTCGGGTCGATTGCGCGGCCGCCGCGCTCGTGTGCGCGTCGACGCCCGGGGGAACGCCCATCGGCGCGTGCGTCGCGCCGCCGCCGCCTCTCGGCGGGTGCGATCCGAGCACCGCTGCCCGGTGCGACGGGCCGAACGTGCGCTACTGCATCGCCGGCAAGAGCCGGTCGCACTTCTGCAAGGCGACGGGCTTCAACAAATGCGACGCGTCACACAACGGACCGCGCTGCTCGTTCTGACGGCGCTGTCGGCGGCCGCGCCGGCGTGCAGCTCGTGCCAGTCGTCGTCGCCGAGCGGCGGCGCCGAGGCCGCGACGCCGGTGCTCGACGAGAGCCCGGTGCCGGCGCCGGCGGGCCTGCTCGCGGAGGTGCGCCTGCACGCGCCGGACGCCTTGTGGTCGAAGATCCAGAACGGGGTGAGCGGCGCGGTCGCGCTCCTGCCTCCCACTGCGGGCGAGATGGTCTCGGTCATGGCCGGCGTCGACCGGCGCGTGGCACCGCTGGTCGACGGCAAGGCAACGGCCTTCGGGGCCATCGCCGACGCGAGCAGCGGCGCGGGTGGGGTCGCCTGGGCCGTCGCGCTGCCGCTGACGGACGCCACGGCCGCCTCGGCGACCCTGCTCGCGGGCGACGCGGGGGCGACGCCGCCGCGCGAGGTGGGAGGCGTACGGCTCGTCCCGTCCGCGGATCGCGGCACGCCGATGGTCGTGGGGCTGCGCGGGCGGTGGCTCGTCGTCGCGGGCGGCGAGGACGACGCGAAGCTCCTTGCTCCTTACGTGACGCGGACGATGCCGGCCAGCACGGCTCCCGCCGACGGCGCGGCGATCGTGGCGGATGCGCCGGCGTCGGCGCTGGCCGGTCCGCTCGGTCGCAAGCTCGCCGCCGCGTGGGACGACGAGCGCGCGTGGCTCACGGCGCGCGACGAAGAGCAGAGGGCGAAGCACGGCGGGCGCGCGCCGGACTTCGGCGATCCACGCCCGATCGTCGAGGCCATCGACGGCGCGGTGAAGACCCGCGTGGCGCTCCTGACGGCGGCGCAGCACGCCCGTCTGACGCTCGACGCCGGGGACGACGAGGTCCACGCCGAGCTCCTCGTCACGCCCGGGACGGACGCCGCGAGCGCGTCGTACGTCGCGGCGATGGCTCCGGGCTCCGCGGCGCCCATCGGGCAGCTCCCCGCGGATGCGGTCGTCGCGATCCTCGCGCGTGGAAACGGCGCGTCGCGCGTCGAGGACTCGACCACCCTCGAGGGGGTGCTGGCGCATGCCCTCGGCGATCGCGTTCACGAGGACGACGCGCGCGCCATCCACTCCGCGATGGACGACTGGGCGCACGCGCACGGGGACTGGTGGGCGGCGGGGCTGGCGCTCGGGCCCGCGCCCGCGGCCGCGGGCGTCTGGCTGCGGACGCCGGCCGAGGGGGATGACGCGCCCCGGGCGCTGCGCGAGCTGGTCGACCTCTCGCACCGGGGCGCCGCGAGAGAGCTCCTCGCGGGCGGCTTCCACCTGGCGCCTGCCGCGGTCGCATCGACCGACCTTCCGGGCGGCGGGAAGGCGATGGTTGCGACCTTCGCGGCGACGTCCCCGAAGGGCGGTACCCCTGCCGGCGGGCCGTCGCTCGGGCTCGCATGGACGGTTCGAGACGGTCTCGTGCAGGTGGCTGCGGGTCCGTTGCCCGCGGGGCTGCTCGCGGCGGGCCTCGCCCCGGGTGCGAGGGTGACCGGGGACGCGCGCGCCGCCAGGGCGCTCGACGCCCTCCACGAGGACGCGTCGTTCGCCGTCTTCGCCCGCCCGCTGCTGTTCGACCCGTCCCGCTTCGGAGCCGACGCCGCGCGCGCCCCTGCGGTGCTCGCGTGGGGCCGCAAGGCCGGCGGTCCGTGGGCGCGCGTCGAGTTGGCGGACCTGGTCCTGCGCGAGTTGCTCCACCTCAAGTCGGGCCTCTGATGCGTGCCGGATGAGGTGACTCGGGCTAGCATGCGACCACTTCGACAAGAGGGGGTCCCCCGTGTCCACTCGTTCGTCTTCCTTCGCGCCCGTCTCGTACGTCGTCACCGCGCTCGCCCTGCTCGCGTTGCTCGGCGCTCCCGCGTGCGGCCGCTCCAACCTCGACGACTACCTCCTGCCCGACGGCGGCTTCGCCGAGGGCGGGCCCCACGAGGGCGGCCCGGGCGACGCCGCCGAGGGGGGCCCCGACGTGATCGAGGATCTCCCCGGGACGCCGGACGTGCTCTCGTGCAACGCGACGACGTGTCCGGGCGGCTGTTGCGACACCACCGGCCGTTGCCAGGCCGGTTCCAACCTCACGCAGTGCGGCGCGCTCGGCGAGGCGTGCGCGAACTGCGCGGCGGAAGGATTTCAGCTCTGCGATCCCACCCGTCACGCCTGCGGCAACCCCGTTGTCACGTGCGACTCCGCCAACTGCGCGGGCTGCTGCGAGGGCACCGTCTGCCTGGCGGGCAGCGACCCGAACGAGTGCGGCTTCGGCGGCGAGTCGTGCCAGCAATGCGAGACGTCCGGGCTGGTGTGCACTTCCGAGCAGTGCGAGCCGGGGCCCTGCGGCCCGGAGAACTGCACCGGGTGCTGCTTCGGCCAGGAGTGCATCACGGGCACGAACCCGACCGCATGCGGCGCGAAGGGGCAGGTCTGCACCAACTGCTCGGCGAGCGGCGAGACGTGCGAGCCGACGGGCGGCAACGGGGGGCAATGCATCGGCCAGCCGACGTGCTCCGCGGCGAACTGCAACGGCTGCTGTCAGGGGAACGTCTGCCTCCCGGGCAACTCGTCGGGCGCGTGCGGCGAGTTCGGCCAGGCGTGCTCGAACTGCCAGTCGACCGAGGGCTTCTGCCAGGTGCAACCGAGCGGCGGCGGTATCTGTCAGGGCTCGATCGGCTGCGGGCCGCAGAACTGCCCCGGGTGCTGCGAAGGCCAGGCCTGCGTGCAGGGGACCGATCCGAACGCCTGCGGCATCGGCGGTCAGTCCTGCGCCGACTGCACCTCGGTGGGCGGGTTCTGCGTTGCCCAGGGCGGCTTCGGCGGCTTCTGCGAGACGAACAACTTCTGCGACTCGACGAACTGCGACGGATGCTGCGACTTCAACGGCAATTGCCAGCCCGGGACGACGGCCAACGAGTGCGGCGTCGCGGGCGGCTTCTGCAACGATTGCACGGCGACGCCGGGGGGAGGCACGTGCAGCGCGGGCCTCTGCCAGTCGCCGCCGCCCGTCTGCGACCCCTCGACCTGCCCGAGCGGGTGCTGCGACGGCACGAACTGCCTGCCCGGGAGCCTCAACACGTTCTGCGGGACGGGTGGCCAGGCGTGCACCAACTGCGAGACGGCCGGAGGCACCTGCAGCAAGAACGCGTGCGTCGCGGCTCCGCCGAAGTGCGACGCGAGCAACTGCACCGGGTGTTGCGACCAGAGCGACGTCTGCCAGGCGGGCTTCGTCGACACGCAGTGCGGCCAGAACGGCGCCTCGTGCGAGGACTGCACCGGCCTCGTGCCGACGTCGACGTGCGACGTCAACGTGTCGCCCCGGACCTGCCAGAGCCAGCAGACCCAGTGCCCGGCGCCCTACCCGAGCTGCCCCGGCGCGCTCGAGACGCCTTCGCCGACGCAGCAGGCCGTTTGCTCCGCGTCCGACCTCCAGAACGCCGGTTCCGCGTGCGAGGGCGGCGCGCACGACTCTGCCTGCCAGGCGTTCTTCGGCTTCGAGAAGTCCAGCAACCCGTCCTGCGCGACGTGCCTCACGCAGTTCGACTACGACTTCTCCGAGCTGACCGGCCTGACGACGTGCGCCGCGCCCTTCGTCGACGCCGCGTGCAATCACATCACGGCGTGCCTCGTCGACTGCACCGACAAGAGCTGCGCGAACTGCGTCGACACGGGCGCGCTCCAGGACTGCCAGGTCCAGGTGCCACAGTCGGTCTGCGCGTCGTACTACGACGGCGCAGCCTGCATAGACAACTCGTTCTTCGGCTCCGGGAGCTTCTGCGACCCGAACCAGGGGACGGGCCTGTTCGGCGACTGGCTCGTGCAGGTCGGCGGGTTCTACTGCGGCCAGACGGGGTTCGTGGACGCGGGCTTCGGCGGGGACTGAGGGGCAGGTGAGCGGCGACGTCGTCCTCCTGACGGGGTTGCCGTCGCTGCTGGCGCGCGCCGTGTGCGCCGAGGTCCTCGCGCGCGACCCCGACGCGCGGGTCGAGGCCATCGTGCGCCCCAAGTTCATGGAGGAAGCGCGCGCCGCACTCGACGCGCTGCCCGCGGCGCACCGCCGCCGCGCGCACGTGATCGAGGGCGACGCAGCCGCCATCGACCTCGGCCTCTCCGGAGCGGAGTTCAAGCTCCTCACCGGCGAGGTGACGCGCATCCATCACTGCGCACAGGTGACGTATCTCGGGGTCGACGCGAAGACGGCGGAGCACGTGAACGTGGGCGCCACGAGCGAGATCGTCGAGCTCGCGGCGAGCTGCCGGAACCTCGCGTGTCTCGTCTTTCACTCCACCACGCACGTGTCCGGCGACCGGCGCGGGGTGGTCCTCGAAGACGAGCTGAAGAAAGGGCAATCGTTCCGGAGCGTCGTCGAGGAGACGAAGGCGCGCGCCGAGAAGGTCGCCCGCGCCGCGATGCCGCGCATCCCGGTGGCCGTCATGCGACCCGCGACGATCGTGGGCGACTCCACGACGGGGGAGGTCGACCGCTTCGACGGGCCGTACCTCCTCATTCTGCTCGTCGTGACGTCGCCTCCGGACCTCGCCTTGCCGTTGCCGGGCCGCGGCGACGAGCCGCTGAACCTCGTGCCGATCGACTGGGTGGCGCGCGCGTCGGTCGCCATCGGGCGCGACCCGCGTGCTCCGGGTCGCACGTTCCACCTCGTCGACCCGCGCCCGCTCGCGGTGCGTCGCGTCTTCGAGCTCGTGGCGCGCGCGGGCGGTCGCCGCGAGCCGCGCGGGTCGATCCCCGCGAACCTGGCGAAGGCGCTCCTTCGCGCGCCGGGCATCGACCGCATCGCGAAGAGCCCGCGGGCCTTCCTCGAGACCTTGACGACGCCGGTGACGTACGACGCGCGCAACACCGACGAGCTCCTGCCGGCGCTCGACGTGCCCGCGTGCCCCCCGTTCGAGTCGTACGTCGAGAGGCTCGTGGAGTACGTGCAGGAGCGGGTCCGGCGCCGTCGCGCGACCAAGGCGGACGAGACCGAGGTCGAGGATCCGCTCGTCTGATGGCGCGTACGGCGGTAAGCCCCTGCGTGGGGCCCGGCATGATCGTGAGGCGCGTACTTCTCCCGGCGCGCGAGGTGGTGTTCTTCAAGGGCGTCGTCGAAGCGAGCGAGGGGCTCGCGGCCGTCTTTGCGGAGCGAGGAGGCGACCTGACCATCGCCGCACCGGAGGGACGCGAGGCGGAGCTCGACGCGCTCGTGGACGCGCTATGCGTGGAGCTCGGCGGCATGAGGGTCGCGCCGTGAAGTGGGACTTCGACGTCGCGATCGTGGGAGGCGGGCCGGCGGGCACGAGCGCCGCGCTTCACCTGGTGCGACGCGAGGGAATCGCCCCCGGATGCGTCGCGATGGTCGAGAAGGCTCGGCACCCGCGCGTGAAGCCTTGCGCAGGGGCCGTCAGCGCCTGGGGCGTGGACGCCCTGGGCGCCATCGGCGTGCCCATCGGCGTGCCGCACGTCGTCATGCGTGGGTTGCGCGTGCTGACGGCGGAGGACGGCGGCGAGCACGCGCGCATGCTGGGCGTCGTCGTTCGCCGCTGCGAGTTCGATGCGTTCCTGTGGAGCGAGGCGCGCGCCGCGGGCGTTCGCGCGTCCGACGGCGAGGGGCTCACGGGCCTGCAGCGCCTGACGGGCGGCTGGCGCATGAAGACGCCGCTGCGGACGTTCACCGCGCGGATCGTCCTCGCCTGCGACGGCGCCGGGAGCAGCGTCCGCAAGCTCCTCGGCATCCGAGAGGCGGCGCGCAAGGGCCACCTCTACGTCGCGGAGACGTCGCCCCGACCGTGCGACGACGGGCCGCGTCGCGGGCTCTGCGACTTCGACCTCGGCGTGGCCGACGACGGGATCGAAGGGTACTACTGGGACTTCCCGACGGTCGTCGACGGTGCACCGCGGGTCAGCCGCGGCATCTACCACGCGAACTTCCATGCGCGCCCGGACCTCAAGGATCATCTCGCGAGGTCTCTCGCGCGCCGCGGGCTCGCGCTCGGCGACGTCCGCCTGCTCCCCTACAGCACGCGTCCCTTCGTCCCCGGCAGCCCCCTCGTCCACGACGGGGTCCTTCTGGTCGGCGAGGCGGCAGGGATCGACGCGACCACGGGGGAGGGGATCGCCCAGGCCATTCGCATGGGGGCGCTGGCCGCGGCTCACGTCGCGCGCGCGCTGCGGTCGGGTGAGGCGCGCGCCGACGACTACGCCAACGCCGTCACGCGCTCCCGGATGGGGCGCCACCTCCGCCAGAGCGCTTGGCTCGCGCGCCGCGTGTACGCCTCGAGCAGTGGGCGCGCCTGGCGGTCGTTCCTCGCACGCGAACCGCTCGCGCGCGAGGCCGGCGCCCGCTGGTACGCGGGCGAGCGGCTCGGCTGGGGAGTGAAGACACGGCTCGTGGCTGGGCTCGCGCTCGCCCTCGTCCGCGGCGCGTGATCAACAGGGGTTGCCCCCGTCGTCATCGTCCTCGGTGAGCTCGGGCCGCAGCGTGGGTGATCGCACGTCCACGTCGAGGGCGCTGCCCCGGTCCTCGGTGGCCTCGTCCGGACCCGGCGGCAGGTGCGAGGTCCCGCTCGTTCCGAGGGCGTTCTTGTGCTCGAGGAAGCGGAGCGTACCGGGTCCCGCGGTCCGCTCGAGCACCGTGCGAAGATCCCCCGGAAGCGGGGTCTCGAGGACGAGCCGTGCGCCCGTGTCGGGGTGGTCGAACTCGAGGCGCACGCAGTGGAGGAACGTGCGATCGAGGCCGTTCTTCTCCTCGAAGTACCGGTTCGTCGTCGCGTGTCCGTAGCGATCGTCGCCGAGGAGCGGATGCCCTATCGCGGCGAGGTGGCGGCGAACCTGGTGCGCGCGCCCCTGCTCGGGCACGACGCGGAGGATGCTGTGCCCGGCGGCCACGGCCAGGCGCCGGTAGCGCGTGCGCGCCGCGTGGAGCTGGCCGTCCTCGCGCAGGTCGCGCGTCACGGCGCCCTTGGACGGAGTGACGCCGCGTACGCCCGCGACGTAGATCTTTCGCGTCGTGGGGGCCGAGAGGACGCGGTCCCACTTGGCGAGGAGCTCCGGACGCCGCGCGAACGTCACGAGCCCGCTCGTGCCGACGTCGAGGCGCTGCACGGGTACGGCCTCCTCCGCGCCTCGCAGCCGGCGGACGCGGGCGAGCAGCGATCCCGCGTACTCGGCCTGGGGCGTCGTCGGTTCGTGCGCGCCCTTGTCGACGACGAGGAGCTCCGGATCCTCGTGGACCGGCCGGGGCAAGGGCAGCCCCGCGCGCCGGAGGACGGCGACGGTCTCCACCTCGTCGGTGAGG
Organism: Polyangiaceae bacterium; assembly: GCA_036490515.1. Lineage (GTDB taxonomy): Bacteria > Myxococcota_A > Polyangia > Polyangiales > Polyangiaceae > Palsa-1150. Next base: position 13,539 of record DASXDU010000008.1, read on the forward strand.
GGAATCATGTCGAGCGGCCGCAGCGAGGCCGTGGAGTACCCGAGGCGGGAGAGGTGATCGAGATCGCGCGCGAGGGTCTCGGGGTCGCACGACACGTAGACGACGACCGGAGCCTCGAGGCGGGCGAGCCATTCGCGCGTCACGGGGCTCGTGCCCCGGCGCGGCGGGTTCACGACCACGGCGTCGAACCGGTCCCGCGCCTCGACCATCCGGCGGATCGCGGCAGCGGCGTCGGCGCACTCGGTGTCGACCTCGAGCCGGTGGGCTTCGGCCGCGGCGCGCGCTTGCGCCACGGCCGGCGCGAACGACTCGACGAGACGAACCTCGGCTCCGCCAGCGGCGAGCCCGAGCGCGATGGCTCCCGAACCGCCGTAGAGGTCGAGCACCCGCACCGCCCGCTCGGGCGTGCGCGCCTTTGCCTGGCCGACGATCTCGGAGAGCAACGCGTGCACGCGGCCGGTCTGGCCGCGGTGCGCCTGGACGAACGAGCCGAACGTCGCGAGGTGGATGGAGTTCCCCACGCGGTCCGGCGCAGACGAGGCGCCCGAAAGATGGTGGGTCTGGCTCCCGAGGATCTGCGGCGCCTCTCCCTCGTGGAAGTTGACGGCGACTCCAACCACCTCGGGCGCGTCGCGCATGAGGTCATGCGCCGCCTCTTGCATGCGTTCGATGGTCCCCTCTCGCCCGCGCTGGACGACGAACGTCACGAGCACGCGCGACACGTCGCCCTCGCGCACCTCGCGAAGATCGATGGCGCGCAGCGACCCGCGCCCGTCGGCCTGGTGAGGCGCGAGCGCACCGCCCTGGGCCTCGTCTCGTGCGATGCGCGCACGGAGGATGCTCGCCACGCGACCGAGAACGGGCGCAAGCACCCGGCAGCGCGGGATGTCGACGACCTGGTGTCCTCCGCCCTTGGCGAACAGCCCGACCTTGCCGCCCTCCGCGACGATGAGCTTCGCCCGCGTGCGGTACCCGACCACCGGCTGCGCGGCAACGACCGGCTCCGTGTACACGAGCTCCAGCGTCGAGTACCGACTGACCGACTGCACGACGCGCCCTCGCTTCAGCGAGAGCTGCTCGCCGTACGACAGGCCGATGAGGGGGCACCCCCCGCAGCGATCTGCGTGCTCGCATTCGACGCGCTCGTCGCCGGCCGCGGCCCCCGGGTCGGTCGGATCGGATTGTGCGGGCATCCGGACGTCGACCGAGCTTAGCACCGCGCGCGCCGGTCTCACGCCGCCGCCGCACCGGCGAACGAAGCGTTTCTCGGTCGCGGTCGAGTCGCGCGGCGGTGGCCGTGGACGGCGCTTCAGAACGTCGCGCGCGCCACGAGCAACGCGCTCAGGACGTGCGCGGCCGACAGCGTCTCGGGCAGCCGGCCCTCGTGATAGAGCATCGTGCAGTCACTCTCGAGCGCGACGGTCGCGTGCGGCGCGATGGCGAGCTCGAAGCCGCCGCCGATCTGTCCCGCCGGCTGCGCGTCTCCAGGAAGCGTCGGGAGGAGCGTCTGGTCAATCCGCCACTGTCCGAGGCCGAGCTGCCCGAACGGCGCGAGGCGCCCATTCGCGAACCGAATGCGCGACACGACCATCCGCGTGGACCGGGTGAGCCGCATCTGGTCGGTGAGCGACAGGTTTCCCCAGAGCACCTGCGAGGAGCCCCAGTCCCGCGCGACCAGCGATACGCGAAGCGCCGTCCCCAGCCACGGCGGGGAGTCAGGGCTGCCGCTGCCGTAGCGATCTTGCGCGTCCACGCGCGACGCCTCGCGAGGATGCAGCATGGCAGCGCCCTCCTGGAGCAGGTTCCCCAGGCGCTCCCATTCGACGCGCAGCGCAATGCCCTGGTCTGCGCGCGCCGGCGCTGCCACGCACATCATGGCCGCCACGACCAGCGCGGCCGCGGCGGCGGCGGGGACGTAGGTTCGTGGGCGCCGGCGCATCTCCGGACGAGCGGTAGAGCAACCGGCATGCCTCGAGCCCGGCGGCGGCTGGCCGGCCTCCGGACTAGAAGACGCACCGCACGCACATTGGCCCCCGAGGATCGTTCTCTGCCCAGGTGCGGCCTCGCGCCATCACCTGCCGCGCGGCCGAAACCAAAGGGGATCGCCAGCGTAAACGGCAGCATGTACCTGGCCCAGCGGCTGGACGCGCTCCGGTATCCGGGCCTCCTCGCGGGCCCGCTGTTGCGGTCGCGTGGTAAAAGGCTGAGTGTGACGGCACGTACGGAAGCCGACGTCGCGATGGAGGCTTATGCCGGTGGCGACGACGCCGCGTTCGGCACCGTCTACGACGCCCTGGCGCCACGTCTCTACGGGTACCTCCTTCGCCAGACGCGCGACCGTGCCCGCGCCGAGGACCTGGTGCAGCAGACGATGCTGCACATCCATCGCGCGCGAGCGCGGTTCATTCCGGGCGCGGAGGTGACGCCATGGGCGTTCGCCATCGCGCGGCGGCTTCTCGTCGACAGCCTGCGCCGCGGGCGACGCGAGGTGCTCGCGACGGACGACGAGCTCGATGGCCGAGCCGATCGACGCCCGAGCGCCGAGGAGCTGGTTCAGGCGCGCGAGCTCGCGACGCGGGTGGAGGGTGTTCTCGCGCGGCTGCCCCAGTCGCAGCGCGCGGCGTTCGAGCTGATCAAGAACGAGGGCCTCAGCGTCGCCGAGGCTGCGCAGGTGCTCGGAACGACGGTAGCCGCCGTGAAGCTGCGCGCGCACCGCGCGTACGAAGCGCTGCGCTCTGCGCTGGGAGACGCGCTCGCCGGCTTCGAAAGGGAGAAATCGTGAGCGCCCCCATGCCGCCTCCGGAGCTCAGGGACCGCGTCCTCGCCGCGGTTCGGGCAGAACCGATGCCCTCGCGCGTCAGCGGCTCTCGGCGCGCGGCGGTCGTGCTCGCGGCGGGCCTCCTCCCGTCCGTGGCGCTCTCCGTCTACGTGGGCGGTCCCTCGACCGCCGACCGCCCGGTGGGCTTCACCGTCGCCGTCACCCTCGCCTGGCTCGGCATCGCCGCCGTCGCCACGCTCGCCGCGTTCTCGCGTGGGACGTCGATGCTCGGACGCCCCGCGTCGTATCGGCTCGCCGTAGCCACCTTCACGCCGGTCGCACTCCTGGCAGCGTCGCTCGTGGCAGCGCTCTTCTGGCCCGAGACCCTCGCCGACCACTCCACGATGCGCGACCACGTGGTCTGCATCGTCGTGACGTTCGTCTGTTCGCTCGGGCCCCTCGCCGCGTTCGCGGTCCTTCGCCGCCGCAGCGAGCCGCTCATGCCCCGGCTCACCGGCGCGGCGCTCGGGGCCGCCGCGGGCGGGTGGGCCGCCGTGACCATCGAGCTCCACTGCGGCCATGCGGCGCCCGATCACGTGATCGCGGGTCATCTTCTGCCTGTCGCCCTCGTGACGCTCGTCGGGGTGCTCGTCGGGGATGGAGTGCTGGCGATCCGCGCCAAGCATGGATGACGCCCGCGACGTCGTGATCGTCGGAGGGGGGCCGGCAGGGTGCACGACCGCGCTGTCCATCGTGAGGTCCGCTCCGGAGCTCGCGCGGCGAGTGCTCGTCGTCGAGCGCGCCCGCTATCCGCGCGAGAAGCCCTGCGCGGGGGCCCTGGGGCGGCGGGGCGACCGACTCCTCGAGAGCCTCGACGTGCACGTCGACGTTCCCTCGGTGCGCATCGACGGCATGTCGTTCCGCGGCGCAGGCGCCGTCGCCTCGGCGTCGCCGGGGAACATCGGTCGCGTCGTTCGGCGCGTCGAGTTCGATCATGCGCTGGCCAAGGCCGTCCGCGCCGCGGGCGTCGAGGTGCGCGAGGGCGTTCGCGTGGAGGGGGTGGACGTGGACGGCGGACTTGCGGTCGTCCGCACGAGCGAAGGCGCCGTGCGCACGCGCGCCGTCCTCGGTTGCGACGGCGTGGGGAGCACCGTGCGCAAGAGCCTCGGGGCGGAGGCCGGCACGCTGCGCGCCCAGGTGATCGAGGCCGATACGGAATCCGTGCCGGGCGATCCCGATCGCCGCCTGCTCCACTTCGATGCGAGCGATCGCGATCTCGCCGGCTACGCATGGGACTTCCCGACGGTCGTGGAAGGACGGGGCCTCGTCTGCCGGGGCCTCTATCGCCTGCGTGTGGGGCGGGGAGACGACGGAGGCGACGACCTGGCGGCGCGCTTCGCCGGCCGCCTGTGCCGGCAAGGGATCGATCCCGCGTCGTGCAAGAACAAGCGGTACGCGGAGCGGGGGTTCGAGCCGGCGGCGCAACTCGCCGGAGGGCCGATCATGCTCGTGGGCGAGGCCGCGGGGATCGACCCCGTGACGGGGGAGGGGATCGCGCAGGCGATCGAATACGGCGTGCTCGCGGGGCGGTTCGTGGCTTCGCAGGTCGCCCCCACCGACGGCCCCGTGGATCTCGCGGGCTGGAGCGGCGTCGTGGCCCGCTCGCGGCTCGCCCACGATCTCGGCCTGCGAACACGGTTCGTGCGCCTCTTCTACGGGCCTTCCCGGCCCGAGGTCGAGCGCTTCCTCGTCGAGACCCCCGACGCGCTCCACGTGGGCGGACAGCACTTCGCCGCGCAACCGTACGACGCGTGGAAGCTCGTCGAGGTCGTGGCTCGGGGAGCCGCGCGCCTCGCCGGCCTCCGCGTCCGTCGCCTGCTCGCCGCAGGCTGAGGGCGCGACGATCCGTCAAACGTCGAGGAGCTGCACCTCGAACCAGAGGTCCCGCGACCCACCGGGGCCCAGGGCGATGATGCCTTCTCCCGTGTTGAGCGCGTCGGCTGGCGCCGTCCAGGGCTCGACGCAGACGAAGTCGCGACCCGGGAGCGACCACACGACCCACCGGGTGAACTCCGGCGACGCGCGCAGGGAAAGGCGTGTGCCGTCGCCGCGCGCCAGCTCGCTCTCGGTGCTGCCGTGGTCGAGGAGGTGCATGTCGACCTCGCCCCCGGTGAGGTCGAAGCCCCGGAACGGTACGACGCGCTTGGCGACGTTGTCGAAGGCGCGTGTCGCCCGCGTGGCAATCGTGACGCGCGCCTTGTCGGAGACGGAGAAATACGGATGAAAGCCGAGCGCGAACGGCAGCGATTCGGTGGCCGACGGGTTCTCGACGTGGACCTCGATGCGCAGCGCGTCCGCGCGAAGCTCGTAGCGGATCGCGACGGCGAAGTCCCACGGGAACGCGGCGCGCGTCGCGGCGGAGGCGTCGAGGCGCATCGAGGTCGACGTTTCAGGGGCCCCGCTGGGCGGGTCGACGGTCCACGCCTGGTTGCGTGCAAACCCATGCTGGGGCATCGCGCCCGACTTCCCTGCGCGCTCGAAGCGACCGCCGGCCAGGGGACCGGGCGACGGGAAGAGGACAGGGATGCCTCCACGTACGTTCTTCGTCGGCTCGACGAGCGTGGCCTCGTCGAGGTAGAGGAGGTCGCGGTCGTTCAGCCGGAGCTGGGTCACGATGGCCCCTCGGGAGGGGACGACGGCCGCGGCGCTCCGTCCCGTGCGCAGCTCGATCGCCGCAGGCCGGACCGTCACGGCGCGAGCCTGTTGAGCATGCGAGGGAATGGAATCGTCTCGCGCACGTGGGGCAGGCCGCAAACCCAGGCGACCGTGCGCTCGATGCCGAGCCCGAAGCCGGCGTGGGTGAAAGAGCCGTAGCGTCGCACGTCCAGGTACCACTCGAACGCGGGCCGCGGCAGCGCGTGGCGGGCGATCGACGCCTCGAGCCTCGCGAGGTCGTCCTCGCGCTGGCCGCCGCCGACGATCTCGCCGTACCCCTCGGGGGCGAGGATATCCATTCCCAGAGCGAACCGGTCGTCCTCGGGGTCGAGCTTGAAGTAGAAGGCCTTCAGCTCCTTCGGGTAGCGGTGGACGATGACCGGCCGATCGAACTGGGCGCTGATCACGGTCTCCTCGTCGCCGCCGAAGTCGTCGCCGAACTTCGCCTCGGGGTGGCCGTTCTTGCGGAGGATCTCGATCGCCTCGGAGTAGGGGATGCGCGGGAACGGGGCCTTCACGTTTTCGAGCTTCGACGTGTCGCGCTCGAGAACCTTGAGCTCTTCGCGCCGCGTCTCGAGCGCCCGCCCCACGACGTAGGCGATGAAGTCCTCGGCGAGCGCCATGTCGCCGGCGAGGTCCATGAACGCGACTTCGGGTTCGACCATCCAGAATTCGGCCAGGTGGCGACGCGTCTTGCTCTTCTCCGCGCGGAACGTCGGGCCGAAGCAGTACGCGCTCCCGAACGCCGCCGCCGCGGCCTCCATGTAGAGCTGGCCCGACTGCGTGAGGTACGCCTTGTCGCCGTGGTAGTCCGTCTCGAACAGGCTGCTCGTCCCCTCGCACGCGTTCGGCGTGAAGATCGGCGCGTCGACGAGCGTGAAGCCGCGGCCGTCGAAGAAATCCCGGACGGCCTTGATGATGGTGTGCCGCACGCGGACAATCGCGTGCTGTCGCTTCGAACGCAGCCAGAGATGGCGGTTGTCCATCAGGAAGTCGGTCCCGTGCTCCTTGGGACCGATGGGGTACTCCTGGCTCGGCGCCGCCAGTACGCGCACGTCCTTGACGTCGACCTCGAACTGCCCCTCGAGCTTTGCGTGCTTCTTGACCGCGCCCGTGACCTCGAGAGACGCCTCTTGCTGGATGTGATCGGCCTGCTGGAACGTCTCGGGAGTGACGTTCCCCTTGAAGACGACGCATTGCACGATGCCCGTGCCGTCACGCACCTCGAGGAAGTGGAGCTTGCCGCTGGACCGCTTGTTGTAGAGCCAGCCGTGGAGCGTGACCGTTTCCCCGACGTGGCCGCCCAGCTGGTCGATGCGCACTGCGCTCATGGGTCGTGCCTCTTATCACCGTTTCGCGAGGCGCGCGCGGCGTCGCTCCTCGGCCGCGGCCTGCGCGGTGCGGTCGGCGTCCGTCTCGAGGAGGAGCGCCGGTATCGGCGTCGGCCGTCGCTCCTCGTCCATCGCCACGAAGACGACGCGGCACTCGACGGTCGGCCACTGCTCCCCGGTGATCGTGTCCTCGCCGCAGACGTTGACGTCGATCTCCATCGAGGTCCGGAAGGTCGCGGTGATTCGCGCGCGCAGGCGCACCACCTGGCCGACGCGCACCGGTCGCTTGAACAGCAGATCGTCGACGAACGCCGTGACGCACGGACGCCCCGCGTGGCGCTGCGCGCAGATCGCGGCGCAGAGGTCGACCCACGCCATGATCTGGCCGCCGAATACGGTCCCGCCGATGTTCGCGTGCTGGGGGAGCACGTACTCGAGCATCTCCGTCGCGGACGACTCGCTCCTCCGGGCGATCAGCTCACTCACGGGACCTCCTTCGGCGACTCGTCCCACGCGGGATGCATCCGGCCGAGCCATCCCTCGAAGGCCGCCCTTGTCTCGGGCGAAGCGTCCTTTCGTGCGACGAGCTTCACACGCTCCGTGCGGGGGGGATCGAGCGTCACCCGTCGGGTCAGGAGCTTCCCGTCGCGCGCCACGACCACGTCGACCGTGTCGCCGGGCGCACGCTCCTTCAGCGTTGCCTCCACGTTGGCCCCTTCGACGCGCGCACCGCCGACGCCGAGCACTTCGTCGCCAGGGTCGATCCCCGCGCGTGCCGCGGCCGAGTCCCGCGTGACCGAGGCGACGAAGGCCCGGCCGCCGTCGGCCCTCACGCGGACCCCGAGGGAGGAGGGGGCGCCTTCGGGGCGCCGGCTGCGCTCGATGGTGAGCCCCACGTGCTCGAGGGTGCCCTTCGCGTCGACCTCGGCGGCGGACCGAATCCAGGTGTCGAAACAATCGCCGAGAGAAACGCCGGTTGCCCGCTCGAAGATGACCTGCATCCCGTCTTCGGGCACCGGGCGCTCCGTCGCGCCGAACTCGTCCCACAGGTGGGCCAGCACAGTGTCGAGGGACGCTCGTCCCTTGCTTCGCGCACGGATTTCGATGTCCAGCAGCGCGCAGACCACCTCGCCCTTGCGGTAATAGCTCACGGTGCTGTTCGTCGAGTTCTCGTCCGGGCGGTACAGCTTGATCCACGCGTCGAAGCTCGTCTCCTCGAGCGGATGGACGCGCCGTCCTGGCGTCCCTTCGAGGTATGCGATCTCGGCCGCCAGGTGATCGAGGTACTCGTCGACCGTCGCCAGCTGCGTTCGCGCGAGGACGCGCCAGTCGTAGTAGCTCGTGGCGCCTTCGAACCACCAGAGCAGGCGCGTGTAGCACTCCTGCTCGTAGCGATACGGGGTCAGGCCGGCGGGGCGGATCCGCTTCACGTTCCACGCGTGGAAGACCTCGTGTGCGACGAGCGAGAGGAGGTCGAGGTAGCCGTCCCGGCTGGCGAAGCTGGCCGGCGACGCGATGAGGGCGGCGCTCGCGCGATGCTCCAGGCCCCCGCGCGATCGTGGCGAGACGTGCAGGAGAAGCTCGTACGCGTCGTAAGGGAACCGGCCGCCGAACAGTCGCGCCTCGTATTCGAGGATCGTCGTCGTGTCGTCGACGAGGGTCGCGATGCGCGACTCCGGGACGGCGCTGGCCGGCCAGATGGAATACCGATGAGGCACGCCGAGGACCGAGAAGCTCGCCTCGCGGTGCGTGCCGATCTCGATCGGAGAGTCGACCAGGGTGTCGTAGTCCGGCGCCTCGAACGAGGCCCCGACCGAGCGAAGGGACGTCGCGACCCTCCAGCCCTCGGGCGCGTGAATCTCGACGCGCGTACGCGCGTCGAGGTGCCCTTCGATCGCGAGGAAGAGCCCGGCCCCCACCAGGAACGCGTGGGTCTCGTCGACGTGGCTCGTGCGGACGGTGAGCTCGTTGGCGTACACGCGGTAGCGCACGACGACCTTCGCGGCATCTCCCGCGTGGATGCACCAGGCGTTCTTCCGGACCTTGGTGGCTCGTGCGGGTGCGTCGGCGGTCAGCCCTTCGACGTGCCGCGCGTACTCCCGGACGAGGTAGGACCCGGGCGTCCAGACCGGCATGAAGAGCACGAGGTCGCCCGGCGCCGCGCCCCCCGACACGAAGGTGCTCTCGACGTCGACGACGTGAGCATGGGGCGCCGGGAACGAGATGCGGTGGACGACGGAGAACGCCATCGAGACGCTCTCTATCACGGCGGCAGGACGCGCACGTCCAGGTCCCACGCGCCCATGCCGCCGTTGTACCCGTCGACGATGAGCCAGTACTGACCGGGTGTGAGCTCGAGATCGAGGAAGCTCCCCTCGTTGAACCCTACGTAGCAGGCGTTCGGGACCTGGTTGCCGGGGCAAGACGGCCCCTGCCAGACCGAGAGGAGAGTCGAGTACCCCGACCCCTCCAGGTCGAGCACCACGCGCTGGCTCTGCGTGAGGTTCAGAGCGAGCACCTGATCGGGGGCGCCTCCAGGGGGCAGCCCGGGAACGTCGCAGGGCTCGCCGTAGTCGGCGTTCGCCGTCGATGTGTCCCCCGTGAAGAAGCCGCCGTTCGACGCGTCGATCGCCTGCGCGCAGGTGTCGGCTCCGCCCGGAGGGATGATCGTCGGCGCGACCGTGGGCCGTACGAGGGCCTGCAAGGTACCCTGGAACCCGAGCTCGTCGGCGATGACCACGCGGTAGTCGCCCGCCGGCACGTTCCGCTTGCCGAGCCTGGCCGGTGTACCGGCGGTCGTGCACCCGAGGGTCGTGGCCACGTCGCAGGCCGGCGTGTCGAGCGACACCGACCCTGTCTCCGTCTCCGGGAAGCGCTCGACGAGGAGGACGTCGGAGGCGGACGGGAGGGAGAGATCGTACGCGGCGTCGGGGCCGCTCGTCGCGCAGCCGTCCTTGATGGCGTTCTCGTGGTCGGAGAGATCGAAGTCGAGGGTGGCGTTGGCGGTGATCGCGGGCGGCGCGGCGCACGTCTGATCGGGCGGCGCCGTGCTCGGCGGAGAAAGCTCGACGTCGAGGGTGACGTCGATCGGAGAGGTCGCGCCCACCGTGACGACGTACGTGCCCGCGGGAAGGCTCCGCTCGTAGAGCGGAACGGTGCCGGCGATCTCGCATTCGAGCTCGTCTGCCAGGTCGGTGCAGTGAGGATCGCGGAGACCGATGACCGGCGTGCCGCTCCCCTCGAGGGTCGAAGCAAACACCTGGACGTCCTGCGGCTGCGTGAGGGTGAAGGAGTAGGTGAGCGATCCCGTACTGGCAGGGCATGCCGTCGGCAGGACCGTCGGCGGGTTCACGATGCTCACCGTCGTCGCGGTTCCCGGCTGCATCGGCGTCGCGGTCGCGCAGTCGACGTCCGTGGGGGACGACGTGGGCGCCAGCAGATCGACCTGGAGCTGGACGCTGCCCGGAGATTGCGTCGTCACCACGGCGAAATACGTCCCCGGCCCCACGTTGCGCGCGCGCGCGCGCACGTCCGTCGCACCCACTCCCGACCCGCACGCGAGCTCGGTGCTCGCGTCGCCGCACGTGCCCTGGATGGCAGCGGCGACCTCGGTCGTCCCGGACACCCAGATCTCCAGGTCCACGTTGGCCCCGGGCGGGATGGTGATCGCGGCGACGACGTTCTCGCCCGCCGTCGGGGTGGTGACGCTGCACGAGGTCGCGAAGGTGTCGTTCGCGCCCACCGTCGAGACGGCGTACGTCCCTGCGCCGCCCACGGGGATGGCGTTGGCGCACGCGTCGCCCAGGGGGCTCACGCAGGGCTGCTCGTCGATCTGGCCGTTGCAGTTGTCGTCGATGCCGTTCGCACAGATCTCCGCGTGGAGGCTCGAGACGTCCCGGTTCAGGTCGTCGCAGTCGTGGCCCGGATCGCAGTGCGCGTCTGGGTCCCCGTCGCCGTCGATGTCGCGCTCGGCGTACGAGCACGACTTCGTCGACTCGACGCACGTCGCGATGTGGCACGGGTTGCCGTCGTCGCACGACACGACCGGGCCCGGCTCGCAGCCGTGGCCGGGGACGCACAGCTCCTGGCCGTCGCAGTACGTGCCGTCCTGGCACTGCGTGTCGTCCGGCACGTTGAGGCACCGACCGAGCGAGGCATCGCACGAGTCGTACGTGCACGCGATCTGGTCGTCGCACTGCGCGTCGTCGACGCAGGGGCCTCCCAGGTACGGGCTGGCGTCCACGGGCGCGTCGTACCGGTCCGACGAGTCGGTCGTCGGACCGCCGTCAGCCGGCCCGTCGGGCCCCGCGTCGTAGTGCGTGATGAGCTGGGCCCGTGGGTTGGACTCCCCGCATGCCCCGCCGAGCGCGACGAGCGCGGCGAAGGCGAGCGCGAAGCGACGCACACGCCAAGGATAGCCTCCGCACGTCAAACGACGAGCGTCTCCACGTGCTCGCCCCAGCACGCGCGCAGAACACCCGCGATCTCACCCACCGTCGCGTACGCTTTCACGGCGTCGAGGATGCCGGGCAGGACGTTCTCGGTTCCCCTCGCCGCGCGCTCGACACGCGCGAGCGCGCTCGCGTGGGCGCGTTCGTCACGCCGCGCCCGCATCCCCCGCAGGCGCTCGACCTGATCGTCCTCGATGCGCGGGTCGATCTTCATGACCGGGACGGGCGCGCCCTCCTGCGTGAACGCGTTCACCCCGACGATGACGCGCTCCTTGCGCTCGACCTCGAGCTGGTACTCGTAGGCGGTCCGCTGGATCTCGCGCTGCGGATACCCCTGCTCGATCGCTGCGACCATGCCGCCCATCTCGTCGATCCTCGCGATGTACTCGCCCGCGAGCTTCTCGACGCGCGACGTGAGGGCCTCGACGGCATAGCTGCCCGCGAGAGCGTCGACGAAGTCGGCGACGCCGCTCTCGTAGGCGGCGACCTGCTGCGTGCGAAGGGCGATGGTGGCCGCCTCGCTCGTCGGCAGGCCGAGGGCCTCGTCGTACGAGTTCGTGTGCAGCGACTGGCAGCCCCCGAGCACGGCCGCGAGAGTCTGGACGGTGACGCGTGCGACGTTGACGAGGGGCTGCTGCGCCGTGAGCGTCATCCCGGCCGTCTGGCAGTGGAAGCGCAGGGCGCGGGCCCGCTCGGTCTTCGCGTGGAAGCGTTCCCTCATGATGGCCTCCCACATGCGGCGCGCCGCGCGGAACTTGGCCACCTCCTCGACGAGGTTGTTGTGCACGTTGAAGAAGAACGAGAGCTGCGCGCCGAAGGTGTCGACGTCGAGACCCGCGTCGACCGCGGCCTTCACGTAGGCGATACCGTCGGCCAGCGTGAACGCGACCTCCTGCGCGGCGTCGGACCCCGCCTCGCGGATGTGGTAGCCGCTGATCGAGATCGTGTTCCAGCGCGGGACCTCCCGCGCGCACCACGCGAACGTGTCCGTGATGAGGCGGATGGAAGGGCGCGGCGGATGGATGTACGTGCCCCGCGCGACGTACTCCTTCAGGATGTCGTTTTGCACCGTCCCGCGGAGCGACGCGCGAGCGACGCCCTGCTCGTCCGCGACCGCGACGTAGAGGCAGAGCAGGATCGCCGCGGTCGCGTTGATCGTCATCGACGTCGAGATCTGCCCGAGCGGGAGGCCCTTCGTCAGCGCGCGCATGTCCTCGATCGAATCGATGGCGACGCCCACGCGCCCGACCTCGCCGCGAGCGCGCGGGTCGTCCGAGTCCCGACCCATCTGCGTGGGCAGGTCGAAGGCGACGCTGAGACCCGTCTGCCCCTGGGAGAGGAGGTAGTGGTAGCGCTCGTTCGACTCGCGCGCGGTGCCGAAGCCCGCGTACTGGCGCATCGTCCAGAGCCGTCCGCGGTACATGTTCGGCTGGACGCCGCGCGTGAACGGCGGCTTCCCGGGGACGCCGAGATCGCGCACGGCGTCGAAGCCGATGGCCTCGAGGTCGTCGGGCCCGTAGAGCGGCGCGGCGTCCGCGTGCCCAGCGAGCCCGGGTACGCGCGTGCGGGGTGCCTCCTTCGTCTCGAGCGGAGCGAGCGTCTTCTCGACCCAGTCTCGCCGCAGCTTCGCGTAGTCGCTCATGCGTGGCTAGTTAGCACGCACCCCCGCGACGGAAACGAGGCGCGCTACACCTTCCGCCGCTCGCGGAGCATCCGCGCGAGGGCATCCCCGGCCACGGTCGCGAGCTCCTGCATCCGTCCCGTCGCGAGGCGAGAGTCCCCCATCTCGTCCGCCAGGAGGAGCGCGACGGCCTTGCCCTCGACCCGGACGGCGCCGAGCGCCACCTCGCGCGAGAGCGGGCCGTCCAGCACCGCCAGCAGCGGCGCATGCGCGGCGTCCTTCGGGATTCGCACGAGGTGGGCATCCTCCGTCTCGAGCGCGTTCGAGAGGATGTCGCTCATCGCGGGGATGAGGCGTACGCCCCGCAGGACGTTCCGATCCCCGAGCTCGGGCGAGCAGGTCCAGCCCACGAGGGTCTCCTTGCGCATCGCGAGCACCCCCACACGCCGGGCCACCGTGCGCAGCCCGGCGACGATCAGCTCGAGGATCGAGTCCCGATCGTTCGCGTTCCGGATCGCGTCGAGAACGGAGCCGACCTCGGGGAACGGCGGTGACGGGGCGTTCGGCGCGATGGGGGGGGCCGACGGCACGACCGGAGACGACACGAGGATGGGCGTGGGAACGATGGGCGGCGCGGAGAACGGGGAAGACGGCGGCGTCGGCGAGAGCGCCGGCGAAGGGGGCGCCGAGCTGGACGCGACCTTTCGCCGCTTGAGGTCGAGTACGGGCTCGCCTTCCCAGCGACCCGGCCGCTCCACCGCGGGCGCGCCGAGCTCGATGATGGCGACGGGCGCGAGGCTCTTGCGGGTCAGGGCGAAGGGAATGTTCGGATCCGTCGCCGGGAAGTCCATGACGTCCGTGGGGCTCGAATCGTCCTCCGGGTCCACGAGCTGCGACTCGTCGAACATCGGTGAGCCGTACGCCGGCGTCTTCGAGAGGTCCTGCGGGGGCGGAACGCGCGCGGGCACCCAGATCGGCGGAGCCAGGGGCCGCATCCCGGTCTCGGGCTTCGCGTGCAGCCGGCGCAGCGCGGCATCCATGGAGGCGAGCGACGTCCGGACCATGCGCACGGGGGCGCGGAGCCAGTGGGAGACCTCCTCGACGGGGTGCGGGTCGCGGGCGTCGACGATCGCGACGTCGATCGTCCCCGTCCGCGGGTCCTGACGCACGGGAAGGGCGAGGAGCCGCTCGCAGAGGCCCGGGGGGAGCTGCTGGACGAGGCCCATCACCGGCGCGACGTGGCGCATGTAGGGGGCGTCGCCGTTCTCCAGCTGCTGCTCGAGCCGAGGCGCGTCGATCGCGCGCGTGGCCAGGAGCGCGCGCACGAGGGACGTCCCGCGCGTGGCGGAGACCAGCAGAGCGGACGCGAGGGCCTCCGGTGTGACCGCATCGGCCAGGAGGAGTGCTCGCGCGAGGGCGAAGGACATGTGCGGCCCCCAGGCTACAGGCTACGGGCTCCGGGCTACAGGCCTCCGATCCTGCCGCGGGTGCGAGAACTGGTCCGTCGGCAGGGCCGTGTGCCATCGTGGGCTCCGTGTCGCGACCGGCGGACTTCCTCCAGCGCACGCTGCCCATCGCGATGCTCTCGCTGGCCCTCGTCGCCGTCCCCGTGCTCGTCCTCGAGCCGGAGGGGCTGCCGCGACTGCGTGGCCTGCAGCACGAGCTCGACCAGGTGGACACCGAGAACGAAGAGCTCGAGCGGGACGTCGGGCACCTGCGCATCGACGTGCAGCAACTTCGCGACGACCCGGCCGCCGTCGAGCGGATTGCCCGTGACGAGCTGGGAATGGTGCGGCGCAGCGAGGTGGTCTTCCAGTTCGGGAGATAGCCTCCGGTGCTAGATCCGGGGGCGTGAGGTACGAGGCGGTCATCGGGCTGGAGGTGCACGCGCAGCTCCTGACCCGCAGCAAGGCCTTCTGCGGGTGTTCCACGGCCCACGGGGCGCCCCCCAACACCCAGGTCTGCCCCGTTTGCCTGGGGCTCCCGGGCGCGCTGCCCGTGCTGTCCGGAGAAGCCGTGCGGATGGCGGTGCGCACCGCGCTCGCGCTCTCGTGCACGCTGCGGCCCAGGAGCCGCTTCGCCCGGAAGAACTACTTCTATCCGGACCTCCCCAAGGGCTACCAGATCAGCCAGTACGACGAGCCGTTCAGCGAGCGCGGGCACCTGGACCTCGAGACGGGCCAAGGAAGCGTGCGCCGGATCGGCATCACGCGGGTTCACATGGAGGAGGACGCCGGCAAGAGCGTTCATCACCCGCAGGCGAGCGTCGTCGACCTCAATCGGTCCGGCGTGCCGCTCGTCGAGGTCGTGGGCGAGCCGGACCTGCGGACCCCGGCCGAGGCCGCGGAGTACCTCCGCACGCTCCGCGACGTGCTCGTCTTCATCGGTGTCAACGACGGCAACCTCGAGGACGGGAGCTTTCGCTGCGATGCGAACGTCTCGATCCGGCCCGCCGGCGAGACCAAGCTGGGGACGCGCGTCGAGCTCAAGAACATCAACTCGTTCCGCTTCGTGGAGAAGGCAATCGCGCACGAGATCGCGCGCCAGCAGGGCGTGCTGGACGGCGGGGGGCGCGTGGTCCAGGAGACGCGAGGCTGGAACGAGGACGACGGGACGACGTACTCGCTCCGGAGCAAGGAGGAGGCGCAGGACTACCGCTACTTCCCCGATCCCGACCTGCCGCCGCTCGTGCTCGACGAGGCGTTCGTGGCCGAGGTGCAGGCGTCGCTCCCGGAGCTCCCGCGCGACAAGCGCGACCGCTTCGTCCGCGAGATGGGCCTGACCCCGTACGCGGCGCAGGTCGTCACGGGGCACCCGCGCGTGGCTGCGTTCTTCGAGGAGGCGGCGACCCTGCACGGCGACCCGGTCCGCGTGGCCAACTTCGTCCAGACCGAGGTCCTCAGCCAGGTCGCGACGCATGGCCTCGACGCGACCTTCCCGGTGACCGCCGCGGCTCTCGCGGAGCTGCTGAAGCTCGTCGACGCGGGGACGATCAGCGGCAAGCAGGGCAAGGTCGTCTACGCGGAGATGGCGGAGACCGGGAAGTCGGCCTCCGCGATCGTGCTCGCGCAGGGCATGCAGCAGGTGAGCGACGTGCCGGCCCTGGAGGAGGTGTGCCGGCGCGTGATCGCGGCACACCCCAGGCAAGCGGCGGAGCTCCGGGCGGGCAAGGCGAGCCTGATGGGCTTCTTCGTCGGGCGCGTGATGAAGGAGACCGGCGGCAGCGCGAACCCGAAGCTGACGAACGAGATCCTCGCGAGGCTCCTCGCGTGAGCACCGCCTCGATCCCGCGTCTTCCCGCCGCGGCGCCGGCCCGGTCCCGCGTGCTCATCGTCGACGACAACGTCGAGCTCGTGGGGACGCTGCACGCCGTCCTCATGACCACCGAGCTCGCCGGCGGCACCGCGGCCCACGCCATCGAGGTCGTCACGGCGTCGCGCGGCGACGAGGGGCTGGCCATCGCGCACGCGCGCGGCTTCGACGTCGCGATCGTCGACGTGAAGCTGCCCGACGCGAGCGGCGTCGACCTCATTCCTCTGCTGCGTCGTGCGTCGCCGTTCGGCGAGGTCGTCCTCATCACGGGCTTCGCGTCCATGGACGCCGCCATCGGCGCCCTGCGGTCGGGGGCGTTCGCCTTCGTCCCCAAGTCCTTCCGGCCCGAGGAGCTGCTCTCGACGGTCGAGCAGGCGCTGACGAAGGTTCGCCTGGCGCGCGAGCGCGACGAGCTCGAGCGCCGCTACCGGGCGCTCGTCGAGCTCACCGACGTCGTCGTCATCGGTCTCGATCCGGAGGACCGCGTCGCGCTCTTCAACCGCAAGGCCTCGATCTTCGCGGGCGTCGAGCCGGCGACCGCCCTCGGGATGGCGTTCGTGGAGAGCTGGATCCCCGAGGAAGATCGCACCCGCATGCGCGAGGCCATCGCGATGGCGCGCGCGGGCCGACCGCCCGAGGTCGAGACGGGGTTCCTGCTTCTCCCCGGCGCCGACGGGCCGGCGCACGTCTCGTCGCGGGAGCTCCGGGAGAACGCGGCGCGGCGTGTGCGGTGGCACCTCTCGATGGCGCGCGAGGCCGGCGACGACGCGCGGCTCGTCTACGGCATCGGCATCGACGTCAGCGAGCGCCGTGCGCTGGAGAAGCGCGCCGCGGACGCCGAGGCGCTCTCGGCGATGGGGACCCTCGCGCTGAACCTCGCCCACGAGATCCGAAACCCCCTCAACGCCGCCGTCCTCCAGCTGCACCTGCTCGGCCGCCACGTCGACAAGCTTCCCGTCGAGGACGATGCCCGCCGAGCGCTCACCGACCGGGCCCGCATCGTCGGCGGCGAGATCGGCCGTCTGAACCGCCTCCTGACCGAGTTCCTCGAGCTCGCCCGTCCGCGCGGCGCGGTGCGCGAGCTCGTCCACTTCGGCAAGCTGGTCGAGGACGTGCTCGACCTCGAGCAGGGGTCGGCCGCCGACCGCGGCGTCAAGATCGAGCGCGAGCTCGCGCGCGAGTGCGTGCTCCTCGGCGATCCGGAGAAGCTGAAGCAGGTCGTGCTCAACCTGGTGGTGAACGCCATCGAGGCCATGAAGGAGGGCGGCGCGCTTCGCGTCGCGGTCTCTTGCGAAGACGCGGGCGTCCGCCTCGTCGTGCAGGACTCCGGCACGGGGATCGCGCCTTCGGCGCTCGCCCAGGTGTTCGACCCGTTCTTCACGACGAAGGAGGCTGGCACCGGCCTCGGTCTGTCCATCGTTCGCAAGATCGTCGACCAGCACGCCGGCGAGGTCCGGATCGAGAGCGAGCCCGGAGCGGGCACGCGGGTGGTGGTGACGCTGCCGCGGAAGCCCTGACGGGGGCGATCGCCGGTCGTCCGGCCCCTCGAGGCGACCGGAGCGATGGCGGCGCGGTTACCGCCCCGGCGGGCGCAGCGGCAGGGCGGCCGTCGAGACGGGGGCCGGCGGGATACGCGCGATCTCCGGCTCGCCGGCGGAGTCGATCGCCGAGATGGCCGCGAAGACGCGATCCATCCCGACCTCGAGCGCGCCCTCGCGGGCGAACAGGCCGACGACGCGGACCAGGCGCATGGCCGTCGTCTTCCCCAGGTCGATCTCGCGCTCGACGAAGGACTCGAACGACGGGAAGCGCTTCGCCTCGTAGAGGCGGCGGGTCTGGATGTCCTTGAGGACCAGGCCGACGTCGAAGAACGACTTGGCCAGGTTCTTCCGGAGCGTCTTGACCTGCGAGAGCGCGGCGTGGAGATCGCGCACCTTCTGCTTGATGTCCTCGGCGTTCTCCGGCGTGCGGATGGTCGCGCGGGCGCTCCCCGGAAGCGGCGGCTCGGCCGCCCGGGCACGGGCCTCGGCCGCGTGCTTTGCCGCGTGACGTGCCGCCCACGGCGCCGCCCCCCGCAGGCCGAGCTTGCGCTTCAGCGGCCCCTCGTCCTTGGCCGCCGCGCCGCCCTTGCCGGGGGCCGCCTTGGCGGCCGCCGCGGGCTTCATCGACGCCTTCGTCACCGCCGCCGCCTTCTTCGTCTTCGCCATGTCGGTCTCGATTGGGTGCAAAACTCTGCAAGTACGGGAGCTTCGAACCCGCTTACCCCCGGATCGCCCCGTACGCGGCCGGTCTTTCCGGCCCAAACGCTCCGGGCCAATTACCAGACAGAAGAGGCCCCCGTCTACACGGGAAATGCGAGACGTCGTGCGGACGTACGGTCGAGCTATAAGGAAGCCGCGGCCCATGGCGGTCCTCACGCCCATCGACGAACCCGAGGCTGCCGCCCTCCTTGCCGACTACGGCAGGGGGCCCCTGCGGCGCCTCGAGGGGATTGCCGGCGGGAGCGTCAACACCAACTACGCGCTCGAAGACGCGGCTGGTCGCGTGTTCCTGCGGCTCTACGAGGAGCAGGACGGGCCCGGCGCGCGCGGCGAGACGGCCCTCCTGGAGCGCCTCGCCCGCGCCGGCGTGCCCACTCCCGCCCCCCTGCGCCGGCGCGACGGAGCCTTCGTGGGCACCCTCCGGGGGAAGCCCGTCGCCCTTTTCCCCTGGCTCGATGGCCGGATGCGTTGCCAGGCCTCGGTGAGCCCGGAGGACGCGGGCCGGGTAGGGGAGGCCTTGGCGCGCGTGCACGTGGCCGGGAAGGGGGAGAGCCCCGTGGAGGGCAGGTTCGGCATCCCCGAGCTGCGCCGAAGGCTGGACGGCATCGAGCGGAGCGGGCACCCCGAGTTCGCTCCCCTCGTCCCGAAGCTGCGGGCAGCGCTCGACGAGGCGCACCACGCCCGCGACCCCCGCCTGCCGAGGGGACTCGTCCACGGGGATCTCTTCCGCGACAACGTGCTCTGGGACCCCGTGGGCCGCATCGCCGCGCTCCTCGACTTCGAGAGCGCCTGCGACGGCCCGTACGCCTACGACCTCATGGTCACGGTTCTCTCCTGGTGCTTCGGCGACGACCTCGACGGGCGCCTCGCGTCCGCCATGCGCGCAGGGTACGAGCGCGTCCGACCGCTCGAAGCCCCCGAGGTCCGGGGCCTCGCCGCCGAGGGCGCGTTTGCCGCCCTGCGGTTCACCATCACGCGGATCACCGACTACGCGATGCGGACCGGCGCCGCGGGCCCGCGCGTCGTCAAGGACTGGTCGCGCTTCCTGAAGCGCTTCGAGAAGCTCCGCGCGCTCGGAGCCGACGGGGTCGCCCGCCTGCTCCTCGCGTGAAGAGCAGGCCAAGGCGCGCCGCGCGCCAGGACCCGGGGGAGCCCGGGCTCGCCCGGGCCGTCACGCCGCGGGCGCTTCGGCCGCGACCCGCACCTTCTCGCGGGGCGCCCACAGCTCGGCGCGCAGCTTCTCGATGCGCTCGGTCACCTTGGCGAGCGCAGCGGCTTGCCCCTCGACCGACGCCATCGCCGTCGTCTCGTCGCCCTGGCCGGAGTCGCGCGCCGCCTTCGTCGCCTGGAGCACCTCGACCACCTCGCGGTGCAGCTCCTCGCCCGCGCTCACGACCCACGCGTCGAGCTTCTGCGCGAACTCGTCGATCATCGAGTCGAGCTTCGGCGCGACCTTCTTCGCCGTCTCGCGCATCACTTCGGGTGCGAGCTCCTTCGCGCGCTTCTTGAACTCCTCGTGGATCTTGCCGCGCGCGAACATGGCGAGGATGGCCGGGCCCGCGATGGCGAGCACCCCGCCGGCCATCAGGTTCACCGCCATGAGGGCCACTCCGCCGAACATGAGCGCCACGACGCCGACGTCGTACTTCATGCTGTCGACCTGGACGTCGAGCCGCTTCGTGTCGCTCCCGAGCGCGTTCGCGACGCGCTTGCCGCTCTCGTGCGCGTCCTCCCGCACGAGGGCCACCGTCTTCTCGCCGAGCTGCTCGAGCTGCATGGCGATCTCCTTCGTCTCCTCCTCGGCCCACTGCTTGTAGGCGTCCTCGAGGAAGGCGGGGAGATACCGTTTCAACTCGTTGGGCTTCGCCGCGTCGATGACGTTCGGTAGCTGCCGGCACACGTCGTCGACGAAGCGATCGAGGTCCTTGCGGGCGGCCGCCTTGATGCCCGACACGTCCTCGCGGATCTGCATCCGGCGCTGTTCGATGGTCCCGGCTTGCCCGGCCAGGTCCTTCTCGAGCGCGGCGAGGCGGCGCTCGATCTCGTCGGTCTTCATCGCGATGCTGCGGCGCCGCGCGTCGACGCCCTTCGAGAGAAGGACCCCGAGCGAGAGCCCCTCGCCGAGCGCGTTGTCGAGCAGGATGCGCCCGCGCTCTTCGGCGAGGAAGCGCGTGAGGTGGGCGACGAGCTCCGGCAGGCCGCTGGCCTCGCGGTTGCCCGCGAGCGCGGACTCGGCGCTGACGGGGAAGACGACGGGGTCCTTCACGAGCGTCGACAGGTGGTTCTTCGCGTAGGCGAGCGCTTCGCGCTGCTCGTCCGCCGAGAGGAGGTCCCACTTCGTGATGACGAAGACGATCTTGTCGCGCGACGCCTTGAGGAGCTTGTCGTTCAAGAAGACGCGCTCGCTCTCCTTGAGGATTTGCCCCGCGTCGAGCAGGAAGAGGACCGCGTCGGCGCGCGGGATGTAGCTGTAGGTGATGTCGGCGCGCTGGTGGGACAGGTCGTTCACGCCTGGCGTGTCGACGAGCAGGATGCGCTCCTCGAGCAGCGGCGCCGGGTACCCGATCTCGAGGTAGTCCACCTCTTCGGCGGAGGCGCCGCCCCCGACCGCGAAGCGAGACGCCTCGTCGAACGGGATGCCGCGCCGCTCGCCGCCGGTCGAGACGACCGTCGCCTCGGGACGCTCCGCCCAGCGGATGTGGTGGATCGTCGCGGTCGTCGGCGTGACGCCGGTGGGAAGCGCGGCGTGCCCCAGGAGCGCGTTCACGAACGTCGTCTTGCCGTGGTTGAACTCTCCCACGACCACGAGATGGAAGCGGTCCTCGTCGAGCTTGCGCACGAGCTCCCGCTCGACGCGAGCCTTGAGCGTCTTCGTGCCGAGCGACGACGCGATGTCCCCGAGGCCGCGGAGCGCGCGGACCACCTCGTCGCGCTTCGCGAAGAACGCGTCGAGCGCCGGCTTCGGCGCCTCGGCCGGCGCTGCCTGCCCGTTCGTCCCGTTCGTATCCATCACGCTTCCCCCTTCAGGAGCGCCGCGACGCGGCTGTCGACTTCGCTCATCGAGATGCCGCCCTCGGCTTCCTTTCCGATGGCCTTGTGGAAGAGGGCGCTGTCGCCGAACGCCCGCATCGCGAGCACGCGCTTGGGCAGCCACGGATGGGTCGCGAAGACCTCCATGTACTTGCCGATGCCCTGGCTCGCCTCGTCGTGCTGCTCGAGGAACGCCTCGAGGTTGAACTCCTCGTAGAGCTTGCGCGACCCGACCGCGAGCTTGGTGATGGCGCGCTCGGCCGCCTGCTGGTCCTTGGCGACGAGCATCCCGGCGCGGTCGCACGTGATCTCCGCGCGTCGCGACCAGGTGCGCAGGGCCACCATGGCAGGCTGCAGGAGCCACGGCACGAACATGCCGGCCATGTACGTGAGGTAGTGGAGCGCCGTGAGGTACGCGACGTGCGAGTTGTGGATGTGCCCGCACTCGTGGCCGATGACCGTGAGGAGCTCCTCGTCGGAGTACTGATCGATCAGCGACGAGTGCACGATGATGAACGAGTCTTCGTTCGTGCCCAGGGTGCCCGCGTTGAACTGCGGGTTGTTGACGACGAAGACCTGCGGCATCGCGATCTGCAGCGTGTCGCACGCCTGCTTCGTGATGCGGTAGATGCGCGGCATCTGCCGGTCGGACACGCGCACGGCGTGCCCGAGGAGCTGGTGGCGCCCGAGCTGCTTGAAGAGCCGGACGCTCGCCTCGACGGCGTACGCGACGGGCTTCGTGTTCTCGAACGCGATCCGCGACTGCCGGTCGAACGTGTAGGTGTACTCGTGGCCGGTCGTCTCCGCGCCGCCCGTGGAGCGGTCGGCCTTCTTCCGCGAGACGAAACCGTCGAAGTCGAGCTGGGGTGCCTGCGCCATGGATGTTCGTCCTCAGGAGTGAGCCTAAGCACCCGGGGATGCTGCCGCTAGGGCTTCCGGAGGAGCCTACGGGTTGGGACGCGCGAGGGGCCCGCTTCGTTCCCCGCGCCGCGCGCTTTCCCCCCTCGCTTCCTCGCGTCGCGTCACTGGGCCTTCAGGCCGCCGCTCACGAAGCGCGTCTCGGTCGGGGCCGACTGGAACGCCCCCGCGGCGACGAGGACGACGCCGGTCGCGACCACGGCGCCGACCCCGACCAGGCCCCAGGTGGCCCAGCTCGGCCACCCGGTGCGCGGCTCCTCCTCGGGCGGGGCCCACGTCCAGCTCGCAGGCGGGCTCCACTCGAGGAGCGCGCCGCAGCGGCCCGCCTCGCAGGTGGCGACCACGACGCTGCCACCATGCGCCCCCGGAAGCGCGGCGATCCAGGCGCGGCACCGGACGGCCGTCGCCTCGACCCCGCCCGCCACGGCGCGCGCCCCCCCGACGTCGCCCGCCGAGCACGGCGGCGGCGCGGGCACGGCGACACGCAAGGTGGAGCTCCCCGCGGGCGTCTCGACCCAGCCCGCCCACACCGTCGCGTCGTCCCAGGTCACGCGAACGTCGTGCGGGCCCGCGCGCGTCGCGATCGCTGCTCCGGCTCCGGCGGCGATGGCCACGGCGCCGTCGAGCCAGAGAACGCCTCCCGCGGGCTCGAGCGTCACGGTGACCGTCGCCGCCTCGGGGTGCGCGTTCGAGGGCTGCTCGCCGACGCCAGCCACGCGCCCGCCGTCGAGCGCCTCGGCGCGCATCCAGGCCCGCTCGGCGGCCTCGTCGTCGATCGGCGCGATACGCCGGAACCGCGCGGAGCGCGCCCGCTCGACCTCGGCCATCAGCCACGCGGCCTGCGGGAGCTCGGGGTGCGCGCGGAGCGTCGACTCGGCTGCCGAGAGGGCGCGATCGGCCGCATCGGCGTCGCGCGCCGCCAGCGCGTCGTGAACACGGTCGAGGAAGCGCTCGATGTCGTCTCCGTGCGCCGGGTCCACCGCGATCGCGGGGGGGCGTGCCTGGCCCGGCGGCGCGAGCCGCGTCCCGTGCGCCTTGCCCCACGAGTCGAGCGCGCGCGCCTGCGATGCATCGGGCGGCTGGGCGTCCAGCCAGACGACGGTCGCGGGCGGGTCGACCGTCACGCCCGCAGCTCTTCGATGGCGGCCACCACCTTGTCGACGTGCCCGTCCACCTTCACGCCGCTCCACGACTTCGCGAGCGTGCCGTCCGGGCCGACGAGGAAAGTGGAGCGGATCACGCCCTCTACCTCCTTGCCGTACATCACCTTCTTCCCCCAGGCGCCGTAGGCGCGGTGCGCCTCGAGCTTCGGGTCACTGAGGAGCGTGAAGCCGATGCCGATCTTCTCCTTGAAGCCGCAGTGGCTCTGGACGGAGTCCTTCGACACGCCGACCACCTCGGCCCCCAGCTTCTTCAGGCGTGCCGCGGCCTTCGTGAAGTCCTGCGCCTCGCGGGTGCAGCCGGGCGTGTTGTCCCGGGGGTAGAAGTAGAGGACGAGCCACTTGCCCGCGTAGTCCTTGCTCGAGCTGCGCTCGCCGTCGTCGCCCTCGAGGTCGAACTTCGGGGCAGCCTTGCCCGGGGCGGGACCGTTGCGGCCGGCCGTCTTGCTGGGACTCTTGGCGGGTGCCCTCGCGGGCGCCTTGCCGGGGCTCTTGGCGGTCTGCTTGTTCGGCATCGGGACGCGATTCTAGATAAGATCGAGCCCTCGTCGTGCAAATCAACTTCGGCGGCCGCGAGATAGGGTTGAAGCTCGTCTATTACGGGCCCGCCCTCAGCGGCAAGACGACGAACCTCCGCGCCCTGCACCAGGTCACCACCGAGGGCGCGCGCGGGCGGCTCATGACGCTCGAGACGAAGGACGACCGCACCCTCTTCTTCGACATGCTCCCGCTCACGTTCCGCGCCGAGAGCGACCGGGGGATGAGCCTGCGCATCAAGATCTTCACCGTGCCCGGTCAGGTCCTCCACGCGTCGACGCGCCGCCTCGTCCTGCAGGGAGCCGACGGGGTCGCCTTCATCGCGGACTCGCAGATCAGCGAGACGGAGCACAACGCCGCGTCCTTCCTCGACCTGCGCCAGAACCTGGCGGAGACGGGCCTGAGCCTCAAGCAGATGCCCGTGGTCATCCAGTTCAACAAGCGCGACCTCGACCGCGTGCGCTCGGACGACGAGATCTCCGCGCTCGCCCGTCGCGGGCGCGAGCCGGTCTTCAAGGCGAGCGCCGTCAACGGGCGGGGCGTGCTCGAGACGTTCTTCGGCCTGCTCCACCTCACGTGGACGAAGCTCGACGCCGAGCACCAGCTCGCCAAGATGATCGGCGTCGATCCGGCCGAGCTCCTCCCCATGGCCGCGCGCCAGCTCGGCCTCGACGCCGACGTCTCGACCCTCCTCTCGACGTGCGTGGGAGGCAACCTCGATCGCCACAAGGGGGTGCCGGCGTGAGCACCGAGGGGCCGACCGTCGCGGCCGAGGACATCCTCCTCGACGCGCGAATCCGCATCGAGGACCTCGTCGATCGGCACGGGCTCGACGAGCTTTGCCGGAGCTTCCACACGCTCTTCGGGATCCCGGTCCGCATCTACTCGAGCGACGGGGCTCTCCTCGCCGACGCGGCCGGCGAGCAGGAGCTCTGCGCCTACGTGAACACGACGTCGGAGGGGCGCAAGGCCTGCGCGGCGGTGGTCGGGGGCGTGCGTGCGCGCGAGCCGGACGAATCGGGCGACGTCATCCACCCGTGCTTCACCGGCGCGGCCTACCGCATCCTCGCGATCGAGTACGACGGGCGGCGCGTGGGCCGCCTCATCGTCGGGCCGTTCCTGCCGAACAACCTCACCGAGCTCCCGGCTTCGCTGCGCGAGATCGACCCCGCCATCGCGACGCCGCGCGCGAAGGAGCTGCTCGCGAAGATGCCGCGCGCGAAGGGCGAGACGGTCACGCGCATCGCGGCGCACCTCAAGTCGGCGCTCGATCTCATCCTCTTCTCCGGGCACAAGGCGCACGTCACGAGCACCATGCACCTGGCGAGCGTGCGCGAGAGCTACCGCCAGCTCGAGGAGAAGACGGCGCGCCTCCAGGAGGCGTTCGACCGCCTGAAGGAGCTCGACAAGCTCAAGTCGAACTTCCTCGCGACCGTCAGCCACGAGCTCCGCACGCCCCTCACGTCGATCATCGGCTACAGCGAGATGCTCGCCGAGGGCCTGGCCGGGCCGCTCCAGCCCGAGCAGAAGGAGTTCGTCGACACGATCCACCAGAAGGGCGAGCAGCTCCTCTCGCTCATCATGGGCCTCCTCGACCTCAGCAAGCTCGAGAGCGGCACGATGCGCATGGCCGTCCGCGCCGTGCACGTGGAGGCCGTCCTCGGCGAGGTCGTCTCGACGCTCACGCCCACGGCGCGCAAGAAGGGCGTCGAGCTCGCGCTCGACGTGGGCCCGGCGCTCGCCGAGCTCCGGGGCGATCCGGAGCGTCTGCGTCAGGTGTTCTTGAACCTCGTCGAGAACGCGATCAAGTTCACGCCGGCCGGCGGCTCGGTCACGATGCGCGCCCGCATGGTGGAGGACGCCGGGGGAGGGGACGACGAGGGCCTCGCGCTGCTCGCGCCGACGCGCGCGGTCCTCGAGGTGCGCGTCGAGGACACGGGCATCGGCATCCCGGCGAAGGAGCGCGCGAAGGTGTTCGACGCGTTCTACCAGGTGGACTCGTCGAGCACGCGCGAGTACGGCGGCACGGGGCTGGGCCTCTCGATCGTGAAGCGGCTCGTGGCCGCGCACTCGGGCGACATCCGCATCGAGGACAACGTGCCCAAGGGGACGGCCTTCGTCGTGACCCTTCCCCAGGCGACGCCGTCGAGCGCCGAAACGTCGCGCGTCGCCTGACCCTCAGCCGCGGGCCACGACCGAGCGACGCCGTCGCGCGATCGCCCCGGCCGCGCGCAACCGCTTCGCGCCGTCGAGGCACGCGCCGTCGACGTCGCACCGCCGGGCCAGTGGCGTCGCTCGTGATAGACCCCTCGCATGGACGAGCGCGCGCGCATCGCGAGGATCGCCGAGCTCCTCGCGGCCCGCGCCGACGGCGTCGACGTCGGCATCGGCGACGACGCCGCGGTCTTGACGGCGCCCGGGAACGGGAAGCTCGTCTGGACGATCGACGAGCAGGTCGAGGGCGTCCACTTCCGGCGCGCGTGGCTCTCGTGGCGCGACGTCGGGTGGCGGAGCTTCATGGCGGCGGCGAGCGACCTCGCGGCGATGGGGGCGAGCCCCTGGTGCGCGCTCGCCTCCCTCGTGCTGCCCGGGGACGTCGACGACGCCGCGCTCGAGGCGATCGTCGGGGGCCAGCGCGACGCGGCCGCCGAGGTGGGAGCGCCCGTCGTCGGGGGCAACCTGGCGCGCGGCGCGGCCCTGTCGCTGACGACGACCCTCCTCGGTCGATGCGAGCGTCCCGTCCTGCGCTCGGGCGCGCGGCCCGGCGACGGCCTCTGGATGGCGGGCGACGTCGGGATGGCGGCCGCCGGGATGCGCGCCCTCGAGCTCGGGCGCGGCGACGAGCCGCTGTTCGCTCGCGCCGTCGAAGCGTGGCGCACGCCGCGTGCCCTCGTCGCCGAGGGCCGGCACATGGCGCGCACCGCGCGCGCCGCGATCGACGTCTCCGACGGCCTCGCGCGGGACGCCGCCCACCTGGGGGAGGCGAGCGGCGTCGCGATCGTCCTCGACGAGGCGGCGCTCCTCGATGAGGGGTCGCTCGTGGACCTCGCCCGCGCTCTCGGCGCCGACCCGCTCGCGCTCGCGCTCCACGGGGGCGAGGACTACGCAGTCGTCGTCAGCGCGCCGTCGCCCATCCTCGGCTTCCGCCACGTCGGCGACGTGCGAGACGGGAGCGCGGGAGGGCGCCTCTTTCTCCGGAGCGCGACGGGCGAGCGCCCCATCGAGCCGGGCGGGTTCGATCACTTCGGGCGCGGCTTGGCCTGGTAGCGACCGCGGCGGAGGCCAGGAATCTCGAGTCAGCGGTCTTCGAGGGCTTCGGTGCAGGGGTCGCGGGTGCCGGGCACTCCGGCGCCGCGGACGGCGGCCCTGCGCACGAGGCCATCGAGCACCCGCAGAGCTCCCGGGTGGAGCTCCGTACGGCGCCGGTCGCCCAGGATCTCGAGCATCGGCTCGCGCGCCTCCTCGCCGAAGTGGAGGATGGCGTCGACGGCCGCCACCCGCACGCGGCCTTCGCATGCCAGATACGGCGCGATCGTCGGGATGACCCCCGGATCGTGACAGAGCGCCAGCTTCCGGAGGAGGCTTGCCCGCCGGCTCGCGCTGCGCGTCGCCTCGAGCTGGCTGCTCAGGTGGTCGCGGGGGCCCATCAACCGCAGCGTCAATGCAAACATCGCCTCTCACCTCTGCCCTCCCATCGGCAGCCGGCGCGCGGAGGTTGCGTCAAATCGACGCCGGCGCGCTTCGTAACGAGCGGGGAGGCCTCGGGCGGCACGTCCTCGTCGTCGACGCGCACGCCCGACGGCGGGATGGGCGCGTCCGCCGCAGGGACGGACGCGGGACCGCTGTCGTCGCGGTCGGTCACGGCCGGCCGCCGAGGATGGGGCGACCCGCCCCCTCGCGGCGGAACATGAGCTCCACTGCAGGGATGCAGCGCGCCCCCGCGGCGGAGCACCACCTCCGTCGCGGGGATGCAGCGCTCCCCGCGCCGGAGCAGCACCTCCGCCGCGCGAACGCAGCGCGCCCCCACGGCGGAGCACCACCTCCGTCGCGGGGATGCAGCGTGCCCCCACGGCGGAGCACCACCTCCGCCGCGGGGATGCAGCGCTCCCCCACGGCGGAGCACCATCTCCGCCGCGGGGATGCAGCGCTCCCCTACGGCGGAGCACCACCTCCGCCACGGGG
This sequence comes from Polyangiaceae bacterium, assembly GCA_036490515.1. Taxonomy (GTDB): domain Bacteria; phylum Myxococcota_A; class Polyangia; order Polyangiales; family Polyangiaceae; genus Palsa-1150. The sequence continues at coordinate 41,815 of DASXDU010000008.1, forward strand.
ATGCAGCGCACCCCTACGGCGGAGCACCACCTCCGCCACGGGGATGCAGCCCGCCCTCGCGGCGGAACACCAGCTCCGTCGCGGGGATACAGCGCGCCCCCGCGGCGGAACACCACCTCCGCCGCGGGGATACAGCGCGCCCCCGCGGCGGAACACCACCTCCGTCGCGGGGATGCAGCGCGCCCCTACGGCGGACCACCACCTCCGCCGCGGGGATGCAGCGCGCCCTCGCGGCGGAACACCAGCTCGGCCGCGGGGATGCACTTCACCGTCGCACCGGAACACCACCGCCCCCGCAGGGATGCATCGCGCCCTCGCGCTGGAACGTCGATTCGGCGCTGGCGCTCGGGTACGTCGATGGGTTCGATGCGGGTTTGCTCGACAAGATCGACCACGTGCGCGCAGTGCTCGTGAAGAACGTGCGCTGAGGCAGCGGCGGCGAGCGGCTCACGTGGGCCGCTCGCCGCGCTGCTCGTCAGGCCGTGACGCGAACCAGGGTGCCGATGACGCGGTTCATGAGAGCCGGCAGGGAAGGCGGAAGCGCTCCGACGTAGCCCGCCGCCTGCGCAACCTGCAGACACGCCCAGGTCTCGCGCGCCGACCCGAGTGCCGTGCGGTACCGCTGCAGGCGGTTGCCACCGGCCGAGCCGCTACCCTCGGCGACGTTGAGCACCACCGAGCTGGCCGCCCGCCGCAGTTGAGAGCCCAGGTCACGGTCGCACCTCTCGACCGCCCCGACGACGGGCCGCATGGTGGCAATGGCCTCGAGCATCACATCGTGAATTCGCAGCATGGTCTGTCCCTTTCGCGCGCCCCGCGCCCGATGCGCGAAGCACACGCGCCCCACGCCACGGCGCGCAGCACGGCTCAAGGACCCGGAGCGGCGAAGCCGCGGAGGGCCGCTCCCGCGGCGCGCGCTCCTGCGCGCGTCCTTGTATCTCGGGATTGAGGTAGATCCTCGATTGCTCGAGGCCGGACACGGTAGGCCGCTCGCGTCCTTGGAGCGGAAACCCGCTCCGTGTTCAAGCAAGGTCGCCGTGTCCGTGCC
>DASXDU010000037.1:0-410072 GCA_036490515.1 Polyangiaceae bacterium
CGGTCTTGACAGTGCGCGCCCTGCGCACTCCGCTCTTTACCGCGCCCGCGCCCGCGCCCGCGCCCGCGCCCGCGCCCGCGCCCGCGCCCGCGCCCGCGCCCGCGCCCGCGCCCGCGCCCGCGCCCGCGCCCGCGCCCGCGCGTTACGGCACGTACGCGCCGACGAGCCAGCGGTGCCCGAAGTCCTCGCCGGCGAGGTAGCCGCCGTCGGCGTCGAGGCGGACGCTGAGGATCATGATCGAGATGAACGCGCCGTGCGGGGCGGAGGCAGGGGCGCTCACCTTCAGCGTCGCCGTCTGCCCGTTGTCGATGGCGTGGTACGGGACGCCCCCGAACGTGGGGCCCGACGTCGAGAGGAAGTACGACCAGCCCGCGGCCGGCGTCGACTGGACGCGCGTCGAGCCGGTCAGCAGCCACCCGCCCGCGATCGGCGCGCTCGACCAGCCCGTCACGGGGATGTCGACCGACCCACCCGCGGTGACCGGGTACCAGCCCTGCGGCACGGACGTGTTGTAGTAGGTCGTCGGCAGGGCCGGGACGCACGGGTCGCCGTGCGCGGGGAGCGCCGCGTTGCTGTAGATGCGCTGGTAGCTGTACGAGCCCTCGGTGACGCGCGTCTGCAGGCCGCACAGGTCGCCCACCTCGGAGAGGAACTGCCCGTCCGCGGTGCCCCAGATGCTCCCGGCCCACGGCTGCGCCGACGACGTCGCGATGTTCCAGCCGATGCCGCCGGTGTCGGTCACCGCCTCGGCGATCTCGTGGCTCGCCATGCGCGTTGCGTTCCCGAGCTCGCTGCCGTCGAGCGGCGCCGTCCCGCACCGCGAGACGTACGCCGCGCCGTCGCCCATCGTGCCGTAGGGCGAGTGGTAGGCGAAGTACTGGCAGCTCCCCGGCTGGCCGCCGTACTCGAAGTACGTGTTCTCGGGCAGGTAGAGGACGAAGATCGTGTGGCCGTCGGGCGCGATGAGCGAGTTGTCGCCCGTGATCGCGTCGCCGATCGCCTGGTTCATCTGCGCCTGCGTGTAGCCGCCGTCGGGCATCGACCCGCCGATCGACTCCTCGAAGAGCGACTGGCTGGCGCGCGGCGGACCGGCGCCGTACTGCGCTTCCCACGCGGAGAACCACGCGCTCTGCGGGACCTGCTGCCCGAAGGCGAGGAGGTCGTCGTACTCGGGGTCCTCCGGCAGGACGATGCTCACGATGCGAGGGCCGCCGATGATGCCCGCGTCGCTGACGAGGGTCACGGGCGGGAAGGGCAGATGGGCCGCGGTCGCGAAGCCGCCGTCGCCCGCCGCGTCGCCGCTCGCCTCGATCGCGGCGTCCTGGGGCGGCCCCGCGTCGCCGGGCTGCGTGGCGTCCGGGGCGCCGGCATCGGCCGGGCCGGTCGCGTCGGTCCCGCCGCCGGCATCGCTCGCGGAGCCGGCATCGGTGGCACCCGCGTCGCTCCCGCCTCCGCCGCAGGTGGAAGAAGGCCCCGCCAGCAGGACCGGGATCAGGCCGAAGCATGCGCGGGCGACGTTCATCAGCTCCCCCTCGTGACCGAGGCCGCAGCGTACGGCCTCGCCCCCCATTCTACATTCCCATTCGAATCCCGCGTTCGTGCATTCATCTTCTTCCGCGCCCGCGCCCGCGCCCGCGCCCGCGTCACCGCATCACGGGCCGCACCTTCACCTTCACCTTGTCCTTGCCCTCGATGAACCAGTCGAGCGGCACGACCGTGCGCTGCCAGCTGTTGAACGTCTCGGGGCCCGTGTCGCCGCTCTGCGGGCGGAGCGCGTCGAGCGTGAACGCCGGCAGGCGCTGCGTGACGTGCCCCCTGTAGGCGATGCCCTGCGACGGGACGCGGAACTGGAGGACGACGCTGCGCGGGGCGACGCTCTGGCGCGGCTCGTTCGCGAGGAGCTCGTCGAGCGACTCGGGGGCGGCCAGCTCGGGCACGACGTCGTAGCCGGGGACGACGTCGACCTCCACGTCCTTGCCCTCGAGCTCCTCGGGCATCGTCACGTCGAGCGTCCGCGTGATCTCGGGGCCCTGCTCGGGCACGAGGTGCAGGCGCACGCGCGCCTTGCCGCCGGCGTCGACGACCGGATCGAGCAGCTCGGCGCCGCGGAGCCGGTAGAGCTCTCGCGCGAACTTCACCTCGAAGCGCGCCTCGACGCTGCGGATGCGCGCGTGCTCCCACGGGTTGCCGAGGACGTCGCCGACGGTGGCGACGACGCGCTGGCGGAACATCTCGCTCGTGTCGGGCGACCCGCCGGAGGAGACGCCGACGTCCTCGAGATCGACGAGGCCGTGGCCCGCGACGTCGACCTTCGACGTGAGCTTCCACGTGAAGTCGCGCCGCTCGCTCGCGGTGGCCTCGATCGCGGACGAGAAGACCGCCGCGACGAGGCCCGGGGCCATGAACTTGTCGTCGGTCACCTCGGCGTGCCAGTGCGTCTTCGGCGCGCCCGTCACGCCCGCGAGGTCGACGTCGATGGGGATGGTCGGCGCGGTGTAGCTCTCGTCGACGATGATGGCGGTCTGCCGGTCTTGCACCAGCGTGCCGAGCGAGCGCGCGCACTCGCCGATCTTGTGCGACGACTGCGCGCTGGCCTCGAACCAGAGGATGCGGCCGATGCACGCGGGGAGCGCCTCGTCGCCGCCGCCGAGCATCGGGTGGCCGAAGGCGGCGACCTTGCCCGCGCCGTCGGCGAACGTCGCGGTGCCGAGGCCCGTCGCCGCGACGTCGCCGCGAATGAGCTCGATGCCGAGCGCCCCGCCGTTGACGAAGTGGGTGGGCGCGTTCGGATCGGGCGCGCCGCCGCCGCCGCCCTGCATCGGGTCGAGGCCGAGCGGCTCGAGGAGCTGCCGGAGCGCGGCGACGGTGTGGTCGCCCATGCCGGCGAGCATGAGCGGCGTCGCCGCGGGGCGGATGGTGGTGCTCGCGTCGGTCACGGGGCCGATGCGAGCGGCGAGCTGCCGAGCGTGCTCGGCGAAGTCGTAGGTGCCGGGCGGGCCGTCGAAGCCGTCGAGCGACGCGTGCGGCGGGTGCGGTGCGCGGGGGCCCTCCTTGCCGCCGGGGAGCGGCGCGGTGCGCTCGAGCGGCCAGAAGCCGGGCGGGATGGGGCGGCGCATCTCGGTGAGCATCAGATCGATCGGCGTGACGCCGGCGACCGGCTCGAGCTCGAAGGCCGACATGCTGTACGAGTAGGCGCCGGCGAGGCGCCCATCGAGGAAGATGGGGCTCCCGCTCATGCCCTTCACGGTGTGCACGACGTCGAGGCGCGGGTTGGGCGTCTTGACGATGATGAGCGGCTCCCCGGGCCGGAAGTGGTGGAGCACGCCGATGACCTCGACGTCGAAGCGTTCGGGCTGCGTCCCGTGGAAGACGGTGAGGCCGTAGCCCTTCATCCCCTCCTTCACCTGGTCGACCGGGATGGTCGCCGGCCGCGCCTCGCCGCGCGCGAGCGGCACGCCGAGGGCCATCGAGACGAGGACGCCTGCGCCCAGAGCCCCGAGGAGGGCCGACGAGCTCCGCAAGGTACGCACGACGGCCAGTGTCGCTTGCCCTTCCCGCGCGCGCAAACACCGCGTCGGCGGTGCCCTCGCCGGGCGCCCCCGGCACCGTTGGCGTAACGTGCCCGGGTGGCTACCGTGGGCTGGCTCCTCGCGGCCGCGCTCGTCGTGTTCGCGGGGGCGCACGTCGCGCTCGTCGCGGGCCTCGCGCGCACGCGGTCGTGGAAGGTCGCCGCCGCGGCCCTCGTCGTGCCGCCGCTCGCGCCGTGGTGGGGGTACCGCGCGGGGCTGCGCGTGGCGACGATCGCCTGGTGCGCAGCCCTCGCGGTCTACACGCTGGGCGTCCTCGTCGCATGAGCGGGCGAAGCACGCTGCGTGGGCCATGTGCGCAACGTGCGCAGGGCGCGCTGCCTGCGCGGCTGCGCGCGCCAAGCGGCTCCGTGGCTACGTGGCTACGTGGCTACGTGGCTACGTGGCTACGTGATCAGATGCCCGTGATCGAGCACGCCGTGGCCGTGCAGGCCGCGGTGAACGTGTAGCAGCTGCCGTTGCCGGTCGCGTCCGTGGTGCAGTACGCGCCGCGCAGCGTCCCGGAGGCCGGCACGCCGGAGACCGTGGCCGCGTCCGCCCGGGTCTTGGCGGCGTCGGCGCCGGGGAACGAGAAGTCGGCCACCTTCTTCACCTTCGTGCCCGTCCCGTCCTTGAAGTACCAGGGAAAGCCCGGGTTGATGTGCGCGCCGCCGTTGGCGGTGACGGTGATGGAGCCGCTGGATACCGCGATGGTGGGCGCGGGAGGGGAGCCGTCTGCGGACGCGGCGACGTCGAAGGTGACAGCCGCTGCGACGGCGGCCACGAAACCGAGAACGATTGAGGGTCGCATGATCCAGTTCCTCCGTGGGATGGTCCAGCCTCGCCCCTTCTCGAAGCCTGCCAACTCTATGACATGATTCGGGGCGCGTCGGGAGACGGGCAGGCTCTCTACAAGGCGCGTGCCTCGCCGATTGCCGCCCGCACGGAGAAGTACGACCGACCCGGGGCCGGGGTTTCGTGTGGGACGGCGCCCACCTCGACCGCGGCCCTACTTCGCGTCCGCGGGCTTCTTCGCGTCGGCCGCCTTCGCGTCGTACCCCTCGACGTGGACGGGGAACGTGGGCGTGCCGAGACGGCGGGAGTCGCGCTTGCGGCGCTTGCCGCTCGTCGTCTTCTTGCGCTTACGGATGCGCTCGTACTGCTGCGTGCTGGAGACCATCTCGCGACCTCGGAAGAAGTGGGGCGCGCAAGATGATGGGCCTTCGCCCGTTTGTCAATCGCAGCCCAAATCAGCGAGCACGAATCAATTGGGGCGCACGGTCGTCGAGGCGGTGAACGTGGGCTGGGCGAACGGCGCGACCCGGGCCTTGGACAGGGCCGAGCGGATGCACGCCTCGGCCGGCTTGCCGGCAGCGCCGCCCGAGACGCCCACGTTCTGGACGCTCCCGTCGGACCGGAAGGTGACCGTCGCGTGGGAGATGGGGTCGTCCGGGCCGAGGCAGCCGCGCGCGCCCGGGAGGGCCGCGCCGAGGGCGCCGCTGATGGCTCCCTGCGAGGGCTTGAGCGGGACGCTGCCCGGCGCCGGGGCTTCGGGCGTGTCGGCCGTCGCCGTGGGAGCTGCCGCGGGGCCCGAGGTGACGCCCGCTGCCTGCTGCATGAGCCCGAGGAGGCCCTGGGCGCTGCCGCTCGCGGCGGGCGCAGGCGGCGGAACCGCGGCGACGAGGGCCGGGGGCGTGGTCGGGGCGGCCGGCGCGGCGGTCGTCGCGGGCTGCGGGAATGCCGCCGTGGGCTTCGCGCTCGAGGGGACGGGCCCGTGCGCGGCGAGGCTGCCCGCCGCAGGGAGCGTGGACGGGTCGACTCCGAGGTCGCCCGGCGGGATGGGCGTCGCCAGCGAAGCAGCGGCGGGGGCCGTCGCGGTGGCTGCGGGCGGCTGCGCGACGGGAGCCGCGGCCACCGCGGCAGGGGCCGTGCGCTGCGCGTGCTGCATGCCGAAGAACGCGCCGGCGGCGACGGCGGCTGCCGCGACGAGCCCCGACACGGCGACCCACGGCGTGCGCTTCTTCGTCGCGGCTGCGGCGGGCGCTCCCGGCGCGGGCTTGGGGCGCTCGGTGGCCGACCGCAGGGTCGACATCATCTCGGGCGTCGCGCCGTCCGGGAGGCGGACGACCGGCTTCGCCTGGGCCTCGGCCGGCGCCGGCGCATCCGCCGCGGCGATCGCAGCGAGGTTGATGAGGCCCGAGTCCTCCTTGGTCGCCTCGCCCGCGGGCTGCGTGCCCGACGCAGGCGGCGCCGAGATGCGTCCCGACGAGGGCGCGGTCATCTGCGCCATCCGCGCCAGGTCCTTCAGCGTCGCCCGATCCCGCTCTCTCGACGTCGTCGTCATGGCCGGTCCCTCGCTGCCTCGTGCGACAGCGGCGGAGCTTTGCACTTCTTCGGGTGACGCGGGTAGCGGCGACCGCAGAAGATCCTCTTCGGAGACGGGAGTAGGCGCCCCGAAGATCCTGCCCGAGACTGCCTCCTCGGCGCGGGCGACCACCGTCTCGGCCACCTCGTCCCACTCGACCGTGGAGCGCTCGCTCCCCGCGACGGCCGGCCACGCCGCCAGCGCGGCGTCCAGCGCGTCGGGCTTTCCGGTCCGTTCACTCATGGCCCATCTCCTCGGGGTCGAAGCCACGTTTTGCCATGTATTCCTTGAGCTTGCGGCGCGCTTCGTGGACGCGCCAGGCGATCGTCCCCTCGGGTGCGCCCAGGATGGCCGCTGCCTCTTCGTGGGAGCGGCCGTCGATGCAGACGAGCACGAGCGTCGTGCGCAGGGTGTCGGAGAGACCGTCGATGCCCTCGGCGAGCGCCGAATAGAGCTGGTTGCGCGCTGCGTCGGCGGGCGGATCGGCCGTCGACTGCTTCTCGCTCATCAGGGCGTCGACGCGCGGATCGTCGGCCTCCGTCGTCGTGCGGTGCGCCTTGCGCGACCGGAGCGCGTTCAGCGAGAGGTTGATCGTGATGCGGTAAAACCACGTGTACGGCTCGCTGCGGCCGTCGAAGCGCGCGAGCGCGCGGTACGCGCGGATGAACGTCTCCTGCATCACGTCCTCGGCCTCGGCGCGGTCGCGGAGCAGGTGCATCGCGAGCCGGTGGATGCGCTGCTGGTGGCGGCGCACGAGCTGACCGAACGCCTGGGCATCTCCCTCGCGGGCACGATCGACGAGCTCGCGGTCCGTCAGCTTGGCCATCGACGACTCACGCAACCTCCTGCGCGCTCCGCCCAGGACCACCTGCGACGGCGGAGGAACGAGCCCGGTGAAGAGCGTGGCGGCCGAGGTTAGCGTAACCACGCGTACTTCGACAGAAAGCGACCTGTCCCCCTTGGGTACCCCGACGGAACCGCGCGGAACAGTGGAACAATCGCCCGTCGCATCGCGTTGGCTCGACCGTGCATCGAAATTCGGCGGGGGGTCCCGTCGAAGGGCAGTACGTGCGAGGGCGCACACCGTTGTCCCATCGTCCCCCCTGGCGTGCGTGGCCCCGTCCGCTGCCGTCCGCTAAAGAAACCCGCCGAGAGCCGCGATGACCCAGACGACCGCCGTGACGGACGACCTCAAGAAAGCCCTGGGCGCCGAGGAGGGCGGGCGCCGCTGGCTGCGCCGGCTCGGAATCGGGGGAGGGCTGATCCTCGTCGTCGCGGCGGGCGTCGGCTACCGCGTCAAGCACCTGCCGCCGCCGCCCGCGAAGTACGTGACCGCGACGGTCGCCGCGGGCGACGTCATCGAGAAGGTGCAGGCCACGGGTACGGTGCAGCCGCTCCTCTCGGTCAACGTGGGCGCGCAGGTCAACGGGCGCGTGACGCAGGTGCTCGTCGACTTCAACTCGGTCGTGAAGAAGGGCGACGTCCTCGCCGTCATCGATCCGCTCATCTACGGGACGCAGGTCAACGCCCAGGCCGCGAACCTCCTCGGGCAGAGGGCGCAGCTCGCGCAGGCCCGGGCGTCGATGGCGAGCATGAAGGCCCAGTCCGAGACGGCGCGCATCGCGCTCGAGCGCACGCAGAGGCTCTTCGCGGCGAACCTCGCCGCCAGGAGCGACCTCGACACCGCGCAGGGCAACTACGACTCGCTCATGGCCCAGTACGCGGCGGCGCAGGCGAACGCCGACAGCCAGTCGGCGAACATCGCGTCGCAGAGCGCGCAGCTCACGGTCTCGCGCGCGAACCTCGACTACACGAAGATCATCGCGCCGGTCGACGGCGTCGTCGTCACGCGCAGCATCGACCCCGGCGCCACCGTCGTGGCGAGCTTCCAGTCGCCCGTGCTCTTCGTCATCGCGCAGGACCTCCGCAAGATGCGCGTCCTCGCGGACGTGGACGAGGCGGACGTCGGCAAGATCGCCGAAGGGATGAGCGCCGACTGCGTGGTCGACGCGTTCCCGGGGGAGGTGTTCCACGGGACGGTCTCGCAGATCCGCTACAGCGCGAACAACGTGTCGGGCGTCGTCACGTACCCGGCCGTCGTCGACGTCGACAACCCCGAGGAGAAGCTCCGCCCCGGGATGACGTCCACCATCACGGTGCGGACGCACGAGGCCCACGGCGTCGACCGCATCCCGAACGCCGCGCTCCGCTACAAGCCGACGCCGCCCAACGGGCCCGACGGCAAGCCCGTCCTCCAGCCGCCCGATCCCCCGCTCGACAAGGGCAAGGGGCGCGTCTGGGTCCTCACCAGCGACAAGCCCGGCTCCGAGAAGGACGAGCAGCACGTCGTGTCGATCGGCATCACCGACGGCATGTTCACCGAGGTCACCGATCCGGCGCTGCCGGTCGGGACGAAGGTCATCACCGACGAGAACGAGACCGACAAGGACAAGAAGAAGAAGTAGGCCATGGCCGCCGCGGTCTCCCTCCCTGCAGGCGCTCGCGAGCCGCTCATCGAGCTGTCGCACGTCTCGAAGGACTACGACACCGGCGGCGGCATGGTGCGCGCCATGCGCGACGTGAACCTGACGATCGCGCACGGCGAGTTCGTCGCGATCGTGGGGACGAGCGGCTCGGGCAAGTCGACGATGATGAACATCCTCGGCTGCCTCGACCGGCCGACGCGCGGGTCGTACACGCTCGCCGGCATCGACGTCGGCAGCCGCGCGGGCGACTCGCGGGCCATCGTCCGCAACCGCGTCATCGGGTTCATCTTCCAGGGGTTCAACCTGCTGCCGCGCACCACGGCGCTCGAGAACTGCGAGCTCCCGCTCCAGTACCGCGGCGTCGGCGGGCGGGCGCGGAAGAAGCGCGCGGAGGCCGCGCTCTCGGCCGTCGGCCTCGGCGACCGGATGGACCACAAGCCCAACCAGCTCTCGGGCGGGCAGCAGCAGCGCGTCGCCATCGCGCGCGCGCTCGTGACCGACCCGCCGCTCCTCCTCGCCGACGAGCCTACGGGCAACCTCGACACGCGGACGAGCCTCGAGGTCCTCGCGCTCCTCCAGCGCCTGAACCGCGACCGCGGCATCACGATCGTCCTGGTCACGCACGAGCGCGACATCGCGGCGTGCGCCTCGCGCGTCGTGACGATGCGCGACGGCCGCATCGTGACCGACGTGGTGCAGGACCGGCCGCTCGACGCCGCCGCGGAGCTGGCCGCGCTGCCCCCGCCGGACAACGGCGGCGGCGCCACGCAGGGCGAGGACGAGAGCGCGACGAGCAAGGCACGCGTCGGCGGGCGCGTGCCCTTCGGCGTGTTCGGCATGATGTGGCTCGGCAACCTCGTCGGGATGATCGCGGGGGCGCTCTACGTGGGGCTCGCCATGGGCTTGCCGCTGGCGAAGTTCGCGTGGGTCTGCGCCGCGACGGCCGAGGTGTTCAAGGCATTCTTCGGCGCGCGGTGGGCACGAAGGCGGCTCGGGCACCCGGCCACGAGCGATCAGCGCGTGCGGATGTCTCTCTCGTACAGCCTCGTCGTCACCGCGCCCATCCTCGTCGGGCTCACGTTCCTGCCGGCGAAGATGCTCGGGCCGCTCACCGAGGCCGTGGCGCGCCGGACGCCCGTGGTCGTCGGCGTCGCCGCCCTGGTGCTCGCCTGCCTGGTCCTGCTCCGGTACCTGCTGCTCACGCTGTTCAACCCGAGGAAGTAAGCCGTGGAGTTCCCGCCCGCCCTCTACGTCTACGCCGCGATGTTCGCGGGGACCTTGGGGGGCCAGTTCCTCGGGATGGCCGTCGACGCGCTCGCCCTCGGCCGGCGCGTCTTCTGGGTGCCCCTCGCCTTCAGCGTCGTCTTCGAGGCGCTCGCCGGAGAGCGCGTGGGCGCCGCTCGTTTCGGTCACTCCCTCGTGGCCCGCGAGCGCACGAAGCTCTCGCTCACCTACTCGATCGGCCTCGCCGGCATCTCGCTCGTCCTCGCGAGCTGGCTCGCGGTGTCGCACGCCACGCCCGAGCAGATCGCCACGGGCCACGGCCTCGTGCCGAACGACGTCGTCTTCTACCTCACGCTCGGCCTGTGCGTGGCCGTCGCGTACACCGCGGCCCGTACGCTCCTCATGCGCCTCTTCCGGGGGCGCGCGTGATCGCGACGCTCCTCCAGGCCTTCCGGCTCGCGATGGGCGCGGTCGCGCGCAACAAGACGCGCGCCACGCTGACCGTCCTCGGCATCCTCATCGGGATCACGGCGGTGGTCATCGTGAGCGCCCTCGCCGAGAGCACCACCGCGCAGATCGGCGGACAGATCGACAGCTTCGCGGCCAACGCGATCTACGTCGAGCCGCGCCCGGTGCAGGCGTCGGGCGCGCGGAGCAAGAACGTGGGCCGCCTGACCGAGTCGGACGGGCGCGCCATCGCGCGCGAGGCCGTGAGCGTCTCGGGCGTCGCGCCGTGGCTCTCGACGTCGGGCCAGGTGGTCTTCGGCGACCGCAACTGGCAGACGGAGCTCATCGGAACGACGCTCGCCTACTACCCGATCCGTCGCTGGACGATCGGCCACGGCGCCAACTGGACCGAGAGCGACGAGATCGCGAAGACGAAGGTGTGCGTCATCGGGGTGACGGTCGCGGCGAACATCTTCGGGACGATGGACCCCGTCGGGCAGACGCTGCGCATCGGCCGCTCGCCGTACACGGTGGTCGGCGTCCTCGGCGCGCGCGGGACGTCCCTCTTCGGCGACGACCAGGACGACCGCGTCATGATGCCCATCGGGAGCTTTCGCGCGCGGGTCGTGCACACGTCCCCCGGGCGCGTCGACCAGTTCATCATCGGCGCGGCGAGCGACGAGGTCGTCGGCCGCGCGATGGACCAGATCCGAGGCGTCCTCCGGCAGCGTCACCACCTCGAGGAGGGGCGCGACGACTTCGAGGTCAACTCGCAGGCCGAGATGCGCGAGACGACGGACAAGATCCTCGGGACGCTGTCGCTGCTCGGCATCGCGGTCGCGGCGGTGAGCCTGCTGGTCGGCGGGGTGGGCGTGATGAACATCATGCTCGTCAGCGTGGCGGAGCGGACGAGGGAGATCGGCATCCGCATGTCGATCGGCGCTCGCGAGCGGGACATCCTGGTCCAGTTCCTGGTCGAGGCCATCGTCCTCACGCTCGTCGGCGGCGTCCTCGGGATCCTCCTCGGCAGCGGCGCGGCGTTCGGGCTGGGCCGCGCCTTCGACTGGCCCATGGCGCCGAGCGTCTCTGCCGTGGGCGTGGCGGCCTTCACCAGCATCGCGATCGGCACCATCTTCGGTTTCCTCCCCGCCTGGCGTGCGGCCAAGCTCGACCCCATCGCGGCCCTGCGGGTGGAGTGACGATGCTACAAACACCCTCGTGCTCACGACGCTGCTGCAGGCCGTCCGGCTCGCGATGGGCGCCATCGCGCGCAACAAGACGCGCGCGGCGCTCACCGTGCTCGGCATCCTCATCGGCATCACGGCGGTGGTCATCGTGAGCGCCCTCGCCGAGAGCACGTCGTCGCAGATCGCAGGCCAGATCGACAGCTGGTCGGCCAACGGCCTCTTCGTCTTCCCGCGCCCCGTGCAGGCGTCGGGCGCGCGCAGCAAGTTCATCGGCCGCCTCACGGAGAACGACGGGCGAGCCATCGCGCGCGAGGCGGTCAGCGTGTCGGCGGTCGCGCCGTGGCTCGGGACGCAGGGGCAGGTCGTCTACGGGGACCAGAACTGGCAGACCGAGATCGGCGGGACGGCGCTCCCGTACTTCGGCATCCGGCGCTGGACCATCGGCAAGGGCGCGCTGTGGACCGAGTCGGACGAGGTCCTCAAGACCAAGGTCTGCGTCATCGGCCAGACCGTGGCGACGAACCTCTTCGGCACGATGGACCCCGTCGGCCAGACCGTCCGCGTCGGCCGCTCCCCGTACCGCGTCGTCGGCGTCCTCGGGGCGCGCGGCTCGTCGCTCTTCGGCGACGACCAGGACGACCAGATCATGATGCCCATCGGCAGCTTCCGCGCGCGCGTCCAGCACACGTCGCCCGGCCGCGTCGACCTCCTCATGATCAGCGCAACCCGCGAGGACACGGTCGACCGCGCCGGCGACCAGGTCGCGAACATCCTCCGCCAGCGGCACCACCTCGACCCCGGCCGCGACGACTTCGAGGTGCGCTCGCAGGCCGAGATGCGCGAGAAGACGCAGGCCATCCTCGGGACGCTCTCGCTCCTCGGCATCGGCGTGGCCGCCGTGAGCCTGCTGGTCGGCGGGGTGGGCGTGATGAACATCATGCTCGTCAGCGTCGCAGAGCGGACGCGCGAGATCGGCATCCGCATGTCGATCGGCGCCCGCGAGCGGGACATCCTCGTGCAGTTCCTCGTCGAGGCGGTCGTCCTCACGCTCGTGGGCGGCGTGCTGGGTATCGTGCTCGGGAGCTTCGCGTCGCTCGGGCTGGGGCGCGCGTTCGACTACCCGATGAAGCCGAGCGTCCAGGCCATCCTCGTCGCCGCGGCGACGAGCATCGCCATCGGCACCGTCTTCGGCTTCCTCCCGGCGTGGCGCGCCGCGAAGCTCGACCCCATCGCCGCGCTGCGGGTGGAGTGAGGCGGAGCGACCATGCGTGCCCTCCTCGACGGCATCCGCCTCGCCCTCCGCGCGATCGTTCGCAGCCCGCTGCGCGCGTCGCTCACGGTGCTCGGCATCCTCATCGGCGTCTCCGCCGTCGTGACCGTGACCGCGCTCGGCGACGGCGCGCGCGAGAACGTCTCGAAGCAGATCCAGTCGATCGGCTCGAACTTCATCATCATCTTCCCGCAGAGCTCCCAGGTCTCGGGCAAGCGCGGCGCGACGGGCAGCGGCGTCCGGCTGACCGACGAAGACGGCAGGGCCATCCTCCGCGAGTCGACCAGCGTCGTCGCCATCACGCCCAACCTTCGGACTCTGGGGCAGGTGGTCTACGGGGACCAGAACTGGAACACGAACGTCGTCGGCACCGCGCTGCCGTACTTCAATGTCCGCGACTGGAAGGTCGAACGCGGCTCGCTCTGGGAGCCGAACGACGAGACGGCGAAGTCCAAGGTCCTCGTCCTCGGCACGACCGTCGCGAAGAACCTCTTCGGCAGCGAGGATCCCGTCGGGCGCACCGTCCGCATCGGCCGCTACCCGTACCGCGTCATCGGCGTCCTCGCGACCAAGGGCGAGGCTCCGTTCGGCGGCGACCAGGACGACGCGGTCCTCATGCCCATCACGAGCTTCCGCGCGCGCGTGCAGAAGACGCCCCCCGGATTCGCCGGCGTCCTCATGGCCTCCGCGAGCTCGCCCGACACGACCGATCGCGCCGTCCGTCAGATCGAGTCGATCCTGCGCCAGCGCCATCACGTCGAGGACGACCGCGACCCGGACTTCAAGATCCGCACGCAGAAGGAGTTCCAGGAGATGCAGCAGACCGTCTACGGCCTGCTGACGACCCTCCTCGTCATCGTCGCGGCCATCAGCCTCATCGTCGGCGGCATCGGCGTCATGAACATCATGCTGGTCAGCGTCACCGAGCGGACGCGCGAGATCGGCATCCGCATGGCCATCGGCGCGCGCGGCGGCGACATCCGCACGCAGTTCCTCGTCGAGTCGGTGGTGCTCGCGATGATCGGCGGCCTCGCCGGCGCGCTCCTCGGCGTGCTCGCGATCGCGGGCCTCGGCGCGGTGCTCGACTGGCCGATGGCCCTCAGCGGCCGGGCTCTCGCGTGGAGCATCGGCGTCACGGCGCTCATCGGCGTCGGGTTCGGCTTCTTCCCGGCACGTCGGGCGGCCACCCTCGACCCCATCGAGGCGCTCCGTCACGAGTGAGTGATGCGCGCTCCGCTCTCCCGCCAGGACCCGCACGGTCGCTGTGGCTTGTGAAGCATCTGAAGTCTCGTCCGCGGCGCATCGTGCCGGTTGACCCGCGGCCCGGGGCGGCCCACATTGCAACGAGGGCGGGGTCATGAAGACGGGTCTCGCAACCGCAGCGGTCCTGCTGGTCGTTCTGGCGACGGGCGCGTGCAAGGGCCGCTCGACGTCCGACGCCGCCACCATCGCGCCCGATCGCCCGAGCCGCGAGGGCAGCGCCCGGACGGCTGCCGCGCAGGCGAGCGCGTTCCGCGACGGAAGCGGCGGCCCCAAGGACGAGGCGCGCGCGCTGCAGCTCTTCGGCGAGGCGTGCGAGTCCGGCCTGGCGAAGGCGTGCGGCGACCTCGGCGCGATGTACGCCGACGGCGTGGGCGTCCCGCGGGACGCGGTTCGCGCGGCCCCGCTCTTCCAGCGCGCGTGCGACGGCGCCGACTACGTCGCGTGCTCCCGCCTCGGCGAGATGGCCCGCGCGGGCACGGGCACGACGAAGGACGACGGCCGGGCCGTCATGCTCTTCACGCGCGCGTGCGACGGCGCCGTTCCCCGCGCATGCACCAAGCAGGGCAACATGGTCCTCACCGGCGCAGGCGTCGTGAAGGATCCTGCGCGCGCGTCGGCCCTGTTCCAGCGGGCATGCGACGGCGGCGACCTCGACGGGTGCGTCGACCTCGGGCAGGCCTACGAGAAGGGCGAAGGCGTGACCGAGAGCCTGGGCCAGGCCGTCGACCTCTACGACCGCGCGTGCACCGGGGGGGTCGCCGAAGGGTGCCGGCAGCTCGGCGAGATGTACTCCGACGGGCGCGGCGTGGCGCGCTCCCCCATGCGGAGCCTCGAGCTCTGGTCGCGTGCCTGCGACGGCGGCGACTACACGGCGTGCGTCGAGCTGGGGAGGCTCTACGCGAGCGGCCGCGGCGTCCGGACGGATCGCGAGCGCGCGCTGGTCCTCTACCGCAAGGCGTGCGATGCGGGCGTCACGATGGGCTGCGACGGCGTGCGGCAGGTCCGCTGACCGGCAGCCGGCGCGCATCGCCGGGTCGGGCGATGGCCGCCGCCCGTCACCACTCGCCCTGGCTCGGCATCGACGCCCACGGCTCCTTCTTCGGGAGCGCGTCGCCCTTCTGGAGGAGCTCGACCGAGTGCCCGTCGGGCGACTTCACGAACGCCATGTGCCCGTCGCGCGGCGGCCGCAGGATGGCGACCCCCGCCGCGCGCAGCGCCTCGCACGTCGCGTAGAGGTCGTCGACCTGGAAGGCGAGGTGGCCGAAGAAGCGCCCGGTCGGGTACGCCGCCTTCTCGTCCCAGTTCCACGTGAGCTCGATCTCCGCGGCGTCGCCCGGCGTGCCGCTCCCGAGGAAGACCAGCGTGAAGCGGCCCGCGTCGTTCGCCCTGCGCCGGAGCTCGACGAGGCCGAGCTTCGCCACGAAGAAATCGAGGGCCGCGTCGAGGTCCCGCACGCGGAGCATCGTGTGGAGAAAGCGCATCGGCCCCATCTCCCTTCGTCAGTTGCCCCAGATCTGGACGGCGTACGCGCCCTTGCCCATCCCCACCGAGACGACGACCGACGCCTTGTCGTCCCTGCCGAAGCACACCGCGCCGTCCTCGTTCACGACGGGGCTCGGGTCGTCGGTCGTGTCCTGCGCGGCGACGATCCCCGCCGAGTCCTTCACGGCGAGATCGAGGTCCTTGATGCCCTCGGAGGCCTGCGCGTAGACGCGATAGCAGTGGTTGGCCTTCGCATCGAGCGGGAAGGTCTGCGGCGCGTCCTCGGCGCCTTGCTTGCCCGTCAGCGTCTTGCCCATCGCCTTCATCTTCGTCGTGGCGGCGCACCCCTTCGCCATCGCCGCGACGTCGGCCGAGACGTCCTTGCGCTTGGCCTGGTAGCTGACGTGGCAGGCGACCCACGAGGGATCGCTCTTCGTCGTCGCGACCGTGGACGTGGGCGCCGGGGGCGGCGGAGGCGGCGTCGCGTTCACGACCTCGGAGGCGGCGGGGGGCGGCGCCACCGATGCGGCGGGCGCCTCGACCGTGCTCGGAGGGGGAGGGGGCGGCGGCGCGACGGGCGCGGGCTCGCTTCCGCCGCACGCCACGAGGGACGCGCCGAAGGGCACGGCCGCCATCGCGGCGACGAGGAGGAAGGGAAGGGCCCGGGACCGTCGCGTCGTTCGCATGCTGGGGAAGAGCAATCTCCGACCCTGCCCCCGATGGCAAGGGCAAAGGGAGCGCGCTAGAGGCCAGGCATGGCGCGCGTCTTGGCCGTCGATCCCGCCTCGCCGGACGCAGCCTCCCTGGCCGAGGCGGCGCGCGTCCTCCGCGCCGGGGGGCTCGTCGCGATCCCCACCGAGACCGTGTACGGCCTCGCCGCGTGCGCGCTCGACGAGAAGGCCGTCGCCCGGGTCTACGCCGCGAAGGCGCGCCCCGCGAATCACCCCCTCATCGCGCACGTCGCGACCGAGGAGGGAGCGCGCGCGCTCGCCTCTTCGTGGCCCGAGCGCGCCGCCCGCCTCGCGCGTGCCTTCTGGCCCGGCCCCCTGACCGTCGTCGTCGACCGCGCGCCGCACGTCCCGGCCGCCGTCGCCGGGGGGACCGACTCGATCGCCGTCCGCGTCCCCTCCCATCCCGTCGCCCACGCGCTGCTTTCCCTCCTCGGCGAGCCGCTCGCCGCACCCAGCGCGAACCGCTTCCAGGGCCTCTCGCCGACGACCG
Source organism: Polyangiaceae bacterium (assembly GCA_036490515.1). Classification (GTDB taxonomy): domain Bacteria; phylum Myxococcota_A; class Polyangia; order Polyangiales; family Polyangiaceae; genus Palsa-1150. The sequence goes on from DASXDU010000037.1 coordinate 16,512, forward strand.
CCGCGCACGTCGTGAAGGAGCTCGGCGACGCCGTCGACCTCGTGCTCGACGCCGGACCGTGCGAGGCCGGCATCGAGTCCACCGTGGTCGACGTCCGCGGCGACCCTCCGCGCGTGCTCCGCCCGGGCGCGCTCGACCTCGCGGCCCTGCGCGGCGTGCTTCACGACGTCGAGGCCGTCGCGGCCAGCGTCCGTGGCGCCGAGGCGCGTGTCTCCCCCGGAATGGAGGCCCGTCACTACGCGCCGCGTGCGCGCCTCCTCCTCGCCGACACGTGGGAAGAGGCGCGGCGCATCGCGTACGGCCTCGCCGCCGGCGGCGCGCGCGTCGGGCTCGTCACGCACGAGAAGCGCACCACCTCGGTCCCTGAGAACCAGATCCTCGCGCGCACCCTGCCGCGCGACCCGGCCCAGTACGCGCGCCTGCTCTACCGCACCCTCCACGACCTCGACGACGCCGGCGTCGACGCCATCGTCGTCCAGGGCGTCCCCCGCGACGACGCCTGGTGGGCCGTCGCCGACCGCCTGCGCCGCGGGTCCTCGCAGTAACGCCCGCGAACGAGAGCGAGACCGAGAGCGAGACCGAGAGCGAGACCGAGAGCGAGAGAGAGAAACAGGAAGGTCAGAAGATCAGAAGGCGAGAGGGGGGCTTTCACATGGCTGCACGGGGGGAAGGGCGGCGTGCACCTGCGAGAGGGGGAAACAGGAAGAAGAGAAGATCAGGAAGGGGAGAAGGGGAGAAGGGGAGAAGGGGAGAAGGGGTGTTGGCGCGGTTGCACGGGGGGAAGCCCGACGGCACGAGCCACCTTTCATGCGAATAACGCGGAGAGCGTCACCCAATGTGTGAGCACCCTCTCCCCTTCCTGATCGTCTCTTCTTCCTGTTTTCGCCTCTCCGAGGTGCACGTGTCCCTTCCCCCCCGTGCAGCCCTGTGAAACCCCCCTCTCGCCTTCTGATCTTCTGACCTTCCTGTTTCTCACCTCTCCGCCCGGCCGCCGGTGGCCACCCGGGTCTTGCCGGTGTAAACGTCGAGGGCAAGGCCATGAAGAAGCAGCTCGTGAACCCCTCCACGTTTCCCAAGCCGAGGGGCTACACCAACGGCGTCGTCTGCGGGGCGGGGCGCATTCTCCACGTCGCGGGGCAGGTCGCGTTCGACAAGGACGCGCGCATCGTCAGCCCCGACTTCGCGACCCAGTTCCTCCACTCGCTCGACAACGTCATCGAGGTCGTGCGCGCGGCGGGTGGAGGCAGCGAGCACATCGTCAAGCTGCTCGCCTTCGTCACGGACCTCGACAAGTACCGCGCCGCGCAGAAGGCCATCGGCGAGGGCTGGCGCGCGCGCATGGGGAGCTACTGGCCCGCGATGAGCCTCGTGAAGGTCGCCGGCCTGCTCGAGCCGGGCGCGCTCGTCGAGATCGAGGGCACGGCCGTACTGCCCGGCGATCCCATCGACCCATGAGGGCAACCGCGCGATCCCACGGGCACGCGCGGGAGACGGACTCCGTCGCTTCGATCGGCGTCAGCCTCTGGGTGCGCCTGCTCGAGTCGCACAACCTCATGCTCGCGCAGATCCGTCGCCGCCTGGCCGACGACTGCACGATGCCGCGCTTCGACCTTCTCGCGAACCTCGAACGCGAGGACGGCCAGACGCTCGCCGCCCTCAGCCGCCGCATGCTCGTCACCGCCGGCAACCTCACCGGCCTCGTCGATCGCGCCGAGCGCGACGGCGTCGTCGAGCGCCGCCCCGACCCCTCCGATCGCCGCCTCTCGCGCGTATTTCTCACCGCGAAGGGCCGCGAGCTCGTGCAGTCCCTCCTCCCCGTGCACGCCTCGCACGTCGCCGATCTGCTCGCGTCCCTCGACGCGGGCGAGCGGCGCGAGCTCCGGCGCTTGCTCGGCAAGCTTCGCTCCTCGCTCCAGGAGCGCAAGGACCGGCGATGACCATCTCCCCCAAGGGCTTCGGCTACTCGCTCGCGCTCGACACCGGCGTGGCGACGATCACGCTCCGCCGCCCCGACCGCCTCAACGCCCTCACGTTCGCCATCTACCGCGAGCTTCGCGAGGTCGTCGAGGCCGCCGGGGCGCACGACGACGTCCGCGCGCTCGTCCTCACCGGCGAGGGCCGCGCCTTCTGCTCCGGCGGCGACGTCGAGGACATCATCGGGGAGCTCTTCGCGCGCGACATGCAGGGCCTCCTCGAGTTCACGCGCATCACGGGCGCGCTCATCGCGTCGCTCCGCCGCGCGCGCAAGCCGGTGGTGGCCGCGGTCAACGGCACCGCCGTCGGCGCCGGGGCGGTCATCGCGATCGCGTGCGACGTCCGCATCGCGAGCGAGGGCGCGAAGCTCGGCTTCATCTTCCCGAAGGTGGGCCTCTGCGGGGCCGACATGGGCGCGGGGTACCTCTTGCCGCGCATCGTCGGCCTGGGGCGCGCGAGCGAGCTTCTCTTCACCGGCGACGTCGTGACGGCAGACGAGGCGCTGCGCATCGGCCTCGTCAACCGCGTCGTCCCCGCGGTCGAGTGCCTCTCCGCGTCGCAGGCCTTCGCCGCGCGCCTCGCCAGCGGGCCCGCGTTCGCCCACGCGATGACCAAGCAGATGCTCGAGAGCGAGCACGGGATGACGCTCGAGCAGGCCATCGAGGCCGAGGCGCAGGCCCAGGCCGTTTGCATGCAGCACCCCGACTTCCGCGCCGCGTACGACGCGTGGAAGGAGAAGCGCCCCATCCGGTTCGCCGGCGCCCCCGGGGACTTCCGGGACCGCTAGGTCATGCTGCCGTTCTTCGACGAGTCCCACGCGCGCCTCGGCGACGAGCTCCGGCCACGTGTCCGCGCCCTGGACTGGTCCAGCGACGTCCCCGCCGACGTCGTCGCGCAGCTCGGCCTCCTCCACGTCCTGCCGCTCCTCGGTCCCGACAAGAGCGTCCGCGCCCTCTGCGTCGCGCGCGAGATCCTCGCCTACGACTCGCCCATGGCCGACGCCATCTTCGCCGTCCTCGGCCTCGCGTCGCACCCGCTCGTCGTCGCGGGGCTCGACCGCTGGCGCGCGCGCGTCGACGACGTGCTCGGGGGCCGCGCCGTCGGCGGCTTTGCTCTCACCGAGCCCGAGGCCGGGAGCGACGTCGCGTCGATGCGGGCCGCGGCCCACCGCGAGGGCACCGGCTGGCGCATCGACGGCGAGAAGACGTTCATCTCGAACGTCGGCATCGCCGACTACTTCGTCGTCTTCGCCAACGCCGACCCGGCCGCGGGCAAGAAGGGCATCAGCGCGTTCGTCGTCGAGGCGAACGCCCCCGGGCTCGCGCTCGAGCCCATCGAGACCATCGACGACCACCCGCTCGGCCGCCTCGTCATGAACGGCGCGCACGCGGAGCTGCTCGGCGAGGTCGGGCACGGCCTGCGCCTCGCGCTCGGGACGCTCGACGTCTTCCGCACGTCGGTCGGCGCCGCCGCCGTCGGCATGGGGCAGCGCGCCCTCGACGAGGCCGTCGCACACGTGAAGCGCCGCGTGCAGTTCGGAAAGCCCCTCGCCGAGCAGCAGCTCGTCCAGGCCGCGCTCGCCGAGATGGCCACGGAGCTCGATGCCGCGCGCCTCCTCGTGGCGCGCGCCGCGTGGGCCAAGGACACGAAGCGCGCCGGCAAGACGGAGGTCGCGATGGCGAAGATGTTCGCGACCGAGGCTGCGCAGCGCGTCGTCGATCGAGCGCTGCAGCTCCACGGAGGGCTGGGCGTCGTGAAGGGCCGCGCCGTCGAGCGCCTCTACCGCAGCGTGCGCGCGCTCCGCATCTACGAGGGCACGACCGAGATCCAGAAGCTCATCATCGGCGGGGCGCTCGTCGGGGGCGCGTAGCCGTGGGGCTGCTGTTCTCGCCGCTGCGCGTGGGGACGATGACGCTCCCCAACCGCATCGTCCTGCCCGCGATGGTCACGCGCCTCGCCGGCGAGGACGGCCTCGTCAACGACGACGTGCGCGCGCGCTACGTGCGCTTCGCCAAGGGCGGCGCGGGCCTCATCGTCCTCGAGGCGATGGCCGTCCACCAGTCGAAGAGCGGGCCGCTCCTGCGCATCGGGTCGGACGAGTTCGTCCCCGGCCTCTCCGATCTCGCCAGGCGTTGCCACGACGCCGGCCCCGGGCGCGTCGTCCCGCAGATCATCCACTTCCTCAAGATCTCTCGCTCCGGCTGGCGGCAGACCGTCGACATGCTCTCCGCCGCGGACCTCGACGCCATCGTCGATGCCTACGGCGAGGCTGCCGTCCGCGCCCGCACCTGCGGCTTCGACGGCGTCGAGCTCCACATGGCGCACGCCTACACGCTGTCGTCGTTCCTCTCGCGGCTCAATCCGCGACGCGACGCCTACGGCGGCACCCTGGAGAACCGCCTGCGCCTACCCGTCCGGGTCGTCGAGCGCGTGCGCGCGCGGGTCGGAGCCGACTTCCCCGTCGGCGTGCGGTTCCTCGGCGAGGAGTGCATCCGCAACGGCTACACGGTCGTCGACGCCGTCCCCATCGCCATCCGCCTCGCGCGCGCGGGCGTGGACTACGTGTCGCTCAGCGCCGGCGGCAAGTTCGAGGACGCGCGCGTCGTGCCGGGCGAGCCGCTCTATCCGTACACGGGGTACTCGGGCGACCGCTGCATGCCGGGCAGCAACTACCCCGACGGCGCAAACCTCGGGATGCCCGAAGCCGTGCGGGCCGGCTTGCGGGCGCACGGGCTCGAGACGCCCGTCGTGGCGGCGGGCAAGATCGGCACGATGGCGCTCGCCGAGCGCGTGCTCGACGAGGGCATCGGCGACCTGGTCGGCATGGCGCGCGCCCTGCTGGCCGATCCTGATCTGCCGAAGAAGTGGCAGGCCGGACGCGAGGACAAGGTGGTCCGCTGCGTCTACGGCAACGTCTGCAAGGCGCTCGACGAGAACTTCCGCCGCGTCGACTGCACGCTCTGGCCGAAGAAGGCGGGGCAGGCCCCCGAGAGCAACGACGACGTTCCGCCCGAGTGGCCTGCCGACGGCGCCGGCCTCACCGCCGAGTACAGGGACGGCCGCGTCCTTCTCCGCTGGCGCGCCGCCACCGACGACGAGGCCCTCTACGGCACGCAGGTCTTCCGCGCCGAGAGCGACGGCCTTCTCCTCCACCACGCGAGCGCGCGCGCCGCGAGCACACGCTTCGAGGACGCCCGCGTCCTCGGCGGCACCACCTATCGCTACGCCCTCCGCCCCTACGACCTCGCCGGCAACCGCGGCCCCATGAGCCCCGTCGTCGAGGTGCGCATCCCCGACGAGCACACGCCTTTGCCGGTGTGGCCCGGAGAGGAGCAAACAGGAAGGTCAGAAGATCAGAAGGCGTGAGGGGATTCGACGGGGGTGCACGGGGTGAAGGCTCGTGTGCACCTCCGGAGGTGCACGCCTGCCTTCCACCCGTGCACGCGCGTCAAAGCCCCCCTCACGCCTTCTGATCTTCTGACCTTCCTGTTTCCTACTCTCCAGGGTCAACCGCGCGCAGGGGGCTTCACCAGACGGAGCACACCTTGCCGGGGTTCATCGGGGTGCCGCTGGCGCAGTGGAAGGCCTGGGCGAAGGCGGGGTTGTCGACCATCGGGCCGTTCACGCGCCACTTCGCGGGCGAGTGCGGGTTGCTCCGCGCCATCATCTCGAGGACCTGCGGGGTCTCCTTGGTGCACCAGCCCTGCGCGTACGCCATGAAGTAGAGCTGCTCGTCCGAGAAGCCCTCGACCGTGCGCCGCTCTTCCGGGTGCTCGTTCTCCCACGCGTCGAGGGCGGCGACGCCGAGCTTCACGCCGCCGATGTCCGCGATGTTCTCGCCGGACGTCAGCGCGCCGTTCAGCTTCACGCCGGGGACCGCGTCGTACTGCGAGTACTGCTCCTGGACGCACTTGGTCGCCTCGTCGAACTTCGCCTTCGTCTCCTTCGTCCACCAGTCGCGCAGGTTCCCGTCGCCGTCGAACTGGCTCCCCTCGTCGTCGAAGCCGTGCGTGAGCTCGTGGCCGATCGTGTTGGCCCCCTCGTCGCCGATGTTCACCGGCGCGTAGAAGTCCTTCGAGAAGAACGGCGGCTGGAGCTCGCCCGCCGGCAGCACGATCTCGTTCATCGACGGGTCGTAGTACGCGTTCACCGTCGGCGGCGTCATGCCCCACTCCGTCCGGTCGACGGGCTTGCCGATCTTGCCGAGCTGCCGCTTCTGCTCGAACGCCTGCGCCGCCATCGCGTCCTGCGCGTACGCCGTCCGGGCCACCTCGAAGTCGTACGTCCGCCACGTGTCCGGGTAGCCCACCTTCTCGTGGTGCACGCGGTCGAGCTTCGCGAGCGCTGCCTTTCGCGTCGCCTCGTCCATCCACGGCAGCGACTCGAGGTCACGCTTCATGGCCGTGACGATCGCGCGGACGAGCGCCTGCGCGCGCTCCTTCGAGTCGCCCGCGAACTTCGCCGCGACGTACGGCTGCGCCAGCAGCTCCCCGAGCGCCCCGTCCACGCCGCGCACGCAGCGCTTCCACCGCGGCTCGAGCTCCTTCTGCCCGGTGAGCTTGTGCCGCATCGCGAACTGCTCGTCGACGAACGGCTTCGAGAGGAGGCGCGCCTTGGCACGGACCACCTGCCACGCGAGGTAGTGGCGCCACGCCTCGGGCTTCTCCTCGTGCATGAGCGCGTCGATGCCCGCGAAGTACGCCGGGTCGTTCACCGAGATCGCCTGGACGGCCGGGAAGCCGATGCCCGTGAAGTACGCGTCCCACGGGAACGTCTTCGCAGCCGCCGCGAGGCCCGCGCGATCGACGCGGTGGTAAACCTTGTACGGGTCGCGTCGCGTCACCTTGTCCTGCTCGAGCTTCGCGATCTTCGTCTCGATGCGCATGACGTCGTCGACGGCGGCCTTCGCCTCCGCCGGCCGCATCCCGGTGAGCGCGAGCATCCGGCCGACGTGGCCCGCGTAGAAGTCGCGGACCTCCTTCATGTTGCCCTCGTCCTTGAGGTAGTAGTCGCGGTCGGGCAGGCCGATGCCGTTCTGGTCGAGGCCCGCGATCATCTGCGTCGCGTCCTTGAAGTCCTGCATCGGCTCGACGTCGAAGAGCGGGAAGACGCCCGCCGCGTGGAGCGCCGTCACGGCCTCCGCCAGCGTGCGCGCGTCCTTCACCTTCGCCGCCGCGGCGAGGAGCGGCTTGATCGGCGCCGCGCCCGCGCGCTCGACCGCGCCCTCGTCCATGCAGGCCGCGTAGTAGTCGCCGATCTTCTTCGCGACCGGGTCGCTGCCGGGGCTCGCCGCGTCCTTCTCGAGCGTCGCCTTGAGGAAGTCCTCGTTCTCCTTGTCGATCGCCTGGGTCGTCCCCCACGTCGCGCGGTCGGACGGGATGACCGCGTTCTTCACGAACCCGCCGCACGTGTACGCGAAGAAGTCCTGGCAGGCGTCCGCCGACGCATCCATCCAGCTGGGGTCGATGCCCGTCTGCGCGAGCGGCAGCGTGGGAGGAGGCGGCGCATCGGGGATGACCGCCGTCGTCGGCGGCGGGACGGGCGTCGGCTTCGGCGCCGAGCCGCACGCGGCGGCGAGGGGGAGGGCGGCGAAGAGGGCCGAGAGAAGGAGGTACGCAGGGCGGCGGCGCATGGCGGCGACCGTAGTTCAGGAGGCGCCCCGCGGCGAACGACAAAGCGGCCGAGCGGGTCCTCGGGCGCGTAGCTCCGCGTGGCGACGGGTTCACCCGATCTGCGGCTTCAGTCCGTCGAGCCACGCCTTCAGCGCGGCCTGGTGCTCGGCCCACTGATCGGCGTCGAGCACGAGCGTCGGGAAGATGCTCCGGAGGTTGGCGAACTCGCGCTCGGTCAGCTCTCTCTTGGGCATGGAGCGGCGTCGAGGATAGCCGCAGCCGGGCGTTCCCGGCCGGTAACGTCCGTGTTCTGCGGTTGCGCGAGCACGCTCTTCGGGTAGGGTGCGCGTCCCCTCTGGACTCCCCCGGGGGGCACGGGAGCGTCCGATGAGCCTCATCTCTCTCCGCCGGGCATCCCGGTCCATGGCGCTGTGCGCCGCCGCGCTTCTTCCGGCGCTGACCGCCTGCTCCGCCTCCGGGTCCGGTTTCGAGTCCGCGCCCGAGATCACTCGACGCACGAGCGCCGCGCTCTCCACGGGCCTCGTCATCAGCCAGGTCTACGGCGGAGGCGGCAACGGCAGCGCCACGTACGCGAACGACTTCGTCGAGATCTTCAACCTCGGCGCCACCGCGGTTCCGCTCGCGGGGCTCTCGCTGCAGTACGCGAGCAGCACCGGCGACTTCTCCGCCGCGAACCTGATCACCCTCCCGGCCGACACGGTGCAACCGGGCCAGTACTACCTCGTGGGCCTCGGCTCGGGCGGAGCCGTCGGCGCGACCCTGCCCGCGCCGGACTTCTCCGACACCTCGGTCAACCTCGCCGCCACCGCGGGCAAGGTCGCCCTGGTCGACGGCACGACCGTGCTGCCGTGCGACGCCGGCGCGTGCACGCTCACCGGCGTCGTCGACCTCGTCGGCTACGGCGCGGCCACGACGCTCTACGAGGGCAGCGGCCCGGCGAAGGCGCCGACCGGCAGCGGCGCGGCCGCGAACGGGCCGTCGGTGCAGAGGCGGCTCGCGGGCTGCGCGGAGACCGACGACAACGCGGCCGACTTCGAGAACCCGGTGCTCACGGCGAACCCACGCAACACCGCGTCGCCCGTGAACACGTGCGCCGCGGGCGACGCAGGCGCCGGCGAGGCGGGAGACGCGAGCGCGGGCGACGCGGAGGCGGGGCCTCCGGATGCGCAAGGCGGCGACGACGGACCCGCCGACGGCGCGGGCGACGACGGGTCCGGGGAAGCGGGCGATGGCGGCCCCGATGCGGCCACGGGAGACGGGGCGACCGACGCCGCGGGCGACGACGGCTCGAGCGACGGGGGCACCGGTGGCACGCAGGGCCTCGTCGTGAGCCAGGTCTACGGCGGTGGGGGCAACGTCGGCGCCACGTACACGAACGACTTCGTCGAGCTGTTCAACCGCGGCAGCAGCCCGGTCTCGCTCGATGGCCTCTCGATCCAGTACGCGAGCGCCACCAGCGCCTTCCAGGCTGCCAACGTCGCGGTCCTCCCCTCGGCGACCATCGATCCGGGGCACTACTACCTCGTGTCGCTCGGCTCCGGCGGCGCGAACGGCGCGGCGCTTCCCGCCGCCGACTTCACCGACGTCGACGTCAACGCCTCTGCGTCGAGCGGCAAGATCGCGCTCGCGATCGGGACCGCGGCGCTCGGCTGCGGGAGCGACGCCGGTCTCTGCTCGGCTGCCCAGCTCGTCGATCTCGTCGGGTACGGGGCCGGGGCGAGCGACTTCGAGGGGACGGGCCCGGCGACGGCCGCGAGCGGCAACACCACGGCGGTCCTGCGCCGCGGCGGCGGATGCGTCGACACCGACGACAACGCGGCCGACTTCGAGAACCCCGCGCTCGCCGTCGACCCGCGCAGCAGCGCGACGCCGTTCCACGACTGCACCCTCGTCGTCCTCGACGCGGGCGGGACGGATGCGGGTGGAGTCGATGCGGGCGGAGAGGCCGGCGGCACCGACGCGGGCGGCGGCAAAGACGCGGGCGGCGGGGCGGATTCCGGCGCCGGTCACGATGGCGGGTTCACGGGCCCCGATGCCACGGCCCCCGCCGATGCGAGCACGGGCAGCGACGCCGCGCCGGCCGACAGCGGGATCAGCACCCTCTCGCCCGGCTCGAGCGGTTGCTCGTGCCGGACCGCAGGCGAAGGCGAGCCGGGCGCTCCGGCGCAGGCGGGGTTGCTCGGCGCGCTGGCTCTGGCGCTGGCAGCGCTGCGTCGTCGTGGACGCCAGGCTCACTGCGCGAAGAGCCAGTCGTAGAGCGGCTTGCCCGCGGGAAGGACGCGGTAGGTGTCCCATACGTCGTGCCCGAGGTTGGGGTCCTGCATGTAGTGGAACGAGGACGTGCCGGCCTGCGCGCCGGCGGGAGGGGGCGGATACGTGGCGTTGCCGGCGAGCGCCTGCCACATCGGCTGGTTCCAGTCCTGCGGGCGCGAGGTGCCGTCCTGCGCGCCCGAGACGGCGAACACGGGCACCTCCTTCAGCGCGTCGATCTGCGCCTGCGTGGGCCCGGCGCCGAAGCCGTTGAGCTCCATGACGCCGGCGAAGGGCAGCGCCGCGGTGAAGAGCTTCCCCGACGGGCCGTTCACGCGGTTGTACGCGAGGATCATGTACCAGGAGCCGATCCCGCCGAGGGAGTCGCCCGTGACGTACACCTTGGTCGGGTTGACGGAGGTTGTCGCGAGGAAGCTCTCCACGAGCCCCGCGACGGCGAAGACGTTCGGCCCCGAGTCGCCGGAGAACGTCGTCCCCGTGCCCGTGACGCCGGTGTTGGTCCAGCCGCCGAAGTTCTCGACCGCGTCGTCGCCGTCGGTCCCGTTCGCGGTCTGGTCGGCGTAGGGCAGGAGGACGATGCACGGGTAGGCCGTCCGCCAGGCGACGTCGTTGTACCAGCCGTCCGCGCCGCTCGCGGAGGCGAGGTAGAGCGGGTCGCCGTTCTGGCCGTCGTACCAGGCGTCGCCTTCCTCGTCCTCGTGCTCGTGGACGAGGATGGGATACGTGAAGTGCGGGTCGTAGCCGGACGGCAGGAGGTAGTCGTAGTGGAAGGGCTTGCCCGAGGGGAGGGTCACGCCCGGTACGCTGATGTCGCCCGACTGCCACGTCCCTGCCGTGACGGGACCGGTGAGCGGGGCCTGGATCGGGTTGCCCGCGTTCGCGTCGGGCTCGCCGGGCGCGGCGTGGTCGGTCGATGCGTCGGTGGAGGAGGGGCTCGCGTCGTGGCCGGCGCCCGCGTCGGCGGGAGGGCTCGACGAGGATCCGTCTCCGGTCGGCGACGGCCCCGTCCCTCCCTCGGGGGAGGACGACGCGTCGTGCGAGGAGAGCCCCGCGTCGTGCGAGCTTCCGCCGCTCGGCGTGCCGCCGCCGCCGTCGCCCGCTTCACCGATGGTTCCGTTGCAGGCGATCGCGGACAGCGCGGCGAGGAGGAGGAGCGTCTTCGTCGAGGAGGGCACGCCACGCGGTAGAGCAAGAAGCGCGCTGGCGGCGATCGAGGGCGGGCCGCCCGTGGCGGACGGTGAAAGCGGGGAAACGGCGCCGGTCGGGCTCCTTGCGGCAACCCGTCGCCGCTGGTCAATCTGTTCGTCGCTGGACGAGTTGACCGGCTGCCGGGCGATTCGACCAGGCGGCCCCCGGGCGTAGGATGGGCCGGTGACGCGCGCCGCGAAGCTCGAGGTCGGTCAGGTTGCGTTCCTCGAGGTCACCGACAACACGCAGGTCGGGACGTTCGTCGACTGGGGGCTCGACAAGGAGCTCCTCGTCCCCTTCGCCGAGCAGACGACCGACATGCGCATCGGCGAGCGCTATGCGATCGGCCTCTACACGGACAACAGCGGGCGCCCCGCGGGGACGATGCGCGTCGCCGAGATGCTCCGGTCCGGCGCCGACGCGAGCGTCGAGTGGAAGCTCGACGAGTGGGTGGAGGGCGAGGCCTGGCGCAACGATCCCGACATCGGCCTCTTCGTCATCGTCGAGAAGGAGTTCGTCGGCCTCGTCCCGTGCGCCGAGCCCCACGGGCTCTCCCGCGGGCAGGCGGCGCGCTTCCGGGTGTCGAACGTCCTCCCCGACGGCAGGATCGAGCTCTCCCTCCGGGGCCACGCGCACGAGGAGCTCGAGCGCGACGGGCAGCGCATCGTCGAGGTCCTCTCGCGCGAAGGAGCGCCGCGGCTCGGGGACCGATCGAGCCCGGAGGAGATCCGCAGTGCCCTCGGCCTCAGCAAGAAGGCGTTCAAGCGCGCGGCGGGTCGACTTCTCAAGGAGGGAGCCGCGTCGCTCGACGAGGAAGGGTTCCTGCGGGTGGGCGGGGAGGCGGCGTCGCTAGGGCGGCGGAGCCGTCGCGCCTGATCCCCGCGCGGCCGAGGCGGCGCGGCGCGCCTGATCGAGGACCTCGCTCGCGGACGGGCGGTCGGTCATGTCCTCGCCCACCTTGCTCCAGGCGATGGAGCGGTCGCGCCGCACGACGAAGACCGACGGCACCGCGATGTCCCTCCCCTTCATCGCCACGCCGTACGCCGACGCCACGCGAAGGTCGGCGTCGGCGAGCAAGGGGAAGTGGAGCCCGAGGTCGGACGCGAGCTTCGCCGAGTCGGCGGCAGGGTCGACGCTGATGGCGACGAGCGGCACGTTCAGCGCCTCGAGCTGCGGCCGGATGCTCTCCAGCTCACCGAGCTGGCGGCGGCAGAAGGGTCACCAGTAGCCGCGGTAGAAGACGAGCACCGCGGGCCCCTGCGCGGTGAGCGCGGCCAGCGTCGTCGTCTTGCCCGTCGCGTCGGGCAGCGCGAAGTCCGCCGCGGTGCCGCCCTTCACCTGGCCTGGCCCGCGCGTCGCGATCGCGCGGTGGACGAGGACGTACCCGAGCACCGCGAGGACCGTGACGAGGCCGACGAAGCCGATGCCGGTGCGGCGAAGGCGCTTCCGGGTGCGCGGCGTCATCGCAAGCCAGCGTAGCCGCGACCCGCGTCAGTGTCTCGTCCCGTAGGGCCATTTGCTTCGCATCGAGTGCACGAATGAACGAGCCATGCTTGGAGCATGAGCGGGCCGAGCTCCGTCGAGATTCGAGAACGCCTTGGCCAGAGCTACGCCCTGGACCGCCTCTGGAGGGAGACGATGGGACTGCCGCCGGGCGATACGAAGGAGCAGCCGCTTCGAGCGGTCATCTCCGTTCTCGAGGCCTCTGGAACGGCGTATGCCGTCATCGGTGGGATCGCGGTCCAGTTGCGCTCGCGGGAGCCGCAGACGACGCTCGATGTGGACGTCGCAGTTCGGCGCTTCGCCGATATTCCGCGGGATGCACTCATCCAGGCGGGCTTCGTTCACGAGGGACGCCATCCGCACCGCGACAATTGGCGCGCGCCGGGTTCGGGTCCCCGCACGCAGCGCACCGCCATCCAGTTCTCCGCCGAGGACGTCGGGATCGAGGCCGCGATCGCGCAAGCCCGCTCCGTGGACGTCGGCGGGTTCACGCTGCGTGTTGCAACGCCGGCGGACCTGATCGTCCTGAAGCTCGCGGCCGCCGAAGAACCAACGCGGCGGGCCAGCAAGAGGCGCCAGGATCTCCTCGATGTGATCACGCTCGCAGAGGAGTACGCGGAGGCAGCCGGCGTCTCTGCCGATCTGCGAAGTCGCGTCGAGCGGCTCTCTGCCCAGCTCCTCACGCTCGGCCGAGAGCGCGCCCCCGAGCGGTAGTCAATCTGCGGGGCGCGGCGGCCTTGGCGACGCCCGGCGACGCTCCCGCGCCGCGCGACGTCCGCCACATCGGCACGACGGGCGCATTCGGCCGCGCATCCGTGTCGCGGCTGGCGCCCCGCCTACCTCCCTCGTCGACCCACGGAGACGGTGAACGACCGCGGGGGCTTTGAGGTCACCCGTTCCAAGGGCTCCGTGCCTGGGGGCTCATTTCGCGAACGCGCCAAACGTTTTCATCTGGGCGCCACGGAGGGAATGTCGCTCGGGCCGTCGGGTATCACCCGGCATGCGAATGCACCGCGTCGCGTCGCTGCTGTTCGGGATGGTCCTGGGCGGCTCCGCCGGCTGCTCCTCAGGCTCCACGCACGCGGGCGGTTCCTCCGACGGAGGGCCGCCGGGCACGGCCGAGGGCGGCCTGGTGGAGGCCGCGGACGCCGCTGCGTACCCGGATGGCCCCATCGCGCTGGAGGGCGGCAGCGATCCGGACGACGCATCGGTCCCCCTCGAGGCATCCGGGGCGGACGCGGCTCCGCCGCCGGCCGACTCCGGCAAGGCGGACACGGGGCACGCCGCGCACGAGGCGGGTCCGACCGGTTGGCCCCTGACGTGGAAGGAGGAGTACGTCGGCACGATGGCCAGCCTCTACGCGGTCTCGGGGTCGAGCGTGACGGACGTGCGGGTGGTCGGCCAGGAGGGCACCTCCGCGAGCTCCGACGGCAGCGGGACGTGGGGTGTCGCGAGCCCCACGGTGATCCAGACGGCCGGGGACCTCCACGCCATCTGGAGCGGCTCCGCCTCGGCGACCTTCGTCGTCGGGGTGCCGGGCGCGATCTACCGCGTGACCACGCCGCCGCCGTGGTCGTCGGAAGCCTTCGGCGGGCAGGACCTGCTGGGCGTGTGGGGCAGCGGCCCCTCCGATGTGTACGCGGTCGGTGTGTTGGGAACGATCATGCACCGGGTGGCCAGCGGCGACTGGTACGCCCAGCAGAGCGGCGTGAGCACGACTCTCCTTGGCGCGTGGGGAAGCGGGGCGGGCGACGTGTACGTGGTCGGCGAGGGCGGCACCATCCTGCACGGGGACAGCAGCGGAGCGTGGACCCCGGACACGAGCGCCGGCGTGTCCGTCACCCTGGAAGGCATCTGGGGTTCGGGTCCGACCGACGTCTACGCCGTGGGCGCCGGAGGGCTCATCCTCCACGGCAACCGCGGCTCGTGGAACGTGGAGGCGAGCGGCACGAGCGCGGCGCTCACCGCCGTGTGGGGGAGCAGCGCGACGGACGTCTACGTCGTGGGAAGCGCCGGGACCATCCTGCACTCGAGCGGGAACGGGACCTGGTCGCAGGGACCAGTGCTCAACGCGCTCTACGACTACTCGAGCGTGTGGGGGAGCGGGCCCGGTGACGTCTACATCACCGAGTTCAACGGCAACGAGAGCGAGGTCGTTCACGGGCGGTAGCCGGCGGGCCGGGCCCTCGAGCTCGAGTGCACCCTTGCGATCCAGGGTCACGGCATCTCCCACGACGTGCGTCGGCGCGAGCTGGAAGCAGCAGGGCAGAGCGCTCCCGAGGAGGATGGCTCCGGCAGGAGCGCGCAAGCGGCGGAGGATGCGCGGCATCGGACGCCCGTAAGCAACCCCGGTGCCCACGGTGGAGGATCCGGACGAGCGTAGGACGGGGCGCGGTGGCGCGACAGCGTCGGTGTCGCGCGGTGCCACCACAGTGCGCGCGAGGCGCAATGGACCGGTGCGTTCGAGGGGCGCCCCCATGGGCGACCAATCCAGGCATCACGGCCACGCGCAGCGGGCTCCGGGCCGCGAGGAGCAGAGATCACGGCCAGCATGAGCGGATCGCGGGGCGCGATCAGCGCACCGTGTGCCTCACAGACCCGGAGATCACGCCCATGAGGAACGGTGATCATCGGCACCAGGAACGGATCGCCGCGCGTGAGGAACGCACCGTGTGCCCCGCATCCCTGGAGATCATGGTCGTCATCCCCGGGGATCATGGCCACACGGACTGCACCGGGCGCGCAGGGGAAGCGGATCGCGGTCGCCACGAGGCACGTTCGCTGGCCACATGGTGCACGCCTGCTGGCCACACCATCCATGTTCGCTCGCCACACGATCCGCATGTCGCGCGCCGCCAACCGTGTTCGATGGGCACGCCATGCATGTTCGGTGGCCACCAGGAGAAGGTTCGTCGAGGACCATCCCTTCTCCTCGTGGCCATGCAAGCCACCTCGCGTGGCGCGAAACGCGGAGATCATGCCCGACGAAACCGGCTTGTCGGCCGTGAAGGTTGGATCGTGTGCCCGTCGAAACCGTGTCGACCGGCCACGCCCTCTGCATTCCCGGGCAGCGAAGTCGAGGAGTGCGGCTGCGAAACCGTGGATCGGGGGCGACGAAACCGTCCATGCGGGGCATGCGGAACGCCTTGTCGGCGATGCGGAGCGTTCCTGCGGGGCAGCGCGCCGCCGCGACGGAGAACGACGACGAGGCTTTCAGCCATACGAAGGGGAGCCGCACCACCAGGTGTAGGGGAACTCGCCCGGCACGCCTTCGCAGGTGCACTCGACTTCTCCGAGATGCGAGAAGGAGGAGCAGGGGGGTGACCCCCGCAAGGCGGGCTGCCACGTAGCGCCATCGCGGGCTCGCTCACCTCGTCGACGATTCGTAGCCGCCCCCCGCAGCACGGATATCGCGAGGCACCACGCCGTGGCCGTTGCGCGACCACGCAGGCGTCCAGGACGAGGGCGTAGCCCTGGACCAAGTGCTTCGCGGTTCGGGCGCAGGATGGAGCCCTCGGGGGCAGGCATCGCGCCCTTCGAGGAGCCCCTCGCGCGGTTCGTGGCGGTCATCACGTGGTGGGACGCGGCCATCCCACGGGGTGTCGCGCTCCTTCGAGGGTATGCCGCGGTCGTCCCACGGTAGGACGCCGCAATCCTGCGGTATGGCGCGGCCACACGATGGCTTGCCGCGTTCATCCCACGGTTTGCCGTGGTCATCGGGTGGCATGCCGCGTTCATCCCGTCGTTTGCCGCGCGCCTACCATCGCAAGAGCGCGCGAGACCACGGGAGGGCTCCGGCACACCATGGGATGACGGCGGCAGAGGGCAGGATGAGTGCCGCAGACCGTGGGATGGCCGGGGGAACCCGCGGGATGAGCGCGGCCAACCATGGGAGGACCGCGTCAACCCGTGGGAGGAGCGCGGGGTACCACGGGATGACCGCGGGTGAGCCTGGGTACGCGACCGGGACCCTCGCCATGAACGCGGCCGCGGCGGGCACACTTCCGGACGGTTGGAAGAAGCTTCGAAAATAGTCGAGGGCGTTTCGCCGACTCGAGCGACCAACCAAGTAGGAGGACGGCGAGAAGCATCCCCCGGGAATGGATCCCGGTTCGCTGCCCCGGAAAGGAGGTGAAATGGCAATGGCGAAAAAGGGAAGTACGAGAGACGACGTCGCGACCCTCGCGGGGCAATTGATCGCGGGGATCCCGAAGCTGCCCGGGAGCGTGACCACCATCACGCTCGACGGCAGCACGTTCACGCCCACGCAGCTTGCGAGCGAGCTTCAAACGCTCGTGACGCTGCGCCAGGACGTGAGCGCTGCTCGAGCGGCGACCGCTGCAAAGGTCGCTGCCGAGACGGCCCAGATGGCTGCACCGCGCGCTCTACTGAGAGCGTTCGTGCAGTTTCTCCGGGTGGCCTTCGGCAATCAGCCGGATGTCCTCGCCCTCTTCGGACTGCAACCGAGGAAGGCGATGACTCCGCTGACGGTCGAGCAGAAGGCCGCGGCGGCCGCGAAGCGCGAGGCAACTCGCGCCGCGCGGGGCACGAAGGGACCGAAGGCGCTTGCGAAGGTGAAGGGCACCGTGACGGGTGTCACCATCACCCCGCTCGCTCCGGCGGCGCCCAGCGTGCCGGTGGCCGAGACTCCGAGCCAGACCCCGGCACCGTCGACCAAGACGGGCGCGGTCTAGCGAAGGGTCCCGGTACCCCGCAAACCGACTGAACGTGGCCGCGTGAGCCGAAGATCACGCGCGCCACACACACGTTCAGCGGTGTGACGAAAACCAGGGAAAGGGGAGCGCCTTCCGCCAAGGGGAGGCGCTCCCTCGTCCCGCTTCGAAGTGACACCCGTTTCGGCGCATCGGGACGGCGTGACCGCGAAGCGCGAGCTTCTCTCCTGCCGCCGCCCTCCCCGTCGCCGACCGTGGCCCCGTACGACGAGTGCGTGCTGCTGCAAACGTGGCTCACCCTGTACTCGGCAGCGGATGGGGAGCCTTGGTGCCACGAGAATCACGTGCTACACGTGATTCTCGTGGCCAAGGACTCCGCTGCCCTCAGGCAGAACATCACGGTCCAGCTCGATGTGGACACCATCCGCAAGGCGAAGGTGCTCGCGGCAGAGCGCGGCACGTCCGTCAGCCAGTTGCTGGCGAGCACGATTGCCGCGATGGTCCGCGAAGAGGACAGGTATCAAGCCGCTCGCAGCCGTGCCATGGATCTGCTGAAGCGAGGCCTTCACCTCGGAGGGAGCCTCCGGACGAGGCGTGACGAGTTGCATGAGCGATAGGGTGTTCGTCGACACCAACGTGCTCGTGTACGCGCATGACGTCGATGCGGGAAGCAAGCACGCAATCGCCGTGAGCCTGGTCTCGGACCTGTGGAGCTCGCGCGCGGGTGCGCTCAGCTTGCAGGTGCTGCAAGAGCTCTACGTCAACATCACCCGGAAGATCCGGACGCCGGTGGCGAAGAAGACTGCGCGCGAGATCGTCGAGACGTACGGCGCCTGGCACGTCCAGGAGGTCGGTCCCGAAGACGTCGTGAGAGCATCCCTGCTCGAGGAGCGGCAGAAGCTGTCCTTCTGGGACGCGCTGATCCTCGTCGCGGCGAAGAAGGCCGACGCCGTCAAGCTCCTGTCCGAGGACATGAGCCATGGCCAGCGGGTGGACGGCGTGCTCCTGGAGAATCCGTTCGTCTGACAGCTAGCGCGGCTTCACGAACTTCAGCGATCATCCGATCGCTCTCGCCGATCGCGGCGAGAAGGAGGAGCAAGGGTGGCGACCGAGGGGGTGTTCCGGCAAGGCGGGCCGCCACATCGATCATCTTGGGCGCTTGCAGTGAGGGTGGAAGCGCCGTCCAAGTCGAGCCTACTGGTTGGGCGGCATGCCCGCGGCGGTGAAGGCGCCCGCCTTCGACAGGACCGTGATCACGCTCGACGGATGATCGAAGCCCGCCGGGGTGGCGCGGATCGTCACCAGACCTGTCGGGACGTCGACGATGATCGCGCTGCCCAGGTTGGTCGTCGGTCCCGTCGGGATCAGAGCTCCCCCCGTCGAGTAGAAGACCTGCGTCTCCGCGTCGGCCGGCTGCACGTCGAACGTCACGCCGGTGGCAGGTGTGTAGTCGCAGTCGACCGCCTTCACGCCGACGATTCCCCGCGAGGGGTCCACCGAGGCGTCGTACTCCGAGACGCCGGCCGCCTCGAGGAGCGACAGGTCGGCGTTCGAGAGGACCCCCGTCTCGATCCATGCCGTGGGCTCGCTCAGCGGGAAGCCCCAGTAGATGAGCGTGGGGTAGAGGCCGACGCCGGTCACGACGAGATAGCCCGTCTGCAGCGACCCTGCGGGGGCTGCGGGCACGGTCACGGGCGGCACCGCGAAGCCCCCGTCGTCGGTCGTCGCCTCGGGCGCCGGAGCGCAGTCGAGAGCGAAGGGTGTGCACACGCCGATGGCTGCGCCGCTGACGGGCTCCGCGCTGACCTGGTCGAAGAGCTCGACCTGCAGAGACGTCGCCTGCGCCGTGGGCGCGGTGGTCTCGAGGTGGCCGATGCACTCCCACTGCTGGCCGATCAGGCACGGGGCGCCACAGGCCGTGGCCAGGGAAGCCAGTGCGGTCGGTCCCGCGTCCGGGCCGAGGCCCGCGCACGCCTCGAGCCGATCCAGGGTGTGATACGCGAGCGCGCAGCTCAGCGACGACGGGCACGCGGAGCCCACGCCGCACGTCTGCCCGGCGCACGACGTGGTCGCGAGGCACGACTGGCAGCCCGGCGCGGCGTCCGCACCGAAGTATTCTGCGACGCCGTCGCACGGCAGGCCGCAGGGACCTTCGCACTGCGATCCCAGGCAGGCGGCGAGCTGCGTCTCGTTGGTGTCGGCCCCGACGATGTGCGCGAAGGTGCACTTCGCGCGGCAGGCGGGATCGCCGCCGTCGCACGCGCCGAGGCACCCCTCGAGCACGCTGCACGCGAGGTCACCCTTGCAGGCATTGGCCTCGGGGCAGCAGCTCGTCTCGAGGCACGCCTCGCACGCGGCTCCCGCATACGCAATGCCGCACACCGCCGCGTCGCCCGCTCCGGCGTCGCCCGACTCCGCGGCAGGCCCCGACGGCGGGTCGTCATGGATACCGACGAGCTGCCGGCACGCCGCGAGCACGCCGAGGCCAACGAGGATGACCAGGGCCGTGGGCCGGAACGCGAGTCGCAATGAACCCCCGACGACGATTGTCGCGCCGGGATGTGAGGTGTCGCAAGCCCGCGCGTGGTGCCGACGCCGTCGCCCGACAGCGAGGTGCGGGCCTGCATGCCGACCCACTCCCCCCGTGGGGCGCGGGTCACCGACACCGTGAGCACGACCGGGACGAAGGTGTGCTCGCGGAAGTCGACCTCCCAGCTCACGCCGTTGGCCGAGTCGACCATGGTCAGGAGCCGCGCGACCGCCTCGGGCGCCTCGTAGAACGTTCGCCGCAGAAGGCGCGCCCAGTCGATGCGAGGGGTGGCCGCGCATCGCGTCGTCGGGGAGGCGCGCGAGATCGTCGCGCAGGACGACGTGGACGTCGACCCGCGGCTCGCACGGCTGGGGACCCCGAGCGGATATGCTCCGGCGCAGATGGTCCCGTCGTCGGTCCAGGAGTCGCCTCGCGACGAGGGAGCCGTCCGCGGCTCGGTCGCACTCGTCGGCACGGGGGCGGCGGTGCTGGCTTTCGCAGCGGGCCTCCTCGCCTACTCCGTGGCGTTTCAGCTGGAGGCCGACCACCGGCTGGTCGTCTCGCCGGTCATTGCGGCCGTGGCCCTCGCGACCGTCGCGATCCTGTCGCGCGTGGTTGGACGAAGGCATGGCGCCGCAGGGCGTGCAGCGGTGTGGCTGGCCACGAGCGGCGCCGGTGTGCTCATGGCCTACGCCGCACACGTCGCGTTGGGGAGGAGTCTCGTCATCGCGGACGTGCGCGCGGCCGACCCGCAGGCGTCGCTCTTGTGGGTCCCGGTCGTGGCCCTGGGGGGCCTGGCCATCGCCGCCGCGGCCGGCTGGATGGTCGGACCCTCTGCCGCACGAGCCTCGAGGACGCTGGCGGGCGTGGCCGTCGCGCTGACGCTGACAGGCGCGGTGCTCGCCGTGGCGTCCACCCTCCGGTCGACACGGCCAGGCCCGGATGCGTACCTCCACACCCTGCCGGTGGAACGGGTGATCCCGGCGCTCGGAACCACCCCCCTTCTGCTCGACGTCGATGCCACGCGCACGCCGGAGATCACCCTCGGGCCGCTGCACATCACGCGAGGGCCCTTCTGCGAGCTCGAGATCCGCACGGACCCCGCGGTGGGGCCCCCAGCTCAGGTGATGACCAACTGCGACCACACGTTCAAGGTGAGGCACGACGCCAAGCAACGGCTCTGGGTCTTCGAAGAGCCTGTGATCGATCTCGCACGGCGACCGAGCGAGGGCGCGCTGCCACCGGGCCAGAGGCCGTTGCAACCGTACGTGCCCCGGACGGCCGTGGACGACACCGGAACCCTGCGCGCTTTCTCGCCGATCGACATCGGCGGGTCCCTCGCGCCCCCGCCGTGGTGGGTCCTCGTGGCGGCGCTCGGCTGCGCGGGCGCAACGGCCGTACTGCTTCGCGCACGGTTCGCGCGCCAGCGTCTGCCCGACGATGCGAGGGCAGACGCCTCGTACGCCGCGGAGTGCGCGTGCGCGATCGCGATCGTCGCGTTGACCTGCGCGCCCCTGGGAGCGGCAGCGGCGGACGGCCTGGTCTTCGGAGACGCCCGCCTCGACGGCGGCGTGTCCGCGAACCGTTGAGCGAGGCCCGTCGCGGCGGGTCCGAAGGCGAACGCGCGTCACGCGCCGTGACGGCGCCGTACCGTCGCCGGACGCCCCTTCGGGTCCCGTCGAGCGTACCGATGCGGCGTACGCCTCGTTTCCTGCGATCTGCGGCGCAGGCGGGGGCGGCCCGTCCCTTGCTGATGCGACACTCGTCTACCGTCGAGGGACCCATCCATGCAATCCACCTTTCTACGCGTCGGTGCTGCGTTCGCGCTGCTCGCCTCGGTCTTCCTCTCTGCACCAGCCGCCCGCGCCGACGACGCGGTCGGCAACGACGAGGTGACCCTCAAGGACGGCGGCAGCCTCCGCGGCACCGTCGTCGCGTCGGAGCCGGGGACGAGCGTGACGATCCTCGAGCTCGGGCAGAAGGAGCCGCGCGTCGTCCCCTGGGCCGAGGTGAGCGGCGTCGAGCGCGGGAAGTTCGCCCCCGTGCCTGCCGCAGACGGCAAGACGCTCGTCCCCGGCACTCCGGGCGTCGTGAAGCTCCACGTCGAGAGCCCCGTGCCCGTCGGCGTCTACAAGCACCGCGACTCGTACGGGACGACCGCGCGTGGAAACGCCATCGCGCTCGACACGCCGAGGCTCGTCTGCAACTCGCCGTGCGACACGCTCCTCGACGGGCGCCTCGATCGCGAGTTCAGCGTGGTGGGCGACCAGGCCAACGAGAGCGACCGCTTCCGCCTCGTGGGCCTGACCGGGACGCAGGACCTCGTCGTCGCGCCGGGGAGCCCGAGCCTGCGCTCGGGCGGTGTCCTGGGGCTCGTGCTGGGTCTCCCCGCCATCGGGCTCGGTGGCCTCGGCGCCATCGCGGGCGCCATCGGCACGAGCCCGAGAAAGGACGGCAAGGGCTTCGTCCAGAACGTGGGGCTCGAGAAGGCGGGCTTCATCACGCTCGGCTCGGGCGTCGTCGCGCTCGTCGCCGGGATCATCGCCATCGACGCGAGCGGGACGAGCCTCGAGCTGCACCCCGAGGCCGCGACCGCCGAGCGCAAGCCGCGCTACTGGGCGGGCGAGTTCTGATCAGAGGCCACCGTCGGCCCTCCGTTGCGCCGCGCGCGGCTGGCCACTAAACCCGCGCACCATGAGCAACGTGCGCATCGAGACGGACAGCATGGGCCAGGTCGAGGTCGCGTCGGATCGCTACTGGGGCGCGCAGACGCAGCGCAGCCTCCAGAACTTCAAGATCGGCGGCCACCGCTTCGGCCGTCCCGTCCTCCGTGCGTTCGGCATCGTGAAGAAGGCGGCGGCGCTCGAGAACCAGGACCTCGGCAAGCTCGACGCCACCAAGACGGGCCTCATCGTGCGCGCGGCCGACGAGGTGATCGCCGGCACGCTCGACGACCACTTCCCGCTCGTCGTCTGGCAGACGGGCAGCGGCACGCAGTCGAACATGAACGCCAACGAGGTCATCGCGAACCGCGCCATCGAGATGGCGGGTGGCGCGATGGGTTCGAAGAAGCCCATCCACCCGAACGACGACGTGAACCGTTCGCAGTCGTCGAACGACGTCTTCCCGACGGTGATGCACGTGGCGGCGGCGCTCGAGATCCACGAGCGCGTGCTGCCCGCGGTCGCGAAGCTTCGCGGCGCGCTCGAGAAGAAGAGCGACGAGTTCGAGGACATCGTGAAGGTGGGCCGGACGCACCTCATGGACGCGACGCCGCTGACGCTCGGGCAGGAGATCTCCGGCTGGGTGGCCCAGCTCGCGTTCTGCGAGAAGCAGCTCGCCGCGACCCTCGACGGGCTTCACGAGCTGGCGCTCGGCGGGACGGCGGTCGGCACGGGGCTCAACACGCACCCGCTCTGGGCGGCGGGCGTGGCGAAGAAGATCGCGGAGCTCACGGGCGCGCCCTTCCGCACGGCGCCGAACAAGTTCATGGCGCTGGCCGGGCACGAGGCGCTCGTCGCCGCGAGCGGCGCGTTGCGGGGGCTCGCCGTCGCGTGCTTCAAGATCGCGAGCGACGTGCGCCTGCTCGGCAGCGGCCCGCGCTGCGGGATCGGCGAGCTGCACCTGCCGGAGAACGAGCCGGGGAGCAGCATCATGCCGGGGAAGGTGAACCCGACGCAGGCCGAGGCGATGACGATGGTCTGCGTGCAGGTGATGGGCAACGACGCGACGGTGGGCTTCGCGGGCGCGAACGGGCACTTCGAGCTCAACGTGTTCAAGCCGGTCATCATCCGCAACGTGCTCGAGAGCGCGCAGCTCCTCGCCGACGCGTGCCACAGCTTCACCGACAACTGCGTCGTCGGGATGGAGGCGAACCGCGACGTCATCGCGAAGCACCTCGAGAACACGCTGATGCTCGTGACCGCGCTGAACGAGGTGATCGGCTACGACAACGCGGCGAAGGTCGCGAAGCTCGCGCACGAGAAGAACGTCACCCTGCGCGCGGCGGCCGCGGAGCTCGGGCTCGTGAAGCCCGAGGACTTCGACAAGTACGTGCGCCCCGAGAAGATGATCTCTCCGGGCGAGTGATCGGCCGCGCGGCGCGTGCCTTCCGGCCGCGCCGGGGGCGACTGACGCGCTGCGAGGTGTTGAAGTCCAGCGTCGTTGCGGCACGACACGATGCGCGCGTGTGCGTGCATTGGTACCAATTCATCCGCGCCCGTTGAGCGCTTTGCATCGGTACTTCTATTCGCATTTCGCACGTCGGTTTTCCTTTGAACGGCTACGCGCCGGTCACTAGCGCTTGGAGTGTCGGAGGAGACACCCATGCGCATTCGCCAGCTGTGGAAGGCCACGATCGCAGTCGTTCCGGTCGCCGCCCTCGCCGCCTGCTCGTCGACGCACGCACCCGGGTGGGGGAGCCAGGGCAGTTCGTCGCCGGGGATGTCGGACGAGGCCGCGGACCAGGCAGCCATCGCTGCCATCCAGCAACACCCGTTCGTGCCGCTCTGCGAGCGCGTGCGGCCCGGTGGCGGAATGATGCGTTGCCACGCGACCACGCGCGCCAACCCGGACGGGACGGCGCAGCAGTCGGCGACGCCGCAGGGGTTCGGTCCTTCGGACCTGCGCAGCGCGTACGCTCTGCCCGCGAGCGGCGGCAACGGCCGCCTCGTCGCGATCGTCGACGCGTACGACGACACGACGGCGGAGGCCGACCTGGCGACCTACCGGTCGACCTACGGCCTGCCGGCGTGCACGTCGGCGAGCGGCTGCTTCACGAAGGTGGGCCAGACGGGCTCGACGACGTCGCTGCCCCAGGCGAACTCCGGGTGGGCGGGCGAGATCTCGCTCGACCTCGACATGGTCAGCGCCGCATGCCCCGACTGCAAGATCCTCCTCGTCGAGGCGAGCTCCGCGACGGACGCCGACCTCGGCACCTCGGTCAACACGGCCGCGAGCATGGGTGCGGTCGCCATCAGCAACAGCTACGGCGGCGGCGAGGACTCGTCGGTGACGACCTCGTCGTCCGAGTACTACAACCACCCAGGCGTCCTCATCACGGCGAGCGCCGGTGACGAGGCCTACGGCGCCGAGTTCCCGGCGACGTCGCAGTACGTCCTCGCGGTCGGCGGCACGTCGCTCGCCAAGTCGGGCTCGTCGCGCGGCTGGGCGGAGACGGTCTGGGCCGACTCGGGGAGCGGCTGCAGCGCGTACATCCCCAAGCCGTCGTGGCAGACGCAGAGCCTCTGCGGCAACCGCATGGAGGCCGACGTCTCGGCCGTCGCGGACCCGAACACGGGCGTCGCGGTCGTCCAGGGCAACCAGTGGCAGGTGTACGGCGGCACGAGCGTGGCTTCGCCTCTCGTCGCGGGCATCTTCACGCTGCTGAACATCCAGGGCCAGGGCCCAGCGTACCCGTGGGGTCACACGTCGAACTTCTACGACGTGACGAGCGGCAAGAACGGCAGCTGCGGCAACGCCGAGTGCCAGGCCGCGGTCGGCTACGACGGCCCGACGGGGTGGGGTACGCCGAACGGCGCCGCCATCTCCGGCGGGTCGAGCAGCAGCAGCTCCAGCTCCAGCGGCTCGTCGAGCTCCAGCGGCAGCTCCAGCGGGTCGAGCTCCGGTTCGAGCAGCGGCAGCAGCTCCAGCTCCTCGAGCTCGAGCAGCTCGGGGTCGAGCTCCAGCGGATCGAGCAGCGGCAGCTCCAGCAGCGCGAGCTCGAGCGGCAGCAGCAGCGGCTCGTCGAGCGGCAGCTCCAGCGGCAGCTCCTCCAGCGGATCGAGCTCCGGTTCGAGCAGCGGCGGCGGGACGTGCTCGCACGCGGTCTGCTCGACGGGCACCCACCTGACGGCGACCTGCAGCACGTGCGCCGGCGACGTCTGCGCGAAGGACCCGTACTGCTGCAACACGCTCTGGGACGGCATCTGCGTGAGCGAGGTGCCGACCTACTGCGGCGAGAGCTGCACGGGCGGCGGCAGCAGCAGCGGCGGTTCGTCGAGTGGCAGCAGCAGCGGCTCGTCGAGCGGCAGCTCCAGCGGAAGCAGCAGCGGCTCGTCGAGCGGCGGGAGCAGCAGCGGCGGCGGCAGCACCTGCACGCACTCCGTCTGCTCGAAGGGCAATCACCTCACCGAGTCGTGCAGCAGCTGCGCGGACGACGTCTGCTCGGTCGACCCGTACTGCTGCACCACGCTGTGGGACGGCATCTGCGTCAACGAGACGAACTCGTACTGCGGCGCCGGCACCTGCCCGTGACGCGCGGCTCGTGGTAGCCCAGGGGGCGTGAGCACGCCCCCTACCGTCAACCGTCAGTGGCGCCTGGCCGCCCGCCCCGCGGGCATGATCGACGACCGCACCTTCCGCATGACGGAGGAGGCGGTCGTCGAGCCGGGCGAGGGCGAGATCCTCGTCCGCAACCTCGTCCTCTCCCTCGACCCCACGCAGCGCGGCTGGATCGCGCGCGACACGTACATGCCGGCCGTGAAGCTCGGCGACGTGATGCGCTCGGGCGCCGCGGGCCGCATCGTGAAGTCCCGGAGCGCGAAGTACGCGGAGGGGGACCTCGTCATGGGGATGCTGGGGTGGCAGGACTACGCCGTCGTGAAGGTGGACGGCCCGTCGTCCGTCACCAAGCTGCCGCCGGGCGTGCCCGTGGAGCTCGCGATGAGCACCCTCGGGCTCACGGGGTTGACGGCGTACTTCGGGTTGCTCGAGGTCGGCCGCCCCAAGGCGGGCGAGACGGTCGTCGTATCGGGCGCTGCGGGCGCGACGGGCTCGGTGGTCGCTCAGATCGCGCGCATCCAGGGCTGCCGCACCGTCGGCATCGCAGGCGGCAAGGCCAAGTGCGACTGGCTCCTGAAGGAGGCCCGGCTCGACGCCGCGATCGACTACAAGAACGAGGACGTCGGCAAGCGGCTGCGCGAGCTGTGCCCGGACGGCATCGACGTCTTCTTCGACAACGTCGGCGGCGACATCCTCGAGGCCGCCCTCGCCAACATCGCCCTGCGCGCCCGGGTCGTCCTCTGCGGGGCCATCGCGACGTACAACGACGTCGAGGCTCGCCCCGGGCCGAGAAACCTCACGAACCTCGTCGTGAAGCGCGCGCGGATGGAAGGCTTCCTCGTGCTCGACTACATGCCCCGCGCGATGGAGGCGGTGATGCCGCTGCTCGGGTGGGTCCAGTCGGGCGAGCTGAAGGACCGCGTCGACGTGATGCACGGGTTCGAGAACGCCCCCGCCGCGCTTCGGCGACTGTTCACGGGCGAAAACCAGGGAAAGCAGCTGCTGCGCGTGGCTGAATGATGGTTCGTGATTTTCAATCCCGAACCATCATTCAGGTCCGACGGACTGGTCGTTCTCGCGGGGAGCTGCCGCTCCCCCTCCGCCGCCAGGCGGCGGAGTCCTCCCCCACACCGAAGAGCGAGAAGCTCCCGTCGTCATGCGACGGTCCGATTCGACGTGAGGAAGGCGCTCCGCCGCACCAACCGGCGCGTTCCCCGAGCAGCTCTTGGGCGGAGCGGGCAGCCCTGGAGTAGTCTTTCCGACGGAGCCATGAACCGGCCGCACCTCGAGCGCTTGCACGTCCGCAACTACGGATGCATCAAGGACCTGGAGCTGAAGCTCACGCCGCTCCACGCGCTCATCGGGCCGAACGACAGCGGCAAAAGCACGGCGCTGATGGCGTTGCGGACGCTGAGTACGTTGGCGGCTGGGCCCCTCGCTGCGGCCGACGACAGCGGCAAGTTGCTTGCTGCTCTGAGGCTCAACCGAGAACTCTCGCTCGACGGAGGGGTGGGGCACGAGACCTGGACGATCCACTATGACGGCACCTTCTTTAGCGAGGCGAACAAGGGCACCAGCCAGCCGATCACCATCGATCACGGGAGCAACCTCGTTCGGCGCGAGCCGGCTCTTGCAGGTGTGCTTCGAAGGTCCATCCTGCTTCGCTTGGAGCCCGACTCTCTTCGAATGCCGACGGAGCTGATCGCCGAAGGGCAGCCTCTCGGGTTCTTGAATGCGCTCGGGCTCGGTCTGCCCGCGGTATACGATGCAATCGTTACCCGCGACTTGAACGCCTACAGGGCGATAAACGACAGGCTGGCGGTCCTCTATCCAGCTGTGAAGAGCCTGAGTCTGAAGAACCCGACGCGGACCACGAAAGCCCTCGGTATCCAGCTCCACGACGGAACGTTTGTCGGCGCGGACTTCATGAGCGAGGGGATGCTGTACTTCCTCGCATACGCGGCCCTGCCTTACCTTGAACCGGCGGCGCTCATTCTCATCGAGGAGCCGGAGAACGGCCTTCACCCGGCCCGGATCAAGGAGGTCATGCGTATCCTCCGCGAGATCTCGCAGACGACGCAGGTCGTTCTCGCCACGCACAGCCCGCTCGTAATCAACGAGCTGGAGCCCGACGAAGTGACCGTGCTGACGCGCAAGCCCGACGTCGGGACCAAGGGCACGCTGCTCAAGGACACGCCAAACTTCGCCGAGCGCTCGAAGGTGTACGCCCTCGGAGAGCTCTGGGTCAGCTATGCGGACGGCGACTTCGAGGAACCCCTCTTCAAGGAGCCCCACCAAGCACCCGAGTCGAGCGAGCCCGTCGACTGGAGCGAGAGCGATAAGGCATGATCCGGGTGCTCGTGGCCGGGGAGGGGCCCAACGAGCTCGGGCAGCCACTCGAAGGCATCGTCGTCGAAGGAGAACGGCCTACCGGCGGTGGGGTCATCGAGGCGCTCATGGCGAAGGTGCGTCCGACCCGCTGGCAAGTGATCCAGACGGTCTCGTGGAAGGACGTGCACAAGCTACAGCCAAACTCCCCTGAGACCGGGGATGCGCGGACCGTGGCGATACTCGTGCTGCGAGCCAAGGAGATGGGTTGTCACGCACTCGTCTTCCTGCGGGACCGCGATGGCAGCCCGTCTCGGGAGCGCAGGGTTCGTGACGCCGCGGTGGCTGCCAAAGACCCTCGGGTGGCCCTCGCCGCGGGTGTGCCGATCGAGATGCTCGAGTGCTGGTTGCTCGCTCTTCGGAAGGAGTGGGGGAGCCAGGCGTCCTCCGATCCCGTGCAGGAGTTAGCCACAAAGCATGGGGTCGCCGCGAAGAGCACACCCGCAATGGTGCAGCTCGTCCGAAACGCCTCCCTGCTGCATGCCCCGCCCGATGCAGTCTCGCTCTGGCAGTGGCTACGACGCGTAGCCCATGCCCTGAAAGTGAAACCTCCTGCACAGTGGCCGTAGGCGGCCCCGCCCACCAGCCCCTCAGCCTGCATGCGCCCTATACGCCCGGGCGCACTTGCTGCGGTTGGGCCAGAGGACTACTTCAGCAGTGCGATGACCGACTCCTTCTCCGCCCGCGCCACGCTCACCGTCGGCCCCTCCTACGGCTATTTCCGCCTCGCGGCGGTGTTCGCCCGGCACCCTCAGGCCGCCCGGCTGCCCTACTCGCTCAAGGTCCTGCTCGAGAACCTCCTGCGCCACGAGGACGGCGTCTCCGTCCGCGCCGAGGACATCGACGCTCTCGCCACGGTGGACCTCGCCAAGCAGCCGACACGCGAGATCGCGTTCACGCCGGCGCGCGTGCTCCTCCAGGACTTCACGGGGGTTCCCGCCGTCGTCGACCTCGCTGCGATGCGCGAGGCCATGAAGAAGCTCGGCGGCGACCCGAAGCGGATCGAGCCGCTCCAGCCCGTGGAGCTCGTCATCGACCACTCCGTGCAGGTCGACGCGTTCGGTTCGGCGGGCGCGATGAAGATCAACGCGCAGCTCGAGTACCAGCGCAACAAGGAGCGCTACCAGTTCCTCAAGTGGGGCCAGGGTGCGTTCCACAAGTTCAAGGTGGTGCCGCCGGGGCAGGGGATCTGCCACCAGGTGAACCTCGAGTACCTGGGGCGCGTCGCGATGAAGAGCGACGACGGCAAGACCGTGTACCCCGACACGCTCGTCGGGACGGACTCGCACACGACGATGATCAACGGCCTCGGCGTCCTCGGCTGGGGGGTCGGCGGTATCGAGGCCGAGGCGGCGATGCTGGGACAACCGGTGTCGATGCTCATCCCCCAGGTGGTCGGCGTGAAGCTGACGGGCAGGCTGCCCGAGGGGTCGACCGCGACGGACCTCGTCTTGACCGTGACCGAGATGCTCCGCAAGAAGGGCGTCGTCGGGAAGTTCGTCGAGTTCTTCGGCGACGGCCTCGCCGAGCTGCCGCTCGCCGACCGCGCGACCATCGCGAACATGGCGCCCGAGTACGGCGCGACCTGCGGCATCTTCCCGGTCGACGCCGAGACGCTGCGGTACCTGCGGTTCACGGGCCGCCCCGAGGAGCAGGTGAAGCTCGTCGAGGCGTACTTCAAGGAGCAGGGCCTCTTCCACGCGCCGGGCACGGCCGAGGCGACGTACTCGGACGTCGTCTCGCTGGATCTCGGGTCGATCGTGCCGAGCCTCGCGGGGCCGACGCGCCCGCAGGACCGCGTGAAGCTGACCGAGGCGAAGGCTGCTTTCCACGCTTCGCTCGAAAAGATGCTCGCGAGGTTGCCGAAGCCGAGCGCGCCGGACGCCAAGGTCACCGCGACCCTCGACGGCAAGGACGTCGAGATCCGGCACGGGTCGGTGGTCATCGCCGCCATCACGAGCTGCACCAACACGTCCAACCCGAGCGTCCTCGTCGCAGCGGGGCTGGTCGCCAAGAAGGCGTCCGAGAAGGGCCTGAAGACCAAGCCGTGGGTCAAGACGAGCCTCGCACCGGGGTCCCGCGTGGTGACCGAGTACCTGGCGAAGGCCGGCCTCACGCCGTACCTCGAGAAGCTGGGCTTCCAGACGGTGGGGTACGGCTGCACGACGTGCATCGGCAACAGCGGCCCGCTGCCGGAGCCCATCTCCAAGGCCATCGAGGCCGGCAGCCTCGTCGCGGCCGACGTTCTCAGCGGCAACCGCAACTTCGAGGGCCGCGTCCACGCCGAGGTCCGCGCGAACTACCTCGCGTCGCCGCCCCTCGTCGTCGCGTACGCCCTCGCCGGGACGATCGACTTCGACCCCTACACGGAGCCGCTGGGGACGGGCGACGACGGCGCGCCGGTCTTCCTCAAGGACGTCTGGCCGACCCGCGCCGAGGTGGAAGAGGCCATCGGCAAGAGCATCGACCGCGCGATGTTCGAGAAGGTCTACGGCGCCGTGTACGACGGCGACGACGAATGGCGGAAGCTGAGCGTCCCTTCGGGCGATCTCTACGCGTGGGACACGAAGAGCACCTACGTGAAGCACCCGCCGTACTTCGAGGGGATGACGAGGGAGCCCGGCCCCGTCACCGACATCGTGGACGCGCGCGTGCTCCTTCTCCTGGGCGACAGCATCACGACGGACCACATCTCGCCGGCCGGGTCGATCAAGAAGAGCGGGCCCGCGGGGCAGTACCTCCTCGAGCACGGCGTCGAGGTGAAGGACTTCAACTCGTACGGGTCGCGGCGCGGCAACGACGAGGTGATGGTGCGCGGGACGTTCGCGAACGTGCGGCTTCGCAACCTCCTCGCTCCGGGCACCGAGGGCGGCGTCACCCGCTACCTCGGCTCGGGCGGCGGCGGCGAACCGATGAGCGTCTACGACGCGGCCGTGAAGTACGCGAAGGAGGGGGTGCCGCTCGTCGTCCTCGCGGGCAAGGAGTACGGCTCCGGCTCGTCACGCGACTGGGCGGCAAAGGGGCCCAAGCTCCTCGGCATCCGCGCGGTCATCGCCGAGAGTTACGAGCGCATCCACCGCTCGAACCTCGTCGGCATGGGCATCCTGCCGCTCGAGTACACGCCGGGGGAGAACGCGGCGTTGCTCGGCCTCACGGGGGAGGAGACCTTCTCGATCGAGCACCTGGCCGACGCGGTCGCGAAGCGCAAGGTGGCGGTCAAGGCCAGGGGCGTCGACGGGAAGGTCCGCGAGTTCGTCGCCACGGTGCGGATCGATACCCCGCAGGAGCGGGAGTACTACCGCCACGGGGGCATCCTCCAGTACGTGCTGCGGCAGCTGCTCGGGAAGAAGTAGACGCTCCGTCCAGTCGCGCTAGTCGCGCGGGCCGTGGATCGTGAGCACGGGCCGCCGGCTCGTGCGGATCACGTTCTCCGCGACGCTCCCGAGGAGCGCGCGGGCGAGGCCCTTGCGGCCGTGCGTCCCGATCACGATGAGGTCCGCGTCGAGGTCGTCCGCGACTGCGTTGATCTGCTCCCAGGCGACGCCCTCGCGGAGGACCGCGTCGAGCGCGACGCCGCGGGCGCGTCGCGCGTCGAGGAGCGCGTCGAGGCCCTTCCTGGCGGCCTCGGCGATCTTGCGGCTCATGTCGGGCGTGGGGAGCATCGACGCGTCGGGGAACCCCATGATGGGGATCTCGTACGAGTGCATCACCGTGACGGGTGCGCCGACCGCGGCAGCGAGGTCGATGGCCCAGTCGAGCGCGCGATCGGACGTCTCGGTGAAGTCCGAGGGGACGAGGATTCGTCGGAAGACGGCCATGAAGACCCTCCACGCAAGCGCTCGGCCAGGACGCTGTTGAGCTGGGCCCCCAGCAGGAGCGCCGTCGCAAACAGCCACAATGTCATCATGGTCACCCCCACCACGGCCAGCCCGGCCTGGTACGAACCTGCGCCGAAGTGTTCCACGTAGACTCCGTAGCCCCAGCCGAGGGCGGCCTGGAGGACGACGGCGAGCAGCGCACCGGGGAGGACGGGGACTCGCCTGTCACAGCCGCGCGGGATCGCCACGCGGAAGAGGCCGGCCACCATCGCGAAGGCCACGGCACCCCCCAGGACGAGGCGCAGCGCGTGGCCGACGACCCCGTGCTCCACGGCCAGGAAGGCAGGCGGCAACGCGCTGCCGACGACCGTCTGGACCCAGTCGAGCCCCGCGGTCAGGAGCGCCAGGACTCCGACCCCGATCGCGAGCGCGATGCACGTGGCAATCGCCAGCAGGCGCTTCTTCCACCACGGGCGGGACGTGCCCGTCTGCACCTCGACGACGTCGAAGATCGAGTGGATGCCGCTCGAGGCGAGCCAGACGGCCGTTGCGAGGGCGACCGGGGCGAAGGCGCGCCCCCGCCAGGCAGCCACCTGCTGCAGCTGGCCGGTCATCATCTCCCGCATCTGCGGCGGGACCGACGCCATCGCGGACGACGTGAGCCACGCGTTGGACGACGCGATGCGGGCCGCGACGTATCCAGCGACCGCGGCGAGCGGCACGAGCGCGAGAAAGACCCAGAAGCTCACCTCGGCTGCGAGGCCGAGGGTGCGCTTGCGGTCGATGCCCTCGGTCATCCCGTGAAGCCACGACGGAATCCTCGGCATCCAGCGTCTGGGCATCGTCTGCGCAGTGTGCAGCGCGCATGCCTGACATCCGGGACCACGCCAGGCACCCCACGTGCCACCCGGCAGCATGAGCCGCGCCACGCGGCTTGCGTCCGGGGGCCTATTGGCTATCTTCGTGGGGCTCACGAACGTTTCCCCGGCAACGACGCTCTCTCGACTTCGGGATCGCATCGCGCTCGACGGTGACGGCAACGTGTGGACGAGGTGGATTCCCTGCCTCGGGCCTTGCTACTGATTCCGCGGCTGGTTGGATGGCAGGCTACTCGAGTTGGAAACGCCGCCGGTTTCAAGGCGGCGTGTTCGCGCCGCATCGCTGAGAGAAGAGACACATGGGAACGCGTCTTTACGTCGGGAATCTGTCATTTTCGTCCACCATCGAGACCGTGCGCGAGGCCTTCGCGCGCATCGGAGAGGTTACCGACGTCCACATCGTGACCGACCGGGCCACGGGGCAGTCGCGCGGCTTCGGCTTCGTGACCATGGGCTCCCCGGCCGAGGCCCAGAAGGCCATCGAGACCATGAACGGGGCGAACCTCGACGGTCGCGCGCTCCGCGTGAACGAGGCCGAGGAGCGCCCGCAGCGCGGTGGCTTCGGTGGAGGGGGCGGCGGCGGCGGGGGCGGCGGTGGTGACCGCGGTCGTCGCGGCGGCGGCGGCGGCGGGGGTGGTCGCGATCGCGACCGCGGCAACCGCTGGTAGTTCGCGAGTCTGCGCAGGTGGGCCCGGCTCCTCGTCGAGCGGGCCTTCCGGCGTGACTCATCCAGAAGCGATGCCTCCTTCGGAGGCACGGGACAACTCCATCTACGAGGTGCGCCTTGTCGAACCCCAGCATCCAGAAGCGACAGAAGGAGCGCGAGCGCCAGGAGCGTGCACGCGCCAAGGCCGAGAAGCGTAAGGCCCGCAAGGACGAGAAGGGTCCTCGCGGTCCGGGCGAGGACGGCGTGGACCCGGACATCGCGGGGATCGTGCCCGGTCCGCAGCCGCCCGCCGAAGACATGTGACGCTCGGCGCAGCGACTGTTCCCCGCGGTCGCGTTTCGAGTTACGAGAGGCTGCGATGCGCCTCGCGATGGTCGGCCTGGGGAAGATGGGCTTCAACATGACGCTCCGCCTGCTCCAGGGCCGGCACGAAGTCGTCGCCGTCGACAGGAACCTCGACCAGTTCGGCGGCCACGCCGTCGAGAAGTCCTAGCGCCGCGGGGCTCGGCATGGAGAGCACCATCCCCGGCTTCAATCCGTTCCGCATCGGCCTCGAGACGGAGCGCGTCGCGGCGCCGTGCGTGTTCGTCATCTTCGGAGCGTCGGGCGACCTCACGCGCCGCAAGCTCCTGCCTGCGCTCTACAACCTCGCCGTCTCGCGCCTGCTGCCCCCCGGCATGTCGATCGTGGGCTTCGCGCTCAACGAGATGACCGACGACGAGTTCCGCAAGAGCATGCGCGAGGGTGTCGGGCAGTTCTCGCGGCGCAAGCCCGTCGACGAGGCGGTGTGGAACGACTTCGCGAGCCGTCTCTACTACGTCGGCGGCAAGTTCGAGGACGAAGCGAACTTCGCGAAGCTCGGCAAGCGGCTCGAGGAGCTCGACAAGACGAACGGGACGCGAAAAAACCGGATCTACTACCTGGCGATCCCCCCGAGCGCGTTCCGCCTCGTGAACGACAACCTCGCCAAGGCCGGCCTCGTCCACGACCCCACCGATCCGGGCAAGTACTCCCGCATCATCATCGAGAAGCCGTTCGGGCGCGACCTGGCGAGCGGCGACGCCCTCAACGCGGACCTCCACCGCGTGTTCCACGAGAAGCAGATCTTCCGCATCGACCACTACCTCGGCAAGGAGACCGTCCAGAACCTCGTCGCTCTCCGCTTCGGCAACGCAATCTGGGAGCCGATCTGGAACCGCAACCATATCGACCACGTCCAGATCACCGTGGCGGAGGACATCGGGGTCGAGGGGCGAGGCAAGTTCTACGAGGAGGCGGGCACGACGCGCGACATCGTGCAGAACCACCTCCTGCAGCTCCTGATGGTGATGGCGATGGAGCCGCCGGTCGCGTTCACCGCGGACGAGGTGCGCGACGAGAAGGTGAAGGTGCTGCGGGCCCTGAAGCCGATCCGCGGCGAGGACGTCGCGCGGCTCACGGTGCGCGGGCAATACGGGCCCGGGAACTTCGCGGGCAAGGCCGTGTCGGGCTACCGGCAGGAGCCGAACGTGAGCCCCACGTCGACGGTCGAGACGTTCGTCGCGATGCGCATCGAGATCGACAACTGGCGCTTCGCGGGGGTGCCCATCTACGTCCGCGCCGGCAAGCGCCTCACCAAGCGCGTGACCGAGGTGAGCGTCCACTTCAAGCACGTCCCGCACGCGCTCCTCGCGCAGGCAGGGCCCGTGGACCCGGACGTCCTCGCCGTTCGCATCCAGCCCGACGAGGGCATCGGCCTCCGCTTCGTGGCGAAGGTGCCCGGCCCGACGATGACGCTGCGCCCGGTGACCATGGACTTCCGCTACGGCTCGACGTTCGGCGGCAGCGGCCCCGAGGCGTACGAGCGCCTGATCCTCGACGCGATGCTCGGCGATCCGACGCTCTTCGCGCGGTCGGACGAGGTGAGCGCAGCGTGGCGTTTCATCACGCCGATCCTGCAGGGATGGGCCGAGATGGGCGCTCCGCGGATGCCCAACTACGACGCAGGGACGTGGGGCCCGCGCGACTCGTTCGCGCTCATCGAGCGCGAGGGGCGAGCGTGGAGGCGGCTATGAGGCTCGAAGTCGGCGACGTGGATCGCGAGCTCACCCGGCTCTGGGAGCAGGACGCCCACAAGCAGGGCTCGGCCCGCGTGGGGCTCCTCACGCTCGTCGCGCTCGTCAGCGAGCCGCGCCTGCTCGAGCGCGTGCAGAAGGTCGTGGCGGACGTGGTGAAGGTGCACCCCCTGCGCACGATTGTCGCCGTGTGGAAGGACGGCGCGACGCCGGCCCTGACCGCCGACGTGGAGCTCCACCGCGTGTCGGCGGGGGGGGCGGTGTGCGGGGATGCGATCACCCTCGAGGCAGTGGGCGCCGCGCGCGAGTGGTTGCCGGGGAACGCGGACCGGCTGGCGCTTGCGGACCTGCCCGTGTGCGTGTGGTGGGTCGGCGATCTGCCCGACTACGACGACCTCTTCGATCGCATGGTCGTGAACGCGGACGTCGTCATCGTGAACTCGCAGGAGAT
The DNA here is from genome assembly GCA_036490515.1 of Polyangiaceae bacterium. Lineage (GTDB taxonomy): Bacteria > Myxococcota_A > Polyangia > Polyangiales > Polyangiaceae > Palsa-1150. The sequence goes on from DASXDU010000037.1 coordinate 52,822, forward strand.
GGACCTCCGCGATCTCGAGAAGCTCTCGGTCATCGCCGCGCGGTCGCACGGCCGGTACGCCCTCGCGGACCTCGCATGGATCCGCCTGCACTCGATCCAGGACCTCGTCGCGCGGTTCTTCGACGACGAGGCCGGGAGGGCGCACCTCGCGTCGGTGCAGCGCATCGAGATCGAGTTTTCGCCGCGCGAAGGGGAAAAGGACGCTGCGAGCACGCGTTCGGGGCTGCTCTTCGGATGGATCGCGCACGTGCTCAAGCTGCCGATCGTGGCACCGCAGTGGCGCAGGGGTGAGGGCTGGGCGGAGGTCCAGCTCGGCGGCGTGACGGCGCGGTTCGAGCCCAAGCTGCGGCCTGGCGTCCGTCCGGGCGGCATCGTTCGCCTGTCGATCCAGTGCCAGGACGCGCGCTTCGACATCGCCCGGGAGGACGACCCGCAGGTTTTCCGCTGGTCGAGGGAGGTGCCGGGCGTGCCCACGCCGTCGCAGCTCCTGCGCATCAAGAGCCTCGACGAGACGACGCTCCTCTGCCGGTGCCTGGAGCGCCCGAAGCAGGACGCGCTGCTCGAGGCGTCGATGCACGTCGGGAGCCGGATCGTTCGACCTATCGCGCCCAGGCTTTCGGGCCGTCCGCCCGAGTAGAGGCGCCTTTCCCGGTGCCCCTGGGACAGGAGAACGATGCCATCTGCGCGCGGGAAGGATGCCGCTGCGCCGGAGAGGAGCCACTCTTCCTCGGATTGCGGGCTCTGACGACCCGCGAGGGTCGTGCGCATTGCGGCGCACGAACGCGGGCCTCGGGCTCCTTGCCGAGGATCATGTCGCCGGACGAGCGTGGGCATGCACGGCCATGGATGGGCTCCTCGCGAGGAAGAACGATCGTGCTGCGCCACCACGACACCGGTCCTTGCGAGGGACGTGTCACCTCCTTGCGGGCAAGGGCCGGTGACCTCGGCCACGAAGACGGGGGGCCTTGCGGGCGACCGATCACGTCGTTGCCGGCGAGGGAGGGGGTCGCTGGCCCCGAGGGCACCCGCCCTCGCGAGCAAGGACCGGTGCCGTGCGGACCACCATGGCCATCGTCGAGCGCAAGGAGGGCCGCCTTTCCCGGCAAGGCCAGCCCTGGTTCCGGGCAAGGACGCATGCCCTTGCCCGCGACGAGGTAGCTCGAGGCGCGCAAGGCGCCGCGTCGTCGAGTGCAACGACGGGGGCCCTTGCCCGCAAGGGGGGCCGTCGTTGCGGTGAACGGCTCACCTCCTCGGCCGCAAGACCTGGGTGCGTCCGCCCGCACGACCACGGTCATGCAGCGCAAGGCGGCGCCGATGCAGTCGTATGGAGTGACATCACGCCTGCATTGGCTGCGCCGATCGCTCCGGAGAGCCATGGCTCTCCGAGCACAAAATGGCACGAAGGCGACCCGGTCACCCGGATCGCCTTCGAAGAAGCTCCACTTGTCTGCGTTGGGCGCGTCGTCGCGCGCCGTCGATGGGTTTAGGATCGAACTCGCAAACCCGACTCGGAATCGCCGTCGAATGTGTGCACGTGGCGACGTTCCGAGCATCCTCGTAGCGGCGTGAGCGTCCTTCGTCCCGGCCCTCTTCCGTTCGCGCGGTTCGGGCTATGCGGGCAGGATGACCGGGCTATTCGCCGCGGCCTGCTTCGACCGATCCATGCTGGGTTCACTCGATGAGCGTCTCGCCGCTTTCGCGTTCGAACCGCCCAGGCCCCGTCGTAGCTCTTCGGGGACCGCCACCTCTCGGTGCCTCGCGTGATGGACCGCCCGCGCCTCGTCGGCTGGAGCAGCCTTCACCCTGCACGTGACCAGTCTCTGACGCCCCTCGTCGTCGCCGCGAGCACCGCCACGCCGGTTCCAGGACCGGCGGGAGGCTGGCCGACACGCGTCTTGCAACGTGCGCCGAGCATTCACCCGCGTGACCGAGACCGCCTGCCCGCCGCCCCTTGCAGGGTTGCGTGCAAACGATCGGGACGCCTTCCGTCGTGCCGCGATCGACCGGGTTACCCCGGCCGCCGATGCCACGTGCGCTCTCTGGATTGATTGCGCCCGCAGCCTCGCGCACCGTTCTCACCTCGGAGTCGCCGCCCCGTACGTCAGTACGCCATGCGGAGAACTCCTCGGCCAGCGCCGTGTCCGCCCGAGTCGCCTTGCGGTTCCTCGTTCGTCACGACGCGCGATGCGTCGGACCGACTTCTGCCTTCTCACGTTCCTCGTACGAGCACCCGCGCCTCGCCGGTTCCCGTTGCGTCAGGATGCTTTCGCATCTCGCGCACGCGGGGATCATCGCCTGATTCACGTCAGTGCGATTCGCTTCGGTGGGCCGCACGTGATTTTCGTCGGGATGGGCGTTCTCTTCCCGCCTCGACGCGTGCGATCCGAACCTCTGGCATCCCTGTCGCCTCCCTCCCGTGGACCTCGCTGCTCGCGCAGCGCGATACCCCGACAGGGTCGCCGAGACCGTTTCCAGCTCGCCCGCGTGACCGATGCGGGCCGGAAAACGATCCGGGATGCCTTCCATCGTGCAAGCTCCGTTGCCCCGCAACGCCCTCTCGAGCGCCCGGCTCCGGACTTCCCCGGGGTCACGGCTTGGCCACCGTGATCCCAGCTATCGCCGCCTCGTTCACCACCGCCGGACCCCTTGCGGGATGCCGCCGGTGGCTGAGGTCCCCGTCCACGCGCCCCGCTGCCAACGGGAGACGCGCTTCTCTGGACCCAAGCGCCGCTTGCCGACTTCTGCAACCTGAAACGACGCGCGGGCACACCCTGCGAGCGCTCGTTCCTCGCACGCGAGTGGGGCTTTCGCCCCGCTACTCGCCGGCACCAACCGATGCCGGTTGCGTTGGCCGCACCACCGCGTTGCCGCGCCGGGGGCCTGCGAGCCGCTACCCACCACACGAGGGCTTTCACCATCGCGCCCCGCTTGCGCGGGAGAGCAGGTTGCGGGCCGGAGCGCTCGAGCGAAGGCGAGCCGCGCGTTCTTGGACGATATCGCGCGTGCCCTTCTCGTGGCGCTCCGGGCATCCGGGTCACCGGCTCGGGTCCGATGCGAAGCCTGGAGGACTCCGCCCGTCACCGTTCCGGCCGAGGCCTTCCTCGGATGCCTCCCCGCGAAGGGAAACACCGTCGAGAAGGCCGGGATGCCTTTTGCCGCGTGAATACTCTTACGCGACCGGAGGATGGCTCCTCCGTGCGCGCCCGAGTCGACGCCCCTTCACGCCGCCTCCGTGGAGGCATTGCTCGGGGGACGAATCGCGCCTCTTTTCTCCCCCCACGGTGCCTTCTTCTCTGACGAGGAAAGCACCGCGAAAGGAGTCGACGGGACGAGCCAAGGAGGGCCGAAACCCCGCTGCCTCACCCCGTCGCAGCGCCTCAAACGGCATCTACGAACGAATCCGCTCGCGGGCAGATGTGCCGCGAACTTCATGGGCCCTTTCTCGTACGAATCGAGTCGTCACGCAATACAAAAGACATCGAAACAATGCTTTTTTTCATCCACGCATTGCCCACAGGGCTATCCACAGGTTCTCCCCTACGAAGCGAGTTTTCCCCAGCATTTCCAGCCGTTTCAATGCGGTTCCGGGCGGCGGGTGCCTGGATTGTCATGCGCGAAGCAATCATTGATTGGTGCAAACGGATGGATCTATTTGAATCAATATACGAAATGAAATGAGCGATTGAGTATCCGCGATACGGAGCACCCCGGTGTCGCCGTGGAACGCCGCATCGCCGCATCGCCGGGACGCGCCACGCACGTCGGGCTCCGCCGGATTCAGCGCGGCTTCGACGAACGACGGAAGACGATCGTGCGGCGCTTGTCCGGCGGACTGTTCGGCGGAGGAGACGCGACGAGCTTCACCGCGAGGCCCGGCTGGAGGGCGACGATCCGTGGGGTGTCCCCGAGATCCCACGCCACGCCGTCCGTGTACGGGATCACCCACGGCGCCTTCGGGAGGAGCCCCACGGCGACCATCGCATCCTCGCCCGCACGGCCGACGACACGGACACCCTCGGGGAGCTCTGTGACGCCCTCGAGCACGGTAGGTTCGAAGCCGTCCCTCGCGAGGAGTCGGGCGAGCGAGAGGAGCTCGGGGATGCGCGCGATCGCGTCGGGCTCGTGATGCGTTTCGAGCTGGGAGAGCCAGAAGGGGAGCGGTGCGCGAGCCACGGCTCCCGGAGCGTCTCCGCGGCGCCACCACGATACAGGCCCGGCAGATGCGCAGACGATGCTCCTCTCGTCGGCGAGATCGAGCCCGGGATCGCAGGCAACGACCACCCCGGCCGGCTCGGCGGCGACGCGCGTCGCTGGCGAGCGAACCAGCGCCGTGACGTCCGTCGTCGTCGGTCCGGGTTCGGCGGGCAGCTCGGCGGTCTTCGCGCCGGCGAGGCCGCTGGCGCGAAGGACGGTGGTTGCCTCCCAAGCGAGGTCGCCGTCGCGGAGCCACGTCGCGTCCGCCGCGACGTGGATGCCCGCGAGGCCCAGGCATTCGCGCGTGCCGAGCAGACCCCCGATGCGCGCCGAGGAGGCCGCGAGGATGACCACCGGGCCCTTGCCGACCCGCCAGACGGACACGGTCTCGGGCGTACTCGAGCACCAGGCGAGGGCGCCCCTGGCGTGCGCGATGCGACGCGCTCCGCCCGCCTCGCGGACGGAGAGCTCCTCCTGCGTCTCCGACAGCGCGACGACGCAGTCGCTTCCGGCCACGTCCACCACCGCGAAAGGCTTGGACGCCTCGATGCCCGGCAGCACGTGGACGCCGGCGCTCTTCAGCGGCGCTCGCATCGGGGCTGAATCGAGCCATGCTGCATCGCCGCCCGCGCCGTGCCACCGGTGATCGGCGATCCACCCGTCGAGCGTCGCCTCGGAGCACTCCGCGGAGACGTCGGCCCATGCTCCCGCCGCGATCGAGCTCCACGGACGCGCGAGCGGACCGCCGAGCTCGCGCGCGTCGATCCGGAGGAGCGCGAGGCCGCCCGTCTCACCTTCGACGCTGACGTGTCCCGCTTCACAGGTGCACCATCCGGCCGAGCCCGTCCCGGTGACGTCGGTCGTTCCCTGCTGCGCGTGAACCGTGCCGTTCGTTGCGACCGCGACGAAGCAGCTCCCCGCGGCTGCGTCGGCCTCGATGCGCGAGGCGGCGGACAGCTCGTTGGAAACGACCTCCTTCATGCCGTGCCCGACGAAGGGAGCCTCGGCAACGCCGAGGGCGCTGCGGATGGCGCGCGCGCGGGAGGCCACCTTCCATCCCACCACCGCCACCGCCCCGAGCGCCACGACGATCACCCCCAGGACGATGGCGCGCCGCCTGCGCTTTCGGGAACGCGCCGCCAGCTCCCCGGCGAGGACTTCCCGGCGCTCGGCCGCGGCCGCGAGAGTCTCGCGACGTGACCGTTCGTGCTCGGGGTGACGGCCCTGGAGAACCGAGAGCGCGCGCTCGACCTCGTCGAGGTCCTTCGGCGGCGGCCCGGTGGATTTCGGCACGCTTCCAGTGAACGGCACGGAGCGGCCGGCGGCAAGTCCGCGGCGAAGGAGCGTAGAATCGGTCGGTGATCGGCCGCGCGACCGTGTGGAGCTTCCTCCTCGCGGTGGTGCTCGCCGCGTCGGTCGTCGCCGGGTGTGCAGGCCCCACCCCGGCCGCCGCGTCGCACCCCGCGCGCCCGGACGGCCGCCCGGGTCGGGTGAGGAGCAACGTGACCCGGGCCGACTACGCCGGGTCGTCCGCCTGCGTTCCGTGCCACTCCGACGTGGCGGCGGCATGGAGCCGCTCGCCCATGCGGCGGATGACGCGCGACGGGGGGACGGCGGAGGTGCGCGCCCCCTTCGACGGAACGCGCTTCGTATTCAAGCGGGACGCCGTCGTGCTCGAGGCGCGGGGCGGGGACCGCTTCGTTCGAATCGAGGCCTCCGAAGACGGCGCTCCGAAGACGTACCGCGTGACCCGCGTCGTGGGCGGGCGGACGCGCGAGGACTTCGTCGGCGTGGACGCTGCCGCCGGCGGCGACGAGATGGTGCTGCCCGTCTCGTTCGTCTACGCGACGCGTGCCCTCCGCTACAAGGGCTACTCGGTCATGGTGCACGAGCGCGCGAGCCTGCGCGCAGGCCCGGTCTGGAGCCGCACGTGCATCTTCTGCCACAACACGATCCCCGAGATGGACCGCCTGCTCGGCGCGCTCGCTGGGCCTGGCGCTCACGCCTACCAGGGCGAGCAGGTGGACCGCTGGCTTCCGCGCGACCGGCGCGCCCGCGTGCAGGTATCCGATGCGGAAGCGTTCTCCGACGCGGTGGCCGAAGAGACCGCGCGGCTTCACGGCGTGCCCGCCTCCGCCGGCGACGACCCGAGGACCGTTGCGCGCCGGGGCATCGCGACGATCCGGAGCGGCTTCGACGGGGGCGCGCTCGTCGAGGAGGGTATCGGTTGCGAGGCCTGCCACGGCGGAGCGCGCGAGCACGCCCGCGATCCGCGCCTTCGCCCGAGCTTCGTCCCCGTGGCGCCTTGGCTGTCGGTGGATCTGCCGACGCCGTCCCCGGCGGAAGCCGTGAACCGCGTCTGCGCGCGGTGCCACCAGGTGCTCTTCTCGCGGTACCCCTTCACGTGGGAAGGGGGCCGCCGTGACGCCAACGCAGGGGGCAGCCACATCAACTCCGGCGAGGCGCGCGACTTCCTCCTCGGCGGGTGCTCTCGCGCGATGGCGTGCACCGCCTGCCACGACCCACACGGAGCCGACGCCCCCGCCGCCCTCGCGCGTCTGGCCACACCCGCCGGCAACGGAGTCTGTACCTCGTGTCACCGCGAGCTCGCCGATGCGGCGCGCCTTCGCGCGCACGCACATCACGACCCCGGAGGGGCGGGGGGAGCGTGCGTCGCGTGCCACATGCCGCGCAAGAACATGGGCCTCGACGGGAAGCTCACGCGCTACCACCGTATCGGGTCGCCCACCGATCCGGCGCGCGTGCTCGGCGACCGGCCCCTCGAATGCGCGCTCTGCCACGCCGACGCCTCGGTGGGCCGCCTCGTGGACCAGATCGAGGCGTGGTGGCCGCAGCGCTACCCCCGCCAGCGACTCGAGGAGCTCTATGGGTCGCTCGATGCGAACGTGATCCGCGCGACACTCGAGCGCGGCAAGGCGCACGAGCAGGCGGTGGCCATCGGCGTCCTGGCCGAGGCGCGCACCCCCGATGCCGCGAGGCTCATCGCCCCGCAGCTCGCGAACGAGTACCCCCTCGTTCGCGAGTGGGCGCACCGGGCTCTCGTGTCCCTCGGGGCGACCGTCGCTGCGCCCGCCTCCGTGGCGGCTCCCGCGGCCGACGAGGACCCCGAGGACTGAGCGGCCTCGCGCCGGCCGTGTGCTACACCTCCGCTCCGCCGATGCCCGCCGCCGTCGACCGCATCCGTGCGCTCTACGCGCAGAAGCCCGTCGTCCTCGCCCCGATGGAGGATGTGACGGACGTGGTGTTCCGGCGGCTCGCGCGCGGTCTCGGGGCGACGGTCGCCATGACCGAGTTCGTCAACGTCGAGGGGTTGCTGCGCGGCTGCAGGAACGCTCGACGGAAGACGGAGCTCGCCGAGGACGACACGCTGACGGCGATCCAGATCTACGGCTCCAACCCGGAGCGGCTCGCCGAAGCGGCGCGCTACGCCGAGAGCGCCGAGCCGCTCTTCCTCGACGTGAACTGCGGGTGCTGGGTGCCGAAGATCGCCGGGCGTGGGGCCGGCGCGGGGTGGCTGCGCGACCCGGAGGCGATGGTGGCGATGGCACGCATGGTGGTCGGGAGCGTTTCGCTGCCGGTGACCGTGAAGACGCGCATCGGGCTCGGGCCCGAGTCGCACATGCCGATCGTCGACCTCGCGCGACGCCTCGAGGACGCGGGGGTCGCTGCGATCACGCTGCACTGTCGCACGGCGCAGATGGGACATTCGGGCGCGGCCGACTGGTCGTGGGCGGCGAAGGCGCGGTCCGTCGTGACCATCCCGGTCCTCGTGAACGGCGACGTCCGAAGCGCGGCGGATGCCAGGCGAGCCATCGACGAGACGGGCTGCGAGGGGGTCATGGTCGGGCGGCGAGCGATCGAGCACCCCTGGATCTTCCGCGAAGCGCGCGCGCTGCTCGATCGCGGGGTCGAGCTGCCGCCGCCCACGCCCGTCGAACGGCTGACTCTCTGCAAGGAACACCTGATCGCGAACGTCGCCCGGCGCGGGGAGCCCCACGGAGTGCACTGCACGCGGCGCCACCTGTCCGGATACCTGAAGGGTCTGCACGGCGCGGCGGCCCTCCGGCAGCAGCTCAACGCCTGCGACTCGCTCGAGGGCTGCCTCGGGATCCTCGACGGCGCCAGGCAGGCCCTCGATCAGGCTGCGTGAGCGGCCGGTCGCCCGCGCGTCACCACGTCACGTCCTGATCCTCGGTCACCCCGAGAGCACGCTCGATCGCGACCTCGCCTTGCCGCGGAACGGTCAGCGTCCCTGACCACGCTCCGCAGGGCTGCACGAACCGTGACCCGGCGAGGAGGAGCTCGCGGCGCTCGGCGTGGACCGCGCCCGGCGTCAGGATCGCGCGCACCGCCCCATCCGCGGACGACACGCCCCACGGGTCCTCCGGTCGAGCGCGATCGAAGGAGAAGCGTCCTTCGCCGAGGGCGACGAGCTCGGTGCCGATCCACGCCGCACACTCGGCCTCGCCGACGAACCCCTCGACGAGGTTCATCGCGAAGGGCACGCCTCCCGCGAGCCGTCCCAGCGCGAAGCCCCAGCGCCAGGTGGTGCGCCGCGCGAGCATCCCGCTCGTGAAGTCGTAGCCCGCCACACCGCGGTCGAGAGGAATCGTCCTGCCGTCGACGCGCAGGTCGCCCCGCACTGCGAGGAGGGCACGTTTCTCGGTCGCGTCGAAGCGTCCGGGGGCGACCTCGGCGATCGCGCCGATCGCCGGCGGCGCTGGTCTCGCGTCGAGGGAGGCGTTGAGCGAGAGGCCCCGGGTCTCGACGTGCACGCCGTAGTAGGGCTCTCTCCGTGCCCGCTCGACGAGGATGGATACTCCGCGGCCGCGAAAGGCGGCGTAGCACCCTTCGCCACCGGTATCGCCGACCGTGGCGGCGAACGGCGGCGAGAGCCAGGAGCGTCGGAACAGCATGGACCGCGCCGTTCCGTCGTAGGCGTACACGAACGCGTTCGACGCGTAGCCGAAGCGCGCCACGGCGAGCGCAACATAGACGTCGTCGGTCGCCAGCGCGGTGTAGAGCCACTTCTTGTGCCTCGCGAGGCGCGCCGCCCCTCCGAGCCCGAGCGGCGACCAGTCCACCGGCGGGAGGCCGCCCGCGTACGAGCCGATGCGCGGGCGCGCCGACGATGGATCGACGACGGACTCGGGGGTGGCGGACAGCTCGCGCACGATGGCGATTAGAGTAGGCTCTGGCGCCGATGCGACGCACCCTCTTCCTCATCGCGCTCGCGGCATGCGCGTGTTCGCGCTCTCCAGCGGAGCCCGGCGGCGGCTCCCAGCAGTCGCCGTCGGTCGCTTCCTCCACGTCTTCTGCTCCAGCGGCGGCCACGACGCCGGGGCACCTCGGTCGGCCGCCGCCCCCCCCGCCCCCTCCGAAGCCGGACATCGCCTGGGATGCGCCCCATCGGTGGGAGTCGCGGATCCCGTCCACGCCCATGCGCACCGCGGAGTGGCGAGTTCCGCGCGTCGCGCCGGACCGCGAAGACGGTGAGTGCTTCGTCATCACGTTCGGCAAAGGGCAGGGCGGCTCGGTGGACGACAACGTGAACCGGTGGGTCCAGCAGCTGAAGCCCACCACGTCCACGCTCGATCGCACTACGCGGACCGTGCACGGGATGACGATCACCCGCGTCGAGATCGCCGGCACCTACACCGCCATGGCGATGCCTCCCATGCCGGCAAGCGCGCCGCGTCCCGGCTACCGGCTCGTAGGCGAGATCGTCGAGACGCCAACCGGGACGTGGTTCTTCAAGCTCACGGGCCCCGATGCGACGGCGAAGGCGGCCGGCAAGGAGCTCGACGCGCTCGTCGACTCGATCCGCCCGAGCTGACCCTCGCCACGCTCTCAGAGGAGCGGAGACACGAGCCGGGACGCGCCCTCCTTCAGGCGCGGAGACCAACCGCGCGCTTTCCAGGCGTCCGTCTCGATGCGGCGACTGTCGGCGAGCTCCGCGTCGAAGGTTCGCGACAGGCGAGCGGCGGTCGTCTCGTCGTGAACGAGCGTGTGCACCTCGAAGTTGAGCCGGAAGCTCCGGAGGTCCATGTTCGCGCTTCCCACGAGCGCGACGTGTCGGTCGGTGACCAGCGTCTTGGCGTGCACGATCCCGGGTGTGTACTCGCGGACGTCGACGCCTGCATCGAGGAGCTGCGAGTAGAAGCTCCTCCCGGCGTGGTACGTGACCCGGTGGTTCGAGTGCGCGGGAAGCATGAGCTTCACCTCGACGCCGCGCATGGCCGCGACCTCCATCGCGACGAGCAGCGACTCGTCCGGGACGAAGTAGGGGGTCGTCACGAGGACCTCCTTCTGTGCGCCCACGATCGCGCCGAAGTAGAGGCGGTGGATGGCTTCCGTTCGCGTGTCGGGCCCGCTCGGTACGATCGCGACCGTCGCTTCGCCGCGCACCGCGGGAGTGCGCGGGAAGTACTCCGTCGGGTCGATGGGCTCCCCGGTTGCGAAGGCCCAGTCCTGGAAGAAGACGCGCTGGAGCTCGGCCGCCGCCGGGCCGTCGATCCGCAGGTGCACGTCGCGCCATCCCCCGATCCCTCGCATCTGCCCTCCCCGGTACTCGTCCCCGATGTTGAAGCCACCCGTGAGCGCGGTCTCGCCGTCGACCACGACGATCTTGCGATGGTTGCGGAGGTTGACCGGCTGCAGCAGAACGCTGCGCATGGGCAGAAAGACCCCCACGCGAACGCCCGCCTTGTGGAGCGGCCGCTCCCACGCGCGGCCCAGAGCGAAGCAGCCGAAACCGTCCATGAGAAGTCGCACCGCCACGCCGCGCTTCGCGGCGGCGATCAGCCGGTCGCGGAACCAGCGCCCGGTCTGGTCGTCGCGGATCAGGTAGTACTGCGCATGGACGTGGTGCCGGGCCGCGTCGATGGCCGCGCCGAGGGCATCGTAGGCCGCAGGTCCATCGGTCAGCACCTCGACCTTGTTGCCGGTCGTCGCGCGCTGGTGCGTGAGTCGCTCGCCCACCCGGAAGAGCGCGCGCTCGAGGGGGTCTTCGAGCGCTTCGTCCTTGCGGGATGGCGTGTCTCCCTGCGCTTGATCGCGCGCATCCGAGACCCGGGCATGGACGACGGCGTCGAGCTCGCGCTTTCGCTTCGCCGGCAGGCGCACGCGGTCGCGCCCGAAGAGCACGAAGAGCACGGCGCCGAGGGCCGGCAGGAAGACCAGCGTGAGGATCCACGCGATGGTGGAAGAAGGCTCCTTGCGACGCACGAGTACGACCGGGACGAGCGCCAGCCCCACGACGAAGAAGAAGAGGCCCACGACGTGCGAGGCGTACGGCCAGAGACGGTGGAGCGCTTCCATCGCGACCAGAATAGGCGCACGCCGGCCGCACGTGCGGCGCGAGCGGTCCTGGTAGGCTGTCGGGACGATGGGATTGCGGTTTCCGGTGGCGGTCGAGCGCGCAGTGACCCGCGGGTTCGTGCGCCTCCCCGGCCCTCTCCTGCGGCGCATCGTCGGGCCCGCTCGCCGATCGCCCGATGGGCTGGAGCTGGACCTCCAGCTGCAGGCGCTGCTCTGGCTCATCGACCGGCTGAAGATCCCCGCGTTCGCCGCTGGACCCGTGACCGAGGCGCGTGCGCTGATGGACCGATCCGCACCGACGCTGGACCTTCCGCCCGCACACCGGGTCGCTGCATACGACCGCACTGTCCCCGGCGCCGAGGGGCCCCGCCGTTCGCGGGTCTACGTCCCGCAAGCAGCCCCTTCACGCGGCGCGCCCGGGCTCGTGTACTTCCACGGAGGAGGATGGGTGGTCGGATCGATCGAGTCCCACGACCGCCTCTGTCGTGGTCTCGCTGATCGCTCCGGCGTCGTCGTCCTCTCGGTGGACTACCGCCTCGCGCCCGAGCACCCGTTCCCGGCCGCCGCGCACGACGCCATTGCGACGTCTCGCTGGGTCCTCGACCACGCCGAGCAGCTCGGCCTCGACCCGGCCCGCATCGCGATTGGCGGTGACAGCGCGGGCGGGAACCTCACCGCCGTGTCGTGTCTCGCTCTGCGCGACGCGGTCCGTCGGCCCGCGTTCCAGCTCCTGCTCTACCCCGGCACCGACATGACCCGCGCCCTGCCCTCGCACGCGATGTTCCGGGACAGCTTCTTCCTCAGCAGGGCCGCGGGCGACTGGTATCTCGGGCACTACCTGCCGCCGTCCGCCGATCTCCGCGACCCTCTCGCGTCGCCCCTCTTCGCGCCGGATGTCGCGCGCGTTGCACCCGCGCTCGTGGTCCTCGGCGGTTTCGACCCCCTGCGCGACGAGGGCCGCGGCTACGCGGACCGTCTGCGCGATGCGGGGGTTCCCGTCGAGACCGTATGCGTCGACGGCCAGATGCACGGGTTTCTCATGCTCGGGGGAGCGCTGCGCGAGGCGGAGCGGACGGTGGATCTCGTCGCCGATCGCCTGCGCGCAGGTCTCGTGAAGTCGTCATGAGCGCGTCGGGCCGGGATCCATTCCTCGCGGGAGGCGTCCTGGCGGTGCTCTCGGCGTGCGCGTTCGGCGCGAGCACCCCCCTCGTGCAGCACTTCGGGCACGACGCAGGCCCCTTCACCACCGCGGCGCTCCTCTACGGTGGGGCCGCCGCCGCGTCCGTGGGCGGTCGGGCGCGAGGCGCTCGCCTCGACCGCGAATTCATGGTGCGCGTGCTCGCCGTGGCGCTGCTCGGAGCGGTCGTGGCGCCGGTCGCGCTCGCCTGGGGACTCCAGCGCACGAGCGGCGTCACGGCAGCCTTGCTCCTGAACCTCGAGGCGCTGTTCACCGTGGGCCTCGCGTTCGTCGTATGGCGCGAGCCGCTCGGCACGCGCGTGACGATCGCAGTGCTCGCCATGGTCGCCGGCGGCGTACTCCTCGTGCTCGAGGGGCGCACCGCGTCGGTCACGGCGGGCTGGGGCGCGCTCGCCGTGGTCGTGGCCACGCTCGCCTGGGCCGGCGACAACGTCGTGGGTCGCCCGCTTGCGGACCGCGATCCCGCGTCGGTCGTCCGCGCGAAGGGAACGATTGGAGCGGCCCTCGCGCTCCTGATCGCCTTCATCCTGCGCGAGCGACTTCCGCCCTGGAGGGACGTGCTGGCGCTCGCCGCGTGCGGGGCCGTCGGCTACGGCCTCAGCCTGCGGCTCTACCTCCGCGCCCAGCGGCTCCTGGGCGCTGCGCGCACCGGGTCCATCTTCGCCGCAGGCCCGTTCCTGGGAGCGGCCTTCGCCTGGTGCCTCGGCGAGCGATCGGGCGGCATCGCCACGGTCGCCGCAGGCGCGCTCTGCGCCTTCGGCGTTGCGCTCCACCTGACCGAGTCCCATGCGCACTCCCACACGCACGAGGCGGCCGAGCACGAGCACGCGCACCGGCACGATGACGGGCATCACACCCACACGCACGACGCGTATCCGCCCGGCGAGCACTCGCATCCGCATCGGCACGAGCCGCTCGCGCACGCGCATGCTCACGGTCCCGACCTCCACCATCGTCACGACCACTGAGCGCACGCGGCAGCGTCAGCGGTACCCCTCTGCCTGGAGCGCGAACATCCGGGCGTAGGTGCCGCCGAGGGCGACGAGCTCCTCGTGCGAGCCTTTCTCGGCGACCGTTCCGTGGTCGAGGACCACGATGGTGCTGGCCATGCGGACCGTCGGGAAACGGTGCGAGATGACGACGGTCGTCCGCCCCTGGGCGAGCTCGCGGAAGCGCGTGAAGACGGCGTGCTCCGCCTCGGCATCGAGTGCGGCCGTCGGCTCGTCGAGCACGAGGATGTCGGCCTCCTCGCGCATGAACGCGCGAGCGAGGGCGATCTTCTGCCACTGCCCGCCCGACAGCTCGGTACCGTCCTGGAACCACCTCCCCAGCGGTGCGTCCAGGCCGCTGGGAAGCGCCGACACCACGTCCGTGGCACCGCCCCGCTCGACCGCCCGCTCGACGCGTGGTTCCTCGTCCATGTGCTCGACGCTGCCCATGCCGACGTTCTCGCGCACCTTGAGCTGGTACTGGTTGAAGTCCTGGAACAGCACGCCGAACCTCTTGCGGAGGGTCAGCGGGTCCCACTCCCGTAGATCGCGCCCGTCGAGGACGATGCGGCCTTCGGTCGGCTCGTAGAGGCGGGTGAGAAGCTTGACCAAGGTCGTCTTGCCGGCGCCGTTCTGGCCGACCAGCGCGAGGCTGGCGCCCGGCGCGATCGTCAGGTCCACGTGCCGGAGGGCCCAGGCGTCCTTGCCCGGGTACCGGAAGCCGAGATCCTCGAGGACGAGGCCCTTCGCGCCTTGCTCGGCGGCGGCGGTCCCCGGCGATTGCAGGCGCGCGGCGGCGCCCGCGTCGGCGATCGCGAGGAACTCCCAGAGGTTCGACATGTAGAGGTTGTGCTCGTAGATGTCCCCGATCCCGCCGAGGGCGGACTGGAAGGCTTGCTGGCCTTGACGGAACGCGAGCACGTACATCGTCATGTTGCCGAGCGTGAGCGCCCCCGCGGCCGTCATGATCGCCATCGCCGCGTAGGCCGCGTAGAAGGTGCCCGTCCCGATCAGGGAGAGCACCTGCGTCCACTTCGCGCGCCGGAGATAGAGCTTCCGATCCTCGTCGTAGAACTCTTCGCTCAGCACCTTGTACCGGTCGAGGAGCATCGGGCCCACGCCGAAGAGCTTCACCTCCTTCGCGTGCTCGTCGTTCGCGAGGACGTACTCGAGGTACATCAAGCGCCTGGACTCGGGCGAGCGCCAGTTCCGGATCTTGAAGGCGAGCTTCGAGAAGCGCATCTCGGCGATGGTCGCGGGAATGGTCGCGACGCAAAGGGCGAGGACGGCCCATCCGCTGAACCGGACCAGGAGGGCACCGTACCCGACCAGCGTGATGAGGCTTTGCACGAGGCCGAAGGCGCCCGTGATGAGCGAGATGGGGCGGGAAGATGCCTCGCGTCGCGCGCGGGTCAGCTTGTCGTAGAACTCCGGGTCTTCGAAGAAATGGAGCTCGAGCCCCTGCGCCTTCTCGAGGATCGAGACGTTGATGTCGACGCCGAGCCGCAAGCCGAGGATGTTCCGGATGAGGGCCAACCCGCGCTGAACGAGGGCGAGAGCGACGACGAGACCCAGCTCGAAGAGGACCCACCGCAAGGTCTCGCCTCGGTCGTGCGCCACGACGGCGTCGACGATCCGCTTGCCGGCGTACGCGATCCCGAGCGGGACCAGGCCGCCGACGAGGGTGAGGACCGCCAGGGCGACCGTTTGCGTGGGCGACGATCGCCATACCAGCCGCAGGGTCATTCGCGTGTGACGCGCGCTTTCGCGAAGCGGCGCCCACGGCTTGCCCTTGGGCTTTGCGGCGGGTCTCGGCGGGAGGGGTCGCACGAACCGCAGAACGTAACCCAGCCTGTCCGGGCCGCTACGTCACGCCGCGCGTGCGAGGCTCTGCGGGAGCGCGAACTCGGCCATCGCCCCCGCAAGGCCCACCTCGACCACACGGTCCCAGTAGCGGCGGCCGGCCCACACAGCCGGAACGTCGGCGAAGGGAACGCGCTCGCGGACCAGCTCCACGCTCGAAACGAGGCGACGCGCGAACGGCACCATGTAACGCCATGACGTGCGTGGGACCGCGAGCTCGTCCGCCATCTCCGCTCCGAGGAGCTCCCGGCACATCGCGGCGCTGAACCGGACGAGCCGCCTCGCGTTGGCGATCTCACCTCGCGTCCTCGCCGTCTGGTACGGCGCCTCGAGCAGGGCGCGCGTGAGTTGCCGCGAGTCGTCGTCCGGTCGCCCCATGGTGCCGGCGATGACCTCCCCGAGGTGCACCCCCTCTGCCTCGGTCGCCGGCAAGAGCTCGGGATCGATGCCCATCAACCAGCCGGACCAGCGCCACAACTGGACGTACGCCTCGGCGTCGCGCCGCGCGATCCGCATGCCGAGCTGTCGCAAGCCCTCGAGGACGATCACCGAGAAGAGGAGGGAAGTGCCCGCCTGATCGTGCTGGTTCACGGGCGCACCCCACGCCGACGCGTTCCATCGCCCGCTCCGCAAGATCATGCGACGTACGTGGGCGTGGACCAGGCGCACCTTGAGGGTGATGCACCATCCTTCGTGGCGGGGTCGCATCGACCCCGGCGTGATCGTCGCCTGGACGAACCGCGCCGTTTCGTTCAACCGCCGCGCGGCCTGCTCCTGCAGGCGACCACTGAAGACGAGCGGCTTGTTCCCGGCCGGTGACGAGTACCCGAGGACGAGCGACTTCAGCGCCAGGACGATCCCGCCGAGCGGGCCCGCACGCAGGAGCACCTCGCCGCCCCGGTCGACGGTCTCCCAGTCGACCCACATCGGGACGCCCTCGACGTGCTCGAAGAATGCGCGAAAGGCGGCGGGCGCCGACGGGACTCGCTCGATGCCTCTGCGCGAGGCTTCGTCGAACAGCTTCCAGCCCCCCGGGGTCGCCTCGATGGCCGCGACGACGTCGTCGGCGAGGGGGTCGACGCGTTCGAAGAACCTGCCCAGGCGGTCGACCCGGTCGCCGAAGCGCGCCCGTGCGTCGGTCAGGTTGGAAAAACGCGTCGGGAACATGCTCGAATTGTAGCGCCAGATGCCCTCGCGTCCCTGCCCCTTCTGCGCCATCGTCGCCGGACGGGGCACAGCGCACCGCGTCCTCGACGAGACGAATCTCGTCGCATTTCTCGACCGGCGCCCCCTCTTTCCGGGTCACGTGCTCGTCGTGCCGCGCGCCCACGTCGAGACCCTGGGCGATCTTCCCGCGGGAGACGTGGGCACGCTCTTCGAAGCCGTCCAGCGCGTGGCACGGGCGCTCGAGGCCGGGCTCGCCGCCGAGGGCACCTTCGTGGCGGTCAACAACCGGATCAGCCAGAGCGTTCCCCACCTCCACGTGCACGTCGTCCCCCGCCGCGCGAAGGATGGTCTCCGCGGCTTCTTCTGGCCGAGGCAGAGCTATGCCAGCGACGAACTCGCCGGCGAGGTCGCGTCGCGCATCCGCGCAGCGCTCGAACCTCGCGGGTGATCTGGGCGAGCGCTACACGCTCGGTGCGTCGTGCAGGTCGGTCTCCCGCTCGCGCTCGTAGATCCGCGCGCTCGCCACGAAGAGGGACATGATCACCGGGCCGACGACGATGCCGGCGATCCCGAAGGCCGACATCCCCCCCAGGATCGCCACCAGCATGAGCAGGGGGTGCACCGTGCTGCGCCGCCCGCCGACGAGCCTTGGCCGGATGACGTAATCGGTGAGCATCCCGACGATCACCAGGCACCAGACGGTCAGGAGGACGGCGCGTGCGACGTGCCCTTCGAGGAGGAGCGACGTGGCCAGGGGGACCCACACCAGGGGTACCCCCACGACGGGAACGAACGACGTCAGCGCGAGGACGGCGGCCCAGGTGATCGGCTGCTCGACCCCGCATAGGGCGAAGCCCGCACCGGCGAGCAGGCCCTGGACGATGGCGCTCGCGACGGTGCCGACGAACGCGGTCCGCCCCACGTGGCGAAACTCGTCGACGAGGGCGCGCGTGTGCTCGGGCTGGAGGGGAAGGAGGCGCTCGAGGTGATAGGCGATCCGACCCCAGTCGAGGACGACGTAGTACATGGTCCAGACGGCCATCACGAGGGTTACGATCGCGCCGACGGACGCCTGGACGAGGACGCCTGCGGCTCCCGCGGCGAGGTTCGCGAGATGGCCGAGCTCCTCGCGAACGCGCGCGAGCGCCGCCACCGGCTCCACCCCGACCGCCGTGAGCCACCGGGTGGCGCGGGGGCCGAGGACCTCGATTCCGTCCGGCCGGAGTACACGCTGCACGAAGGCCACGGCGGCCACCACCTCGCGCGCGACGATCCAGACCGCCAGGATCCCGCCTGCGGTCAGGACGATGCCCGCGAGGAGGGCCGTGGCTGCCGAGGCCAGCCTGCGTCGCTGCCTCATGCGCGCAGCCAGGCGCTCGTGGAGCGGCTGCACGGTGAATCCCATCACGGCGCCCAGGGCGAGGCCGACCAGGAGGGGGGACGCCATCCACGCCACGACGACGAAGGCGACCCCGGTCAGAACCGCGAGCGCCACCCTTTCCCCGTCGAAGCGGGCCGGTCTCTCCCGGCGCATGCCCTGCACGAGGCCCTTTCCGACGCAGCCGCCATGCCAGACCCCCCGGCCCCCCGGGGGGCGGTGAAAAAATGTGCTCGTGGGCACGTCCCCGTACCGTCGCGAGCGTCAGCAGATGAATGCGGCGTGACCCCCTTCGGCCATAAAGGCAAGAGGAGTCCCAATGAGGAAGGCATCGCGTCCCGTCGGCTTGGCGCTTTTCGGATCGGTCCTCGCTCTCGCTGCGGCCTGTGGCTCCACGGCGACGACCGGTGGGTTCGGGGCGCCCGGAGGCTCGAGCTCGGGGTCGGGCAACGGAGGCGGCGACGCATCTGCCAGCAGCAGCGGGGGGAGTAGCGGCAGCAGCAGCGGGGGCATCGGCAATTTCGGCGATGGGTCGGCCGGCGGTGACGACGGAAGTGCCCCACTCGGCGATTCGGGGTGTGCGACGGCTACCGCCAAGGCGACGAAGACACCTGTCTACATGCTCTTCATCCTCGACGGCTCGGGGAGCATGTCGCAGGACAGCAAGTGGAGCGCTGCCACGCAAGCGCTCGAGGCCATCTTCGCCGACATGCAGAAGCAAGCCGACACCGGCGTCGGTGTGGGCCTCATCGTGTTCTCCGACTCGAAGGACCCCACGCACGCATCGGGCCCGTATCCCAGCAAGTCCGACGTGTCGATCAACTTCGTCGGCGCGGCGCAGGTGAGCGCGCTCGACGGGCGGCTTTCGGGGCAGCCGAGCTTGGGCACGCCTACGGGGACCGCGCTGAAGGGCGGCTACGGCGAGCTTGCGAGCTACGTCCCCTTGACGCCCATCCCGCCGGGTGGCCAGAAGGTGCTCGTTCTGATGACCGACGGCGTGCCCACCGACAACTGTGCGCAGAACGGCGGCTCGTACACGTCCAACGCGTGCGTCATGGAAGCAGCCCAGGAACTCACCGCCACTCCTCCCACGGGCCCGGTGCTGACCTTCGTGATCGGGACCGGGGTGTTCCCGTCGAGCGATCTCACCAACTTCGACCCGAACTTCCTGGGCAACCTGGCCGAAGCCGGAGGAACGGGCCCGAAGGGCTGCAACCCGAACGAAAACACGACCAGCAGCGACCTCTGTTACTTCGAGGTCGACCCCACCGCCGGGTCGGCGACCCAGACCGAGCAGGCATTCGAGGCAGCCATCAACGCGATCCGCGGTCAGGTGCTGTCGTGCACCTTCCCCTTGAACGTGGACTCGGAAGCCGGCACCGTCGATCCCTCCAAGGTCAACGTCACGGTCGACGGGACGACGATCCCGCAAAGCTCGACGAACGGGTGGTCCTACAACGATCCGAACGACCCGACCCAGATCGTGTTCAACGGGCAAGCGTGTACGAACCTCAAGAACGATCCGAACGCCTCGGTGCAGATCGTCTTGGGCTGCGCCACAGTCACTGCGCAGTGAGCCGCCACTCGCCGCTGCGCGCGCGATGACCCGCCTGCGCCTGCGCTCGCGGGAGCGACCAGGTCCGCCGAGCACCGGCTTTGCAACGAGGGCGCGCACCGTCACGAGGATGGTGCCATGCGCGATCGCCTGTTCCCCGAGCTCGCAGGTCTCCTGCCTCGGCTTCCCGTCTCGCTCCTCGGTCTCGCGATCGCCCTGGCATCCGCCCAGGCGGCCTGCAGCGGCACCTACGAGGGGGAACCCCCCGCAGGTACCGAGGGGTCCGACCTCGACGCCTCGCCGGGAGACGCGCAGAGCGACGGCCCCTCACAAGACTCCGACGCAGACCGCGCCGACGGTATGAGCTACGGGGACGGCTACGGTAAGGAAGACGCCTCGGGCGACGCGTCGGGTCGCTGAGGACTTCCCCTGTCTCGATTCGATACGATGGCGTCGTGGAACGAGACGCAAGGCAAGACGCGGCCGCGCGCCTCCGAGCCTGCTCGTTCGCGGTCGAGCGCGGGATCGACCGTTGCACCGGGGGATGGGCGCCATGAACCGAAGACCGATACTCGCCGTGCTGGCTCTCGTCGTCGTCGCGTCAACGCAGGTCGCATGCGCCGAGACCCAGGCGGTGGTCGTCGTGCCGCAGGACGAGTTTCCGATCACGATGTCACCCGGGGTCGCGCCGGGGCAGGCCGACGGGTGCGACGTCGAGGGATTGCCGATGGGGCGGCTCCGAGGCGCGGTCTACGACATCCCCCTCGAAACGCGCAGACTCCCCCCTTTCGCGAGCCTCGCACCGGTCGAGAGCATCTGCCTCGACCAGCTGGACGTGACACCCAGGAGGAGCGTGTATCCGGGGGTGCCGGGGATGGAGGATCGGTTCCGATGGTTCGCGCTCGATCTGCGAGGTGAGTTCATCGTGCGGGAGGATGGGCTCTACTACTTCCGGCTCACCTCCGACGACGGCGCGCAGTTCTTCGTGGACGACACCCTCGTCATCGACAACGACGGCTACCACCCGCCTCGCATGGCGCTCGGCGCGGCCCGGCTCACCGCGGGGGAGCACACGATCCACGTGCCCTACTACCAGGCTGCGGGGCCGATCGCTCTCGTCCTCGAGGTGGCGCGCCCCGGCGAGGGGTACCACGTGCTGCGCCTCGACCAGCCTCTGTGAGCGCCTGGTGACGGACGCGGGTCGTCGGCGGGCGTGGCGTGCGGCGCTCCTCATCGCGGGCGTCGCGAGTGCCGTCCCGCTCTGGTGCACCCGGTTCCTGCCGTTCGCCGATCTCCCGCAGCACGTGGCGGCCATCGGCATCCTGCGGCATTGGTGGGACCCGGCGCTCGGCCTCCGGCAGCGCTACGCGCTCAACGTCGGCGACAGCCAGTACTTCGTCTACCACGCTGCCGGCGCCCTCCTCGCGGTCGTCGTCGGCGGCGCCGAGACCGCCAATCGCCTCATCCTGAGCGCTGCCGCCGTCGCATTCCCCTATTCGCTGCGTTCGCTGTTGCGCGCCTTGGCGCGCGACGAGCGGCTCGCGCTCTTCGCCGCCCCGGCCTTCTGGTCGGCTCCGCTCATGATGGGGTTCGCCCCGTACGTCGCTGCAGTCCCCGTCGCGACGTGGGGCATCGCCACGTTCGTGCGCCAGGCCCGCGCGCCGCTGCGCCGACGCGCTCTCGGGATCGCAGCCCTGGCGTGCATCCTCTTCAGCCTGCATCTCAGCGCGTACCTGGTGTTCCTCGGCTCTGCGGTCCTCCTTTCGATGGTGCTCCTCCGCCGCCCTGCCGCCATCGCGCGCGCGCTCGCGTGGCTCATGCCGAGCGTGGCCCTCATGTTCGGGTGGGCCCTCCGGGGCAGCCTCGTCATGCCCGGCGCCGCGCAGGCAGCGGGGCCGGAGACCTCCCAGATCGCGTGGGCCTCGACGAAGATGCTCGCTCAGCAGCTGCCCCTCTGGGCTCACGACATCTGGCGGTCGCACGTCGACGAGGCGTGCGCCGTCGTCATGTCGCTGGCCCTCGTCGCCATCGCCCTTCAGCGGGGAAGGCCTCCCCAGGAGAGGAGGCTCGCCCGCGCCGCGTGGGCACCGCTGCTCGTCGCGGTCCTGGCGTACGCCGTGCTCCCGTACAACATTGGTCCTGCGGTCATGCTCGACGTTCGCATGGCCACCTACGTAGTGCTCTTCGCGCCGCTCGTGCTCGCGCCGCGGCCGGGCGTCGTCGGAACCGCGGCGTTCGTCGCCCTCCTCGTCGGCCATCTCGCCGGCGTGGCAGACTCGATCGTCGAGGTGCGCCGGGTGCAGAACGAGGAGCTAGGGGACGTGGGCCGCCTCGTCGACCGCATCCCGGCCGATGCCCGCGTTCTGACCCTGCCGGTCCATCTGACCTCCCGGCACACGCACTGGCCGCCCTGGGTCTTTCTCGGCTCCTACCACGTCGCGCGGAACGGAGGAGAGGCGCAGATGTCGTTCACCCGCATCAGGCACTGGCCGATCCGGGATCGGGTGGAGGTCGACGACCCGCGTCGCCCGCTCTTCTGGACGCTGGCGCCGTGCACCTTCCGCAACGCCTACGACGGGCCGACCGCCGACTACTTGCTCGTTCGCGCTCGGAAAGACGTCATGAGAAGCCGTCCTCCCGGCCCGCGCTGGCGGCGCGTCGACCAGGAACGCGAGTGGTGGCTCTACGAGCGCGAGCCCGGAGAATGGCCCCAGGACGGGCGGACCGACGCAGGGCCGTGCGCCGACGACGAGGACACGCGAACACCGGGGGCGGCCGACGAGTGATGGCACGTGGCGGACGAGCCGTGCGAGACGTGAGACCCGAGCGGGGTGTGGCCCTCGTCGTGTTCGCCGTGGTCTTCGCGGCCATTTGGCTTCTCGCCTGCTCGGGGGCTTCCGACCGGGCGTCCAGCGACGCAGGCCGGTTGCCGGTGACCGAGGCGAGCGCCGACGGCGGGATTGCCGGTGACGGCACGACAGCCGCCGGGGATGGCGGGCGCGATGCTTCGGCGGACGCGCCCGACGATTCGGCGGCCACCTTCGACGGCGGCACCACCGCGCCTGCCCTCGCCCTGCTTGCCGTGTCGTCCCCCGCCCAGGGTGGCCCGGTGGCGGTCGAGCTCACACCGCCGTTCTCGCCTTCGATCCACGATTACGCCGTGCGCTGCGCGGCAGGTCCGAACCTGTTCACGATCGCCGTGACGGCGGCGACGGGCTCCGAGAGCTTGCTCGTGCAGCCCGTTCCCTCGCCCTCGCTCCCGTCGCAGTCGTTGACCGTGCAGGTGAACGAGAACCAGGCCGTCGTGGCCGCTGCCACGAACCCCGCCGGCACCGAGGAGTACTGGGTCCGCTGCCTGCCGCACGATTTTCCGCAGATTGCGTGGACGCCTCACCCCGCAGCCGGGACCCCGCCGCCCGGGTACTACCTCGTCGGTACCGCGCTGCCGACGACGAGCGGATGCTACGCGATGGTGCTCGACGGCAACGGCGTCCCCGTATGGTACACGCCGGCGCAGGCCGTCGACGGCTGGTGCGTCTTCGACGTCGACGCCGTCGTACCCGGGGCGCTCACCTTCGACTCCCTGGTCGACGAGCCGACCGCGTTCGAGCTTCATCAGCTGAGCCCACTGGCGACCACGAGGATCGCGCCGAACGGATTGAACACGGACCTGCACGAGCTTCGCCTCCTCGCGAACGGCGACTACCTCGTCATCTCGACGCCCCTCCAGCCCGGCATTGACGTGACGGGGATGCAGGTGCCTCTCCCCGAAGGTGGCGTCGAGACGATGAGCGGCCCGCAGACGATCATGGCGTGTGACCTCGTCGAATTTCGTCCCGACGGGAGCGTCGTCTGGACGTGGACCGCCACCGATCACTTCGACGCCGTCGCAGACTCGGTCGCACCGGAGCTGGCGCCATACGGTCCTGCGGGCACGACGGTCGTCCTCGACCCCTTTCACTGCAACTCGATCGACGTCGACCCGAGCAGCGGCAATCTCCTCGTCTCGGCGCGCGAGATGGACTCGGTCTTCTACGTCGAGCGCTCCACCGGGCGGGTCCTCTGGAAGATGGGGGGGGCGAGCGCCAGCAAGGACGGGGCGACGTACGTCTCCGTCGCCGACCCTTTCGCGCTCCAGCACGACGCGCGACTCCAGCCGGACTGGTCGCCGGAGTGTGGCGGATCCGGCCAGATCTCCCTCTTCGACGACGAGGTGCCAGGGTTGCCCGCCGCGGCGCGCGCGGTCGTCTACGACGTCGCCGTGGGCGCCGGCGATGGGGGGAGCCTGGGCGACGGAGGATGTCCGGACGGTGGCACCACCCCCGGGACGGGGACCGTGGAGTGGAAATACGAGGGCCCCGCGCCGAGCACGGCGATGGGCAGCTTCCGCATCTCCGCGGACGGTTCGCGAGTGGTGGGCTGGGGTCTCGCTTCCGACGCCGCGTTCACGGAGGTCGACGGTTCGGGCAACGATCTCCTCGACGTGGCATTCACCGACGGGAACACGACCTACCGCGCGATCAAGGTGCCTCTCGCGACGTTCGACCTCGGTCTCCTCCGGAGCACTGCGGGGCTCCCCTGATGAAGAGAGCGCCCCGCCCCGCGGCCGTCGCACTCACGGCAAGCAGGCGGGAGCCCCAGCGTCGGCGCCGTTTCCGCCCGCGTCCGGCAGGTTGCAGATCGGCACGTCGAACGAACCGCTGAACGAGCCCTCCGTCCCGAACGTCAGCTGGTACGAGCCGGTCACGCGCGACGCGCTCACCGCCGTCAGGGTGACGCTTCCGCCACTGGCTTGGGCGGTCGCCGAGGAGGCGCACGAGGCGTCGGTCGTCCCGTACTTCGCCAAGGACCCCTCGGTTGCAGTGCTCCCGGCGTTGACCACGTCGTAGGTGCCTGCTGCAACGTCCGCCGTGACGTTCGCGACCAGCAGCTCGAGCTCCGCGAAGTTCGCGAACGCGGCCTCGTTGCCCGACGCCAGCTGGGTCTGAGCGGCGGAGCACGTCGCGTCGGACCGGTTCGTGAGAATGACGACGACCTCCTGGCCCGTGCTCGTACAGGACCCGGCGCCCCCGTCGTCGCCACTGGTGCCGCCGGCGGAACACGTCGTGCTCGCGGCGTCGAGCGCCGCTACCTCGGAGGCCACCGAGAAGGTCGCGCCGTTCACCGTTCCGCTGAGCGACGCAGAGCCGGCCCCGCCGTCCCCCCCGGAGCTGCCGCTGCACGCCGCCACACCCACCGCCCCGGCGACGCCGATCGCGGAGAAACGGATCCTTGCGTAGAGCGTCCCTCGCATGTCGCTCCTGGCGCCCTTCACCAGAAGTCCTGCGTTGCCCACCATGTGCCCTGGGGGTCCTCGTAGTAGCCGCAGGCGACCTTCGTGTATTGCACGTTCGACATGTTCAGCCAGTGGTTGTCCTGACCGGCAGGGGGCGGCCCCTCGGCCCACATCTGCTGGAGGCACTTCGTGTTGATGTCGCTGGGCGGTCCCGGCCACCCGGGGCACTCGTCCTGCGCGTACTCCTGGCATTGACCGAAGGCGGAGTGCGGCGTGTTGGCCGTGAAGTCCGCCTGGGCCTGTCCGTCGACGCAGGACTCGTCGCTCGCGCTCGCCTCCGTCAGGGCGGGCGACGGGGGCGACAGTGTGGCGCGGTACTGGTTGATGATCTGCACGCACTGCGCGCGGGCCGCGGCAAGCGTGTCGCCGGCGTCCGCGCTGCCCGAGCTGCTACCGCTTCCGCTACTGCCTCCACTGCTGCTGGTGCTCGACCCCGAGCCGCTGCCGCTGCTCGATCCCGACCCGCTCGTCGATCCGCCGGAGCTGCTCCCGCTCCCGCTCGTGCTGCCACTCGTGCTGCCACTCGAGCCTGCGCCGGATCCCGACCCGCCCGTCGAGCTGCTCGACCCTCCGCTCGTGCTCCCTCCGGAGCCGCTCGTCGATCCGCCGCTTCCCGCCCCCGACGAGCCCGACGAGCTCCCGGTGGCGGCGCCCGACGACGACCCGGTACCGCTCTCCCACGGGTTGGTCTGGGAGCTCCCACTGCACGCGGCGAAAGCACCCACCACGGCTGCAACGATCACCCCGGAAGCAACGCGTCTCATCGCGCCTCCTTCCCTTCATGCATGACCTCCGGAGCGGGCCGTGGCCAGCGGCGCGCGCCCGAAAGCGCACGGGGCCCAACGATTTCGTCGCGGGCCTGCCGCGCGGGTCGTAGCAGTACGTGCAGGCTGGATGGATGTGGGTCGGACGATCACTCCGGCCGCGAGGGAACGAAGGTGCGCAGCGGGTCCTTCTTTCCCTTCACTTCCATCGGTGGCATCGCGCGCCACGCGAAGCCTTCGCCTGCCGCGTCGCGCGTCTCGGCCGAGACGAGGATCGGTTCGGCGAGCTGCTTCGTGAGGCCCTCGACGCGCGAGGCCACGTTGACCGGGTCGCCGATGACCGTGAACTCCCGGCGCTGGTCCGTCCCGATGGTACCCACCACGACGCGTCCCGAGTGGATGCCGTGGCCCGCGACCAAGGGACGCTGCCCGCGTCCGGCGCGCCGTTCGTTGAGCTCACGGAGAGCCTGTTGCATGTCGAGCGCGCAAGCGACGGCGCGGCGCGCATGGTCGCGCTGTACCACCGGAGCACCGAAGTACGCGAGCAGCCCGTCCCCGAGGAACTTGTCGAGCGTGCCGCCATGCGAGAAGACGACGGTCGCCATCGCGCGCAGGTACTCGTCGATCATCTTCATGATCGCACCGCCCTCCATCGACGCCGACATCGCCGTGAAGTCGCGGATGTCGGCGAAGAGCACGCTCACCTCGCGGTGATCGCCCTGTCCCGAGGCGCTGGTCTGGTTCATGAGGCGTGCCGCGACGCCCGGGGAGAAGTACCGTTCGAGGCGGTCGCGTCGGACCTGCTCGGCCGCGAAGCGGCGGATGAGCCGCATGGACCGGGTCTCGACGTATACGAGCACGGAGGCGCCGGTCGCGAGGACCAGGAGCATCTGGCTCACGTGAGTCGCTCCGCCGAGGCGACTCATCACGCCGCCGCACACGACGGCCGCGACGACGGCGGTTCCGACGACCGCCACGCGGTGCAGGGTCACCGAGGCAGCGACGACGAGCAGCATGGAGAACGCGACGAGGAGCCCCGCCTGGACGGCGGGATCGCTCCCGTACGCGAAGTACTGAAGACGGCTCACGAGCACGAAAGGCACGTCGAGGACGAGGATGCCGACCCAGGACCAGCGGCGGACGCGCTCACTGTGCCGGATGACGACCAGCAACACGGCACCGCCGAGGGCGTATGCCGCGAGGAGCGCGAGGATCGGTTGTGCGCGCCCCACGGCGTACGACACCGGGATGCCGAAGAGACACGCGACGAGCCGCACCACCGAAGCGAGGCGCCCGGCGCGCTCGCGCTCGGAGTCGATCGCGTCCCGGAATGCGCGGGCGTGTCCTTCGGGCTCGACCTGTTCCTCGGGTAACTGCACGACCCCTCGTGAAAGAGTTGGCGCAGGGTACACGCACGCATGCCCTCGGAGCGACGCGGATGAGCCGTGCCCGTACGCGGCACACCAGAGCGCACTCGCGCGCACGGTCGCTCACGAATCGCATGGCTCTGCTCGAAACGAGGAAGGGCGGACCTGTATCGTCCCGCGCGCTTACGATGGGCCACTTCTCCCGCGCACTGCGAGATCGTCGCTCCACACGCCTCGCCCTCGGCCTCGTGGCGTTCGCGGCGATGGCAGTCCGCGGTAGCCGCGGAACGCTCCCCGCAGATCCCGGGCCACGCGGCCCTCGCACCGAGGCGCAGGCCGCGATCGAGGGCCAGAGCGTGTGCATCGGCTCCGCGGTGGCGAGCGCCGGCCGTCTCGGCGACGTCCTCTACTACCGCGCCACGCAGGCGGCCGACGGCACGGTCCACGTCGGATACTTCGCGTTCTTCTCGGAAGAGCGGCCCTGGGGAAACAACTGGCTCACGTGGACCGTGGTCCCTGCCCTCGCGGTCGACATGGTCTACTCGCGTGCCCTCCTCGTCGCCCCGGGCCTGCAGCGCGCGCTCTACGGCGCCGGCGACGTCGAAGGGGTCACGATCGTGTACCGGCGGGACGCCGTGGGTCGGCTCTCGATCGATCGCGCATTCGTCGACGATCGGAGCGAGCGTCAGATCGAGCTGTCGCGCGCGGAGATCCTCGCGCTCGACCCCCAGCGGCCCACCTTCTACAGCGACGTGTGGAGCCACCAGCTCGGGGGTCGCTCCGCAGGGAAGCGCGCCGATCTCGTCGACGAGCGCTGCTACCAGGGCGACAGCGTACGCCCGCTGCCCGACCGCGTCGCGCGCGCGTTCCACCTCGACGGGCGCCGCGCCGCCCCTGCCCACGTCGAGCGGCTCGGCGGGAGGCGCCTCGACGACGTCGATCCGCAGCGCGCCGCGCTCGCGAGCGCTCCCTGACTCGCCTCACACCTTCTTCTTCGCGAGCGCCGTCACCGCCGCGAGCTCCTCCTCGGTCACGGGGACGACGGAGAGCCGCCCCTGGCGAAAGAGCACCATCTTGCCCAGCAGCGGATGTGACCGCATCTCGTCGAGCGTGACGGGGCGGGGGAGCCGCTTTCCGGCAGCGATGTCGACCGCCGTCCAGTCCTCGCCTTGCGTCTGCGTGGGATCCGCGTACCCCTCCTTTGCGACGCGCGCCGTGCCGACGACGGCCTTGCCTTCGTTCGAGTGGTAGAAGAGGCAAACGTCGCCCTTCTTCATCGCGCGAAGGTTGTTGCGCGCCGTGAAGTTCCGCACGCCGGTCCAGGCGGTGCTCTGGTCCGCGACGAGCTGCTCGAAGGAGTAGGCGCTCGGTTCGCTCTTGATCAACCAGGGCATGGGTCAGCCTCCGAAGAGCTCCTCGTGGACCTCGGTCAAGATGCGCTGTGACTCGTCGGGCGGGATGGCCAGCGCCGCCGCCATCGCGTCGATTGCGGCCGCCTCGGCGTGCACGACGTTGTCGTCCACGAACGCGACCGCCGCGGCGAGGCGCAGCGCGAAGGCGCGGGACTCGGGGGAGGGCAGGCGCCGGGCGAGCGTGTCGAGGCGGCCCTTCCAGCCCTCGCGGGCGAGGCGCGCCGCCAGCTCGTCGAGCGTGGGGCCCAGGTCGAGTTGGAAGCGGCCTCCCGTGGTGTCTACGATCGCCTGGACGCTCGCGGCGAGCTGGCCGACTTCGTCCTTCGCGACCTCGCCGTCCACCGCCGCCATGAGGAACATCGCCTCGAGGATGGCCTCGAACTCGTCGGCGCGCGCGCGCTCCGCGGCGGCGACCTTCTCCGTACGCGATCGCGCGAACGCGAGCGCCGCGTCTCGAGCGCTCTGTCCGTGTGCGAGCTTGGCCAGGCGAGCGTCGAGGACCATCCCGAGGTCGTACCGGCGCTCGGGGTCCGTCGTCCAGTCTACTCGTCGTTCGACCAGCCCCGTGCGCGCCACCGCCGGTCCACCGGCTCCGGGGTCCACGGCGGCGACTCGGTGATCTCCTCGACCACGCGGGACACGAGCTCGAACAGCGGAAGGCTCGCGCGGTCGAACCATTCGGTGGCCTGGTCGACAAAGCTTGGCAGGCGCCCTCGCGGAACGCCTCCACCTGCGACTTCGAACGGATCGAGCAGCGTGGGGGTGAGGCTCGTCATGGCGACCTGTCGAGGAGCAAGGGCCGGACCACCACGAACTTCCTCGATTTCCAGGGGTCCGCGGGGCGCGCTTGGATCCTGTTCGATCCGGGTGCGCGCCGGCGCCGACCAGTCGAAAAGGTCAGCGGGGCTGGACGGACGCATGCTCGGGCACCGCGAGTCCAGGGGCGACGAGCACCTGCGCCGTTCCCTGCGGAGCGGTGAGGCCGGCGCCCGCCCGGAGCTGGGAGGCCTGCGCCACCAGGGCGGGGTGCGTGGCCAGGTACATCCACATGAGGAGCGCCCCGCCCATGCTCGCCAGCATGAGGAGCGAGCCGAAGACGACGCGCGGCGAAGCCGGATGGTCGTAGGGGATGACGCGGCCGCCGAGCGACGGCCCGCTCGGCGCGGGCGCCTCCGCGATGGCCCGAAGCGGCTCGGGAGACGGAATGGGGGGCCACGACGCCGAGCCGCGCCCCTCCAGCGTGCGGATGATCCGCTCCGACGACGTGCGTGCAGAGGGCGGTCCGAACGGAGCGAGCGCGCGCGCGAGCTCCGCCACGTGCGCAAAGCGCTGGTCCTTGTTCTTGCGAAGGCAGCGGAGGACGATGGCGTCGACTTCGGGCGGGATGCCCTGACGGAGGGACGACGGCGGTGCAGGCTCGCGCAGCATGACGTCCGTACAGACGGCAACGCTCGTGAGGCCGTCGAACGGCGGCCTTCCCGTGAGCAGCTCGTAGAGCACCACGCCCATCGCCCACAGGTCGGCTCGCGCGTCGACGTCGCGCGAGGCGCAGAGCTGCTCGGGCGCCATGTAGCGCGGCGAACCCATGATGTCGTTGGGCCGCGTGATGCCCGGGTTCGCGCCGGTGAACTGCGGATCGGTGAGCTTCGAGAGGCCGAAGTCGATCACCTTGACGCAGGGGCTGCCGTCGGCCCGAGCGGTGAGAAACAGGTTCGCCGGCTTGAGGTCGCGGTGAACGATGCCGTAGGTGTGCGCCTCGCCGATCGCCTCGGCAGCCTGCAGCACCCACTCGACGGCCGTGGGGACCGGCACGGGGCCGTTTCGCACGAGGATCTCCTCGAGGGTGCACCCCTCGAGGTACTCGAGCACGAGGTACGGGGCGCCTCCCTCGAGGCGACCCACGTCGAAGACGCGAACGACGTGCTCGCTCTTCACGTGGGTCGCAGCTCGGCCCTCTCGCAGGAACCGCTCGACTACCGCCGGGTTGTCGGCCCAGTGCGGGAGCAGCAGCTTGATGGCCACGCGCTGATCGAGCTGCGGGTGCGTCGCGGAGAGGACCACCGCGAGGCCGCCTCGTCCGCACTTGCCGTCGACGACGTACTTGCCCGCGATGAGATCTCCCGCGCGCGGGATCTCCCAGCCTTCCACCAACTGCGTCCGGGACATCTGGGACATCGCCCGACCTCATAGCGAAGGGCGGGCCAGCAATTCGCCGAGACCGCTGGTCGTGTGGTACGCCGCGGGTCGATGCGAACGCTGGCGACCATTTTTGTCCTTTTCGGTGCGCTCGCAGCGTGCGCGGCTGCCAGCCCGCCGCAGACTCCCTCACCCGCACCGCCCCCGGCGCCTCCCCCGTCCGCCGTCGTGGGCGAAGTGGACGCCGCGCCCGCCACACCCGTCCCGCCGCCGGCGGAGTCATCCACCGCAGGATCGCCCCAGCCCGCCGCCACAACGCCGCCGCCCGCCTCCACGAGCGCCTGCAACGAGCAGTCGCCCCAGGACTTCCTCATCCGCAGCAACTTCCTCAAGGAGAGAGACGGTAACCAGCGCGCCATCCAGTGGCGGACGGACCACTACGGGTGGTTCCGGCCCTTCGGGCGCCCGGGGCCGGACGCTCGGCCCCCGAGCGCCTCGGTCGTCGACACGACCTTCATGGGGTTGCCCGTGCGCATGCACCGCAAGGTGGCGCCCGCCCTGGCGTGCGTCGAGGAGGACATCAAGCAGTCGTGCGCCGATCACCCGTATACGGCTCATGCGCTGGCCGGCATCCGCTTCAAGAACACGTACCGGGGCGGCGAGGTGACGAACCACATCTACGGGATCGCGATCGACGTCGACCCGTCCATCAACACCTGCTGCGGATGCGTCCCGCCGTGGAACGACGCCCCCCGGTGCAAGCGGCCCGCGAAGACGGAGTACGACCGCATGGCGATGCCCGAGTGCTGGGTCCACTCCTTCGAGAAGTTCGGCTTTTACTGGCTCGGCCACGACGTCCTGCGTGACACGATGCACTTCGAGTTCCTCGGCGACCCCGACCACATCCTCAAGAATCCCGCCGGGAATGCTCCTGCGGCCCTCCCCGCCGGCTCGCCCCCAGCTCAACCCCCTGGAAGTCAGCCGTAGCTGAGTCATACTGCGAGAACGCCGATGGAAGGGCCCCCCTCCTATCCGCCGCGCCGTCCCTATTCGGGCATCCGTCCGCGTGGGCCGCTCGTACTCATCGTCGAGGACGAGGACTCTCTGCGCGAGCTCTACGCGGCCGAGCTCGCGGCTGCTGGCTTCATGGTCCTCGAAGCAGCCGACGGCGCCACGGCCGTCGAGAAGGCGCTCCAGTTCGGGCCCCATGCGCTCGTGCTCGACCTCATGATTCCGGGGGTCGACGGTTTCAAGGTCGCGCGGCGTTTGCGCAGCGACGACCGCACCCACGACGTCGCCATCGTCGCGCTGACGGCCCTCACGTCCAAGAAGTTCGAGCTGCTCGCGCTCGGGGCGGGTTGCGACGCGTTCCTCAGCAAGCCGGTCATCGCGGCCGCCCTGATCGGCGAGCTCGTACGCCAGATCGCGAAGCGCACGAAGGGCGTCGCGTCCTCCCCCGACCTCACGCGCGTGACCAAGAACGGCTGAGCGTCACCTCGACGGGTGGCTGCCGGGCGTCTCCTCACGCGCGCGCCCCTCACGGGTGAATGACGACGATGGTGGCGGGCTTCGCGTCGCCGTCTTGTGCTCGCACCGAGTGCCATCCCGGGGGCACCTTGGGATCGGTCCACGCAAAAAGCCATCGGGCGTCCCTCGGCGAGAGGTTCACGCAGCCCCCGCTGTGGCCCTCCCCCCAGGCGTCGTGCCAGTACGCCGTGTGGAGCAGGTACTTGTCGTAGAACCGCTGGCTCCAGGGGACCTCGGCGTGCACGAACTCCGTCCCGTCGTCGAGATCGCTCTGCAGCGTCGCCGTGAGGAGCTTTTCCTTCACGCGGTACGTCCCCAGGGGCGTCGTCGCGGCCGGCTGATGCGGCTCGTGGTCCGGATCCGGGCGCGCCGCGCCCAGCTTGCCCGCGGAGATCATCGTGGCGAAGACCGGCGTGTCCTCCTCGTACGCCACCAGCCAGCCCTGGAGCGCAGCGACCTCGATCCACGTCGGGTGCGGGCCTTCCGGCAGGACGCCTTCGGGGGCGACTACCGCGGCGTCGCGCGCGTCGATCCAGACACCGTCCTCGCGCGTCTCCCAGAAGACGACGTGACCGTGCTTCTCCGTGCGTCCGGTGAGGGCGACGTGACCGAGTCGCGGCCACACCTCCGTCGTCGCGACCAGGCGGCCCGCCCCGTCGCGCCGGTACTTCGCGTGTGCGGCGCGCCTGAAGAACGCGATCGGAAGCTCTACGTCCTTGCCGAGGACGATCCCCTCGAAGGGCACTCGGTCGAAGGGCACGACACGATCCTTGCGCACGTAGCTCATGTCGCTCGCGCGGAGCCACGACGTGCCGTCGGCGTCGACCTCGTCGGTCCACGCGACCGTCGAGCGCGCGGCGATGGTCGCGTGCGGATCGAGCAGCGCAGCGGGCCACGTGGGGTCGTTCACGCCGGAGAGGGTCCGGTGGCGGCGCGCCCCGCGCGACTCGCCGTAGAAGAATGGCCAGGGCGACGTGAAGTCGGGCGCGTGCGCGCGGAGGGCGAGCCAGACCGGGTCGGCAGCGTCCTCCGTCACGGCGTCGCCGTCCGTACAGATCCACCCGCGCGGCGCTATGGCGCGGACGGAGCTGCAGCCCGGCGCTGCCTGCGGAGGCTCGTCGCGGCCGGCGACGACGTCGCCTGCCACGAGGGCCCCGATGGGCTTGCCGCGAAGGGTGGCATCGGCGTGGATGGGAACGGACCGGACGCGTACGCGGAAGCCACGCGCCGGCTCGGGCGGGGCGACCGCCGCGCCACCCGAAGACGACGCGACCGCGGCCGGTGATGATGCGAGGCCCGACGCCGTACTGGTGGCGGCCGCGGCAGCGGGGACGACGATCGAGGCGGCGAGGGGTGGATGTTCACCGTCCGGTCGGTGCTCCACGCAGGCCGAAGCCGACAAGAGGAGGACGACCGCCACGACCGCGCGCTGCATGGCGCGCCGAGAATGCTCCGGGCCGGCAGGAAAGCAAGTTCCAGGTCGAACGGTCCCGCGTGCTCGGCGGCATGTGGTTATCGTTGGCGGGGTGGCGAGGGTCCTCACGGACGACGAGTCGCTCCGCCGGGTGCTCGCGCTCGTGCACGCACGCACCGGTATCGACTTCCAGTCCTACAAGCCGCCCACCATCTTGCGCCGCATCGCGCAGCGTATCGCCGCCCTGGGTGTCGCCGATCTCGCCGCGTACGGCGAGCGACTGGCCCGCGATCCCGACGAGCTGGACGCGCTCGTGGATGCGCTCCTCATCAAGACGACGTGGATGTTCCGCGACCGTGCGACGTTCGACGCGCTCCGGTCGACGGGGTTTCCGCGGCTCTTCGCCGAGCGTGCGGCTCGCGGCGCGCGCGCCGTGCGCGCCTGGGTCGCGGGGTGCTCCACCGGGGAAGAGCCGTTCTCCCTGGCGATGTGCATGCTCGAGGCGGCGGCGCCCAGCGGCATGCAGGTGAGCGTCCTCGCGAGCGACGTCGACCCCGCTGCGCTCGCCGCGCTCGGGCGCGGGGTCGTCTCTCCCACGGCCATCGCCGAGGTCCCCGACGACCTCGCTGCGCGATGGCTCGCGCGCACCGAGGAAGGGTACGAGGTCGCGGCCGAGGTCCGGCGCGTCGTCACGGCGTCGCAGCACGACGTCCTCGCGTCGGAGAACCCCGCGCCCCGCGCCGCGGTCCTCGCGTCCTTCGACGTCGTCTCGTGCCGTAACCTCCTCATCTACCTCGGGACGGAGGCGCAGCGAACCGTCACCGCGCGGATCATCAAGGCGTGCGCCCCCGGAGGGCTGCTCGTGCTCGGCAAGAGCGAGATGCCGCGCGGCGCGGCGGAGGAGCTGACCCCCCTCGCCGAGGGCCTCTCGATCTACGTCGTTTCTTGAGCGGCAGCGGCAGCGGCAGTGGCAGCCGCCCCCGCGGGGAGCGGCGACGGGTGGCGACGGATCGCCGCGCTCACGACGTCGAGCAGCTCCTGCCGGCCGATGGGCTTCGCCACGTAGGCGACGCACCCTGCCGCGAGCGCGCGATCCCGGTCGCCGGCCATGGCCTGCGCGCTCACCGCCACCACCGGGATACCCCTCGTGCGCGGGTCGGCTGCGAGCTCACGCGTCGCCTCGAGGCCGTCCATCCCCGGCATCCGGATGTCCATCAGCACGATGCGCGGAGGCTGCTCGCGCGCGATCGCGAGCCCGGCGGCCGCGTCGGGCGCTTCGACGACGTCGTAGCCCGCCGGCGAGAGCACGGCCTTCACCACGCGCCGGTTCACCTCGCTGTCGTCGACGACGAGCACGCGACCGCCACCCGTCACTCGATCGCGCTTCGTCCGCCCGCGGAGGCTCCCGATCGCGTCGAGGAACCCGCCTCCCGTCATCATCCCCTTCTGCGCCACGAGATCGACGCTCGCGTCCAGCCGCGTGCGCTCGTCCGTCGTCAGGTCACGCGCCGTGAGCACCACGATGGCGACGGCGCCATCGAGCTTCTCGCGCACCCGCTGCACGAGCGCGAACCCCGACATCCCCGGTAGCCCCAGATCGACGACGACGACCTCGGGCTTCACGGTCTCGAGCAGGTCGAGCGCCTCCTCGCCCGTGCGAACCGCGCGCACCTGGTACCCGCCGCCCGCCAGCACCTCTTCCGTGACGCGCGCGTCGGTGGGCTCGTCCTCGACGACGACCACGGTCCCCCGAGCCGCATGCTCGAGGTGGCGCGCGGGCTCTGGAGCGGGCGGCCGGAGAGGGGCGCCGGCGCCCGACGCCACGGGCAGCGTGAAGAAGAACACCGAGCCCCGTCCCGGCTCGCTCGTGAACCCGATTTCGCC
Source organism: Polyangiaceae bacterium (assembly GCA_036490515.1). Classification (GTDB taxonomy): domain Bacteria; phylum Myxococcota_A; class Polyangia; order Polyangiales; family Polyangiaceae; genus Palsa-1150. Next base: position 88,346 of record DASXDU010000037.1, read on the forward strand.
GCCCATCAGCTCGATCAGACGCTTGCAGATCGACAGCCCGAGCCCCGTTCCCCCCGCCGCGGCGCCCCGATCCACCTGCGAGAACGGCTGGAAGAGGAGCGAGGCGTCGGTCGCAGCGATTCCTACGCCCGTGTCGGCGACCTCGACGCGAACGCGGTCGCGCTCGACCCGCGCCGAGAGCGTGACCTTGCCACCCCGCGGGGTGAACTTCACGGCGTTCGAGAGGAGGTTCACGATCACCTGCCGGACGCGGTCTCCGTCCGCGACGCAGAAGAGGGCGCCGGCCGGGATCGTGTCGTCGAGGGAGACGCCCTTGCGCGCGGCGAGCGACTCGAGGAGGGAGCATGCTTCGACCGCGGGGTGCGCGAGGTCCACGCGCTCGGGACGGACCTCGAGCCGGCCCGCCTCGATCTTCGAAAGGTCGAGGATGTCGTTCACCAGCGTGAGGAGCTGCCTCCCGGCGGCGTGGATGTCGGTGACGGCGGCGCGCTGCTCGGGCGCGACGGGCCCGTAGGTGCCGGAGAGGAGAACGTCGGCGAAGCCGATCACCGCGTTGAGCGGCGTGCGCAGCTCGTGCGACATGCTCGAGAGGAAGTCGCTCTTCATGCGTGAGGCCCGCGCGAGCTCCGCGTTGCGCTCGACGAGCTGGCCTTGCTGCGCCACGAGCTCCTCCCCCTGGGCGCGGAGCTCCTCTTCTTGCGCGCGGAGCTCCTCGTTCTGCGCCTGGAGCCGCTCGTTGGATGCGTTCACCTCACGACTCAGGGATCCCACCCGCTCCGTCGCCACGGCGTTCTGGAGAGCGACGCCGATGCGCTCGAGGCTGCGACGCAGGTCGTCGCGCCGCGCCGCCGGCAGCGTGCCCGCCAGCTCGAGGACGCCTACGGTCTGCGATCCCGCGACGACCGGCGCGACGAGCAACGAGCGCGGCACCGCGTCCACGAGGGCGGTGCGCATGACGTGGGGCCCGTCGGCGGAGAGGTCGTCGAGCGTGAGCGCTTCGCCGCTCGCGCGCACGTCGCGGGCCGCCGCGTCTCCCTGCGCGGGAAGCGACGTCACGTCGAACCCGTGGGACGCCCCCAGGCGCAGCGGGGTCCGGTCGTCGTCTGCCACCCACAGGACGCCACCGGCGGCGCCGTGATCGGCCATGAGCCGCCGGAGCGACGCCGCCGCGATGGTCGCCACGTTTCCGCCTGCCGAGAGCGCGGAGACGAGCGCGGTGAACTGCCGATCCCGCTCGCGCTCCTCGGCCAGCTTGCGCGACATGTCGCTCATCGCGGTGCCCAGCGTCCGCACCTCGTGGACGCCGCCCGCGTCGATCGAGCCGAGCTCGCCCTTCGCCGCCCGCTCCGCGAACGCGGTGAGCCGGCCCAGCGGCCGCTCGACCACGCGCACCGTGAGCAGCCCGGCACCGACGAGGAAGGCCGCGAGCACGAGCGCCAGCGAGATCGTGCCGTCGAGGGTCCGGCTCCGGTACCCGTCGAGGATGCCGGCGGACGCGGCCCTGCGCGACGCGAGCGACGCGCGGATCGCGCCGATGGTCGCGCGGATGGCGTCCATCTTCACCTTGCCGTCGCGGTTCACGCGGACGAGCTCTGCGTCCGGGCGCCCGAAGACCCCCGGGTCGGCGAGGGGCTCGCCCACCGTCCGCGACCACTCGTCCAGCTGTCCCCGGAGCTTCGCGACGAGCTCGCGGTCCGGGCCGTCCGCCTGCTCGAGCTCCGTCATCGCCTGGGGCGCGTCGCGCTGCGCCGCATCGTATGGATCGAGGAACTCTCGATCGCGCGTCACGAGCCACCCGCGGACGCCCGTCTCCATGTCCACCGCGATCGTCGCGACGCGTCCGGCGGCGCGATCCGCGCGATCCTCCTCGACGAGGAGCGCGTTGTACTCGGCGAGCAACCCGGTGAACGACGCATACGACCAGACGGCGCGCCCGACGACCAGGACGAGCAGGACCCCGAAGACGACCACGAGGAGCGTGCGCGTCTTCACCTGCGCCCCTCATGCCGCCGGGAGTCGGACGACGAACGACGTCGGCCACTCGGGGGTCTGCACGACGTCGATCTGCCCTCCCATCGCCTCGACCGCGCGCTTGCAGAAGTAGAGCCCGAGGCCCGCGTTGCCGCGCGCCACCCCGGTCTGCTCGAGTCGCGCGAACTTCTCGAAGATGCGCAGCCGGTCGCCCTCCGGGATGGAGGGCCCCGTGTTCGACACGACGATCTCGACCTCGCGCCCTGCGCGGGCCGCGATGTCGACCTGGCCGTGGGCGGGCGTGTAGCGGAGCGAGTTGTCGAGGATGTTCTCGATGACCCGCTGGAGGAGCGTGCGGTCCGTCTTGATGGCGAGCTTCGTCTCGGCGGCGTGGAGATCGACCTTCCGCTCCTGCGCGCGCCGCAGGTAGTCGCGCGCCACCGTGCCGAGGAGCTCCGACAGCGGGACGCGCTCGGTATGGAGCGGGAACGCCGACTCCTCGAGCCGCGACACCATCAGGAGATCGTCGATCATCGATCGCAGCCGGCGCGTGCCCTCGGCGGCGTCCTCGAGGGCGTCCTTCACCGCGTCGCCGTTGCGCGAGGTCTGTGCGAACTCGACGCTCGACCAGACAATCGAGAGGGGCGTCTTCAGGTCGTGGACGATGAACGCCATGAGCTCGCGCTGCTCGCGCTGGAGGCGCTCGAGCGCGGCGTTGCGCGTCCCGAGCTCGGTGTTCGCGCGGCGGAGACCGTCGCGCGACTCCTTGAGCTGGAGAAGCGTCCGGACGCGCGTCAGCAGGATCGACCCGTCGACGGGCTTCTCGAGGAACTCGTCGGCGCCGGCCTCGAGCCCGCGCAGGCGGTGGTCCCGCTCGGAGTGCGCCGTCACGAGGATGACCGGGACGTGGTCGCCGCCGGCGTGCGCGCGGATGTGGGTCAGGACGTCGATGCCGTCGAAGCCCGGCATCACGAGATCGAGGAGCACGAGGTCCGGCGGTCGGGCGTCGAACTCGGCGAGCGCGGAGCGCCCGTCCCCCGCCAGGACGATCTTGTGCCCGAGCGGCGCCAGCAGCCCCTCGAGGACCCCCAGGTTCCTCGGCTCGTCATCCACCAGCAGCAATCGCTTGAGCGACGTCTGTGCCTCCCCTGTCATTTGCAGACAACCCCACGAAGACCGTACCACTACCGAACACGAGCCCGGTAAGGATCTTCACGAAACCTGTCCATTCGGCCCATTCGGCTCCTTCGCCCTTTCGTCGCTTCGCCCCTTTCGCTCCTGGCCGCTCTGTCCGCTAGCCGCCGTCTCCGAGTGTAATTCGACCTGTCCTCGAGTGCAGGCGAGCCGTCGCGGGGTGCTATACGCTCGGCGCGTGAGCACGGTTTCGCCGGCGCGGGGCAGCGCGCGAATCGTCAGGGTTGCCGGCACGGTCGCGCTCCTCGGCGTGCTCCTCGGTGGCGCGTGCTTCGGATACGACGCCTGCGACGCGCGCGTCACCCGCTCGGCCGCCGCGTCTGCCTGGGCGTCCTACACGGCGTGCCTCACGGGAGGCGTCGTCCCGCCAGGGGGACATCCCTCCGAGCACATCCGCGCCGTGGACGTGGGCTTGCTCGTCGAGCGCGCTCCGGCTGGCTCGGCTTCGTCTTCGGCCTCGCCTCCGGCGCAGCCCCAGGCCGAACCCGACTGGCCGGTACGCTGCCGGCGTCACGTCGAGGACCTCCTCCCGCTCGTCGTCTCGATCGCGCGGAGCGACGAGCGCGCGCAGTCCGCGGTGAGCCTGACGGCGCGGCTCGCACATCCCCTCGATCCCGCGCGGGTCGAGCCGGCCATCGTCGATCAACTCTCCGACGCGCTGGCCGTGCTCGGGCTCCCGTCGCTGCCGTCGCTCCCGTCGCGCCCCTCCACGTCGGCCGCCGCGCCCACGGATCCGAAGCCGCTCGCCGAGGTCCTCGCCGACATCGAGCGGCGCGCGCTCGTACCCATCGGCGCGCTGGGCGCCTCCGCTGTCTCTTCCCCCGCAGCGCCGGATCCGATCCCCGGGACCGGGCTTCGCCTCGCGTGGGGCGCGCGCCCTCCGTGGACGTGCCGCTTCGAGCCCGGCCTCGGGCACGCACGCTGCGCCGAGGTGCGCGGCGTCCCGCCCGAGGCCCAGCTCATCCCCGTCGCGGAGGACGACGCGGCCCCGATGACCCTCGTCCGCCTCCTCTTCACGCAGGACGTCCCGGCCGGCGTCGTGCGCGCGGACGACGGCGAACGCATTGCCGACGACTGGAAGCTCCCCGCCTTCGTGCGGGCCGACGGCACCGTCGTGACCGTCGCCCCCGTTCACGGCGCCTCGGTGCTGCGCCATGCCGACGAGGAGATCGCCCTCGCCATCCCCGGCGACGCGAGCACCACGGCGATCTCCGGCGACACCGTCGTCTGGATCGACGGCGACCGCCTGCGCGCACGTCCCTTCGATGGCAACGGCGCGATGGGCCCCATCGCCGATCTCGGACCGCTGCCTCCCGGCGAGCACTCCATCGCGCTCTGTCGCGCGCACCGTACGCTCGCCGTACGCGTCACGACCGGCGACGCGGCGACCACCGTCTTCCGGGCCGAGGCCGACGGCGAGGGCTCGTGGTCCGCACCGGTCGCGTCGGCTCGGGCCGACCGCCCCGCCTCGGTTGCATGCGACGACGACGAGATGACGCTGACCTGGTTCGCCGGCTCCGACGCCGGCGGCACGCGCGGAACGATTCGCCAGATTGCCTGCGCGCCCCACGGCTGCCGGAGCGGCGAGGCAAACCTCGGCGCCGCATGGGACGTCCCCGATCCCGATCGCGACGTGGTCGCCCTCGGCTCCCGTGTCCTCGCGGTCCGCCATGCGAGCCGCCCGAGCTCGATCGACACGCATCCGCTCGAGGGCATCCTCGCGCGCTTCGCGCCGCTCGACGGCCTGGCTGCGGCGCGCGACCGCGTCCTCGTCGCCGACGCGAGGCACGGCGGGGTCGACCCGGCGCGTGTCCAGGCCTTCTCGCGCGACGGCGTGGCCGTCGTCGTCGTGACCGATCGCGACGGCACGGTCTGGGCGATGCGCGTGGGACGCGAGGGCGAGGTCACGCCCGTGGCCGTCGAGGGCGGGCCGCCCGCGGCGCCATGAGCGGAGGCCCGCGTTCGGGCAATTGCTGCGACGAGCGCGCGCCTACTGGGGGCAGCGCTTCGCGAAGAAGGCCGCGAGCGCGTCGTGTCTTCGCTTCGCGTCGCGTCGGCCCATCTCGATGAGGCGCCCGGCGAACTCGCCGTCGAAGAGCACGTACGAGAGGAGGTCCGCCTCGCTCTCGCCCTCGGCGACGCGCTTGAGCGCCCGGGCCATGAGGCCGCGCACGCGCTTCGAGAATGCCGCCGATTGCACGTACTCCGCCGCGAGCACGCCGATGTCCTCGGAAGCGCGCACGTAGACGACATCCATCTGCCGCAGCGCGCCGACGCCCACCTTCGCCAGCTCCTCGTTGATCGCGGGGCCGAACCCAGGCCCGTAGCGCCGCTCCCCCGCCGCGAGAACGGCGTTGAGCCGCTCGAGGCGGTCGATGTCGTTCTCGATGCGGTCGAGCAGGAGCGCGTTCATCGCCTTGCCCAGGACGAACAGCGGGTCCGGGTAGGCGCGCTCGTGCGCCCCCGCCTCGGCCGGTGTCGGGGTCTGGTCGCGGATGAACCGCGGGTTGACGACGACGAGGCCGTTCGCGCCCAATCGCCGCGCCGGCGAGAGCGGAACGTTCTGGCGGAGACCCCCGTCGCAGTAGAACTCGCCGTCGATCTCCACCGCGGGAAAGAGCAGCGGCACCGCCGCCGACGCGAGCACGTGCTCCTCGCGGATGATCGCGGCGCGTCCCACCATGGTCGGGTCGCTCCCCCAGCGAGGTGTGCCTCCCTCGCGCCGCTGCACGAAGACGACCGTCCGACCGCTCGCTACTTGCGTCGTCGAGATCGAGAGCGCGGCGATCCGTCCCTCGTTCAGGTGATCCGCGATGCGGTCGAACGGGATCGCGTCGCGGATGATGGTCTCGACGCCGCTGGGGTCGAAGATGCCCCCGCGCCTCCCCTCGCGCTTGTCGTGGACCTTCCGGTCGCGTTTCGGAGCACGCCCGACGAGCCGACCCGCGAGCTGGAGCATCTCGCCCGGCGACGGACGGACGACGTCCTCGAGGCGCAGGCTCGTCCATCGCTCCGCGAGCATCGCGGCGCGCGCGCGCGGCTTGTCCGCATGTGCGGCGAGCATGCACGCGTTGATGCTCCCGGCCGAGGTCCCGCAGAGGATGTCGAGCGGCACGTCGCACCCTATGTCGCGAGGGATCTCCTCGAGCACGTACTGGACGACGCCCACCTCGTACGCCCCGCGCGCCGCGCCGCCCGCGAGCACCAGCGCCACGCGGTGCTCGTCGTGCTTCGCGCGCTTCGGAGCCGACGGGAGCGACGAGACCGACGAGAGCGACGAGAGCGACGGGTTCGACTTGCGAGACCTGCCCGTGCCCGTGGCCATTCCTCGACTCTAGGCGCGTCGCGCAGCGCGCGTCCCGCGTGGCGCCGTCTCTCCGGCCGCGCTCGAGCCCGCCGCGGCGCGCGTCCTGCAATTCCCTCCCACATGTCGGCTCACGCGCCCACCGACCTGACGACGCTCCGTCGATTCGGGGTTCCGGCGCATGAGGCATTCGCGATAGGAGTGGATGGTTCAGCCCTGAGCAAGTGTGACGTGACGCGGTCTACGCACTCCGGAGGTGCCGTTTGTTGATCTTCCCGATGCTGGCTGCTTCGCTCGTCATGACGACGAGCCCCGACATGGCCCGCAATTCCGGGCACTTCGCGCAAGAGATCAGCTTCGAGAAGATGGACGTCACGACGCTCGCCGACATCGCGGGCGGGCAGAACGCGAAGCGCCCTTCGCGTGGCCGGGGCCGGTCGCTGCCGGTGAAGGCCTTCGAGGGCGCGGACGACGACGACGGAATGGCCGAGGTCGCCGCGGCCCCGACGCGCGCCAGCAAGTTCGTTTGCCCGTCCGACATGGTCATGATCGGCCGCTCGTATTGCGTCGACACCTTCGAGGCGTCGCTCCTCGAATCGACCGACTCGGGCGACAAGCCCTGGCCTTATTACGAGGTCCTGCCCGAGGGGGTGCGCGTGCGCGCGGTCAGCGTCGCCGGCGTCTTCCCGCAGGGGTACATCAGCGGCGTGCAGGCGGCGGCCGCGTGCGAGGCGAGCGGCAAGCGCCTCTGCAAGCCGGCCGAGTGGAAGAAGGCCTGCATGGGCCCGAAAAAGACCATCTTCCCGTACGGCAACACGCGCGAGACGGGCGTCTGCAACGACAACGGCCGCAGCGCGATGCACTTCTTCAACAAGGATCTCGACGACAAGCCCGAGCACCGATGGATGTGGGGCTTCGACGGCAACATGACCGACCCGCGCCTCAACCAGCTCGAGGGCACGCTCACGCGCACCGGCGAGCGCACCGGCTGCACGAACGAGTACGGCGTCTTCGACATGGTCGGCAACCTGCACGAGTGGGTCGACGACCCCGACGGCACGTTCCAGGGCGGCTACTACCTCGACACGCACCTCAACGGCGACGGCTGCTTCTACCGCACGACCGCCCACCCGGTGAGCCACCTCGACTACTCCACCGGCTTCCGCTGCTGCGCGGACGTGGACGACCTGTAGTCCGAGCGTCCCCAACCTCGGGAGCCCGCCGACCGGCTCGGAGGCGGCCACGCCTTGCTCGGTGAGGGTCACGCTTCGCTCTGAAGCAGCGTCGACAAGCCGGAGCGACCCATTCCCATTCCGCATTCCCGTTCCCCTTCCGTCGTTCCCGTGTTCGTCTTTCTCCGCGCCCGCGCCCGCGCCCGCGCCCGCGCCCGCGCCCGCGCCCGCGCCCGCGCCCGCGCCCGCGCTCACGCTCACGCACCGCGTCGTCCTCGCCTCCAGCGCACCCGTCGCCCATGCGCTAAATGCTCACCACGCCATGGACGCCAAGACCCTCCACGCCCGCCTCGCCGACGCCTCCAAGCGCTTCCATTCCGAGGGCATCGATGAACGCGGCGGCCGCGACCCCGTGGCCGCGCTCTACCCCGAGCGCCGCGCCGGGTACTCCCTCTTCACCGTCCCGATGAGCGACGCCGACTGCGAGGCGCTTCGCCCCTACCTCTTCGGCCGTCCCATCCCGCGCAAGCAGGGCGACACGCCGCTCACGTGCCTCAACCTCGTCGACGGCGAGTGGCGCCGCCCGGCCGAGCTCGTGCCCATGAAGTCCCTGGCCGACCGCCGCGTCACGCTCTTCGAGCTCGCGCGCTCGCAGGAGGCCGACTGCAAGCACGCGATCGACCGCGCCTTCGCGTTCTGGAGCTCGTTCGAGTGGACGAACGAGGGCCTCGCGTACCGCAAGATGGTCGTCCGCAACTTCTCGCGCCTCCTCCAGTACTTCTACGAGGAGTGCCTCGACGAGCTCCGCCAGCAGACGCCGAAGACGCGCCTCGAGGCGGACAAGGACTTCTGGGAGGCCAAGCGCGCGGCCGACCACCTCGAGGGCAACGCAGAGAAGGCGATGATGGGCGAGATGGTCCCGACGATGCTCGCGGGCCAGTCGTACTGGAAGGACGCGTACATCCCGGCAGGCGTCTGCACCGTCATCACGCCGATGAACTTCATCTACGGCATCCCGGGGATCCAGATCGTCGGCTGCTACCTCTCGGGCTCGCCCATGATCTTCAAGGGCCACCCCTTCAGCGCGATCACGAGCACGACGCTCATCAAGATGCTCGTCGCGGCCGGGGCCGACCCGCGCGCGGTGCACAAGCTCGAGGGCTTCGGCGGCGACATCAAGCCGATCGTCGAGGACGAGCGCATCGCGGTCGTCAGCGTCACCGGCAGCGCCGAGACGGCCAAGGTGCTTCAGGGGATGCGCGGCGTGCGCCCGGTGAAGTTCGAGGGCGGCGGCTGCAACTGGTCGTGGATCGACGACGGCTTCACGGACGACGAGCTCAAGAAGATCGCGACGCGCCTCGCATACTCGAAGCTCGGGATGGGGTCGCACAAGTGCACGAGCCTCCACGGCATCGCCGCGAGCAAGGGGACGCTCGACCGCATCGAGCCGATGATCGTGGCCGAGATGAGGACGTGGCATGCGCGTGACCCGCGCGCCGCCGCGCCCGCCGAGACGAAGGTCGTGAGCCCCGTGATGGTCCACAAGGCCGCCACGGTGACGAGCATCATGGAGTCGGCGCGCGCGGCGGGCGTGAAGGTGCTCCTCGAGGGCGGCAAGGTGACGGGCGGCGACTACGCGGACAACGCCGAGGTCGCGACGCCGGTCGTGCTCGGACGCGTGACGCCGCACACGAAGGTGAAGGTCGACTGGGACGGCAAGGAAAAGACGATCGAGCTCGCGCTCACCGAGTTCTTCATGCCCGTCCTCGTCACGATGGAGGTGCCCGCCTTCGACGAGTTCCTCCGCTTCTGCGTGAACGTGAACCCGCACGACCTGGCGACGAGCCTCTGGTCGCGCGACGACGTGAAGCTCGCGCGCGCGCGCCGCGTCCTCGGCGGAATGGTCAAGGAGAACGACGGGACGGACAGCGCGCTCGAGTGGGAAGAGTTCGGTGCGAGCGGCGTCGGCGAAAGCGGCAACACCGGCGTCGGCGACGCGACCACCACCATTGCGATGTTCTGCCGGAGGCAGAAGGGCCGCCACTTCGTGCTGTAGCGCGCGCGACGGGCGGAAGAGGAGAGCTCGATCTCGCGCGCGCCACTTGCCCTACGCAGCTCCTGCCTCTGGGCCCGATTGCCCAATCGCTCGAAATGCCCTAAAGCTGCGCCCAGCCATGTCAGTCGTCAGCCGCGAGGAGCAGACCCAGAAGGCTTTTGACGCCCAGGACAAGCAGTGGGGCGCGCCCCGCTTCTTCGCCCTCGGGTTCATGACGCTCGCGATCTGCCTGACGACGATCTACCTGATGTCGGCGGTCACGGGCTGCTCGCTCCAGATCGTCCCGTGAGGGCGCCGGCCAGCGAGCCTCACGCGCGGTGACGTAGCGCGCGCGCGGCTTCGGCCGCGTCGTCGAAGGCGATCGTCGTTCCGCCCGCGGTCTGCTCCGTCTCGTGGCCCTTGCCCGCCACGAGCACGACGTCACCCTCGCCCGCTTCGCGGATCGCTCGCTGGATGGCCGCGCGGCGGTCGAGCTCGACGGCGACTTCGACGCCGGCGCGGATGCCGGAGCGGATGGCGTCGGCGATGCGCGCCGGGTCCTCGCTTCGCGGGTTGTCGCTCGTGAGGACGACGCGGTCGGAGGCCGACGCGGACTCGCCCATGGGGCCGCGCTTGTCGCGATCGCGGTCGCCGCCCGCGCCGAAGACGACGGTCAGCGTGCCCGGGCACAGGCGGCGCGCGATGGCGAGGGTCCGCGCGAGCGCGTCGGGCGTGTGGGCGTAGTCGACGACGACGCGGGCGCTACCGGGTGGGCCCGCGACGGGCTCGAACCGCCCGCGCGGAACGGGCGCCTCGGCGAGGGCGGCGGCGGCGTCGGTGGGCGGGACGCCGGCCGCGAGCGATACGAGGAGGGCGGCCATGGCGTTCTCGGCGTAGACGTCGCCGATGGCGCGGATGCGAAGCTCGGGGGGAGCGCTCACGGCGGGCCCGCGCCCCTCGAGGGCGATGCGCGTCCCCTCCCACGTCGGCGAGACCTCGATGGCGACGAGATCCGGAGGCTCGACGACGGGGCCGCGCGAAGGGACCGCGTAGCGGAGGACGTCGACGCCGTCGGGGAGGACCTCCTCGAGGAGCGCGGAGGCCTCGTCGGCCGCGTTGAGGACGGCGACGCCGCCCGGTGGCAGCGACACGAAGAGCTGCGCCTTGCTCGCGAGGTAGTGCTCGGGAGAGCCGTGCGCGTCGAGGTGGTCGTGCGTGAGGTTCGTGAAGACGCCGGCGCGGCACGGCCACGCGCGCGCGAACCCGCGAGCGAGCGACTCGCTCGTCACCTCGATGGCGGCGAAGCGGCCGCCCCGATCGAGCCCGGCGCGCATCGTGGCGAGGAAGCCGGCGAAGTCGCGCGTCGAAGCGAACGGCTCGTCGTCGAGGAACGAGCCGAGCGTCGTCGTCTGCGCCACGGGCCGCGCGAGGCGCGCGAGGCACGCCGCGGTCCAGCGCGTCGTGGACGTCTTGCCGTTGGTCCCCGTGACGCCCACCGTGAAGAGGCCGCGGCTCCAGTCCGGCGGCGGCGGCGTCACGCTCAGCGGAGCCCTTCGACGCAGGAGTACAGGCCCGCCTGGCAGCCGTGCGAGATGCACTCGGCGACCTTCGTCTTGCCGTCGTCGCTCAGGCCGGAGAGGAGCGCGGTGCAGTCGCCCGGCGTCGTGCGGCACGACTTCGCCGCGATCTGGCAGAGCTGCGTGAGCTCGTTGTCGGCGCACGCCTCGGAGAGCGCCTGCTTGCCGCACGCGTAGGTGTTCGACGCGTCGCAGAGCTGCGCCGGCGAGAGGTTCGCCATGCAGCCGACGGCGACCGCCGCCACCTTCGCGTCCATGTACGTCTTGTACGTCCTGCATTCCTGCTGCACGAACGAGCGGATGCCGCAGCTCGCCGCGACGCGGACCTCGTTGCAGTCGGGGACGGCGGACGACTCGGTGTCGAGGCACCCCTCGGTGGCGGGCGGCGAAGGGACGGCAGGCGTCGGGGCGGTCGGGCTGGCGGGCGGCGCCACGATCGCGCCGCTCGACTCGGACGCGGGGCTGAGCAGGCCGAAGTTCGGCGGGGGAGGGCGATACCCCGGGTCCTGCGTGGCGACGCCGACGCGTCGCGCGGGGCGGCGGACGATGCGAGGCGGCGCGGGGCGTGGCGCGTTGTAGTAGTTGGTCTCCGCCGCGGCGGAGGAGGGCGAGTACGTCGCGGGGGGCGCGGGCGGCGCCGGAGGATAGGCGTACGCCAGGCGGCGCGGCGGCGGGGGCGGAGGCTGCGGATCGTCGACGTAGACGTGGCAAGCGCCCGTCGCGAGCGCCCCCGTCAGGGCGAGGAAAAGGGAGCGAGAGAGCTTCATCCGAACGCGCCTCCAGAGTCGACCCCGACCATACCGTTAGACGGGTGGACGGAGGAACCCTTCAGAGGCCGCTTCACTCCGGCGAGAAGACGATGGGATACGTGACCTCGACCGTGCCGCCTGCAGGCGGAGGAAAGGCGACCCTCGTGAAGGCCTGGACCACGCACGAGACGACGTGGGCGTCGGGCAAGTCCGAGCCGGCGTCGGTGGAGAAGGAGACGAGGCCGTCGCGCGCGACGAGGAAGCGCGTCGAGACGCGGCCCTGCAGCGAAGGGTTCTGGACGAGCGCGGGCTCGTAGCAAGCGCGGAAGCGGCCGAAGCTCTCGCGCACGACACGCTGGATGGTCTCGGGAGGGAGGCGCCCGTTGACGAGGACGCCGTCGCACCCGCAGACGCGCGGGCCGCGCACGTGAGACGCGCCACGGCCGCTCATCCCGCCGAGCCCGCGGCTGCTGCCGAAGCCGAAGGCCGCGTCGCGCGACGTCCCGAAGCCCGAGAGCCCGATCACCTCCAAGGGATCGCCGCTGCCCGCGCCGACGCCGCTCAGCGCGAGGTCGCCGGCCGCGAAGGCGTCCGAGGTGCCCCCTTCCGCCGTGCCCCCTGGCAGCGACCCCCACGCGCCGCTCGTCACGGGCTCGAGCGCGAACATCGCCGCGAGGGCCGCGGCTTGCTCGCGCGCGTCCGGCCCCGCCGGGCTGAGGGAACCGATCACGGCCCGCGGGGGTGCGATGACGCCGGGGCGTGCGACTTCGTACGTCGCCGCGGCGCGCCTGCGCGGTCCACGGGGCGCGTCTCCGGCACCCATGACGTTTGCCCCGGGGGCGACGTCGCCCGGCGGGCCGTCTCCGTCCTCCACGGGCTCGTACTCGTCGAGGCCGACGGTCACTCCCTCGCGCTCGCGCGGGACGCTGCCACCGAGCGCGTTCCGGAGAATGGCAACTCGCTCTGCCTGGTCCTCGGCGTCGTCCACGTCGGTCGAGAGGCGTGGCACGAAGAGGGCGAGCATCGCGAGGAGCCCGACGTGGAACGCGAACGAGAGCGCCTGGTGGCCGAACGCGCCGAGCGCCAGGTGGAGCCGACGGCGGAGGACCGCGGGCGCAGCGATGACCTCGACGTCGATGCCGAGGGCGCCGAGCTCGATGCGCGCGCGCGCCCCGAGGGTCAGTGCATGCGAAGGCGCGGGACGGAAGGGCGAGCCGCCCGCGTCGGCGATCCACGCCGAGGCGGCGGGTGGGATGGAGAGGAAGACGCCGCGGCGGTCGCGCACGAGGAGGGTCGCGCGTCGTGCGCCGAGAGCCTCGGGAGGAACGTCCCAGTCGCCGCCCTCGCCGAGGGTGAACGCCCGGGCCGGAGACAGGCATGCGGTGCGCACCACCGCGTCCCCCCAGCGGAGCGCGAGGTGAACGGCGGTGCGCTCGCCCATGCACCGTATGACCTGCGCCGGGCGGCGAAGTTCCCGGCTCGACCGAGGGGAGCCTCCGGACCCCGGCGGCAACGCGTTGCGGCCCCGGAGCGCACCGCTAGATCACTCGCCGATGGTCCCCGCCACGCCGCCGCCCGGTACCACCGCCCTCTCCGACCTCGACGCCGCCTGGGGCGTCGGGCCGTCCGGGGCACGCCTGCGCGCCGTCCGTGTCGCCGCCGAGCGTGTGCGCGATCGCTTCGCCGCCGGGCCGCGCGCCGTCTCCGTCCGCACGCTGCCGCTCGCCAACGCTCCCTATCCGGCCCGCTTCGCCTTCCACGGGGCGGCCCGCTCGCCGGCGCCGTACGTCGTCTTCACGCACCGCTGCCTCGTCGTCCAGTTCCTCCAGGCCGGCGAGCTCCGGACCCTGCTCTTCAACCCGACCGACGTCGCGGGCGCGCGCACCGCACCGTTCTTCGCGCGCCTCGCTGCACGCGTCCCCCGGCGCGCACAGCGCATCGTCGCGCCCGAGTTCGAGCCGCTCACCGAGCAGCTTGCGCGCCTCGGCATCCGGCCGGAGGACGTCGACTACCTCGCGTACGATCACATGCACACGCAAGACCTCCGGCCCGTCCTCGGCACGGCCGACGGCCGCGTTCCCGCGCGCTTTCCCAGGGCGACGCTCGTCGTGCCGCGCGTCGAGTGGGACGACTGGGACGACCTGCACCCCATCCAGCGCGACTGGTTCGTGCGCGACGGCAAGGCCGGCGTCTCGAACGAGCGCGTCGCGCTCACCACGGGCGACCTCGCGCTCGGCGACGGCGTGATGCTCCTGCGCACGCCCGGGCACACGGTCGGCAACCAGACGCTCTTCGTGAACACGGACACCGGCGTCTGGGGCGTCAGCGAGAACGGCACGTGCGCCGACAGCTGGTCCCCCATGGACAGCCGCATCCCGGGCCTGCGTGCTCGCGCGAGGGCGGGGTTCGACGTCGTGCCCAACGCGAACACGCTCGAGCACGCGTCCGACCAGATCACCTCGATGGTGCTCGAACGGACCATCGTCGACCGCGTGAAGCGTGCTCCGGCGTTCGTGCAGATGTTCCCGTCGAGCGAGATCGCGCCGAGCGCGCTCTCCCCCGGGCTGAAGCCGACGATCCTGCATCGCGATCTCTCGCACGGGACGATCGCGTCCCGGGTGCGCCCTGCTCGCGCGCGCGCCGCGGAGTGAGGCGCCTCCGGGAGCCTGACCCGCGCATCCGCTCGTGCGCTCGCGCGCTGGCGGCGGAATCGTGCATGTCCTCGACGCTGGACCGCGGACCGTGGCACAATCGTCTCGAGGCCCATGAGCGACAACGAGCGCAAGAGCTCCTCCGACGTCGGGAAGAGCGACAAGAGGAAGCAGAGCCTTTACTTCCCCGAGACGATGCTCGACGAGATCCAGAAAGAGGCGCAGCGCCTCCAGCGGTCGATGTCGTGGGTCGTCCAGCGGGCGTGGAAGCACGCGCGCAAGGAGATCAAGGGTATCCCTGGCTCGAACGAGCCGGGCGGCTGAGGGCGCCCTCCGCGCGCGGCTTCACCGCACGCGCTCGACGGCAGGGCTCGTCTGCGTGGCGCCCGGAGGGGGCTTCGCGTGGACGACCCACCATCCCGCGAGGACGACGAGCAGGACGCCCGCGGCCAGGAGCAGGCGAACGGCGAGGGGATCCGGCTCGGTACGCTCCACGAGCGTGCGCGCGGCCGTGCGTATGGCCTCGTCGCCGCTGGCCTTTTCGAGCTTCGGCGCCTCCGCGCGGACCGTCGCATAGTCGCCGCGCGCGAAGGCGTCGACCAGCGCCTCGAGCTCCGGGGATGCGGGAAAGCCGCTCGCGAACGAAGGTTGCCGCCCGGACATGCGCGCGACTCGCGTCGTAGCACGGGGTATCCTCCGCGGCGATGCACCGCGTCCCGCGCTGGCTCCTCGCGCTCTGCGTCCTCCCCGCGGGCGTGCTCTCGGCCCTCCCCGGTTGCTCGTCGTCGCACGGGGGCGGCGGCGCCGCTGACGCGAGCACCGCCACGCAGTCGCTCTGGATCGTCCCGGCGTCGCTGGGCGATCTCTCGGGGACCGACTGGTACGACCACCCCTGGCCGAGCGACCTGCGGCGCCACGCGGACGGGACGATCGACTGCGAGGGCTTCTACAACCCGCACCTGACGATCATCGTCCAGCAGTACATCGACACGCTGTGCGGCGCGTCGGCGGACTCCGGCTCGGGCGAGGGCGGGGCCTCCGCGTCGGGGCTCATCGACGGCTTCTCGCCCGCGGCGGCAGGGTACCTGCGCTTCACCGGCGACATCGATCCCACGACGCTGCCTTCGGACCCGACGAAGACCACGAGCGCGACGTCCAGCGTGCAGCTCGTCGACGTCGACCCGACCTCGCCCGAGCACGGCCAGCGCAAGCTCCTCGAGACGTTCTGGCAGCAGGCGGACGGCGTCTACTGGATCCACGACACGCTCGCGGTGCAGCCCGCGCTCGGCTACCCGCTGCGGCCGAAGACGCAGTACGCCATCGTCGTCACGAACGCCGTGAAGGCCGCCGACGGCTCGGCCATCACGCCGAGCGGCGACCTCGCCGAGGTGCTCGATCTGGCGCCCGTCGAGCCGCGCGTCCAGGCCGCGCACGATCTCTACGCGCCCGCGGTGGCCGACCTCGCGACCCAGGGCGTCCCCGCGAGCGCGATCGTCCACCTGGCGGTCTTCACGACGACCGATCCCACGGCCGACCTCTTCGCCGTGGCCGACGACGTCCACGCGAACGTGCAGGCGCCGGCCGTCGACGCGTCGTCGTGGACCGCGAAGGATCACACGAACGACTACGACGTCTACCAGGGCACCTACGGCCCCTCGCCGAACTACCAGGCAGGGACGGCGCCCTACAACACCACGGGCGGCAACTTCGTCTTCGCGGGCGGCAAGCCGCAGGTGCAGAACACCTTCACGCAGGACTTTTGCCTCGTCGTCCCGAACGTCACGACCTGCCCCATGCCCGCCGGCGGGTACCCGATCACGCTCTACGCGCACGGGACCGGCGGCGACTTCCGCTCCATCGTCGACGAGGGGAACTCGTTCGGCGATCTCATGGCGCAGCACTGCCTCGCGTCGGTGGGCATCAACCAGATCTTCTCCGGCGACCGTCCGGGCTCGCCCGGCGAGAGCGACCCGAACTACGAGAGCGACGAGGACCTGCTCTTCTTCAACCTGAACAACCCGCTCGCCGCGCGCACGAACGGCCAGCAAGGCGCCGTCGACTTCGTCCAGCTCGCGCGCCTCTTCACCGACACCAAGCTCACGGTGCCTGCGACCGTGTCGCGCACCGCGGCCGCGATCGCGTTCGACTCGTCGAAGGTGATCTTCATCGGCCATTCGGAGGGGGGCCTGGACGGCCCGCTCTTCCTCGCGGCGGACGCGCAGACGCTCGGCGGGGTGCTGAGCGGCTCGGGCGCGATGATCACCGTGGCGCTGCTCGAGAAGACGGAGCCGACGCCCAGCGTCTCGCAAGCCGTCAAGACCATCCTCCAGCTGACGACGCCCGAGGAGGAGGCGGAGCTCAACCTCTTCCACCCCGTCCTCAACCTCGCGCAGACCATCGTCGACTCGACCGACCCGGTGAACTACGCGCGCTACATCATCCAGAGCCCGCGCGCGGGCTTCGCGCCGAAGAGCATCCTCCAGACCGAGGGCGTGAACCCCGACGGTACCGGGGACAGCTACGCGCCGCCGCATGGCATCGAGCTCCACTCCGTTGCGCTCGGGCTCCCGCGCGAGACGCCGGGCATCCACACCATCGCGGAGGCGGCCTGGGGCGGTCTCGGCGACGTGACGATCCCCGCGGCCGGCCTCTCGGGCAACCTCGCCGGCGGCGCGGCCAGCGGCGTCCTCGGGCAGTTCGTCCCCGCGCCGAACGACGACGGGCACTTCGTGGCCTTCGACGTGCCCGCCTGCCACGCGCAGGTCGGCGGCTTCTGCGAGAACCTCGTCAAGAACCCGAAGGGCCTGGTTCCTCCGCTGGGGCAATGATGCTGCGCCCGCCGGCGCCCACGGCCGACCTCCGCGCGCGCTCATGATGCACCCGCTCGGGCGGCGCCCTCGTTGCATGGTGAACCCCTGCACGGAGGTGCCGAGATGAGAACGTCAGCATGCATCGCCGGGTTCGCCATCGTGGCGCTGCTCGGCGCGTGTTCGCACCAGAACACGCAGACGGCCCGATACGGGCAGAACGAAGGCGCCCAGGCGACCGCCGCGTCGAGCAACCGCCTGGCCTCGAACGTCGAGGCGTGCCCCATGGCCCAGCTGCGGGACATCCAGGCGTTCGTGTCAGACATGAACGACGGCGTGGCGATCACGTTCACGGCCCCGTATGCCGAGGTCGACCAGCTCAGGCAGAACGTGCGCGCCATGGCCGACGCCCAGGACATGATGGGCAACGCGTTCGCGGCGTGCCCCTGCGGGCAGGGTCTGGGGACGGGCGTAGCCGAGGCGATGCCGAGCGACATGAACTCCGGATCGGGAGCGTTCTCGAGCGGCCCCGGAACCGGCGCCGGCACGGGGACGGGCACCGGGATGGCGGAGAACCGCACGAGCGGCACCTACGGCGCGAACCAGTACACGAGCCCGACGACGCTCGGGCCCGGGCCGGCCGCACGCGCGATCATCGCGATCCCGCCGTCGAAGGCGACGGTCGACGAGATCCCGTCGGGCGCCGTGCTCGAGCTCCGCGGCAACGACCAGTCGCAGCTCCTCATCTTGCGGACGGCGATCAAGGCGCACGTTCACGCGCTCCGGTCGGGTTGCCTGGGGCAGCCGTCGCCTCGATGATCTAGGCTAGGCGGCCATGTCCGCCGCCGACAATCTCGCCATCGGGCGCGCCTGGCTCGACGCCTTCAACGCCCACGACGTCTCCGCGCTCGTCGAGCTCTACGACGAGCGCGCGACGCACACGTCGCCGAAGATCCGGCTCCAGCACCCGGAGACGGGCGGCCGCATCGTCGGCAAAGAGGCCATGCGCGCCTGGTGGGAGAGCGCCATCGCGCGTCTGCCCGGGCTGCGGTACGAGGCGACCGCCCTCACGGCGAACGACGACCGCGTGCTGCTCGAGTACGTGCGGCACGCGCCCGGCGACGCGCCGATGCCGGTCGCCGAGGTGTTCGACGTCCGCGCCGGGCGCATCGTCGCGTCGCGCGTCTACCACGGCTGAGGGCGCGTGCCCCCCGCGACTCGCGACCGAGAGGCGCGACGGAGGCGTCACCGGTGCCGAGCGTGCTTCACTGAATCGGGATGCCGCCGCCGTCGGCCGTCGTCGGCGGGGCCGACGTGGTCGAGCCGGCGCCCCAGAACGAGAGCCCCGGCGGCGGGTTCGGCACGGTGATGTCGGTCGTCGTGAGCTTGTTGTTCACCCAGCCGATCGAGAAGACCTGGCCGCCGTTGTCGAAGCCGTAGGCGGTCCCCGCCCAGAACGCTAGCCCGAACACGTCCGGGTGCCCGACGCTCCCGTAGTTCTGGATCATGTCGCCCGTCTTCGGGTCGACCTGCAGGAGGCAGTCGTCGCAGCTCGTGCTCTTCACCGTGAGGAACGTGCCGCCGCCGATGACCGAGACGATGTCGCCGCTCGAGCTGTAGCCGCCAGTGAGCTTGCCGACGTTCGTGACGGCGCCCGTGGTGGGGTCGATGCGGATGTACGTGGAGCCGTTGTACCCGACGAGCGCCTCGACGTTCGGGTCGAGGGTGCCCTTCGGGACGAAGGAGAGCGAGTTGGGGTAGCTGCCGTTCGAGATGGAGGTACACGCGGCCGTCTGGAGGTCGAGCTTCCAGAGCTGATCGGACGTGGTGACGTAGGCGTTCGAGCTCGAGTCGATCGCGATGTCGATGACCGAGCTGCACCCTCCGGTGAACGGCCCGACGACGGCGACCTGCTCGCTCGTCGCGTTCAGGCGGTACAGCGTGTCGGCCGAGTGCGCGTAGACGAATGTCTGCCCCCCGCCCGATGACCCGGAGTCGTTGCCCGTCGCGCCGCCGTCGGAGAACGACGGCGCGCCGTCCCCGAAGAACGAGCCCGGCGCATCGGACGCGCTCCCGCCGCCGCCGTCCGAGCCTCCCCCTCCGCCTCCTCCAGGCGCGAAGCCCGCGGGCGACGACGAGCTGCCGCATGCGGGCAGGGCGAGCCCGATCGCGACGGCCGCGCAGACGGAAGCCAGGGAGCTCGCGCAGGCGTGGGCGGTCGCACGAAGGAAGGACGCGGTTCGAAGCGTCGGGAGCGGCGAGAGCATCGGGCGAAGGATAGTCGCGGGAGCCGCCGTGCACGTCTCCTGTAAGTCGCGGCCAGTAGCATGCACGACCGCGCGGCGGTATCGTGTCCGATGATGGTGAGGCACGTCGGGGGTTTCGTGTGCGCGCTGATCGCCGGGGCGGCGCTCGCGGTCGCGTGCGCCAACGGCGGGTCGAGCGACGAGGGCATCTTCGACGAGGGCGGCACCGATGTGGGCGCGAGCGGGTCCGGGAGCGGGGCATCGACGAGCAGCGGCGCAGCGAGCAGCAGCGGGAAGGCGTCGAGCAGCAGCGGCTCCGCGAGCAGCAGCGGGTCGTCGAGCGGCGGGGACTCCGGCGGAGCGAGCAGCGGCGGCGACGCGGGTGACGACGGCTCCGCGAGCGACGACGGCGGCTCGACGGGGGACGACGGCGGGACGTGCGGCTCGTATCCCGACACGTGCACCGCGGGCGCTACGAGCCTGGGGTCGGTGGCCGGCGACGAGTCGGGCGCTACCGAGTCGGCGAGCGGCTACACGTCCGAGTGGCTGCGCCTCGACGAGACGGAGCAGGATTCGAGCCCCGTCGGGAAGGCGATGAACTTCACCGCAGTCCTGACGTCGCCGCCGGGGATGAACTACGACCTCTACGCCTACCTCGGCAGCTCGGTCGGCGACATCGAGTGCACGACCGTCAAGGGCAGCTCGACGAACCCGGCGGGCCAGCCTGACCAGGTGACCTTCAGCTGGGGCGAGAGCGGCGGGATCGCGAACGGGTCGGACGACTCGGCGACCGTGATGATCGAGGTGCGCTGGGTCTCGGGCGCGTGTTCGACGTCGCAGAACTGGTCGCTCCAGGCCCACGGCGACTAGAACGCAGCCGACGACCTGGCGATCGTCGAACCGTCTAGAACTGGACGCCGACGCGCGCCGAGACCTCGTGCAGCGTCGCGACCGTGGAGCGGTTCGGCAGGTCGTAGTACGCGTAGTTCGCGCTGACGCGGAGATGCCGCGTCGCCCAGTAGTTGACCCCGAGCGTGAACGAGGTCGTGTCGACGTCGCCGCTGGGCGTCTTGGCGTCGTCGGTCCCGCCGCGCGACGAGCCCCGGTAGGTCAGCGCCAGCTGGTCGACGCGTGCCACGACCTGCAAGCCGTGCCGCGCCGCCTGCTGCGGCTGTTTCAGATCGACGTGGATCGGACGCCCGTAGGTCGGCGACCCGAGGATGTCGTGGTCGCCGAGGATCCAGTAGCCGACCTGCACGTAGTACCCCCAACCCTCGAGCGCGCCGAGGCGCTCGGTGAACGGCGACAGCTGCAGCCCGTCCACCGCCTCGCGGGTCTCGTAGTTCGCGTAGACGAACTCGGTCGTGAGGTCGAAGTTCCCGACGGGGAGCAGCAGGTCGGCGCCGTACGCCTGCTGCGTGGCGCTCGGCAGGACGTGGAGCAGTCGCCCGTTCGAGTCGGTGTACGTCGGCCGCCAGAACGCGAACCCCTGCGAGGTCGTAAGCGCCGGCATGTCGTAGCCCACCTTGCCCGGGTCGCGCGAGCCGGCATGCACCGAGAAGCCGATCTGCGCGAACCGTGCCGACGTCCCGGTCGCGCGGACCAGCGGTCGCACGAAGACGCGGCCGGCGACGTCGTAGCGCGCGTCGGCGTTGGGCCGGTTCGGGCCGTCGCCGTTCACCAGGCCGACGGCGTAGTAGAGGACGCGGTCGGGCGACTCGCCCCAGAACATCGCGCCGAGGTCGCGCTGGAGCGGCGCCGCGATCGTGCGGATGACGAGCGCCCGCTCGAGGAAGGCGGTCGTGTTGTCGCTGATGCGGTTCTCGAGCGAGAAGGGGAGGTAGAACTGCCCGACCTCGACGTTCGCCCAGGGCGAGGGCGCGAAGTTCACGAAGACGTCCGTGGGTGCCGGGCCCACGGTCGGCGCGTCGACCGCGCTCTCGGCGGGGTTGCACGCGAGCGCCGACGTCGACGCGTTCACCTTGCACGAGAGGCCCGCCGTGTTCGCCGCGACGTTGCTCGCCGCCGAGGGCGCGAACTCCGCGCCGAGCTGCCACTGCCAGCGGAGAAAGAACTCGCCGCCGAGCTCCAGGCGCGCGCGCCGGAGCGCGAAGCCGTGCGCCGGGGCACCGCCGGGCGCGAGCGCGTGGAGCCCCGGGCCGAACGCCTCGTAGTAATCGGCGTGGACGCGTCCCTGCACGTAGAGTCGGAACACGTCGTCGGAGCTGCGGATGTAGAAGGTGCCGTTGTGGTACCCGGAGTGCCACGCCTCGATGGGCGGCGACGCGGGCGGCTCGACGGGCCCGATGAGGCTCCAGGCGGGCGGTGCGGTCGGCGGGCCGACGACGGACGGGGGCGCCGGCGCCGAGGACGGCGGAGGAGGCGGAGGAGGCGGAGGGCCCTCCTGCGCGACGGCGGAGCTGCCCGCGAGCGCTATGACCAAGGACGCGGGGACGGCGAGGCGGAGATGCACGGCGGCTCCCTTCGGGAAGCCGTCACCTCCGGAGGTCCGGTGGGCTCGGCGGACGGTCCTTCGGGAGCTCGCGGCGGCGCGCGCCTCGTGGCGTGGCGCCCCGCGGGCGGCGGGCTCACCTCTCGATGCGCCTCTTCTCGGTGCGGATGATCTGCACGACGCGTGCGTCGTGGACGACCACTTCGATGGACCCGTAGCGCAGGCCGCGCGCCGCCTGCGTCACCGCTTCCGCGAGCTCCGGGATGTCCGGCGCGTCGCCTGCGGAAGCCTCCCGCGGGAGGGAACGGAGGGGCGTGCTCATGGGAAGAAGGTGCCCCGGACGGCTTCGATAGTCAAGATGCCGTGTCTAGTATGATGAAATGTCTCTCTTCGTGAACACCAGGTCGCGGGCGCTTCGTCGTCAGACGTCGGCCTTCAGGCGGTATCCGATGCCCGGCTCCGTCACGAGGAAGCGCGGGCGCGCGGGGTTGGCCTCGAGCTTGTGCCGTAGCTGGGTCATGTAGACGCGCAGGTACTGCATCTGGTGTGCGTGACCGGGGCCCCACACCTGGTCGAGGAGCTGTCGGTGCGTCATCACCATCCCGGCGTGCTTGGCGAGCGTGACGAGCAGCTTGTACTCGATGGGCGTGAGGTGCACCTCGTCCCCGCGCACCCGAACGACGCGCTTCACGAGATCGATCTCCACCTGGTCGCCGATCCGCACCACTGCGCTCGGCGTCTCACGCGCTTGCGCGGCGTGGCGCAGGGCCACCCGGAGACGAGCCAGGAGCTCTGCGGCGCCGAACGGCTTCGTCAGGTAGTCGTCGGCGCCGCCGTCGAGGGCCTCGACCTTGCTCGTCTCCTGTCCGCGCGCGGAGATGACCACGATCGGCACGGTGCTCCACTCGCGGATCCGCCGCGTCACCTCGAGGCCGTCCATGTCCGGCAAGCCGAGGTCGAGGACGACCGCGTCCGGCGTGTAGGCGGCCGCCTCCCGCAAGGCCTCCGCCGCCGACGACGCCTCGACGACGCGGTACCCGCTCGACTCGAGCGCGATCCGCACGAACTTGCGCATCTGCGGCTCGTCCTCCACGACGAGCACGAGCGCCTTCGTCTCGTTCATCGCGGCTCGCTCGCGGGCTGCGGGGCGGGGAGGACGCGCACGGCGGCGCTCGACTCGAGCGGCAGCGTGAACCGGAACGACGCTCCTCCGCCGGGCCGCTGCTCGACCCAGATGCGGCCGCCGTGCGCCGAGACGATCCCGCGGCAGATCGTGAGCCCCAGCCCCACGCCGCCGCCTTCGCCTTCGCGCGCGCGGTAGAACTTCTCGAACACGCGCTCGGCGTCCTGCGGCGGTACCCCGGCGCCGCGGTCGGCGACCTCGACGAGCATCGCGTCGTCCTGCACGCGCGTCGTGACGTCGATCGGGCTGCCCTCCGGCGTGTACTTCGTCGCGTTCTCGAGCAGGTTGATGAGCACCTGCTCGATGAGCGCAGAGTCGAACGGCACGAGCGGCAGGTCGTCGGGCACCACCGTGTGTACCTCGCGGCCGCGCAGCCTGTCCTCCATGCGGTCGAGCGCCGCACCGACCACCTCCTCGATGGGCTGCAGCTCCTCGTGCACCTTCAGCGCGCCGGCCTCGAGCCGCGTCATGTCGAGGAGGTTCCGTACGAGCCGGTTGAGGCGGAGCGCCTCCTCGTGGGCCGTCTCGAGGAGCTCGCGGCGCGTCGCCTCGTCGCGCGGGCCGTCCGCGTCGAGGAGCGAGCTCGTGGCACCGGTCACCACCGCGAGGGGCGTACGAAGGTCGTGCGAGACGGAGCTGAGGAGCGAGTTGCGGAGCTGCTCGGTCTCCATGCGAAGGCGCGCCCGCCGCGCCTCGTCGACGAGCTGTGTCCTCTCGAGCGCGGACCCCACGAGCCCCGCCGACGTCTCGAGGAGCTGGGCTTCGTCCGGGTCGGAGAACCGCGTCGCCGCCGACGGATAGAGCGCCAGCACGCCGACGCGCCCGCGGGCACTCTTGAGGGGGACGAAGTAAGCGGGCGACGACGGGAGCGTCTCGGTGCCGAGCCCCGCGGGCCGCTGGTGCATCCACACCCACTCGGCGACGCCCCAGTCCTTGTCGCCGGCGTGCAGCGTGTCGGGGTCGGAGTAGATGGGCTCGAGCGCCCCTTCGGGGGTCGGCAGGAGGACGGAGATGCGTGCGTCGAACACCTCGCGCAGGTGCCGTGCGGCCGCCTCGAGCAGGCCGTCGCGCGAGGGCGAGGTCGCGAGCTCCCGGCTGATGGCGTAGAGGCTGGCGGTGCGCCGCTCGCGGCCGCGGGCGGCGTCGGCCTGGTCGCGGATGCGTTTCGTCAGGTGGCTGATGACGACCGCGACGAAGAACATCACGCCGAAGGTGAGGGTGTGCCGGAAATCGGAGACGGCGAAGCTGTAGTACGGCGGGATGAAGAAGAAGTCATAGGCGACGACCGAGAGGACGGCCGTGAGCAGCGACGCCGCGTAGCCGAAGCGCATGGCCACGAGCACGACGCCGAGCAGGTAGACCATGACCACGTCCGCGAGCTGGTCGGGCCCGAAGAGGTACCAGCCGATCGCCGTGCACGCGATGACGGCGGCGCCGGAGGCCGCCCCGCCGGCCAGCGCGAGCGGCTTCTTCACCTGTTCGCGGTGTGCGAGCGGCGGCGGAGCCTCCCCGGCGAGCTCGCCCGAGATGACGTAGACGTCGATCTCGCGGCTCTGGCGGACCATGTCCTCGAGGAACGAGGGCCGCACGACGTCGCGCCAGCGCGGGTGGGTCGGCTTCCCGACGACGATCTTGGTCACGTTTCGCTTGCGTGCGTAGCGCACGATCTCCGCCGCCGCGTCCTCGCCGCGAAGGACCACGGGCTCGCCGTCGAGCGCCTCGACGAGGCGCATGTTCGCCGCGAGACGCTCCCGGTCGAGTACCGCCATCCGCAGCGACGCGGGCGACTCGAAGTACACGCCGACGAGCTCCGCGTGCAGGCTCGTCGCCATCCGGCGCGCCGCCCGGATGAGGCGCATCGAGTGCGGGCTCGGCGACACGCACACGAGCACGCGCTCCCCCGTGTGCCAGCTCTCCTCGATACCGTGCGCGGCCTTGTAGCCGCGCATCTTCGCCTCGACGCGCTCGGCGGTGCGCCGTAGCGCGAGCTCGCGGAGCGCGATGAGGTTCCCCTCGCGGAAGAAGTTCTCCACGGCCCGCGCGGCCTGGTCGGGGACGTAGACCTTGCCCTCGTGCAGCCGTTCGAGGAGCTCGCCCACGGGCAGGTCCACGACGCGCACCTCCCAGGCCTTGTCGAACACCGCGTCGGGTACCGTCTCGCGCACGACGACGCCCGTGATCTGCGCGACCACGTCGTTCAGGCTCTCGAGGTGCTGCACGTTCAGCGTCGTGAAGACGTCGATCCCCGCGTCGAGCAGGTCGTCGACGTCCTGCCAGCGCTTCGTGTGCCGGGACCCGACCGCGTTGGTGTGCGCGAGCTCGTCGACGAGTACGACCTGCGGTTTTCGCGCGAGCGTCGTGTCGAGATCGAACTCTTCGAGCTGCACGCCCCGGTGCTCCACGTGGCGCCTCGGCATGAGCTCGAGCCCGATGAGGAGCGAGCCCGTGTCGATGCGGCCATGCGTCTCCACGAACCCGATGACGACGTCGCGCTTCTGGGCCTCTACCTCGCCTCGCGCGGCCTCGAGCATCGTGTACGTCTTGCCGACGCCAGGTGCGGCGCCGAAGAAGACCGTCAGCTTGCCGCGCGCCGACGACGCTTCCTCCTCGCGGACGCGCGCGAGGAGCTCGTCCGGATCGGGGCGACGCTCGACCATGCCGCTACTCTAGGCGACCTTCGGGAGCCTGTGCCGCGTGAACCCCACCACGCGGCGCGAGGCTCATCGGGCCCCTTCGAGCGCGAGGTTGAGCTCCAGGACGTCGACGCGCGGCTCGCCGAGGAACCCGAGCTGGCGGTCCTCCGTGTGCTCCGCGACGAGGGCCCGGACCCGGGCCTCGTCCATGCCGCGTGCGCGCGCGACGCGGCGTACCTGGTACCCCGCCGCGGCCGGGGAGATGTCCGGATCGAGGCCGCTCGCCGAGGAGGTGACGAGGTCCACCGGGATGGGATCGTGGTTGCCCGGGTCTGCCGCCAGAAGAGCATCGACGCGGCCCTTCACCTCGTCCACGAGGGCAGGGTTCGTCGGCCCGAGGTTCGACGCGTAGGACGAGGCGGCGTTGTAGGGCAGGGGCTTGCCATTCGCGTCCGGCGTCGCCGACAGGCGACCCCAGAAGTACCTCGGATCGTCGAACGGCTGGCCGATGAGCGAGGAGCCGAGCGCCTCGCCGTGCTGGTCGAGGATGAGGCTCCCGTTCGCCTGACGCGGGAACGCGGCCTGGGCGACGCCGGTGACGAGGAGCGGGTAGGCGACCCCGGTGACGACGGTGAGCGCGAGGAGCGAGACGACGGCGGCGCGGAGCTGGGCGAGCATGGGGAGCGTCCCTCTTCAGACGAGGTGCAAGACCTCGAGGATCAGGTCGATGGCCTTGATGCCGGCGAACGGCACGACGATGCCGCCGAGGCCGTAGATGAGCAGGTGGTCGCGCAGGAGGCGCGAGGCGCCCACCGCGCGGTATTTGATGCCGCGCAGCGCGAGCGGGATGAGCGCGATGATGATGAGCGCGTTGAAGATGACCGCGCTCATGATGGCGCTCCGGGGGGTGGCGAGGTGCATGACGTTGAGCGCGGTCAGCGCCGGGTACGTCGTCGCGAAGGCGGCCGGGATGATGGCGAAGTACTTGGCGACGTCGTTGGCGATGCTGAACGTCGTCAGCGCGCCGCGGGTCATGAGGAGCTGCTTGCCGATCTCGACCACCTCGATGAGCTTCGTCGGGTTGGAGTCGAGGTCGACCATGTTGCCGGCCTCCTTGGCGGCCTGCGTGCCAGTGTTCATCGCCACCGCGACGTCGGCCTGCGCGAGGGCGGGGGCGTCGTTCGTCCCGTCGCCGGTCATCGCGACCAGGCGCCCGCCCTTCTGGTGGTCGCGGATGAGCGAGAGCTTCGTCTCCGGGGTCGCCTGGGCGAGGTAGTCGTCGACGCCCGCCTCGGCCGCGATCGCCGCGGCGGTCAGCGGGTTGTCGCCCGTGATCATCACGGTCTTGATCCCCATGCGGCGGAGCTCCGCGAACCGCTCCTTGATCCCGCCCTTGACGATGTCCTTGAGCTGGACGACGCCGAGAACGCGCGGTCCTTCTGCGACGACGAGGGGTGTGCCGCCCTGCTTCGCGATGCCCTCGACGCACGCGAGCACGGGCGCCGGGAAGGCGCCGCCGCTTGCCTCGACGTAGGCCTGGATGGCGTCCGCGGCGCCCTTGCGCACCTCGCGGCCCACCATGTCGACGCCGCTCATGCGCGTGTGCGCCGTGAAGGGGACGAACGACGCCTCGAGCGCGTGGATGTCTCGCTCGCGGATGCCGTACCGCTCCTTCGCGAGGACGACGATGCTCCGGCCCTCGGGCGTCTCATCGGCCAGGGAGCTGAGCTGCGCGGCGTCGGCCAGGCGCTCCTCGTCGATGCCCGGGGCGGGGAGGAACGCCGTCGCCTGCCGGTTGCCGAGCGTGATCGTCCCCGTCTTGTCGAGGAGGAGCACGTCCACGTCGCCCGCCGCCTCCACGGCGCGCCCGCTCGTCGCGATGATGTTCGCCTGGATCATGCGGTCCATCCCCGCGATGCCGATGGCGGAGAGCAGCCCGCCGATCGTCGTGGGAATGAGGCAGACGAGGAGCGCGACGAGGACCGTGATCGTCACGGGCGTCCCCTGCCTGGCCGCCTCGACGCTGAAGATCGAGTACGGCAGCAGCGTCACCGTCGCCAGGAGGAAGATGATGGTCAGCGCCGCGAGCAGGATGTCGAGCGCGATCTCGTTGGGCGTCTTCTGGCGCTTCGCGCCTTCGACCATCGCGATCATCCGGTCGAGGAACGTCTCGCCCGGGTTCGTCGTCACGCGGACGATGAGCCAGTCGGACAGGACGCGGGTCCCCCCGGTGACGGCGCTGCGGTCGCCGCCGCTCTCGCGGATGACCGGCGCGCTCTCGCCCGTGATGGCGCTCTCGTCGACCGACGCGACGCCCTCGACGATCTCCCCGTCGGCCGGGACGGTGTCGCCCGCCTCCACGATCACCAGGTCGCCCTTGCGGAGCTGCGACGCGAGGACGGGGGTCGTGGCAGCGTCGCGCTGCGGCTCGGCGATCTGCTTGGCCTTCACGTCCTGGCGCGCCTTGCGGAGGGCGTCCGCCTGCGCCTTGCCGCGGCCCTCGGCCATCGCCTCCGCGAAGTTGGCGAAGAGGACGGTGAACCAGAGCCAGAGCGACACGGCGAGGATGAACCCCGCCGGCGCCTCGCCGTGTCCCGCGAGCGCCTGGACGAAGAGCGCCGTCGTGAGGAGGCTTCCCACCTCGACGACGAACATGACCGGGTTCCGCAGCTGGTGGCGCGGATCGAGCTTGCGGAAGGACTGCAGGACCGCTCGGCCGACGATCGGCGGATCGAAGAGCGGGCGTGCCTGCCCGCGCAGGCGCTGCTTGCCGTGCTCCACGTGGCCGGCGACGACGCTGGTCTCGATGTTCGGCATGTCCACGGCTTCCCCCGTCACGCCTTCACCAGCAGTTGCTCGACCAAGGGGCCCAGCGCGAGGGCCGGGATGAAGGTGAGCGCCCCCACGACGAGGATGACGCCGACGAGCATCGCCACGAAGAGCGGCGTGTGCGTCGGCAAGGTCCCCGCGCCCGTCGGCACGATCTTCTTCGCGCCCAGCGTCCCCGCGAGCGCGAGGACGGGCACCTTGATGAAGAAGCGCCCGAAGAACATCGCGAGCCCGAGGGTCGTGTTGTAGAAGGGCGTGTTCGCGCTGATCCCGCCGAAGGCGCTGCCGTTGTTGCCGGTCGCCGACGAGAACGCGTAGAGGATCTCGCTGAAGCCGTGGGGGCCGGGGTTCGAGACCCCCTTGCGCCCCGCCTCGGTCGCGACCGCGATGGCGGTGAAGAGGAGGATGCTCGCGCACGGCACCAGTATGGCGAGCGACGCCATCTTCATCTCCTTGGCCTCGATCTTCTTGCCGATGTACTCGGGCGTGCGCCCGACCATGAGGCCGGCGACGAAGACCGCGACGACGACGAACATGAGCATGCCGTACATGCCCGCGCCGACGCCGCCGAAGATGATCTCGCCGAGCTGGATGAGGAACAGCGGCACGAAGCCGCCGAGCGGCATGAACGAGTCGTGCATCGAGTTGACCGCGCCGCACGAGACGCCCGTCGTCGCCGTCGCGTAGAGGCCCGACGCCGAGATGCCGAAGCGCACCTCCTTGCCTTCCATGTTGCCGCCGGACTGGAGCGCGCTCGCCGCCTGGTCGACGTGGAGCGAGGCGAGGACCGGGTTGCCCGCCTGCTCCTGCGAGACGCACAGCCAGAGGAGCGGGAGAAGCACGACGAACATCGCCGCGAGGACGGCCCAGCCCTGCCGGGTGTCCTTCACCATGGTGCCGAACGTGTAGGTGAGCGCCGCCGGCAGGACGAGGAGGGCGTAGATCTGGAAAAAGTTGGCGAGCGGCGTCGGGTTCTCGAACGGGTGCGCGGCGTTCGCGTTGAAGAAGCCGCCGCCGTTCGTGCCGAGCTGCTTGATCGCCTCCTGCGACGCGACGGGGCCGACGGCGATGATCTGCTCGACGACGCTCTGGCCCGAGGCGTCCTTCGTGGCCTGGAGGAGCGTCGCGTGGTGCGCACCCGAGAACGTCTGCACGACGCCCTGCGAGACGAAGATCAGCGCCAGGACGACGGAGAGCGGAAGCAGGACGTAGAGCGTGCTCCGCGTGAGGTCGACCCAGAAGTTGCCGAGCGTCGACGCCTGCCTGCGCGCGATGCCGCGTACGAGCGCGACCATGACGGCCATGCCGGACGCCGCGCAGACGAAGTTCTGCACGGAGAGGGCGACCATCTGCGTGAGGTAGCTCATCGTCGTCTCGCCGCCGTAGCTCTGCCAGTTCGTGTTCGTCACGAAGCTGACCGCGGTGTTCCACGACTGGTCGGGGGAGACGGCGCTCATGCCGTCCGGGTTGAGAGGGAGGCTGCCCTGGAGCCGCTGGAGGCCGTACACGACGACGATGCCCGCCGCGTTGAAGAGGAGCATCGCGACGGCGTACGTCGTCCACTTCATCTCGCGCTTCTCGGCATCGGCGTGCACGCCGCAGAGTCGGTAGACGAGCCGTTCGAGCCAGCCGAGGCCCGTCTCGAGGAAGACGGGCTCCCCCTCGAAGACGCGCGCCATGTACGCGCCGAGCGGCTTCACGGACGCGACCACCGCCCCGAGGAGGACGACGATCTGCGCGTAGCCTTGCCAGCTCACGAGAATGCCTCCGGCCTGAGGAGCGCGACGAACAGGTAGACGAGGAGACCGAGAGAGACGACCCCGCCGACGACGTAGAGGATGGGCATGACGCTGTGTCCTTTCAGACTCGATCGCAGAGGCGAACGAGCCCGACCGAGACGGCGAGCAGCGCGGCAGTGAGGGCGAGGTAGGCGAGGTCCATCATGCGAATCTCCGGGCGAGGAGGACGAGAGCGATGCAGCCTTCGAAGTCGAGGCCGTGAAGGGAACAGAGGACGAGTCGCAGCGCGGCCCAGCCGAGGACGAGGACCTCGGCGACGCGCTGCGCGCGGGCGAGCGGGTCTACCGTCCGCGCCTCGGTTGGGGGCAGCGCGGAGCGGCTCCGGTACGGATGCGGTCGAGCGCGCATGGTTCGGCCCTCTGCACGCCGCGAACATAAGCGCGCGCTCGTTAAGAGGGCGTAAAGACGGGGCCCGGATGCATCAAGAAAGGGTCAATGCCCGGGGACGCGACCGGGTGCCGTGGTAGGACGGGCTCGCGATGCGCGTGGGGATGTTGCCGTGCCTGTTTGCCCTGGCGTTCTCTGCGTGCGCCTACAACCCCCTCCTGCCGGACGTGCGCACCCCCGCCGACCGCGCGCGCGAGATGTCCCCACGATGCAGGGGCTTCGCCGAGGACGCCGCGTCGCCGCTCCTCGCGAGGGCGACGATCGACTCCGTGGAGCCCGCGTACTCGTACGTGCAGTCGGGGCCGGGCGATCGGGAGGCGCGACTTCGCGGCGCGCGCATCCACGTGCGGCCCCTCCCGGGGCTTTCGCGCGAGTCGATCGCGCGCGCGCTCGAGTGCCACGAGTCGCGTGTGGTGCTGGGGGAGGTCGCCGCATCGGAGCAGGACCCGTACGTGCTCGCCGGGCACTGGCTCGACGTCGACGCAGACTCGGAGGGCGACGGGTTCGTGGTGCAGGTCGAGCCGGTGGAGACCGCGGACGTGGGGCTCGCCCGCGAGGTGCTGGCCCGCGCGCGGCGGTTCGTTTCGCCCTGACGTGCCGCACTCGCGCCGTCGAGCGTCTCGCGCGGCCGTCGCCTTGATCGAATCTTAACGCGCGGACGCGCCTTCTTTACGTCGCGTTGATTCGCGAGGTCCTAGCTTCGCGCTCGCGATGACCCGCGTTCACGGTTTCACCATCCCCGCCGTCCTGGCATCGTTTCTCGTCGCGTCGTTCGCCCACGCCCAGGACCCTCTTCCCGCGCCCGCGCCCGCGCCCGAGAAGCCCTCCGAGCCCTTCGCCTTCGGCGACTTCACGTGGCTCAACGGCTCCAACCGCGCCCACAAGGCCGTCCTCGACACGCCGTACTTCACGCCCGAGTTCCTCGTCGACGTCAACTATACGTCGTCGCAGAATCGCCCCATCGACAACACCGTCGTCGGTTCGACGGCGCTCTCGCGCAACAACGAGGTGACCCTCGCGTTCCTCGGCTTCGGCGGCGACTTCCACTACGAGCACGCGCGTGGACGCCTGATGACCCAGTTCGGAGTTCGCTCGACGCTCGTCCCGCGCAACGACGGCAGCACGATGCGCGGCCAGTTCGATTTGCAGGACGCCCTCCGGTACCTCAGCGAGGCGTACGGCGGGTACCACTGGGACGCGATGCACGGCATCAACCTCGACGCCGGCATCTTCATGTCCTACGTCGGCCTCTTCTCGTACGACAACTTCGAGAACTGGATGTACCTGCCGTCGTTCACGTCGGACAACACGCCCTGGTTCTTCAACGGTCTCCGCCTCCAGATGTTCACGAGCGACAAGCTGAAGATCGAGCCGTGGCTCATCAACGGCTGGCAGACGTACGGCAAGTTCAACGAGATGCCCGGCTTCGGCGCCCAGATCCTCTATCGCCCAGTCGAGTGGCTCTCGATCCTCTCGAACGACTACGTCGGATGGGACACGCAGGACGACCCGGGGCGGAAGCGCTTCCACAGCGACAACAGCATCGAGGTCCGGTACTTCAACGACCCGAACCGCACGTTCTTCAAGCGCGCCGCCTTCTCGATCACGGGCGACGTCGGCGGCGAGACCGGCGACGGCGTCACTCCCTTCGGCGGTCACCACGACGCCAGCGGGACCGGCGCCTCGTGCACGGTGGCGAGCCCCTGCGAGCAGCACTTCCTCAGCTGGATGGCCTACAACCGCATCTGGGTGCACGAGACGCTCGCCTTCAACGTCGGCGGCGGCATGATGAACAACCCCGGACGGTACCTCGTGCTCGCTCCCACCGGCGTCGCCTCGCCGTTCCAGCCGGAGAGCATCCAGGGCATCGGCTACACGGCGCCCGGGCAGCAGGCGTTCAGCCTGAACCCGGGGACGACGTTCAACGCGTTCGATTACGAGGTCGGCATCCAGTACATGCCGAATGAGCTCATCACGTACGACCTCGAGTACAACCACCGACAGGCGGACGTGCCCTACTTCGCCGGCCACGGCGGCGTCACGTCGCCCGATGGCTACAGCACGACCACCGTGCCCGCCGGCTGGCGCCCCGACCTCGTCAAGAGCGACTCGCGCATCATCGCGGCCATGCTGCTGCGCTTCTAGGAGAGAGCCCGATGAACGGCCTTCATTCACGAATCGGAGCCGCATCCGTGGTGCTCGCCGGCCTCCTGGCGATCGGGGCCAGCGGCGGCTGCAACGTCGGCCAGGAAGGCGAGCGTTGCAACCCGAAGCTGAGCCACGACGAGTGCGGCTCGGGCCTGTCGTGCCAGCAGCCCGCCGACTGCCCGGAGAACTACTGCTGCCCCACCACCGGGACGAGCAGCAACCCGTATTGCCAGCAAGGGTGCAACGGAGGGCAGGCCTCCATCTGCGCCGCCGGCGGCGACGCGGACTGCTGGGAGCTCGTCGAGGGCGGGCAATCGCCGGGCGCGGACGGCGGGGGCGACACGTCGGTCGAGTGAGAGGGCCGGCCGGCCGGTCGTGAGCGACGCGCGCACGCGGAGAACGAGGCCTCTCGCTGGACCTTCAGTTGGGCGCCTCGTACCCCA
The DNA here is from genome assembly GCA_036490515.1 of Polyangiaceae bacterium. Lineage (GTDB taxonomy): Bacteria > Myxococcota_A > Polyangia > Polyangiales > Polyangiaceae > Palsa-1150. Next base: position 121,926 of record DASXDU010000037.1, read on the forward strand.
GGTTCGGCCCGAGCCAGCGCTCGACCTCTCGCACGGTCATGCCCTTGCGCGCCCCGTAGTCGGCGACCTGGTCGCGACCGATCTTGCCGAGAGTGAAGTACCGAGACTCGGGGTGCGCGAAGTAGAGCCCGCTCACACTCGACCCCGGCCACATGGCGAAGGACTCCGTCAGCTGCATGCCGGTGACGCGCTCCACGTCGAGCAGCGTCCAGAGAGCCCCCTTCTCCGTATGGTCGGGGCACGCGGGGTAGCCCGCAGCGGGCCGGATGCCCCGGTAGCGCTCGGCGATGAGGTCGGGGACGGTCAGGTCCTCCGTCTTGCCGAAGCCCCACTCGGCACGCGCCACCCGGTGCAGGTACTCCGCGAACGCCTCGGCGAGCCGATCGGCGATCGCCTCGGACATGATCGCGTTGTAGTCGTCGTGCTTCGCGCGAAACGAGTCGCAGAGGTCCTTCAGCCCGATCCCCGTCGTCACCGCGAACGCGCCGAGGTGATCGCGCAGGCCGCTCCCTTCCGGCGCGACGAAATCCGAAAGAGACCGGTTCGGGCCGTTCTTCTCGCTCGCGACCTGCTGCCGGAGGAAGTGGAAGCGCGCGAGCGGCGCCGAGCGCGAAGCGCCCGCGTAGAGCTGGACGTCGTCCCCCACGGCGCTCGCCGGAAAGATGCCGTAGACGCCGCGCGCGACGAGCAGCTTCTTCGCGATGATCTCGTCGAGGAGCGCGTTCGCCTCGGCGAAGATCTTCCGCGCCTCGCCGCCGTACTTCTCGTGCTCGAAGATGCGCGGGTAGACCCCCTTGAGCTCCCAGGTGTGGAAGAACGGTGTCCAGTCGATGTAGTCGCGCAGCGTCGCGAGCGGCACGTCCGGCAGCGCGTGCGGGCCGGTGCTCGACGGTCGCGCGATGTCCTCCTCTCGCCAAGCGATCGGCGTGCGGTTCGCGCGCGCCGCTTCGAGCGACACCAGCGCCTGCCTGGGCCCGCCGTGCGCGCGGCGAACCTGCGCGTAGTCCTCGCGGTGCCGCGCGATGAACGCGGCGCGCGCGTCCTCGCTGAGTAGGCTCGTCGTGACGGGGACGGCGCGGCTCGCGTCCAGCACGTGCACGACCGGTTCGCTGTACGCGGGTGCGATCTTGATCGCCGTGTGGGCGCGGCTCGTCGTCGCGCCGCCGATGAGGAGCGGCAGCTTGAATCCCTGCCGCTCCATCTCTCGCGCCACGTGGGTCATCTCGTCGAGCGACGGCGTGATCAGGCCGCTGAGGCCGATGATGTCCGCCTTCTCGGCCCTGGCGCGCTCGAGGATCTTCTCGCACGGGACCATCACGCCCATGTCGACGACCTCGTAGTTGTTGCAGGCGAGCACGACGCCGACGATGTTCTTGCCGATGTCGTGGACGTCCCCCTTCACGGTGGCGAGCACGATCTTTCCCTGCGTCCGGACCGTCTGCCCCTTCGCCGCCAGCTCCGCCTTCTCCGCCTCCATGAACGGCGTGAGGTAGGCCACCGCCTTCTTCATCACGCGCGCCGACTTGACGACCTGCGGCAGGAACATCTTGCCCGCGCCGAAAAGATCGCCCACGACGCCCATCCCGTCCATGAGCGGCCCCTCGATGACGCCGAGCGGGCGCCCCAGCTTGACGCGCGCCTCCTCCGCGTCTGCCTCGATGAACGTGTCGATTCCCTTCACGAGGGCGTGCGAGAGCCGCTCCTCCACCGGTCTCTTGCGCCACTCCTCCTCTTCCTTCTTCGACGCGACGGCGCCGGCCGACTGCTCCTTCAGCCGTTCGCCGAAGTCGACGAGGCGCTCGGTCGCGTCGGAGCGCCGGTTGAGCAGGACGTCCTCGACGAGGTCGCGGAGCGTCGGCTCGATCTCCTCGTAGACCTCGAGCATCCCCGCGTTGACGATGCCCATGTCCATCCCCGCTGCGATGGCGTGAAAGAGGAACGCCGAGTGCATCGCCTCACGGACGTGGTTGTTCCCGCGGAAGCTGAAGGAGATGTTCGACACGCCGCCGCTCACCTTGGCGTGCGGCAGGTTCGCCTTGATCCAGCGCGTGGCCTGGATGAAGTCGACGGCGTAGTTGTCGTGCTCCTCGATGCCGGTGGCCACCGTCAGGATGTTCGGGTCGAAGATGATGTCCTCCGGCGCGAAGCCCACGACGTCGACCAGCAGCCGGTAGGCGCGCTCGCAGATGCGGATCTTGTCCTGGTAGGTCGCGGCCTGGCCCTGTTCGTCGAACGCCATGACGACGACGGCGGCGCCGTACTCGTGCACCCTCCGCGCGCTTTCGAGGAACTTCGCCTCGCCCTCCTTGAGCGAGATGGAGTTCACGATGCCCTTGCCCTGCAGGCACTTGAGGCCGGCCTCGATGACCTCCCACTTCGAGGAGTCGATCATGAACGGCACCTTCGCCACCTCCGGCTCGCTCGCGAGCAGGAGCAGGAACCTCGTCATCGCCGCGACGCCGTCGATCATCCCCTCGTCCATGCAGATGTCGACGACGTTCGCGCCGTTCTCGACCTGCTGGCGCGCCACTCCCACGGCCTCCTCGAACTTGCCCTCCTTGATCAGCTTCGCGAACTTCGGCGAGCCGGCGACGTTCGTGCGCTCGCCGATCATCATGTAGACGCCCTGCTGCTGCGTGAAGGGCTGCGACCCCGAGAGGCGCAGCGGGCGCGGCCCCTCCACGGGCGCGCTCTCCTTCGTCAGGGCCCGCGGCTCCTTGTGCTCGAGCGCCCTCGCGATCGCGGCGATGTGCTCCGGGGTGTTGCCGCAGCACCCCCCCGCGATGTTCACGAGCCCGGCGTCCGCGAACTCGCCCAGAAAGCGCCCCATGTCCGCGGGCAAGAGATCGAACCCGGTCGGCGAGAGCGGATTGGGCAGGCCGGCGTTCGGGTAGCACGAGATGGCTGCGTCCGATTTCTCCGAGAGCTCGCTGAGGAACGGGTACATCAGGTCCGGCCCGAGCGAGCAGTTGAGCCCGATGGACAGCGGGCGGACGTGCTTCACCGCGTTCCACAGCGCCTCGATCGTCTGCGCCGAGATCATCGTTTCGCCGCCACGACCGACGGCCGCCGACACCATCACGGGCAGCGTGACGCCCTCCGCCGCGAACACCTCCTGGATCGCCACGATCGCGGCCTTCGCGTTGAGCGAATCGAAGATCGTCTCCACGAGGAGCACGTCCACGCCGCCGGCGATGAGCGCGCGCGTCTGGTGTGCGTACGCGGCCTTGACCTGATCGAACGTGACCACGCGGAAGCCGGCGTCGTCGGCGTCGGGTGAGTTCGAGAGCGACACGGTGAGCGGCCCGATCGCGCCGGCCACGAACCTCTGCTTTCCGTCCGCCGAGGCGACGCGCTCGGCCCACTCCCGGCACTGGCGGGCCGACGTCTCGTTGATCTCCCACGCGAGGTCGTTCAGGAATCGGTCGGCGAGGACGCCCTCGTAGAAGGCCGCGTCCTTGCGTCCCCCGTGCTCGCGCGGGTCGTCGACGAAGAACTCGCTCTGGCCGATGGTGGTCGCGCTGAACGTGTTCGTCTCGACGATGTCCGCGCCCGCCTCGAGAAAGCGCCGATGGATGTCGCCGATCATCGCGGGCTGCGTGATCGAGAAGAGGTCGCCGTTGTTGAGGAGGTCCTTCTTCGAATCGGCGAACCGCTTCCCGCGCATGTCCGCCTCCGTCATCGAGTAGGTGCGGATGGTGGTCCCCATCGCGCCGTCGATGATGGCGATGCGCTTCTGGAGCAGCGCGGCGAGGGGATGGAGCTCGGGGGGCGTCGTCATCGGGGCTGCCCTGGGGCTACGCCTTTCTCGGCGATCGAGAGGACCACGCGGAAATGGGGCTTCCTGGCCTCACGGCAGGCGACCTCGGAGACCACGACGGTCAGGCCCGCGCGCGTGAGGCGCCCGCGAAGCACGTGGGGCTTGAAGCCGGGGTGGCGCTCGCCGTACGGAGCCGTGACGCTCGCCTGCTCGTGAGCGTCGAGCGCGAGGACGACCACGCGGCCCCCCGGGCGCAGGACGCGCGCGCACTCCTCGATCGCGCGCTGCGGCTTGTCGGCGTACGTGAGCGTGTGGAAGAGCAGGACCGAGTCGAACGACGAAGCGCGGTACGGAAGGTCGTGGACGTCCGCGACCTCGGCGCGCGCCTTCGGGAAACGCGCGAGCCGGTCCTTCGTGGCCTCGATCATCCGCGGGCTGACGTCGACGCAGACGAGGCTCTGGCAGTAGGGGGCGAGGTAGCCCGCGACGGCGCCGTCACCGCAGCCGACGTCGAGCACGTCGCCGAGACGCAGGAGGCCTGCGAACCCGACGGCGAGGGATTGCCACGTACGGCCGGGCGAGTAGTGGCGCTCCACCTCCCCCGCGAGCGACTCGGAGCTCGTGCCCCGGCGCTCGGCCTCCAGTTCCGCGAGGCGCCGCCTGTCCCCTTCGAGCATCGGATCGGCGCACTCCGCCGCCTCCTCGAGGAAGGCTTTCGCCGTGCCGGGGATGGAATCCGTGGCGAGTGCATAGAAGGAGCGCGGCCCGTCCCTGCGGTCGCGGACGAAGCCCCCCTCACGCAGGCGCGCCAGGTGCGTGGAGACGCCGGACTGAGGGATGCCGGTGACGCGCACGAGGTCCGTCACCGTGAGCTCCCGCTCCCGCAGCAGCGTGCACAGCCGGACACGCGTCTCGTCGCCGAGGATATTGATCGTGTCGAGGTGGCGCGCGAGGTTCACCTATCTACCTATCATGATGACAGGATGATCTCTGCCGCACGGGTCCTCGGATGTCAAGCCACCGTGCGGCACAGCCGGGAGCGGGTCACACGTCACACGTCACATCGCGCGGGCTCGTGCGAGCTCCTCTCGGACCATCCGGTGCTCGTCGCAGAGGTGCACGTCGCTCGCGACCGCGGGATGCGCCCAGCTCGCCGGCCGCCCGCATATTGGCGCGAAGCGTCTTCGACGCTCCTGGCAGCGGGCGAACGCGTGGAGGATGACGACGCGGGTCCTGGTCGCGCCGGGATGACTCTCTTCGTCATGACGCCTGGCGCTCCGCTCGGCGGCCTCCCGGGTGGAGAAGTCGCTGGAATGGAGGTCGCAGCGGCGGCAGAGCCACGCAAACGGTACGGCCTCGTGGGACTCCGCCATGGGTGCCTCCAGGGGATGGATGGGTAGCACGACGGTGGGTATTGGATGCCATCAGCGCGATCGCGTACCTCACGCGTACCGCTTGCACTCCATCCGTCGCGGCGCGCCTTCGCCGGGGCTCGAGTCGTCGGCCGGCGCCCAGAAGCCAGCGCTCCGGGTGCACTCGTCTTCGTCGACGTCGCCGCCGACGTCCCCGACCTGACCGGGTGCGCTCGCCAGCGGCGACGCGTTCACGGCCCCGCGACCGGCGACGAGCAGGGACGGATCGCTCGGCGGGCGGGTGCGCGCGCGCCCGACTCCGCCCACGAGAGCGAAAACGGCGGCGCCGATGAGGACACATGCGATGGCTGCGAAGGGGAATCGATGGTTCACGGAGGTTCTCCTGCGGATGCTCGGTTGGCTGGTGGTTCTGTGTCGTTGCGTGGTGGCGTCACTTGATGGGCATGGGGTGCGTCGCGTCGGTCGTGCGGATCTCGCGCATCGCGTTCGCGCGCATCCTCGCTTCGTTGGGCGTGTCGTCGCGCCCGTCGACGGCCTTGGCGGCATCGAGATCGCGGAGGCATGCCTCGTAGTCGCCGTCGCGGTAGCGCTTTACGGCGAGCTGGCGGAGCGACCCGGCATCGGCCGCAGGCTGGAACGTGCGGCGATGGGGCACTGCGAACCCGCTCCCGTCGTCGGGACCGATGTCCCACTTCCCGCGCGTCCAGTCGTGCATGGTGCCGAAGACGAGCACCACGAGAGCCGCGGCGAGGGCGATGCCCATCTTCTGCCCATGGAGGCGCATGAACTCGCGCACCTCGGAGCGCTCCTTGCGTACCTGCCCGTCGGTGATGCCGCGCTCGCGCGCCTCGACGAGCGACGGGTAGCGCCCGGTGACCGAGGCCATGAACGCCTCGAAGCGGCGGGGGAAGCGCGCGCGGGTCTTCTCGAAGAGCTGCTGCATCTGCTGGCGGAGCTCGGCGTCGTAGACGGGGTCCGACGCCTCCGCGGAGAGCTCTTCCTCGCCCACGTCGTCGATGGGAACCGGCATCCCCAGCAAGGCGGGGGTCATGACGGCGCGCGAGACGAGGGCGGCGATGCGGTTCATCACCATGCGCGCCTCGTCCGGAGCCGGCGGCAGCCGCGTCCTCCACGCGCGAGTGCACGACTGCTGGACGACCTCTCCCCATTGCTCGGGCGGGACCCGCCTGTTACGAGCCACCGTGCGGATTCCCGCCAGCGTGTGGTGCTCGCTGAGGAAGCGCGCCTTGTCCTCGGGGGACATGCTCGGGCGAGCGACGATGGGGATGGGGGCGTTCGGGTACGAAACGGGATCGTTCATGGCGGGGCTCGCGGTGGGCGTTCGCCGCGCCCCATCGCAACCTGTGGGCCAGCCCCGAACGGGCGTCCGATCACGCCAAGTGCGCGAAACTCCGTCGTCTGCCTCGTGGGCGCCCACGCCGCGCAGCTGGGCGCCCACGACCGCCCAACTGGGCGCCCAGCGGAGCGCTCACCCTCAGGGGGATGGGCGGAGCGTCACTCCTCGGGCGCGTTCGGCTTGATGCCCAGCTTCTGCATGCGACGCCGCAAGGAATCGCGGTGCACGCCGAGGCGCTCGGCAGTGCGGACGACGTTCCCTTCGTAGAGGCAGAGCATCGCGCGGATCGTGTCCGCGGAGAGCTCCGAGGCCGACCGATGCGTGCCCAGTCCGTCGAGCAACGTATCTACCGGCACTGCGTCAGGCATCGTGTCGTCCGGGCTAGGAAGAACCGGCGCGGCGGGCACCGGCGGAGCGGGGACGGGTTGGGCCTGTGGAGGCGCGGGCGTCGATGCGCGCCACGGCCGTACGTCGCTCGGCGGCTCGATGCAGTCGCCGCGCGACTGCGCCATCGCCCGCGCGACGTAGGTCTCGAGGTCGCGCACGTTGCAGTCGTACTGCGCGCGCATCATCGCGACGACGAACGGCGCCGACAGACGCACGTGAAGCGAGCCGTCCGGGCGCACGCCCACGAACGGCTTGGCGCGCAGGCTCCCCTCGCGGTACTGCGCCAGCACCATTGCAGGCACGAGGAGCGCCACGTCTTGCCTGCGGGCGGCGAGCGGCGGCACGTCGATCCGGGACGTGAAGCGCGACGCCAGGTCGGGCCGGATCCTGTCGAGTGGGCGATTCGTCGCGGCGATCACGTTGACGTTCGCCCGCCGCGGGCGTGTGTCTCCGAGGCGCATGTGGTCGCCGCCGCTCTGGAGAGCGCGCAGGAGCTTGGCCTGGAGATCCTTCGGGAGCTCGCCGAATTCGTCGAGGAAGAGCGTCCCGCCGTCCGCGTCGCCGAAGTACCCCGGGCGCTCCGGCGTATTGCGTTCAGGGAAGTGTGCGGCGTTGCCGAAGAGGTCCACGTCGGCGAGGTTGGCCCCCAGCGTCGCCGCGTTCACGGGGATGAAGCGGCCCGTGCGTCCCGACTGAGCGTGCAGCGCCCGAGCCACGAGCTCCTTGCCCGTCCCGCTCTCTCCCCCCACGAGCACGTTCCCGCCCGCGCGGACCGCCTGCACGATCTGCTCACGCAGGTCCCACGCCGCCTGCGACTCGCCGACGATGAGGTTCGCATCCGGCCCGCCGAAGGGATGACCGAGGTCGAGGTAGGGATGCGCCGCGAGAGCGGCCGGCGCCATGACCAGCACCACGGTCGAATGCTTCGCAAAGTGAATGACGTCCCCCGGCCGGAGCCAGTGACGGGTGCCGCGGTCGACGCCAGAGCCGTTGAGGAGGACGTCGGTGCGGCCGATGTGCTCCATCTCGACGCCGACGGCAGTCCCGGCGAACACCGCCTGCTCGTGCGAGATCCCCACCGCGCCGAGCGGCCCGCAGTCGAGGATGGATCCAGGGCGCACCTGCGCGAAGTGCGCCAGCGGCGCCCGCAGCGACGACTCCGGCCTTCGCTCGTCGGCGCGTCCGAACAGCCGCTCCTGCCCCAGCGGGAGATCGAGGCTGCACGTCTGGCCCACCCGCCACGGCTCGGCCTCGCACCCGGCGATGGAGAGAGTCGGCACCGCCGTCGTGAACGCGCGCTCCGGCCCGAAGTCGCTCGCGGAACCGGGGACCGTCGTGTAGCCCGAAGCGGACATAGCCGTGACGCTTAGCACCGAGGAAAACGGCTGGGGAGGGAGAGGAAGGGGGCTCGGTCCTTTTCGGACACCAACAGCCCCGCGAGCCCGCCCGCTGTCTGCGGCGCGCGTCGTCGGCGCGCCTTGACCGGATTCACCCCGCGCGCTGAGCTGCACCGTGGCCCTCGATCCGCTACGCCCCGACCTCTTTGCTCCCGAGCACTATTGGGCGCGGGCCTTCCCCTCGCGCGAGTCTCGCGACGATGAGCTCGAGCTGCTCGAGCGGCTCTTTCCTCTCTCGTGGCGAGTGGAAACCTTCGGTGCCAGCGGTCCGCCGCGACGAAAGGTGCATCGGCTGCGCGACGAACTCAGGTCCAACGTGGGCTGCACACGCCTGCTCGATATCGCGGCGGCGCTGCGCCTGCTCGGGGCCGGCCCCATCCCGGACGATCCCGCCAGCGCGTGGCGCATTCCATTGCAGGGAAGTCTTCGCTACCCGAGCCAGTATGAGCACGCGTGGAGCGAGGCTCTGGTCGGAGTGCTTCTTCAGCCCGTCGGCCACGTTGTTTGGCAGCCGTCCCGGCGCCGGCGCGGCCCTCGCGCCGACTACTACGTGCGGCACCGGGTCGGGCAGCTCGTCGTCGAGGTGAAGCGCATCCGGGTGGGGCGCACCACACGGGCGCTCTATGACCGTCGGGATGCCGAGTGGGCCGGTGGCAAGGGATGGGTCCTGACAGCTGCCGAACGGCGCGAATGTCGTGAGCGTGACATCCCCAGGCTCTACCGGCGCGTGCGCCATGCCGCAGGGCAGCTCGCCGCATCCTCCGCCGACGCCCGGGAGCTAGCCCCGGCGGAGGGCCGCGTGCCGGGAGTGCTCTTCCTCGACGTCGATGCCAATCCTCCACTGCTCAACCTCCGACGCCGCCTGCGTCGGTGGAGCCGTCGGCACGAGTGGGCGCGCGCGATTGATGGCGTGGTCGCGTTCAACTACCGCGGGCATGTGGACGGTCGCGCGGGGACCGTGGCGCAGGCAATCTATATCCGCAAGCGCCGCCGCAGCCACGAGGCGATGAACGCGATCTTCAGCGCTTACCCGCTCTGCGAGCTACAGCAGATCCACGTGGGGGGCTTGCCCGACGGCCCGTGCACGATTCCCATCGGCCTGTGATGGGCTGGTACGAGTGCCGTCGCGACCGCGAAAGTTGCGCGACTCGCGGGCGCGTTGCGAGGCGCACCGTGCTCGTCGCTAGGGGTGCGGTCGCCAGGGGGAAGTACGAGCGGAGCCAGCCAAGTGCGGCTAGCTCTGTCGGCAGGTCTTCCGACATGCGGGAGTGAGGACTGTCCTATTTGAGCAGGTGCTGCCGTGGCAGCGGTGATGACGCGCGGATCGCAACCATGAGCAACCGAGATCGGCCTCTGACCCGCTCCGAACAAGTCGTCTTCGACCTGTCTCGGCAGTCTGCCTTATCCCTGTGGAGCTACGCGAACCCGCGAAAGCGCGATCGTAAGAAGGAGCTCTGCGACGTCCTGATCGTTTTCGGAAGCCGCGTGGTCGTTTTTCAAGTCAAAGAACACCTCCTCCAGGAAGACCGCGATGTGGAGACTGCGGCGAACCGCTGGCTCCGCGCGGCGGTCGACGAAGGAGTCGCACAGCTTCGCGGCGCGCAGCGAGAACTCGCAGCCATGGACCGCGTCATCCGCGCGGACGGCACTGACGGCATCGACCTACCTGATCGCGACCAACGACGGATTCATCTAGTGGCTGTCGCCTGCGGCGGAAAGCGCTCTGTCCCGTTCTCAGGAGGCGACAGGGACGGCAACGGTTACGTCCATGTCTTGGAAGAAGAGGCGTTGCGCGAGATTCTTGGGGAGCTTGATACGGCCGATGACTTTTTTTCACTATCTCGATGCGAAGGAAGATTTCGCGGGATCCATCGTGTGCAGCGGTGAGGAAAATCTTTTCGGTCTCTATCTCCGCGAAGGTCGACGCTTTCCGCAGGGGCGGGACATTCTCGTCGTAGCCGATGACGCCTGGTCTCACCTTCAAGCTCGTCCGGAGTTTATTGCGCGCAAGGAGGAGAACGTAATTAGTTATTGGTGGGATCGAATGATTGAGCGATTCATAAACGACTATGAGGTGCGTCCGGATGGCGGCCCAACCCCATCTGAGCACGAGCGCGTTGTGCGAGTTTTGGCCTCGGAAAATCGCTTTTCGCGACGCATTCTGAGTGGCGCTTTCCTGGATTGGCTTCAACGCCGGCAAACTGGGGCTCGGAACGTGGTTTCGGGGCATTCGAAAGTCGCCTACGTATTCGGCGTGTATCCGCGTGACTGGGCGCGCGAACGTCGTGCCGCGGAGCTTCGTGCACGATGCTATGTCGCGCGTTCTGTGACGAGTATGCCAACGGTCGTCGGCATCGCGACGGAGGTATACGAGCCTTCCGGCTACTCGATGGACGCCGTGTACATGCACTTGCCAGAATGGACCGCAGAGGATGAGAGACTCGCTGAGGAAACGAAGGCGAAGTTCGGCATTATGCAGAATCCCACGTTGCTTCACCGATCCGAAAGGGAGTTCCCGAGCCCCACGGGCTATCCGACCGGACGAACCGAAAAGAACCGCCGGAAACGAGCGCGGCGAGCGCGACGCTCTTGAAGTCACGCCGTGCGAGACCTAGCCCGGGTCGCGCTCCTTCCCCGTGGCCCTACTTGGGGTCGCTGACAACGCGGACGTGAACCACCATCGTGTTGAAGATGTTCTCCGAGTTCGCCACGACGACGGCCCACGACCCCGCGGGTAGCTCGCCGGTGTGCGAGAATGATCGAACTTTTAGCCCTTGGAACTCTGGGATGTGCCTGAACTTCCCGGACTTGAAGTTCTCCCATTCGTTCGACGCCATCACGTAGACCATGAAGCCCTTGTCGGCGTTCTTACGGCCCTCGACCTCGACGAACACGGGGCGGTCCGAGGGCAAGGTGAAGCTCCGCATCTGGGCTCCGCCTTCCGCGGTAACGGCTATCTCTTCATCGACGATGACCTGCGGCTGACGGGCAACCCTGCCGACAAGGCTGGGCAGACCGCCCACGCCGGGGCCCTGTGGCGTGACTCCGCCGCCACCGGGCGCTGCCTGACCACTCGGGTCGGCGTCGGCGCTTCGTCCGAAGAGGAGGTAGGCCGTGATCCCACCCGATACGCCCAGGACCGCAACCAGAACGAGAACGATTGCTAGTGCGCTGCTGCCGCCCTTGTTCATGAGCGGCGCTGCTTGCCGTGCTATCGGATGGCCACAGCGCGGGCATTGGGCTGCCGCCGGGGAAACCGAGTTGCCGCACGCCGGGCAAGGAACCGTCTGCGGGTAGACGGGCTGCTGGTACCCCTGCGGCGGTCCCCCATAGTTTCCCATGCTCCTCGGGCCTCCTTTGGCGCGATGCGCGCAACACCCAAGACTATCTGACGTCCGTCCGACAGTACAACGGGGGCGATGAAGCGGCTCAAGGCACTCAGTCCTTCCGTGGGCCGCCATGTTGGCCCTCCCCATGGGGGCGGCGTCACCCGGGCTCACGCCGTGGCGCGTCAAGCAGAGCGATGTCACATGGCACCCCCACGCGTTCTCTCCGCCGCGACCGAGCACGAGGTCAGGACCGTGGCATCTCACCCGCCGTCGCGGCGGCGAAGAGTACCGCTCTCAACTCTTCGTCGCTGCGGTCATCCTGCGGTGTAGACGGTCGCGCGCTTCTGGCCCTTGCGCTTGATCGCCTTCGTCTGGAGGCCGAGCTTGATCACCCTCGGAAGCTCCTTCCTGTGGAGACCGAGGCTCTTCTGGATCTCTTCGGCGCGCATCGGGCCGGTCTTGAGGGCAGCCACGACGCGCCCGAGCACCGCCTCGATCTCGTCGGTCGAGCGACGTGCCGGGCGTCCGTTCACGACGCTGGGGCTCGAGGCGGGGGCCGCGAACCGACGGGGACGGCCGGGGCCATGTCGAGGGGTGCCGTTCGGGGCGCCGGTCACCTCGCCGAGCGAGGAGGACCGGATGGCGGCGAGGACCTCTTCGGCAAACGCATGGGCGAGGCTCTGTAACGTGGTGTGCAGGGGAGAGGAGGCCATCGAGGGGACGATGCTACCGCACGCAGCGTCACTCGCCCTCGGCGATCCGCGCCTCGAGTAGCTTCCGAACGAGAGACGCGGGCAGCGGCCTCGCGGTACCGAAGTGAAGAGCGCTCCTCGTCTTGTCGTAGCCCTCGAGGTCGCCGGCCAGCGTCCTGAGCGTCGTGCCGCTGAAGGGGTAGTAGGAGCAGCCCTTCGACGTGGCCGAGAAGCCCGCAATGATCCGTCCCCGGTAGCGGAACGCGGGGAGGCGGTAGCTGATGCACTCCTCGACATCGGAGACGATGGCGTGAATGGTCTTCCGCAGCGCGCGAAGAAGAGCGCGGTGGGTCGGGCTCACGCGTGCGAGGTACTCGTCGATCGCGCCAGCCCGCTGGGGTTCCGACTTGCGCGAAGGCTTCGACGAGCGGCTGGCCGTCGCCGTCACGGGCTTCGTCTTCCTCCGCGCCGCCATGGGTAGGCAGGATCACGGCGAGCGGTCGGCCTGGCAAGGAGTCCGTTCGGGGCGGCGTGGGTCGGCCTGGCGCCCCCAGCAGCAGGGCGCGCCACCCGGGCGGCAAAAAAAGACGCCGGTCGACATTTTCCTACCCGCATTTGACCTCCGAAACCGCGTGTTAAGAGTGAGGGCGACGCACTAGGCGCGCCGCTCGCCACCACCACCTGCACCGTGCCGCGCGGCCTTGCCCGCGGCAGACGGTGCCTTCTCGGAGACCGCGCGATGGACCACTCCACACGCGACGAGTGCGCTCGTCTGCCTTCTGCCTGCCCTTCGGACCCCCCGTCCACCCCTGCCCCCATCCGCCCGTGGCGATGTCGCGCGTGCGGCTCGGTCCTCGGCCTGCTCCGCGCAGGCGAGCTGCACCTGCGACGACGCGACGTGGAGCTCTGGATCCGCGGCGCCTGCCGCCACCGTTGCCGGCGCTGCGGGACGCCAAACACCCTCGACCTTTCGCCGGCGGGAGGTGCGCGATGACGCTCTTCCTCGTCGCCCGGTACGTCCCCGCCCTCGTCTGGCGCCGGCTTCGTCGCGCCTGGCGCGCGTTCCGGGACGGGCAGGTGCTCGTTTGACCGCTCGGCCTCGCGCCGCCTGACGGGCTGCGCCGCACGACACGCTTTCGCTCTTTCTTTCCCTACTCAAGAGAGGCGCTCGAACGCCCTTACGCGATCGACAGGTGTCCCATGGTTGCCACGAAGGAAGCACGGACCGGCTACGCGCCGTTCCGGTTCGGAGACGTGTACCCCAGCCCCGCAGCCCACGAGGAGCTGTGGTGGTTCTTCAACGCGGCGGAGGCGGAGACGGATCCCCCCTCCAACTTCGTCGCGTTTCTCTCCGGCGAGGGAGCAACCCTCGATCAGACCGAGCGCCGGATCGAGGCGGCGCACTCGAGCGGGAAGATCCGAAAGCGCCTCGAAGCGCTCGCGGCGGCGGATCTCCGCACGCTTGCGGCGCTCTACACGGAGCGCCCGTGGCCGCCGCGGGTGGAGAAGTTCCTGGGCGTGCTCGCCGGCCCGATCGCGGTGCTGCCGGTAGTGCGCGTGGAGTACCTCGCCGCGTGCACCCGCGCGCAGACGGAGGCCGGGACGGTGACCGCCTGGCTCGAGGAGCGCATGGCGCGCGACGGGCTGAAGGCCTTCACGCACTGGATGAGCGACGCCCATACGGCCTGCGCGAAGGCCATCCGCGGCTACGACCGCATCCGCGGCAAGGGGCCGAGCGTGGTCCCGTCCGAGGAGGAGTAGGCGGCGATGCGCGCCGTGTACGACGGGGACACCCTCCCCGTGCAAGCTCTCTACTCGGTGGCGCGCCTCGCGCGCTTCGCGCACGTGACGCGGCACTTGCTGGTGCGCGTGCTCCGTAGCAACGGCGTCGTCTTCGTTCGGGGAGGACGAGCGCTCTTCGTACCGCTGTCGGAGATCGAGCGGAAGATCCCTCCCCTCTTCGACAGCATCCGCCGCACCGACGCGATCCACACCGAGCGTCGGGCGGCGGCCCAGGCGGCAGAGCGTCCCGGTCGTCCTGGTTCGTCTCGGTACAAGAAGCCCTAAGGGTAGGAACACCAAGCAGCGACGCAGTGAAGGATGGTCGACCGAGCGGTACGCGATGGAGACGTCGCGTACCGCGAGGTCAATCGACTTCACCGCAGTGGTGAGAGACATGACCGCAACCTCGAGTGACACGACGGCGACGGTGACGGACATCCCCACCGCGTTCAGCGACTTCGTCGCGGATCCACGTGGGGCAGGAACATTGGCCTCGGTCTTCCCTGGTGAAGCCACAGTCTTCATCGCAGCGTCGACGGTCAGCCTTGCAACCATCACGTTCCCGTACGGTACGTCTCCGGTCCGTACCGCCATGTTCGCGGTCTTCATCGCCGGTTCGAGCGACAGGTCGTCCTCGTCGAGCGACCGTACGGCCACGTACACGGACCGACGAAGCGCGAGGCCGGACTTCACCGCTTCTCTCCCGGACTTCGCCTCGTTGCTCGCGATGTGGACTTGTGCGGCGACGTTCACGTCGGGATCGAAGCCGCAGCGGTACGAACCGGAGCTGGACCTCACTGGTCCGAAGCCCCACACGTCCATCCCGGAGACGTCGCGCACCGTTCCGGAGCCGAGGCTCTCCAGTCACGAAACACCCAACCAGCCCCACGCCATTCAGCGACGAAGTCCCTCGACGCAGTGGAGAGGTCGGTCGATCCACTGACGATGTCACTCGACCCCGCGACGAAGACCCTGGCCGCAGTGGATGTCTCACTGGAGCCGGCGTCGATGACCGTCGACGCGGCGGTCGAGCCACCGGCGGTACCTACGAAGTCACTCGACCGGGCGGCGATGCCGGTCGAC
Source organism: Polyangiaceae bacterium (assembly GCA_036490515.1). Classification (GTDB taxonomy): domain Bacteria; phylum Myxococcota_A; class Polyangia; order Polyangiales; family Polyangiaceae; genus Palsa-1150. The sequence goes on from DASXDU010000037.1 coordinate 137,086, forward strand.
CACGAAGCGAAGGAGGCAAAGCCGCTGGACGGCGGCGCAGAGGTTTCAACGAAGCATCGAGACCCCGAACACGAGTCCCTCGACAAGGAGAAGCCAAACCATGGTCACGCCGTCGAAAACCATACGGCGCTCGTTGGTGAGCTTGAACCTGCACGCAAGCATGGTGCCGGCGCTCGTCAACTTCGCCCAGCAGGTCGTCAAGTCGATGACCAACAACCCGTTGTTTCCCAACCCGGTGCCCACGCTCGTCGCGATCGCGCAAGCGGTTACGGAGCTTCAGGACGCCGCGAACGCCGCCCTCGGGCGGGCCAAGGGTGCAGTCGCCACGCGCAACGAGAAGCGCACGGCGCTCGTGATGCTGCTCCAGCAGCTCAAGAGCTACGTGCAGTCGGTCGCGGACGCCAACGTCGAGAACGGGGCGTCCATCATCGAGAGCTCCGGGATGGCCCTGAAGAAGCTGGCGGTCCATCCGCCGCGCGTCTTCGCGGCCAAGCCCGGGCTCGTCGCCGGCACCGCGACGATCATCGCGCCGTCGGCGGGGCAGCGCGCGTCGTACGACTGGCAGTACAGCACCGACGGCGGCAAAACCTGGGTCAGCATGCCCAGCACGGTCCAGGCGAAGACCAGCCTCTCGGGTCAGACGTCCGGGACCACGGTGGAGTTCCGCTACAAGACCGTGACGAAGATCGGCGAGGGCGACTGGAGCCCCGCCGTGGCGCTCGTCATCAAGTAGTACGCGCGCTGAGCAAAGAGGGCCCGCCGCCGGTGGAGACACTGGTGGCGGGCCTTCGCCTGCCGTGCCCTCGCCCATTCCCCCGGTCGTGACCATCACGGATGACCCCGCAGCGGGCGCCACGTTGAGTCCATGACCTTGGTCCGGCCCTCAGGGCCTACCGCTAGCCGCAGGCGGGCGCGACCGTCCACATCGGCGCCCAGTCATCCGGTCACACATCTTGCCCTAGAACAGCGCTGGCCGGCGACCCTCCCGAGCTACTCCTCAGCCCGTTGGTCGCTTCCGCTTTTCAGACGGTACGCATTCCTTCCGCACGTGCCACGTGGTACCGACCTGGCCAACGAGAGGACGGTCGACCCATGGGGCAGGAAGACACGGACGTCAACGTTTCGCGGCGAAATCTCGCTACGCTTCTAGGCGCGCTGGGCGGGGCGGCAGGGCTAGCGGCTCTCGCCAATTGCTCGAGTCCCGGTGACGCACGACCGGAGGGCACCGACCGGTCGCTCGAACCTTGGTCGACGGGGGATGGTGGGGTGACAGGCACTGCGTTCATCTGGGTCGACACCATCAAGGGCGTCGGCACCGCGCACCCCGGCACCACCCTGTACACGGCGGACGGCGGAACCGATGCGACCGGAGCCTCTTCCCCGGTAGTTGTGGTGGGCGGCTACTGGACTCCCGGCGACGGAGGAGGCGGCGTCTTCTACTGGAGCAACGCGTCCATTACCGACGACGGCGGGACTCTGATCGTACCTGTCGCTTCAGGCGGCGACGGCGGCATTGGCAGCACGGGCGCCGGCTGGGTGCGTATCTACAGCGGCCCTTTGGATGCGCGGTGGTTTGGCGCGCAAAGCGGAGCGAGCGCAAACCAAGCTCCGGCCCTCCAATCCTGCATCAACGCGGCTGCGTCAAGGCCGGGTGCAAAGGGGGGCGTGGCCTACATCCCGGCCGGATATTACAACCTTTCGTCCACCTTGGTCGTCCCAGGCAATGTGCAGATTCGGGGTGATGGCGCGCGCTACCTGGGGCCCGGCGCCGGCAACCAGCTCGGCAGTGTCCTTCAGTGGACCGGCTCCTCAGAGGGAGCGACGATGATGCAGATCGTGGCGACCGCAACCACGGGAGATGTCCGTGACGTCGTGGTCCAAGATCTCCTGCTCACGGGCAACTACGGCGACAGCGCCAATACCGTGACGGCGATCTTGCTAAGCGGATCTACCGGCTCGACTGTCTACGCAGTCAACAATTGCCAATTCCTGCATATCATCATCGCGGAGGTCAATACCGGTGTGAATTGGGGTGGCTACGACACCTCGAATGCTCAGGCCGATTCCGTGAGTTGGCGCCACTGTCAATGGTGGAATTGCAACAGTTACGGCATGATCATTCAAAGCGTTAACGCCGCCGACGGGTCCGAGCTGGACAAGTGCGGGTTCCTGTTCAGCACCACCAACGACGGTGGGACCTCGGGCCCCATCGGCATTGCCCTCGACGCCTGCGGTTTTCTCAAGCTCTCGCACTGCGAGGGCGGCAACCTATCGAAGTGGATAAGCCTCAACGCATCGAGTTGCAACAATCTCCTCTTGGAGAATTGCGAGACCGAGGGCTGCACGTACATGTTGTACGGCTTCGGAAGCAACGGCGGGCGCGTCACCACGATGATAGGTTGCTCGGTCAACAATTCGATCAGCATCACGAGCATCGACACCGTTGTGTCCATCGGGTCCTACGTGGCGGCAGGGACCCTCACGCTGGGTACGTCCGCGGCCGTGTGGCAGGGTTACGGCAACATCTACAATTGGGGTACGTTTACCATTACCAATTCCGGCGGAGGCGTTTTCCAAGAGAATGGCCAGCACGGCAACCCTTCTGGCTCAGCGACGACCATCAACCTAACGTCGTCGACCTATACGTTGTCCACGACGGACGCCATCAACGCGCACATATCGTTTGCGGGCTCTTTGAGCGCGCCGGGGACCATTACATTCCCCAATCCGCCCGTGGACCGGATTCTACGCTACAACTGTTTCAACGACACCTCGCAACCCCTGACTCTCGTTGTGACAGGGGGCACGTATTCCGTCACCCTTGCTCCGGGAACATTCCTGGACGTCGCGGTATCAAATGGAAACGTGATTGCTGCTGACGGGACGCTGTCGCAGCCCAGCAGAGTTGGGCAACTGACGGACCTGTCCGGAGGAACCGCTTCCGGCACGCTCGCCGCAGTCCCTGCTGCGTATTCGCAAACCGAGATCGCGAATGCGCTCGCGAGCTTGAGCGCGAAAGTCAATGCTCTTGAGTTGATCATCCATAACGCAGGCATCTCGCTCTAGGGCCCAGAGGGGGTGACCTGCTCCCCAACGCTGGTCCACGGATTCTGGGTTAGTTGACTTCAATCCCTTCTTCGCTGACCTGGCAAGCAAGCTGGTGACGAGGCGCCGGCGAGCACTCGGTAACCAAGGCGGCGGCAGCCCCCGCCGAAGGCGGAAGGACTCTGCGAGCCCGATCGCCGAAGGCCTTCGGGGTCTCGTAGCGGAGGGCGCTGTGCGGTCGCTCGTAGTTGTACTCGACGCGCCACCGCTCGATCTCGACGCGAGCTCGCGGCAGCGTCGGGAAGTGCGCCTGGGCGAGGCACTCATCGCGGAAGCGGCCGTTGAAGCTCTCGACGTGGCCATTCTGCGTCGGCTTGCCAGGCTGGATGAAGTCGATCTTCACGCCGTGCTTGAAGGCCCACCGGTCGAGCTGAACTCGGGTCCGTTGCCGACGCGCAGAGTCTCCGGCAGGCCGTACTGCCAGACGAGACCATCGAGCGCGCGCACGACGCGCACGCCGGGCGAAGAGGGGTCGGGGCGCCCGCGCTCGCGCCCACTTTTCGGGCCGGAGTTGATTGTGGGGCGTGTGCGGAACGGCCCCTGGGATACTTTCGCGGGGGCGCCATTCGTTTTCCTCTACGCGCCAACGGGGGATGCCGCGGTCGCCGGGCAGTATCACCGGGCATGCGAGTCCTCCCCGTCGCGTCGGTCCTCCTCCTCACCTGGATCGCGGGCTGTAGCTCCGGCTCGGGCAGCGGACCGGCCGGCGGCGCTCACACCGAAGGGACGGCGGACTCCGGCGGTTCGCAGGGATCGCCGGGCGATGGCGCCGACTCCGGCGGCGCCGCCTCTCCCGACGGAGGTGGCACCGGAGCCGCAGCGGACGGCAGCTCGGAAAGCGGCCCCACGAAGCCCGACGGCCACGCGGGCAGTGACGCCGGCTCCATGATCGACTCGGGGTCGCCGCCGCCGCCCGGTGCGAGCATCGAGGGTACGATCGCCGGCCAGCCCGTCGGCACTACCGACACCATGGCGGTCGTCACGTCGTTCCACGACCCGCCGACGGGCATGGACACCAGCTACCTCGGGGTGAGCATCGTCGACTACGCGGGCCAGTGTGCCCTGTCGCAGGCGAACCTCGAGAAGGGCAGCGCCACGGAGCTCGACGTCGACTTCTACCTCGAGAACGCGAACGATCCCGGGAATGCTCCTCCCATCGCGCCGGGCACGTACGCCTACGACGTGAGCAACGCGAACGGCTTCTCGGCCCCGGACGCGAACGGCGACGAGCTCTTGCTCCAGGTCTTCTACGATGTGATCGACGACACGTGCCACCTGCCGAACGCGGGCCTCTTCGCCACGCAGGGCACCGTCACGATATCCGCAGTGACGGCGAGCGCCGTGATCGGGGGATTCGACCTCGACTTCCCGAACGGAGACCACCTGACGGGCACGTTCAACTCGCCGCGATGCGACCTCTCCGGCGTGGCCGACGCAGGGGAACCGACCTGTCAGCCGTGAGCGCGTGTGTCGCAACCGCTTCGCGCTCGACGAATCAGGAGCACCAAAGCTACGCAGAGCGTCGGCGCCCTACGTCAGCCCGCGACGCAGAAGTAGAAGCTCGCGGTGTCCTGCTGCGAGCCGTTCTTCGCGAGGACTGCGACCTGCCAGAGGCCGCCCATGAAGAGGTAGATGCCGCTCACCTGGAACGTGCCGTCGCCGTTGGCGACGATGGTGGGCGTGGACGTGCCGTGGCTCATGAGCGGCATCGTCGGGGTCACGCTCGCGAGCGTGGCGGCGGTGACGGGCTGGCCGCTCGCGTCGAGGACCTGGAGCACCCAGGTGTTGGTCTCGTCGGCGGGGGGCGCCGGGTCGGACGACTGGAGGACGAACGTGAAGACGCCCGCGTCGCCGGTCACCTGCATGTTGGCCGCGTACGTCTGCTCGCGCGAATCGTCGCAGCTGACGACGTCGCCGCCGTCCCCGGTGCCGCCGTCCGGGTCCGCGGCCGGATCGCTCTTCGACGAGCAGCCGGAGGCCGCGAGCGCAGCGAGGCTCACGAGGCCGATTCCGCCGAGGAAAGAAGCGAACCGCATGGGAGATACCTTGCCACGGGATGCCGCCGTTGGCTTCCCGCCAGGAGACTACGCGCGGACCGCCTCCACGGTTACGCCACAATCGGAGCAGCGCCAGCCGGCGGGCAAGCGGAGGGATGAGCCTGCGCTCGAGCGGTGCCCTACGCGCTCGCCTTGCCGAGGCCCGCTACGCGCTCGCACGCGCCCGGTTCGACGCGCGCTTGATCCGCGTCTCGCTCGCGGGGCGGACGCCCTCGTACGCGCCGTCGACGAACTCGAGCCAGTCGGCCTGCGTCGAGGCGACGCGCGGGCCGGGGAGCACGATCCCGACGAGGTTCAGCGGGTCGCACGCCCGGACGCGCACCGTCTCGCCCGTCCGCTCCTCGCGCCGCATGCGCCGCAGGCCGTCCACCGCCTCGGGCATCGCGTACTGCTCGCCGATGAAGCCCGCCACGAACCGGCCGCCGCGCACCAGGCCTCGCGCCTCCCGCCGGCGGAGGGCGCGCATGACGTCGCGCCAGGGGACGACGAACGTCTCGCGCGCCGCGAGCTCGCGGAAGACGACGCCGTAGCGCGCGAGGAGCTGCCCGGCGACGCGGTCGGCGAGATCGTCGTCGACCCCCGCGCGCACGCGCTCGACGAGTGACCACCGACCCTGGACGGCGCGCGCGCGACGGCGCGCCGCGCGCCCCTGCGCCAGCAGATCGCGCAGCGGCTGGAAGCCGTCGCCCGAGACGAGGCCGCGGCCGACGAGATCCCAGAGCGCGTCGCCCAGCGCGCCGCGATCGAGCTTCGCGCTCGCCGCGAGGTCGTCGAGGAAGAGGGCGCCGCGCGCGCGCAGCGCGTCGAGGGCGGCGATCGCCGTGGGCGACGTCGGCGCCTCCACGTCGTCGGCGGTGCGGACCGCGTCGAGCAGCCAGCCGAGGTCGCGGCGCGCGGCGATCGAGATGGGCGTGGCGCGCGACGTGGACCCGACGACGGTGGACGCCGTCTTCTTCGGCGAGAGGCGCGCCCACGCCACCTCGCCGGCGAGGCACAGCTCGTCGAGCCACTCGGCGCGGTAGCCCTGCACGCGCGGCGCGAGCACGTCCGACTCCCACGCCGCCGCCGCGATCTCGAAGCCCTGGAGCATCGCGATGGCGTCGCGCAGCCCCGCGCGCCCGCCCGCCTTCGATCGCTCCGTCAGCCGGTGCCGGTCGAACAGGTAGCGCACGAAGTCCTGCGCGCTCACCGGCTCGATCTCGCTCCGCAGCCGGTCGAGCGTCTGGCGGTGGATGCGCGCGAGGAGGCGCCGGTCGCACACCTCGTCGTGCGCCACGCCCGGCGTGAACCGCCCGCGCAGCACGACGCCCTCGCTCTCGAGGTGCCCTATCGCGACCTCGACCTCCCACGCCTCGAGCCCGAGCTTCTCGCCCAGCGACGCGCCCGTGAAGGGGCCGCACACCTCGGCGTGCCCGCGCACGACCGCGAGCAGCGCCTCGTCGCGCGTGGGGACCTCGGCCTGGAGGTGCGGCGGGAGGGTGCGCCTGGGCGCGCCGAAGTAGAGGACGTCGACCAGCGCGGCGTTCTCCATCGCGAACGCCAGCCCGCTGGCCTTCGCGGCGCGCCCGGCCCGCGCCAGCTCGCCCAGCCACTCCTCCCACTCCGGCAGGGCCGGCGCCGCCACGAGCCCGAGCAAGAGATCGTGGAGCTCCTCGGCGTCGCGCGGCTGCATCCGCGCGTCCGCGACGACGCGCGCGATGGCGTCCGCGTCGAGCGCGCCGAGATCGCGCTGGTGCTCGGGGAGCGTCCTTCGCAAGGACAGCGCTCGCGTGCGCCGCTCCTCGAGCGGCGCGTCGTCGAGGAATGCGTAGGGCTTGGCGTTGAGGACCTCGTGCGAGAACGGCGACGGCTCGGTCGTGTCCCGGGCGTGGAGCCGGATCGCGCCGCTCTCCATCCGCTCGAGGATCTCCTTCAGGCGCTCGGCGTCCATCGCCTCGCTCAGGCAGTCCTTCACGGTCTGCTTGACGATCGGGTGGTCGGGGATCTCGATGGGGCCGCCCGGGGCGTTGTCCTGGCAGGCCACCTGCGCGGGGAAGACCGCGGCGAGGAGATCCTCCGAGCGCATGCGCTGGAGGAACGGCGGCACCTTCTTGCCGCGCTCGAAGCGGAGGACGGCGAGGGCGCGCGACGCGTTCCAGCGCCAGCGCGTCCCGAACATCGGCGACTGGAGGACGGCCTGCTGGAGCGTCGCGTCGAGCTGCTCGGAGCGGACGAAGCGGAACGCGTCCTTCAGCGGGAACGAGTGCGCCGTACCGAGCGAGAGCACGATCGCGTCGTCGGTCGCCGCAGCCTGGAGCTCGAAGTCGAACGAGACGCAGAAGCGCTTGCGCAGCGCCAGGCCGAACGCGCGGTTCACGCGCCCGCCGAACGGCGCGTGCACGACGAGCTGCATCCCGCCCGACTCGTCGAAGAAGCGCTCGAAGACGACGTCGTCCATCGTCGGCACGACGCCGAGCGCGTCGCGCTGCGCCTCGACGTAGCTCGCGAGCTGCGCCGCGCCGATGGGCCCGAGGACGCACTCCTCGGCGAGCCACTCGACGAGCGCCTCGCGCGGCGGCGGCGACGAGTCCCCCTCGCGCGTCCGCGGATCGGCGTGCTCCTCGTCGTCGAGGCGCGCGGCGACGTCGGCGCGCAGGCGGCTCACCTCCGCCGAGAGCTCCCACGAGCGCGACGGCGCCTCGCCGAGCCAGAACGGCACGCTCGGCGGCTGCCCCTTCGCGTCCTCGACGCGCATGACGCCCGCGCGGTTCTCGATGCGGCGGACGCGCCACGAGTGCGACCCGAGGACGAAGACGTCCCCCGCCATGCTCTCGATCGCCCAGTCCTCGTTCACCGTCCCGACGAGCGTCTCGTCCGGATCGAGCACGACGCGGTAGTCGGCGACGTCGGGGATGGCGCCGCCGTTGGTCACCGCGACGAGGCGCGCGGCGCGGCGCCCCTTGAGGACGCCGTTGATGCGGTCGTGGTGGAGGAGCGCGCCCGCGCGGCCCGCCCGCGGCGCGAGCCCGTCGGAGAGCACCGTCACCACCTCGTCGAAGCGGTCGCGCGTCAGCGTCGCGTACGGCGCGGCGGTCGTGAAGAGCTGGAAGAGCTTCTCCTCGCTCCAGTCCTGCGCCGCGCACTCGGCCACGATCTGCTGCGCGAGCACGTCGACCGGCGCCTCCGGCGGCAGCGTGCGGTCGAGGCGACCGGCGGCCACCGCGCGCACGAGCGCCGCGCACTCGAGGAGCTCGTCGCGCGACGTGGCGAAGAGCCGCCCGCGCGACGTCCGGCCGAGCCCGTGCCCCGAGCGGCCGATGCGCTGGAGGAACGTCGTCACCGCGCGCGGCGAGCCGATCTGGCAGACGAGGTCCACGGTCCCCACGTCGATGCCGAGCTCCAGCGACGCCGTCGCGACGATCGCGCGCAGGTCTCCTGCCTTGAGCCGCTGCTCGACGCGCAGCCGCCGGTCCTTTGCGAGGCTCCCGTGGTGGGCCGACACGCGGTCCTCGCCGAGGCGCTCGCCGAGGTGGTGAGCGACGCGCTCGGCCATCTTGCGCGTGTTGACGAAGACGAGCGTCGTCCGGTGCGCCTCGACGAGCACCGCGAGCCGGTCGTACATCTCGGTCCACTGCTCGTTCGTCGCGACGGCCTGGAGGTCCGTGGCCGGCAGCTCGATGGCGAGGTCGAGATCGCGCCGGTGCCCGACGTCGACGACGGCACACGGGCGCCCGCGCCCGACGAGGAAGCGCGCGGCGTCGGCGATGGGGTGCACGGTGGCGGAGAGGCCGATGCGCTGGGGGCGCCGCTCGGCGACGGCGTCGAGCCGCGCGAGGGAGAGCGCGAGGTGGCTCCCGCGCTTGTCGCGCATGAGCGCGTGCACCTCGTCGACGATGACGGTGCGCACGCGGCGGAGGAGCTCGCGCGAGCGCGCCGCCGTGAGCATGAGATAGAGCGACTCGGGCGTCGTGATGAGGACGTGGGGCGCCGTCTTCACGATCGCCGCGCGGTCGGCGGGGGTCGTGTCGCCCGTGCGCAGCGCCGTGCGGATGGCGGGAGGCGGCAGGCCGAGCGCGATGGCGGCGTCGCGGATGCCGGCGAGCGGCGCCTCGAGGTTCTTCTGGACGTCGCTGCTCAGCGCCTTGAGCGGCGACACGTAGACGACGTCGATGCCCTCACCGAGATCGCCGTCCATGGCGCGGTGCACCAGCGCGTCGAGCCCGGCCAGGAACGCCGCCAGCGTCTTGCCCGAGCCGGTCGGCGCGGCCACGAGCGTGTCCTTCCCGGCGAGGATCTCGGCCCACCCGCGCTCCTGCGCCTGGGTCGGCCCCTCGAACGCGCGCTCGAACCAGGCGCGCGTCGCCGGGTGAAACGAGGAAGGGACACCCATGATCGGTTCGGCCATCGCGACGGCGCGCCGCGCGCTTCACGCGGCACTCCAGCGCGCCAAGCTACCTCCATCCGGACGAGCATGGATGCTTACGGTCGCGTCTTCGGTCCGTCCCCTCCTACCGACTCGAAAAGCGACGCTGCCAGCGGACGCCCGCGACGGCGCGTCCCGGTCCGCCCCTGGCCCGCCGACTCGACGGTAGGGAGCGAAGGCGCGAATTGCCGCCGTTTTCGCGCAGCCGTCGGAGGGCGGGGCGCGCTGGCTCGCCGGCTGCACTCCGCAGGTCCCCCATGCACGTCCTCGCGTCTCTTCGACGACTCGTCACTCCCCTCGCCGTCGCCGGCACCCTCGCCGCGGGCGTCTTCGTCGGCCTCGTGGCCACCGAGAAGACCGCCTCTGCCCAGGAGGTCATCCTCCGCCCGGGCGGCGCGCGCGTGGTGCCGGGCTACGGCTGGGGCCATCCGTATGCCGGCTGGCGAGCGCCCGTCGGCTACGGGTACGGGTACGGGGCGTACGGTCAGCCGGGCTACGGATACGGGGTGGGGTATGGCTACGGGCACGGGTGGGATCGCGGCGGTCGCGGGTGGGATCGCGGCGGTCGCGGGTGGGGACACGGTGCGGCCCGCGGGGGCGGGGGCCACGGGCATCGACGGTAGTTCGTTCGGCTTTGCGGCCCGGCCACGAGGCTCCCTCACTCGTCGAGGACGAGGAAGTCCAGGACGAGCGCCGCCGGCACCCCGTTCTCGTCGGCACCCCAGTACACGGCGCAGCTCCCGTCGCCCTCGCCGCACTGGACCACGACGGCCGCGACGACGTTGCGGCCCGGCTCCGCGTCCGCCGTGGCCCTTCCTCGCGCTTAGAACGCCAGCGTCCGCACCACGTCGCGGAAGTACTCCGCGCCCGGCTCGAGCCACTTCACCGACTTGCGCTCGTCGGGGCCGTGCGCCGAGTGACCCGCTGCCGCCTCGGCGCGGCTGCCCATGCCCGGCGAGACGCCGTAGGCCCGGATCCCGATGTTACGGAGGTGGCGCGAGTCGGTCGTCCCGCTCGACATGCTCGGGATGACCGGCGTGCCCGGGAAGCGCGCCTCGACCGCCTTCTTCACCGCGTCGACGACCTCGCCCTCGAACGGCGAGGTCGCGGCGTCGCCGATGTTCTCCGCCTCCCGGAAGGCCACCGCGGGGTCGGCGACGACCTTCTCGAGGGTCGCCTTCACCTCGGCGCGCGTCTCGCCAGGCAGGATGCGGCAGTTCACCTTCGCGTGCACCGACGTCGGGAGCACGTTGTCCTGCGGCGCCGCGTCGAGCATCGTCGTGACGCACGTCGTCCGGAGGGTCGCGTTGTAGCCGGCGTCCTTCGACAGGACCACCTCGTCGGCCGGCGCGAGGTGCGGCGCGCTCGCTGCCGCGTGTCGCATCGCCGCCGCCATCTCCTTCCGCGCGTACGGGAGCTCCGCCTCGAAGTACGCCTTCGCCTCGGGCAGCACCTTCGCAGGGAAGCGGTGCTCGCCGATCTTCACGAGCGCGCGCGCGAGCGTGACGACCGGGTCGCCGCTCGTGGGCGGGCGCGACGAGTGGCCGCCCTTGCCCTTCACCTCGAGCACGAACGTCTGGAAGATCTTCTCGGAGACCTGCACGCCGAACACGACGGGCTTCCCGAGGTCGTCGGTGAGCTGCGCGCCGCCGCCCTCGTTGAGCGCGATCGACGCGTCGAGGAGATCGCGGTGGTGCTCGGTGAGCCAGCGCGCGCCGACCGAGCCGCCCGTCTCCTCGCCCGCGGTGAGGGCGACGATGACGTCGCGCGCGAGCGGCGCGTGCGTGCGCGCGAGCTCGAGGGTGACGGCCACGATCGCGGCGGCCATCGACTTGTCGTCGTTGATGCCGCGCCCCCAGAGAAATCCGTCCTTCTCGGTGACGGCGAACGGCGGCACCGTCCACGGCTGCCCTTCCACCGGGACGACGTCGACGTGCGCGAGGAGAAGGAGCGGTTTCTTCGCGCCGCTGCCCTTCAGGCGCGCCACGAGGTTGCCGCGCCCGGGCGCCGACTCGAGGATCTCAACGGGGACGCCCGCGTCGCGGTAGAGCGCGGCGACGGGAGTGAGCAGGCCGGTCTCGTTGCCGTGCGACGTGTCGGACGCGACGAACTGGTCGAGGAGAGCGCGGTACTGGGCGGCGAAGGAGAGCGCGGGCGCGGGGGGAAGCGGGGGCGCGGGCGTGGGCGCGAGCGCGGGCGTGGGGGCGGGCGCAGGCGCGGGCGCGGGCGCGAACGCGGGAGGGGGCGGGATGGAGGCGTCGGCGGCGCAGGCGGTGAGCGCGAGGAGGAGGGCGGGGGCGAGGAGAGGGCGCATCGAGGGGGGCGAGGGTAGCGCGAGTGCGCTGGGAGCGAAGCGGTGTCGTGCTCAGTTCTCCGGCGACCCACACGCGATCCACGAGAGGATCGTTTGCCGTTCCTCGTCGGTCGGGTACGCCTGCGGTGGCGTGGCGTCCGGCAGGGGCATCAGGCACTCGTTCATCTGCGTCAGCATGCTGGTTGCGCCGGCGTGCACCGTCTTGTAGCTCGACGAGTTGAAGAGGGACTCCCCCGGTCCGCCGTCGGTGTGGCAGTTGTCGCAGTACTTCTGGAGGAGCGGCTGCACGTCGGTCGACCAGCTCGGGATCGCCTCGTCGCAGTTGGTGTCGAAGGTCGTGTCGCAGCCCCCGCCCGAGGCGGCCGGCTTGCTCCCGGACGAGCACGCGGCGGCGAGGGCGCTCACGACGAACGTGGAGACGACGAACAGGGCGGCGACGGGTTTCCACATGGCATCACCAGAGGCGCAGCGCGCAGCCGAGCGTCTTGGCCTCGGCCCGGCGGACGGCGTGGCCGGCGAGGGCGTCGTCGAGCGCGTCGGCGAGGTACTGCGTCGCGTCGGCGTGCAGGTGCTGCTTGTCGCTGTCGATGCCGCCCCGGTAGAGGATCCGGCCCTGAGCGTCCACGAGGACGGAGTAGCTCGCGTAGGTGGCATGCGCCTCGGCGGCGAGCCGTCCACCCTGGTCGACGACGATGGGAAAGGGATAGCCGCGGCGCCGTGCGTCGGCGGCGTCGCGGGTCGCGTCGGCGTCCACCTCCGAGTCGACCGCCACGAAGTGCACGCCGCGCCCGCCGTAGAGTTCCGCGAGGGCCACCAGGCGCCCGTCGTGCGCGTCGAGGCAGTGGCAGGACGGCGAGTAGAAGACCAGCACCGTGAGAGCCCCGCCGGCGGGGAGCAGGGCGGTGTCGACCCGAGCGGGAGGCGGCCGCGTGCAGCCGGCGGCGGCGAGAGCAAGGAGCAGGACGGGGAGCTTCAGGTCCACGATCGGATCACCGTGAGGGTGAGGCCCGCGGCGGCGGGCTGGTTGCTGCCCACGGCGCCGACGGGAGGGTTGAGGGTGAAGCCGCCGAGCACGCGCCACGCGTCGGAGAAGGGCCACAGGGCGGCGAAGGTGAGCGTGGTGGCACGCTTCGAGCTGTCGGGTACGGCGCCGCCCGACGTGAGGTGCGCGTCGCCCTCGAACGCGTAGGCGACCGAGAGGGAGAATGCGACGTCGCTCGGCAGCGTGTACGCCGCGGCGCCGAGGAGCGTGACCTGCGGGGCGAGCTCCTCCCCGACGTGGGGCGTTCGCACGGCGACGATGCCCGTCGCGTTGACGAGCCACGGGCCGAACGTCTGCTCGAGCGCGAGCGCGCCGTTGATCTGGTAGGCGCCGATGCCCGTGGCGTCGACGGCGAGCGGGGGCGTGGCCTGCTCGGGGGGCTTGCCCGTGGGGAAGGTGATCCCCGCGAGCAGGGCGACGCCGGGGAAGTAGCGCGCGGCGCCGGCCTCCACGAAGTCCCATCGCCCGCTCAGGTTGACGTCGCCGACACCTCCGCCGAAGTGGTTTCCGTCGATGGGGTCGCGGCGGTCGGTCTCGACGAGCGGCACGAGAAGCGCGCCCTGGCCGTGACCGAGAAAGCGCACCGCGCCGAAGAGGTCCTGCTCGAAGTCGCCCTCGCCGTCGCCGCGCGGCGTGGATACGAAGCGGCCCCCCGTGTCGTAGGAGCCGAGGCTGTAGGCCGCCTTGATCGTCGCGCCGACCAGCGCGTCCTCGTGCAGCTCGAGGCGACCCGGCGTGACCGCGGCGCCCCCCGCGCAGCACGCCTGGGCGTACGCGCGCGACGGGGCGCCGAGGACGACGGCCGCGGCGAGCGCCGCGGCGGCGGCCGCGAATACGCTAGTCGACGGTGAGGACGGGCGCGGCATTGTCCTGGATGGGTCCGGAGAACGACGTCTTGAGCTCCCAGGTTCCCGGCATGTAGAGGTACACCCCGGTCACGAGGTACACGCCGGCGCCCTGCGGAGTGATGGCGGTCATCGCGGTGCCGTGGCCCATGGACGGCATGATGGGCACGACGTCCAGCGTCAGCCCATCGACGGGCGAGCCGTCGTCGGTCCGCGTGACCGTGAGCTGGACGTCGTTCGTGCCGCGCGAGGGCGGCTGCGGTGAGGTGCGCACTGCGATCGTGAGCACACCTGATTCGCTCGTGGCCGCCGTGTATGGGGCGGATGGGAACGTCGGAGCGCCCGCGGGGGCAGTGGGCCCGCCCGAGCACGCGGAGAGCCCTGCGAGGAGCGCCACCGCGTACCCGGTGTGGCGTACGGACTGCATCGGCCGGCCCTTACGGAACGTCGACCCAGAAGGCCGCGTGACCGTGGGGCGAGTCGTCGGCGATGTCGAGGCACGTCTCGTTGAAGTGGAACCGCACGACCCACCGGCCCGGCTTGTCGAACGACACGGGCCCCACCGTGTAGACGCCCGGCGAGTTCTCGGGCGAAGGGTCTGCGGGCTTGGGTGTGTTCGGAATCGAGTGCGTGCAGTCGAGCACGATGTCAGGACGTGCGTTCGCGCCCGTCAGCGGCGAGCCGTCGGTGCGGTACGTCGCGGTCACGGTGAAGTAGACGTCCGTATTCTCGCAGATGGGCGTGCTGGTCCACGAGACGTTGTACTTGCAGTCGTCGTCTGACCCCGACGTGCCGTACATCGTCGCGCCGTAGTCGTCGTCGCCGCAGTTGCCGATGTCACCGGCATCGACGGCTCCGCCATCGTCGCCGGCGCTGCCGCCGTCGTCGCCGGTCGCGCCACCGTCGTCTCCGCCGCCGCCTGCCCCGCCGTCGTCGGTGCACCCGGCCACCGTCGTCACCTGCACGATCTGCCCGCCGTCGGGCGCGTCGCAATGATCGTCGGCCGGCCCGCTCGCGGCGCTGCCCGGGGACGCGCAGGTCCCCCCGTTTCCTCCGCTGCTCTTGCTGCTGCACGCGAGCGCCAGCACCACGGCCGACACCGCGCACGTCGCGCCCAGGGCGCGACGGATCGCCTTCTCTCGAAGCATGACTCTTCTCCTCGACTACGAGTTCAACGGGTTGTGGGTTTCACACCGCGTCGATTCGAGGAGGAGGCGTGGGAGGCGAGAGGTCGACGGCAGGAACGAAGGTGAGGGCGGCGGCGACGGGCGAGCGCTCGCCGCAGGACGGCTCGAGCGCGGCCGTGACGGTCGCCGGGAGCACGCCCGTCGGGAGCTGCTCGCCGAGCGGCATCGCGGGGGCATCGTCGTCGCAGCGGCGCTTGAGGACGGGGACGGGCGAGGGAGCGTGATCGGCTCGGCGCGCGCGCTCGAGCCTCGCGCACTCCGGGCAGCCGCACGTGCCGGGCTTCATGCCGCACTTGCAGACGTGGGTCTCCGCGTCGGCGAGCGCCCGGACGAGCGGCCCCGTCGCGCCGCCGAGCGCGCACGGGGTGGCGATCGCGATCAGCGTGACGACGCTGACGGCGTACCGGACCGCGAGCCAGAAGCGGCGGAGACCGCGCACTGCCCTTCTTCTAAGGGACGAACCGCCGCGGGGCAAGGAAGGACGTCACGGCGGCCAGGGCGGTCACGGTCGTCGTGGCGTCACGCCGAGACGACGCGGAGCTTGCGTGCGTCGTGCGAGCGACCGCTGCCGATGGGCCGCTCGGGCGGGGGAGGGGGCGGCGTCCAGACGGCGAAGTCCTCGGCGAGCGGGCCGGGGAGCGTGGGCTGCGCAGGTCGCTCGAGGAGCTGGAATTCGTGCTTGGCGAGCAGGCCCGTCACGTCGCCGCGCTCGGCGGCGCGCACGTTGTGGAGGAGCACCCAGTGCTGCGGGTCGCGGGCGAGCGCCTCCTTCAGGAGCGCGTTCATCGCGTCGAGATCGCCGCGGCGCGCGGCGATGCACGCGCGCAGGTTGAGCGCGAGGCCGGGGATCGCGTACCCGAGCTCGAGGGCGCGCTGCGCGTGGCGCTCGGCGGCCTCGAGGCGCCCCTCGCGGAAGAGCGCCTCGGCGAGGTCCATGTGCGCGGGCGGGTGGTCGGGGAGGCGGTCGAGGACGGCCTGGCACTCGACGACGCCCTCGCGGTACGGCTCGTGGAGCCCCTTGTTGCGCTGGAACCAGTCGCGGAAGAAGTCCGTGTCGGCGTCGGACGCGTCGAACGTGGTCTTGAGCTCCTGGAAGTCGCGCTCGAAGTAGAACTCGCCGTCGAGCCACCCCGACTCGCACGCGAGGTCGAAGTCGCGCGTGCCCGGGTACACGCTGAGGGCCGCGAAGATGTACTGGTGGGGCTTGGCGCGCTCGAGGAAGCGCAGCGTCTCGTCGAAGGTGGCGCGCGTCTCGCCGCGGTTGCCGACCATCATGTAGTAGCGGCACTTGATGCCGTATTTCTTCGCGAGCTCGGTCGAGCCGACGATCTCGTCGACGGTGATCTTCTTGTCGATGGCGTCGAGGATCGCCTGCGAGCCCGACTCGACGCCGAGCGACAGGCGCTCGCAGCCCGCGAGGCGCATCTCGCGCAGGAGCTCCTCGTTGAGGACGTCGACGCGCGTGTCGCAGCTCCACGCGAAGCGGATGCCGCGTTCGCGGATGCCGCGGCACAGCTCGAGGACGCGCTTCTTGTTCGTCGTGAAGGTGTCGTCCTTGATCTGGATCATCTTCACGGGCGCGCGCGCCACGGCGCGCTCCAGCGCGTCGAGCACGTAGGGGACGCTCTGCCCGCGGTAGCCGCGGCCCCAGCTCGTCTCGGCGCCGCAGAACGTGCACCGCCAGGGGCACCCGCGCGAGGTCATGACGATGTGCGTGTCGAAGTAGTCGTGCGGCGACGCGAGCGAGTCGAGGTCCTCGATGGCCTCGCGCTCCGCGGCGAGCTCGATGCGGTCGCCGACGCGGTACGCCGTGCCCGCGATGCCCTGCGTGGGCGCGCCCTTCGCGAGGCGGTCGACGAGCTCGAGGAACGTGTGCTCGCTCTCGCCAATCGAGATGGTGTCGATGTCCGGGTGGTGGGCGAGCATCAGCTTCGCCAGCGGCGTGGCGTGCGGGCCGCCGACGACGACGTGCGCCTTCGGGTGGAGCTGCTTGATGAGGCGCGCCACGAGCGCGACACCGCGGCGGTTCGCCGTCCAGCACGACAGGCCGAAGAGGTCCGCGTCGAGCGCGGCGACGACCTCCTCGACGCGCTTCCACGCGAAGCCCGAGAGGTTGACGACCTTGGTGGGGTGGCCCGCGCGCAGCGACTGCGCGCCGAGCGCGAAGAGGCCGTATGGCGTCTGGTAGAAGTCCGCGTCGAGGTCGCCCTCGGCGTACTCGGTCGGCGGGCCATCCCCGTCGGCGCCGATCGAGGCGGGCTGCCCAGGCAGGGGGATCTTCCACGGGGGCGGGTAGAGGAGGGCGATGCGCACGGCGGGCCTGAACCGGTATTGTAGCGGAGGACGATGCCGCGTAGAGAACGCCGGGCGGTGCAGCTCGCCGAGCGCAAACAGCGGAAGAAAGGCCGCTCGCTGGTCGACGAGGCCGCGTACGCCTGGATGGCGGGGCTCCTGCCGCACCGCGGCGGGACGGTGCTCGAGGTGGGGGCGGAGCGGCGCGGGACGGACGCGCTGGCGAAGCACGGCTGGCGGGTCGTGCCGGTGGAGACGGGCGCCGTCCTCGCGCAGGGCGGGTACGCCGGCGAGCCGGTCGACGCGGTGACCTGCTGGCTGCTCGATCTGCGCGCCGCGCGGCCGGACGTGCTCGAGAAGCTCGCCGGGATGGGCCTGCGCACGCCGGACGAGCGCAAGCTCGCGGTGCAGACGCTCGTCTACCGTCTCGCCGATCGCGTGCTGCGGCCGGGAGGGGTGCTCCAGGTCGTCGACCGCACGCTCGAGCCGTTCGGCGAGTCGCTGGCGACCGGAATGATGCGCCTCCAGCGCGCGCAGGCGAAGGGAACGACGCTCGGATTCGCGTCGATCGACGCCCGCCCGGACACGGTCGGGGCGCTCGTCTCGGTGCGCTCGCGGAAGGCGTGAGGCCCCGCGGGACGCGACCGAGACCGCGGGCCTCGCCGCGCAGTTGCAGAGTCGCGGCATGCGGACCGGGGCGAGGTTCTGGCTGGGCGCGGCGTTCGTCGGCGGCGTCGCGGCGGCAGCATGCGGCGGCGCGGAGGCGAACCCGCGTGCGGATGGCGGGGGACCGCCCGCGCAGGACGGCGGGGGAGGCTCGGGATCGAGCAGCGGGACCGCGAGCGGAAGCGGTGACTCCGGCGGCGGGGCCAGCTCGGGGGCAGGGAGCAGCGGCGCCGGGGGCAGCGGCGGCGGCGCCAGCAGCGGCGGTGCGGGGAGCAGCGGCGGTACCGGCAGCAGCTCGGGCAGCGGCAGCGGTGGTGCGAGCAGCAGCGGGGGGAGCGGCGGCGGCGCGCCCGGCAGCCAGATCGTCTTCACGCAGTGCCTCGGCGCCGGTTGCGGTTACGGATCGACGGGACCCGTATTCTGGTTCTGGGCGGGCTTCTTCGAGACGACGCCGCTCACGTGCACCTCGCGCGCGGCCGGCGCGTGCACGGTCTCCACCTGCTCGGCCTACCAGGGCGACTACGACAGCGCGGGGACGCTCGCGATCGCGGGCGGCTCCATCCCGGCCGGGACGACGGTGGACACGGGCGAGGTGTTCGACTCGTACGCCCCGGCCTCCCAGGGTGGGACGCTTTTCACCCCGGGGCAGGCGCTCACCGTCTCGGCATCGGGCGCGACCGTGCCCGCCTTCGGCCCGCAGTCGGTCACCGCGCCCGGCACCATCGCCGTGACCGCGCCGACCTGGGCGGGCGGGAGCTCGCCGACCATCTCGGCCTCGTCCGACCTCGCGCTCGCGTGGACGGGCGGCCAGAGCGGCGCGACGGTGACGTTCAGCCTCACGGCCGCCAACCAGACCAGCCGGAGCTCCATGGTGCTCTCGTGCGCGTGGGACGCGACGTCGGGCGCGGGGACGGTGCCGCACGCGCTGCTCGGCCAGATGGTCGGCTACCCCGACGGGGCCAGCTGGTACGGAGGCTTCGCCCAGCAGGCGACGACGACCTTCGGCGCCGGCGGGTACCTCGTCGCTCTCTCTGCGGTCGTGCTCCAGGACACGCAGACCTACGAGCCCCTCGTCGGCCCCTGAGGCCCCGGCCGGCCCGCTGCGCTATACAGCGGCCCTCCGGTGATTCGCCTCGACTCCGTTTCCAAGCAGCACGGCAAGCAGATCCTCTTCCTCGACGCGTCGATGGGCGTGTTCCGGGGCGAGAAGGTGGGCCTCGTCGGTCCGAACGGCTCCGGCAAGTCGACCATCTTCCGCATGATCGTCGACGAGGAGCCGCCCGACGCGGGGCAGGTCGCGGTCGAGAAGGGCGTCACCATCGGCTACTTCAGCCAGGACGTCGGCGAGATGGCGGGGCGCACCGTCGTCGAGGAGACGATGGCGGGTGCCGGCGAGGTGAGCGAGGTCGCGCACGAGCTCCACGGGCTCGAGCACGCGATGGCCGATCCGGAGCGCGCCGGCGAGCTCGACAAGCTCGTCGACCGCTTCGGCCACGTGCAGGCGCGCTTCGACGAGCTCGGGGGCTACGCGCTCGAGTCGCGCGCGCGCGAGATCCTGGCGGGCCTGGGGTTCCGCGCCGAGGTGATGGACGGCGACGTCGGGAACCTCTCGGGCGGCTGGAAGATGCGTGTGGCCCTCGCGCGCATCCTGCTCATGCGGCCGGACGCGCTCCTGCTCGACGAGCCGACCAACCACCTCGACATCGAGTCGATCATCTGGCTCGAGCGGTTCCTCCACGACTTCGAGGGCGGCCTGGTCATCACGTCGCACGACCGCGAGTTCTTGAACCGCCTCGTGACGAAGATCGTCGAGATCGACGGCGGCGAGCTGACGACGTACTCGGGCAACTACGACTTCTACGAGCGCCAGCGCGAGATCGCGGCCGCCCACCACGAGGCGCAGTATGCCCGGCAGCAGGCGATGCTCGCCAAGGAGGAGGCCTTCATCGCCAAGTTCAAGGCGCGCGCGAGCCACGCGGCGCAGGTGCAGTCGCGCGTCAAGAAGCTCGAGAAGATCGAGAAGGTCGAGCCCCCGCGCCGCCGCAAGGTCATCGAGTTCGATTTTCGCGCGCCCCCGCGGTCGGGCGAGGACGTCGCGAAGCTCGAGGGAGTGGCGAAGCGCTACGGGTCGCGGGCCGTCTACGAGGGGCTCGACCTGCTCGTCCGGCGCAAGGAGCGCTGGTGCGTGATGGGGGTCAACGGCGCAGGGAAGTCGACCCTGCTCAAGCTCGTCGCGGGCGAGTCCCAGCCGGACGACGGGAAGGTGAGCGTCGGGGCGAGCGTGAAGATGGGCTACTTCGCGCAGCACGCGATGGAGCTCCTCGACGCCGAGAAGAGCGTCCTCGAGACGCTCCAGTCGTCGTTCCCGCTCGCGACCATCGGCTCCATGCGGAGCCTCGCGGGCGCGTTCGGCTTCTCCGGTGACGACGTCGAGAAGTCGTGCCGCGTGCTCTCGGGCGGCGAGAAGGCCCGGCTCGTCCTCGCGACGATGCTCTACGACCCGCCGAATTTCCTCGTCCTCGACGAGCCGACCAACCACCTCGACATGGCGACGAAGGAGATGCTCGTGAAGGCGCTCGCGTCGTTCGAGGGCACGATGCTCTTCGTGTCGCACGACCGGAGCTTCCTGGCGGCGCTCTCGAATCGGGTGCTCGAGCTGACGCCGGAGGGCGTGCACCAGTACGGCGGCGGGTATACCGAGTACGTCGCGAGCACGGGGCACGAGGCGCCGGGGGTGAGCTGAACGGGACGCGCCCCGCGCTTCGTGCCTACGCCCGCGCCTACGCCTTCTTCTGCTCCAGCTCTTCCCAGCGCGCGACGAGCTTCGCGGCTTCCCGCTTCGCCGCCGCGAGCTCCGCCTGCAGGGACGCCACCTCGCTCCCCCGCTTCGCGTAGAGCTCCGGGTCCGCGAGCTTGCCCTCCACCTCGGTCACGCGCTTCTCCGCGGCCTCTACCTTCTCGAGGATCCCCTCGAGCTCGAGCCGCTCTGCGTACGTGAGACCGCCCTTCGGCTTCGCGCGCGGGGCGTCCTTCGCGGGGGCCTTCTCGGCCCCGGGCGGCGGAGCGTGGGCGTCCCGCGCCGGCGCCGCGGCCCGCGCCCTCTGCGCGACGTAGTCCTGCCAGCCGCCCGCGTAGCGCGTGACCTTCGCGGGCCCGCCGCCGGGGTCGCGCTCGAACGCCAGGATCGACGTCGCCACGCCGTCGAGGAACGCGCGGTCGTGCGTCACGACGACCACCGATCCGCCGAAGCCCACGAGCATCTCCTCGAGCGCGCCGAGCGTGGCGAGATCGAGGTCGTTCGTCGGCTCGTCGAAGAGGAGCAGGTTCGCGCCCTCGCGGAGCACCTTGGCCAGCGCGACGCGTGCCCGCTCGCCGCCCGAGAGGGACGCCACCTTCTGCCGCTGCTTGGCGCCGTCGAAGAGGAAGAGCTCGAGGTAGCTCCGCAGCTCCATCGTCTCCATGCCGCGCACGCCGAGGTGCACCGTCGTCCCCCCGCCCTCGCCGCGGACGTCGTCGAAGATCGACTTTTCGCCGTCGAGCTTCGCGCGCGCCTGATCGAGGTACGCGACGCGCGTGTTCTTGCCGACCACGATCTCGCCCGCGGCGACGCACGGTTCGCCGAGGAGCGCGCGCACGAGAGTCGTCTTGCCCACGCCGTTCGGCCCGACGACGCCGATGCGGTCGCCCGCCGACACGATGAGATCGAACGGAGCGTTGAGCGGCCGCGCGCCGGGCGACGGCGCGAGAGCGAGCGCCTTCAGCTCGACGATCGTCTTGCCCTCGCGGGCCGCCGCCGACGCGACGAGCTCCACCTGACCGGGCCTTCCCGCCGTCGCCGCCCCCTGCGCCTCGAGCGTGTTCGCCCGCTGGATGCGGGCCTTCTGCTTCGTGCTGCGCGCCTTGGGGCCGCGCGAGAGCCACTCGCGCTCGCGCCGCAGGATGTTCTGCCGGTTCTGCTCGACGCGGCCCTCGTGCGCGAGGAGCTCGGCCTTCTTGTCGAGGTATGCGCCGTAGCCTCCGGGGTACGACGTCAGCCGCCCGCGCTCGATCTCGACGATGCGCCCCGCGATCGCGTCGAGGAAGTACCGGTCGTGCGTGACGAGGACGACGGCACCGGGGAAGTCGTTCGCGAGGCGGTCCTCGAGCCACTCCGCGGTGTCGGCGTCGAGGTGGTTGGTCGGCTCGTCGAGGATCGCCACGTCCGGCCGCGCGACGAGCAAGCGCGCGATGGCGATCCGCCGCCGCTCTCCGCCGCTCCTCTCGCCGCACGGGCGGTCGACGTCGAGCACGCCGAGCTGGTCGAGGAGGCCGAGCGCCTCGTGCGTCCGGTCGCGCTCGTCCGCCACGTCCGCGGGATCGTGGACGATCGCCCCGACGACGGCGTCGCGGGCGCTCGTCGCGGGGTCGAGCTCCGGCTCCTGCGCGAGGTAGCGCACCGAGAGCCCGCGCCGCACGCTCACGGTGCCGCCGTCGGCCGTCTCGGCGCCCGCGAGGATCTTCGCGAGCGTGCTCTTGCCCGCGCCGTTCGCGCCGATGAGCGCGACCTTCTCGCCGCGCACGATCGTGACGCTCGCGTCCTCGAGGACGACCTGGACGCCGAACGACTTGCGCAGGTGCTGCGCGGTGAGGGCGGGCACGTCGGGCGCGTCCGGGTCAGGGCGCCGGCGCGGGCTCGCCCGCCACCGGGTAGATCGGCTTCACGTCGACGGGGATGCCGTCGAGATCGGCCATCGCGGTCGTCATCGAGCCGCTCATCGTGCCGTACTTCGCGAGGAGCGCGTCGGCGCCGGCCTTGTTGCCGTTCCACTCGAGGTCGCAGAGGTCGTGCACCAGGTGCCCGATGGCTGCCTCGAGCTTCGGCAGGTCCACCGTGTACCTCTTCGTAGCAGGGTCGAAGCGCGCGCCGCCCTCCTCGAGGTAGCGGTTGATCTGCACCGCGGCGCCCTGGCCGTGCGCCTCGGCGACGCCGAAGCGGATGCTCCGGAAGAGGCCTGCGAAGTACGAGACGAGGAGCTTGTCGTGCATCTCCTTGGGCATGTCGCCGCGCTTGACGAGGTAGAGGATGTCGTACGCGCCCATCGCGTCGGCCTTGCACTCCTCGATGGCGGAGTAGCTCGACTCGAGCGCGACGCGCGCCTCCTTGTCCCGGGTCCCCTTCACGAACGCGGGCCCGAGCGAGTGGCTCAGCTCGTGGAACAGCGTCTCGTCGAAGAACGCCTCGCTCGAGAGGAGCGCCTGCTGTGACGGATCGACGATGCGCTCTGCGATCGGGCGCATGATGCGGTCGAACTTCACCTCGATGAGGTTCCGCAGGAGCACCTTCTTCGCGCCCTTCTCCTTGCGGACGACCTCGTCGTTCGGCAGGTTGAAGGCGATCGTCTGCACGCTCTCGCGCGCCTCACCGCTGGTGAAGACCAGGTCGACGACGCGGATCGGGCTATCGCCGCCGCGCCGGCCGTGCGCGCCCGCCGGGATGGGCAGGTGCTGCTCCATGTCGGGGAGGAGGCGCTTGTACTTCGCGAGCTTCTCGGACGCGGCCGGATCGCTCACGGTGACGTAGGCCTCGAACGAGGCCTTCAGGCCCAGGAGGTCGTCGTCGTACGTCTCGTACGGCCCGATGGTCGGCTCGACGCGCGAGTCGAGGTCCATCCAGTCCTTGTCGCTCTGGCGGTACTCGTCGGTCCCGAACGCCGCGGCGCGCGACGTCAGGAACTTCGCGAGCGACTTGTTCTGCGTCGCAGCCGCTGCCTCGAGGAGCTTCTCCGCCGCGGGCTTGAGCCACTCGGCGTACGCGTGGGAGTAAGGGACCGCCTTCAGCCTCTCGCCGTCGCGCTCGACGACCGTCGTCAGGCTCTCGAGCGCGTCCTTCTGGTCCGGGTGCTCGACGACGTACGCCTTGAACGCGTCGGCCGTCAGGCCTTCGGGGTAGAACCCCGCGCCCGGCGGGTGCGGTCGGTCGACCGCGAACGGCGCGAAGTGGTCCTGCCGGTCCCACGGGCCCCGCATCAGGTCGAAATACGCGAGCACGAGCTTCCCGTGCTCCGACGAGTCCTGCGCGAGCTTCGCGTGGAGCGCCGGGTTGCCCGCCCAGGCCTGGCGGTCGAAGATCGGATCGAGATCCCGGGCCGCCGCGATGATGGCGTCGAGCGCGCGCTTCTCGCCCGGAGGGAGCGTCGAGACGTCCGCCGTGATGACGGCGGGGACGAACTGCGCGAGCTTGGCGCGGAGGGGCGCGTCGTCCGGCGCGGCGGGAGGCGGCGGGGGCGCCTCGGTCGCGACCGGAGGGAGAGGCGCGGGCGGCTGCGGCGCGGGCGGAGCGGGAGGGAGATCGGACGCGCACGCGGCGACGACCAGCGGCAGGAGGAGGGCGAGGCGCTTCATCGGGCCGTTCCCATGGCACAGATCGCGCGCCGTGTCCGCGTCGGGCAAAAGGCGACGGAATTCGACGAGATGAAGGGCCCAACGCGCGTGCTCCGACCACCCGAATGGCGGGTGTCACCCGCGTGCCATCCGAGGCCTGGACCCGCCAGGGTCCACCCGTCGAGAACGCTTTTTCCGACGAGCGGCTCCGGAGCGCCGACGAGCCGCGATGCTGGGTGCGTCCGTCTCTGCTTCGATGCCGTGCATGGCAAAGCGTGGATTTGCGTCGTTGGATCCGGAGAAACAGCGTGAGATCGCCCGGCTCGGCGGGCGCGCGGCGCATGCCCAGGGCAAGGCGCACGAGTTCACGAGCGAGGAAGCCAAGGCGGCTGGCCGCAAAGGCGGCGAGATCGTGAGCAGCGACAAGGACCACATGCGCGAGATCGGTCGCATGGGCGGCCGGGCGAAGCGCCGCAAGCGCACGCCGACGGTCGAGGCGGCCGGCGAGTAGTCTCCGTCGCCGGGCCGTCACGGAGCGGTGACGGCCTCGAAGATCGTGGCGAACTCGAAGTTCGTCGTGTCGACGGTGCTGCAGCTGTTGTAGTCCGCCCCGGACGGGCACACCTGGTCGCGGTCGATCGACCAGAACGAGACGAGCCCGAGGTGGTTCTGGGCGGCGAACGCCTCGAGCGACTTCGCGTCGGCGATCGAGAAGACCTCCGCGTCGTCGTTCTTGCCGATCATCGGGATGACGCCCAGCATCTGCCAGGCGTGCTGCGCGTCGAGGCTCGCGACGGCCTTCACGAGCTGCGCGTTGGCGTCGGTGAGCGACCCGATCGCCACGGGTGCGAGCGCCTTGCCGCCGTACGAGTCGCCGTAGTCCATCGTCATCAGGTTCACGTGCGCGACGTGGACGCCCGCCGAGATCGCGTTCGTCACGACCGAGAGGCCCTGCGACGTGAGGCCGCCCGGCGAGCCGCTCGTGTGCGGGTTCGCGGCGAGCGTGAATGCGACCTGGATGCCCTTCGACGCTTGCACCGAGGCGAGCGCCTGCCCGCGCATCGCGTTGACCGCGTCGGTGAGCACCGGGTCCTGCTCGATGTCGAAGTCGAGGTCGGTGATCCCCGTCGCGTCGACGAAGTCGCCGATCGCCGTCGCGAGCGCGGCCGCGCTCGCGCACTTCGCCTCGACGTAGGTCCCGTCCGCGCCGCCGAACGACGCCTTCACGTGCCCCCCCGCCGTGACGAACGCCTTCACGTCCGCCGCGTTCTGCTCGATGTCCTGCGTCGTGTCGCAGCCGCCGTTCGAGAGGACGAACGCGATCGTCACGTCGTTCACGTGCGCCTTCTTCTGCAGGTCGACGAGGCTGGTGAACGCGTATCCGCTCGCGCCCCACACCCACGTCGGGAAGTAGGGGGCGAACTCGCTGGAGGGTGCGCCCGCCTCCGCCCCCCCTCCGTCGGGAGACCCGCCCCCCGCGTCGCCGCTGTCATGGGACCCGCCCCCTCCGCCGTCCGGCGGCGTCGTGGAGCCCGCGTCCGCACCGGGCTGCGGATGCGTCGCGGCGTCGCCGCCGGACGAGCCTCCGCCTCCCGCGTCGTGGGTCGTGGCGCCGTGGCCCCCGTCGATGCCCGCCTCGTCGCCGGGCTCGACTCCGTTGCCGGGCGAGGCGCTGCCGGAGCACGCGAAGAGGGGTACGGCGAGGAGCGCGGCAAGGACGGACGGCCGTAGCGAATGCCCAGGACGATGCATGGGCAGCCCAGAGAGCGACGCCCGTGCCACCCGACGCGTCGTCGAATCCCGTGGAGTTTCGCACCCGTGGTTCTCCAGCGATCCTGCCCCACCGGAACGCTGTTTCGTGACGCCGTGACGGCAGATGTTCCGGTCCGCCCCCTTCCTGTTTCCCCTCTCGGGGCTCAGCGTACCGGCGGTGCCTTGCGCGTCTGGAGGAACGCGACGAGCGAGTCGAGCTCCTCGGGCTTGAGCGTCCCCGCGAAGGCGGGCATGTTGCGGCCGCCGTTGGAGATGCGGATCACGAGCTCGTCCTTCGTGAGCAGATCCCCGATGCGCGTGAGGTTCGGGCCGCGCCGGCCTCCCTGGTCGCCGATGAGGTGGCAGTTGAGGCACCCCTTGTCGTGGAAGTAGCGCGCGCCGTCGGCGACCGGGCCGCTCGTCGCGCCGACGACGGCGGCCGAGAGAGGCGGCGCGTCGAAGTTGGGCGACCAGGCGGAGCGCGCGCCGACGATCCACAGCGAGCCGACCATGAGAACGGCCATCGTGACGATCGCGACGGCCCACGGCCTTCGGCGGTAGCTGCGCTCGCCCCGGTTCGAGAGGATGGGCGCCGAGAAGAGGAGGAACCCGATGACGAGCGGCGCGCCCAGGATGACGATCGTCTCGAGGCTCGGCGGGCAGAGCGCGAGGACGGCGAAGTACCAGAGGAGATACCAGTCGGGCCGCGGGTCGGCGTTGGTGAGGCTCGGGTCCGGCGGCCGGTCGAGCGCGGGAGGGCCGACGAGCCACGCGAGAAGCACCATGCTGCCGATCATCGCGAACGCGAAGACGACGTCGCGCCACGCCGCGTCCGGCCAGAAGGGCACGCCGTCCTTCGCGAGGTGCTCGTCGTACTTCTTGCGGTACGTCTTCGGGTCGACCGGCTCGCCCGCCTTCGGCGGCTCGGAGATCCCGTGCCGCATCACGAGGAAGAGGTGCACGCCGAGGAAGGCGAAGAGCATCGCCGGGATGAGGAATACGTGGATGGCGAAGAAGCGGCTCAGCGTCGCGCCGCCCATCGTGTCGCCGCCGAGGATGAAGCGCGCGATCGACGGGCCGACGATGGGCGTTCGCCCGGCCTGCTCGGCGCCGACGACGACCGACCACGTCGCGTTCTGGTCCCACCGGAGGAGCTGCCCGGTGAAGCCCATGCCGATCGTGAAGACCAGCAGGAGCACGCCCGTGATCCAGTTCATCTCGCGGGGGAACTTGTACGAGCCGGCGAGGAACACCTGCGCCATGTGAAGGCCCACCATGAGGACCATCGCCGAGGCGCCGTAGTAGTGGAGGCCGCGCAGGAACCGCCCGAAGGGCGCGTCGTTCGTGATGAACTGGAGCGTGTCGTACGCCTGCGACGACGACGCGATGTACGAGAAGGCGAGCGTCACGCCCGTCGCGATCTGGACGAGGAACGCGACGAGCGTCGCGCTGCCGAAGACGTACCACCAGCGCGCGCCGCGCGGGACCGGGTGGCGCATGATCGGGCCGAGGACCGCGCCGATGCCGAGGCGGTCGTCGAGCAGTTCCCACGTCGTCTTCAGGAAGCGCTTCACCATGCGTCAGCCGATCGGGATGGGCGCGGTGTGGATCTCGACGTCCTCGCCGTTGACCCTCGCCTGGTACTGCCAGAGCGGGTGCGGCGGGGGGCCGGCGGCGACCGAGCCGTCGGCGTAGTAGACGCCGCCGTGGCAGGGGCACATGAAGAGCTGCGCGTCCGGGAGCCAGCGCACCGGGCACCCGAGGTGCGCGCAGTGGACGGTGAACGCGACGAACGTGTCCTCGTTCACCCGCCGGAGCCACGCCGCGGTCTTCGACGTGACGCCCGCCCACGGGAGCGGCGAAGCGTCGACGAAGGTGACCGCGACCGTCTCGCCGATGCGGAAGTCCTTCACCTTGCCGACGGGCCGCCACTCGTGCGGCACCTCGGCGAAGAGCGGCGCCACGACGAACGCCCCCATGGGCGCCGCCACCGCGAGGCCCATGCACCCGCCGAGTCCCACGCTCACGCGCGCGAGGAAGCGGCGCCGCTCGATGGTTTCGGGCGTGTCCGGCGGAGGCGCGGGGTGCGTCGGCGGAGGATCAGTCTTGCCGGTGCTCATGTCGGATCTCCCCTATCCAGCCGCCCAGCGACAGCGTCATCAGCACGAGGCCCAGGCCGAGGACCACGGGCGACGTGACGAAGCCCCACGCGAAGAGCGTGATGCCGAGCGCCATCGCGGCAGGCCAGGGCGTCGCGCGCGGGATGCGCTCGGGACGCGGCGCGTTCCATCCGGGGCGCGGCGCGCTCATCGTACCTCCTCCGTCGTCGTGGTCATCGTCACCGATCCGGTCGCCGTCGCATCCGGCTCCGCGTCGCGGAAGACGCGCGCGAGGACGGCGAGGATGCCGACACCGTAGACGAGGCACGCGGGAACCCACATGAGGAGGCCCCCCACCTGCTGGTCGCGCTCGGGAGTGAGGCCCCAGCCGTCGCGGACGAGGGGCATGACGCCCAGGCGGTCGACGGGGTGCGCGAAGACGGAGCACACGCGCACCGGCGCGAACGTGATGAGGATGCCGAGGACCGTGCACGCCGTGCACGCCGTGAAGAGGTAGAGGACGCCGCCGAGCGGAGGCAGGCGCGCGCCCTCGCGCGGGCCGAGGATGGGCCACCAGAAGGCGGTGCCCATCGTCAGGAGCGAGAGCTCCTGCACGCGGTGGACGAGGGCGTTCTGCGCAGCGGCGTCGCAAAGCGTGCGCTCGTGCCAGAGCCACATCGCGCCGACGCCCAGGCCCCACGCCACGACCGGCCGGAGGACCACGCGCGCCGCCCGCGGGTTCGGGCGGGCGGAGAGGATCGGCTCGAGCCCGAGGAGCGCCAGGGGCGGCACGACGAGGACGAGGAGCAGGTGCTGGAGCATGTGCGCGCTGAAGAGGTACCCCTCTGCGAGCTGGCCGATGGGCGACAGCAGCGCGAGGACGAGCACCGCCACGGCGAGCGCGAAGGGCAGGGGACGCACGCGCGCGCTGCCCCTGCCGTGTCGGCCCGCGGCGACCCATGCGACGGCGGCCGCGAGGCACCCTGCGACTGCGACGGGGTCGAGGCCCCAGCACGACGCGACGACTCCCCAGGTGGTCATACGTGCGCCCTCAGGTAGACGATCGAGAAGACGAAGAGCCACACGACGTCGACGAAGTGCCAATAGAGGCCGACGGCGCGGAGGAGCGACGAGGGCCGCCGCCGGAAGTCGCCCCCCCGCGCGAGCCCGAAGACGATCATGAGCGCGAAGAGGCCGACGGTGACGTGCAGGCCGTGAAAGCCCGTGAGCGTGAAGAACGTGGTCGCGAAGAGGTTCGTGGCGACGCCCATGCCGCGCTGGAAGAGCCCGAGATACTCGCTGCCCTGGCCGACGAGGAACACGCCGCCGAGGAGGATCGTGACGGCGAGCCAGCGCGCGACGCCCGCATGGTCCTTCCTGTGCTCTGCGCGCTCGGAGAGCCAGAGCGTGAAGCTGCTCGCGAAGAGGCATGCGGTGAAGGCGCCGGTCTTCGTCACGTCGAGGACGCTCGCGGCCCTGGGCCCGCTCTTGGTCCCCGTCACGTCGAAGAAGACGTACGCGAGGATGAGGATGAGGAAAAACCCCGTCTCGGACGCGATGAACGTCCAGACCGCGACGGCACCCTTGTCGAGTACTCTCTCCGCGCCCGCGCCCGCGCCCGCCCGCGCTCGCGCCAGGTCGTAGAGTGGCCGCGTGCCCGTGATCGCCGGCACCTCGGCGAAGTTGTCGTGCGGCGGCGGCGACGTCGTCAGCCACTCGAGCGTCCACGCGTCCCACGGGTTGTCGCCCGCGACCTTCCCGCGCCGCAGGCTCCAGGCGACGTTCACGACGAGCAGCAGCGACGCGAGCCCCATGAGGAACGCGCCCACCGTCGAGATCATGTTGAGCGCGCCCCAGTACGGCAGGTCCGGGTACGTGTACACGCGCCGGGGCATCCCGAGGACGCCGAGGAAGTGCTGCACGAAGAACGTCAGGTTGAAGCCGAGCACCATCAGCCAGAAGTTCCACTTCCCGAGCGACTCGGAGAGCAGGCGACCGCTGATCTTCGGGAACCAGTAGTAGACGGCGCCGAGCAGCGCGAACGCCGTCCCGCCGAAGATGACGTAGTGGAAGTGCGCCACCACGTAGTACGTGTCGGTCATCTGCCAGTCGATCGGCGCGACCGCGAACGTGATGCCGCTCAGGCCCCCGACGACGAACTCGATGAGGAACGCCGCGGCGAAGAGCATCGCCGTCGTGAAGCGGATCGACCCGCCCCACATCGTCGCGATCCAGTTGAAGATCTTCACGCCCGTAGGGACGGCGATGAGCATGCTGCCCATCACGAAGAAGAGATCCGCAGCGCGACCGAGGCCGACCGCGAACATGTGGTGCGCCCAGACGCCGAAGCTCAGGATCGCGATCGCCACCGCCGACGCGGCGACGAACGCGCGGCCGAAGATGGGCTTGCGCGAGAACACGGGGATGATCTCCGAGATCATCCCGAACGCGGGCAGCGCGAGGATGTAGACCTCGGGGTGGCCGAACGTCCAGAAGAAGTGCTGCCAGAGGAGCGTGTTGCCGCCGCCGCTCGCGAGGAAGACGTGTGCGTCGAGCTGGCGGTCGACGAAGAGCAGGACGATCGCCGCGTTGAGCACGGGGATCGCGAGGATGACCAGGATCGACGTGACGAACGTCATCCACACGAAGAGCGGCACGCGCCCCATCGTCATCCCCGGGGCGCGCAGCGTGAGCACCGTCGCGATGAGGTTGATGGCCGTCGCGACCGAGCCGATGCCGAGGACGAGGAGCGCGAGGATCCAGTAGTCGGTGCCGGGCGTGGACGAGAAGGGCGTCTCGGTGAGCGGCGCGTAGGAGAACCAGCCGCCGGCCGGCGCACCGCCCGTCATCACGCTGAAGTGGAGCAGCGCCCCGCCGAACGGCAGGAGCCAGTAGCTCATCGCGTTGAGGCGCGGGAACGCCATGTCGCGCGCGCCGATCATGAGCGGCACGAGGTAGTTCGCGAACCCGCTCAGCGCGGGCATGACGACGAGGAAGATCATCGTCGTCCCGTGCATCGTGAAGAGCTGGTTGTAGGCCTCGGCCGTCACGAGCGTCGCGTTCGGCCGCGCGAGCTGGAGGCGGATGACGAGCGCCTCGATGCCCCCGACGGAGAAGAAGAAGAGCGCCGTCACGAGGTAGAGGATGCCGATGCGCTTGTGGTCGACCGTCGCGATCCACGCGAAGGGACCGTGCTCGGCGTGCGCGGCGTGCGGCGCAGAGGGAGAGCCCGCGTGACCGATCGGCGGCGCGGCCGTGCTCATCGCAGGGTCTCCAGGTACGCGGTCAGGTCCGTCACCTCGTCTTCGGTGAGGTTCAGGTCCGGCATGTGGCTCCCGGGCTTGATGGTCTGTGGATCGCGCAGCCACCGCGCCAGCGACGCCGCGTCGTTCCGCATCACGCCCGCGCCGATCGTCGTCCGTGACGCGAAGTGCGTCAGGTCCGGTGCCGTGCTCGAGGGCGCGTTCTGGCCTGCAACGGCGTGGCACACGCTGCACGTCTTCGTCCGGAACTCCTGCTCCCCGTAGGCTGCGAGGTCCGTCGTCGCCTCGGGCGCCCGCTCGCGCGAGTGCGCCTCCCACGCCGCGAACTCCGCCGCCGGTTGCGCCACGACGAGCGTGCGCATCCACGCGTGCTGGGCGCCGCAGTACTCTGCGCACGCCCCCCCGTACTCCCCCGGATCGTCCGCCTGGAGCCAGATCGACGTGGGGTGCCCGGGCACCGCGTCGACCTTGCGCCCGAGCTGCGGCACCCAGAAGTCGTGCACCACGTCCGCCGACTCGACGCGCACCAGCACGGGCGTCCCGATGGGGATGTGGATCTCGTTCGCCGTCACGGCACCGCTCGCGTACCGCGCCTCCCACCACCACTGGTGCCCGACGACGACGACGTCGGGATCGCGATCGGCCGGCGGGTCCGCCGCCGCCATCGCGCGGGCGGCGAGCGCGAAGAGACCGATGACGATCGCGAGCGGGATCGCCGTCCACGTCACCTCGAGCCCGCGATGTCCGTGCGTCTGCGGCGGCTCGGCGGGGCGCTTGCTCGCGCGAAACCGGACGACGCACGTGAGGACGAGCGCCGTGACGAGCAGGCCGATGACGCCGCAGACGACGAGCGTCTGCGTGAACAGGGTCGCGAGGACTCGCGCCTGCGGGGAATGCGGATCGAAGGCGGGCGCCCCGGGGCCGGCGATCATCGCGCACCGAGGCTAAGGCCGTACGCGCTGAAGGGAAAGGCTTCTCGGTGGGGGGCGCAGCCGATCCGGGCTGCCGCATCCTACGTATCATCGGGCCATGGGGTTTCTCGCCCCGACTCCGCCTCCCTACGACGCGATCGCGTGGACGAAGCGCCCGTTCGCGGAGCGGGGCCGCATGGTCTGCGAGGCGTGGGCGATGCAGGGGTACGGGACGCCCCCGGCGGTCTTCCTCGCGTACGTCCTCAAGGCGGTGCTCTTCGTCGGCGGGTGGGCCCTCTTCTGCGGCACCTCGCCGTCGCTCGGCGGCATCGCGACGCTCCCGCAGTGGTGGCTCGCACCGGTCGCGTTCCAGAAGGCGGTCGTCTGGAGCATGCTCTTCGAGGTTCTCGGCCTCGGCTGTGGCAGCGGCCCGCTCACCGGGCGCTACTTCCCGCCCGTGGGGGGCGCCCTCTACTTCCTCCGCCCCGGCACCACCAAGCTCCCCTTCTTCCCGGGGGCGCCCGTCGTCGGCGCGCGCACGCGCGGCCTGCTCGACGTCGTCCTCTACGCGGCGCTCCTCGCCGCCTCGGTCCGCGCGCTCGTCGCGCCGTCGCCCTCGTTCGAGCACTTCCTGCCGCTCGTCGTCCTCGTTCCGGTCCTCGGCCTCCTCGACAAGACGATCTTCCTCGCGGCGCGCGCCGAGCACTTCTGGGTCACGATCGTCTGCTTCGCGTTCGCGGCATCCCCGACCGGCTGGATCGCGGGCGCGAAGGCCGTGCAGTTAGCCCTCTGGTTCTGGGCCGGCTTCTCGAAGCTGAACCACCACTTCCCGACGGTCGTGTGTGTGATGACGAGCAACGGCCCGTTCACGCGCTTCGCATGGCTGCGGCGGCGGATGTACCGCGACTACCCGGCGGACCTCCGACCCTCGCGCCTCGCCGTCGTCATGGCGCACGCGGGCACGGCGCTCGAGATCGGGGTGCCCGTCGCGTTCGTCCTCACGCCCCTCGGCACTCCGCCGGTCGTCGCGATCGCCCTCATGCTGATGCTGCACGCGTACATCACGAGCAACGTCCCGATGGGCGTGCCCATCGAGTGGAACGTCGTCGTCACCTACGGCGGCTTCGCGCTCTTCTGGGCGCACCCCGGCGTCTCGATCCTGCTCGTCGGGGCCGGATCGCCCCTCGCCGCAGGCGCGCCCCTGCTCGCCGCGTTCCTCGTCGTCATGCTCGTTGCCGTGCCGCTCGCCGGGAACCTCTTCCCGCGCGCCGTCTCGTTCCTCCTCGCGATGCGGTACTACGCCGGAAACTGGGCGTACTCGGTGTGGCTGTTCCGGGGCACGTCCTACGAGAAGCTCGCGCACCTGAAGAAGAGCAGCCCCTGGATCTACGACCAGCTCGATCGCTTCTACGACCGTGCGACCGGCGTGGGGCTCGTCGGCAAGGTCATGGGCTTTCGCCTCATGCACCTTCACGGTCGCGCGCTCGCGAAGCTCGTCCCGCGCGCGGTCGATCGGCTCGAGGACTACGAGTGGCTCGACGGTGAGCTCGTGGCGGGGATGGCGCTCGGCTGGAACTTCGGCGAGGGTCACCTCCACCAGGAGCAGCTCCTCGCGTCGCTCCAGGCGCAGTGCGGCTTCGAGGCGGGCGAGGTCCGCTGCGTCTTCGTCGAGTCGCAACCCCTCGGGCGAGCGACGCTCGCGTACCGCATCGCCGACGCGAAGTCGGGCCTCCTCGAGAAGGGCGAGCTCTCTGTGAAGGAGCTCGCCTCGCGGCAGCCGTGGGTGGCCGCGGCGTGACGCGCGGCGCGCGTCCCTCCGTGCCTGGGGCCCTCAGCGGCGCTTGGCCTTGCCAGCCTTGCCAGCCTTGCCAGCCTTCTTGGTGGGTTTCCGCGCCGGAGCCTTCTTCGCCGTCGTGCGCTTCGCCGGCCTCGCGGCCTTCTTCGCCCCGCCCTTCGCGGCCGCGCCCTTCTTCGCCGCCGCCTTCTTCACGGTGGGCCGACCCGCCCGGACGCTCTTCGCGTACTTCGGCTGATAGAGCTGAACGCGGATGCCGCCGGGCACGGTGATGTGCGTGACGAGCCCGTAGCCGCGGTCCTCGATCTCGTCGGTGGTCACGCCGCGCTTCTGGAGCTCGGCGACCTCCGCCCGCAGGTCGTCGCAATAGAACGAGACGTCGTGCCCACCCGCGTCGGCTGCGTCGTCGACCGGGTGTATGCCCATGTCGCCCTCGCGGAAGTCGAAGATCCACCACCCGCCGCCGATGTCGCCGCCGGGGAGATGGAGCTTCGTGCGAAAGAAGGAGCGCGTCGCGTCGGGGTCGCTCGAATAGAGGAGGCCGTGGATTCCGCGGATCATGCGGCGAGGGTAACGCGAGTTGGCCGGCCGGGGGGCCTGGAGAACAGGCTGACGTGCGCCCGCGTCCGTGGAGCCCGTGATGCCCGTGAGCACCCGTGAGCCCCCGTGAGCCCCCGTGACCCGGTGCTGACGGCGGTCGGCTCCGCCCCGGCCGGGCTCGTCCCTTGGTTGCGAAATATGGTACTCGTAGGGAGCATGGCCGACTCGCCTTCGAGTCCCGTCAAGGAGGGCGATCTCCTCGCTGGGAAGTATCGCGTCGAGCGCGTGCTGGGCGTCGGGGGCATGGGCGTGGTCGTGGCCGCCAGGCACGAGCGCCTGGACCAGCACGTGGCCATCAAGTTCGTCCGCGACGACGCGCTCGGCGACGAGGAGGCCGTCGAGCGCTTCCTTCGCGAGGCTCGCGCGGCGGTGAAGCTGCGGAGCGAGCACGCGGCCAAGGTGCTCGATGTCGGGACGCTCGAGTCGGGCGCGCCGTACATGGTCATGGAGTACCTCGAGGGGTCCGACCTCTCGGCGGTGCTGAGCGAACGCGGCCCGCTGCCGGTGCAGGTCGCCGCGGAGTACATCGTGCAAGCCTGCGAGGCGGTTGCAGAGGCCCACGCCGCGGGCATCGTCCACCGCGATCTCAAGCCGCAGAACCTCTTCCTCGCGCGGACCGTCGGCGGCGGCTCGCGCGTCAAGGTGCTCGACTTCGGCGTGTCCAAGTCGACGAGCAACGCGAACATCGGCGCGGGGCTGACGCAGACGCGCTCGATGCTCGGCTCTCCCCTCTACATGTCGCCCGAGCAGATGCGCTCGTCGCGCGACGTCGACGCGCGGTCGGACGTCTGGGCCTTCGGCGTGGTGCTCTTCCAGCTCCTCACGGGCGAGTGGCCGTTCGAGGCCGAGGCGATGCCCGAGCTCGTGCTCAAGGTGGTGACCGAGCCTCCGCGCTCCCTGCGCGCGCTCCGCCCGGACGCCCCGCAGGCGATGGTGGACGTCGTCGAGCGCTGCCTGAAGAAGGACCCGTCCGAGCGCTACGCGAACGCCGGCGAGCTGGCGGAGGCGCTCGAGCCCCTGGCGCCGCCCGAGTCGCGGGTCACCGTCGAGCGCGCGCGCAGGGCCATGGGGAACACGAGCAAAACGGGCGGCATCACGGCCAGCGCGCCCAGCACGGCGAGCGCTCCCAGCACGGTGAGCACGCCCGGCACGACCCTCGCCTCGGGGGTCACGCCCGGGCGCGGCACGACGCCAGCTGCGTGGTCGAGCAAGCAGCAGCAAGTGCTCGGTGGGACGACCTCCGTCGACCAGGTCGCGCCGACGAGTCTCGCGACGGGTGGGGCAGGCTCCGCGTCCGGTGCCGCTGCGCCGGCGCCCTCCTCGAAGACGCCCGGCGTCAGCACGCAGATCAGCGCGTTGCCCGTGAAGGGAACGTCGCGGACGACGATCCTCGCGATCGCCGCGGGGGCCGTGCTCCTCGGCGGCTTCGCGATCTGGCGGCTCACCCAGCGGAGCGAGCCGGCGTCGCCCGCCGCGGTCGTCGTGGCGTCTGCCGCTTCCTCCGTGCCCGCTGGGCCACCCCCGGCGAGCTCCGAGATCGACGAGGGGCGCACCGAGAGCTTCGGCCAGCTGCCCACCGTCGTGAACACTCCCGCCAACCCGCTGAGCGACGAGAAGATCGCGCTCGGGCGCATGCTCTTTTACGACGAGCGGCTCTCGAAGAACCACGACGTTTCGTGCAACAGCTGCCACCTCCTCGACCGCTACGGCGTCGACGGGAAAAAGGTCTCTACCGGCCACGCGCAGATGCAGGGGACGCGCAACTCGCCAAGCGTCTACGACTCTGCGGGGTACTTCGCGCTCATGTGGGACGGGAAGTTCTCGAACGTCGAGGACCAGGTGAAGGGCCCGCTCCTCAACCCCGTCGAGATGAACGGCTCGCCCAAGCGCGTCGAGCAGACGCTCCGCGCGATCCCCGAGTACGTCGCCGCGTTCCGGCAGGTTTTCCCGTCGGACAGGTCGCCCGTCACCGTCGACAACGCGGCGCGCGCCATCGGCGCGTTCGAGCGCAAGCTCTTCACGCCCTCGCGGTGGGACAAGTTCCTCGCCGGAGAGAAGACCGCGCTCACGCCGGCCGAGAAGGTCGGCTTCAACACGTTCGTCGAGACGGGCTGCCCGACGTGCCACTTCGGTCCGTACGTCGGCGCGACGATGTTCCAGAAGCTCGGCCTCGTGAAGGCCTGGCCGACGACGCGCGACCGCGGCCGGTTCGAGCTCACACAGAAGAGCGAGGACTACATGGTCTTCCGCGTGCCGAGCCTGCGCAACGTGGCGAAGACGGGCCCCTACCTGCACGACGGCTCGCTGACGTCGCTCGACGAGGTGGTCCGGATGATGGCGCGCCACCAGATCGGCAAGGAGCTCGCCGACACGCAGATCGCGGCCATCGTGACGTGGCTCGGCTCCCTCACCGGCGAGATCCCGACCGACTACATCAAGAAGCCGGAGCTGCCTCCGGACGGCAAAGGCATGCCGCCGGCGGATCCGTCGCCGTAGGCGGTGTAACCCGTGCCGACAGCCGTCCGTCGGACCGACGGGCGCGATGCAGGAAATCCCACGCAAAACGTGGGGTCAGGGCCGGATCGCCGATTGCACGGGGCTCGACCATGGTCAGGTCCTGGCTCTCCGCCGCGGCTGCGGCGGGTTCCCTCTCGGCGGGGATGGCGTCCGGCGCCACGCCCGCCTTCGCTTCCCCTGCAGACGCATCCCCCCATGCCGCGCCCTGGACGGAGCGCGCACGGGTCGTCGGCATCGGCGTCGAGGTGCAGCGGCTCGTCGGCCGGTACGGGGAGGCCGAGGCGGCCGCCATCGTGGCGCCGCGGCCGCTCCGCGAGCTCGGCGTCGACGATCTCGCGCTCGCGGACGTCGTGCTGGGCCTCGAGACGCGCTTCGACGTCGACATCGACGACGCCGAGGCATCCACGTGGGTCACGGTCGGCGACGTCGTCGGCTCGGTCGCGAGGAAGCTGCGCAATCGCTAGCGGGCGAGGCCTTGCGCGTCTCGGGATCTTCGACGAGGCCGCGAATGGCCGGCGCGATGCCGTGTCGCTTGACACATTAGCATTCGCTAATCTACATAGGTCGCCATGGCGCGAAGCTCCGCTGACGCGAGCGTCTTCCAGGCCATCGCCTGCCCGACGCGGCGTGCACTGCTCGACACGCTGGCGCGCGGCGAAAGCAACGTGTCGGACCTCGTCGGTTCGCTCGACGTCACCCAGTCTGCGGTCAGCCAGCAACTCGGCGTGCTGAAGAGCGCCGGGTTGGTGGAGGAGCGGACGGAGGGGCGCTTTCGCTACTACCGCCTGCAGGCGAAGCCCCTCCGCCAGGTCGATGCGTGGCTCGAGCGCTACCGGGCGCACGTCGAGGGGCAGCTCGACGCCCTCGGCCAGGTCCTCGACGCGATGCCCGACGATGGACCGGCACCTTCTGCGCGCCCGACACGAACGAGGAGACGACGAACATGAGCACGACGGCCACTACGACGACCCCGATCGCGACCGTCCCGACCGAGAGGCGAGGAACCTCCATGAGCGACATCCGCATCGTCCGCAACTACCCGCACCCGCCGGCGAAGGTCTGGCGCGCGCTGACCGACCCGGCGCTGATGGCGCTCTGGATGATGCGCCCCGAGGGCTTCGCGCCGGTCGTCGGCACGCGGTTCAAGCTCGTCGCCAGGCCGCAGCCCGGCTGGCGCGGCTTCGTCGATTGCGAGGTGCTCGAGGCGCGGGCTCCGTCGCTGCTGCGCTACTCGTGGGTCGGCGACGAGAAGCGCCCGCCCATGGAAGTGACGTACACGCTCGAGCCGCACGAAGGCGGCACGCGGCTCACGTTCCTGCACACGGGCTTCCGCGGCATCGGCGGCTTCGTCCTCGCGAGGTTCATGATGGGCCCGGGCTGGAAGAAGATGCTCGGCGTACGTATCCCCGACGTGCTCGCCGACGTCGACGACGAGGGCAACCTGCGGGCGGGAAGTCTGCTGAAGCCGAAGTACTGAGCGGCGGATCAGCGCCGCGGAGCGCCGGCCGGAGGGGGGCGCAGCGTGGGGTCCGTCGAGGGATCGCCCACTTCGGGCGGCGGGACCGTGACGAGGATCGGCGGGCACGTTGGGCAGGTGATGTGAAGGTCGCCGCTGTCCTCCAGGCTGGCCACCGCCCAGCCTTGCGGAAGCGCCAAATGCATCTCGGGCTGCGGGCGCAGCTTGGTCACCGCCATCCGCAAAGAAGCCCGGGCGCCGCAGATGTCACACGCTGCGTCCGCTGCGAAATCGAGGGGCATCGCACCGCTCTTACCACGAAGCGACGCGGGACGAAGCCGCGGCGCTCGCCGGGCGTCGCAGCCGCGTCACTCCGCCGCCGCGCTCGCCGTTCTCTCCACGGGCGTCCTCGCTCGCTCGACTCGCCGCTCCACCCAGACTTCGACGCCACCCTTCGGGACGAGAGTGAAGCCGCGTAACGACACCGTAGCCTGCGCGGGGCGGCGCTTTCGAAGCTCGACGCTCGTCAGCATCGTCGCGAGCACGATCTTGAGCTCGTGGAGCGAGAAGGTCATCCCGAGGCATCGCCGTGCGCCGCCGCCGAACGGGAACCACGCGTACGGGTCGGGCTTCACGTCGAGGAAGCGCTCGGGCTTGAACGCCTCGGGCTCGGGATACACCGACGCGAGCCGGTGCGTGAGGAACGCCACCGGGACGAGCAGCTCGCCCGCGGGCAGATCGTAGTCGCCCAGCCGCATGGGCTCCTTCAGGCGCCGCCCGACCGCCGGGACCACGGGGCGAAGGCGCAGCACCTCCTTGATGACGGCGTCGAGGTACGGAAGCTTCACCACGGTCGCGAGATCGAGGTCGCCCGCACCGCCCGCGTCCGCGAGCTCGCGTCGCAGGCGGGCGCGCACGCGCTCGTCGCCGAGCAAGAAGTCCATCGCCCAGCAGAGCATCGTCGCCGTGGTCTCGTGGCCGGCGACGAGGAGAGTCACGAGCTCGTCGCGCAGCTCGGCGTCGGTCATCGGTGCGCCCTCCTCGTCGCGCGCCTGGAGCAGCATCGCGAGCACGTCCGTACGCGGTGGCGCACCCGCCGCCTCGTCGGCCCGCCGGCGCGCGATCTGGCGGCGAATGAGCTCGTCGGCCCGGTCGCGGTCGCGGAGGAACGAGTCCCACGGGGTGAGGCCGCGCCATGACCAGCGCAGCGGCGGCAGCGTGAAGAGCGACTCGATGGGCTTCGACTGCCGGTCGAGCACCCGCGTCAGTGCGTCGCGGAGATCGTCGAGCTGGCTGCCCTCGTCGAGGCCGAAGACCGTGCGCAGGATCACTTCGAGGGTGATCCGCTGCATGTGCGGGTGCAGCGCGAACGGCGGCCCCTCGCTCCACGAGTCGATCACCGCGCGGGTGATCTCGCTCATGGTGCGCGCCCAGGCGAGCACGCGCTCGCCGTGGAAGGGGGGCACGAGGAGCTTGCGCTGGCGGACGTGCTCCCGCCCGTCGAGGAGGAGCACGGAGCGCGACCCCAGAAGCGGCCGCAGGATGTCGTTGGCCTCGCCTGCGCGGAGCACGTCCGGGTCGCCGGTGAACACCTGACGCACGAGGTCCGGGTGCACGATCTCGATCTCCCGACCGACCATGTACGTGTGCACCGTGAAGCAGTCGCCGTAGCGGCGATGGCACCGGTCGAGGAACTCGACGGGGCGGGCGAGAAAGAGCGCCGTCTGCGCGATCGGGGGGAGCGACGGACCGGGAGGCAGGCGCATGATGATGGACTTGGGCTCAGGAGCAGACGTCGTCAAGACGCGCGGGGCGTCCCGCTTGTTCCGGGCCCGCCGGCATCGCTTCGCGCGATCAGACCGCATGCGCCCCGGTCGCTCCCTTGGCATCCTCGGTCCACGATGGGCACGATCGCTCCGCCCGAGGTCGGGCAGGTCTCGCCGGAGTTCACGCTCACTCGACCGCACCGCCACGCGCGTGAACCTCGACGTGCTCTTCGCGTTCCTGCGGAGTGGCCCGACGTCCGGCGTACCCGCGGTCCCAGCGCGCAGGCGGGTGATCCCCCGGCTCGGAGACTGGGCGCGGATCACCGCGAACGCCTTCCGCCACGGCCTCCGCTCGCCGAAGCCCTGAAAGAAGCGCGCTGGCACGTTCGAGTGGGTGACGCGCCCGGGCCTCACTCCGTCGCCTTCATCATGGCCTTGAACGCGTTCGGCGGGAGGTACTTCGTGTCGCGGGCGATGGCGCCCGTCCCGTACATGGCGAGCCAGATGGGATCGTGCCCGGGGCGCGCCTCGAAGTAGACGACCATCACGGCCGTCTTGCCGCTCTTGGTGTACCAGAGGTCGAACGCGTGGGCCTCGTCGGCCCGGTAGAAGGGCTGCAGGGAATCGTGGACGACGTCGAGGGCGTTGCCCTCGATCTTGCCGTCGTGCTCGACCTCCGTGAGCTCCTTCGGGAGGACCTTCCAGGCCGCCCGGAGGGCCGTCTCCTGCGCTTTCTGCGCAGCCTGGGGCTTCGCCGCGGTCCGCAAGGTGACGCGGATGCGCGTCGCGAACGAGACGATCGGGTCGCGCCGGAGCTCGAGCCGCCAGACCGCCAGCGACACCGAGACGAGGCCCACGGCGAGCAGCACCGCGAGGCGCTTCGGCGCGCGCTGCAGGTGGTAGTGCACCGCGCTCGTGACGATGGGCGCGAGGAACATGAGAACGACGACGGCCTCGACGAGGAACGTGCCCAGCGCGATAGGCGCGAAGTCCGCGAGGCCGAGCTCGGGGGGGAAGCTCCGCCAGAACTGGAGCCCGAGCGACGCGAGGAGAAGGACGAAGCTCGCGAGCGTGTAGCCCTTGAAGAGGAGGAACTCCTCGCGCGCGTGGCGGACGGCGACCCAGTACGGGAAGAGCAGCGGGTAGAAGACGTAGTAGAGGAACGGTCGTGGGGGGTGCGCGCGGTAGTAGGCCTCGAACTGGAGCTGCGTCGAGAGGAGGAACGCCGCGACCCGCGAGCGCCTCGCGAGGTTGCGCACCGCCTCGCCCGCGAAGAAGACGCCCAGCGCCAGGCCGATCTGCGCGATTGCGCCCGTGACGGGGAAGACGGCCGCCACGAAGACGAGCAGGAAGGGCGCGGCCGCGAAGAACGTCAGCCGCAGGAGGAAGTCGAAAATGCTCGCGGCCCTGCCCGTCGTCGCCACGGCGCTTCAGGGGCGGAGGCCCACCCTGTGTTGCCGCTCGGCGAGGGTCTTGATCTCGTCCTCGAAGTCGGTGAGCGGCTCGTCGAACTGCACCGCCACGCGGTGCGTCCAGAGGCCGCGCGCCAAGGGCTCGAGCGGCTCCACGCGCACGACCCGTGCGGAGGTGGCGCGCGAGGGCGAGTCGGGATCGCCGGTCGCGTAGAGCGTCAGCGAGATGCGGTCGTCGACCCGCAGGAGCGTGCTCACGACGAGCAGCGCGCCGCTGACCGACAGGTCGTGCATCATCGCGGAGCGCTTGCCGCCGCCGTCACGCTCCAGATGCGCCGGGAAACAGGCGAAGTGGCGGACGCCGATCCGCCGCTCCGACGGGGTCAGGGAGTCGTGGCCGTCGTCACCCATCGCCCATGAGCCTACCCCTTCTCGGTGCCGATGCAGCGCGTGGTTCCGGGGCGTTGCAGTGCGCCGGGTCGAAACGACCCGCCCGGCAGCGGGGCGGCCGCAGCGCGGCTCCATGCCCGCTTCGCCCTCGGTCGCCGCTCCGGGTACGGTTTTTTCGCCGGGCCGGTCCCCGCCGAGGCGGGTGGTGCGGACGTTGCTCCCGGGTGCCGGGCGGATGGACGACGAAGTCGACCGTGAAGAGGCCTCTTCCCCCTGGCGGCGCGCCAGGGTGGCTCCGCCGGTGCACGCCCCGCCGCGGGTGCTCGTGGCCGAAGACGACACAGACATGCGGCGGCTCGTCGTCGAGACGCTCCGCAAGGACGGCTACGACGTGGCCGAGGCGCCCGACGGCGGTCGGCTCCTCGTGAAGCTCGCGCGCGAATACGGCATGCCCGGCGTCGAGGCCGCCACCGACCTCGTGGTGTCCGACATCCGCATGCCCGTGTGCACGGGGATGCAGATCCTGGAGCAACTGCGCGCCGTGCGCTGGCACGTCCCGGTGATCCTCATGACCGCGTTCGGGGACGCGGCGACCCGCGAGCGGGCGGCCGCGCTCGGCGCCGTGCTCTTCGACAAGCCGTTCGACCTCGACGACCTCCGGACCGCCGTGTCGGCGCTCCTCCAGCGACGGGAGTGAATCGCCCCGCTACGACGCCGGCGGCGGCCTGCTCATCGGCGCGGCGACGGGCACATCGAGGCGCTCGAGCATCCGGTAGAGGCGCTTGCGATCGATGCCGAGCACGCGCGCGGCCGCGGTCTTGTTGCCGCTGACCGCTTCCATCACGCGGGCGATGTAGCGGCGCTCGACCTCCTCGAGGGGGACGAGCTCCGACGGGTCGTCGCTCGCGACGAGGACGTGCGAGCGGCGGTAATCGCGGATCTTCTCGGGCAGGTCGTCGACGACGATCTGGTCGAAGAGGGTGAGGGCTACCGCGCGCTCCATGCAGTTCTGCAGCTCGCGCACGTTCCCGGGCCACGCGTAGGCCACCAGCTTCTGGGCGGCGGCTGGCGCGATGCCGGTCACCGCCTTGCCGGCGCGGGCGGCGAAGTGTGCGAGGAAGTGCGTCGCGAGCGGCAGGATGTCGCCGGTGCGCGCGCGCAATGGCGGCAAGGCGACGTGGACGACGTTGATCCGGTAGTAGAGATCCTCGCGGAAGCGGCCCTCCTCGATGGCGGACTCGAGGTCACGGTTGGTCGCGGCGACGACGCGGACGTCGATGGGAACCTCGTCACGGCCGCCCACCGGGCGCACGGTGCGCTCCTGGAGGACGCGGAGGAGCTTGGGCTGGAGGCCGATCGGCATGTCGCCGATCTCGTCGAGGAGGATGGTCCCGTGGCTGGCGCGTGCGAGCAGCCCCACCTCGGCGGTCTTCGCGTCCGTGTACGCGCCGCGCGCATGGCCGAAAAGCTCGCTCTCGAGGAGGGCCTCGGGCATGGCGGCGCAGTTGATGGCGACGAACGGGCCACCGCTCCGGCGGCTCCGCGCGTGGATCGCACGCGCGACGACCTCCTTGCCGGTGCCGCTCTCGCCGCTCACGAGGACGGTCGCGTCCGACGCGGCGACGCGCTCGATGAGGTCGTAGGCGGCCTGCATCGCGGGGCTCTCGCCGACGAGCTGGTCGAAGCGCGGCAGGCGCCCGGTCTCTTGGCGGAGGCGCTTCACCTCCTCGCGCAGGCGGCGGTGCGCGGCGGCGCGGTCGACGGCGATCTTGAGCGCGTCGAGCTCGACGGGCTTGTTGATGAAGTCGTACGCGCCCGCACGGATGGCAGCGACGGCCGACTCGAGGTTTCCGAATGCCGTGAGGACGACGACCGGGAGGTCCGGCCGGTTGGCGACGACGCGCTCGCAGAGCTCGATGCCCCCGATACCCCGCATGTTGAGGTCCGTGAGGACAACCTCGTAGTCGCACTCGTCGAGCGCGCGGAGCGCGTCGTCGGCGGTCGTGCGGCTCGCCACCTCGATGCCGCGGCGACGGAGGCCGAGCTCCAGCGTCTCGCAGAGGGATGGGTCGTCGTCGACGAGGAGAACTCGCGTACTCATGCCGTCACCGTGGGCAGGTATACCGAGAACGTCGAGCCGCGCCCGACCTCGCTGTCGACCGTGATCCAGCCGCCGTGCTCGCGCACGATGCCGTAGGTGACCGCCAAGCCGAGGCCCGTCCCCTCGCCGACCTCCTTCGTCGTGAAGAACGGCTCGAACAGGTGGCTCATGTTCTCCTTCGCGATCCCCTCGCCGTGGTCCTTCACCTCGACGCAGAGGCACTCGGCGTCCGCGCCTCCCGCCTCCGTGGGCGCGCGTGCGGTCTCGCGCCGCAGGCGCACTTCGACGGTGCCGCCGCGC
Source organism: Polyangiaceae bacterium (assembly GCA_036490515.1). Classification (GTDB taxonomy): domain Bacteria; phylum Myxococcota_A; class Polyangia; order Polyangiales; family Polyangiaceae; genus Palsa-1150. The sequence goes on from DASXDU010000037.1 coordinate 181,718, forward strand.
GGCATCGCCTGGATCGCGTTCATCGTGAGGTTGGTCAGCACCTGCTGCATCTGTCCCGCGTCGACGTTGACCGACGCGTCGGCGGCCTCGGACGCGAGCTCGAGGGCGACCGTTCGCTTGTCCGCCAGGGGACGGAGGAGCTCGAGGGTGTCGCGCGCGAGCTCCCGCAGGTCGCGGCGTGCCTTGTCCACGGCGCCGCGCCGCGCGAACTGGAGTAGCTGACGGATGATCTTGGTCATCCGGTCGGTCGCGCTCACGACGACGCGAGCGTAGTCCTTCGCCTCGTCCGGTGTCGTCTCCCCCTCCGCAATCATTTTCGCGCGCGCGCCGACGACGTTGAGCGGGGTCCCGAGCTCGTGCGCCACGCCCGACGCGAGCTTGCCGATCGTGGCCAGCCGGTCGGCGTGTCGGAGCTGCTCGACAGTCGTCACGAGTCGATCGCACATCGAGTTGACCTCCTGCGCGAGGTCCGTGAGCTCGTCGTGCTGACGGAGGAGGACCGGGCCGGTGAAGTCGCCGAGGCCGATGCGCCGCGCCTTCTCCGAAAGGACGCGCACGCGCGACCCGACGAGCCACTGTCCCATGAGGAAGGAGAGGAGAGCGGAGACGACGACGAGGGCGCCGGTCATGAGGGCCGTGTCGACGATGGCGCTCCGGACGAAGTGCTGCTCGCGGATCGTGGGCTCCGAGAGCTCGATGGCCCCCTGGCGCACGCCGCCCACGTCGAGCGGAACGAGCGTCGTCCACGTCGCGGCCCCGGCCTCGTGCGTCAGGCGGGTGATCGGCTCGCCGGCAGGGGTGGCCTCGACGACGGCCGGGTCGAGCGGGAGCGTGCGCCTCTCTTCGGCTCCGACCCACCGGATGTGGACGGTCGACGAGTGGCGGCTCACCTCGTCGATGGCGGCGAGTGCGGCGGTGCGCCCGTCGGACTTCCACACCGCAGCGGCTGCGGTCTCGAGCGAACGGCCGATCATCGCGTGGTCGCGGCTGCGATCCGCCTCGAAGTAGCCGCGCTCGCGCTTCACCCGGAGGAACCCGTTCACCCCCAGGACCAGACAGGTTCCGGCCACGAGCGCCAGAGTCAGCTTCGGTATGATCTTCACGGGGACCCCGCCGGGTAGAACACGCACGCCTGGCCTACCATGCCCCGGCTCCATGGCGACCCGCCGCAGCATCGACGCGTTCCTCCTCTCGCGCGAATGGCGGGACCGCGACGACGGGGTGGAGGTCGTCCTCTGGGCTCGGGCGGTCGAAGCACCGGTCCGGGTGCGTCTCCCGAGGTGCGAATCGGTGATGTTCGTGCCGCGTACGACGGCGACGGGCGCGGGTCGGCGTGTGTCCCGGCCGCTCCGGACGCTCCAGGGCCAGCCGGTCGACGCGGTGTACTTCCGGTCCCAGCGGGCCCTGCTCGACGAGCGCGATCGCGTTCGGGCGACCCTCGGGACGGTGCTCGAGTCGGACGTGAAACCGTCGGACCGCGTGCTCATGGAGCGGTTCGTCACGGGGCCGATGAGGGTGGAAGGGGAGTGCACGGTGCGCGACGGCGTGCTGCGGTTCGAGACACCGAAGATCAGGGCGGCCGAGGACGTCCGGCCGGAGCTCACCGTTCTCGCGCTCGACCTCGAGACGGACGGCTGGGACGGGCCGCTCTTCTCCGCCGCGTATGCCTGCGCTGACGAGGAGCACGTCTTCGTGCGCGGGAAGGGCGCGCCCACCGCGACGGTGTCGTTCCACGCGGACGAGCGGGATCTCCTGCGGGCCTTCTTTGCGGCGGTCGCGCGGATCGATCCGGACGTCCTCGCGGGCTGGAACGTCGTCGCGTTCGATCTCACGGTGATCGAGGCGCGGTGCCGTGCGAACGGCGTTCCCAACGCGCTCGGGCGAGCCGGGGAGCTCGCGCGCGTCATCCAGCCAGGCACGCCGAAGCAGGTGCCGGTCGCGCGCGTTCCAGGCCGGGTCGTCCTCGACGGGATCGCGACGCTCAAGTCCGCCACCTACTCGTTCGAGCGCTTCACCCTCGAGCACGTGGCGCGTGAGCTCCTGGGTCGCGGGAAGAAGATCGCCCCCACGGGCGACGCGCTCGCCGAGATCCGCCGCATGTACGCCGAGGACGTCCACTCGCTCGCCGCGTACAACCTCGAGGACTGTCGCCTGGTCCTCGAGGTGTTCCGCAAGGCGGATCTCGTCGGTTTCGCGACGGAGCGCGCACGCCTCACGGGCCTCGCGATGGACCGGCAAGGCGGCTCGGTGGCCGCGTTCGACAACCTCTACCTCCCGCGCCTCCATCGCCGCGGGGTCGTCGCGCCCGACGTGGGCGCCGAGCCGGACGTGGTCCCCAGTCCGGGCGGACACGTCCTCGAGTCCGTCCCGGGCCTGTTCCGCGACGTCCTCTCCTTCGACTTCCGCAGCCTGTATCCGAGCATCATTCGTACGTTCCGCATCGACCCGCTCGGCCTCTTCGAGCCCGGGGACGACCCGGTCCCCGGTTTCGACGGCGCGGTCTTCGCCCGTGACGGCGCGATCCTCCCAGAGCTCATCGAGCGCCTGCACGAGGCGCGGTCCCGCGCGATCGCCGCCGGTAACGACGCCCTCTCGCGCGCCATCAAGATCCTGATGAACTCCTTCTACGGGGTCCTCGGAACGCCCGGCTGCCGCTTCTTCGACGCGCGCCTTCCGACTTCGATCACGCGCCGCGGCCACACCGTCATCGAGCGGGCGCGCGCGTTCTTCGAGGACCAGGGGCTCCCGGTCCTCTACGGCGACACCGACTCGCTCTTCGTGCACGTGCGCGACGCCCCGGGGGAGGCCGAGCTCGCGGCGCGCGGGCGTGCCCTCGCGGCGACGCTGACGAAGGCCCTCGCCGACGAGATCGCGCACGACTTTCGCCTGGCGAGCGCCCTCGAGTTGCGGTTCGAATCGCACTACCTGCGGTTCCTTATGCCGACGATGCGCGGGCAGGATCGAGGGTCGAAGAAGCGGTACGCAGGGTGGGTGCGGAAGGCCGACGGTGGCGCGGGGCTCGTCGTCCGCGGGCTCGAGGCGGTGCGGACGGACTGGACGCCGCTGGCCCGGCGAGTCCAGCGCGAGCTCCTGCGAAGGGTCTTCGCCGACGAACCGTACGAGGCGTGGCTCGTGGAGGTGGCACGCGACCTGAAGGCAGGGCGCCTCGATCGAGAGCTCGTGTACCGCAAGCGCCTGCGTCGAGAGCTCGGGGACTACGCGAGCGAGGGGGCTCCGCAGCACGTGCAGGCAGCGCGGATGCTGGAGGACGCCGACGCGAGCGAGGTGGAATACGTGGTGACGACGGCGGGCCCCGAGCCGATCGGGCGGCGGACGGCGCCCGTCGACCACGCGCACTACCTCGAGAAGCAGCTCGCGCCGGCGTGCGACGTCGTCCTGCCGCTCCTCGGGACGAGCTTCGAGCGAATCGCCGGTGCGCAGAGGAGTCTGTTCTGAGAGCCCGTCGTTCCTGATCGGCGAAAGAGACGGAATTAGACGATCGTCCGGCGCACTCTTGGGTAGAGTCCCGCGCCGTGCTTCTCCGCCCCCTCGCGACGGCCCTCGCCTGCGCGCTCGGCTGTCTCCTGGTCGCGGAGACGGCGCGGGCGGCGTGGCCCGAGCCGTGGTCGGACGCGGATCCGCCGGGGCCGCCCGTACGCATCCCCGTTGGCGACGACTACGGCTTCCGCGGCGCTGCCGAGTACCGCGCCCAGGGGACCTACGTCAACCCGATCGACCTCTCGAGCGAGGACTACCACCGCTCCTTCTGGATCCAGCACCGCCTGCGCCTCGACGGGGCCTTCGACTACCTCGACAAGGTGAAGATCACGACGTCGGTCGACGCGCTCGACGGCGTCCTCTGGGGCGACAACGGGTACCCGGGCACCGACCCGGAGCCGAGCAACGGCGCGCACGTGAACACGAACAACGTGAACGTGTCGCAGCTCTGCATGACGCTTCAGCCGGGCGGGAGCTCGGTCGACCCGCACGCGTACCACTACGGGTTCTGCCCCGCCGACGTCATCGACGTGCGACGCCTCTACGGGGACGTCGTCACGCCGATCGGCCTCTTTCGCATCGGGCGTCAGGCGTTCACGGAAGGGGCCGGCGTGGCGGTCAACGACGGCGACGGGCGCCACAACCGGTTCGGCGTCGCCGACAAGGGGAACACGGTCGACCGCATCCTCTTCGCGACCAAGCCGCTCGAGGCCTTCAAGCCCAAGGCGCTCCGCGACGTCTCCGAGACCAACGGCCTGTTCCTCATCCTCGCGTACGACCAGCTCGTCATCGACGAGCCTCAGCTCCTCGGGTTCAACCTCCACGAGGTGATCGCCGCGGCGCGTTTCCTCGCGCCGGAGATGCGCGGTGTGCAGGACACGGAGCTCCGCCTCTACTACGTGTACCGGTGGGACGGTCACTACGGGACGAACGTGGATGCGGTCGGCGGTCGCGCGGTCGCGCGCTTCGGCCACTGGTTCGCGGGCGTGGACGCGACGGGCGTCCTCGGGGGCACGTCCGAGGTGAGCCAGGCGTTCCACCTCATCACGAACGATCCGGCGGTGAGCCAGGCGATCCGCCAGCTCGGCGCGCGCGCGGTCGTCCGCTACGACATGCCGAAGTGGACGGCGTACCTCGAGGGCGACTACGCGTCGGGCAGCTCGGACAGCACGCTCCAGGGCCCGCTCACGCAGTTCCACTTCGCCGAAGACACGAACGTGGGCCTGCTCCTCTTCAAGCAGGTGTTCGCGTACCAGACCGCGCGTGAGGCGGCGGCGGCCACCGCACTGCTCACGAGCCTCAACGCGCCGACCATCCCGGTCGAGTCGATCGCGACGAACGGCGCGCTCACGGACGCGTTCGTCCTCTTCCCGCAGTTCGACGTGAAACCCGCCGACGACCTGCTCTTTCGCGCCGGCGTCATGTTCGCCTGGGCGCCCGCTTCCGTCGTCGACCCCGTGGCATCGGCGCAGCGGCGCTCGGCGGGCTCGTACCAGTACATCGACGTGAACTTCAACGGGGGCCGGCCGGGCAACTACTACGGCACGGAGTTCGACGGCCGTTTCCAGTGGCGTTTCCTCGATCACTTCGCGTTCGATCTCGAGGGCGCGGTCCTCTTGCCCGGCTCGGCGCTGCGCGACGAGGACGGGCACGCCGTGAACAGCTTCCTCCTCCAGGCAAGGACCACCTTCTTCTTCTGATGCGCCCCCTCGCCCTCGTCCTCTGCGCGTTCGTCCTCGCCGTCGCGGCGTCGTGCCAGCGCTACGTGTCGCCGCCCGTGGCGACCATCGACGGGCTGAACGACGGCGTCCTGCCGGATCCTTCGCAGCCGCTCGTCATCGACTTCTCGAAGGCGATCGACCCGAGCACGCTGTCCGTGAAGGTAATCGTCTTCGACCCGAACGCGCAGGGGCAGCTCCCCGACGAGACGGGAGACCCCACGGTGAGCCTGAACCCCCTCTTCGCGCACGATCCGGTGGACGGCGACACGGGCGGCACCGGCACGCTCGACCCGACCAACACGGTCTACACGATCACGCCGCTCGCCCGGCTGCCCGTCGGGCCCAAGCTCGCGGTGCTCATCGAGCCGGGCCTCTCGGACGCGTCGCACGACGCGACCGCGACCACCGGAATCCGCAAGCGGCTGCTCTTTTCCTACTCCTTCACGTGCTCGGGGACCGGCACGCAGGTCGTCCCCTCGGGCACGTACTTCTTCCTCCTCGACGTCGAGGAACCGATCGGGACGCAGATCAAGGTCTTCGCCGACCTCGACGTCGACCCGGGCTCCGGGCGCTTCGTCGGGCAGTTCACGCTGGCCGAGCGCCTGACGGACCCGACCCGGTGCTCCCCGGCTTGCACGAACGGCGACGTGTGCCAGACGCTCCCCGGGCCGCCCGCGTGCGTCGTCCCCTCGACGCGCGCCGGGACGCCCGCGGAGTGGCCGGACTTCTACGCGGACGCGACGCCGCCCGTAGGCTTCTCGTTCACCGTGAACGGGTGCGCCGACGACCAGGGAGACGGGACTGCGGCGCTCGCGACCGAGCCCGCGAACATGGTCGTCCAGCAGCCAGCTGTCTCGGTGGACGGCCTCGTGGTCACCGCTTCCTTCTCGCAGGACGCGACGGGGGATCTCGTCGCGAGCGGCACGGTGACCGGCGACGACATCGTCTTCGGCACGAGCCACCTCGGCGCCGGGCACGGCACGGTGGCCGCCCAGTTCATCCCGGCCTCGCAGGCCCCGTCGGTCCCTCCGCCCCCCGCGTCGAACGGCGACGACTGAGCGACGCGCGTGCGTTGCCCCACGCGGAGCTGGAGAATTCGACATGCCTCGTCTTGAATTAGACGAACGTTTGATTATAGTGCTGCGTCATGGCGAGACCGGTGAACGCCGACGCGGAGGCCACGCGCCAGAAGATGCTCGACAGGGCCGTCGAGCTCTTCGCCGAGCGCGGCCTCGGGAGCACCTCGGTGCGGGACGTCGCCGCGGCGGCAGGCGTCAGCCTCGCGATGGTGCACCACTACTTCGGCAGCAAGGACGATCTCTACGAGGCGTGCATCGCCGCCACGTACACCGAGCTCGCTGCCATGCAGGGCGAGCTCGCGCGGGAGCTCGCTGCGAGCGCCCCTCTCGACGAGCTCCTCGCGCGCGCGGTCGTGACCGCCTACCGCTTCGCCCGCGAGCATCGTGTGGCGGTGCGCCTCCTCGTACGCGCGGCCGTCTCGAGCGGGGAGCTCAACCCCCGGGGTCGGCGCCTCCTCATGGACGCGCTCGCGCTCGTCACGACCGCCGCGGGCGCGCGCCTCGGTCGCGACCCGCACGATCTCCGCTTGCCGCTCCAGAGCGTTGTATTCCTCGTCGCCCGCTACGCCGCGCAGGACGAGGCGGAGACGGCCGCCGTCGTCGGCGTGCCCACGCGCGAGAGGCGCCGCGCCGTGGCGGAGGTCGAGAAGCACCTGGTGCGCGTCGCGCTCGACGCGTTCGGACCGTCAAGCACGAGGCATTCACGATGATGCAGACCACGACCGTCGCCGCGGCCTCCCGTCCCTCCGTTCGCGTTCATGCCGGCGATCTCCCCTCGCTCGCGACCCGCTTCACGCTCGGGCCCGCGATCACCGACGTGCAGCGCCGTTTCCTCGACCGGCACGGGTTCCTCGTGTTCGCGAACGTCGCGCGCCCGGACGAGGTCGCGACGGTCACGGCGGAGCTCGATCGCATCGAGCGCACGTGGATCGACGAGAAGCGCACCAGCGTCTACGGCATCCCGCTCTTCTGGGGGAAGAACGCGGGCGCGCCCTACCTCCAGCGCTTCCCCTTCACGTCGACGTTCTCGCAGCCGATCCACGATCTCGTCCGCGACGAGCGCTTTGCGCCCATCCGCGACCTGGTGGGCGCGGGCGCGCGCATCGGCGACCGCGAGAAGGACGGCGTCGTCGTGAACCGGTACCTCAACGTGCCGGGCAGCGTGCACCCGCGCCTCGGGTGGCACACCGACGGCTTGCGCGACCTCTTCTACTTCCGCATGCCCAAGCCGATGCTCAACATCGGGCTGCACCTCGACCGCTGCACCGCGGACAACGGCGGCCTCCGCCTCATCCCCGGGAGCCACACGCAGGGCTTCTTCTCCATGTGCTTTCGCAAACCGTACTTCGTCAGCCACGCGCCCGACCGCGACGAGATCGCGGTCGAGACCGAGCCGGGGGATCTCACGGTCCACGACGGGCGGCTGTGGCACCGCGTGGCCGTGTCGACGCGGACGGGGGACGCGAGCCTCCGGCGGTCGATGTACGTGCCCTACCTCACCGATCCGTCGTACGAGCCCAAGGGCGACGGGAGCCGCACGCCCCTCTACCACTACCTCGGCTCGGGGCTTCGCCGGCTGAAGGCGATGCTCCGCGGACGCTGAGGCCCGCTCAGCCGCCGTCGTCGGAGCACGCGTCGAATGCGGCCTGGCTCGCGGTTCGCGCCCGCGCGATCGCCTCGTTCTTCGCGTCGTCCCTGGCTGCCTTGACGGCCTCGCGCGCGGCGCTGCCGCCGGCGATGACCGCGTCGCGCGCCGCCTGCGTCGCGTGGATCTGCCCCATGGCGGCGCGGTAGCAGGCTTGCTTGCGCGTATCGCTCCAGATATCCGCGCACGCGGCCTCCGCGGGCTGCGCGTTGACCTTCGCCTTCGCGAGCGCCTCCTGCCAGGCGCGGTAGCTCGTCACCTTGGCAACGGCGCATGCGCTCACGGGGTCGTCGGCGGAGACGATCACGCCGGACGCGGAGCCCGAGGGTGCGCCCGGGGCGATCGAACCCGCGTCGCCGACGCCGAGGAGGTCCTCGAGGTGCGCGACGCGCTGCTCGACGCCCGGACGCGACGACCGCCCGGAGCAGCCACGCGCGACGAGCCCGCCGATGAGGGACCCCCCCACGGCGACGGCGGCGACCACGCCGAGCAGCTCGAGGGGTACTCCGCTGCCGGGGCGGCGCGTGCGAGGCGCGGGGGCGCTCGCACGCGCGACGACGGGGAGAGGCTCGGTGCGCACGGGTGTCGGGAGCGCGGGCTCCGGTGACGGCGCGGCGTCCTCGCGCGAGGTGGCCTTGCGCTCTGCGGCCTCGCTCGTCACGGCCGGCTCCTCGCCGGCGCCCTTTCGCTCGTCCCAGACGTGCGTCTTCGCGTTCTCGGAGACCGCCTCGTCGATCGCGGTCTCCCATTCGGCGGCGGTCGCCCCCGCGAACGTCTCGTGCAGGATCGCGCGGAGGCTGTGGGCTCCGATCGCGTGGCCCGAGCCCTGGACGAACGCGTCGAGCGCGTCGCGGAGCTCGGCCGCGGTCTGCCAGCGCTGCTCCGGCTCCTTCGCCAGCGCACGGAGGACCGCCTCCGCAAGCCCCGCGGGGTAGTCCTTCTCGAGCGTGCGCGGGTCGGGCACGTCGGCCTCGCGAACCTTCCGCACGGTCTGCACGTCGCTCTCGTCGAGGAAGAGCCTCCGGTCGAGCGAGAGCTCCCAGAGGGTGACCCCGAGCGCGAAGACGTCGGAGCGCCGATCGGCGGGTTTGCCGTGTGCCTGCTCCGGGGCGAGGTACGCGAGCTTCCCTTTGACGATGCCGATCGCGGTCGACGCGATCCGGTCGCGCGCCTTCGCGAGCCCGAAGTCGATGAGCTTCGGCTCGCCCTCGGACGTCAGAAAGACGTTCGCCGGGTTCACGTCGCGGTGAACGACGTGGAGCGGGGCGCCCGCCTCGTCGGCCAGCTCGTGGGCGTAGTGGAGGGCGTCCGCGACGCGCGCGCCGATCCAGGCGGTCACGGCAGGCGGGAGGCGCTTGCCCTTCGCGTGAAGCGTCTTCCACGTATCGAGGAGCGTGTGGCCGCGGAGCAGCTCCATGACGAGGAACGGCTCCTCGCCGTCCTCGCGCGCGAGGCCACCGAGAGAGCGTACTGCGAGGATGTTCGGGTGCGCGAGGCGCCGGGCGATCCCCGCCTCGTCCGCGAACATCGCAAGAAACTCCTTGTTTCGCGCGTGCTCGGGGCGGATCACCTTGATCGCGACGAACTCGGTCTGGGTCCCGTGGCGCCGCCCGAGCCAGACGCTGGCCATGCCCCCTTCGGCGATGGGGGCGATGACGTCGTAGTCCCCGAGCCGATCGAACGGCAGGCGCGACCTCGGTCCCTCGTCGATCACGCCGACCTCCCGCAGAGCACGTCCTCGCGCTCCGCCTCGCGCCCGAGGAACCGCGCCAGCTCGACGAGCTGCCCGAGCCGACGCCCGGCCCGGCCCGCCGCGAGGGGAGACGCCTCCGCCAGCCCGAGCGCCGGCAGGGCGTCGTCGATCGCGCCGACGCGTCGCTTCGCCCACGCGTGGACGACCACGCGCAGATCGAGTCGCGAACGCGGGAGCAAACCCCCCTGGCGCTCGAACAGGGCCGCGGCGAACGTGCCCCACGAGCAGACGACGTCGGTGTCGCGGACGAAGGCCCGCCAGCGATCGCGCAGATCGTCCCCCGAGCAACCCGCCGCGATCGCGTCGTGCGAGAGGGCGACGTGGACGGGTGTGCGCGGGGCAATGGCGCCACGCGGAGACGCGACGACGTCGAAACGCTCGCCCGTGTGCGGACGGAAAGCGGTCCAGTGGACGAGCTCCTCGCCGCGTGCGCCGTCGCGCTCCGTCGACCCGTGCGGCCACGCGTTCGCCTCGCCCGACACGCACAGGATGTCCTTCTCGCGCGCGTGGAGGAGTCGCGGAAGGTGACGCCGGGCGGGGCGCGCGCGCCGCGTGGCGGCGTGGCGGATGCCGGCGCCCCGGAAGCGGCGCTCGCAGGCGAGCTGCGTGTCGACCATGGCCCGGAACGGCGCGAGAAGGGCGAGGAGGCGGTCCGGATCGCGCTCCAGCACGCCGAGCACGTGGACGAGCGCCTCGATCGTCGAGACGCACTCCTCGCTCGGCTCCTTGCGGATCCGGTAGTCGCTCGGAGTGACGGGCGTGAATGCATACCGCGGGAGCGCCGCGAGCACGGGGTTCGTGCGGACGACCTTGCGCGCCTGCGACCAGGTGCCGTCGACGACGACGAGGGTGACCGGGCCGGCGGGGGGCTGGCTCGTCACGTCGGTCGCGCCGTCCCCCGGGTAGAGCAGGACGGGCGGACGCGCCGGGTCGGCGAAGGTACGCGCGAGCGCCGGCGAGCCGCCCCAGTCGACGCCGACGTGGAGCTCGGCGTTCGCGAGGCAGAGCGACGCCATGTGCGCGGTGCCGATGGCGACGTCTCGCTCGCGCGGGTGCTGCAGGATGACGACGCGGGTCGCCGTGTCGACGCGCGTCAGGTGCGGGCAGTAGCAGACCGACGCAGGCCGGCGGCACCTCGAGCAGACGGCGCGGGGAATGGCGCTCACGTGCATCACGAAGGTCGAGAGTCCATCTGTATCACGTCGCCCGCCCGAGTTTCAGCGCGCCTCGAGGACGAGGCGGCCGTCTCTGAGCTTCCACGGCGAGTGAGACCCGACGTAGGCGGCTATGGCCTCGGGCGACCGCTCGTCGAGCGCGGTGTCCCAGACGACCGCGTACCCCTGGGCGCCCGTCGTGAGGAGCTCGTCGCTGTCCGGGCGGAAGGTCGCCGTCGTCGAGGGCCCCGCGATGACGCGCAGGAGCTCGCCAGTACGCGCGTCCCACACGCGTGCGGTGCCATCGTCGCTCACGGACGCGATGCGGCGCCCGTCCGCGCTGAACGACGCGCGCTCGCCCTGCGCCGTATGTCCGGAGAGGACGACGGGAACCTCCGACGGCGGGTGCCAGATCTTCAGCGTGTGGTCCTGACGGCCCACCGTGACCAGGGCCGCTCCTCCGTCGTCCCAGGTCATCGACTGGATCCAGCAGCCGTGCGCGTCGAGGGTGCGTCCGATTGCACCCGTCGCGCGATCGACGAAGAAGACCGTGCCGGTCTCGCTCGCGACGGCGATCGTCGTGCCGTCGGGGCTCGCGGCGAGGCTCGCAATCCGCGCGGACGTGACCGGATGCTCTGCGCGGAGAGCGCCGGTCGCCGCATCCCACTCGCGCAGGACGCCCACGTAGTCGCCGGTCAGGAACGAGTCGCCGTCGCGCGTCGCGGTCAGGCCGTAGGTGATGGGCGGCGCCTGGGGCAGGAGCGTCGCGACGAGCGCACCCGTCGCGAGGTCCCAGATCCGCGGTGGAAAGCCGGTTTGCGACTCGCCCGTGGTCGCCAGGTGATGCGCGTGCGCGTCGACGGCGATCGTGTCGGCCGCGCCGCCGACCGGGAAGGACCGCGTGAGCTCTCCGTTCGCGTCGAGGACGCGGATCTCGCCGGCGGCCGTCGGGACGAGGATCGTGCGCCCGCCATCGACGTACGTGGACGCGAGGAGCGCGTCGTCGTCGATCGCCGCGTGGCCGAGGATGCGATAGTCGAGCGCGGCGTCGAGCGACCAGACGTTCACGGAGCCGTTCCCGCCCGTCGTCGCCACCTCGTTGCCGTCGCCGCGCAGGATCATCCGATAGAGCTGCCCGGCGGGCTGCGCGTCGACGAGGCGGAGGAGCGCGCCGCTGCTCGTGTGCCAGACCCGGATGCGGCCGTCCTTGGTCCCGGCGACGATGACGCGCGCGTCGGGCGAGAAGAACGCGTCGGGGTCGCGCGCGCTGTCGGGGATCGAGAGCGTGCGCAGGCGCCCGAGGTTCGCTGCGTCGTACACGTACAGGTTCCGCTCGCTCTCCGCGACGAGGAGATAGCGCCCGTCCCGGCTGTACCGGGCAGACGCGATCTTGCGGTCGAAGGGCGGCAGTCCGGCGACCCGCTTCGCGGCGCGCCAGTCCCAGATCGTGACCGTGTGGTCGCGGCAGCCCACGACCATGAGGGAAGTCCCTGGCCGGAAGTCGACGGCCGAGACGCGGTCCGCGCAGGCGCGTACCTCCAGGCGGTGCGTGCCGCTCGCGCGGTCCACGATGCGCAGATCGCCCAGGAAGCCGCCGACCACGAGCGCCGCGTCGTCGGGCGTGAACTCGACGCGGTAGTTCGCGGGAGAGACGTCGTACGACGCGAGCGCACGCCCCGAGGGGACCTCCCAGACGGAGATCTTCGGGTGCTGCCCGCCCGAGGACGCGACGACCGCGTCGCCGTCGTGGCTGAACGCGACCCACTCGATTGCGCCCGGCAGCCCCTCGATCGTGTGGAGCGTGGCCCCGGTCCGGACGTCCCACAGGCGCAGCGTGCGGTCGTCGCTTCCGGTCGCGAGGAGCGCGCCATCGGGGCTGTACGCGCCGGCCGTGACGTCACGCTGGTGGCCGACGAGGTTCTCGCGAAGGGACGCGACCGGGCGGAGCGCGTCGGTGAGGAGCGACCGCACGACGAGGCTCGTGGGGTCCCGCACGTAGGCCTCGCTGAGGAGGACCGCGGCGCGGAAGGGGCGCCCCCCCTCGAGCTCGTCGCGCCCTTGCTGCTCGAGCAGCGCGAGGGACTGGCGGTCGGCGCGGGCCTGCTCGGCCGCTGCGCGGTCGCGCGCGTCTTCCGCCGTACGCCGGAGCGCCTGCTCGCGCAGCGCGAAGACGCCGAAGCCCACGGCGCCGGCGAGGGCGAAGACGCCCGTCGCGAGCGCCACGCCGAGGTGCCTCCGGACGTTGCGCGCGATCCGGTCGGCGCTGGTGTAGCGGTACGCGCCGACGAGGCCGCCGTTCTGGTAGGTGCGCAGGTCGTCCGCGAGCTCACGCGCGGTCGGGTATCGGTCCTCGCGCGCGGGTGCCATCGCCTTGTCGACGATCGCAGCGAGGTCGCGCGGCACCGCAGGGTCCTGGTCGCGCAGGGGGCGCATGCGACCGCCGCGGATCTCGGACAGCAGGCTGCGCACCTCGACGTCCGCGTAGGGCGCCTTCCCGCTGAGGACGAAGTAGAGGAGCCCCCCCAGCGCGAAGACGTCGGTGCGCGCGTCCGCGCGTTCGCCGCGGGCCTGCTCGGGCGCCATGAAGAGCGGCGTCCCGAGGATCGTGCCCTCGACCGTCACCCCGGCAGCGGGGTCGCTGCTCGAGACGATGGACGCGGCGGCCGAGGACGGGGCGGGCGTGTCCGGCGGCGCCGCGGCGCGGGAGTCCGCCTCGTCCGTGTGCTTCGCCAGGCCCCAGTCGATGACGATCGTCTCGCCGAACTCCCCGACGATGACGTTCGACCCCTTGATGTCGCGGTGGAGGACGCCCTGGCTGTGCGCGTACGCCAGCGCGTCGGCGACCGCGATGACGTTGGGCAGCAGCGCCGTTCGCGCGGCGAGGTCGCGCCGCTCCGCGACGAGCTCCTCGAGCGTGCGGCCGCTCACGAGCTTCATCACGTAGAACGGCGCGCCGTCCTCGCCGGTCGCCACGTCGTACACGGGGACGATGGCGGGGTGCTCGAGGCGCGCCGTCACGAACGCCTCGCGCACGAACCGCGCCTCGCTCGAGGGGTCCCGCTGCAGGAGCTCCTTCACCGCCACGACGCGGTGGAGCCGCGTGTCTTCTGCCTCGAGCACGCGCCCCAGGCCGCCGCGCGCCCGCTCGCGCTCCACCCGGTAACGCTCCACCGATCGTCCCGACGGCGGCGGCATCCCGCTCGGCGCCGTGTCCGGAGAGGGCGTCACGCCGGGGTCCCGCACCTCGCGATCGCCGTTCGTGTCGCCGTCACCCTCGCCGTCGCCGTCGGACCTCGCCCCCCGGAGGGTATCGCCCTGTTTCGTGGGATCCACGGCGGGGTCAGAACCGCCCGAGGACGGACGCACTGGCGCCGCGCCCGTCGCCGAGCACGACCACATGGACCGACGTCGCTCCGTCCGCGGGCTGCGCGGGGTGGTGTGCGACCAGCAAGAACGTCGCGACCCCCAGCGACAGGAGGCCCGCGCCGAGCGCGATCCCGGCGATTGCCTGGCGCGTCTTGAGCGGGTCGACCTGATCGGCGGAGCACCCAGCGCTCCCGCAGGACGCGCGGAGATGATCGGCGTCCGACTTGACCGAGAGCTCCAGGGCCAGGGACGCCACGAGGCTTGCCGTGCCGGCGCCACCGAAGATCCAGACGAGGGGTGAGACGCCGTGGCTGCCGGAGACAGGTGCCTCTTCGAGGGGTGCCACCGGCCCTCGCACCGGCGAGGCGGGGAGCGCGACGGGACCACCTGCGAGGGACGCCGACGGGGACGCACCGATCGTGACCGTGATCTCGCGGTTCTTCTCCCCGACGCGGATGAGCGCCTGCTGCTCGACCGGCGGCGATCCGGCCACCTCGAACCGGAACGTGTGGCTCCCCGGATCGAGCGTGACCGGCCGCCCGTCCAGGCGTTCGGCGAGGAGCGCGCCGTCGACGCGCACGCGCGCCGAAGCGACGTCACGGCCCTGCGGGTCGCGCGCGCCGAGGACGACCGTCGGCATCGCTGCGATGACTTCGCTTGTCCACTTCGTGCAATCTTCGCGTAGCAGGGCAGGGCACCGCTCGTTCGAGCACACGAGGAGCCGCTCTCGCGCGGCGCGCAGCTTGCCGTCCATCCGGAGCTGCTGCGCCTCCTCGAACGCGGCGACGCACTCGTGCTTCTCGTCGGCGCGCACGGCCGGCGCGCGCGTGAGAATCACCGCGGCGAGGGCGAGGAGGCACGACGAACGCCTCATGACGACCATCGTCCCTCAGATGCAGTTCAGCTTGTAGTGCTTCTTTCCCTGGTCGTCCCAGTAGTAGGGCGGGTCGCAGTCCTTGCGCGCGGGGGAGCTCGTGTGGGCGGGTGGGGCGGCCACGCCGCGCTTGCGGGCAGCCGGGGGAGTCGACGGCGGACTCGCGCTCGGCGACGGCAGGCCCGCGGCCGGTGGCGCGCTCTCGGCCGGCGGCAGGGCGCTCGCCGTCTCGGATGCAGGAGGGACCGCCGCCGCGGACGGTTCGGCCGCGGGTACCGGATCGGACGCCCCGGGCGAGCCCGCCGGCTCGTGGCGCCCGCTCGCGACGAGCAGGGCGACCGCACCGGCGAGGATCACCCCGCCTCCCGCCGCGGCGAACGGCCAGGCGCGCTTCTTCGGTCGCGCGGCGTCGGCTGCCACCGAGATGCTCGATGCCTGGGTCCCCGGCGGCTCCGCGCGCCGCTCGGCCGGTTGCGTCGTGCGCGCCTCGCTGGGATCCGCGTTCGCCTTCCGCGCGACGATCGACGATACGCCGCTCTCGATGTCCGCCACCTGACGCGCGCGCTCGTCGAGGCTCGACCCGGCGACGGAACGGACCCAGTCGCCCACCGCGACCGCCGTGGCGGGCGTCGTCGTGGCTTCGAGCTCGAGCGCCATCGCACGCGCGGTCTCGAACCGCTCCGCGGGAGCGCGCGCCAGTCCGCGGAGGACCACCGCGTCGAGACGCTCGAGCACCCGCGCCGTCCCGGCATCCGGCTCCCGCTGGAGGACCTGGCTCGGGCGCACGACCTCCGCGTGGAGGATGTTCGTGACGACCCCACCCTCGCTCTCCGCGCGGAAGAGGCGACGGCAGGTCAGCGTCTCCCACAGGACGACGGACGCCGCATACACGTCGGTCCGGCGTGTCACCGGCTCGGAGCGAAGCTGCTCGGGCGCCATGTACGCGAGCTTGCCCTTGAGCTGCCCCTCGCGCGTGGTCTGGATGCGGCCCGCGGCCTTCGCGACGCCGAAGTCGAGGAGCCGCGCGAGGCCGTCGCTTCCGACGAGGATGTTCTGCGGCGAGACGTCGCGGTGCACGATGCCGAGTGGCTGCCCTTGCTCGTCGATCGCCTCGTGGGCTGCGTGAAGCCCGTGCAGGACGCCCGCCATGACGGCGACGACGACGTCGAGGGGGATCGGCCGGCCCGCGTGCAGAACCTCGCGCAGGATGCGGTGGAGCGACTCGCCCTGGATGTACTCCATGACGAGCAGGAGCTCGC
The DNA here is from genome assembly GCA_036490515.1 of Polyangiaceae bacterium. Taxonomy (GTDB): domain Bacteria; phylum Myxococcota_A; class Polyangia; order Polyangiales; family Polyangiaceae; genus Palsa-1150. Next base: position 198,067 of record DASXDU010000037.1, read on the forward strand.
CGCCGTCCGCGATGACGTCGACGATGGGGACGACGTGCGGGCTGCGAATGCGCGCGGCGAGGCGCGCCTCGTCGAGGAACATCGACACGAACTCGGGGTCGGCGGCGAACTGCGGGTGAAGGCGCTTGACCGCGACCGTGCGCGCGAAGCCTGCCTCGCCGAGGAGCCGACCCAGGTGGACCGTGGCCATCCCACCCGAGGCGATTGGCTGGTGCAGCGCGTAGCGCCCGGCGACGCGGATCGAGGCCGACGCCGGTTGCGGCTCCACGGTGATTCGATGCTACCGCATCGCCCGCCGGCCGCTCGCAGCGGGCAGGGCAGGCGGCCGGCCGGCGACCTCGACCGCGCGCCTCAGGGCTGCACGGGCCCGGTCGCCACGGAGGGCTCGGGATACGCGGCCTGGCGCACGCGCACGTCCGAGACGTAGATCGGGTCCGCGCTCTCGTTGGTGAAGCGCGCGGCCAGCGAGTCGGTGTACGTCGACGACGACGGCTGGTCGTACTGCGTGGCGTCCGCCAGCCGGAACACCCCGCGTGTGCCGAACCACTCGACGCCGTAAAGGGCGGCGCCCGTCGTCACGGTCACGCTGGCGCCGACCGAGATGGGGTCGCTGCCGATCTCGATCTCGGGCCAGATCGTCGCAGGGCTCGACGCGTTGCGCGCGATCCAGACGACCCACGGGCTGTCGTCGGCGAAGCTCGCGGCGAGCTGGAGTCCCCCCCAGTAGCGGCCGGAGTAGGTCGGGTCGCGAAGCACGAAGTCGACCGCGTTTCCGGCCCCCCACGTGGCCTGCGTATAGATGGTCGCGTTCGTCTCGAGCTCGATCTCGGACCCGGTCATCGCGTAGCTCCCCTCCGCGGCCCAGCTCGCGGACAGCGTCGCGGCCGAGAGCGAATCGTAGAAGTCGAACACGCTCGCCGGCGAGTTCGGCGCCGGCGGCGGCGAGGCGTTGCCGAAGTAGAGGTAGTAGCTCGAGTCGGTGGTGTTGGCGGTGACCGGCTCGGCGAGCCGTGCCCAGATGTACTCCCCGTTCGAGCCCAGCTCGTCGATGACGCGCGTGAGCTCCTTCGAGGAACCGGCGCTCGCGTCCCACCAGACGAGGCGCACCTCGTCGTACGAACCCGACTTCGTGGCGAGGCTCTGCACGTCCGCCGCCCACCCGAGCTGGAAGCCGGCGGGCAGCGTCTGCCCGGAGCCGTTGGTCACGGTCAGCTGCTCGCGGTGCGCGTAGGCCGAGTTCCACCAAGGCGGGCCGGTGACGGTCGGTCCATCCGACGCGGGTGCGTCGATCGGGGCGTCCTTCACGGGCGCGTCCACGACCGTCGGGGAGTCACTCGCTGTCGCGCCGTCGGAGGCGTCCTTGCCTCCGGATGTCGCGTCGGTCCCGGCGTCCAGCGCCGTGGATGCGGCGTCGCCGCCGTCGAAGCGACCCCCGTCTGCCCCCCCACCGACCCCCGTCTCCGCGCCGCCTGCGTCCGTTCCCACGAGGAGCGAGTCCAGGTCGACGCAGCCCGCGGCGCCGCCGAGCGCGCACGTCGCGGCCAGGCACGCGGCACCCACGGACCGCACGCGCATCGGCTCATCGTAGCACCGAGCCGGCACGGGCAGTCCGGACCCCCCCGGGTCCGGACGTCAGAGGCGATGGAACGTCACGTTCACGGGGGTCGACTCGAGCCCGTAGTGATACGTCGACCAGGGGCTGGGGAAGGTGTCGAGGCTGGGATTGTTGTCGTGCGCCTCGAAGTCCTGGAAAAAGACGCGCGGCGCCGGCCCTCCGACGAGCGGGTCGCCCGTCTCGCCGATGAGGGTCGGGTAGATCTCCGTGTGGTGGAGGAGCGTCGTCCCGGTGCCGCCGCCGGGCTTGCCGTAGCCCGCAGCAGTCTGGAAGAAGGTGGCGCACTGCGGGGTCGTGCCGGGGGTGGACGTCGGAGACCAGTGAATGAGATCCGGCGACGTCCGGATGCAGATCTGCGAGTTGTCGAACGTCTGGTCAGGCGAGGGACTCGCCTGGAACGCGGCCAGGTACTCGTCGGACGTCTGGTCGTAGAGCACGCTCACCATGGTCGCGACGACGTCGGGCATCAGCGCCGTGAACTTCCCCGACCATTCGTCCTCCCCGGCGTCCGTCGTCCCCGGCTGGGTCCACGTCCCCGCGCCCGTCGTAGGGTCCACGTAGTACTTGTGGAAGAGAGTCTGGACGCTCGGCACGATCGGGTCGATGAACGCCGGCGTGAGCGTCTCCATGACCGAGGCGTACGAGGCGCGCGCCACCGCCATGCAGGAGTGGACGCAGATGGCCGGGTTGGCGTCGCCGGTCGTGCCCGCGTTCGGGTCCACGTCCTGGTAGAAGAGGTAGAGGTACGCGTCGGAGCCCGACGGCGGCGGATTGGCGAGGTGGTTGCCCGACGCGTCGGCGACGACGAACGACCCGAACGAGTTTCCGACGTTCGGCGCCCCAGCGTAGTCGTACTGCGCGCGCGGCGGGTACATCTGCACGATCTGCCCGAACGATTCGAAGCTCGTCCCGTCGCTGCTGCCCACCGCGAGGCCCATGCCCGCGTAATAGTTGCTCTGGCACCCCGGCGTCGTGCTCGGGTCGCACGACGGGTCGTAGTGGTACTCGCCGTGGTACGGCATGAGGAGGCCGGACGACGAGAAGGCCTCGCGACCTCCTCCGAACTCGTACAGGTACCAGGTCGCCGTGTAGGGGACGACCTGGCCGCCGCCCGCGTAGTCCCGGTCGAAGTTCCACCCCGGCGCGTGGCCGCTGTTCGCGGCGCCCTTCCCGAAGAGCGGCGTGAAGGAGTCGGCCGTCGTCTGGGTGACCCCCGTGAACGTCCCCGTGAGCGAGAACACTCCCTCGTCCTGGCAGCCGAAGATGTAGGTGCCCGCGGGCTCGCACGGCTTCTGCGCGCCGGCGCCGAAGAACTTGTAGTTGCCCCCTCCGAGCGGGAGAGCGCCGAGCGAGCCGTCCCCGGGGCCGTACTCGAAGTCGAGTGTCCCCGCGTTCTCGAGCGTCGTGCTGCTCGCGAACGTCGTCGCCTGTCCGAACCCGTACGTGTAGTACCCGAAGTCGACGGGCCCCACGGGCCCCACGATGCCGCTGCTCGAGCTGCTCGTGATCGCCGAGGACTCCGTAGACTCCACCTCCCGCGGCGCGTCGACGCACGCTCCCAGGGCGAACCACCCGGTCAGAGTCCCCAGCGTCGCCAAACCGATCCGGCGCGTCGTCCTCATGGTGCCGCCCTCCAAGGGCGCAGAAGGTAAGGACGCCTGCCTTGTGGAAGCTTGTCGCCACGACGGACTACAACGCGGTGGAGAGCGCTCCCCGAGCACCCTCAGCGGCGGCTCATGTCGGGGAAGAACGGCTCCTTCTTCCTGTAGGCGTCCTGCCGGCGCTGCTCCTGCCCCATCCGCTCGACGTAGTGCTCGAAGGACTCGTGCGGCTCGTGGTCCGGAAGGAAAGGCTCTCCCTTGCGGTAGGCGTCCTCCCGTCGCCGCTCCTCGGTCAGGCGTTCCACGCGCTTCTCGGCGCTCTCGCCGGGTACTTCGCGCGGGAAGAACGGCTCGTTCTTCTCGTACGCGGCCTGGCGGTCGGTCTCGTCCGCCGTCTCGCGGAACCAGCGCGCCGTGGTCGTCTCGTGCGGCGCCCACTCGGTGCACGCGCCGCGCGCGCTGCGCGACGCGCACACCGTCTGCGTGCCAGCAGGGGGTGTTTCGGGCGTCTCGTAGAGGATCTCGTCGCAGCCGAGGAGCGAGACGACCGAGACGGCCGCCGCCGCGAGGAGGAGCCGGGATGCAGGGAGTGGCACGTCCTCCGCCGGAGCAACGCACGTACCCGCCCGGCGCCCCCCTCGATCACCGACGAACTCCGGAGAGGCGCACTCCCGCCCCGGGTCCGCGGGCCCCGAACCGGACCGCGAACCATGGCTCCCGGCCCCGCCGCGGCCACCGACTCACCGGCTCATTGGCCCCGGCGCGACCCTCAGCTCCGCGTGCCCGACCGCGGCGTCCGCGCCCGACGCGAACGCCTTCACCACGTAGTCGCCCGCCTCGGGCGCGCGCATCGCGACGTGCGCATGTCCCGAGTGGAGGTCCGCCTCGGCCACGGCCACCACCTTGTCGTTCGCCACGGCGTTGTTGTGCGCCATCGCCGCGAACGCCTCCGGCGGCGCCATCGACGCGAGGCTCGCGGCCGGCACGATGGGACCCTTCATGGCGCCTCGCCGGGTCTCGATCGTCACGCGCACCTTGCCGTCGCCGAAGCCGTCCGCCGCGACGTCGACGCCGAAGCTCCCGCGCGCGACGGCCGCCTCCGCCGTCACCTTGAGCGCGCCGGGGTAGCGCAGCCGCGTCGCCGGGTCGCCGAACAGGTTGTAGAGGCCCACGTGCTCCGACTTGAGCGCGTCGACGTCGTCGCCGAGGAGGAGGTCGGCCACGGCCATCGACCCGTGCAGCATCCCGTCCTTCACGGCGAGCACGCCGTCGCCCACGGTGGCGGGCCGGCCGTTCGCGAACGTGCGGATGATCGCCTGCCCGTAGAGCGCGTTGGGATACGGGTGGCTCTCGCGGCTCGACGCGACGACGGCGACCGGGCCTGCCTCGTTCAGGATCATCCGCTCGGCGAGCGACGGCAGGCCCGCGGGGCGGTCGAACGCGCCCGTGTCGCACGCGATCGAGAAGAACACCGGCTTGCCGTCGGCGATGTGCATCGCGGCCGCGTCGTCGGCGGTCCCCACCTCGTAGCGGCGCCCGCGGAACTCGGCAGGCGCGAACCGCGTCACCGAGCCGTGCCCCACGTACGCCGCCACGATCGCGCCGTCGTCCATGTCGTCGACGAACTTGCGCTCGAGGCGATCGAACCCGTACGCGTACGGCGACGTCTCCTTCGCGAACGTGAGGCGCAGGTCGAAGTCGTAGGTCAGGTCCGCGTCGAGGATGCCCTGCGCGACCGACTGCACGACCTCGTCGCCCATGGGCCCGAAGTACGGATCGCCCGCATAGAGGGTGAGCCGCCGTCGCCACGTCTGGTCACCCGTGAGAGGCGCCGTCTCGTACGCCACGACCTTGCGCACGAACGCGGAGAGCTCCGCGGGCGAGCGCGCGGGGACGCGGCCGACCGCGATGGGCGGCGGGGTCGTCGCCGGCAGGTCCGTGTCGCGCAGCCTCCCGTACGGGTCGTCGCTGGGGTACGCGGCGTGCTCGGCGCGCGTGATCGCGTGCGGGTTGTCGTGCTCCTCTGGCGTGTGGTGCTCGTAGGCGCCCTTGCGCAGGTAGAACGTCGGCAGCTCGTCGGAGTCGCCGGCGAGGAGCACGTACCGGAGCGAGCCTCCGCCGTCCCGGGCGACGTGGGCAGCCAGCGCCCGCACGGCCTTCTGGAGCGCTCGCGCGTCCGGCTGCCCGTGCGAGAGCCGCTCGAAGAGCGACTCGACGTCGAGCATGGCGACGACGTGCCCCTGCGAGGTGCGGTGGCGGACGAGCGGCGCCAGCGCCTCGGCGAAGCGGTGGGGGGCGAGCACCAGCTCGTCGGCGCTGCGCCACGCGTCCCAGGTGGGGCCGTCGGCGAGGACGAGAGGAGGTTCCGCAGCAGCGGCCCATCCGGTCGCGGCGGCGCTCGCGACCGGCGACGCCTGCGGAGGCGGCAGGGACGCGGGAGGCGGCGTGCTCCCGCCGCACGACGCGGCGAGGAGGAGCGCCCCGGGTGCGAGCGCCCTCCGCACGCCTTGCCCCACGCGTGGACTACTGCGCGATGCCACCCTCGGAGGGCGGCTGCGGAGTGAAGCCGACGGGCGTGATGCACGACGACAGGTCGAAGAGGATGAACTCGATCGCGTCCTCGTCGGGTGAGAGCTTCGACGTCGCGTCGCAGCCGGTCGGGACGACCTGCGAACCGTCGTAGTCGTTGGCCGACCCGGACACGTGCATGTCGCTGTAAACGGCGCGCCCGCAGTACTCCGGAACGCCGGCGTCGCTCACCGGCGGGTTGAACGGCATGTCCCACGAGAAATACTGCGTGCTGGGCGGGCTCACCGACGAGGCGGTCTGCACCCAGGGCGTCGCGACGTTCGTCGACGTCACGAGCGCGGTGTCGCGCGCGTTGGCCGCGGGGACGACGATTTCGCTGTTGGCGTTGAGGGCCCCGACGTTGCCGAGCCACTGCTTGAGCGCGACCCCCTCGGGGAACGGCTTGCCGTTCGGGAGCGTCTGCTGGACGTCGCCGGCGATGTCGCTGTTGTACGGCGAGTCGTTGCCCGACAGGCCCAGGTTGGCCCAGTTCGCGAGGTTCGGGAACTGCGGGTACGCGGGGCCCGTGCCGTTGCTGTACCCGGTGAAGAACGCGTAGTGGTAGTGCTCCGCGAAGACGCGGCCGCCTGCGCTGATGTAGGGCGCCATGAACCCGGCGGTCGTCTCGGACACGCCGAGCGTGGGCGACCCCTCGCACGACAGCATGACGATGTCGTAGCGCATGAGGTCCGCCTGGCTGTCCCAGAGCGACGTCGGCGCGTCGGGCGACCCCGCCGCCTTGTTGCCGCCGGACCCGTGGAAGATGTGGATGCCGGGACCCACGGGGCTCCCCGTGAAGGCCGACTCGTCGACGCCGACGCGCGTCAGCAGGCACTCGAGCGTGTCGGCGCCGCCCGTCGAGACGGCGATGTTCGGCATGCTCGCGTACTTGCCGTCCGTGAGGTTCTTCGGGAGCGCGATGCTCCCGGCGCTGTTCGACGTGCACTCGTTGACCGACGGGACCGTGATCTCCTTGCGCCACTTGCCGATCTGCACGACGAGCGGGATGTTCGCGCCGTCGGGCACGTTGGTGAGCGTGAAGTTCCCCTTCGTGTCGGTCAGCGCGTAGGTGATCGGATTGCCCGAGAAGAGCGCGCCGCACGAGCACGAGTTGGACCCGATGCCGATGGGCAGGGTGTCGAGCACGCCCCCCTGGGAGTTCGGGACGTAGACGACGACGTTGTAGAGGGGGTTGCGGCCCGCCGGGTCGGTGACGGTCCCCGTGATGGTCGTCCCCGTGGTGCTGCCGCCGCACGAGTGGACCTGGCACTGGAGGTTCGTGCAGCCGCCGGTCGTCGCGTCGCCCCCGCTGCTCCCGCCGGAGGACCCGCTGCAGCCGGTGAGGCCGCAGTTGCCGCCGCTGCTCGTGCCGCCGCCGTTGCTGGAGCCGCCGCCGTCGTCCCCCCCGTTCCCGCCACCGCCGCTCGAGCCGTTGAAGCCACTCCCGCCCTTGGTGCCGCCGCACCCCGTGGCGAAGCCGGTGCCGATGATGGAAAGGCTGCCGAGGGTGAGGGCGAGCATCGACCAGCGCGACATCGACATGAGGCCTCCGGGGGTGACGCATCGTGACCTGCGGCCGGGGCCGCAACAAGGACCTTTCGCCGGAGTCCGGGCACTTCGGACGCTCCCGAGACATTCTGCGGGCGGTGAAAGGGCGGGTACGCAGCGCTTCCCCGGGCGGCCTTCGCGTGCTGGGATCCCCGCGCCGTGGCCCGCATTCACCATGCAACGCTCGCATTGGGGCTCCTCGTCGCCCTCGGAGCCGCGTGCGACAGAAGCCGCGCGCCCGAGCCCGAGGTGGTTCCTCCCGCGTCGCCCCCGGCGAATCCATCGGGCGCGCCTTCCGTCGCGGCCCCCGCCGCGTCCCTCTCCACGAAGCTGCGCCGGGCCGCCCCCGACCGCGTCGTCGCCATCGGCGACGTCCACGGGGACCTCGACACCTTCGAGCGCGCGCTCCGCCTCGCGGGGGCGATCGACGCGCGCGGCCACTGGAGCGGCGGCACGCTCGTCCTCGTGCAGACCGGCGACGAGATCGACCGCGGCAACGACGACCGGGCCGTCCTCGACCTCGTCGAGGGGCTGAAGAAGGAGGCGGCGGCTGCGGGGGGCGAGGTGATCGCGCTCCTCGGCAACCACGAGATCATGAACGCCTCGGCCGACTTCCGGTACGTGACGCCCCGCGGCTTCGCGTCGTTCTCGCCGGCCGGCGCGTCGTCGCTGCCCGCGGCCGACACCGCGGCGCCCACGCGCGGTCGGATGCAGGCGTTCGCCCCGGGCGGGACGTACGCGTCGATGCTCGCCGGTCGGCCCCTCGTCGCGGAGGTCGGCGACACGGTCTTCGTGCACGGCGGGGTCCTTCCCAAGCACGTCGCCTACGGGCTCGATCGCATGAACGACGAGCTCGACGCGTGGCTCACCGGCAAGCGCCAGACCCCGCCGTCGATCGTCGTCGCGGACGACGGCCCGGTGTGGACGCGGGCGTACTCGGGGGAAGACGCGGCGCCCGACTGCTCGGCGCTGACGAAGACCCTGGCGCGTCTCGGTGCGGCCCGGATGGTGGTGGGTCACACCGTCCAGAAGGAAGGGATGAACGCGGCCTGCGACGGCAAGGTCTGGCGGATCGACGTGGGCCTGTCGCACGTGTACGGAGGCCCGGTCGAGGCGCTCGAGATCCGTGGGGACCACGCGACGGTGCTCCGCGAAGAGGCGGGCGCCCCGAAGCCGTGACGGCACGGGAGGGGAGGCGCGGGCCAGCCAGTGAGCGCGCGACTCACGGCTTGACGAAGCGGAGCGTCATGCGATCGCTCTCGCCGATCGCCTGGTACTTCGCGCGATCGGTGTCGCCGAGCTCGTAGCTCGGCGGGAGCGTCCACACGCCCTTCGGATGGTCCTTCGTGTCCCGCGGGTTGGCGTTGATCTCCGCGCGCCCGGCGAGCTGGAAGCCTGCCTTCTCGACCTGCTCCACGACGAAGCTCTCGGGGACGTACCCCGTGTCGCTCATGGCCTTCGTGTCGCGCGACCCGTCGTCCTTCGCCCGGTGGTCGGTGACGCCGAGGACGCCGCCGTGCTTGAGCACCGCGAACGCCGCCGCGAGGACCTTGCCCTCGAAGGGGTCGCCGACCCAGTTGTGGAAGTTGCGGAACGTGAGGACCATGTCGGCCGACCCGGGCGGCCCGAACGACAGGGGATCCCGCATGACGACCGCCTGCACTCCGTCGAGCGTGCCCGGGGACTTCTGGATGCGTGCCATCAGGGCCTGCGCGTCCCTCGTGCCCTCGGACTTCGGGTCGCCAGCCGGATCTCCGCCCACCACGAAGAGCTTCCCGTGCTCGCGGAGCACGGGCGCCAGCACCGCGGTGTACCAGCCGCCGCCGGGGGAGATCTCGACGACCGTCATGTTCTCGCGCAGCCCGAAGAACGCGAGCGTCTCGCGCGGGTGGCGGTAGACGTCGCGAGCCCTCTCCGCGTCGGTGCGCTGCGCGCCGGCCAGCGACTGGACGATCTTCGCGTCCGTGGCCGGGTCCACCGGCGGCGCAGGAGCGAGCGACACGGGCGGCCGCGCCGTCGAGCCGCCGCACGCGACGCCCGCGAGGCCGACGAGGAGAGGAAAGGCGAGGAGGGCGCGGTTCATGGCGCCGGAGGGTAGCAGCTCGGGTGCGGAGTCACGCCTGCCCGGGAGCGCCCCGCCTAGGACAGCCCGACCCACCCCGCGCTGCGATCCCAGAGGTCCCTGGCGAGCGACTCGTCACGCGCCAGCTTGCTGGGGACCTTCTCCTTGCAGGCGTCGTAGTACCGGCCGCTGACCGCGCCGACGTCGTCGCTGCTGGCGCAATAGAGGCTCGTCCTCGCTCCCTGCTCGTTGGTGAGCATGAAGAGCTTCATCACGTGGCGAAGACCCCATGGGACCTCCCTCCACACGTCGGACGCGACGGCGCCGGGGTGCAGCGAGTACGTCTTCACGCCGGCCGGGCTGCGGCGCGCGAGCTCGGCGGAGAAGAGGACGTTGGCCAGCTTGGAGACGCAGTACTCGGGGAACGCCGTCGTCGTCCGGGTGGGCTGCTTCACGGCCTCCCAGTCGATCCCGGGCGCCTTGTAGTGCCCCTCGCTCGCGACGTTGACGATGCGGGCGTCCCCGGCCTTCTCGAGGGCGGGCAGCAGCAGGCGCGTGAAGAGGTACGGGCCCAGGTGGTTGGTGCCGAAGGCGATCTCGAAGCCGTCCTTCGTGAGACCGTGCGCGCCCGCGAGCCCGGCGTTGTTGACGAGGATGGACAGGGCCTCTCCCCGCGCGAGGAACGTCTCCGCCGCGGCTCTCACGCTGGCGAGGTCGGCCAGATCGAGGTGCAGGTACTCGGCGCTCCCGCCGGCCGCGCGGATCTCGTCGAGGGCCGACCGCGTCTTTTCCTCCGACCTGCACGCGAGGATGACGTGCGCCTTCTGCTTCGCCATCTCGACGGCCGTCACCCGGCCGATTCCCGTGTTCGCCCCCGTCACCAGAACGTTCTTGCCTGCGAGGTCCATCGCTCCAAGTCGATGCGCTGCGCGGGCAGGGCGTTGCGCAGCGCGGCTACGGCGCGGGCGCGGCGTTGCCCAGCGCGGCTTTGGCGCGGCCGCGGGCGGTGCACAGAAAGTGTTCGCCCAGAAAGTGTGCGCGAACACTCTTGGAGGCGCGCGATCTGCTTGTTTTCCCCTGTTTTCGTGCGTTCCGGAGGCTGGCACCGCGGTTGCGATGGGGGCGACCATGCGAAACCCCACCAAGAAGTCCGACACCCATCCGGTCACCCCCTCCACCGAACGCCCCGAGCTCGAAGCGCTGCTCGGGTGGTCCCCGGGCGAAGGGGAGCGAACGTGAAGCAGCCCCCGACCTCGCTGCGGATCCCGCTGCGAGCGCTCTACAGCATCGCGGAGCTCGCGAGGGCGACGCGCATGGGTCGGGCGCGGCTGCGCCGCATGCTCGACGAACGGGGGGTCGAGCTCTTCGTCGTGAGAGGCCGACCCTGCGTCCCGCTCTCGGAGATCATCGCGAAGCTCAAGCCGCTGTGGGACAGCGTGCAGGCCAGCGAAGACCTCGCGGGCGAGGGGGACGATGGCGAGCCGGACGAGGATCTCTTCGAATAGGTCCAGATGTACTCGTTCGTGATCGCGCTCCCTTAAGGTAGGGGCAACGAAGAAGACCTCCCGCCCCTTCCCGAGCTTGGAGAGCACGGTCCTGACTCCCCGGAGCAGGTTCCTCACTCCTCGGAGCACGTTCACGAACTCGGAAAGCACCTTGCTCACTCCTCGGAGCACGTTCACGAACCCGGGAGGTACCTTCCTCAATCCTCAGAGCACGTTGACGAACCCGGGAAGCACCTTCCTCAATCGTCAGAGCACATTCCCCATCTCGGGAAGCACCATCCTCAATCGTCAGGGCACGTTCTCGATCTCGAGGAGAACGTTCTCGAATCGACGAAGGTGCTCCCCGAACACCGAGCGGTGCTTCCCGTGCTCGGCGAGCTCGGTCCCGAGCTCGAAACCGACGCTTTTGAATGACGAACGCGTCTCGCTGGGCTCGGGAAGACACTTCCTGAATCCCGAAAGGTGCTCCCACAATCGCAAAAGAACGATCGCGAACACCAGAAGCACCTCGAAGGATTCTCGGAGAACGATTCGTCCTTCGGGACCGAAGACTTTCAATTCCAAACGTCGCGCGCGACAACGCAAAACGCGCTTCTTGAACTTAGGAATGTACTTCCTGAAGACAGGAACCTCCTCGAGCAATTGAGGAAGAGTATTTCACGAACCGCAGACGAAGAAAGACAAGGGAATCAAGATGACCACCAACAACTCCATCAACTCGATCCATCGTGCAACCGTCTCGATCAACATCCCGCCGAAGATCGCGGACCTCATCTCGCTCGGCCACGTCATCGTCACGAAGCTCACGAACAACCCGCTGCTCCCCACGCCAACGCCGAGCGTCTCCGTCATCCTGGGAGCGCTCAACGATCTGCAGACCGCGCAGACGGCGGCGAACGCACGGACGAAGGGAGCCGCGACCGTGCGCAACGAGAAGCGCACGGTGCTCATCTCGCTGCTCCAGCAGCTGCGAGGCTACGTGCAGACGACCGCCGACGCGACGCCGGAGAACGGCGCGTCGATCATCGAGAGCTCGGGCCTGAGTGTGAGAAAGACCCCAACGCGCACGGCCCAGGCCTTCGGGGCGAAGGAGGGGCCCCTGTCCGGCACGGCGAAGGTCACCGCCGTCGCCGCCGGACCGCGGTCCTCGTACGAGTGGCAGGTCAGCACCGACGGCGCGAAGACCTGGGTCAACGCGCCGACGACCATCCAGGCCAAGACGGTGATCACCGGCCTGGCGGCGGGGACCACGGTGCAGTTCCGGTACCGGCCGGTGACGAAGACCGGCGAAGGGGACTGGAGCCAGCCGGTGGCGCTGCTGGTGAAGTAGCGGCGAGCGGCGAGGGGGCAGAGAGACCAGGGGGGCCGTCAGCGGTGCTTCGACCGTCCCGCGGCGGCGCCCTCGAGCTTGTAGTCCTTGACGAGGCACTCGATGGGGATGGAGAGCCGCGCGTGCAGGCGCCGGATCATCGGCAGGTTCCGTCGGCGCTTCTTCGCCATGACCTCGGGGGCGCGAGCGCGAGTCTTGAAGATGGGGACTCTCACCAATTCTCGTGAGCCGTCACGGAGCCTTGGCGCGGACCGACTTGCAGACGGCGTCGTAGGCTGCGACCTCGCTCTTCTCGCGGACGTCGCTGACGAAGCATTCCACCTCGGTGTCGCCGACCTTCATGCGCCGGATGGACGTGAGGAGGGAGCTGAAGCTCGCCTTGTACGTCACCGAGTAGCTGGCGCCCGAGCCGCTCTTCGCGAGCAGCGTCATCTTGGTGTGGGTCACGAACTTCGTGAACGCCTCGAGCGTCGCGGCCTCGTCGTTGTCGGGGTTCCACGCGCCGACCGTCATCTTTCCCTTCCCCGAAGCGAGCGTCACCTGGGATTGGTCCGGGAACTCCGTCGGCGTGAGGACCGCACCGTCCGGGAGCGTGACGACGAGCGGAAGCCCGCCGATCGCGCTGGTGCCCGGCCCGACCACCTTCGGGGGAGCGTCCGAAGCCGCGACGGCAGGCGGCGGTGCCGTCTTCGGGTCGGACGCGGGCGCGCTTGCTGCGTTCGCGCCGCTGTCCGGGGACGGGGGCGTGGCAGACGCCGCAGAGACCGCGGGCTCGCTCGCAGCGGGGTTCTCGGTGGCGGCAGGAGTCTGCAACGGGGGCGCGCCGCCCGTGCTGGCGCAGGCAACGACCGACAGGACCAGAAATGCAGGGAGGATGGGCTTCATCAACTTGTTGCCGTGCGTACGCAGAAACAAGGGCGCACCTTCCCCCGCGATCTCGTACGCGGTGTCGTCCCGCCACCGCGGCGGTCGCTACCTACCCGTGCGCGCGCGGTGGCTGCACCCCGGCCAGCAGCACGGCCGTCGCATCCCTTCCTCGAGCTCCTCCTGGGTCCTGCGAATGCGGCGTTTGCGAGTCACCGTTTGCTTCGCATCCTCGACCCAGCAGATGAATTCGTTGCGGGCCAGGGGCGTGATGTCCTTCCAGGCCGCGAGCGCCGGAGCGTTGGCGAGCAGCGCATTGCGCAGGTCCTCGGGGAGCTCGTGCACCACCCCGCCGGGCACTCGACGGCTGGTCAAGCCCGCTCCCGCTCACCCTTCCATCTGCGCGAAGAAGCTCGCTACCGTCGGCGTCAACCCCGACAGCCCCGCGGGCTCCGGCATTCGTGCGTTCCCCCCCCCGACGACGACCTGGCCCTGCGCCGTGACGACCTTCGCCGTGCGCGCCTCCGGCACCACGATCCAAACGGTGCCGACGCCGTGCGCGAGATACCAGCGCGCCTTTGCCTCGAGCAGCGCCTCGGTGTCGTCCACGCCGGCGACCTCGACGACCAGGATGGGCGCCGTTCGCGCGAGCCCGTCGGTCGCGGGCGCGGATCGCCAGACCGCCGCGTCGGCCGCGCGCACCTCGCCGCCCAGGAGCATGCCTGCCTCGTTGCCTCCGACGACGAACCCGGGATGCGTCCGCCGCCACAAGCTCAGCTCCGTCACGACGTCGGCTGCCGTCCGCTGCTGCGCCTCTCCGCAAGGGGGCATGTACTCGAGCCTCCCGGCCACGAACTCCAGGCGACCGTTGGTGGTGGGCCACGTCTGGAGGCGCTCGACGTCGAAGCCATCCGGCAGGGGAAGGGCGAGCGGCAGCGTCACCGCGATGCGCGGGACGACCGTAACGTCGGAGTACGAGGTGAGCGCAGCCAAGACGCGGAGATCCTAGCAGCTCACATCACCTGACGCGATGCGGCGGCCAGTGAGCTGTCGCCCATCCCGACCGAGGCCCACACGCTCCACCTCCATCTTGCGCCCGCTCTCGCTCCTGCGCACCCTGTCGTCACCTCTCATGACCGGAGACGAATCGAGGGACCCGCCGTCCGACGCCGACGCCGACGCCGACGCCGAGACCGAGACCGAGACCGAGACGGTGGTCCCCTGCGACGATCTCGACGAGGCGCTCGCGTTCCTCACCGGGCGCCTCGGCTTCCGCCTCGACGCCATCTTTCCCGCCGACTCTCCGCGCGTCGCGTCCGTCTCCGGCCACGGCCTGCGGCTTCGCCTCGTGTGCGGTCCGCCCTTCGAGGCCTCCGCCGCGTTGCCGCCGTTGCGACCCTCGTTCGTCCTCACGCGCGCGGGCGAGGAGGCGTCGTGGGTGCGCGGTCGCGCCGGCATGCGCTACCGGGACCTCGTCCCCGATCGCCAGGGGGGCCGCACCATCGCCTCGCACATCCAGCTCCGCGAGGGAGGGCCCGTCGCGGACTACGTGCACTTCCACGAGGTCCGCTACCAGGTGATCTTCTGCCGCGCCGGCTGGGTGCGGGTCGTCTACGAGGACCAGGGGGCGCCGTTCGTCCTCCGTCCCGGCGATTGCGTCCTCCAGCCTCCGCGCATCCGGCACCGCGTCCTCGAGAGCTCCGCGGGCGCGGAGGTCATCGAGGTGGGCTCGCCCGCGAGCCACGAGACGTTCGTCGAGCACGAGCTGGAGCTGCCGAACGACCGCATCGACCGCGCGCGCCTCTGGAGGGGCCAGCGCTTCGTGCACCACGTCGCCGCGGAGGCGCCGTGGCGGCCGTGGCAGGCGTCGGGCTTCGAGGCGCGCGACACGGGCATCGCCGAGGCGACGGGCGGGCTGGCGGACGTCCGCGTGCTGCGTGCGCGTGAGCCTGAGCGTATCGAGCCGGTGCCAACGAGCCACGACGGCGAGCTTCTCCTCGTGTTCGTCCTCGAGGGCGAGGTCATCCTGCGGCGCGATGCGGCAGGCGAGGACCGGCTCGCAAAGGGCGACGCGTGCGTCATTCCGCGCGGGATGGTGCACGCCTGGTCCGATACCTCGACGGACCTCGAGCTCCTGCGGGTCGAGGCGCGCGCCGGCGTTTGACGACCCCTACGTTCCGGTCGCCATCACGAACGTGAAGTCGCGCCCCCGTCCCGTCAGCGGATGCGGCGCTTCTGCGTGGCGTGCGTGCGGCGGTGCGCGGCGGCGCGACGGCTCGTCGCCTCGCGCATCGCCTCGAGCATCGACTTCACCGAGTACCCTCCGACCTCGACGACGGGGTCGATCGCTTCGAGGAGCTCGCGCACGGCGTCGTCGACGATCACGGGCGCGTTCCAGCGATCGAGTGCCTCGCGCAGGCGCTGGAGCGCGGCGGGCGGGCGCCGCAGGCGCTTCTCGATCGCGTCCACCAGCGAGCGGGCGCCCTCCTGCGTCCCGCACTGATCGACCACCGCGGAGAGGTCGGGCTTCACTGCCGCCACGGCGAGCATCCTAGCATCGCCGCGTCCTCGCGTAGGATGCCGTCGATGCCCCGTCGTGCACCCGACCCCGTGACCGAGCCGCGCGAGGGAGGCCTCCGCGAGCGGAAGAAGGAGCTCGTGCGCGAGCAGCTCGTCGAGACGGCGGCGCGCCTCTTCGCGCGAAAGGGGTTCGACGCGACCACCATCGACGACATCGTCGACGCCGCGCAGGTCTCGCGGCGCACCTTCTTCCGCTACTTCGACACGAAAGAAGACGTCCTCCCGGCCTGGTTCGACCGCTACACGGACGGCGTCGTGGGGACCGTCGACGAGCGGCCCGAGGACGAAGACGCGTTGACGGTCCTCCGCCACGTGCTCGAGCGCGTGGCCGCGATCTACGAGTCGGAGCTTGCGACCGTGCTCACGATCGAGCGCGTCATCGGCCGGGAGCCGTCGATCGTCGCGCGCCGCTACAAGCGCGTCGAGGACCTGGCCGACGCGCTGTCGAAGCGCCTCGTCGCACGTCGCGGCGGCAGAAAGGCCGACGAGGCGCACTACCGGATGCTCGCCCGCGTCGCGATGGCGATTGCCCTGAGCGCGCTCGAGCGGTGGGTCGTCGGCGGGGGAAAGGGCAGCCTCGTCGCGGTGATGCGCGACGCATTCGGGGCGGTGCAGGCGGCGTTCGCCGAGGCCACGGCGGCTCCCCGCAAGCGACGGAGCTGACTCCGCCGTCAGCACCCTCGCATCAACCCCACGCTGTCGGCCCGACGACAGCCGTCCGAGGACACGACACCAAAAGTGGCACCAAGTGCCAAATTACGCGTCGTGCCACTTTCGGGAAGGCCTGGTTCGAAGCTTGCTCCAGGGAGGGTCACCATGAGCGCTTCCGTCACGCTGGAACCCGAAGAGACCCTCACCGCGCCGCCCGCGACCACGGCCGGCGCGCCCGCGGAGGCACAGGCCGCACGCGGCCTCTCGCGCCGCAACGTCGCGCTGGCGATCCTCCTCGCCGCGGCGACCGCCGGCGGGTCGGTGTGGTACGCGCAGACGCGCGGGCGCGAGTCGACCGACGACGCGCAGATCGACGCCGACGTCGTGTCGGTGCCGGCGCGCACGGCCGGCACGGTGACCCACGTCGCGTTCGTCGAGAACCAGACGGTGCACGCGGGCGACGTCCTCGCGACGCTCGACGACGGCCCGCTCCAGGCGCAGCTCGAACAGGCGCAGGCCGCCTACGCGTCGGCGGTGGCCAGCGCCGACGCGGCGGACGCCGACGAGCGCGCGGCCGAGACGAACGCGGTGGGCTCGAAGGCCGCCGCCGACGCGACCCTCCGCGCGACGCGGGCGGGCGCGAGCTCGGTGGGCAACCAGATCGCCGAGGCGGACGCCGCGCTCGCGAGCGCCCTCGCGACGCGCGATCAGGCGCGCCAGGACCGCGACCGCGACGCGCGCCTCTTCGAGTCGGGCGCGGTGACCAGGGTCGCCGTCGATCAGCGCGAGACGGCGCTGGCCCTCGCCGAGGCGAACGTGAAGGCCGCGCAGGCGCACGTCGTCACGCTGAAGAGCGGCGTCGCGCAGGCCGCGGGGCAGGTGGCCGAGGCGCAGGCGCGCGCGACGCAGTCGAGCGACGTCGACGTGGTCATCGCGCAGGCGAAGGCGCGGGCCGCCGCCGCGCACGCGCAGGTGGGGACGGCGAAGGCCGCGATGGACCTGGCCGCGCTGAACCTCTCGTACACGCGCGTCGTCGCGCCGCACGACGGCGTCGTCTCGAAGAAGAGCGTCCAGGAGGGGCAGACCGTGGCGCTCGGGCAGCCGATCGTGCAGCTCGTGACGCCGGGCGTGTGGGTGACCGCGAACTTCAAGGAGACGCAGCTCGAGAAGATGCGCCTCGGCCAGCCGGTCACCTTCACCGTCGACGCGTACCCCTCGGTGAAGCTCCACGGCACCGTCGAGAGCTTCTCGGGCGGGACGGGGTCGCGCTTCACGCTCCTGCCGCCGGACAACGCGTCGGGCAACTTCACGAAGGTCGTCCAGCGCCTGCCCGTGCGCATCCACGTCGACGCGCCGCCCGCGGCGGTCGACCTCCGGCCGGGCCTCAGCGTGGACGCCACCGTCGACACCCGCGGCTGACCGGAGAGCGCCATGTCCACCGCCACGCTGTTCGTCGCGCCGTCCGCCGCGTTCGCGAAGCCCGTCAACAAGTGGGCGATCGCGATGGCCGTGTCGCTCGGCGCGCTCCTCGAGATCATCGACACGAGCATCGTCAACGTCGCCACGACCGACATCCAGGCGTCCCTCGGCACGACGATGACCGAGGTGAGCTGGGTCGTCTCCGGCTACGCCGTCGCCAACGTCGTCATCCTGCCGCTCGCCGCGTGGCTCGGGCAGCGGTTCGGCAAGAAGAGCTACTTCCTCTTCTCGCTCGTCGGCTTCACCGTGGCGTCGGTCCTTTGCGGGATGGCGACCACCTTTCCGATGCTCGTCGTCGCGCGCGTCCTCCAGGGCCTCGCGGGCGGTGGCCTCATGGCCAAGGCGCAGGCGATCCTCTTCGAGACGTTCCCCAAGGAGGAGCAGGCGACGGCGCAGGGCCTCTTCGGTGCGATCGTCATCGCGGGCCCGGCCATCGGGCCCACGCTCGGCGGCTACCTCGTCACGAACATCGGCTGGCGGTGGATCTTCTTCGTCAACGTCCCCGTCGGCATCCTCGCCGTGCTCATGTCGATGGCGTTCCTCCCCGAGGACGGCGAGAAGAAGAACGGGAGCCCCATCGACTGGACCGCCATCGCGCTCCTCGCGGTCGGCCTGGGCGCGTTCCAGACGGTGCTCGAGGAGGGCGAGACGGACGACTGGTTCTCGTCGCGGTTCATCGTGACGATGAGCGTCGCGGCAGCCGCGGGGATCGTGCTCTTCGTGGCGCGGCAGCTCCGGGCGAAGGCGCCCGTCGTCGATCTCCGGATCCTCCGGTACCGCTCCGTCTGGGCCGGCAGCCTCCTCTCGCTCGTCGTCGGCATGGCCCTCTACGGCGCGCTCTTCGCCATCCCGCTCTTCGCGGGCGGCATCCTCCAGTACACCTCGCAGCAGGTGGGGATGCTCCTCCTCCCGGCCGCCATCGCGTCGGCGCTCGCGATGCCCATCGCCGCGAAGCTCGTGACGCGCGTCGACGCGCGCGTCCTCTTCGCGTCCGGCGCCCTCGTCATGACGACGGGGCTCTACATGATGGCGCACCTCAGCCCCCAGACGGGCGCCGACGATCTCTTCTGGCCGCAGATCGTCCGCGGCTTCGGCACCGTCCTCATGTTCCTGCCGCTCCAGCTCGCGGCGCTCGGCCCCGTTCCCAAGGAGGACGTCGCCGCGGCGTCGGGCTTCTTCAACCTGACGCGTCAGCTCGGCGGCAGCATCGGCGTCGCGCTCCTGACGACGCTCGTCGACCAGCGGAGCGCCTTCCACCGCTCGGTGCTCGTCGAGAAGCTCGCCGCGGGCGACCCGCACGTGCTCGACCGCGTCCAGGCGACGACGCAGGCGATGCTCTCCGCCGGCGCGTCGTTCGCCGAGGCGCAGGCCCGCGCGATGGCGCTCCTCGACGGCCTCGTCCAGCAGCAGTCGGCCGTCATGGCCTTCGGCGACACCTTCTGGGCGACGACGGTGCTCGTCCTCGCGTCGCTGCCCCTGGTGCTCCTCCTCGGCAAGCCCGCGAAGGGCACAAAGGTGGCGATGGGGCACTGAGTGCCCGGCCCGGTTTCCCCCTGACTCCGCGCGTCGCTCCGCCTCACTGGGCCGGCTGCACGACGACGCCGCTCAGGACCGCGGCGTTCCCACCCGCCGGGTAGCCGTACGACGAGTACGTATCCAGCCCGTAGACGACGAGCCCGAACGGCCCCCGGCTCGACGCGACGTGCCGCCCGTTGCCGCACGTCCCCGCGTCGGGCTGCGTCCCCGGCACGACCCCTCGCAGCAGATCGACCCGCGCGTACTCGTAGGTGTCCGCGGCGTCGACCGGCTTCCATCCTCCGATGACCCCCAGGCAATCCACGGTGACGTCCTGGAACGCGCCGCTGGCCTTCGTGCGGACCAGGTCGAGCGTCGTCGTCGAGTACGTCGGATCGGTGAAGAACACGTACTGCGAGAGGAACTGCGTCGGCGGCACGAGCGGGACGAAGTCCTCGTCGCCGCACACCTTGGGCTCGGTGAGGTACTGGATGGTCGCGCAGTCGGTCCGGTAGGTGCCCCCGTCGGGGTAGTTGAGGTTCCCGGTCGACATGACCTGCGCGATCGCGAACGGGTGGTTCGCGTCCTGGCTGGTCACGCGGAACGCGCCCACCACCTGGAAGTCGGTGACCTGCGCCTGCGCGGTGGTCGCGGGAGCGCCCGGCGCCGGCGGGTCGAACGTGAGCGTCGTGCCGTCGACGACGCCGACGATGCGGTACGCGATCGACTCCTCCTGGAGGTCCGCGCGGCGGGTCGTGTACGGCGCGACGGCGTAGTCGTGACCGAGCGCGGACACCGGCGCGATCTGCGCGTGCGTCGCGTCGCCACCGGGCTCGTCGAAGGGCTGGAGGCGGAAGAGATCGTTGCCCGCCGTCACGCTGACGGGCTTCGTCGCGAGGAGCACGCTGCCCGAGAGGTCGGCCGACGCGGGATCCGTCTCCCAGTGCGCGTACTCGCCCGCGTTCAGCGTGAAGGTCGTCGACGTGCCCGCCGCGACGGCGGGGTACGAGCCTCCGCCGGGCAGCGCGACGGCCGGCGAGAACGTGACGCTCGTGCCGTCCTGCTCGGCCACGACGTCGGCGTACTTGAGGCGTGGCGGCGAGAGCGTGCCGGCGGGCGTGCCGAGGACGACGTAGTTCGTGCCCCACGCCGACGACGGATAGAGGAGCTCCGCGGACGGGAAGTGCGAGTTCGCGCCGCCGAACGGGAACACGTCGTACGCGGTGACGGGCACGGTGCTGGTCACGTGGAAGGCGGTGTACTTGCCGGTCGCGCCGCCCGCGGCGTTCGTCCAGGGCGGCTCGGTCGCGTTGCCCGTCGCCGTCGCCTGCGGACACGAGAGGATGTCGGTCGTGTCCTCGACGAAGCCCACGTTCGGCGCGCCGGAAAGGTAGAGAACCGCGACGTCGCCGACGGGGACGCCCGAGGCAGGGAGCGCCGGCCACTGGGCGGCGGTCTGGGTCTGGCTCGGGATGGTGCCGAACTTGGTCGCGTCGTACTGCGTGGCTCCGTAGGCCACCGTGAGCGCCGCCGCGACGGGCCACGTGTTCGCGACGAACATCGCGAAGCAGGGCTGCGCCTGCCCCGACTCGACGTCGGTCGTCACGGGCGTGCTCACCCAGAAGTCGCACCCCAGGCTCCCGTGGCTCGCCGCCGCCGCGGCGCACGCGGCGATGCACGTGCCGGCCGCGCACCCCTGGTCGTCGGGGCACGTCGAGACCACGTTGCCGCTCCCGTCGACGACCGATCGCAGGTCCGCGCTGCATCCGTAAGGAGACGCGCCATCGCCGCCTCCGCCGTCCCCGAAGAGGCCCCCTTCGCTGCCGCTCGCCCCGTCGCCGGTGGGCGCCCCGTCGGTGTGTCCGGTCGCGTCCTGCGCGCCGCCGCCGTCGAACGAGGTCCCCTGCCCCGACGAGTGGCCGCACGCGACGAAGACGGAGAGCCCGGCGAGGGGCGCGCACACGAGCGCGACGCGGGCCCACGTGGACGTTGCGAAGTGGGCGCGTCGAGAGACGAAGCGAGTCATCCCGCAGATCGTAGCGGATCCCCCGGCCCGACCACGAGCCGCGCGCTCAGGCGGACCCACCCCGCGCGAGCGGAAGGGACGATCGCGAATGAACTCGCCCCAAGAGCCGCCACACCCGCCGCCGTCGTCCGGCGCGTCGTGCGAAAATACGCGGCCCATGCCCCTCGCTCCTGCCCGTCCTCGTCGTACCGTCTTGCTCGTCGGCGCCTCGCGCGGTCTAGGTCACGCCATGGCCGCCGAGTTTCTCGCGAGGGGGTGGAACGTCATCGGCACCGTCCGCGCGGGGACCCGCACCAGGCTGCACGATCTCGCGGCCGCTCACGAAGGTCGCGTGGCGATCGAGACTCTCGACATGAACGAGGACAGCCAGATCGCCGCCCTGCGGAGCCGCCTCTCGGGCCGCGTGCTCGACATCCTCTTCGTGAACGCCGGCACCACGACGCGCGACGAGCACGTTCGCGTCGGCGACGTGTCGACCGACGAGTTCGCGCGCGTCATGGTCACCAACGCGCTGAGCCCGATGCGCGTCATCGAAGCGCTAGAGGACCTGGTACCCCCGGAGGGCCTCCTCGGTGCCATGTCGTCCGGGCAGGGGAGCATCGCCAACAACGAGAAGGGGATGCGCGAGGTCTATCGCGCCAGCAAGGCCGCCCTGAACATGTCGATGCGGAGCTTCGCGGCGAGAGAGGGCGGCGCGCGCGCGATGGTGCTGATGGCGCCGGGGTGGATCCGCACCGACCTCGGAGGCCCGGATGCGCCGTTCACGATCGAGGAGGCCGTGCCGATGGTGGTGGACGTGCTGGTCGCCAAGGTGGGGAAAGCCGGGCTCGAGTATCTCGACAGGTTCGGGAAGACCGTTCCATGGTGAGCAGCGTCGCGAGATCCTCGTGACGCTGCGCGAGGCGGGTCTCGCGCCCCGCACGTCACGCGTACTCGGGCAGCGCGAAGTCCGATGCTGCCTTCCTGACCAGCCACTCGAAGGCGCCCGACAGAAGGCGGCTCGTCAGCGCGCGGTAGCCGAGATTGCGAGCCCGAAGCCCGAAGGCCGTGCGGGGTGCGTAGAACGCGCCGACGCGCATGGCCCCTTTCTGGCAGCCGGTGGCGTAGGGGCGCATCCGCGCCTCGTAGCGTGCGACCGCGCTCGCGAAGTCGTCGCCCCTCGCGAGCTCGCCGGCGAGGACGTAGGCGCCGACCAGCGCGAGCGAGGTGCCCTGCCCACCCAGCGTCCCGCCGTAGGCGGCGTCGCCCAGGAGCACCACCCGCTTTCGCGCGTACCGGTCGACGTGCACGGTCGTGATCGCGTCGACGTACAGGTCCGTTGCTGCGTCCATCGCGTCGAGGATTCGCGGCACCTCCCACCCGACATCCGCGAACCTCTCGCGGACGTCGCGCCTGTGGCCGGCGGGGTCCTGGCGGTCTTCGCCCATGGGCCCCGCGCGGTAGACGAAGGAGCCGCGCGCAGCGTCGCCGCGGCCGGTGGCGGCCACCGAGGCCGCTCGCCCCGGGAGGCTGTAGAGGAGCGAACCGCGCCGTACCCCGAGGAGGTCCGGCATCGCGAACGTCGCGATGCGGTAGCCGTGGTGCCTGACCCACGCCGTCTCGTCGCCGAAGGCGAGCGCGCGCACGCCCGAGTGAAGCCCGTCGGCTCCGACGACGATGTCGAAGCGGTCGGACTTCCCGGACGCGAACGTGACGTCGACGCCGTCGTCGCGAGCGCTCAGCGCTGCGATGGAGTCGCCGAAGCGATACTCGACGAGGTCGCGCGTGCACCGGTGGAGGAGCGCGCAGAGATCGCCGCGCAAGATCTCCACGTCGCCCGCGGTCATGACCGCCGGCAGCACGGCCGCGCGCGACCCGTCGGCTTCGAGCAGGACCAGATCGCCCGGCTGCGTCCGGTGCTCGTGGATGGCCTCCCACAGCGACATGCGCGAGAGGACCGCGCGGTGCACCGGACCACGGAAGTCGACGGCCTGGCCGCCCAGACGGAGCGACGGAGCGCGCTCGACGACGGTGCACGCGTGGCCCGCCCGGGCGAGCCAGAAGGCGAGCGCCGGACCGGCGATGCCCGCGCCCGAGATGAGCACGCGCGACGAAGACGGTCTGGTGATGGAGGTGGATGCTGTACTCGTCATGGCGTACGACGTACTCATGATGGTCCCCCGTCGCCAGCGCCGCGCGGCATATCCGCTGGCATTTTACAGTGTGAGCTAGATCATGGGGCTCGCTGATCTAGTACAGATACCGCGGTCACCCCGATGAGCCCCTATCTCCGGATCGTCGAGGACGTCCGCGCACGCATCGCGTCCGGCGAGCTTCGGGTCGGCGACCGGCTCCCCTCGACGCGCGAGCTCGCCGCGACGTGGAAGGTCGCCAACGCCACCGCCGCTCACGCGCTGCGCGCGCTCGTCGAGCGAGGATACGCCCGGAGCGTATCGCGCGTCGGTACGCTCGTCGCGCGGCCGCGCACGCGTGCGACGCCGGAGGTCGAAGGTGGAGAGCGCGAGCGGGACCTGACGCGCTCGCGCATCGTGGGGGCCGCGATCGCCATCGCGGACGCCGAGGGTCTGGGCGCGGTTTCGCTCCGCGCGGTGGCAGTGAGCGTGGGCGCGCCGGTCATGTCGCTCTACCGGCACGTTCGCGGCAAGGACCAGCTCCTCGCGTGGATGACCGACGCGGCGCTCGGCGAGGAGAAGCTGCCGGACGCCGCGGCGCTCGGCTGGCGCCCTCGCCTCGAGCTGGGCGCGCGCGCCGAGTGGCGCGTCTTCCGCCGGCATCCCTGGCTCGCGCGGCTCGTGCACCTGACTCGCCCGCAGCCGCTGCCGAACGCCCTCGCCTACGCCG
This sequence comes from Polyangiaceae bacterium, assembly GCA_036490515.1. Classification (GTDB taxonomy): domain Bacteria; phylum Myxococcota_A; class Polyangia; order Polyangiales; family Polyangiaceae; genus Palsa-1150. The sequence continues at coordinate 222,252 of DASXDU010000037.1, forward strand.
ATTTCGTCCTCGGTGCGCTCGACGCGACCGGGGCCGACGCCCAGACGAAGCTGCGCCTGCACGTGATCATGCACGCGTTCGTGCAGGGAATGGCGGTCAACGTGGAAGCCGAGGTCGACGCGCAGGGCGAGACCGGAGTGGACGAGGAAGAGTGGATGCGGCGACAGAGCGAAGGCTTCCAGTCGCTGGCCGCCTCCGGGCGGTACCCGGCGTTCGCCCGGACGCTGGCCGACGTGGGCGACTTCGACCTGGATCTCGACGAGATCTTCGAGCGAGGGCTCTCCGCGCTCCTCGACGGCTTCGCACGGCTGCTCGAGCGCCGCTGAGGGGCCTTCTCACGCTTCCCGCACCCGCTGCTCGAGCTCGATGAAGTACCCGACGAGGTCCCTCTGCTGGGCGCCGAGCGACACGTAGCGGTAGACCCGTCCGATGGGGCGCGTGCGCAGATCGCTGCCGAGGAGCATCGCCCAGTACCCTGGCTCGCTCGGGCCGACGTCGACCCAGGAGCCGCCGAGCTTGCGGGCGAGGATCTCGCTGACGAGCGCCCCGTGGCGGCGGAGCTCCCAGGCCACCTTGTCCTCGGTGATCGAGGCGCCTGCGTAGCGGCGCAGGAGGTGCTGCTGCATGCTGTCGATCGCGATGACGTCGCAGCGGAGCGACTTGCCGTACCAGAGGCGGTAGTCGCGGGCGAGGTCGCGCGCGAGGCGGACCATGGCGATCCGCGCCTGCGCGGGGCTCCGGGGGCGCGCGTTCATGGCGAGGTCGGATTCGCTCGAGCCAGAGGGCAGCTTGAGCGACTCGACGATCTCCGGGTCGTAGTGGACGTACGCGCGGGGCGCGGCGGAGAGGGCGAGCGCGGTCGAGGCGTTCGCGAGCGGCGGCGGGCGCGCCGTGAGGCCCGGTGCTTCCCGGCCCGGCGGCGGGACGTCGCCGAGGCCGACGAGGTGCGCGGGGGCCTCGACGGTCGCGGCGCCCCCGAGGGACTCGCGGTCGTCGCGCGGGAGCTGCGGCGTCGAGTCGAGGATCTCGAGGGCGACGAGGCGCTCGCTGTCGGTCGCCTCGGCGTCGTCGACGAGCCTGTTGGCGAGGCGACGCGCCTCGGCCGTCTCGCCTGCCGCGAGCCAGGTGCGCGCGGTCACGAGCGTTGCGCGGTGAAAGCCCGCCGGCCCCTCGACGAACTCCGAGAGCTTCGCCGCGACGGCGCGCGGCGGCTCCTCACCGCGCAGGAGCTCGAGCCGCGCCTGGAGGTAGCGCACCGCCGGTACGTCGCCCCGGCGCGCGGCGAGCTCCCGGATGCGCCCCGCAGCGGCGTCCATCTCGCGCGCGTCGATCTGCCGCTCGATGGCGCGCAGCTCCTCGTCGGCCACGGGGCTCGTGCTCTGCGCGGATCGCGCGGACAGAGTGCGTTCGAGGTACGTCAGGTGCGTACGCAGGCGCGGCTTCGCGTCGTTCGAGAGGCGCTCGCGAACGCGCGCGAGGAGCGCCGGCTGGAGGCGCGCGTCGCGGGCCGGGTCGACGTCCATCGGCAGCGTGCGCGGACGGATCCGGCGGAGCGCCTCGGGGAGCGCGCCGATGCTCTTGAGCGAGGGCCGGAGGTGCGTGCGCTCGCCCGGCCGCCGCGAGCGCATCGTGCCCACCGTCGAGAGGTGGAGCGGCGTGTCGCCGGGGACCTCGACGAGGGTCGCCGCGAGGTGGAGCGACTGCAGGAGGACGGGCGCATCGGGGATCCCGACGAGCTGCACGAGGGAGCGAAGGTCGAGCCAGGCGCCCTCGTAGCAGGGGGGCTGACTCGAGGCGCGGTAGATGGCCCCGTCGAAGAGCTCCTGCGCGCCGAGCTCGGATGCCACGGAGAGCGCCGTGGGACCGCGCGCGAAGGAGGCGACCACCTCGGGCAAGAGCGCGTCGGCGGCCGTCGTCGCCAGCTCCGCGGTGACGCCGGACTGGGCCAGGCGCGCGATCGCCTGGCGGGCCGTCGTCATGTAGCCGGCCTCGCGTACGGTCACGGGGTCGGACGCGTGGAGCACGATCTCGGTCGGGTCGAAGAGCGTGTACTCGGCGACCAGCAGGCCGTCGTCGCTCCACGCCAGCAGGCGTTCCCCCACGCGAAAGCTCGAAGTCCCGGAGAGGCCGTTCATGGAGCGTCCGACCCCGGAGCCTACCTCACTCGGCGTCACTCCCTCATCTGCGACGTTGCCGTCCAGAGATTGCCCTGCCAGGCCACGCGGATCGCGAGGATGCCCGCGGACGTGTAGGTGGGGACGCCGAGCTGGTCGTTCGTGGCCGTCGAGAAGCTACGCACGATGGCGCCCGTCGCCGCGTCCACCTCGAGCAGCTCCGTCTGGCCGCGCACGAGGACGACGCGCTTTCCGTCGGGAGAGAACCGCAGGAATGCGTACCGGCCCGACGCGAGCTTGGGCGAGAGCGGACGGAGGCCGCCGGCGCGACCACCCGAAATCATGGGCACCACCTCGGTGACGACCGTACCTGCGAGGTACGCGACGCGGTCGTCGACGGGCGAGGGTGCCGCTCCGTCCGTACCGGCGCCCATGAAGTCGGAGGCCGCGCCGCCGGCAGCCGGGACGATCATGAGCTGGGGCTTGCCGTCGGGCCGGCGGCGAGTGAAGACGACCTGCGCGTCGCCGGCCACGAAGGCGGGCGCCGAGTCGGTGCCGACGGTCGTCAGCGGCCGCAGCGCGGGGTCGCCGGTGGTCGACCCGATCGCGAGGCCGTGGTCGGCGATCGAGACCACGAACCGCGTGCCGTCGTGGGAGACGGCGATCTCCGAGGCCGTCGCGTTTCCGATGTCGATGGGGCGAGGGACGGCGTCGCGCGCCAGCGGCACGATCCAGGGCTGCGAGCGCCCGGAGCGCGCGGAGACGACGGCAATCTCGGCGCGATCGGCGACCGGGGCGAGCGACGACACGCGCGCCATGTCGACGGGGATGGGCCGGACGGCGTGCGCCCGCGTGTCGATCGAGACGACCTGGGGCACTTCACGGCACGAGGACCACACGACGCGCGCGCCGTCGCGCGAGAGCGCGATGCCCTGGCGCGCCTCGACGCCGCTCGCGGCGAGCGACGTGGGAGGAGAGCCGTCGAGGGGTACGTCGAGGAGCTCGACGCCGTTGGGCGTGCCCCGCGAGACGAGCGCGTGGCGTCCCGCGGGCGTGACGGCGAGGCCCTCCTCGACCTGGCCGCGCAGGAGCCACGTCGCGGGTCGGTCCGGGCGAACGAGCGCGACGCCGCCGACCGTGTAGTCGGACGCCCCGTGCCCCGGGAGGACGCCGACGAGCGAGCCGTCCGCGAGCTCCTGCGTGATGGCGGTCTTGACCGAGAGCTCCGCGGGCATGGTTCGCTTCACCGCGCCGGTCGCGACGTCGTACGCCGCGATCGGGTCGCCCGTGCCTGCCCAGATCGCGGTCCCGTCGGTGGTCCAGCTCGGGCGAAGGGGGCCTTTCGCGACCAGGTGCGGCGGCGCCGAGCCGTCGAGCGGTCCGACCCACGCGCCCTCCTGATCGCCGACGAAGCGCACGAAGGCGACCTGCGATCCGTCGGGCGAGACGCTCGCGGCGATGTCCCAGCCGCGCACGTGCGTGAGCTGGCGGGGGGTGGACCCGGGCGCGAGGTCGAGCTCGTAGAGGAACGAGTCCCGCCCGACCGTCCCGTCGTAGACGACGGAGGTGCCGTCGGGCGTGAGCGCCGGGAACTCCTCGCAGGCGTCGCCGAACGTGATGCGCGTGACGTTCGCGACCGAGAAGGTGAGCGGTGGCGTCGTGGGCGGGGCGGGTGACGGAGCGCCGGCGGCGGCCGATGCAGCGGGCGGGGGCGCGTGGTGCGTCGCGACGAGGAGGGCACCCGCGGTGGCGGCGACGACGACTGCGCCGGCGCTGGCCACCCACGCGAAGTGCGTGCCGCGAGGCGTGCGGCGGGCCGGATCGATCGCGGCGAGGAGCTCGACGCCGCTCGGGAAGCGCTCGCCGGGATCGCGCCGCAGCGAGCGATCGACCGTGTCGCAGAGCCACGCAGGGAGGTCGGGGCGGGCGCCGTGGAGCGGGGGCGCCGGCGCGGCCTTTCGAAGGCGGAGGAGCTCGCCCACGGTGTCCGCTTCGTGCAGCGCAGTGCCGGTTGCCGCTTCGTGCAGGACGGCGCCGTACGCGTAGACGTCCGCGGCGGGGCCCGCGTCGGCGTGCCCCTCGAGCTGCTCGGGGGCCATGTAGAGCGGGGTGCCGACGATCGCGCCTTCGCGCGTCAGCTCCAACGGCCGCGGAGACGCCGGATCGGGCTGGGAGGAGACGCGGGCGTCCCGGTCCGCGTGGACGCGCGAGACGCCGAAGTCGGTCACGACGGCGCTCCCGTCGCGCTTTCGCACCAGCACGTTTGCCGGCTTGAGGTCGCGGTGCGTGACCCCTGCCTCGTGGGCCGCCGCGAGCGCGCGCGCCAGATCGTGCGCGAGCCGCACCATCTCGTCGCGCGTCAGGGGCCCGTGGGCGATGCGGACATCGAGCGCCTCGCCGTCGACGACCTCCATCGAGAGCCCGAAGCGCCCCGGCAGCTCGACGAGATCGTAGATGCGCACGACGTTGGGGTGCGTGACCTTGCGGGCCATCTGAAGCTCGCGCCGGAAGCGCTGGAGACGCTCGTCGGCGCCCTCGTCGTGCTGGAGGAGCTTGAGCGCGACCACCGTGTCGGCCTTGAGGTCGCGCGCGCGGTAGACGACGCCCTCGGCGCCGCGGCCCATCTCGGCGAGGATGCGGTACCGGCCTCCGAGGACGTCGCCGCGCTGGCTCGGGTTCGACGGCGTGTCCCCGCCGCCCCCGGCGCCCTCGGCGAGCACCGTGTCAGCGCTCGCGACGACGTCGAGCCGCGCGTCGCTCGGGACGGTGCGCGCGATGGCGAGCGCGCCGCTCGTATCGGGTCCTGGCTTGCGCCGCGAGCCCCCGCCCTCGGTCATGCGCTCAGCCTATCGAAGGAGCTCACTCCACGCGAACGCGGCGTCCCCGCCCGGCCGGGAGTCGAAGACCGCGTGCCATTCGCGGCGATGGGCGTACGATCGACGGCGATGGCGCGAGCGAGCCTGTCGTCGCGATCGGGGTGGTGGCTCGGGGCCGGGGCGTTCGCGGCGTGCGCCGCGCTGGGCCTCCAGTGCGGGTCGTCGAGCAGCGGCGGCGAGGCGCCGGGAGACGGAGGTGCCGGCAGCAGCAGCGGCCCCGACGGATCGGGTGGCGGCCACGACGGCAGCGCACACGACGGCGGGGGCACGCCGTCGGACGGGGGCATCGCGACGGGCGAGGCGGCGTCGGCGTGCGTGCCCGGCATTCCCACTGTCTCCTGGACGAATCCCTACGCCGGGTGGACGCGCGGCATTCCGTCGGACGGGTCCTTCTTCCCGATCGCGGTCTGGCTCCAGGGCTCGTGGCACGCGACCGAGATGGCGGCGCTCGGTATCAACCTCTACGTCGGAAACAACGCGGGCACCGACCCGCTCGCGGCGAGCGATCTCGCGACGCTCAAGGCTGCGGGCATCCGGGCCATCGTCGGGCAAGACTCCGTCGGCCTCGCGAACGTCGACGACACGACCATCGTCGGCTGGTGGATGACCCCCGACGAGCCGGACAACGCGCAGCCGGTCGACGGTGGCTACGGTCCGCCCGTGGCGCCGTCGACGCTCACCACGCAATACGCGGCATACGAGGCGAAGGACGGGACGCGCCCCATCTATCTCGGCCTCGGGCAGGGCGTCGCCTACGACGGCTGGGAGGGGCGCGGGAGCAACGCGCCGCCCGAGTCGCAGTACGTGCCGGCGAGCGACATCATCGACTTCGACATCTACCCGTACAACAACTGCGGCGGCGACACGAACGAGCAGGTCACCTGCGGGCAGTTCTGGCTGAACGCCTTCGGGGTCGATCGCCTGCACCAGTGGTCGAACCGCAACCAGGCCGTCTGGACCGACATCGAGACGACCGTCATCGGGGCGGGGACGACCACCGGCCCGACGCCCGCGCAGACGCGCTCCGAGGTGTGGCTCTCGCTCATCCACGGCGCCAACGGCATCGCGTACTTCGTCGACACGTGGAACCCGTCGTTCCGCGAGGACGGCATCTTCGCCGACGCCACGATGGTCTCGGCCGTGACGGCCCTGAACGCGCAGATCCAGTCGCTCGCGCCGGTGCTCGAGAGCGGGAACGTCCCGAGCCTCGTGACCGTCACGAGCTCGAGCAGCACGACGACGATCGACTCGATGGTCAAGGCGAAGGGGACGACGCTCTACGTGTTCGCCGCGGTCTCGAAGGCGGGAACGGCGACGGGGTCGTTCGCGATCGCGGGGATGACCGGGAACGCTACGGCGACGGTGCTCGGCGAGAACCGCACGATCCCGGTGGCGAAGGGAGCGTTCACCGACTCCTTCGCGGCGAGCGACGCGCACGTCTACACGGTCGACCTCTCCACGGCGACCTGCCCCTGATTCCCGTCACTCCGCCGCGTGGGCGAGGGCGCTGCGGAGCGTCGCCTCGTCGGTGAGATCGAGACGGAGGGGGGTGATCGAGACGGCGCCCCCCTCGACGGCGTGGCGATCGGTCCCCGCCTCGGGTGCGCCGAGCGGCGACGGCGCAAACCAGTAGATGGCTCGCCCGAGCGGATCGCGCGACGGAACGACGGTCCCCTCGTAGTGGCGCACGGATTGGCGGGTCCAGTCGATGCGCCGGGGCACGGGCGGGAAGTTCACGTTCACGAGGCACAGCTCCGGACGGCCAATCAGGTCCCCGATGACGCGCTCGAGCCAGGGACGGATGGGGTCGTACTCGGTGACGCCTTCGATCGCGGGGGCGCTGAACGCGATGCCTCGCACGCCGAGGAGCGCCGCCTGCTTGGCCGCCGCGAGCGTCCCCGAGTGCCACATGGCGTTGCCGACGTTGAGGCCGAGGTTGATTCCCGAGAAGACGAGGTCGACGTTGCCCCACGTGAAGACGCCGAGCGCCACGCAGTCGCTGGGGGTGCCGTCGACGGAGTACGCGGCGTCCCACCCGGGGAGCGCGACGTGGCGCATGCGCAGGGGGCGCGAGGCGGTGATCGCCTGGGCCATCGACGACTGCTCCACGGCCGGGGCCACGATGCGGACGTCGCCGAACGAAGCTGCCGCTTTCGCGAGGGCCACCAGGCCCGGGCTGTAGATGCCGTCGTCGTTGGAGATGAGGATCCGCATGCGCGCCTCGATGCGTCGCCCGGGCGTCCGGGCGCCGCAGTCGTGGGTCGACGGTGCAGGTTCCTTGCCACCCGGCATGCGAAGGGCCACCCACGCCGCGGCGCGCGTCATGCAGTGGCGCGAGCCGTGCGCGTCACGCTCGTCCACAACCCGTGCGCGGGAAACCACGGAAATCCCGACTGCGTGGCCATGGTCGAGTCGCTGGCCGAGATCGGCTGGAAGGCGAAGGTCATCGGCAAGCGCGAGATCGACGAAGGGCTGCGCGAGCCCGGTGACGTCGTCGTCGTCGCGGGCGGCGACGGCACGGTGGGCAAGGTCGCCAAGCGCCTCGCCGGGACGGGCATCCCGATGGCGGTCGTCCCCACGGGGACGGCGAACAACGTGGCGCGGACGCTCGGGGTGGGCATCGACGCGCGCGCGGCGATCCACGGGCTGCCTCGTGCGGTGGAGCGCGACGTGGACCTCGGCGTCGTGACGGGCGGCGCGGCCACCGGCGAGCGGTTCGTCGAGGGCTTCGGCGTGGGCATCTTCGCGTGGGTGATGGCGGAGCGGGCGACGAAGAAGCACAAGAAGCTGCGCCGGGCGCTGGACCTCATCGCCACGGAGCTCGAGCACTACGAGCCTTCCCGGACGTGCATCGAGGCCGACGGCCGGGACCATTCGGGCACGTACCTCATGGTCGCCGTGATGAACCTCCGCAGCCTGGGGCCCGCCCTGGGCTTCGCGCCCGAGGCGCTCTTCGACGACGGCAAGCTCGATCTGGTCCTCGTTCGCCCCGAGGAGCGCGAGTCGCTGCGAGCGCACCTCCGGCGTGCGGCTGACGATGGCGACATCACCCTTCCGCGCTTCGAGGTGCGCCGCGTCGAGCGGGTCCGACTGGGCGGGTACGGCGGCTGGGCGCATCTCGACGACGCGTCGCACGAGTTCGACGGCGACGTGGAGGTCCGGGTCGATCCCGGCGCCGTGCGGTTCCTCATCCCCCCGCGCGGCGACTGAGCGTCCTCCCAGCCACGCCGGTCAGGCCGACCGCGTGCCCCGGTCAGGCCGGCGCAGACGGCGGGCGGGTCGAGGCCTTCTCGATCCGGGCCAGGCGAGAGAGGAGCTCGCCCTGCAGGTCGTCGACCTTGCGGTGCAGCTCCGCGACCTCGAGCTCCGCCTTCAGGTTCACCTGGTACTCGACCTCGTTCCGCACCCGCTCGCGCGACGCCTGCCGGTTCTGCGAGAGGAGCACGAAGACCGACAGGATGATGGCCTCGAGCGACACGGCCATCGTGAGGAGGCCGTAGGGGAAGGGGTCCCATCCGCCGAGGCGCGTGCGCGCGAGCGGCCCCGTATTGAGGACGACCCACACGAAGAAGAGCACGCAGTGGATGAAGAGGAAGGGGAGGCTGCCAGAGAAGTCGCTGATCCAGTCGGCCGTCTTCATGACGGCGGTGCGCTTGTCCTCCTCGACCTCGCTCGCGTCGCGCGACGCGGTGTGGCGGAGGATCCGGTTGGTCTCGCGCAGCCGCCTCCCGGTGGCCGCGAGCATGTCGAGCGCAGCAGCGGGCTGCTTGCGCAGAAAGGCCTCGATGTCTTCGCGATCGACGACGAGGAGCGCGGCGTCCTCGGTGACGAGCGCGGAGGCGGTCCGAGGGCCGCCGTCGAGGAGAGATATCTCGCCGAAGTAGTGCCCCGCCGTCGCGGTCTCGAGGACGATCTTGTGGCCCGTGTCGTTGGTGAAATAGATCTGCACCGCCCCCGAACGCACGATGTAGAGCGTTTCGCCGGGCTGCCCGGTCTGGAAGACCATGGTGCCCGCGGCGAAGGCGACGTCGTCGAGGCGCTCCGCGAGCGCGGCGCGCTCGACGTCGTCGAGGAGAGAGAAGAGGGGGATCTCCGCCAGGATGTCGCTACGAGTCGGCATGGGCGCGGGTCTCCTCGGCCTTCTTCCTCCGCTCCAGCGGCAGCAGCACGCGGAACGTCGTGCCCGCGCCGGGGGCGCTCCGCACGCGGAGGCCGCCTCCGTGGGCGCGCACGATCCCCATGACGGCCGCGAGGCCGAGCCCGCGCGCCGACGGGCCCGCCGCCTTCGTGCTGAAGAAGGGGTCGAAGATGCGCGCCATCGTGGCGGCGTCCATGCCTGGCCCATCGTCGCGCACCTCGATGTACGCGTGATCGCCCGGCGCCACGTCGTCCGCGCCGAGCAGCGCCGCCGCGGTCTCTGCGTCCACGCGCTCGGTCCCGGTCGTCACCACGACCGTGCCCGGCCGCGGCCCGATGGCCTCGCCGGCGTTGATGACGAGGTTCATCACGATCTGCTGGATCTGCGCCGGGTCGGCCTCGAGCGGCCCGAGATCCCCGGCGAGGGCCATGTCGAGTGTGACGCGTGCGGGAAGCGCGGTGCCGAGGAGGTGCGCGATGCCGTGGACGTACGTCGAGAGCTCGATCGGGCGCGTCGCCGCGCGGGTGCTGCCGGCGTAGGTGAGGAGCTGCCGCGTCAGCTCCGAGGCGCGCCGGGCGCCGTCGATGGCCGCGTCGAGGAGAGGCCGCGCGTTGGACCCGGGTTCCAGCCGCGCGCACGCCGCCGAGACGCTCGCGAGGACGATCGCCAGCATGTTGTTGAAGTCGTGCGCCACGCCGCCGGCGAGGACGCCGAGGCTCTCGAGCTTCTGCACCTGCTGCATCTTCTCGCGGAGCGCGGCGTGCTCGAGCGCTTCCGTACGCGCGCGCACCAGCGCCGTGACGTCGTATGAGTGAATGAGCACCCCGTCGACGCGTTCGTCCTTGCGGAGCGGGACGAAGTGCACCTCGAACCAGCGGGTCGTGGTCGCGCCGTCCGCTCCCCGCAGATCGAGCCGGAGCTCCGGGTCGGCAAAGGACTCCCCGCTGGCATACACGCGGTCGAGCGCCGCCCGCAGCGCCGTGACCGCCGGGTGCTTCGACTCGCCGAACGTCTTCCCGACCGGGTCGTCGAAGCCGACGATCGCCGCGTAGCGCTCGTTGGCGAATTCGTACACGTACGTTGGACCGCGCACGACCGCGACGAACGCGGGCGTCTTCTCCAGCGCGGAGACGACCTCCTGGTCGGAGTACGCGGCGGGCATGGCCGCGGCCAGCCTACCGCGAGTCGGGCCCATCCCCTACGGCCGGTGCTAGAGTGACGGACCCTATGCTCGCGCAGCTCGCGAACGCGACGCGGATCCTCGGTGTGCTCGCCGCCACGCTCGTCGCGGCGGTCGTCCTCGTCGTGCCGGGCTGCGGGGGCGGCGGCTCGGCGGCGGGCGGCGGCGGCCCCGACGCCACCGACCAGGGCGACGACGTCGAGGAAGCGGCGACGATCATCGGCGCCGACAGCGCGCCGCTCAAGGGGTGCGCCGGGTACCCGGGCAAGGACCCGTCGACCTTGCCGGGCGCCGGGTGCTGCACGAGCGGTCCGTCGCACTGCGTCCCGACGAACTCCCTGCCGGCATCGATCGACAGCGCGTTCGTCTCGTGCGGCGACTCGGGGAGCGCGGGTCTCTGCGTCCCCGACTCGATCACCCAGAAGGGCAGCGAGTACGTCCCCGCGACGTGCACGACGAAGCTCCTCACGTGGACGCTCGAGGGCGTCTGCCTCAGCCAGTGCATCACGCTCGTCTCCGGCAACTCGGAGGCGAGCCTCCTCAAGCAGGAGACGTGCGGCACCGGCGAGCTGTGCGTGCCGTGCATCGACCCGCTCGACAACAGCCAGACGGGCGCGTGCAACATCGACAACGTCATCTGCGGCGACGGCGGTAGCCTGACGCCGGGCGACGGTGGGGGCGGCCCGCAATGCCCGTACACCGGGCCTCCCCTCATCGATCCGACGCAGTTTCCCGCATGCAGCCCCGCGTGCAACGGCGCCCACTGCGTACCGGCGTCGCTCGTCCCGGCGGCGGACCAGTCGCAGCTCGCGAGCTGCTCGAGCAACGGGTCGCCGGGCTTCTGCGCGCCGGACACGTTCGTCCAGTCCGACGGGCAGGGGTTGCCCAAGACGTGCACATCGGTCGCCGGCGCCGAGGGTCGCTGCCTCTCGACGTGCCTGCCGGCGGTCGCGGCCGAGGCGGCGGTCCTCCCGCAGGACGTCTGCGCCGCGGACGAGAAGTGCGCTCCCTGCTTCGACCCCGTCGCTGCCGACCCGACCGCGCCCACCGGCGCGTGCTCGCTGGCGTGCGACAAGCCCGGCAAACCGCCGACGACGATCGCGTGCCCCTACACGGGGCCGCCCATCATCGACCCGACCACCTTTCCGGATTGCAGCCCGGCGTGCGCCGGCTCGCATTGCGTCCCGTCGTCGCTCGTGCCTGCGGCGGACCAGTCGCAGCTCGCTGCGTGCCCCGGCGGCTTCTGCGCGCCGGACTCGATCACCTCGACGGCGGGGGAGGGCGTTCCTGCCACGTGCACCTCGGTCGCCGGCGCCGAGGGGCGCTGCCTCTCGACGTGCCTGCCGGCCATCGCCGCCGAGGCGAGCCTCCTCCCCCAAGCGACGTGCGCCGAGGGAGAGAAGTGCGCGCCTTGCTACGACCCGATTGCGACCGACCCGAAGGCGGCGACGGGTGCGTGCACGCTCGGCTGCGACAAGGCTGCGGACCCGCCGACGGTGCTCACGTGTCCGTGGACGGGGCCGCCCGTGCTCGACCCGACGACCCTGCCCGCATGCGATGGCGGCGGCTGCTCCGGCGCGCACTGCCTGCCGTCGGCCGAGGTCCCGGTGGCCGAGCAGTCGCAGCTCGCCACGTGCAACGGCGGTCAGGGCTTCTGTACGCCCGACCCGATCATCTCGAGCGCGAACAACTACGTCCCTCCGACGTGCGATCCGTTCCCGGGGAGCGGCGCGCCGGGGCGCTGTCTTTCGAGCTGCCTGCCCGAGGTGCAGACGGAGGTCGCGTCAGGCACCCTCGTGCAATCGACCTGCACGACGGGCGACTACTGCGTGCCGTGCAACGACCCGTTCACCGGGGCGTCGACCGGCGCGTGCACGCTCGGCTGCGACACGCCGCCGACGACCGTCTTCACGTTCCCCACGTGCTGCAACGACGGCAGCGGCACGATGACCGGGACGTGCGTGCCCTCCGCGCAGGTCCCCGCGTCCGAGGCGAGCAGCGTCGATCAGACGGGCAACGGCAACAGCTCGCCGTGCCCCGCCACCGGCGCGGACTACCTCTGCGTCCCGGACGAGTACTTGCCCGCGCCCTACAACACGATCCCGCTCCAGGGGTGCCCGGCGACGTTCCTCAACCTGTGCGGAGTCTGCGTGAGCGAGTGCGTCGTGAACGGGTCGCTCGGCATCCTCGGGCCCAGCGACTGCGCGGCGAACCACAAGTGCGCTCCGTGCGACCTCGCCTCCGGCACGCCGGGCTGCTCGCAGTTCTGTCCCTGAGGCGTACCCTCGGGGGCCCATGCGCCTCCTCCCTGTCACCGCCGCGGCCTTCCTCCTCGCGGCATGCGCCCCGGCGGCCGCGCCGCCCGCTGCGCCCCCCCCCGTCGCTGGCCCGGCGCCCACGTCCACGCCGCAGGTCTCTCCCGCGCCCGGGGCTGCGACGACGGCCGGCCTTCCGTTCCTGACCGTCGCGCCGAAGCCACTCGGCACGGACCGCGTCGCCTTCAAGCTCTTCAAGTTTCTCGGCGAGACCGGCGCCGAGCGCGACACGTACGTGGCGCTGCCGGGCGGCGGCGTGGAGGCCAAGGCGCTGTTCTCGTACCGCGATCGCATGTCGACCGTTCCCGTCGCCGCGACCTTCGCCATTGCGCCGGACGGAGCGCTCCGTCGCTATGCCGCATGGGGGAAGACGTCACGCTTCACGACGATCGACGACGCGATCGTCGTCCACGGGGACACGGTCGACGTGACCCGTGAGGACGGCCACACGACGACACGCGCCGTGCCGCCGGGTGTGGTGGGCGTCGCGTCGGGGTATGCGCCGATGCTCGCGCAGGACCTCCTCCTGCGCGAATGGGGGCAGCGCGGACGGCCGCACACGATGTCCCTCTTGCCCGAGGGTGAGGCGACGATCGAGTCGCGCGGCAAGGAGACCTACGAGAACGGCAAGGAGAAGGTCACGCTCGAGCACGTCGCGATCGGCGGTCTCGTGTGGGGTCGCGAGGACGCGTGGATCGCCGGCGACGGGACGCTCGTCGCCGTGGTGACACGGGACGCGGAGTTCGATCACTCCGAGGCCGTGCGCGAGGGTTTCGACGCGATCCTCCCCCAGCTCGCGAAGTCGACGGGCGCCGACGGTGTCGCGTGGCTCGCGGAACAGGCCAGGGGGCTCCGGCGAGGCACGGGGCCTCTCGCGCTCGTCGGGGGGACCGTCATCGACGGCAGGGGCGGGCCTCCCCTGAAGGACGCCGTCGTGATCGTCGACGGTGACCGTATCGTCGCCGTGGGTTCACGCGCGTCCGTGACCGTGCCGGCGGGCGCCACATCCGTCGACGTCGCCGGCAAGTACCTCGTCCCGGGTCTCTGGGACATGCACGCGCACGTCGAGCAGGTGGAGCAGGGCGCGGTCTACCTCGCCGCGGGCGTCACGACCGTCCGCGACATGGGCAACATCCTCGATTTCATCACGGGGATGCGCGACGCCATCGACGCGGGCAACGGGCTCGGACCGCGCATCCTCGTCGACGGGCTCGTGGACGGGGAGGGGCCCGCTGCGCTCGGCACCGTGCGGATCGCGTCGCGCGATCAGATCGCCCCGACCATCGACCGCCTGAAGAAGGCTGGCTGCCCCGAGGTGAAGATCTACTCGAGCGTCGCGCCCGACCTCGTTCGCCCCATCGTCGCGTATGCGCATGCCCACGGCATGCGCGCCGTGGGCCACGTCCCGGAGGGCATGACCTCCGCCGAGGCCATCGACGCCGGGTACGACTCGATCAGCCACATCACCTACCTCCTCGACGCGGCGTTGCCCTCGAAGGAGCGCCGCAGCCTCTCCCGTGCGCAGGCGTACGAGCGGATGGCGGCGATCGACCTCGCGTCTCCACCCATGGCGAAGCTCCTCGCGAGGTTGGCGGCTCGACACGTCGTCATCGACGACACGATGGCGCTCGAGGAGCAGGTCTTCCACACGCCCGAGGAGGACGCGAAGCGCGAGCCCGGGATCGCGACCCTGCCCAAGGAGCTCGCTGCGACGCTCGGCGGCGTGCCCCCCGCGCTGGCACCGGACGCCGACGCGGCGTTCGAGAAGCTCATGGCGCTGCTCCGCGAGCTTCACCGGAGGAACGTCCCCGTGGTGGCCGGGACGGATATCACGGTGCCGGGCCACTCGCTGCTGCGCGAGCTCGAGCTCTACGTGCAGGCCGGGTGGACGCCCATGGAGGCCCTCGAGGCGGCGACCAGCCTGCCGGCGAAGGTGATGCATCTCGACCGGGAGCTCGGCACGCTGCAGGCAGGCAAGCGCGCGGACCTCGTGGTCCTCGACGCCGATCCGCTCGCGGACATCCGCAACGTCCGGAGGACCGCGCTGGTCGTCACGCGCGGCAAGGCGTACGCGCCCGACGGGCTGTGGAAGCTGGTGGGGTTCCGGCCGCCCACGCACCCGTGACCGGGGCCGATACGCGCTGGAGACGCCGCCGGGGGCCGCCCGTCCTACGATCGGCGGCGATGCGAGGGCAGACGATGCGCGGGCGATGGGGGAGGGGCGCGGCGGCGGCGGCGTGCGTCGCGTTCGCGGCGTCCTGCGGCAGCTCGGGGCACGGCGGCGAGGGCCTCGGCTCGGTCGGGGACGACGGCGGCGCCGGCAGCAGCGGGGGCTCGAGCGGCAGCAGTGGCTCGAGCAGCGGGAACGTGTTTGGTGACGGCGGCACCAGCAGCGGGGGCGGCGGGGGTGCGGGCTGCGCGCAGGCTGCGGAGTTCGTCTACGTCGTCGACGTGTCGGGAAACCTCTACCAGTTCAACCCGCCCACGCTGGCCTTCACCCAGGTCGGCCAGGTCACGTGCGCGAGCTCCGACTTCTTCTCGATGGCCGTGGACCGGAACGCCGTGGCCTGGGTGCTCGCGCAGGACGGCAGCATCGTGAAGTACGACATCAACGCGAAGACGTGCGCGAAGACGTCCTTCGCCGTGGGTCAGCAGGGCTTCCAGACGTTCGGGATGGGCTTCTCGGCGGACAGCGCCGGCGGCTCGACCGACACCCTCTTCGTCACCGACGACGAGCTCCTCGCCCCCGGGACGAACCGGGGCCTCGCGCGCATCGACACGACGTCGCTCGCGCTCGCACCCGTGGGGCAATACGACCAGCTGAAGGGGGTCGAGGCGGAGCTCACCGGGACGGGGGACGGGCGTCTCTTCGGAGCCTTCGAGGGGTCGCCGTACACGGTCGCCGAGATCGACAAGACGACCGCCCACATCATCAGCGTCGCGCCCCAGACCGGGATCAACTATCCGCCATCGAGCTCGAGCCTCGCGTTCGCCTTCTGGGGCGGAGACTTCTGGCTCTTCATCGGGCCCGGCGGGACGACGGACGTCTTCCAGTACCAGCCCTCGACGCAGGGGACGACGAAGCGCGAGACCGAGCAGTTCGAGATCGTCGGCGCCGGCGTGTCTACGTGCGCCCCCACGACGCCGCCCCAGTAGGCTCATTTACCCGGCCGGCGATTCGTGTGAGCGTCCCCCGCGATGGCTCCATCGTTCGCCGTTCGCTCGACTGCTGTCGCCCTCGTCCTCCTCGCGGGGGCCTGCGCCACACCCCAGCCCGCCACAAGCCCGCCCCCGTACGGCGCCGGCCCGGCAGTCCCTCCTCCCCCTGTGGCCGGCGCGATGCCGTCGGCGCCTCCCGACGCACCGCACGAAGCGCCGGCGTCGCTGCCGCCGATCGATCCCGCCTCGATGCCGAAGCAGCGCCCGATCGTCCTGCGCGCGGCGCGCTACTTCGACGGGAAGTCCGACCGGATCGTCGACGGCGGCGTGAGCGTCCTCGTCGTCGACGGGCTCCTCGCCGAGGTCGCGCGCGGCTCGGTCAAGGCGCCGCCGGACGCCGAGACCATCGATCTCGGGGACGTCACCTTGCTTCCCGGCTTCATCGACGCGCACACGCACGTCACGTTCGAGGCGAGCGACAACTTCTATCGCGACGAGTTCGAGGGGCTGCTGCGCTTCCCGGCCGAGCAGGCGCACTACGCCGCCTCGTACGCGCGGAAGCTCCTCGACGCGGGGTTCACGACGATCCGCGACCTCGGCTCGCAGGACGAGCTCGACGTCGGTCTCCGGAACGCGATCAAGAAGGGGCTCGTCCCAGGCCCCCGCATCCTCGCGGCCGTGCACGGCATCGGCGCGACGGGCGGCCACGCCGACAGCGATCCTTTCCCCGTCTCGCGCGTGACGCCCTCCGGCGTCCTCGAGGGCATCTGCAACGGAGCCGACGAGTGCCGGGCGGCCGTCCGGTCGCAGATCAAGTACGGCGCGGACGTCATCAAGGTGATGGCCTCGGGCGGCGTCCTTTCGCTCGCGGATGCCGTCGACGCCCCGCAGCTGACGCAGGCGGAGCTCGACGCGATCGTCGACGAGGCGCACCGGCTCGGGCGGCGCGTCGCCACGCACTGCCACGGCGACGCGGCTGCCAGGGCGGCGATCGCGGCAGGCGTCGACTCGATCGAGCACGGGAGCTTCCTCAAGCCGGACACGCTCGCGCTCATGAAGGCGAAGCACGTCGTCCTCATCCCGACGCTCCTCGCGGGGGAGTACACGGGCCACAAGCTGGAACGGTTCCCGCCGGCCATCCAGGCGAAGGCCAAGGCCGCGCTCGAGGCGCGTTCGCAGATGTTCCGCGACGCTCTCCGCATCGGCGTCACCATCGGCTTCGGCACGGACTCCGCCGTATCCCCGCACGGGATCAACGCGCAGGAGTTCTCGCTGATGACGGGCCTGGGTATGTCGCCCGCACAGGCCCTCCGGGCGGCCACCTCCGTCGACGCGCAGCTCCTCGGGATCTCCGCGCAGGTGGGGACCCTCGAGAAGGGCAAGGCTGCGGACGTGGTCGCGGTGCCGGGCAACCCCCTGACGGACATCCGGCAGACCGAGCACGTCGTCTTCGTGATGCGGGCAGGCCACGTCTACAAGCGCGCGGGGGCCCCGTGAGCGCGGCGACGCGAAGTCCGGCGGTCCTCCTCCTTCTGCTCGCGGCGGCGTGCGCGGAGCCGGCCCGGGCGCCGTGCCCGTCGCTCCCGCAGCCTCCCCTCCCGGTCGCGGCCGTCGCGCCCCCCGGCACGGCGTCGGTACCGCCCCAGCCTCCGGCACCTCCCGTCGACCTCGGCGTCACGCCCGTCGAGGGCGACTTCGTCCTCCACGACTTCCACTTCACGTCGGGCCAGACGCTCCCCGAGCTCCGCATCCACTACACGACGCTGGGGACGCCGGCACGCGACGCGTCCGGCCGCACCACGAATGCCGTCCTCGTCCTCCACGGAACGACCGGCTCCGGTCACCAGTTCCTCAGCCCGCAGTTCGCGCGCGAGCTCTTCCTCCCCGGGCAACTGCTCGACGTCCGCAGGTACTACGTCATCCTGCCCGACGACATCGGCCACGGGCGCTCGTCCAAGCCGTCGGACGGCCTTCGCGCCCGTTTCCCGGCCTACGGGTACCACGACATGGTGGAGGCGGAGCACCGCCTCGTCGCGGAGAGCCTCAAGGTCGATCACCTGCGCCTCGTCATGGGGACCTCGATGGGCTGCATGCACTCGTGGATGTGGGCCGAGTCGTGGCCGGACCAGATGGACGCCGTGATGCCGCTCGCCTGCCTGCCCGTGGCGATCGCGGGGCGCAACCGCCTATGGCGCAAGCTCACGATCGACGGGGTGAGGAACGATCCGGCCTACCGGGGCGGGGACTACTCGGCCGAGCCCGAGGAGGGGCTTCGCCTCGCGGCCGCGACGTTCCTGCTCGCGGGTGCCGCACCTCTCGAGATGCAGAAGCGGCTCGCCACGCGCGACGCCACCGACCTCGCAGCCGAGGAGCTGACGCGCAAGTTCGTCGCGACCCACGACGCGAACGACCTCGTCTACGCGCTGAGCTCCTCGGGCGACTACGACCCGTCGCGGGACCTCGAAAAGATCACGGCGCCCGTCATGTTCGTCAACTCGGCCGACGACTTCATCAACCCGCCCGAGCTCGGGATCGCCGAGACGGAGATCCGGCGCGTTCGCCGGGGCAAGTTCGTGCTCCTGCCCGCGACGCCCACGTCGCACGGTCACGGGACCCACACGTGGGCCGTGTTCTGGAAGCAGTACCTCGCCGAGCTGCTCGGCGGCTGACCCGCGCTTCCCGCGCGCACTCACCGACCGAGCTTCGCCTCGGGGGGCGGGCGCTCCGCCTCGCGCGGGACCGGCGCGGCATTCGCGGCACGCCGGATGGCCGCGAGGATCTCCGGCGTGTCGAAGGGCTTGCTCAGCCGCGTGTTCGGTACGCGCCCGAGGTACTCGCGGGCGTGGGCCGTGTAGGTCCCGCCGGTGATGAAGACGAACCGCGATGCGCGCTCGGGGCGGTGCCGAACGACGCGCTCGTGGAGGTCGACGCCCGTCAGCCCCGGCATCATGACGTCGCACACGATCGCGTCGAAGTCCTCGTCCGAGAGCAGCCGATCGAGCGCGCGGATCGGGTCGCTCTCGCCCACGACCGTCACCTCGTCGCCCAGGGTCCGCGCGAGCGATTGCACGATGAGCGGCTCGTCGTCGATCACGAGGACACGGGGTCGCTCGCCTCGCGCGGTGGCCTCGGCCGGCACCGGGGGCGCGGCGGGGATGGTCGCCATCACGTCCCTGGCGCGCGGCAGCGTGAGCTCCATGGTGGTGCCGTCCCCGACGGTGCTCCGCGCGGTGAGACTACCGCCCGCGCGCTGGAGCAGGTCGCGGCTGATCGAGAGCCCGAGGCCCATGCCGCCTCCCTGGGGGCGGGACGTGAAGAACGGGTCGAAGATCGACTCGAGGCTCTCTGCGGGGATGCCCTTGCCGTTGTCCTCGACGGTCACGATCACTTGCTCCGGCGTGACGCGCGCGCGCACCACGACGAGCCCCTCGTTCTCGTCGGCCATCGCGTGGGCGGCGTTCAGGAACAGGTTCACGAACACCTGCTCGAGGTGCCGCGCGACGCCCGTGACCGCAGGGAGCTCGCCCGTCTCGAGCGAGAGCCGGCCGCGCGGGCGAAACTCGTGCGCGACGAGGCGCTCCGCGCTCCGGATCGCCGCGACGACGTCGATCGGGCCGAGCGGTTCGTCGTCCCCGCGCCCGAAGAAGCGCAGGTCCCGCACGATGCCGGCGATGCGGTCGATGCCGGCGCGCACTTCGGCCACGAGCCCGGCGTCCTCGGGCTTCACGCGCTTGGCGAGCATGTCGGCGGCGAGCGTCACGAACGCGAGCGGGTTGTTGAGCTCGTGCGCGACGCCTGCGGCCATCATCCCGAGCGACGCGAGCCGATCGGAATGCGCGAGCTGCCCGCGCAGGCGGGTTCGCTCCGTCGCGTCGCGCGCATACGCGATGACCGCCGGCTGGCCCTCGAACTCGATGATGGCCGACGCGATCTCGGCAATGATCTCGCTACCGTCGCGACGCGTCGCTGCGTACTCCCGCGGAACGAGGCGCTCGCCCGTCGCGGCCATCTGCTGGATGCGCCGCCGCATGACCTCCATCGATCGCCGATCGAGGAACGACATCGGCTGACCGACCAGCGTGGAGACGTCCTCGTGGCCGAGCAGACGGGCGGCCGCCTGGTTGGCGTAGAGGACGATCCCGTCGCGTGACACGACGATGGCGTCCGGTGCGTTCTCGACGAGGACCCGGAAGCGGTCGCCGGTCATGGGAGACAAACATAGACGAAGTGCGCTCCCCGCCGCGGCTCAACGCGGCACCGTCGCGTCTCGGGATCAGGCGCCGGGGCCGGACGTACAGGCGGCGGGGTCACCCGTGCGAGGGACCCAGTGGCCGCTGTCGCACTGGAGCGTTGCCGTGCAGTAGCCGTCGCCTTCGCTGCAGGGCTCCTCGACGTTCTCGACCGTCGTGCAGGCCGAGGGGTCGTCCTGGCGCACGATCCAGTGGCCGCTGTCGCACTGCAAGGTGTCGGTACAGAAGCCGTTTCCCTTGCTGCACGCGTCCGGAGCGGACCCACCGCCGCTGCTCCCGCCGCCCCCGCTGCTACCGCTGCTGCTCCCACCGCCGCTGCTGCCGCTGCCGGAGCTGAAGCCGTTGTAGCGGATCGCGTAGAACGTCGCGCCTTCGTAGGTCACGTAGACCTTGTCGCCGCTGATCGAGACGTCCGACGTGAACTCGTGCGCGTACGGCTCGGACGACGAGCACCCCGGCTCCTCCAGGAAGGTGGCCGAGTGCCCTTTGCTGACCCACGCCTTGAACAGGATGATGTGCTCGTCCGGGTCCTTGTTGAGGGCGTCGCCGGGTTCGAGGTCCGTGCCCTGGATCGTGTGGGAGAAGGACGTCCCGTACGGCGCGAACTCCGAGGTGACGTAGCCTCCGTCGCCCACCGCGGGCAGGCCCCACGCGAACGTGACGAACCCGGAGCAGTCGGACCGGTAGTCGTTCCACGCCGAGTTGCTCGTGCGGTCGCACCGGTGGCTCGAGCCCTCCCATGCCCAGCACGACGAGTCGCCGTCGACGTCGCCGCGCGCGGCCTGGCAGTAGTGAAGCTTCGCGTCCACCCACTCCATTCCGCGCGACACGATGGTCGATCCGGAGATCGCGTCGGAGCTGGAGCCGGTGTCCTCGCCACCGGGTGCAGAGCCGCACGCGATGGCAGCGAGGAGGAGGGGAACTGCGGCGACGGCGCGGAAGGGGGCGGTCTTCATCGTGAGCGAGCCCCATCGCAACGGTCGTGCCTCGCGCCAGACGGGCATCCGGAGCGCCCACGCCCTCGTCGCCTGGAGTGGCTGGCGAGCGTGCATTCGCCCGAATCCAAAGGGTTTCCCGGCGCGATGCGGTCCTGCGGACTTCCGCGGATCCTGGATCCCTCCGCCCCCACCTGATCGTCCGCGTTCGCGAACCACTCCGTGAACGTTCGCGTGCCCCGGGCGGGAATTCGCGGGCGAGAGACCCGCCTTCATCGCGGCGACTGCATGCGAAGAGGATCGTCCCGATCCTCCTGGAACGAGAGGATCCCGCGACGCGCGCGTGCATCACGGAAAGGCGCGGGAATTCGCCGCCGGCCGTTGCGGCACCGCCGTTGCTCTCCGTGGATGGCGAGGAGGCATCGTTCGATGTGCGTGTTCGTGACTCGGTCGGCACGCCGGCTGGCCGGAGCCTGCCTGGCACTCGCCTCGCTGGCCGGCGCCTCCCTGGTCCTCGCCTGTGGCAGTGGAGAGAGCCCGGTCGGGTGCAACGGCCAGGAGTGCAGCGGGGCGGAGCCGACCGGCGATGCGGGGCAGGACGCGGCTCGGGAAGACGCCTCCCACGGCGACGCGGCTTCGACGGTTCCCCGAGACGCAGGGTCGATGGACGCGGCGCCGTCCGGGGACGACGGCGGGCCTTCGGATGCAGCGGGTCCCTCTCCCGACGCGGCGCCCGTCGATCCGGGCGGGAGCCCCGCGTGCAACCAGGGCGGGCAGACGGCGAACAGCGGAGGCCTCGAGGGGCCGCTCGGCACGGCCGTCGTCGGTCTCTGCCGGCAGGCGATCGGGTGCTCTTCGACGTGGACCTTCGCGGCGCCCCCCGATGCGGATCGCGACGGCGGCACGCCGAACCAGAAGCTTCTCTGGCGCGTCTGGTACTACGGCTGGGCGCTTCGCGCGGGGACCGCCGCGCAGCAGTCGGACGCCCGCTCTTTCCTCCAGTCGTTCTTCGACGCCGGCGAATCGACCGGTCACTACGCCATCGGTAACGCCGACGAGGTGCTCACGACGAGTCACTACGAGATCTGGTCGAACGGGATGACGTGCGCGCGGCTGCTCTCCGTCGTGAACGCAGACGCGACGATCCTCGCAGCCACCGCGAACTGGTGGACCGAGGAGGTCGCGCTCTACGACCTCCTCGGCAGAAGTGGCTCGATCGACGCGCCGGGAGCCAGGTTCGCCGAGGGCGGCGCGGGGTCGAGCGATCTGCGCGACACGATCTTCGCGATGATCCAGGGCCGGACGCCCGCAGGCCACGCGTCGGACCCGAACGCGGCGTGGTGGGACGACTACTACAACGTCGCGGCCTGGACGCTGCGCGAGGACTTCCGCCGCGGCGACGGCCTCGGGGGCGCTGCGCACGCGACGCAGGCCGACCTCCCCCACCTCCACGATCCCCTCCAGGTCTACACGCGCGGCGACGACTACGTGTTCTCGTTCCCGCAGCTCCGCGTCGCCCTCGACCCGCTCTTCTGGGTCGCACGCATCGGCGGCGTCACCACGTACGCGCCCTACCCGGGGGCTCCCGGCGCGAGCCCGACTCCACCGCCCGCCCTCCAGGGCGCGACGCTGCTCACGGTGCCGGGCTCCCCCTAGGATGCGGAGGCTCCCCCGTCCCCCGGGCCTCAGCCGCCGAGCGCGTAGAGCTTTCCGTCCCACGAGCCGACGTACACCGTGCCGTCCGGGCCGATGGCAGGCGACGAGTTGACGTGCCCGCCGGTCGCGAACTTCCAGACGCCCGTGCCGTCGGGCCGGACGGCATACACCGAGTCGTCCCAGCTCCCGAAGTAGACGGTCCCGTCCGCGCCGATGGAAGGCGACGAGCGCACCCAGTCGCCCGTCTGGTACGTCCACTTGCCCGTTCCGTCGGGAGCGATGGCGTAGAGCTTCCCGTCGAACGACCCGCAGTACACCGTGCCGTCCGCGGCGATCGCGGGCGAGGACTCGACGCCCGTGTCGAAGGTGTAGGCGGCGAGGAGGACGGACCATTTCGTCGATCCGTCGGGGGCAAACGCGTAGAGGTGGTGGTCGTACGACCCGACGTACGTCGTGCCGTCGGGAGCGATCGCGGGCGACGAGTAGATCGAGTCGGTGGTCTGCGCGGTCCAGGCCTGCGACCCGTCGGCGTGGAACGAGTAGAACTGGAAGTCGAAGGACCCGATGAAGACGGCCCCGTCGGGGCCCACCGCAGGCGACGAGTACAGCGCGCCTCCGGTCGTCGCCGTCCACTTCACGGTGCCGCTCGCGGCGTCGACGGCGCGCAGCGAGTCGTCGAGCGAACCCACGTACAGCGTCCCGTCCGCGCCGAGGGTGGGCGAGCCCTCGATCCCGGCGCCCGTCTTCGCCGTCCATCGCGGCGAGCCGGTCGGGTCGAGCGCGTAGAGCGTCCCGTCGTTCGAGCCGACGTAGACGGTCCCGTCGGGCCCCACGGCAGGCGACGATTGGACCGCGCCCCCGGTCGCAAACGACCATTTCTTCGTACCGTCCGGGGCGACCGCATAGACGGACTCGTCGTTCGAGCCGACGTAGATCGTGCCGTCCGCGCCGACCGCGGGCGACGACTCGATCGCGCCGCCCGTGGTCAGGCTCCACTTCTCGCTTCCCACGGCGGTCGCCGTGACGTCGCCTTGCCGCGCGTGGGTCGGGTCGCGGCCGAACATCGGCCACCCGACGGAAGCCGTCGCCGCGTCGCCCTGCCCGCCGTCCGGGCCTGCCGCGGGGGGCGAGGACGAAGAAGACGAGCAGGCGATCGTGACGAAGACGAAGCAGAGGGCGAGGCAGCGCCGCATCGCGGAGAGCCCATCCTATCCGGGTCGACCGAGCAGCGTCCTCTCCTTCGCGGCAGTGCGTAAATCGAGCGACGCTCGCGCTTCGATCGGGCTCACCTCGAGCGCGCGCAGCGCTCGTGCTGGAGGCCGCGGCTCTGCAGGATCGAGCAAGGAAGAGACGCCGGCCCGAACCGCCGTGATTCTCGACGCTTGGGTTGCGGGAGGACACCGACCGATGACGGGCGCGTGTGTGGGAAAGCCTACGAGACATTTGAGGGAATCGACTTCGCTCGAGTTCGACTTGTCGTCGGTGCCCTCTAGTTTTCGCGGCCCATGAGCAACGACAAACGACGAGCTGCCGCACTGCTGACGACGACCTCTGCCCTCGCGACCGCGTTCCTGGTCGCGTGTGGACCGTCGTCTGCAGGCCACGACAACTCTGCCGCGCCGGAGGACAGCGTGAGCAACGACCAGGGCGACGCCGGGAGCAGCGAGGGCCTCCAGCCCGAGCGCACCTCGGGCCGCGTGCGCCATCACGACGCAGGCGCCCCGAAGGACGCGGGCGCTACCACCCGCGACGCCGGCTCCGCGACCGAGGCGGGCGACTCCGAGGACGCTGGAACCGGGACGGAGACCGGCTCGGGAGGCGGATCGACCCCCGACGCCGGCGGCGGTAGCCCTGCCCCCGAGGCGGGCGGCGGCGGAGGCGGGAATGCCTCCGGCCTCGCCATCCACGTCTCGGGCAACCATCTCGTGGACGGAGCCGGCAATCCGATCACGCTGCGCGGCGTCGACGTCTCCAACACGGAGTTCACGTGCGCGCAGAACTGGACCACCGACCCCTACGGCGGCGCTCCGCTGTCGTCGGTTGCCACGTTCCAGGCCATCCGCGGCTGGAACGCCAACATCATGCGCCTGCCTCTCAACGAGGACTGCTGGCTGAACATCAACGGCGTGGAGGTCGGCGGCAGCGCCTACCAGTCGGCGATCCAGGCGGAGGTGGCCGCCGCGCACGCCGCGGGTCTCTTCGTCATCCTCGACCTGCACTGGACCGCGCCCGGCACGCAGCGCGCCCTCTCCCAGAACCCCGAGCCCGACCTGGACCACTCGCCGGCGTTCTGGACGTCGCTCGCGACGATGTTCGCGAACGACCCCGGCGTCATCTTCGACCTCTTCAACGAGCCCTACGAGTGGTGGGGCACCGATCCCGACGTCTGGAACGCGTGGCTGAACGGCGACACCAAGACGCAGTACGTCACCGGCGGCTCGCCTTACCAGGTCACCGCGAACTGGCAGAGCGTCGGGATGCAGCAGCTCGTGAACACGGTCCGCGCGACCGGCGCGAAGCAGCCGATCCTCATCAACGGAATCGGATGGGCGAACGACGCCTCGGGCTGGCTGGCCCACGCGCCGGTCGACCCGGCGAACCAGCTCGTCGTGGGCGCCCACATCTACCCGGGCCAGCCCTGCGCCGATACGACGTGCTGGGACAGCGTCTTCGGTCCCATCGCTGCGCAGTATCCAGTCCTCGTCGGAGAGACCGGCGACGACGTCACCGCGCCCGTCACGTTCCTCCCCGGCTTCCTCTCGTACGCGGACGCGCACGGCTGGAACTACCTCGCCTGGACGTGGAACCCCTGGCAGGACCCGTCGGACGTCCTCGTCACGGACTGGAACGGAACGCCGAACGCCGGCGAAGGCGCGACCTACAAGGCCACGCTCCTGTCGCACGCGTACGAGAACTGACGCGCCCCGATCCGGACACCGCGCCGCGCGCACCCGCCCAGGGGTGGAGCGCGCGGTCGCGGTGCCGTGCTAACAAGCCTCCCCGCGAAGGAGGTCGATCATGATCCGCAAGAGCACGGCAGTGTGGAAGGGAGACGCGCTCCACGGTGGCGGCGCGCTGACGACGCAGAGCGGCGCGTTCCACGACCAACCGTATTCGTTCAAGACGCGCTTCCAGAGCGAGGACGGCAAGGCCGGCACGAATCCCGAGGAGCTTCTCGGCGCCGCGCACGCCGGCTGCTTCGCGATGGCGCTGTCTTTCGCGCTCGGAGAGGCGGGTCATCCCCCGACCGAGCTCCGCGTGACCGCATCCGTCGACCTCCAGAAGGTGGACGACGGGTTCGCCATCAAGACGATCGCCCTCGACGCGCAGGGCACCGTCCCCGGCATCGACGCGGGCAAGTTCCAGACGCTGGCCGAGGCAGCAAAGAAGGGCTGCCCGCTCTCGAAGGCCCTCGCGGCCACGCCGATCACGCTGTCGGCAAAGCTCGTCTGACGCCTGTCGTCGGGCGCATCACGCGCGTCGCGCGGGGCGCGTAGGATCGCGGCATGCGCCCCACGGCCGCCCTGATCCTGGTTCTCGGGGGCGCCGCCTGCTCCTCGTCGTCGGGAGGCCCACCTCCCGTCGACGCGGGAGCTCGTGACTCGACAGCGACGGACGCGGTGGCTGACGTGATGCCGCCTCCGGCGGACGGAGGAGGCGCCGACGGTGCGGACGCGGGCATCGGGTGCCCGTCGGCCAACGCCGCGACGGGTGGAGTGGGGGCGCCGTTCGGGCCGCAGAGCGCCGCGGCGTTCTCGGACTTCGAGGCGTCCGGCAACTTGGCAGAGGTCACGGTGGTCATCGCCAGCACCGCGACGACGTGCACGATGGTGCAGTCGCAGTGGGCGACCGCCGCGCTCACGCCGAGCGTCGACGAGCTCGTGCTCACGCTTGGCGCGTACTCGACGACCTCCGGGGCTCCCGTGGCCCTGACGCCCGGCACCTACACGCCCACGGGCGCGGCTCGCCAGGTCGGCGCGGTCTTCGTCTCCTACGACGCGTCCTGCGCTTCTTCCACGGCGCTCGAGGCGACTGGGCAGGTCGTTCTCTGCGGCGCGGGGCCGACCTACTCGGGGACGTTCGACCTCCATTTCGGGGCCTCGCACGTGAGCGGTACGTTCTCGGCTCCCGCCTGCGCCGTCGACTGGGATGCGGGGGCTCCGGCCGACGCGGGCGCGACCTGCCCCTGATCGGGGCCTCGCGCGTCACGCACCCCCTCGCGCAGCTCGATGGGATCCATCGATCGAATCGCAGTTCCGCGGTCTCCGCCGGGCCTTACGTTGCCCGGCATGACCCAGCTCGTCGAAACCCCGAAGACCTCGACCGTGACCGCACGCGGCGTCGCGGGCGTTTTCCGCAGCACGCCCTTCCACTGGGTGGGCGACGGCTTCCGCGTGTCCAGCTACTTCCCGCGCCCGTCCCTGCCTGCGGAGCGGGTGAGCCCGTTCTTCCTGATGGACTACGGGCCGCCGAAGGAGTTCGAGGCGCTCGCGACCGGCAAGCGCGGCGTGGGGTGGCACCCGCACCGGGGGTTCGAGACGGTGACCGTGGCGTGGGAGGGAGCCGTCGCGCACCGGGACAGCACGGGCAACGCCGGCATCATCGGCCCCGGCGACGTCCAGTGGATGACCGCCGGCGCCGGCATCCTCCACGAGGAGTACCACGAGGAAGCGTTCACCCGTCGCGGCGGCCGGATGCACATGATGCAGCTCTGGGTGAACCTGCCCGCCCGCCACAAGATGGCGGCCCCCGGGTACCAGGCGATCCTCGCGAGCGACATCCCCGTGGTCGCCCTGCCCGGGGGCGCCGGCACCGTCCGCGTCATCGCGGGCGAGTTCGACGGGAGACCCGGGGCCGCGCGGACCTTCACGCCCGTCACGCTGCTCGACGCGAACCTCTCGGCCGGCGGTCGCCTCGTCGTGTCGTCGCCTCGCGCGCACAACGCCATGGCGATCGTCACGTCGGGCGAGGTGATTGCGGCCGGGCGATCGGTGCGAACCGGGGAGCTCGTGCTGTTCGAGAACGAGGGCGAACGCCTCGAGCTCCTCGCGACCGCCGACGCACACGTCCTCGTCCTGGGGGGCGAGCCGCTTCGCGAGCCCATCGTCCAGTACGGGCCGTTCGTCATGAACTCGCGCACCGAGATCGAGCGAGCGATCGTCGACTTCCAGGCGGGGAAGTTCGGTTCGGTGCCCGAAGACGACTGAGCTCGGCGTTCGACGACCTCCGGGAGCGTAGCGTGCCGGCGCCCGGCGGTGCGGGCGCGCACGCGACGCGCTTGACGCTCGCCCTCGACCCGGCGGAATCTCGACCCGGCATGACGCGAGCCGCGCGCGTGGAGTGGGTCGATCACCTCGTCGCCTCTCGCCTCCAGACGCTGGAGGACGTCGCGGTCGCCCGCATGGGGACCGTCGCCGTGCTCTCGGGCGACACCGATCCGGGCTCTGCGCTCCACGCGCTCGCCGAGTCGGCGCTCGCGAACGGCTTCGCGGTCGCCACGGCATCGCTCGCGGAGAACGGCCTCCAGGATCTGCACGCCGTGGTCGGGACGCTCGCGGTCTCGCTCCGGGTGCCGCGCGTCGAGGCGGGGCGTCGCAACGGCCTCGTCGCGGCGCTCGAGGCGTTCGCGGCCACGCACGGGCGCAGCGCGGAGGCCATCTTCGAGGAGAGCGCCGACGAGGAGGCCGTCGGCGGTGCGCTCGCCACCCTCGCGCGCGAGTCGATCGCTTCGGCGTCCGGCGCCGGTCCGGCCCGCAAGCTCCAGGCGTGGCTCTCGGGTCGCGACGTCACTCGCCCCCCGGACGCGCTCCGGGCTCTCTCCGCCCGTACCGCGAAGCGCGCCTTCGCCGACTTCACGCGCCTCGTCCTCGCCCTCGGCCATCGTGGAACGCGCATCCTCCTGCGCGACGCCGAGGCGCTGGTCGACCTGTCGCGCGGTCGCCGCGACGTGGCGTACACGGTGCTCCGCGAGATCGTCGACAACGCCGACGGCGGCCACGGCGTCGTGGCATGCGAGACCCTGCTCGTCGGCACCGGAGACCTCGATCGGCGCGTGCACTCGCTCATCGATCACCCGGCGCTCGCCACGCGCATCGTCGCCGATCTGCCCCCCGGTCCGCCCATCCCGCACCAGACGTGGGTGCCTCTCGCTTCGCCCGATCCCGATGTGCCGTTGCCTCCCGTCCCGGAGGGCTACCAGACGAAGGAGCGGAGCGCGTCGCAGCTGGGCGCGCTCGTACGCATCACGCAAGGGCTGCCCCCTCTCGAGGCCGTGGCCGAGCTCACCGTCGGCATGGAGGAGGTCGACTCGAGGATCGCGCAGCTCTTCGAGACGGCGTCGAACGACGGCTCCGTCTTCGCGGTGCTCGCGGGCGAGTACGGCGCCGGAAAGACGCACCACCTTCTCCACCTCGAGGCCCGTGCCCGCGCCGACAGACGGCCCGTGCTGCGCCTGTCGGTGGAGCGCCTCGACGAGGACCTCGGCAACCCGCGGCGGCACATGCGGCGCCTCCTCGAGAACGCGACGCTCCCTGGCAAGCGATCGGTGGGTTTCCTCGAGAGGCTCGACGCGTGGCTCGCGAAGCCGGGATCGAGGCGGCGGCTGCGCGGCGCGCTCGACGCCGTCGCCACCGAGGGCGAGGAGGCGGCGCGGTCCGCCTCGCGTGCGATCGCCGGCGCGCCGGACGGTGAGGTCGACGACGACGCCGTGCGCGAGACCCTCGGCGCGCTCGACCTCGTCGACAAGCCCGGGAGCGCCTCCTACAGGAAGGACGCCTACGCGCGACTCCACCTGTGGCTCGAGCTCCTCGAGCGTGTCGAGGACTGCCAGGGGCCCGTGCTCATCCTCGACGAGGCCGAGAACCTCTACCGCGTGGGCGTCTCCAGGACCGAGCGCCGGACGGCGCTGCGATCGCTCGCCCACTACTGCGGAGGCGCCATCCCGCGGGCGACGGTCGTCCTCGCGGTCACGCCGGACACGCTCGCGGCCCTGCGCGACGAGGCGGGCGAGCTCCTCGACGAGATCGAGGAGCAGGCCACCATCCTCCCGAGCGAGGACGTCGCGATGCTTCGCCGCCGGCTCCTCAAGGCGCGGCCCATCCGGGTCACGAAGCTGGGTCCGGAGGAGCTCGAGACCCTGGCCGATCAGGCGCGCAAGCTGGCGCGCCAGGTGCGGGGCAAGCACGTCGACCGCCACGTCGGCGCGTTCCTCGAACGAGCGGTGAAGGACAGCGACACGCCCCGCGAGCTCCTGCGCCGCGTGATGCTCCGGGAGGAGCGCATCGCCTGGCTCGAGGACGCCGGGGACGGGTGACCGCCGCGCGCCTCGCACGGGGGGCCTGGCGAGAGCCCCGGCGTGCGTCTCAACGGAAGCGAAGCTTCATCGCGTCGCGCACCCTCGCGAGGGTCTCGCCGGCCGCGTCGTTCGCGCGAGCGGCGTGCGTGCGGACGATGTCGCGCAGCAGGTCCTCGCCTCCGGGTGCATCGAAGCGCGCACGACGCTCGCGCATCGGTGCGAGGAGCGCGTCGATGGCGCTCGCGATCTCGGCCTTCACGTGGCCGTCTCCGATCGCGTCGCCGCGGCGGTACCGGTCCTCGAGCTCGGCGACGCGCTCCGGGGGAGAGACAAAGGCGCGCACGTACTGGAAGAGCGCGTTGCTCGTGTCACCGGGCGCGTTCATGTCGACGCGCCCCGTGTAGATCTGCCCCACCTTCTTCTTGATCTGCGCGGTGGTGTCGGTGAGGAAGATCGCGTTGCCGAGGCTCTTGGACATCTTCTGCGCGCCGTCGTAGCCGACGAGTCGTCCCACGCGACCCACGAGCCCCGAGGGCACGGGGAAGATGCCGCCCGCCGCCACGTGGTCGGCGTCGTCCGTCTTCGGATCGACCCCGCAGTACGTGTGGTTGAACCGCCGCGCGACCTCGCGGCACATCTCGATGTGCGCCAGCTGGTCCTCGCCGACCGGAACGAGCGCGGGCCGGAAGACGAGGATGTCCGCGCACTGCCCCACGGCGTAGAGCGGGAACCCGAAGCTGTACTTGTCTCCGAGGCCCTTGACCTCGAGCTCGTCCTTCAAGGTCGGGTTGCGCATGACCCGGCTGAAAGGCAGGAGCATCGACAGGTGCCACGTGAGCTCCGTGATCGCCGGCACCTCGCTCTGTACGACCAGCGTCGATCGGCCCGGATCGATGCCCACCGCGAGCCAGTCCTTGAGGATCTCGAGCGTGTCCTGGGCGATGGCCTCGGGCTCTGCGGCCCGCGTCGTGAACGCGTGCAAGTTGGCGACGAGGAAGAAGCAGTCGTATTCGTCCTGGAGGCGCACGCGGTTCTCGAGCGAACCGACCCAGTGCCCCACGTGCAGGCGCCCCGAGGGCGTGTCACCGGTGAGGATGCGGGGTCGCGGAGGCGCCGTCGGGGGCATGGGGGTGCATCGTAGCGCCCGCGGAGCGTCACTGCGTCGTCAGCGTGAACGCGTTCACCTCGAACGTCGCGTCGGCGCCGCCGGTCGAGACCAGCTCGACGCCGTAGTCGATCGCGCCCAGGGTCGAGGTCGAGGGCACCCAGCCCTTGGCGATGACGTGCTGGAAGAACGAGAGGAGGTCGAGCGTCCCCGAGGTGACGTTGGTCTCGTCGACGAAGGCGATGTAGCTCCCGTCCTGGTACACGTCGTAGGTCTGCCCGCCGAGGGTCACCGTCTCCATCTTCGTGCCCGCCGGCACCTGATGGAAGTTGTCGGTCCAGATCATGATCTCGGTCGAGCCGCTCGCGGCGACGCCGTTCAGCCACATGTCGTAGGCGTATTCGTAGATTCCCACGTGGGGCCCCGCGTGGGCGAAGGTGCTGGCGATCGACGCGAACGAGCTCACGGCCGGAGCGCTCGGGAAGTCCATGTGCACGTCGGGGTACGTCTTCACGGCGCCGTCGTGCGCGTCGTCGTTCATGTTGGCGACGACGTACCAGTTTCCGTAGTCGCAGACGTACATCGTCTGCGTCACGGCGTAGTTCGCGGCGTTCCACGTGTCGGTGTCCACGTAGAACCCGCTCAGCGTGATGCCGTACTGCGGGTTCGAGGGATCGAGCGCCAGCGTGTACGCGGGGTTCGTGCACGTCGCCGATCCGGGTGCCGAGCCGTCGGCACCGCCTTCGTTCCCCGCGCCCCCTTCGCTTCCCTCGGACCCACCCGTGTCGCCCCCGGTCGCTCCGTCTTTCCCCGGCTCGCCGCCGTGTGCGTCGGTGGCGCCCGTACCCGTGTCGTTCGCGACGTCGCCGTCACTCTTCGACGCGGACTCGGCGCCCCCGTCCGTCGGCGAGGACGACGAGCCGCCGCCGCCGCTGCCGCACGCGAACGAGGCGCACACGCAGCCCGAGGCGAGAGCCGTCGCGATCCTCCTCGCGTTCATCGTCATCCCTCCCCATTCTCCCCGGCGCTCCGCGCTACGAGCTGCACGTCGTCGTGCAGTTCGCGCCCTTGGCATCGCAGAACGTCGTCTGGACGGGAGCGGGGGAGCTGCTCGCGCTCGATCCGTGTGGATTGTCCGTGGACACGCCCTGGCACCATTGCCAGACCGGGTTTCCGCTCGTGTTGCCGCTCACGTTGCTGTCGTCGATGACGAGCTTCGCCCCCGACCCGTCCGCGGTGAGGAAGATGGCCGGCCCGAACTCGTTGCTCGAGTTGCCCTCGATCTCGGTGCCGCAGATCGTGAGGTTCATGCCGTCGCCGCCGTCCTTGTAGATGGCGCCGCCGTTTCCGCCCGACCCGGTCTGGTTGGCGTTCCCCATGTTCGAGCAGGTGCACTGGGTCGCGTCGACGTCGTTCGCGCCCGTGCCGACCGCGCGGTTCCCCTCGAACAGGCTGTTCAGGACGTACGCACCCGCCCAGAGCATGCCCACGCCGCCTGCGTTGCTCGCCGCGTTGTTCAAGAACGAGCTGTGCATGATGTAGGACGGGCTCCCGGTGCCGTAGAGGTAGATGGCGCCTCCGCCGGTGTCGGGGCCGAGCATCGCGGCCTGGTTGTTCTCGAAGATCGAGTCGATGACGCGCAGGTTGCCGTCCTGCATGTTTATGGCGCCGCCCTGTCCGTCGTCGTACCCCGTCGAGCACGCCGTGTTCGCGATGTTCCCCGACGGAGGGCACGCGGCGATCTTCTCGGTGGGCGTCGCCTTGCCGTTGGCGAAACGAATGCGCTGGATGGTCAGCGTGTCGCCGTTCTTCTGCCAGCTGCCCTGGTGGATCCACGAGAGGATGCGCACCGAGCCGCCGCCGTCGAGCGTGACCTTGTTGCCGCCGTCGATGACGATGTTCAGGCTGGGGGGAGTCGGGGTCGCGTAGGCGTTCGTCGTCGGGGGCGTGAGCGTCGCCGCGACGGAAATGGTGACCGGATCGGGCCCGCAGTCGAAGGTGACGATGCCGCCCTTCGACACGGCGGCGTTCAGGGCGTCGAACGTGCACGACCCGGGAGTCCCCGTGCCGACGACCGTGGTGGGCGACGACGTGTCCACGAGCTTCGTCTGGGTCGGGACGGCCATGGACGTGCACGAGCCGTCGGGGTTGCCCGCGGCCGGGAAGCCGCCGTCGCCCGTCGTCGACGTCTCCGAGCCTCCGCCGGGCGCGTCGGCTCCACCCGCTGCGGCGTCGTGCGCCGTCGCCGACGCGTCGCCGCCGTGGCCCGTCGCGCCCCCGTCGCTCCCTTGGGTCCCGGCGTCCCCGTCGCTCGCGGTCCCGCCGTTCTTCGCGGAGCTGCTGCACGCGGCGACGACGCCAAGAGCGACGAGCCCGAGCGCTCGAATGCGCATGAGAACACCCTCTCGATGTGAGACTACGCCCAAGGCGGGGAGCGTTCCATGGAGTGGCGGCTCCCACACGCTCCGCGCGCGCCCCGGCGGCTCCTCGGTGCGAAGAGAACGCGGTCGGGAACGTCCCGACAGGTCGTACGGTTGTGCGGTCGATGGCGTCCACCCGACGCATCTGGTTCGTCCTCGTGGCCACCTTGCTCGCCACCCCGCGCGTCGCGCGCGCCGACGCACCACCACCGTCCCAAGCCTCGCCATCCCCGCCGGCACCCGCTCCTCCGTCCGCGGACGCGTCCCCTCCCGTCGCCGAGGTGACGGTGCAAGGACAGAGGCCCGACCCGACCCAGACGACCGTGGGGGCGCGACAGCTGCGGGAGATGCCCGGCGCGTTCGGCGACGCCTTCCGCTCCGTCGAGGCGTTCCCGGGCGTCACGCCCATGGCGACCGGCCTGCCGTACTTCTTCATCCGCGGCGCGCCCCCCGGCGACACCGGCTACTTCATCGACGGCGTGCGGGTGCCGCTCCTCTTTCACGCGGCCTTCGGTCCGAGCGTCGTCCACCCGAGCCTCGTCGAGCGCCTCGACTTCTTCCCGGGCGGCGCACCAGTCCAGTACGGGCGCTTCGCCGGCGGCGTCCTCGCGGCGGACGTGCCCGCTCCCTCGTCCGTCGCTCACGCCGAGGGCACGGTGCGCGTGTTCGACGCGGGCGCGCTCGCGGAGGCTCCGCTCGGCGACGACCGCGGCAGCGCGCTGGTCGCCGGCCGGTACAGCTACTCGGGCCTCCTCCTCTCGCTGACGAGCCCCCTCAAGCTCTCGTACTGGGACTACCAGACGCGCGACACCTGGAAGATCGACGACAAGAACCAGATCGGGGTCTTCGCCTTCGGCAGCTTCGACGACTTCGCGCAGGTGCGCTCGGGCGTGACCGACACGATCATCGACGGCGAATTCCACCGTGTCGACCTCCGCTACGACCACGCGCTCGACCGCGGCACGCTGCGCGTCGCGACGACGCTCGGCTTCGGTCAGGCCAACAACGACGGCGGCAGCGTCCGGGATCTCACGCTCGGCGTCCGCGCGACGCTCGAGGAGCGCCTCTCCCGCACCGTGCTCCTTCGCGCCGGCGCGGACGTGACCCTCGACCGGTACGATCTCCTCGGAACCACGGCCTCGGCGCCCGCGCAGGTGACGCTCACCGACCTCCTCTATCCTCCGCACCTCGACTCCGCGGTGGGCGGCTACGCGGACGTCGTCTGGCGGATCGCGCCCCGCGTGCAGATCGTGCCCGGGCTTCGCGCGGACGTCTTCACCATGCATCGCTACGACGACCCGAGGGCCGAGCAGGCCGCCCTCGGGCAGCCGGTGACCGCCGTCACCGACGCGGCGCTCCCCGCGATCGATCCGCGTCTCTCCGTGCGCGCCTCTCTCCACCCGGACGTCACCTGGATCGCCACCGTCGGCGTCGCGCAGCAGCCCGCGGCGTTCGTCGTCCCGATCCCGGGTCTGACCTTCGTCGAGCCGAACCCCGTCTTGCAGACCGCCCTCCAGACGAGCCAGGGGGTCGTGGTGGCGCTCCCCGGGGACGTCACCGTGCAGGCGACGGGGTTTCTCCACTCGTACCTCGATCTGACCGACCTCACGGCGACGTGCCCGTCCGTCTTCGGCGCGGGGGTCCTCGTCGGCAACGCCCCGGGCATCACCGACAACCTCTGCCTGACGCAGCACGTGCGCGGCCGGGCCTTCGGCGGCGAGCTCCTCGTCCGGCGCAACCTCACGAAGCGCCTGAGCGGATGGATCGCGTACACCCTCTCCCGCTCGACGCGCGAGGCGCCGGCGTCCGGCACTCTCGGCGTGGGCCCCGTCGTCGATACGCTGGCCTCCTTCGACCGGACGCACGTCCTCAACGTGGTCGTCTCGTACGATCTCGGCGCGCGCTGGCACGCGGGCGGGAGGTTCGTCGCTTACACCGGGCTGCCGTACTCCAACTCGCGGTTCGGGATCCCCGTGCCCCCGTACGACGGCGAGCGCATGCCGGCGTTCTATCGGATCGACCTGCGCCTCGAGAAGCGCTGGAAGGTCGGAGCCTCGGCGACGATCGCGCTCGTGTTCGAGGGGATGAACGTCACGCTGAACAAGGAGACTCTCGCCGCCCACTGCTCGCCCGCGAACGGGCAGACCGCCGCGGGCCTGGATCGCTGCACGTTCGATACGCTCGGGCCCGTCTCGGTGCCGAGTGTCGGGGTCGAAGGGTTCTTCTGAGCCACCGCACGCTCGGTCGCGCGTCGACTGCAGCGCACCCTCAGTAGAGCCCCTTGCCGAAGGCGCCGCCCGTGACGGGCCCCGGCAAGGTGATGCTCGGGGACGTCGCCACGCCCGAGCCGGTCCCGTAGTACACGTACGCGTCGCCGACGCCGCCGGCGTTCTCGTCGGCGCCGACGGCGACGTCCGCGAGGCCGTCGCCGTTGATGTCGCCCGCGCCCGCGACGGCGAACCCGAAGAAACCGCCGCCGCCCGCCGGCGGATTGGGGTTCGTCAGCGTGGTAGCGACGCTCGTCGAGAGGCCCGCCGCTGCGCCGAGGTAGACGTAGGCGCTGCCGACGTTCGCACCGGAGACGACCGTCTCGAACGCGCCGACGACGACGTCCGCGTAGCCGTCGCCGTTGACGTCCCCCGCCGTGGATACCGAGCAGCCGAAGAAGCTGTTCGCGCCCCCCGGGCTCGTGAGGGAGGTGCTCGGGGAGAGCGCGGTGCCGCTCGTGCCGCCGTTGAACACGTAGGCCGCGCCCGTGCTGTAGTTCGCACCGACCACGATGTCGGCATATCCGTCGCCGTTGACGTCGTCCGCGCTCCACGCGGAGTAGCCGAAGCTATCGCCCGCCGCAGGAGCGGCGATGGTGATCGGCGTCGCCCCGAGCCCGCTCGCGCCGCCGAGGTAGACGTACGCGGCTCCGGTGTAGCTGCTCACGCCCGAGGCCCCGACGAGCACGTCGCCGTAGCCGTCGCCGTTGACGTCGCCGGCCCACGCCACCGCCGTGCCCAGCTCCGCGCCGGCGAAGCCGTGCAGCGTGTACGCAGGCGTGGTGGCCGTCCCGCCGGGCCCTCCGCGGTAGACGTACACCGCGCCGGCATTGCTGTTCGCACCGAACGCGCCGACGACCACGTCCCCGTACCCGTCGCCATCCACGTCGCCCGCGCTCGCCACCGACCACCCGAAGTAGGAGTCGGTGCCCTGCAGCGTCGCGACCGGGCTGGTCGAGATACCCCCCGCGCCGCCGAGGTAGACGTACGCCGTCATGTCCGCGTCCGCGCCGACGATGACGTCCCCGAACCCATCGCCGTTGACGTCGCCCGCGCTGGAGATCGCGAGGCCGAAATTCCCCCCGACGGGCGTGAGCGCTGTCCCGGGACTCGCGATGCCGGATGGCCCCTTGCCCAGATAGACGTACGCGGCGCCCGCGCTGCCTCCAGCGCTGCTCGCGCCGATCGCGAGGTCGGCGATGCCGTCGCCGTTCACGTCGACGATCGTGCCCCACGACGTGTTGACGTTCGCGCTTCGCTGCCCGACGCGCATCTCCCAGACGGGGCTCGTCGTCGTGCCCGCCGTCGCCCCCACCATCCCGTGCGCCCGCCAGAAATAGACGCCGCGCGACAGCCCGCTCGAGGGCGACCCCTGGGATCCCGTCACTGTGACGGTCTGCAGGACCGTGCCGCACGCGCGGTCCTTGCAGATCTCGATCTCCGCGCCGGTCGTCCCTGCGGCGAGCACCCATCGGAGGGCGGGCGACTGCGAGGTGACGAGCGCCGTCGAGAGAGGCGCCACGAGCTGCGGGGCGCCGACCGTGACGCACGCGCCCGCATTGCAAGCCTGGTTGGGGCCGCAAGACGTGCCCGTCCCGGCGCCGCTGCACACGGAGGCCTCCGCCTCGTTGCCGCCGTCGCCGATCGATCCTTCGCTCTCGGTGGAGTCGCCCGCCACGTCGGACCCGCTGTCTTGCAGCGCGGAGTCGCTCGTCGCATCGGGTGCGCCGTCGGCGTGCGCGTCGGTCCCCGCCTCGTGGGCCGTACTCTCGGTGGACGCGTCTTCCGGGTGCGCGCCGTCGGTGCCCCCTTCGTTCGCGGTCGAGGCGTCCGACCCACCCGACGACGTACCGAAGTCACCCAGTACGGAAGTGCAGCCCGCCGCCAAGGCGCAGGCGAACGCGGCAAACGCCACGACGTACCCGATGCGCATGAGCCATCCTACCGCTTGGCGGTCAGATGCCGAGATCGACGTTGCCCGGATTCTTCGTGGGGGGTGGGTGCGCGGCGGTGCCGGTCGGGCGCGAGGGCCCGACGGGGGGCCTGGCCATGGGTTTCGGTACCACCGGGGCGGTTGCGGTGGTGGCAACGGCGGGCGCCGTCGGGGAAGGCTCGACGGTCCCGGCGGAGGGAGAGGGGACGAGGGATGCCGCGGGCGCGGGCGCGGGCGCCGGATCGGGAACCGCAGTGTCCGGGCGCGACGGAGGCTGGACCGATGGCTCCGGGGTGGTGGCCGTCGCCGGCGACGTGGCCGCTGCGCCGTGGGAGCCCGAAGCGCGGCTCAACGCGAAGGTGCCGCCCACGGCAGAGGCGCCGAGCACGACGACCCCGGCGAGGATCCCCGCGACGAGGCCCGCCCGGTTCTTCGGCACGCCCGCCGCGTGCCCGAAGGTATGGGCGCTCGGTGCGCCGGTCATGCCGTGCCCCGCGACTGCGCCGGGCACCGAGAGCGGCTGCGGCGTCATCCCGGCCTGCGGCGTGACGCCCGGCTGCGGCGTCGCGTATGGGCCCGGGCCCGGCGCGTACGGGGCCATGACGGCGCGGAGCTCGGCGCGGTCCATGACGTCGGTGAGCTGCGACTGACCGAACGCGAGTAGCAGCGCGTCGAGGAGCTCCTTCGCGCTCTGGAAGCGAAGCGCCGGATCGCGCATCGTGGCCTTCGCCCACCACGCGTCGAACCCGGGCGGGAGCGAGTGCACCACCGCCGACGGGATGGG
Organism: Polyangiaceae bacterium; assembly: GCA_036490515.1. Lineage (GTDB taxonomy): Bacteria > Myxococcota_A > Polyangia > Polyangiales > Polyangiaceae > Palsa-1150. The sequence continues at coordinate 260,678 of DASXDU010000037.1, forward strand.
GATCGGGGCGACGATGATCCGCATGAGGAGATCGCCGAGCGCCTCGCTCTCGAAGGGCAGGACCCCCGTCACGGCGCGGTACACGATGACGGCGAGCGACCACAGATCGCTGCGGTGGTCGACGGCCTTCACCCCCTGCGCCTGCTCGGGGCTCATGTAGTAAGGAGTCCCGAGCATCGCGCCGGTCCGGGTGGAGCTCCCCTCGAGCGCGCCCGTGAGCTTGGCGATGCCGAAGTCGAGCACCTTGGCGACCTCGCGGTCGTCGTCGCGCACGAGGAAGATGTTGTCCGGCTTGAGGTCGCGATGGACGATGCCGAGCCCGTGCGCCTTGCTCAGCGCGCGCGTGACCTGCGCGATGACGACGCAGACGTCCTTCGGGTGGAGGTGGTGCACGCGCTTGAGGCGCTGGCCGAGGTCTTCCCCGTCGAGCAGCTCCATCGCCAGGTAGGGGGTGCCCTCCCAGACGCCGTGGTCGAGGATCTGTACGACGTGCGGGCTTCGCAGCTGCGCGGCGGACTTGGCCTCGCGCTCGAAGCGCGCCTGCGCCTCGGGCACGGCCGCGTAGTTTCCCTCGATGAACTTCACCGCGCACGGGATGTCGAGGCCCAGGTGCGTCGCGTGCCAGACGGACCCCATCCCGCCGCGGCCAATCACGCGATTGAGCCGGAACCGGTTCGCTACGACGATGTTGGGCGTGAGGATCATCGGGGCCCGTCTGACCAGGATATGCCCTGGACGCGGCGGGCACCAACGAGCTTTCCGTGATTCCTGCTGACTCAGAATCGACCGACGGCGCCCAGGGAGCCGGGCCCGACGACGAGGCTCGCCGCAGGGGCGGAGTCGCCCTTCGGTTGCACCAGAAGGAGGGTGACCCCCGCCGCTGCACCCACTCCGGCGACGATGAAGCCGATCGTCGAGACCAGCCCCACCGAGTGGTAGCTATCGAGCTCTCCCTGCTGGGAAGGGCCGCACGATCCCCCGCCGCAGCTCTTCGAGAGATCGGAGTGCTTGCCGAGGGCGATGATCCCGGCGACCACCCCGACGCCGAGACCCGCTCCGCCGACACCGAAGGAGACCCACGGCCAGGGTGATGCACCGCCACTCGACGACGCCGGCGGAGGTGTGGGTGCGGCCGGTGCGGGGCCAGTCGCCTCCGGCGCGGGAGGCTGCGACGCGTCCTTCTCGAGGACGAGCGCACCCTCGGCGGACCCGCCGGGGGGGACGTTCACGTGGATCTCCGCGGCACGGTAGCCGTCGGCCGAGGCGCGTACGACGTGATCGCCCGGATCGACGAGGCGCCGCACGCCGAGCGAGGCCGTGTTGACCGGCGCGTCGTCCACCGTGACCTTCGCCGACGTGACCGCGCCGCCGGCCGAATCCTTCACGGTGATGGTGACGCCGCCGATGCGGGGCTCGACGTCCTTCACTTCCTTCTTCGCGTCCTCGAGCGCCTGCTTGAAGGGAGCCGGCGCGTTCGGAGCAACTCCGTCGCGAACGATGCGGTTGTAGGCCTCCTGCGCCTCGAGCACCTTTCCCTGGCCGGCCAGCGCGCGCGCGAGGCCCAGCATGAGCGTGGGCGCGTGCACCAGGCTGTCGGCGCGGCGGAACTCGTCCTCCGCCTTGGCGTAGTCCTTCGTGGCGAGGGAGTGCTCGGCGTCCTGCCCGAGCGCGCGGGCCGTGGCGCGATCACCGTCGCTCTGGGCCAGGGCCACGCCGGGAAGGGCGGTGGCGATTGTCAGAGCGAGGACGCCGAGCGAGCGGTGGGCCGTGCGCATGGCGCGAGCGTATCAGGAGCCCACGCTCAGCACGCGGGCGATCGCCATGACGGTGTTCCAGTTGCGCGTCGTGACCGGCACGCCGAACATCCGGTCCAGCGCACCGAGGTAGCCGATGACCTTCATGTGTCGCCGGTAGAGACCGAAGACGAAGCGATCCTCCGACGCGAGGAGTCGCAGGAGCCACGTCCCCCGGGGAGGAAACGCCGCGGGCGTCGTCGGTGCCGCGCGCGAACGCCGGGACAGGAAGCTCACGAAGCGAACGACGTCGGCGCGCACCGGTTCCCCGGCGAAGGGATCGCTCGCCACCATCCGCATGAACTCGCGGCCCTCGCAGATCACGACCTCGGCCTCGAAGGGGAGAGTGCGCGCCAGCTCGGCGCGGAGCTCGGCCCTCGTCGCGGAGGACCGGACGACGAACGTCCCGGCGGCGCCGACGTTCACGACGTCGAGCCGCTTCAGCTTCCGGGCGAGCGCCGCGGGCCGGAAGGTCCGGTGACCGCCGACGTTGACCCCTCGTACCAGTACGACGCGCGCCACGCCCCTCCACGATAGGGACCTTTCGGGGCGGCGAAAACGCTCACTCTACCTGCGCCGCCGGCGGGGTCCCCGCGAGGCCGAAGCACCAGTCGCTCCCGTCGGTCGCTTCCCCGCAGACGAGCGAGCCGTCGAACGACCCCAGCCCCGCCATCGGCGGCAGCCCGGCGATCGTCGTCGGCGATGGCGTCGGCACGCCGAGATCACCCCAGCACTCCACCGCGCCGCCCCCCACGATCGCGCACGCGGCCTGGCTCCCACCGCCGACCAGCGACACCACTCCGGAGAGAGAGGTGACGGCGGTCGGCGTCGTGTCGAACACGCCCCCTGCGTCGTCGTCTCCGAGATCCCCCGCGGTGCCCGGGGCATGCCCGAGCTCCCCGACGGAGTCGTCGCCGAAGCAGCGCACGACCTGGTCGACACCGAGCGCGCACGTGAACTCGTCGCCCGCGGCCAGCGCCACGGTGTTCGCGAGATCGGCGCGCACGACGGCGCTCGCGCAGTCGTATGCGGGACATGCGGACGGTGACACCTGCCCCTCGTTGTTGGCGCCCCAGCACGCGACCTCGTCGCCCCCGTCCACCCCACCAGCGACGGCCGCGCAGCCGTGATCGTACCCCACCGCGATGGCCGCGACGCCGGCGGTACCCGGGACGGCGTAGGGCGCGGGGGTGCACGTCCCGCCTTGCGCCGCGGTGCCCGTACCGCACGCCACGCCTCCGTCGGGTGCGGGCGTCGACTGCACGGCGCCCCAGCACTGCACGCCGCCCCCCGAGCCGAGGGCGCACGTCCATGCGCCCGCTGCGGCGATGGCCACCGCGTCCGTGATCCCGGCGACCGCCGTGGGTGCGGGCGAACAGGGCAGCGTCTCGCCCGCCACCGTGCCCGGACAGATGACGTCCCCGGAGGTCGCCGCTGCGTGCCCGAGCTGGTACTCCGCGTCGAGCCCCCAGCAGAAGACGTCGTGTCCCGAGGTCACCGCGCACGCGTGGTGATCGCCCGCCGCCACGGCGATCGCCCCCGTGACGCCGGCGACCTGCGTGGGATGCGCGACCGTCGCGTCGCCGAGGGGGCTCCCCGTCTGACCGAACGAGTTGTCGCCCCAGCACCAGACGCCACCTGCGGAGTCCACGCGGCACGCGAAGCCGAGGCCGGAGGCGCGCGTCGGCATCGCCCCGGGCACGGCGGCGGGCGGCACGAAGCCGTCTCCCGCGTCGGCATCGCCGGCGTCGCTCGAGTCGGATGCCTTCGCGGCCTCGACGTCGCCTGCGTCGCTCGCGTCGGAGCTCGCGGTGCCGTCGGCAAGCTCTCCGCCTTCCCCCACCGGAAAGAACGCCGCCTCCGACGCATCGCCCGTGTCGTCGCCCGAGTCGGGAGCCAGCTGCCAGCACCCCGCCAGCGCGACGAGCGACGCCGCGCCCACAGCGTCCACCATTCCCCTCACGGCACGAGAGAAGCGACGGGCTCCACGCATCGTTGGGTGGAGGACGGCCGCCCGCGCGCGATCCTTCCTCGCGAGGCGGACTTGCCTACGAACGGGGGAGGGCCGCCGACCAGCCGTCGATCCCGAGCGAACGGCGGAGGTCGGCCGACCGCGATCGCCGCGCTCCAGCTCAGGGCGCGAACATCTTGCACGTCGTCCCGGACGGGCAGGCGCTCGCGTCCCCCTCGCAGCCCACGCTGCACACGCGCGGCGGCGAGCCCAGGTTGACGGCGCAGTGCTGGCCCGACGGACAGTCCGCGTCGGTGCTGCACGTCGCGTTCACGCAGCCGCCTTCTCCCGGCTCGCACAGGCAGTTGGCCTGGACGCACTCCCAGCCCGAGCCTTGCTCGCAGAAGCACGTGAACTGGTCGAAGTAGCTGCACGACTCGTCGGTCGAGCACGAGGTGTTCGTCTCGAAGCTCCCTTGCGGGACGTCCGCGTAGGTGGCCGGGCACGCTGCCTCGGGAGCGCCGGAGTCCGCTCCGCCGGACGAAGGACCGCCGCCGTCGTTCCCGGAGCCGGCGCCGGTCGCGCGGCCACCACAGCCGATCGTGATGGTGCCGCCCAGAGCGAACAGGACGGAGCAAGCAAGGGTGTGTGAGGTCACGTCGGAGCGCAGAGCAACCCTCGTGCCTCGCGGATCACCGACGAATCTGGCCCCCTCGCGTGTGCCGACGTGCGCCGCTCCGGATAGGGGGATCGCGCACGCGCCTAGCGGTTGCTGGGCTGTCCAGCGCCGCTCGGGTGCGCGGCCTGATTGCGCGGATCGTCGGCGCCGTCCGCGTACTCGAGGCCGAGCGGACCGGTGCCGCTGACCTGCGTGACGTACTCGCCCGATTTCGCCCAGTGGAAATGCCATGTGTCCCCGGGGAGGACGAGGACCGTCCCGGGCGGGTATGCGGTGACCGCGTCGCCGTCGAACGCCTCGCCCAGACCGATGTAGAAGACGCCGGACATGACCGTGTAGACACGATCTTCGGGGTGTCGGTGCGGCATCAGCTTTGCGCCGAGGGGTGCCTTCACGCGGATGACGTACGGCCCCGGTTCTGCGGGATGTCCCACGACGATGGCCAAGAACACTCCGGGCGGGAACGCCGCAAACGGCTGCCAGTCGACTTGTTCCGGAAGGATCGCCTTGAACCTCTCCTGACCCGGTTCATGCAATCGGTTCACGGACATGGCACGACCTCCTGAGGTCCGTGTTTGCAGCGTCCGGGTGCCGCGGTCAACGGGCCGCCTTTGCGGCCAGCTCGCCCAGTGTCTCTCCGAGCACTCGGTTGAAGGCCGGGTAGGGATGGATGACGTCCGCGAGCGTCTTCAGCGGAGTCGCGAGCTTGATCGCCAGCACGAGCTCGCCGAGGATCTCGGCGGCGCGCGGTGTCACCAGCGTGGCGCCGATCAGTACCCCGCGCTCGCGGTCCCCCACGAGCTTCAGCGCGCCCTGGTGAAAGTCGTGGATGTGACCTCGCGCGGCCTCGGCTGGGTCCGTGCTCGCGACGACGACGTCGACGCCGTTCTTGCGTGCGGCTGCCTCGGACAATCCGACCGAGGCGACCTCCGGGTCGGAGAATGTGACGCGAGGAACTGCCGTGTGATCAGCTCTCGCGTCGAGCCCCCGCAGTCGTCGCGCCACGACCTGCGCGTGGTAGTACGCGAGGTGGGTAAACCCGCCGAGTCCCGTGACGTCACCAGCTCCGAAGACACCTGGCCGTGCTTCGAGCGTCGACGGGTCGACCTTCAGCCAGCCGCGTTCCGTCTGCGGGATCCCGATTCCGCCCCATGCCTCCACGTTTGGACGGCGGCCCGTCGCCACCAGCAATCGTGCGGCGGAGACCGAAGCTCCCGACTTCAGGTGAACGACGACCGACGACGAGCGGGACGCTCCGGGGGACGGGTTTTCGATCGCGGTGCAGGGGTCGCCGACGATCACCGTGATCCCATCGGCCTCGAGATGTGGAAGGAGCGCGGCTCCGGCCTCCGGTTCCTCGCGGCCGAGGAACGTCGGCGCAGCTTCGACGACGGTTACCTTGGAACCCAGGCGCGCATAGGCCTGCGCCAGCTCGATGCCGATGGCGCCGCCCCCGAGGATCGCCAGCGAGGCAGGCAGCTCTCTCGGAATCGCCGCCTGGCGGTTCGTCCAGAAGTCGACGGTGTCCAGGCCCGGGATGGGCGGGATCGATGCGGTGCTGCCGTTGGCGATGACCACCGCGCGGCGCGCGACGAGCCCTTCGCCTGCGACCACGACCGTGCGCAGGTCCGTCAGTCTCCCTTCCCCTCGTACGAGCCTCGCCCCGGTCGCCTCCATCGCGGCGGCGGGGCGACTGTCGTCCAGGTTGCGGGCCATCCAGAGGACGCGCTTCGATACCTTGGGGAAGTCCGCGGTCCAGTCCACCCGCGAGGCAGCGAGGAGGCGTGCGCGCCCGGCCTCGCTCAGCGTTTCTCCCGAACGCAGCAAGGTCTTCGACGGTACGCAGCCCCAGTACGGGCACTCGCCGCCGACGAGCTCTCGCTCGACCACCGCGAGAGTCAGCCCGCTGCCTTGCAGGCCCACGGCGATCGCTTCCCCGGCGACGCCACCACCCAGACAGACGACGTCGAACTCCCTGGAGCTCATCGCTCTCGGCCGCGGTTGCACTGACGGTGGAAGCGTCGACCCATTCGGCGCTCAGGGCACGTAGATGCCGATGGGCCAGAAGTGCCAGTGGTCCTCGCCCGCGTCCGGGTTGCACGTGGCCGGGTCCTCCATGAAGCTGCGGAGGCGGAGGATCACGTAGTCCCCCGACTGTGCGCTCACCGGCGCGGCCACTTCCAGGTTCGCGGTCGTCCCGGCGGTCATCTCCTGACGGGCGGCGCACGCCGGGACGTTCCCGAGGCCGAGGGGGCTGCGAATGGAGAAGTCCGCGATCGTGAACGCCGTGGGCGAGGCGGTCGTGAAGAAGTCGCGGTTCAGGTCCCAGCTCCCCGTCAGCGAGGCCGACCACCCCGCGATGGGGATGCTCACGGACTGGCCCGGATTGACGGCGTACCAGTCCTGCGCCGCGTTCACGGAGTAATAGGGCTGCGAGGTGGCGGGCATGCACGGGTCTTGATTTCCAGGCGCTGCCGCCGCCGCGTTCGACCACATGCGCTGGAACTCCCAGCCGCCCGGCGGCGAGCTGGTTCCCAGGGACTCGAGCGTGCTGGTTCCCTGGCACACATCGGCGATCTCGACGTCGCCGCCGTTGAGGACCTCCCAGACGGGGCTCGTGCCGGGCGTGATGCCACTCCCACCGTGCGCGGGGTTCACGTTGAAGTTGTACCCGTGCATGCGCGGGTCGGTCGCCGACTCCACCACCTCGTGCGACGCCGCGTTCGTCAGCTCGCCGAGCTGCGTCTGCTCGGGGCCCATCGGCTTGCAGCGCTCCACGACGGCAATCGAATCCGTCGAGCCCGGGGGGAGGCCCGGGTACGCGAAGTGATTGCCGCACTCGGCGTGGTCCTTGAAGGTGGCGCCCGCCGGCAGGTAGAGGAGGTAGATCCTCTTTCCGTTCGGCTGGGGTCCCGAGGGCCCCGAGCCGCTCACGACGCCCTGCACGTACGACTGGATTGCCGTGATGGACCACGGGCTGCCGCTCACCATCGGCGGCCCGACGAGGTTCGCGACCGCCGTCATCGTCCCGACGCCGTACTCGTTCGAGACCGCCGCCCACACCGCGCTGTCGGCGAGCGCCTGCCCGAACGCGTTCAGGTTCGCCGCCGAGTCGCTCCCGGTCGAGGCGTCGTCCTCCGCGAGGATCGTGACGAGCTCGGGCGATTGCATGATCTGGCCGTCGTCGGGGAACTGGGGGAAGGGGCGGTGGGAGCCGAGGCCGGACCCGCCCTGGTTCCCGCCGCCCGCCGCGAGCATGACCGAAACGTCGCTGGCCTCGAGCCCGACGAGGTCGGCGTTGCCGTCTCCGTTCACGTCGCCGAGAAACGCCCCGTGCGGCTCGTCGAACGTCACCGACGACCACTTCGTGCGGTCGTCGAAGGCCGTGCCCGTGGACCGGATGACGCCGATGGTCCCGTTGCCGAGCCTGACGACGTCCGACTTTCCGTCGTTGTCGACGTCGCCGAGGAACGTGCCGTACGGCCCGGCGAACGAGGCATCCAGCCACGTTTGATCGTTCACGAAGGCGCTGCCGTTCGACAGGATGACGTCGATGCCCACGGTGTTCACGGCGACCACGTCGGCCCGGCCGTCGCCATCCACGTCCCCGACGAGCGTTGCGCGGTCGCCGAAGAACGGAGCGCTCCACCACGTCGCGCCCTGCGCGAAGGCCGTGCCCGTGGAGAAGGCCACGCTGACCGAGCTCTCGTTGATCGCGACGAGGTCTGCGCGGCGGTCGCCGTCGACGTCGCCGAGAAAGGTCCCGTTCTCACCGGCGAACGGGAGGCCCCACTGCGTGGGCGCGCGGAAGCGCGTGCCGGTCGACAGCATGACCGAGATGCCCACGCCGCCGTCGACGACGAGGTCGGCCCGCCCGTCACCGTCGACGTCGCCCAGGAGAGCACCGGTGAGTAGCTCGCTGCTCCAGGTCTTCGACGTGGCAAAGCCGGCGCCCGTGGAGGTTCGCACCGTGATTCCGGTCGTCCTGAGCGCGACGATGTCGTCTCGCCCGTCGCCGTCCACGTCACCAACGAGCGCGCCGTGGGCCCCGTACGCCTTGCCGCTCGCCCAGACCTGCGGCGCCGCGAACCTGATCGCATAGGCGGCCGACGTCGTGGCCGTCGGCTCGCCGTCCTCGGTCGTCGACGAGGCCGCGCACGAGGCGCACGCGACGACCGCCACGAGACACGTCATACCCCTCAGCCACGATTTCATCGGAGGACCCCCCTTCCTGTGACGCCGCACGAGAGTTGCGCCGCACAGTCTAGGAGTCTTCGGCACGCGGAGGCTGAAAACTGCTGGAGCTCGCACCGGGCGCCGTCATCAGCGTCCCCCTCGACGGCGGCACGCCCGAGGGTACGTTGCGTCCCCAGCGGGAGTCGAACCCACCTGCGCCGCGTCCCGAAACGACGCCGCCGCGTGAGTCATCGCCAGCGATTCCCGTGGCTTCGTCGTCGAGTGACGTCGTGAGCGAGAAGACAATTCAGGACGACTCGCGACGTGGAGATCCGGAACCCTTCGACGTTATGGCGGTGCTCTACGAGACCATCGACGATGCGCCCCAAGTCATTGATCTCTCCCAAGCACGTGCACGTCGCAGTGGAATCCGCTCTTGACGCCGCGGACCTCCGCCGTCATGTTTGCGACAGAGAGCCGCATGTTGCAGCGCGATGATCGCGACGACTGGATGACCGAGGAGGAGAGCCGGCAGGCTCTCGCGATGCTCGGCCTCGATCCCGACGCCGACGTCGATGCGGACGTCCTCGCGGTCATCGACGATGATACCGACGCGGCCCAGATGCTCCGCGAGATGCGTTCGGTGGGCCGCCAGCTCACCGAGGCCGAGCGCCTACTCGCGATGATGCGTGGGCCGCACGGGCTCCAGCGCCGCGATGGTCCCGAGCTGCGGGAGAAGGCAGAGCGCGTAGCTCTCCGCGTGGAGATGCTCAGGGAGCGTCGCGCGTGGATCGCGTCGGACCTCCGCAACAAGCTCAGACGCGCCACGGTGCGCGCGACGGCTCCGGTGCGTCGACCCCGCGCTGCACGTCGGGTGCGTCGCGCGCATCGTGTTCGGGCCGCGCGTACGTCACGGGCGGGCCCGTCGGCGGACGCACCACCACCACCATCGAGTGCCGCTGAGTCCTGGGGTGCGCCGTGACGCGCGCCCTGCTGCTCGAGCTCATCGAGGCGTGCGAGTCATGCCCTGAGCTTGCGGCGCGGCTGGCGCGCTCCCTGGGCGCCGTCGGCGACGTCGACCAGTACAGCGCGGCGAACCTGCCGCCGAGGACGACCCGCCGGGTGTTCTTCTCTGCCTGCCGGCGGGGTGACGTCCATGGTGCGCGTCGCGATGGTCGCGGATGGGCGTGTGGCCGGGCCGCCTGGGAGGCGTACCGCGCGCGCGGTGCACTTCGGCCCGTGCGTGGTGTCGCCCATCGCGACGCCAAGCCGGGCAACGTCGTCGACCTCGACGCGATGCTGCGCACGGGCGGACTGCGGGGGACGCGATGAGCCACGTCGTGCTGCGGGATGATTTCCTGTTCCAGCCCGGGACGGACGACCTCGACTGCGAGGAGATGGCGGCCTGGCTCGCCGGGCGGTCCTACTCGTCGCACCTCTGGACGGACGGCCGTGTCTCCAGGTCGGCGCTCGCGAAGGTGGGGAGCGACCCGAAGGGCATCATTCGGGGCGCCGACAAGCTCGTCGAGCGCGGCATCGTGGGCCGAGACGAGTCCGGCGCGTACCTGTTCCCTCACGTCGACGAGTGGAACAAGAGCCGAGCGGAGATCGAGCAGCTACGCGAGCGGAAGCGTCTCGCAGGTGCGGCCGGTGGCCGAGCGAAGGCCACCTCCAGCCATTCCGCGGGTTTGGGTCTAGCAGCGGTGAAGCAGGCCACGGAGGTCTGCCAGCCGCGTGCTGTAGCAGACGCCTACCCGTCTACGTCTACGTCTACGTCTACGTCTACGTCTACGACTGCGACTGCGGAGAGAGAGACGGCGCCTGCGGCGCCGCTGACGCTCACCACTCCGAGTGAGAGCGCGAAGGGGAAGAAGGGCAAGAGGGCGAAGCAGAGCGTCGAGGCCACGCCGGAAGACCAGGAGCTCCTCGACGCGTGGATCGAGCGTCGAGAGCTGCGGTACCCGCAGACCCGTCGTGGATCCCGACCTCGCTGGGACGAGCAGCGACTCAGCGCCGTGAAAGGGGCGAGGGTCATGGGGTACCCGCAGGCGGACCTCGTCGACTGCGTGAGGGGGTCGGTCCGAGTGGACAGCGAGTACGGAATGGATCCTCGCGCGTTCACGTGGTCGCTCGAGAGCGCAGCGAAGATCGACGAGTGCATCCTGCGGGAGCGAGCGCACATCGAGCAGCGAGCGGACGAGCAGCGACGACGCCAGCCGCTTCCCGAAGTGCCTCCGCCCGCGACGCTCGAGCAGCGCCGAGCTGCAGCGCGTGCCGCTGGCTTCGGGCTGCCGCGCGAACAGCTCGCGGCGGACGAGCAGGAGCAGATCATCGAGGCCGCCGTCGGCGCAGCCATCACGCCCCCCGTCCACGTGAACCCCATCCCGGGAGAGGACGCCGATGCGGCATCGACGAACCGCGCCCGCATGCGGGAGGTGACCGCGGAGTGCCTGGGCCCGTCTGTCGCTCACCTCACGGCGCCCGAGGGAGGGTCGTGATGCAGCTGCCCAGCCGGCCCGGACACGAGCTCCCGGAAGCCGACGACCTCGCACGTCGCCTTGAGCGGACGTGTCCCGGCTGCGGCCAGAGGAGCATCGACGAGGACGGCGTGTGCGACCGCTGCGGGGCTCGGAAGGCACCCCAGCGTGTACCTGACCCGCTCGCCGACGCGAAAACGCAGACGAATCCACCCAATTTCGTGCACGAAAACTGGAGTTGCTGCCCATGAACACGACCGCCGCGAACCCGACCCCGCCCGAGACCGACGACGTAACCCAGGCGATCGACCTGCTACTCGTCGAGCGCCGGGTGCCGGCCGAGCGGGCCGCGTCGATCCGGGCCAGCATCGCTGGCGCCGGCAGGGACGAGCACGCGCTCCGCCGGAACATCGTGGAGCGATGGCGCAACTGGGCCCGTCTCCACGGCGTGAACGCCGCAGCGAAGGCCGCAGGGCTCTCCCGGCACGCGTTCCTGATGGTGCTCGCGGACCTCCAAGAGATCATCGCGGTCTACCACCTGCTGCACGTGAACTACTGGCGCGGCGAGCAGCTCGACGAGGACGCCGCCGCTCGACTCGTGAAGGGCGCGGCCAAGTGAGCGGCGCCCTCCCTCAGACTTCGTCCGGCCTCCCTGTCGAGTCAGGCCGGGCGCAGGCGGCCATGGTGGTCGCGCGCACGTTCCTCCCCGCCGGGAGTCATTGCCCCGGGGGGAGGGGCGGCGCACTTGGGCTGTTGTGGGCGACGCCCACATCACGCACGCCCGCGCGACGTTCGCGCACGGGGATAGCAATCCTCGCCACGATGACGCGCCATCAGGGCGCAGGAAGACAACGCCATGACGACCAGCGACACCGTTCCGCACGACTACCTGAAGGCCACGCACACGCTCGACGTCGGCGGCACGACCCTGCGCGTGATCCCCGAGGGATCGCTCGGGGTGTGGCTCGCGTTCGAGAAGGGCGACACGCGATTCCGGTTGCTGGCCTCGCGCGAAACGATGGTCGCGTTGGCCGCGACGCTCCTCGTCCAGGCGGTCATGACCCCGAGCCCTTCGCCCGATTCCGCAATTCGCCCCACGTCGGGGCACTGAAAGAGAGAACAGAACATGAGCCAATCGATCGTCGCAGTCACCCCCTCCGACACCCTGCAACTCGGCTTCGCCGCGAACGCGTTGTGGGTCGGCGTGACGGGGGACATCGTCGTCGTCGGCCGCGACCCCGCGGACGCGGCGGCGACGCTCAAGGCCGTCCCTCAAGGCCTGTTGTTGCTGCCGCAACCGATCCTGCAGGTCAAGGCGACCGGCACGACCGCAACGAACCTCGTCGCATTCGTCGGCGGCACCGGGCGCTGACGATGGCTCGCGCCCACGTCCGCTGCGCTGGCCCGCTCGATGGCCGCCCCTGCCCGATGGGCCGCATCGCGCCCCCCGTCGCCATGGCGCCGGCCTTCGTGCGCCAGCGCAGGGGGCGCCCCTACCAGTGCCGGGCGTGCTGGCTCGCGATGAAGAGGGCGCCCGTCGCGTGCGTGGGGCCGCGGGATGGCATTCCGTGCCCGCGGGGGGCGCTGGGGACGCCCGCAGTGGGCCAAAGGGCGCGCAGGCGAGGGCGCGAGTACCGGTGCGCCGAGTGCGCGGGGCGTCGAAACTGGGCGCTCCGGTGCATGCGGAGCCCCGGGTGCGCCCGGCCCTACGGCGCATCGATCCCTCCCGAGCCCGCCGCGTTCGCGAGGTGCTCGTGATGCCTTCCCACCGCTCCCACGACCGGGACGTCTACCTGGAGCCCGAGCGCCACGACGAGCTTTCGGCGGGCGTCCCCGGCGACCCCTCCGAGCAACAGCAAGCAAGGAAGGAGCGCAAGGCTGGGGGTCGTGGAATTCCCCCCGGAGCAACGGCCATCCCCCGGCTCGGCGGCAAGGCCCACAAGGGCAAGCCCAAGCTCGTGCGCGGCAAGGCGCTCACGAAGGCCGGCAGCGCCCTCCACCGGGCCCTCTGCGCCGAGACGGCGTCGACCGAGGGCGGGGGCGTGTGCGACCGGCGGGCGTCGCTGATGCTCCGCTGGGCGGCCGACAAGACCGAGATGGCGGAGCGCGCGAAGGCCGCGGGGGACCTCGAATCGTTCCGCCGGCTCACCGAATCGGCCCGAATGGATCTGCTGTACGCGAGAGAACACGCCGCGAAGGCCGCGCAGGCCCGGCCCCGCGCTCCCGCCGACCCCCTCGGACGCTGGCGCCTGCCCGGTGACGCGACCACGACGAAGGCCCCGGCATGAACCCCATCCTCACCCAGCTCCCGGCGCTCGACCGCGCGCTCGTCTCGGTGGGCTTCCCGGCCATGACGGACTGGTGGCGGGAGACGATGGCGGGCTTCTACGCGACGGCCCGTCGACAGCTCGTCCTTCGGTGCGGCCGGCGAGCGGGCAAGAGCTCGACCCTCTGCCGCGTCGCGGTCGCGGAGGCGCTCTTCGGCGACCACGCGATCCCGCCCGGGGACGTCGGGGTGGTGGCGTTCGTGAGCGTGCGGCGCGAGGAGGCGAGCGAGCGCCTGCGGACCATCAAGGCCATTCTCGACGTGCTGGGCGTCCGCTACAAGCCCGTGGAGTCGGGGCTCGAGCTGCTCGAGCGGCCCATCGTGTTCCGCGTCTTCACGGCATCGCTGGCCGGCGTCGTCGGCGGGACCATCATCTGCGCGGTCTGCGACGAGGTCGCGCGCTGGCGGGACGCCGAGACGGGCTCGAACCCCGCGACGGAGGTCCTGGCGAGCCTCCGCCCCGCCCTCGCGGGCCAGCCGAACGCCCGCATCTTCCTCTCGAGCTCCCCGATGGGCAGGACGGACGCCCACGCGACCGCGTTCGAGCAGGGCGACACCGACTTCCAGGCCGTCGCGAGCGCCGAGACGTGGGTTGCCCGTCCCGAGCTCACGGAGGCCGATTGTCGCGCGCTCGAGCCCGACGAGGACACGTTCCGGCGCGAATACGGCATCATCCCGTTCGACGGCTCGACGTCGAGCCTCGTCACGGAGGCGGCGCTCCTCGAGTGCACCCGCCGGGGCCCCGTCACGCTCTCCCGCGACCCTCGGGTGACGTACTTCGCGGCCGAGGACCCCGCGAACCGGGGCGGCAACGCGTGGTGTGTGCTGGTCGGCTACGGCCGGCAGGTCTCCGACGACATGTTCGCCGTCATCGTCGCCGACGCTCGGGAGTGGCGCGCCCCCCGCGGCGGCTCGCTCGACTCCGATTCCGTCTATCGCGACATGGCCGGATGGCTCGCCAGCTTCGGCGTGACGGAGATGTGGACCGACCAATGGTCCTTCGACGCCCGCCGCGCCATCGCGTCGCGGCACGGGCTCTCGCTCCTCCAGAGCGCAGCCACCCAATCGAGCAAGGTCGCCTCCGCGGAGTCCTTCCGCCGCCGCGTGGCCGATCGCCTCATCGAGCTGCCGGACCTGCCGGCGATGCGCGCGGACTGTCTCGGCGTGAGGAAGTGGATCTCGAAGAACGGCGCGTTCTCGATCGAGCTCGAGCGGGTCGGCGGCCGCCACTGCGACTGGGCACCGGCGCTCTTCCTGCTCGCCGACAAGGTCTTTGCCGAGGAGGGCTCGCCCTCGTGGGCGTCGCCCTCGTTCGAATGGCAGGCCCAAGGTTTTTTCGACGGCCAGTTCGACCCAGGCACGCTCGGCCAGCGCGAGAAGAAGCCGCCGCGCCACAAGTCCTACACGCTCCCGAGCGGCAGCCGCGAGATCGTCGGCAATCCGCCCTTCTGGCCCAGCGACTGGCGCGCCTCGTGGAAGCCGTTCGGCCCAGCCTTCTTCACCCCGGCGTCATGCTCGGCCGAGTTCCGAGCTTACGTCGCTGACCTCAGACTCAGACAACCGGAGCTCCAATGACGACCCAAGACGTGATCCTTTCCGCCATGCCGCCCGTCCCGCACGCCGACAGGTGCATGTCCGTTCCCATGTGGCGGTGCGTGATCCTCGACGCCGAGAGGTGGCGCGCCGTCGACCCGCTCCAGCCGGAGACGTTCCCGGCATGGTTTGGGCGCACGATGCCCATGATCGTCATCGTCGACGGCACGCATGCCGCACGGTTCGAGCCGACGGATGCAGCGGTGCCCTCCGAAGGCGCCCCCAATTTGTCGCTCAGCGCCTACGAGTTGATCTGCGAGCAGCACGGCACCGAGGACACGTGCGAGATCGCCGAGGGGTACGAGCGTCTCGCCACGAGCGCGGTCCGCGAAGTGCGGCCGACGCCCGAGATGCGGGGTCAGCACCTCCGGGAATGGCGCGGGGAGCTCGAGGTGCGTGAGCGCATGAGCGAAGCTGTCCTCCGCGGGCACGGCGTTGCCCCCGACGCGGTGGGCGGGCTCCTCGGATTCGGGAGGGTCTACAGCGGACGGAAGTCGCTGATCCCGACCTGCGCGACGGCGAGGGCCCACGACGAACGCAAGCGACTGGCCGCGGAGGCCGAGAAGGCGGCCGAGGAAGCCGCGCGCGTCGCCGCCGTCGAGGCGGCGCGACCGCGGACGCCACGCGAGCTCGGGGCGGACATCATGACCGTGCGCCGCGGTCGTCTCGGCGTCAGCGCGGAGCCCTTCGACGGTGCGAGAGTGATCGCCCGAACCGAGACGGAAGACGTCATCGGCTGGAAGTGCGTCGAGGCGATGCACCACCCCAGCTACCACCGTGACGGAGTCAGGTCCGTCGACCGTGACGATCCGTCGGTCCTTCCGTATCTGCTCGCGACACCGGTAGGCCTGCTGCACGCGCAGTTGACCACGCCGGGCCCCGCCGAGATCGCGTGGCTCCGCGAGCGTCGCATCGAAGCGGGCCTCGACTTCGGGCCGATGCGCGACTTCTCGACGACGGTCCCCGACGCGGCCCGTGAGTTCGCCCGCCGGTGGACGCGCGTCTTCCACGCGGCGACGCACGCGGACATGTGGCGTCCGGACTGGGTGACGGAGGTACTCGTTCGGTCGGAGTGGCGGCTCCGCCCGGACCTCGCCACGGAGGTACTTCTCGAGGCGCTCGAGGGAGAATTCGACCTCCGCAACCCCGGCATCGTCTTCAAGAACGCTTGGTCGATGCACCGGCAGCACGACACGGCCGGGACGGAGTTCACCGATATGCACGAAGGCGAGCGCCGGGCGGTGGCGCGGACGAAGCGGATCGAGTCGCACCGCCCCGAGGACCGTCCGTCGGTCGCGTCGAGGACGAACGTCGGCAACATGATGGCGCTCGCGGCGGACCGAGGTCTCTACGTTTCGGCGGGCGAGTCGATCGCACCGCCGGCAGCGACGACGACGAAAACGAAGAAGGCAAAGTGAGGACGAACATGGCAACCGAGACACGCTTCATCCAGGACGCGATCGATATTGTCCGAGTCGAGCGCCGCGACGGCGACGACGACGAGCCGGCGCCCAACGTCGCGGCGGCCAGGGCCGCCATGGTGAGCAGATTGGTCAACGGCTGGAAGACGCCGAAGGGTGCGACCCCGGCGCCCGCGTCGACGGCGCCGACCGCAGAGAGCGAGGAGGGCGGCGGGACGGAGTCCGTGGCCGGCGCCAGAAAGGCGATGGTCGACCGGATGCAGAACAGCTGGAAGACGCCGAATCGCACCCCGGGGCGCCGATGAACGGCCCCAAGGAGCCGGCGGCGACGCCGGAGGAGCAGCAGGAGCCGTTCACGCTCGGTGACGCGAACGACCCCGCGAGCCTCGAAGGCCCCGGCGGCTGGGGCAGCGTCTACGACGAGAGCGTCGGCGGCGTCCTCGCGGACGTCGACCGCGACGAGACGAAAACGGAGAAGCCGCAGTGAGCGCGTTCACCTGGACGGGGGGAGCCGCCACGTACCCCGTGGGCTCGCAGCCGTGGAGCGGGCAGCCGCTCGCGCTCGCGCCTGCGCAGACATATTTCACGCCGCAGACAAAGCCCGCCCCCGAAGAGGTCAACTGGGCACTGTCTCAGATCGCCGGCAACATCGCGACGCTCGATACGAACGCTGGCGAGTACTCGACCGTGGGCCTCTACGGCGGCCGCTACGGCCTCTGCCCCTCGTCCGATGACACGACCTACTCGCTCTGGTCGACGACGACGCCCGTGCACAGCACGACGTACGCGAACTACACGGCCTGTCAGAACTCGACGGTGACGGCGGCGTCGATCGTCGCGAGCGGGACGCCCATCGTCGAAGCGGGCGATCTGCTCTACCTCGAGGCCATCGGCACCGTCGTGCCGTTCTGCACCAACAGCGCGGGCGGCCCCACCCAGGGCGTCGTCGCCCTGAGCCTCGGCCTCCAGCTCGGGGCCGGGACCATGGCGCCGCTCGGTCCCGTCGGCGTCGCGAACTACGCTCAAAGCTTCACGGTCTACGACGATGCCGGAGGCGTGTTGCAGGCAGCGAAGAACTACCAGGGCTTTTGCCTGCGCGGCCTCGTCGACCCGTCCGTAGCCAACGGCAACGTCAACCTTCCGTGCACCTTCTCGGTCTCCGTGATGTGCCTCAACCCCGTCGCGGCGCCCGCCGCGGTGACGGTGCAGCTTGCGGGGCAACTCCTCTACACGGTCCACCACCTTCGGCCCGTCGCGGCGCTCTGATTCATGCTGCCTCGCTACAACGACAAGATCACCCCGCAGGGGCTCGCGCGGCTGACGTCGCAATTCCAGCAGCCCAACATCCGGGCGTGGCTGGGCGCCATCCTGCCCGAGCTCCAGGCGCTCGAGGATGCGACGTGGGGGCTCTACATCGGCCGCTCGCTCGCGACCGCGATCGTCTACGACCTGCCCGAGACCAACGTCGTCTTCGACGCCATCGGGGAGATCGTGGGGCAACAGCGAGGCTCGCTCTCCGACCTCGAGATGAAGACGCTCATCTACCTCTGGGTCGCCGTCAACCGCTCGACGGGGCGGGTGACGGACTGGTCGCGGTTCGCCCAGATACTCACGCCCTTTTGCGACATCGTTCCGATCTTCTACGGCGACCAGGCGGGCATCTACTTCGGCACGTGGAACCTCCAGCTCGACCCCAACGCGACGGCCACGACGCTCGGATTCGCCGTGCCGAACGGCGTCCGCGGCCTCTTCCACTACTCGATCTGGGTGGACGGAAACGACTTCACCTGGGGCTCCCGCTACTCCGCCGCGGCCGGTCAGGGCGCGTGGGGCTCGCGGTACGACGCATCGATTGGCGGCCTTTGGGTCGCGGGAGCTTCAATGCAATGAATGCACCTCCGGGAATCTCCACCTCGTGGTACCGCCAGGGCGACAAGCCCGCGCAGGCCGCGTACCTGTCATGGCTCGACGCCAGCGGGACCCGCAATTGGATCACGTTCGACGTTGTCGAGTCCGAAAGCTGGGACGGCGGCGCGGACGTCTCGGAGCACCCAGTCGAAGAGGGCGCGAACGTCACCGATCATGTTCGCGTCCGACTCACGAAGTGCACGCTCAAGGTGTTCGTCTCGAACGAGCCCATCGACGCGGCCCCCTATGCCGGCACCCAGCAGACCGTCGCGCAGGTCACGACGGCCCCCATCAGCGTCCCGACCCCGTCGTGGATGCCGGGCAACGGCATCATCACGCTTCCCAGCGCCCCGGCTCGGACTCCAGGCAGCGGCGTCATCACGGCGACCATGTGGAACAGCAACATCGACCTCCGCGCGCTCGCCGGTAACCTCGTGGGCCTGGCAGGTGGGCTCTCGGGCCCGCTCGGGCAGGTGGGCGGCGTCGCGATCGCGGCCGCGTCGGCGGCACTCATCCCGGGATACAAGACCGAGGTCCCCTACTCGACCGATGCGGGCCTTCCGCCGCCCGCGCCGGGGGCCATCACGATCAAGACCGACGCGGGCCTTCTGCCCCCGGTTCCGAAGGTCATGACGGCGACCGTGCAGACCTATGGGTCGCCGACCGACTTCGTCGCGCAGATGCACACGCAGCTCGTCTACCTGAAGGATCAGGCCCAAGAGCTCGAGGTCTACGGGACGAAGCAAACGAACCTCACGATGGTGATCGAGACGCTGTCGTCGGTCAGAGACGTCGATACCGGCTCCGGCGAGAGCTTCACGATCGGCCTGAAAGAGCTGCGCAAGGTGATGACCAAGATGGTCCCCCAACCGATTCCGCACCTTCCCGGCGGCGGCGGTCTGCCGAGCGCGAGCCACGGCGCCCAGACCCCGACCCCGGCCACCAAGCCCGTCATGATCTCCGCCCTCAAGACGCTGTCCAAAACGCCGGCGAGGTAGCTCCCACACATGAGTGCATTGCGAGAAATCCTTGCTCACTTCTCCATCGAGCTGGACGACAAGTCCCTCAAGGAGGGCGAGAAGGGCGTCAGCCACTTCATCGAGACGCTGAAGGAGGCCGGTAAGACGGTCGCCGAGGCCTTCGCGGTGCGCGAGATCTACGAGTTCGCTGCATCGCAGGTGGAGGCCGGAGCGCAGCTCAAGATCATGAGCGAGCGGCTCGGCACGACCACCGACGAGCTCCAGGCCCTTCAGTTCGCGGCGGGTCAGGCGGGCGTCTCCGCCGACGCGATGAACACGGGGCTCCGGTTCCTCAACCGCAACATCAGCGAGGCGCGTACGGGTACGGGGGACGCCGCGAAGGTGTTCCACGACCTCGGGATCGCGCTCAAGAACGGCGACGGGTCGACGCGCTCGAGCACGGAGCTCATCGGCGATCTGGCGGACGCGGTCGCGAAGGTGCCCGATGCGGCGCGACAGACCGAGGTGGCGATGAAGCTCCTCGGCCGCGGCGGCGCGGAGTTGATCCCGCTCTTGCGGCAAGGGGGCGACGCGTTCCGGGACGCGCGCAAGCAGGTGGGGGAGCTCGGCGGAGGACTCACGAAAGAGTTCACCGAGAAGGCCCACGAGGCGGAGGCGGAGCAGAAGAAGTTCACCTTCGCGCTCGGTGGACTCAAGAGCGAGATTGCGACCGAGCTACTACCCGTGTTCGTGCGCGTGGCTGAGACGGCGGCACGGATGGTCGTGAACCTGCGCGACATCGCGAAGAACACGGACCTCGTCAAGATTGCGTTCGGCGGCGCACTCGCCGGAGCCGCCCTCCTCGCCCCTGAGCTCACGGCGCTCGTCGTCGCGGGCACGGCGCTCTACCTCGGGTTCGAGGACTTCTACGTGATGATGCGCGGAGGGGAGTCGGTTCTCGGCGACGCGCTCGGGCCGAGCAAACAGCAAGTCGTCGAGGACATGCGGTCGACCATCGAGAACCTGAAGATCGCGTGGGACGGCACGGTGGCCGTCATCGGCGAGGTCGGGGGGGCGTTCTGGGGGCTTGATCAGGCAGCGAGCGAGTCGGGGGTGGGGACCATCACGACCGTCAAGCAGCTCGCCGATGCCGTCCTCGAGCTCTCCCAGCAGCTCCGCGCGGCCGTCGACAACGTGCGGGCGCTCCTCAGCGCCGGCGAGAGCATCGAGCACGGCAAGTTCGGGGAGGCGTTGCAGACGCTCGGTCAAACGACCGTCGGGCACGAGCTCACGGGCGGCCCCAGCAAGGCCAGCAAGTGGGGCCTGCGTCAGACGTTCAATCGCATCGCCGGCCTGCCGGCGGAGGAGACCCCCGAGGCGCAGGCCAACACCGCTGACGCCGACACTCGGCACGTGAGACACGACCGGTCGACCGCGGTCCCGCCGCCCGAAGCGCACAACGTGGATGTCGATCACTGGCACGTGAGACACGACAAGATGATCACGGTCCAGCCGCACGTCATGATGCTGCGCGACCACGTCGGCCCCCGCGGTGGCTCGACGTTTCAGCAGACGAACAACACCCACGTCGAGGTGCACACGAGCTCCGACAAGCCGAAGGCCGTTGGGGACGCCGTCGGCCAGGGCGTGACGGACGCCCAGACCAGGGCCGGCGCCAAAGCATCGACGATGGGAAACGTGCCCTAAGGAGGCGTTCATGGCGACCGACGAGGAATTGGAAAAGGCGTTCGAGGTCCTTCGGGAGACGACGATGGGGATCCTCGACAAGCTGCTCGAGGGTGTGCGCGCTCTCGATGATCCGCGCCTGACGGCCGATCAGCTCCGCGCGGGCCTGCGCCTGGTGGCCGAGAGCACGGAGCGATCCGCGAAGGCGGCGATCGCGGCGATGAAGCCGACCACCACGATGCACTGAGACGGAGACGAAGCCAATGGCCACCACTCGCACCGCCGCCCAGGTCTTCGGCCTGCCAGCACACGACGCGATCGACGCTTGGAGGTGGCGCGTTGCACTGCATGAGAGCGCCCACTGTTGGCTCGCGACGCTCCGCGAGGTCTGCTGGGACTCGATCGGGTGCGAGCCCGACGTCTCGACCGCTGGTCGAATGCGTTGGACCGATAGCGGATCCGGCGCCACGGCACCGCTCGAGAGCCGGCTTGACATCGAGGTCGCCGGCCATCTCGCCGAGGCAACGTTCCTCGGAGGTCAGTGTGCAGTGGGTTGGCCGCCCGATTTCGAGCACGCGATGGCACGATGCGGCGTCCTCCGGCCCGCCGAAGTGCTCGACGACGAGCACGCCGTGCAGACCGTGCGCGCCGCGATCGAACGGGTCCGCGCCGTGCTCCTACGTGACACCGCCGCGGTGTTCGCCGTCACGCGGGAGCTCTACGAGCACGGCACGCTCGATCGCGAAGCCTGCTTCAAGCTCGTGACGGCCCTGGGGTTCACCGTCGTGTCGCCGACGTTCGACTTCATCGGTCGCCGAGACGAGAACGCCCGCCTCGCCGAGATCAAACGCGCCAGAGCGGAGGCCCTGGCGGCGAGCACCGCCGAGGCGCAGGCCTCCCGGGAGCGGCAGAACGCGAAGGAGCGGGAGCTCTTTCAGGCGATTGCCCGAGCGGCGGAAGCTCGCGAGGCCGCGCCCGCGCCCGATGCGGAGCCCGATGCGGAGGAGGAGCCGGAGGCAGCCGAGGCGCCCACCCATGTGACCGACCCGTCCGATCCGGTGGAGGGGTTCCTCGCCGGTCAGGACTGGCCGCAATCCGAGAAGGACGCGCTGCGCG
Organism: Polyangiaceae bacterium; assembly: GCA_036490515.1. Lineage (GTDB taxonomy): Bacteria > Myxococcota_A > Polyangia > Polyangiales > Polyangiaceae > Palsa-1150. Next base: position 282,763 of record DASXDU010000037.1, read on the forward strand.
CGCAGGTCGCCGGCATCCTCACCTCGTATCGGGAGGTGGAGGTGGCGGAGACGGGGGCGGAGGGGCTGGCGTGACCTACGTCGCCGGCTTGAGCGTCAATTCGATGCAGGCCATCACCACCCGCCGGGCTTCATCCGCCAGGACCTTCGGATCCTCCCGTCCGAGCTCCCGTCTGGGCTTGTCCCAGACGTACTCGCGGATCTTCTCGTCGTACGCGGTTTGTGGATACATCTTCTTCACCGAAAGGTCGCTCGACATGCTGGCGCGCAGGTACACGCCGTGCTCGTCGTCTGGGAGAAGGAGCAGCCATTCAGTCTTCGCGCCAGCGACGTTGGGAGGCAGCGCGACTTTCGCCTCCACGTCTCCGGTCTCACCGCCCGTGGCGGCCCTCGTGCGTAGGCCCTTGCTGGCCGCAAGACTGAGCACCGCTTCGATGAGCTTCTTGGAGGCTCTCTCCTGATCTTCCGTCATGTCCGGGGCCGTACAACGCGCCCCACTGGCCCGCAAGTGAGACCCGTGTAGCGCACCGAAACGCAGTGTGCTACGGTGTCTTTTACGGTGATAACAATGCAAACGATGCCTCGACCCCCCAGCGAAAACACCTTTCAGGTGACGTTCAAGATCCCCGACGCATGGATCAAGATGGCCGACGAGCTCGCAGCCTCGATGGCCGTTCCGGGCGTCACCATCACGCGCACGGATGCCCTGCGCGCTGCCCTTGCCGAAGGTCTCGAGCGGATGCACGCCGAGAAGGTCAAGGGCGCGAAGCCGCGGGGGAAGCGATGAGGTACGCGGAGGAACCCGCGCAGAACGCTCGCGGACACATCAGCGAGGTACGCACCAAAGTGAGCGGGCTCTCCTGGCTCCTGACCCACATCCGCGGATGCAAACCGGCGCGCCGCCGCCAGCTCCAAGACGAGCTTCTCTGCGACATCGCCGTGCATCTCGCCAGGCTAGAGCGTGACGTCGACGAGCTAGAACTACACGCGCAGGTTGCGATCTCGGGCATGCGCGCCGCCGATCGACGGTTGACCACATGTCAAATCGACCTCGCCGCGGAGAGGTTCTTCGCGACTCCGCAGGGCGAGGCCCTTCACGCGCGGTGCCAGCAGGAGCAGGAGTCGGCCGACTCCAAGCCGACGGAGCTGGCTCCGCCCACCGCCAGCAACGTCATCGATCTTGCGGCCGTCCTCTCGCGGAACCTGCGCGCCGCAGGAAAGCCGGTCGTCGCGCGGCCGAAGGAGAAATAGCGGCTCGCCCATCTCCACCGCCCCGGGTGCGCCTGGGGCGACGGAGGTGAACGAGATGGCAGAGGCAAAGCAGGCGTTGGCGTACGACAGCCGTGGGGTTCCGGTCCCGCTAATCCCCATCTTCGTGATGTACCGTCCCGTGACGACGGGCCAGGCGATCATGCTTCCAGCGGAGGTGGGCCGGATCCACGTGCCTGGAGAGCACATCTTCCTCGCCGACGTTGCGGACGACATGAAGCGCGAGCTGCCGATGTACTGCCGCGTTCTCCGTGTCGTTCACTGCCACCAGGTGAACCCGGGCAGCCGGCGCGTCGCGGAGGTCTGGGCCGAGGAGGACACATCGTTCGACACGGCCGGGTCTCCACGCGGCTTCTTCACGGGAAAGAGTGACGACGAGCAAGCCGACAAGGGACAGGAGCGACCGTGACGAGGCGAGGACGCCCCCCGACCGGTTGCCCGAAGTGGGACGCGGAGCGCGGGATCTGGTACGCGCGGCTGCTCATGCCGAGCGGCAGCCGCCGCCCCGTCGACATGCCCGGCATCCCGGAGCACGACGTCGAGCGCGCGCACACGCTCGCGAAGGCGCTGGCGCTGCGCTCCCAGGACGGGGGCTTCGTGCCCGGCGAGGCGCTCGAGACCACCAACGAGTGGTTCGACCGCTGGCACAAGGTGAGGGTCGCGAAGGGGCTCCGCGCGCGCGATGACCTCGGGGCCTTCTGGAAGTGGATCTCCCCCGTGATCGGGACGATCGCCATCACGAGGGTCGAGCGCCGCGACATGGAGCGCGTCGTGCAGGCGCTCGACGCGGCAGTGGTGGCCGGCAAGATCGCCTGGAAGCGCGCCGTCAACGTGTGGGGCTTCGCGACGAAGATGATGGCGGATGCCTCCAAGTCGAAGGTGCTCGGCCTGCGCGTGCGCGACGACAACCCCGCGCGCGACGTCGAAGGGCCCGATCGCGGCGTCGAGAAGGACGGCCCGTACCTCTTCCCCGCAGAGTTCCTGGCGCTCATGCGCTGCGACCGCGTGCCGGTGCGCTGGCGGCGCGTGTTCATGCTCGCGACGTACCTCTACGTGCGCGGTGGCGAGCTCGAAGCGCTCGAGTGGCCCGACGTCCACGAGGATCGCGGCTACGTGCACATCCACCAGTCGATCGACGAGAAGGGCGTCCTCAAGGCGACGAAGGGGAAGAACGTCCGCAAGGTGCCGATCGAGCCGACGCTGCTCCCGCTGCTGCGCCGGATGCGCGACGAATGCGGCGGCGAGGGGCGGGTCATCACGATGCCGCCGCGCGAGGAGTGGGCGCGGCGACTGCGGAAGTACCTCGGGTGGGCCGGCGTGACGCGCGCGGAGCTCTTCGTCCCGAAGGACCACCCGACGCTGCGGCGGCTCACCTTCCACGACCTTCGCCACACGGGGATCACGTGGCGGGCCATCCGCGGCGACGACCCGATGAAGGTCGAACGGGCCGCGGGCCACGACGACCTCAAGACCACCCAGCGCTACATCAACGAGGCCGAGACGTTCGAGGGCAGCGCGTTCGGCGAGCCCTTCCCCGCGGTCGACGTCGAGCTCCTGACGCCGTTCCCCGGGGGCGCCGCGAATACTGTGCGCACTTCCGTAATTCCGGCTGTGGACAACGCGATCCGCAGCCGTTTTCCCGAGGAGTCAGGGCGTCCCCAGCGGGAGTCGAACCCGCGTTAGCGACGTGAAAAGCCGCGGTCCTGGGCCTCTAGACGATGGGGACGAGGCACTCTGAACGGCGGTACTTAGCCGCTGCGCCGCCGATCTGTCCAGTCGGCGCGGCGACGTCGCGGAGGTCCGCCGGTTCGGCCGACGTCATGACCCGTGGGGCGCTCCCTTGGCGCAAGCCCTGGAGCCACGTGACGCGTCTGGCGTGCTGTCGCGCGGGTGGGTGCACCGCGACGACGGAGAAGACGCCGCGAGGGGCGGGCCGTGCGCCGGATGAGCTCCCACGGGAACCGCGTCGGCGGCATCGGTGGACGAAGGTCCCGCGTCGCGCGCCCGACGTCGTGCCGGATGCGCCACGTTGGGTCGCTGGATTCGCCACGTGTGCCCTGTCCATCGACAGACTGGACTCGTGGATGGCCACATCCCGTCACGCATGCGCCCCATGCGCCTCATGTCGCGTCTCATCCGAAGGAGGAGGCGCCACTTTTGCGAAGGTGTTCGCCGCACGGGCACCCGCGATGGAACCGATGCGTGCACGTGGCGCATCACGCGCCGGGTAGATGCACGCATCCACGAGAAGGAACGCCACGCGAGCTACGTCGGGCGCCATCCGCGTCCTTTCGTTCGCCGTCTCCACGACGATCGTGAGCCACTCGTAGCCCCATCGTGGTAGATTGGTCGCGAGGGGCGACAGGAGCGACCACGCCCTGCGCCAGTTCACGCCCGCCGAGGTCCCGATGTCCCGACCGATTGCCAACCTCCTCTACGAAGCACGCCACGCGCTCGGGCTCGGGAGCCAGGGGGAGATGGGCGAGTTCCTCGGAAGCTCCGCGCGCTCGGGGCAGCGGTGGGAACGCGGCCAGTCGACGCCATCGCACGACCAGCTCGTGCGCCTCATGGCCGCCGTGTACCCGCGCAACGCGGCGCTGGCCGAGGAGATCGCGGCATCGCAGGGGACGACGCTCGTCCAGGTCGGGGTGGTGCAGCCGCCTCCTCCCCCGCCGCCGCCGGCTCCTCTCGCAGCACCTCCTCCCCCGCGTCCCGATCCCGCGCACCTCGTCGACACGGTGGTGTGCGCAGCGGCCGAGGCGATGAACATGATGCCCGAGGAGATCCGTCCCGCATTGCGTGCGGCGTTCCGGCGCGCGCGGCTCGCGGGGCTCAGCGTGGAGGACGTCGACGTGGGGATGGGGACCACGCCCGGAGGGGACGCGCAGCGCGGCTGACGAGAGTGCCGCGGGCGTAGCGAACGACGTCCCCCCCGCGGTTACTTCCCGGCGAGCGCCACCGCTGCGAGCGTCACCAGGGCCCCGGCGAGGACGGCGACGAGCGCGGCCACGGCCACCCGGGCGCGTGCTCGCCTCCGTGCACGTCGTTCGTCGCCCGCTCCCACGCGCCCGATCGCGCGCACCGCGGCGAGCATCTCGTCGGCGGACGCGAAGCGTGCCTCACGGTCTCGTGCGAGCGCCTTTCGCAGGAAGGCCGCGAGCGCATCGGGCACCTCGGGCGCCCACCGCCGCACGTCGGGAGCATCCTCGGTGCACAGCTTGATGAGGACCTGCTCGTGGGTCTCGCCCGTGAAGGGAGGCCGCCCGGCGAGGCACTCGAAGAGGATGGCTCCCACGGCGAAGAGGTCCGACCGCGCGTCTACGTCGGGCTGCGCGCGCGCCTGCTCGGGCGACATGTAGAGGGGCGTCCCGAGGACCACGCCCTTTCGGGTCAGGTCGAGCGGCTTGGTGGAGCCCGCGGGCCGATCGATCTTCGACATCCCGAAGTCGACGATCTTCACGTGCATCTCGCCGCCCCCGCCCGCATTCTCTCCCGCGCCCGCGCCCGCGCCCGCGCCCGCGCCCGCGCCCGCGCCCACCAGGATCACGTTCTCCGGCTTGAGGTCCCTGTGCACCACGCCCGCCGCGTGTGCCGCGACCAGCCCCACGAGCACCTGCTCCACGATCGCCGTGGCATCGTCGATGGGCAGGTGGCGGTCCCTCTTCAGGCGATGCCCGAGGTCGCCCCCGCTCAACAGCTCCATGACGAGGTACGGCGCGCCGTCCTCGGTTCCGCCGTCGACCACCTTCACGATGTGCGGGCTCGCGACGCCGCTCGCTGCCCGGGCCTCACGCGCGAACCGCGCGCCCACCGTGGCGTCCTTCGCCCATGACCGATCGAGGATCTTCACCGCCCAGCGCGCGCCGCCGGGGCCCTCCGCCTCGTACACCGATCCCATGCCGCCGTGCCCCACGGCGCCAAGCACCCGGTACTTGCCGCCCAGCGTCTTGCCCGGCCACTCGGACATCGCCGGCTGGCCTCACTCCCCCTGCTGCTACGACGTGGCTACGACGCCTTGCCGAGCTTGTGCACCTGCGCGGCGAGCCGCGAGACGGTGCGCGAGGCCGCGGTCTTGGCCAGGACGCCCTTGCTGGACGCCTTGTCGATGGCCACCGTCGCGACCTCGAGGGCCGTCTTGGCGGCCTTCGCGTCCTTGGCCGTGATGGCGGCGTGGACGTTCTTCACGAGCGTGCGCACGGAGCTCTTCACGGCGCGGTTGCGCAGGGTGCGCTTGATTCGCTGGCGGTTGCGCTTCTCGGCGGACGGATGATTGGCCACAGGTTGCCTCGGGGTACTCGGGAGCCGCGGAATCTACGGGGGAAACAGGGAATGTCAAGCGCGGTGCGTCAGCGTGGCAGGCGGATGCGGAAGACGGCGCCCCCGGCGTCCCCGTTGGCGACCTCGATGGTGCCGTGGTGCGCCTCGGCGATGCCGCGCGCGATGGCCAGGCCCAGGCCGGCGCCCCCGGCGGCCCTTCCGCGGGAGCCCTGCTTGTACCGGTCGAAGATGGTGGCCTGCTCGCTGGCGGCGATGCCGGGGCCGGTGTCGGCGATCTCGAGCACCATGCCGTCGGCCTCGCGCGCCACGCGGACGACGACCCGCCCGCCGCGCGGGGTGAACTTGAGGGCGTTGGCGACGAGGTTGTCGAGCGCCTGGCGGAGCTTCTGCGGGTCGGCGCGGATCTCGAGGTCGAGCGAGCCCTCGAAGACGAGCGTGACGCGCCTCCGGTTGGCGACGGGCGTGAAGACCGCGAGCATGGGGTCGATGATGGCCTTGAGCTTCACGAGGCGCGGCTCGACCGCGAAGACGCCCGCCTCGAGGCGGCTCGCCGCGAGCACGCCGTCGACGAGGCGCGCCATCTCGGTGCACATGCCGCGGATCTGCAGGACGGCGGCGTGGCGCTCGGTGGGGTTCATGTCCTCGGAGTCGAGGACCTCGGCGATGAGGCCGAGCGACGAGAGGGGGTGGCGCAGGTCGTGGACGAGCATGGCGATGTGGTCGCGCCGCTGCCCCTCGAGCATCTTCTTCAGGCGGAACGTCTCGAGCGCCGCCCGGACGCGCGCGGTGAGCTCGCGCGCGTCGATCGGCTTCGTGAGGTAGGCGTCCGCCCCTTCCTTGAGGCCCGCCTCGATGGCGTGAGGCTCGCGGCGCGCGGCGGTGAGCATGAGGACGGAGGGTCCCCCTCCACGGCGGGCGCGCAGCCGACGGAGCACCTCGACCCCGTCGAGGCCCGGCATCGACACGTCGAGGAGCACCACCTCGGGCTCGCGCTCCTCCACCTGGCGGAGGGCGTCGACGCCGCTCTGCGCGGTCCGCACCTTGTGGCCGTCGTCGCTGAGCACGGCCTCGTAGAGGGCCAGCGCGTCGGGGAAGTCGTCGACGATGAGGACGTCCCCACCGGCGTCGCCCATCGACGTGAGGGACGGGCGATCGCCCGGCGACGTGCTCACTGGAGCGCTCCGGTGCTCATCGGCGGCGGCATGCTCGGGGGCGACGTGTCGGCGGACGGCTGCGATGCGACCCGCGGCAGGACGAGGGTGAAGGTGGAGCCGACACCCTCCGTCGAGCGGACCTCGATCTCGCCGCCGAGGGCGCGCGCCAGGCGGCGCGAGAGGGCGAGCCCCACGCCCGTCCCCTCGTAGCGGCGCCCGTCGCCCGCGTCGAGCTGGTGGAAGTCCTGGAAGAGCTCCTTCAGCGCGTGCGTCGCGATGCCGATGCCGGTGTCGCGGACCGAGACCTGGATCTCGTTCGCGGTCGCGCGCACGCCGAGCACGACCTCGCCCCGGTCGGTGAACTTGATGGCGTTCGACAGCAGGTTGAGGAGGATCTGCCGTACGCGCTGGGCGTCGGTCGTCGTCTCGATCGCGCCGTCGCCCGGCTCGACGTCAGCCGCGAGCTTGAGCTCCTTGCCCTGCCGCAAGCTCTCCACCTCGGCCAGGCAGGCGCGCGCGAGGTGCCCGACGTTCACCGTGGCGAGCCGCACCTCGACGCGCCCCGCCTCGGCCTTCGCCAGGTCGAGGACGTCGTTGATGAGGCTGAGGAGGTGCTCGCCGTTGCGCTTGATGCGCTCGAGCGACTCGCGCGCCCGCGGAGAGAGCTGCTCCTTGGGGGACGTCGTCAGCAGGTCGGCGAAGCCGAGGATGGCCGAGAGGGGCGTGCGCAGCTCGTGGCTCATCGACGCGAGGAACTCGGTCTTCACCTTGTTGGCGCGCGTCAGGCGCTCGCCCTGCTCGGCGAGGGCGACGCTCTTGTCCCGCAGGCGGTCGTGGGTCCACGCGTTGTGGAGCGCGACGGCGAGCTGGCGGGCGGCGTCGCGTACGTCCGGGCTGTCGCTCCTCTCGTGGATGCCGCCGAGCACCATCGCGCCCGCGCCCTCGTCCCCGAGGGCGACGGGATAGCCGAACACCCAGCGAAGGGGGGCCTTGCCGATGCCGAGGTCGAGATCGGGCAGGGGTGCCCCGAGCTCCTCGGCGCGGAGGAAGGCGGCCTCGCGCCGCTCGGTGACGAGCTTGGGCAGGCCGTCCGCGCCGAAGGCGCCGTGGTGCACGGATCGCCCGTCCGCGGCGACCGCGTGGATCGGGACGAGGCGGTCGGCGTCGTCGAGGAGATAGACGACGGCGATCTGCGCGTCGGCGAGGCGGGCGAGCGACTGCAGGCCGTTCTTCGCGAGGGCCGCCATGTCGAGCGTCTTGAGCTCGCGCACGAACTCGGCGTACGCGCGTGCGCTCGCGTCCCGGGCGGCGAGGTCCTCGTTGGCGCGTGTGAGCTCGGCGACCGCGCGCTCGCGCTCGGCGAGGGTGGCGCGGAGGCTCGCGTCCTTGTCGAGCAGGAGGGCGTTCATCTTGACGAGGCTCTTGCCGACGGCCCCGAGCTCGTCGCGACGATCGGCCAGAGGCTCGAGGCGCTCGAGGCGGCCGGTGGCGCCGAGAGCCTCTTCGAGGCGCGCGGTCGTGCCGGCGATGTCACGCGCGATCCAGGCGCCGCTGCCGAGGGCGATGATGATCGCGAAGAGGAGGACGCCGCGCGTCGCCTTCTGCGAGTCGGAGGCGGACTCGAAGGCCGCCTGCTGCCGGTCGTCCGCGTCGTCGATGGCGCGCTTCTGGAGATCCGAGAGGATGCGGCGCATGTCGTCGGTGAGCGCCTTGCCCTCCTCCGCGGCGCCCTGGTCGAACTGCCCCCGCTTCTTCGCGGCGATCTGCGGCTCGCTGATCTTCTCGATCCACTCGTGGATGAGGCGCTCGAACGCGTTGACGCGCTCGTCCTCCATTCCGTCCTCGGCGACCGCCTTCGCCTCGGTCAGCACGCTGGCGAGGTCGGTGCGCGCGGCCTCGTAGGGCTCGAGGAACTTGTCGTTGCCCGTGAGGAGGTAGCCTCGCTTGCCGGTCTCGAGGTCGGCCATGAGCCGGCGCAGGCGCTCGGCGTCGTACGCGAGCTTGAGGTCGTGCTGCACGAGGCGCTCGAACTGCTTCTCGAGCTCCGCGTGCGCGGCGTTGGCGCGATTGAGGCCGACCCCCAGCACCGCGACGACGAGCAGGGAGCTGAGGAGGATCCGCCAGAAGAGGGCGCTCTTGAGGATGCGCACGTGAGAGGAGCTTAGCGCGCGGCGGCCCGAGAGGCCTACGCAGCTCTCCCGACCCACGCTCCCGCGCACGACAGGACCCACGCGATCGGCGATATCGCCAGCGCGAACACCACCGTGAACGGCGCGGCAAAGCCCAGGGCGGTCAGCGTGATGACCAGCGCGAGCACGCACGCGAGGGCCGGTTCGAGCAGGGTTCGCACGCCGGCCGCGCGCGCGATGAGCCACCCGCTCGTGGGGAACGAGGCGAGAAGCCCCACCGCGAGGAGCAGGACGGGCGCGGCTGCCCCGACGTCGTGCTCGTCGACGGTGGAGAGATCCACGTCGAGCAGGTGGGCCGCGAGCACGCCTGCGCCGAGGCCGACGAGCATGGCGCCGATCGTGACGACGGACCCGAAGGCGACCCAGCGGAGCTTGAGGGGCTCGTCGGCGCGCTGGAGGGCGGACCGGACCGCGGAGAGGCTCGGGGGGGCGGCGGCCGCGGAGAGACGCGACAGGCGCGAGCTCGAGGGGATGCGCGACGGGCGCCCGCCGCGGGTGCGGAGATCGCGTCCCAGCATCCACGCGACGAACCCCATGACCGCCAGGAGCGGCGTCACCGCGAGCAGGGCACCCGGACCGCGCCCGTAGACGAAGTGCGCGTAGAGACCGTGGGCGACGATCGCGCCGAGGAACGCGATCGGGAAGAAGGGGATCCGCGCCTTGGCGTGCTTCGCGCGGCCGAGGGCGTACCCCCAGAAGCACGCGAAGAAGACGTGCGCCGGCAGCGACAGGAGCGCGCGCGCGAGCCAGATGCCGCCCGTGGGATGGGCGTGCAGGATGAAGCCGTTCTCGACGGCCGCGAAGCCGAGCGCCGAGGAGGCGGCGTAGACGACGCCGTCGTAGGGCTCGTCGAAGTGCTTGGAGAGGAACGCGGGCCACGCCGCGGCGACCTTGCCGGCCTCCTGCGCGGGCGCGACGACGAAGAAGAGAAAGACGAGGGCGCCCCTCTCGCCGGCGGCGGAGACGCGTACGTCGAGGCCGGTGAGCCCGGCGGCCTTGCCGACGACGAGGATGGAGACGAGCGCGGCGATCGAGCCGAGGACGAAGGTGAGGACGACGAGCCACGGCGGCTCACGCCGCTCGTCGGTGCGGTAGACGAGGAGCGCGAAGAGGAGCGCCGGCAGGATCGCCGGCACGAGCCACCGCAGCGTCGCCATCACGCGACGCAGTGTAGCGCGAGCGCCCGACCCGAAGGCCCGCGTGCTGCTCGCCCGCGCTAGAAGTGAATCCCCAGGTGGGCGGTGGGCACGAACGCGATGCCCGCGCTGCTGCCGGACTCGTTGTAGAGGTTCGAGCACTGGGAGTTGCTCGAGCACTCGGCGCTCAGCGCGGTGCCCTCGGGGCCGGGGATCGTGAGCTTGGGCCGCTGGAGGAAGAGGAACTGCACGTCCGCGTCGACGCCGATGGAGATCCACTTGTTGAAGTAGACGTCGAGCCCGAGCATCGGCCCGACGTTGAAGCCGTGGACGCTGACGTTGCCCGGCGTGTCGCCCGTGGCGACCGCCGCGGTCTGCGAGTTGAGCGACCCGACGAAGTTGTAGCCGCCGCGCGCGCCGAAGTACCCGTCGACGTGGCCGACCTTCACGTGGAACGCGGCCTCGCCGTTGAGCTCCCACAGGTCGCCGATGCCCGAGAGCTGGAGGTCGCGCACGCGCGCGCCGATGCTGAAGAAGAGGAGGCGGATGCCCGCGCCGACGCCGAAGGCCGGGCCCCCCGAGGAGGTCTTCTGGAGGCCGAGCGTCGTCTGGTTGAACGAGTCCATGCTCGCGAAGCCGCCGCCGACGTCGCCGTTCAGGTAGACCCACTCGAGCCCGAGGCCGCTGTCCTTGCCCTCCTCGGACTCGTTGATGGCAGGGTTCGCGGGCGGGGCGGCCCCACCGCCGGCAGGAGGCTCGAGGGCCTGCGCACGGGCGGAGGTGGCGACGAGGGTCGAAGCGAGACCGGCAAGGATGCAAGCGAGCGTGCGCGTCATGCCTTCTCCTGGGGGGGAGGTTCGAAGGAGGTGCTGAACCCGTCCTCGTCGTCCGACGAGGGATCGACGGGGACGCGGTACTCCTCGTTCAGCCACTTCCCGAGCTCGATCGCCTTGCACCGCGCGGAGCAGAACGGGAACGCCCGGTTCTCCTCGCGCGGCGCGACCGGTCGATCGCAGATCGGGCAGCGAGCCATACGCCCCTCATCGTAGCAGGCGCCTCGGCTATTCGGCGCTCGCCTCGGGGCCGGGCGGCGCAGGGGGAGGCACCGGCGGCGCCTGCACCGGCGGTACGCCCGCCTCCGGCTCCGGCGGGAGGGGCTGCGGGGCCTCGGTCACCTCGCACGCCCTTTCGAGGAGCTCGGCCACGTCGAGCTGCTTCACCGTGTCCTCGAGGTTCTTGCTCTTCACGCCGTCGGTCAGCATCGTCATGCAGAAGGGGCACGCGCTCGCGATCGTCTTGGGCCCGGCCGGCGTGGGCGCGCCGGGGGGGGTCAACGCGTCGAGCAGCTGGAGCGTGCGCTTGACGTTCACGCGGTCCTGGTTCTGCTCCTCCATCCACATCTGCGCGCCGCCCGCGCCGCAGCAGAGGCCCCGCTGCTTGGTCCAGTACTCCGGCTCCACGAGCTCCACGCCGGCGATGCGCCGCAGGATCTCGCGCGGCGGGTCGTAGACGCCGTTGTACCGGCCGAGGTAGCAGCTGTCGTGGTAGACGACGCGCCCCTCGACGGGGTTGACGGGCGTGAGCTTCCCCTCGGCGAGGAGGCCGAGGAGAAAGTCCGTGTGGTGCACGACCTCGAGCTTCGCGCCGAAGTCGGGGTACTCGTTCTTCAGCGTGTTGAAGCAGTGGGGGCACGCGGTGACCACCGTCTTCACGCCGCCCTGATCCTTGTAGCCGTTGAGCGTCGCGGCGTTGCCCTCGGCGAGCGTCGCGAAGAGCATCTCGTTGCCCGCGCGCCGCGCCGGGTCGCCCGTGCAGCTCTCCTCCTGCCCGAGGATGGCGAAGTCGACCCCCGCCTGCTTGAGGAGCTTCGCCGTCGCGCGCGCGATCTTCTTCGCACGGTCGTCGTAGCTCGCCGCGCAGCCCACCCAGTAGAGGACCTCGGCGGTCGGCTTCTCGCTCATCGTCGGGATGCCGAGGCCGTCGCTCCACGCGGCGCGGTCCATGCGCGACAGGTTCCACGGGTTGCCGTTCGACTCCATCCCCTGGAACGGACGCGCGAGCTCGTGCGGGAACTCGCTCCGCACCATGACGAGGTTGCGCCGCATGTCGATGATCTTGTCGACGTACGAGATGAGGACGGGGCACTGCTCCTCGCACGCGCGGCACGTCGTGCACGCCCAGAGCACGTCCGGGTGGATGACGTCGGAGACGAGGTTCACCGGCTTGAGCGGGGCCGGCTTGCCGTCCTTCTCCTCGCGGTGGACGATCTCGTCCTCGCGCCCGTAGAGGTGGTCGCGAAGCGCCAGCGTGAGGTGCTTGGGGCTGAGGATCTTCCCGGTGTTGTGCGCGGGGCAGTTGTCCGAGCAGCGCCCGCACTCGGTGCACGTGTAGAAGTCGAGGATCGCCTTCCACGAGAAATGCTCGATGCGCGCCACGCCGAGCGGCAGCGCGATCGGATCGGGCGCCTCGGCCGCGGTGCCGAACGCCTCCATGAGCTTCTCGGCGTTCTCCGCCATCGGCTCGAGGCGGCCGGCCGGGCGGAGGCTGCGGGCGAAGACGTTGGGGATCGCCGTGATGACGTGGAAGTGCTTCGAGTGCGGGAGCAGGTTGAGGAAGAGCAGGACGAGCGAGACGTGCGTCCAGAAGCCGACGCGCGCGAGGACGATGAGCGAGCCCGGCGAGAGCGTGTGGAAGAGGAGCGAGAAGAAGGACCCGGCGGGAGCCGGCCACGGCGACCAGGTGCCGTCGAAGTGCTCGGTGCCGAGCGGGGCGACGAGCGCGGTGATGGAGGAGCACTGGCTCGCGGTGGCGACCTTGGTGGCCGCGTCGCAGAGGCCCGCCTTCTGCGAGGCGAGGACGAGCGAGGCCCCGTCGTAGGCCATGTCGGCGATCATCATGGTGAAGATGATCGCGATGATGAGGAGGCCCTCGCCCGAGAGGGCCATGCGCTTCGGCTTGGCGACGAGCCGGTAGTAGAAGAAGACGAGCGTCCCGATGACGACGCCCGTGCCGACGCAGTCCTTCGCGAACTCGTAGACCGCCCCGAGGGGCTGGGACGGCGAGAGGACCCAGAGGTCGAACGGGGCATAGAAGCCGCGCCCCCAGAGCATGATGGTCCGGAGGAGGAGGACCACGAAGCCCGTGAAGATGAGCTTGTGAGCCCACCCGGCCGGGTTGTAGTAGTCCATTTTCTCCTGTCGGAACGCGTACCTCCACGTCCCGCGCAGGCGCGCGCCGATGTGATCCAGCCGGTTCGTGTGCCGCCCGATGGTGAGGAGCTCCCAGCGGCGGCTCGCCGACCATGCGAACATGGCAAACGCCGCGAAAATGAGGGTGAACATCGCCACCGCGGACAGGCTCATCGTGTCGTCCTTCTATAGGGTCGTGCCGGATCGCGTCAAACCACGTCAAGCCGGCGCCTGCGTCTCGTCGCCACGTGACGCGAAAAAAGAAGCCTCACCGGAGCAAGCTCATCTCGCGAGGCCTCCGGAATGGATGTACTCTGCCCCCGATGCGACGCGTGAACCTCCCCTCCGGCACCCGCGACATTCTCTACGGCGAGACACCGTTCGGCTGGAAGCTGAGTCCCGACCGGTCGAAGCTCGTGCTCGACCCCGAGGAGCAGCGGCTGCTCTCCGTCGTTCGCCACATGTACCTCGTGGAGCGGCTTCCGATGCGTGGCATCGTCGAGCGCCTGCGCAAGATGGGTGTCGTCAACCGGCGCGGCCGACCATTCGGTCTGAGCGGCGTCTGGGAGATGATCCATCGCCGGCAGGACAAGCCCACGGAGGCAAAAGGGCGCGGCGCGGCAGGGAAGGGGAAGGTCCGTGCGGTCCGCAAGGCGGCGAAGAAGGCGACCGCGAAGAAACGCGCGCGTCGCTGAAGCGAAGCCCGGGGCGTCCTTTCTTCCGGCCGCGCGGACGGAACGTGAGGGTTCCCACGCATCTGCGTAGTCTCGTCTCCTCAGGGGAGCGGGGCACCCAGGGCGGTTCCCCCTCGATCCACGTGGTCCGGGGTGAGAATCCGCGTGCGCGCGCTGGAATCGCACCGTGCGGGGTGAATCGGCCTTCTTCCCGGCCCGGGAACGGCGCTCGCAACGGCGCGAGCCGGAGGAACGCGTCATGGCCCGGCGATTTCGGACGAGCGGAGAGGGCGGCGAGCCGATGACGTTCTCCGCTACCATGCGGCCCACGGCCGTGCGGATCGCGAAGAAGATCAGCTTCTACCTGTTGCCTCGCCCGGTGCAGGACCGCTTCTCGGCGGCCTCGCGCAGGACGGCTCCGCCTGCGCCGCTCCTCTTCCAGGGGGCGCCCCGGACGACGGTATGGGCGTACCTGGGCGGCAGCGTCGTCGTGGCGCTGCTGGCGATCGTCCTGCTCCGCGCCGGCTGGGGAGACGTGGCGAGCTCGATGGCGCTCCACGGCGTGAAGCTCGTCGTCGCCGACGTGCTGCTCTGGGGCGCGGCCGCGTACGGGGTGGTCCACGCCACGGCCCTCCTTCGTGCGCAGGACTCGCTGCCCTACAAGGCGGGGACGTACCTCTTCCCCGGCTGCCTCGTCGAGGCGCTGGGGCCGGTCCTGCGCGTCTGGTCGGTGGGCGACGCCGAGACGATCGAGAAGGTGGAGGGGGCGTCGCCGGGCGTCGCCCTCAAGATGCGCGACGGCTCGCGCGTCGTCATCGCGGCGCGAAGCGCCGAGGAGGCCGAGCGCGCCGTCCGGACGCTCGAGCAGATGCGCGGCGATCTGGCGCGCGCGCTGGCCGAGGACGACATGCACGTCCTCGCCGAGCTCGACCCGCTCCACGACAGCGCCCTCTCGAGCCCCATCGGCCCGACGGAGGCGATGAAGCCCACCGTCCCGGTGTGGACGCGCTTCGACTGGGGCATCGCAGCGGTCATCGGGGTCGCCATGGGGCTCGGCCTCGGCTCCGCGCGCAACCGCATGAGCGACGACGCGATGTACCGGTCGATCGTCGCGACGGCGACGGTGCCGGCGTACCAGGAGTACCTCGCGCAGGGGGGCAAGCACTCCGAGGAGGTGCACGACGTCCTCCTGCCGCGCGCGGAGCTCCAATCGGCCGCGTCCGAGGGCACGGTCGACGCCGTGGAGGCGTTCCAGAAGACCCACCCCGACTCGAAGATCCAGCCCGAGGTCGACGCGGCGCTTCGGCGGGCGATGCTCGCGGAGCTCGAGAAGGCGAAGAAGGCGGGCACCATCGCGGCGCTCAACGACTTCGCGACGCGCTACCCCGACAACGGACTCGCCCCCGAGCTGCGGGCCGCCAAGCACTCGTTCTACGCGCAGGCCCTCGCGGGCTGGAAGGCGAAGGCGAAGGCAGACGCGGGGACGACGGCCTTCGTCGAGCGCCTCTTCGCGTGGGTCGAGAAGAGCGGAAACAGCGCCTGCGAGGTGCGCTTCCGCCTCAAGCCGTCGAAGACGATCGACGACGCCGACAAGAGCGCGATGAAGTCGAACCACTTCCCAGGGCCGGACGGGCTCCCGTCGAAGTACGTGAC
Organism: Polyangiaceae bacterium; assembly: GCA_036490515.1. Taxonomy (GTDB): domain Bacteria; phylum Myxococcota_A; class Polyangia; order Polyangiales; family Polyangiaceae; genus Palsa-1150. The sequence goes on from DASXDU010000037.1 coordinate 298,303, forward strand.
GGCAGCGGCGATGCGGACGCGCGAGCAGCACGTGGCGGCCGACGTGGTGCAAGGCTTCGCGGGCGAGATCTCGCCGGACATCCTCGCCGTGAAGGCGGGAGAGCCGCTCGCGCCCGACGCCCCCATGCCCACGGCGGTGCCGACCCTCGTGGTCGAGTACGCGCCCGAGTGGTCGCACGTGAACACGGTGAGCCTGCACCCGAACACCGTCTTCGCCGGCATCAACTTCACGTTCGAGACGAGCTTCGTGCTGCCCGAGGGGGCGCCGCTGACCCTGAAGGTCAAGTCGTGGCGCGGCGCGGAGCTGTGGAAGATGAAGGACGACGGGGAGACCCGCGAGGCGTTCGAGCAGAAGGTCTACGACGCGATGTTCGACGGAGCCTTCGACCAGCTCGACAAGAAACTGCAGGACACCCTGTTCTGAGTCGGACTGCGGGCGGACGGCGCGGTCGAGAGCCGAGCGCTGGGTCCGAAGCAGCGGCGGGGGCGTTCACGCGGACACTGCACGATCACAGCATCACTGGATGACAGGGGTGGATGTGTGCGTACGGCCGCGCTCGCGAATTGCGCGATGGTATGAGGCCGCCCATGAAGTCCGCGGCGCGGTTCCTGGTCGCCTCTCTCCTCCTCGCTGCCGCGTCGGCCGCGGGCTCCGCGTGCTCGTCGAAGCCGTGCAACGAGGACCCGTTCGAGTGCGGCGGAGGCGACACGTGCGCGCTGGTGGCGCCCGAGGCGTACGGCTGCGTCAAGGCTGGCCCCGCCGCCGAGGGCGCGAGCTGCATCTCGACGCTGGGGACGGCGTCGTGCGCCGAGAAGCTCGCCTGCATCGACGGCACGTGCCTGCCCTTCTGCGACGGGAAGCACGGGTGCCCCTCGGGCGAGAGCTGCCAGCAAGCCGCGCCCCCCGAGACGACGACCACGGTGCCGGTGTGCATGGGCGGCTCGCAAGGTGGCAGCAGCTCGTCGTCGTCGAGCAGCAGCTCGTCGAGCGGCAGTGGGTCGAGCAGCGGCGGCTCGAGCACGAGCAGCAGCAGCGGGTCGAGCGGCGGCGTCGACTCGGGCTCCACGAGCAGCTCGAGCGGAAGCAGCACGTCGAGCAGCGGCTCCTCGTCGTCGGGGAGCAGCAGCGGCTCGTCCAGCGGCTCGACGTCGTCGAGCGGCAGCACGGGCGATGACGCCGGGCCCGATGCGTCGAGTAGCTCGGGCAGCGGGAGCGGATCGGGAAGCGGCTCCGGGAGCGGCAGCGGGTCGGGAAGCGGATCCGGAAGCGGAAGCGGATCCGGGTCGGGCTCGGGAAGCGGGGGCGACGCCGGGTGCGGGTCGACCGACACGACCGCGAACTGCGGCGCGTGCGGGCGCGCGTGCTCGACGGCGAACGCCTCGGCCACGACGTGCGGCAGCGGCGGCACGTGCTCTCCGACGTGCGACACGGGCTACGTCAGCTGCTCGACTCCCGTGGCCCCCGCGGCGGACGACGGCTGCGAGTGCAACGCGGGCTGCTGCGCGACGACGGGCGGCTGCGCGGTGACGCACCAGAACTGCATCGGCGGCACGACGGTGTGTGGGACCGGCGCCGATGCGATCGGCCAGAGCTACTGGGACGCCACGGACTACTGCGCGGCGCTCGGAACGCCTGGCACGAGCGCCACGTACACGAGCGACATGGCGATGGCCGCGGCGATGGCGGCGCCGCAGCAGACGGCGGCGAAGTGCAGCAATCCGCCGTGCACGGGATCCACGTCGTGCTCCGTGAACGGCACGGTGCAAGATGCGGTGTACGACGACCTGACCGACACGGGCGGGCCGTGCATCGTCTGGATGTACAAGGGGACCACAGGATCGTTGACCGCGGGATACGTGCACATCGATCTCACGGGGTGCAACTGCCCGACGAAGGCGGATCCCACCTGGGACTGAGCGGCGCGCGGCCCTATCGAGCGCAGGCCGCGGCGCTCGCCTCGCGCACCCACGCGATCGGTTCGCACATCCGTGCGTCCAGGTCCGCCGGGAGCTCGTGGCCTCCCGGGCCGAGGCTGACGAAACGCGAAGTCACGCCCCCCGCGTCGAGCTTGGCGGCGAGCGCCTTCATCGAATCCCGCGCGCCGTCCTTGTCGGCCGCGCCGAGCACCACCCGCTTCACTCCCGCCGCCTTCAACCGCGCAGGGTCCAGCTCGAGGTGCATCGACAGCAGCACCAGCCCCGACCACTTGCCCGCCTCCGCTTGCGCGATCTCCGCCGCGAAGTAGGCCCCGTTCGAGTACCCCATCATCGTGCCCGGCGCCGACCGGTCCAGCACGCCCGGCCCCCTCGCCGCCGCGTCGAGCGCCGCGCGCAGGTTCGGCGCCACGCTCGCGTACGTCCCCGCCCACATCTTGCCGTCGTCGAGCGGCGCGTTCCCGCGCGGGCACACGAGGAACCCGTGCGCCGTCGCCGATCGCTCGAAGAGCCCGCACGAATCCTCCGGGCTCGCCCACATCCCGTGGAGGTAGACGATCGCAGGTCGCGGCGCGCTCGTGTCGGCCGGCGGGTACGCCACTCCCCAGGCCCCGTGGGCACGTGCGCCGAGGACGAGCAGGACGAAGGGGAACGCGAAGCGTGCGGCGTCAGGGAACATCGAACGCGAAGGTCTTCTTCGCATCATCCCCCGGCGCGAGGTCCACGTCGAACCCGACCGTGCGGTTCCCGAGACGCGCCCCGAAGCGCACCTTCACCGGCGAGTCCGCGCCGTGGAGATCGGCGAGGACGACGTCGACCGTGTAGTGCCCGTGCGGCGGCTCGATCCCGTCGAAGTACACGTTCTCGACGTTCTGCCCGTTGCATCCGTCGTCCGACGGACAGTCCCGGTCCAGGTGGAACCCGCTCGCGGTCGACCGCGTTCGCTCGTTGGGTACGTGCTCGCCCGCGGGCGTCGTCAGCCCGACGTTCACGTCCGCCTGCGACGCGCTCCACGCGATGGTGAACTGGAGGAGCCCGGTCTGCTCGCCGCAGCCCTCGTCGATGACGCCGTTGCAGTTGTCGTCGATCGCGTTGAAGCAGAGCTCCGGACCGCTCGGCGTGCACGCCTGCACCAGCGTCGTCCCGGGCGGCACCGTCACGTTCGTGACGCTCACCTTCGCCTTGGGCGACTTCGCCGGCGCGGCGGGACCGCAGGCTCCGAGACACAGCCCCGCCGCGGCGACCGCGACCATCGCGGACGCGCGCGTCATCTCAGTGCGGGATGACGTTCGACCCCGCGAAGCCGGCCGGAGGCGAGCCCGCGTTCTGCTTCTGTGCCTTGGGCGATTCGGGCACCGACTCGGCCGCCGCCTTCGGGTTCATGACCTCGAAGAACGCCTGCCGCGCCATCTCGCCGAGGGGTCCGGGCTCGCTGCGCAGCGCCATCAGCACGCCCTTCTCCTTGGTGAACTTGAGGATGTGGATCGCCTCGTCGCGCTTCACGGCGTTGTTGCCCTTCGCGTCCGCCAGGAGGCGCGCTCGCAGCTGCACGCGCGTCATCGAGTGCGGGCCGTTGTCGATCTCGATCGACTCGACGATGTTCCGGCCCAGGATGATGCGCGGCCAGTCCTGGAGCTGGTCGTGCACCTTCACGTGCGCGATGGCCTCGGCGTTCTCGACCCAGCGCGCGATGTCCCCGGTCTCGTAGTTGCGGTCGCTCCAGTAGCCGAACGTCTTGTTGTAGAGGTCCTTCAGCTCCTCGATCGCCTCGGCCGGGACGCCGTCGTCGTTGTACGTAGCGATCGCGCGCGAGGCCGTGTCGGAGTCCGCCCCGAGGACGAGCGCGAGCGCCGCGTCGGCCTTGAGGTTGATGTCCTTCAGCTTGTCGAAGATGGGCTGGATCATGTTGCGGGTGATGCCGCCCATGCCGATGGCGCGCGCGATCTGGTGGCGCACCTCGATGTCCGGGACGCTCGTCGTGAGGAGATCGACCAGGCCCGCCGTCGCGTCGGGCACGGGGCGGTGGATGACCGTCTCGAGGTAGCACTGCCGCATGAAGTTCGACTTGGGGTCGGTCTTCGTGTTGTCGTGAATCTTCTTCACGACATCCTTCATCTGGTCGTCGGCCGCCACCCACGAGAGCGCGAAGCACGCCTCCATGCGCGCCTGCTCGTTCTCCATCGGGTCCTCGGCGTACTTCACGAGGTCGTCGTAGGCCTTGGAGTCGCCCCACATCGCGAACCCGTCGGACGAGCCCACGCCGATCGCGCGCAGCGTCATGCCGAGGATCGTGAGGCCGCCCTGCATGAGCGAGTCCCACGAGACGTCGAGCTTGTGGTTGCGGCGGTGGAGCTGCTTCTCGAGGATCTGCCACCCGCGGCCGGGGTCCTTCGTCTGCCCGAGGTAGCGGAGCGCGCTCTGGGCGGTCGCCCACGCCTCGGGGAACGGCGGCTGTGCGCCCTCCTTGGGGAGGGGGTCCTTCGGGTCCGCCCACTTCTCGAGCATCGGGATCGCCCGCTGCGAGCCCACCGCCGCGAGGAAGCGCATGCCGTTCGCGTGCGGCTGCGGCTTGTTCTCGGGGTCGACCCAGTAGAGGACGCCCGGCTCGGCCACCTTCATGAGGTAGTCCTTCTTCTCCGGGTGGATGACCGCCAGATCGGCGAGGTGCCGAGCCGCGTACACGCGCTCGTTGTCGTCGCGCCGGAGCTCCGGCCAGTCGACGTCGTTGTAGAGCTTGAGCGGGTCCTGCTGCATGCGCCAGCCGAGCACCTCGGCCGCGCGTACGTCGCCGATCTCCGCCATGCGCATCGCCGCCTCGTACTTCCAGTGCGGCTTGGGGTTGGTCTGGATGTACGCGTAGAGGGCGTCTCCGCCGCGCGGGTCTTCGAGCTCCTTCATCATGTCGAAGAGCTGCTTCGTCTGGAACTTCTCCGTCTCGGCGGAGGTGTGCTGCACCGTCTGGAGCGCGAGCACGAGCCCGTTCGTGCCGATGCCGTCGCGGAGCGCCTGGAGAAACTTCTCGCGGGATGGCTTGTCGGCCTTGCTGAGCGCGTCGACGAGGGGCTTGGTCGACGCGGGGCTGCCGATCTTGCCGAGGCCCACCGCGGCTTCGCGCGCCACCTCGACCTGCTTGTCGCCCACGAGCTTGATGAGCGCGTCGGTCCACTTCGGGTCGGCGCTCTTCGACAGCGTCGTCGCGACGAGCTGCCGCACGCTGTCGCTGGGGTCGCCCGCGAGGGACGCGATCTTCTCGATGGGTACGAGGCCCGCGAGCATGTCGGGGTCGAACGCCGGGTAGCCGTCGAGCCGCTGCACCGTCGCGAGGTGCCCCTGCCGGTACTCGTCGAGCACGGTGTCGAACGCGCTCGGCTCGTGGAGCGCCACGAGCGACCACGCGACCTGCGGCTTGTCGGCGCTCGTCGCCTCGCCGAGGGCCTTGAGCAGCGCCGGCTTCGCGGAGTCGGCAGCCGGCGTCCCGAACCCCGCAAGCGCCATCGCGGCCGTCCCTCGCACGGTGTGATCGACCGACGAGAGGCCCTTGATGATCGCGGGGATGCTCTGCGTGTCCTTCGCCCACGACAGGTGCATGTACGCTTCCTGCTCGAGGCGATACTCGTTGTCGGCCTCGGCCCACTTGCGCCAGCGCGGCGTCTGCTCGGCCTTGGGCAGGAGCTGGATGTCCAGGATCTCCTTGTTCACCTGCTCCTTGGTGAGCGTCTGCGCCTCGCCGTGCATGCTGAGGAGGATCGCGACGACCGCGCCCGCGACGATGAGCAGGCCGACGATGATGAGGATCGGCTTGGTGGCGCCGCGCTTGAAATTGCCGTCCTCGACGGGGAACGCGTTGTTCATGGGTCGCTGCTCGCTCGCTGGTGCGCTTGGAAAACGCGCGCCGGGACGATACCGCAAGGTCCCGGCCGGCGAGCGCGGAAAAGACGGTAGAATGTTCCCGTGGCCCGGCCCCGGCGGCGCGTCTGGCGCAGGACGTCATGGGCCGCGGGGACGCTCCTCGCGGCGTGCTCCTCGTCGTCGGGGGCGGGTGCGGGAGGCGCGGACGCGGGAACGGATTCGCCGGGCGACGAGCCGCCGGCATGCCTGGCCGCGAGCGCGTGCGTGCAGCAGCCGATCGCGGGGCAGGAGTGCGTCACGACGATGCACGCCACGATGCGCGACACCCTCGGGTCGCCCGTCGCGGAGCTGCCCGTGTTCGTGTGCGGTACGAACCTCTGCAGCGAGCCGGTGAAGACGGCTGCGGACGGGACGGTCGACCTCGCCGTGTGTCTGCCGTTCGCAGGGCCGGCGCTCAAGGTGTTCTCCGATCCTGCGTACGTGCCGTTCGCGGCGCTCCTCACGGGAGCGGGCCCGAGCTTCTCGGTGGGCGGCGTGACCATCGTGCGCTTGCCGGGCACCGGGTCGCTCCTCGCGAGCGGCAGCGGCACCGTGTCGTCCGGTCCCGTGAGCCTCACCCTCGACGCAACGACGGTCACCTTCGACGTGGAGCACACGACGCCCGACGCGCAGCTGTTCCGCGCTGCACCCGTCGCGGCGAACCAGCTGCCGGGGAGCCTCGCGGGAGGCGTCACGTCCGCGTGGGGGCTCGCGCCGCTGAACACGACGCTCGTCCCTCCCGCGCAGCTCACCCTCTCGAACGATCCGAAGTGGCCCGCGGGTGCGGCCGTCGACGTCTACGCGAACGGGACGGACCCGGCCACGGCGGCTTCCGCTCCGCCGTGGGGAGCGTGGGGCCTTCTCGGGACGGGGGCCGTGACGAGCGACGGGGCGTCGATCGTGCTCACCTCGGCGCAGGGAGGCCTCCCCGTGATCGCGATGGTCGGAGCGAAGCTGCATTGAAGACGGTGGTCGTCGCCGCGGCCGTGGTGGTCGAGGGCGGCCGCGTGCTCGTCACGCAGCGCAAGGCGGGAACGCACCTGGCCGGCGCGTGGGAGTTCCCCGGTGGGAAGGTCGAGGCGGGCGAGGACCCGCGCGAGGCGCTTCGCCGCGAGCTCCGCGAGGAGCTCGGGATCGAGACCACGGTGGGCGAGATCCTCGACGTGACGTTCCACCGCTACGAGGACGCGGACAAGGCCGTGCTCCTCCTCTTCTTCGAGGCCGCACGCACGGCGTCCTCACCCGACCCGCAGCCCCTCGACGTCGCAGCGCTCCGCTGGTCCGCGTGCGACGACCTCCGCGACGAGGAGTTCCCACCCGCCGACGTTCCCGTCCTGCGCAAGCTGCGCGCACGTTTGTAACCCCCCTCTTATTCTTTGCGGCTTCGTGGCTTTGCGGCTCTCCTCTCCCGGGTGAGTCGCCTGCGCATCGGAGTTCTCGGGGCTGCGCGGATCGTGCCCGTGGCGTTGACGGCGCCCGCGAAGAAGGTCCCGGAGGTGAAGGTCGTGGCGATCGCCGCCCGCGACGAGGCGAAGGCGCGAGCTTTCGCGAAACGTCACGGCATCGATCGCGTGCTCGCGAGCTACGACGCGCTCGTCGACGATCCGGCGATCGACGCGGTGTACGTGCCGCTCCCGAACTCGCTCCACGCGCGCTGGGCGATCCGCGCGCTCGAGGCGGGCAAGCACGTGCTCTGCGAGAAGCCCGTCGCGTCGAACGCCGCAGAGGCCGAGCACATGGCGGAGGTCGCCGGGCGCACCGGCCGCGTGCTCATGGAGGCCTTCCACTGGCGCTTCCACCCCCTCGCGGCGCGGATGATCGCCGTGGCGACGGACGGGACGCTCGGGCGCGTGGAACGCATCGAGACCAACATGTGCGTGCCGCTCCCGGTCCCGGGCAACATCCGGTTCGACCTCGCGCTCGGCGGCGGCGCGACGATGGACACCGGGTGCTACGGCATTCACATGCTGCGGCACCTGGCCGGCGCCGAGCCCACGGTGACGCACGCCGAGGCGAAGCTCTCGTCGCCGGGCGTCGACCGCTGCATGACCGCGGAGGTCGCGTTCTCCGACGGCCGCACCGGGCGCATCCGCTGCTCCCTCTTCTCGGCGCGCCTCCTCGACATCTCGGCGCGCGTCGTGGGCGATCGCGGCGAGATGCGCGTGCTCAACCCGGTCGCGCCGCACGTCGTCACGCACCGCCTCGCGATTCGCACCGCCGACGGGACCCGGGTCGAGCGCCTGCCCTCGGCTTCGACCTACGAGCACCAGCTCCGCGCCTTCGCCGCGCGCGTCCTCCACGGCGCGCCCGTCCCGACCACGCCCGAGGACGCCGTGGCGAACATGCGCGTCGTCGACGCCGTGTACGACGCTGCGGGGCTCCCGCGGCGGGGGGTGCCAGGCGCTTCCGCCGCGTATACCTAGGCCAGCGTGCCCGTCTCGAGACTGCCCGCGCTCGCCTTCACCTGCGCCCTCGTCATGGCGCTCGTGGGGGCGTGCGGTTCCTTCAAGAACGGCAGCTCCGGGCGCCCTTCGGCCGACGGGGGCGCGGACGCCGACGCAGCGCTGACGACGGACGCCGACGCGGGCGGGAGCTGTCCTACCCAGCTCGCGACGTGCCAGGGCAAGTGCGGCGAGCTCCTCGACTCCTGCAACGAGCTCGTCGACTGCGGCGGATGCAGCATCGGCCAGGACTGCGGCGGTGGAGGAGCGCCCAACGTCTGCGGGACCGGGCCGTGCACGTCGAGCTGCGCGGGCAAGGCGTGCGGAGAGTCGAACGGATGCGACGGCGTGTGCACGGCCGGCTCCTGCGGGCAGGGGCTCCGGTGCGTGGCGGGGCTCTGCACGTGCGACGCGACGTCGTGCGCCGGGTGCTGCGCGAACGGCGCGTGTACGAGCGGGGACGTCGCCACGGCGTGCGGCAAGGGCGGCGTCGCCTGCACGGCCTGCGCGTCGGGCACCACGTGCGGCGTCGATTGCGGGACGTGCGGGGGCAACGGCGAGGGGTGCTGCGCGAGCCAGACCTGCGCGCCGCCGCTGTCGTGCGGGGGTGGAGGGCAGTCCGGGGCATGCGGCTGCGTGCCCACGTGTGCCGGCAAGGCGTGCGGTGACGACGACGGATGCGGTGGCGTCTGCACGGACGGGGCCTGCGGCCAGGGGCTGCACTGCGTGAGCGGCCTTTGCGTATGCGACGCCGCGTCGTGCTCCGGGTGCTGCAGCGGGTCGACGTGCGGTCCCGGCGCGTGCGGATCGTGCGGAGGCAAGGGCCAGGCGTGCTGCAGCGGCGATCAATGCGCGAGCCCACTCGCGTGCGGAGGGGGAGGCCAGCCGGGCGTCTGCGGCTGCACGCCGGAGTGCACGAACGCGGCATGCGGGCAGGACGACGGCTGCGGCGGGACGTGCGCGTCGGGGTCGTGCGCGACGGGGCTCCACTGCGAATCGGGCGCGTGCGCCTGCGACGCGAGCTCGTGCGACGGGTGCTGCTCCGCGGGGCAGTGCCTCGGCGGAACGGCGAGCAGTGCGTGCGGGAGCGGCGGGAAGGGGTGCCTCGCCTGCGGTAGCGGCGCCTGCACCGCGGGCAGCTGCACGGGCGGTGACGCCGGGGCGGGGGACGGCGGCGGGGGAAGCGACGGCGGCGTGGAGGGCGGGGGAGCCGACGCGAGCGGAGGCGACGCGGGAGGTGGCTTCGACGGATCGTTCGACGGGGGACCCACGGGCGGACACGTCGTCCTCTTCGGCGGCCAGTCGGGTGGAACGCCGTTCGGCGACACGTGGGTCTTCGACGGGGCGACGTGGACGTCGAAGCTGGAGCTGCCGGAGACGCGGTACGTCCACGCGATGGCGCGCGTGGGCGTCGTCGCAGCCATGTTCGGCGGGTTCGACGACACGGGTCCCGGCGAGCTCGGGGACACGTGGACGTTCGACGGATCGCTCTGGACCCAATCGTCGGCGTCCGGCCCGCAGCACCGCGGCGGGCACGCGATGGCGACCCTCGGCAGCGTCGTGGTGCTGTTCGGGGGCTACAACGGCGCGACACCACTGGGCGACACCTGGACCTTCGACGGGACGAAGTGGACGTCGGTGCCGGGCAGCGGGCCGCCCGCTCGCTACGATCACGTGATGGCGTCCCTCGGGAACGCGGTCGTCCTCTTCGGAGGACTCGACGAGAGCGGCGACGACCTCGGCGACACGTGGCTCTTCGACGGCGCGACGTGGACTCCGGTCACGGGCACCGGCCCGAGCGCACGCTACTCGACGGCGATGGCGAGTCTCGGCTCGAAGGCGGTCCTCTTCGGCGGGACGGACGGGACGACGCATCAGGGTGACACGTGGGTCTTCGACGGCGCGGGGTGGGCTGTCTCGCCCGCGACGGGCCCCGACGCACGGATCGGCCACTCCATGGCGAGCCTGGGCTCCGAGGTGGTCCTGTTCGGCGGCTTCGACACGGCGGACCTCGGCGACACGTGGACGTTCGACGGGTCGACGTGGACGCCCGTTGCCGCGTCCTCGGGCCCCCCCGCGCGCGACGACGCGGCGATGTCCAACCTACCGTGAGGCGGGCTCGATCTTCCTGATCGCCCGCCTGGCAGACTCCGTAAGATACGGTCCCGCATGGCCCTCGCCTTCGGCAAGGAACAGATCACGATCGGCAGCGCGCCCGACTGCGACGTCGTGATCGCCGCCCACGGCGTCGCCCCGCGCCACGCCCTCGTCGTCAAGCGCAGCGGGCAGCTCTCGTTCGTCGACCTCGGCGCCGGCGCCTCGACCGCGAACGGCGCGCAGCTCGCGCCTCAGCAGCCGGTTCCCTTCGACTTCCGCACGGTCTTCACCGTGGGCGGCGTGCCCGTCCCCCTCGCGCACGCGGCGATCTGTTCGCTCCTCATGTCGCCCGGGCAGCTCCAGCCGCCGCGCGGGCAGGTCGTCGTCGGCCGCGACGCCGCGCGGTCGTCGCTCGTTCTCTCGCAGGGCGCGGTGAGCGGTCAGCACGCCACCGTGATGCTCGACCGGATGATGGTCGTCGATCACGGCTCGACGAGCGGCACGTGGGTCGGCGGGCAGCAGATCCCTCCGAACCAGCCCACGCCCATCGATCCGAACGGCGTGGTGGCGTTCGGCCCCGTCCCCGTGCCGGTCGTGCTCCTCGCGCACGTCGCGCAGGGTGGGCTCGCCGGTGTGCCCGCAGCGGCACCCGCCGTGCAGCCCCCGACGGCGCAGCTCAACCAGCTCTCCGCGTCGCAAGCGGGGCTCGAAGGGGGAGGCGGCCCGGCGCCGCGCAAGCACCGGACCGTCATCGGGGAGCTGAAGCTCGACGACCTCGCGTCGAACGTCATCACGATCGGCCGCACGCCGGACAACCAGATCGTCGTCAACCATCCGCAGGTGTCGTCGAAGCACGCGCAGATCGTGAAGGCGGGCGATCAGCTCTTCCTCGAGGACCGCGGGAGCGCGAACGGCACGTACGTCCGCGGCCAGCGCCTCCCCTCGGGGCAGCGCGCGCCCGTGGCCAACGGCGAGAAGGTCTTCATCGGCCCGATGCCGCTCCTCATCCACATCGCGGAGAGCCGCGTCAACGTGGTGGTCGAGGACCAGGCCAACTGGGCCGGCAAGCCGCTCTACGAGATCGAGGCGTGGGACCTCTACCTCGAGGTGCCCGACCGGGACGACAAGTCGCAGATGAAGGTCCTGCTCGACCACGTGTCGTTCAAGGCGCTGCCCGGCGACATGATCGCGCTCATGGGCCCGTCGGGCGCGGGCAAGACGACGCTCCTGCTCGCGCTCAACGGGTACCTCCCGCCGACGAGCGGCCAGGTCCGGATCAACGGCGAAGACCTCTACACGATCTACGACGCGCTGCGCGGCAGCATCGGGTACGTCCCGCAGGACGACATCGTCCATCCCGAGCTCACGGTCTTCGAGGCCGTGAAGTACTCGGCGCGCTTCCGACTTCCTCCCGACTACTCGGAGGACGAGATCGATCGCCGCGTCGACGACACGCTGCGCGATCTCGGGCTCGAGGCGGTGCGCAACCTGCAGATCGGCAAGCCCGAGAAGAAGGTGCTCTCCGGCGGGCAGCGCAAGCGCGTGAACATCGCCCTCGAGCTCGTGACCGATCCGGTCATCCTCTTCCTCGACGAGCCGACGAGCGGCCTCGCCGCGGACGACACGACGGCGCTCATCAGCCTCCTGGCCGACCTCACGAAGAAGACCGGCAAGACGATCGTCATGACGATCCACCAGCCGGCGAAGGACGAGTTCGAGAAGTTCAACCTCGGTTTCATCATGGGGTACGGCGGCATTCCGACGTACTTCGGGCCGACGGGCGACGCCGCCTACTCGTTCTTCGCGACCATCCAGAGCCGCTCGGGCGCGGCGGGCAAGCGAATCGACAATCCGCGCGACATGTTCGACATGCTGAACGCGCGCGAGCGGCTCGTCCTCGACGAGCTGAAGCGTTCGAACCCCGCCGCGCTCCGGCAAGAGGCTCGCCTGGCGGCGTCGCGCGCGTGGCGCGAGGAGTTTCTCCGGAGCCCCCTCTTCCAGCAGATGTACTCCGGTCGGCGCGCCATCGGCACGGCCCCCGCCGCGCGCGGCGTCCCCCATCGCGCCGACGTGGCCGTCATCCGGCAGCTCGGCCTCCTGCTCTCTCGCTACTGGCGCGTGAAGCTCCGCGACCGGATGGGCGCGGCCATCATGTTCCTCCAGGCGCCCATCATCGGCGTCCTCCTGTGGCTCGTCTTCGGGGGGCAGACCGCCGGTGTCCCCTACTGGTGCCTCGGCGCGCTGCAGGAGCTGTCGAAGAAGAACTCGATGGATCAGAGCGCGACGACCAACCTGCTCAACACGATGCAGCCGACCACCGACCACACGGCGGCGATGTTCTTCGTCGTCGTGAGCTGCGTCTGGTTCGGGACGAGCAACGCGGCGCGCGAGATCGTGACCGAGCGCGCGATCTACATGCGCGAGCGCATGGTGAACTTGCGGCTGCTCAACTACGTGCTCTCGAAGTTCATCCTCCTGAGCTTCTTCTGCGTCCTGCAGTGCGCGATGCTGCTCGGGATCGTCTTCTTCGCGCTCGGCTTCAACGGCGGTCCGCTCGCGTTCGCCTACGAGCTCGGGAACCTCGTGGCCCTCGCGGTCAACGCGACGGCGCTCGGGCTCTGCGTGTCGACCATGGTGTCCTCGGCCGAGGCCGCGATGGCCTTGACGCCCATCGCGCTCATCCCGCAGGTGGTGCTCGGCGGCCTGATGGTGCCGATGACGACGAACCCGAACCTCAGGCCGCTCATGTACGTCATGCCGTCGCGCTGGGGCTTCGAGGGCGCCATCGCGAGCGAGCGGATGGCGATCGCGAACGACGTGGCGTGGAACATCGACCTCCACAAGCCCGACCTGACGAGCCTCCCGGACTTCGTGCAGAACGGGAGGTTTCAGTGCGCGATCGCGCAGGTGGCGAGCGACTCGATCAACGGCGCCTGGGGGTTCACCGAGTGGGACCAGATCTGGCTGCCGTCGGCGGTGCTGTGCGGGATGACGCTGGCGATGCTCGTGGTGCTACTCGTCGCGCTCAAGCGGCGGGACCCGGTGTGACCGAGACCGGCGGGTGAGCGCTCGGCCCGCTGCTCAGGGGACGGCCGAGGCGAAGAGGCCCGGTACGGCGTCGCCGGCCTTGCCCAGGCGGCACTCGTCGAACGAGCGGGCGTTGTCGGGCGCCTCGGGGCCGACGTAGACGGTCTTCGCGCGGCCCTTCACCGCGGCGACGAAGCCTGCTGCCGGGTACACCGCCCCGCTGCTGCCGATCGTGACGAAGACGTCGCACGCGTGGAGCGCGCCGGCGATCGTGTCCATGCCCATCGGGACCTCGCCGAACCACACGATGTGCGGGCGGATGCGCGCGCCGCAGCTGCATCCCGGGATGGTCACGTGCGCGACCCGGTCGGCGAACGGCGACCGCGTGCACGACTCGCAGCGGCTCTTGAAGAGCTCCCCGTGCATGTGGAGGAGGCGCGACGAGCCAGCCTTCTCGTGGAGATCGTCGACGTTCTGCGTGCAGAGAAAGAGGCGGTCGCCGATGGCTGTCTCGAGCGCAGCGAGCGCGCGGTGCGCCGGGTTGGGCTCGCACGTCGCGGCCTGGGCGCGGCGCTGTGCGTAGAAGCGCCACACGGCCTCGGGGTGGGCGGCCCACCCCTCCGGCGATGCGACCTCCTCGAAGCGGTAGCTCTCCCAGAGACCTCCCGCGTCGCGGAACGTGCGGATACCGCTCTCGGCGCTGATCCCCGCGCCGGTGAGGACGAACACGCGCCCACGGGGACCGACTGCGAGGGGCTCGAACGCGGCGAATGGCGCGACCCGGGACATGCGAGAGGCCGGCGGAGCGCGCGGCCTGGAGGGGTCAGCGCTCCGACGTGGGGGACGACTCGCCCGTCGCGTCTTCCGTGGCGTGCACCTCGTAGACGGTGACGCCCTTGTGGTAGCCCGTCGGGCCGCCGACGTACCCCGGCGGGTGGTAGTGCTGCTCGAGGACGAAGACGTAGCGCTTGCCATGGAGTGTGAGGAAGCGCTCGGCTCCCATGGGGAGATCGAGGTAGCTGCCGGCGACGTCGACGAGCTCCGGCGTGATGAGCTTGGGCTTCACGCGCTCGCCGGTGGCGTCGAGCTTCGCGCTGCCCGCCAGCAGACCGTCGAGCGATACCGGCGGCTGTGTCGTGGGCAGGGAGACGATCCAGAGCGCAAACGCCATCGTCGGAACCAGCATGAGCACCTCCGTTGGGCGCCCAACCTATGTCAGTGCCGTGCCATGGTCGAGCAAAAGACCGAAACGGCAATCGTTACGGCGCAGCGCACGCGGCGTACCCGTGCCTGGCATGGCAGCAGCCTGAGGCTTTTGATGCCCGCGAGCATCAGGCGCGAAGCCTCACTCACCCGCCGCGACGAGCCGCGCGAGCGCACGCGCGACGAGCTCTTCGAGAGAACGCAGCGGCATGGGGCGCCAGCGTTCGCCCGTACGGTCCATGAGCTCCCCGGTCGGGGGACGCATCGGGAGGTTCGCCTCGATGGGGTAGTAACGGTTGTGGCGACCCACGAGATCGTTGAGCCGCTCGAGCGCCCGGAGCGGCGCGCTCGCGCGCGCGTGCGCGGTGAGGCGTTCCCTGCTCGTGCCCGGCGCCGCCTCGCGGCACCGCTCGACGATGACGCGGACGATTCCCTCCTCGAGGTCCTCGATCGCGCGCAGCCGCTTCGTGAAGGCCGGCGCACCCGCGGCGATCGCGCGAACGCGCTCCTCGGTGGCGAGGGTGAAGTTCCGCTGCGGGCTCGCCGTGTCGATGGCCTGCGAGACGTTCTTGCGGGTCGTCATGCGAACGAGAAGGCTCCGAAGCCGATGACCTCGCCGAGCTCACCGGAGGACTCTCCCGAATGACGTAGATCGAGGCGCGCTGCGCGCAAGCCCCTCGTGCGCGCGACGAGGAGGACCCCGCGGAGCGCCGCGTGACCGCAGGCCTGATCTTCCTGGATGGGGCTCCCGTCGAGCGCCTCGATCGCGTCCGCTGTGGCCCGGTCGAGCCGCTGGGCCGTCGTGGCGTCGTGGTAGTGGCTGAGGTCCGTGGAGACGACGAGCAACGTGCGATCGTCCCAGAGCGACTCGACGAGAACCGCGGTCTCGTTGTCGTCCGCCTCGCCGACGAGGAGGGGCACGATGGTCGCGCTGGGCAAGATCAGCTGCACGAAGGGAAGGTGCACCTCGAGGGCCGGCTCCTGCGCGTGCGGTTCGTCGCTGACGAGGAGCTGCGGGAAGCGACGCGCGGTCTCGATGGCGATGCGATCGACCTCGACCGCGCCGAGCGGCGTCGCGAAGGCGTCGGCGAAGGGAGCCGCGACGCCGGCGAACTGCGAGTGGTGTGCCGGACCGAGGAGGAGCACGCGGTGGAATCGCTCGGCCTGCCGGGCCACGCGTGTCCACCCGGCGGCCGAGACGACACCGGCGACGCCGACAATCCCGTGTGGGACGACGATCCCCCGCAGAGGCTTCGCTGCGCGCGCCCCCGGCTTCGAACTGGGCGGTACGTCGAGCAGGGCGCGCACGGTCCGCGCGAGGAGCTCTCGCTCCGCCGGATAGAACACACCCGCGGCCGCGGGTCTGCGCGCGTCGACCATCTGCGTTCAGCGAGCCCGATCCTCGGGGGAGAATCAAGCGCGATGATTCTACGGCGTTTTTCCGGCCTCGGCGTCGTCCTTTGCATCCGTGCAGCAGCGAAAGCCAGTCTGGTAGTAGCGGAACCAGGCTGCGTGGCCGTTCGTGCCGGGGCGGCACGCGTTCCTCCACTGGCCCCAGTTCCCCCCCTTGAGCATGCCGTGATCGGGGATGCCGCTCTCGTTCGTCGTCCACTCGTCGACGTTGCCGGTCAGATCGAACACGCCGTACGGGCTGCCGCAGCCAGGGCGCGCCCCGCTGGGTTCACGGCGATCGATGCGCTCGATCTCCTTCTCCTGGTCGGCGGAGTAGAAGCGTTTCTCGTCGATCATCGGACCGAGATCGTCGATGTGGCACGCCTTGCTGTCGCGGACGTAGCCGTAAGGGAAAGGCCACCGGTCGGGCCCCTCGCACGCGAGCGTCCACTCGCGGCTCCTGCAGACGCGCTTGCCGATGCCGTGGCACGTCCGCTCGGCGTCGTACCAGGACTGCATGATGGCCGGCTTCTCGCCTTCGTGGTTCGGGTACTCGTACCTGTCCATGCAGAAGCGCATGTGGCGCTGCGTGCCCGTGCACACGGTGGGCGCCTGGTACTCGAGGCAGCCGACGCGCGGCTTGGGGCGCTCGTTGAGGCAGATCTCCTGGACCTCGTCGCAGTAGTCGCCGTCGACGAGCACCATGCCGTCGGAGCACGGCGGTACCGGGGTGACGGCCATGGCGAGGGGCATCTCGTCGGGCGGAGCGGGGGCAGGCCTCGGCGGCGGCCCGGGGCGGAACGCGACCCACGCCAGAACGAGAGGAAGCATCCGGAGCGACAGCCCCGCCAGGGTACGACGCATCGACGAGCGGTCCTTCGAGCCGCCGATTGCATGCAGTTTCCCATGGGGCGCGCCGCGCGGCCACTTCCTGGCGGCGAGCGCCCGGCGTCAGCGGACCTCGACCACGACGCGCAGCGTCTTGACCGGTGGCTGGTCGCCCCAGGGCCGCCGGAGCTGCATCTCGACCGTGACCGTGCCTGGCTCCCCTGCGAGGAACCGGTAGACGTCGTTTTTCGCGGCGCCCGGCTCGTCGGACGTGCGCTCGCTCGCCCGCTCCCCCTGCATCATGAGCACGCCGCCGTCGAGCGGCGCTGGCGACCACTCGAAGCCCGTCCCGGCGCTGCGCGCCAGCGAGAACGTCAGCACGCCTCCGCGTGCGAGGGCGAACGTCTTGCCGTCATCCGCCACCTGGACGATGGGGCCGGCGGTCGGAGCCGCGCGCGGACTCGCGCCTGCCTCCGGCGCCCCGCTCGCGCTGCCTCCGGACCCGGCATCCACGCTGGCACTCTCCGCCGGGACCTCGCCGTGGCGGCATGCGGTGCACGCGACGCACGCAACGACGAGGGCCACCGCTGCGACCGCAACGGCGATCCGGACCATCGCATCGATCGTAACGATGTGGGTCGCTAGTGCACAGGGCCCGGTTTTGCTGTGCGCCTGAGGCATGATGAGCTACGAACGCCGGCACGTGGGGACCGCCCGACTGGAGATCCTCGAGAGCGGTCGCACGGACGACCGGCTCTCCGTCATGGCCCGCGAGGTTCGCGCCGGGCTCGGCACGGCTCCGCGCTCGCTCCCGCCGAAGTACTTCTACGACGAGGTGGGCTCGCGTCTGTTCGACGCAATCTGCGACTTGCCCGAGTACTACCTCACGCGAGCCGAGCGCGGCCTTCTCGAGCGCCACGCGTCCGAGATCGTGGAGCGCAGTGACGCCGGGACGCTGGTCGAGATCGGCAGCGGAATGGCACGCAAGACCGGGCTCCTCGTTCAGGCCATGTGCGCGCGAGGCGGTTCGCCTCGGTACGTCCCGTTCGACATCGCGCCGTCCGCCATCGCCGCTTCCGCCCGATCGATACTGCCCGAGCACCCGAGCCTGACCATCCACGGGGTGGTTGGCGACTTCGCCTACGATCTTCACCGGGTCGCCATCGCCGCGCCACCCACGAGAGGGCCGCGGCTCTTCGCGTTCCTGGGGAGCACCCTCGGGAACCTCGACGAGACGCAGGCGCCCGCCCTGGTCCGCGACGTCTCGCGGCTGATGACCGCGCGGGACCGCTTTCTTCTCGGTGTCGACCTGGTCAAGGACGAGCGCAGGCTGGTGGCGGCGTACGACGACGCTGCCGGCGTCACGGCTGCGTTCAACAGGAACGTCCTCACGGTCCTCTCGAGGGAGATGAACGGCGACTTCGACGTCGACGCGTTTCGCCACCTCGCCCGCTGGAACGCGCCTGCCGAGCGCATCGAGATGCACCTCGTCTCGTCGCGCCACCAGCACGTCCACCTTCGATCGGCGGGCCTGCGCTTCCAGCTCCAGGAAGAGGAGACGATCCACACCGAGATCAGCCGCAAGTTCACGCGGACGAGCGTGGAGCGGACACTCTTCCAGGGGGCCATGCACCTGGTCGACTGGTGGACGGACGGAGACTTCGCCCTCGTCCTCGCCGCCCGGGCCTAAAGTCCTCCGCCACGCCGGCCGTACTCCGGAGTGTAGGAGGCCCGCCGTGAGCACCGCCGACCGCCGCAAGCACCCCCGCCTCTCGATCGCCGTGGACGTCGACTTCAAGTCCGGCCACAACTTCTTCAGCGCGCGCACCCGAGACATCTCGTCGGGCGGCCTGTTCATCGAGTCGGACGCTGCGATCCCCGTGGGGACGCGGATCGAGATCGACCTCACGTTCCTCAAGTCGCACCTTCGCGTACCGGCCGAGGTCGCCTGGACTCTCGAGGAGGAAGGCCGCTGCGTCGGTATGGGCGTGCGGTTCGTCGACCTTCGGCACGCCGCGAAGAGGAGCATCGAGGCGTTCATGGCGCTGCGGAGCCCACTGCAATGCGGCGAGGTCGTCGAGGACGACCGTGTGACGCCGCCGCCGCTGCCATCGGCCTCGAACGCTCCCATCGCAGAGGCTGCGATCGACTGAGGGCGTCGCTTCGCCCTTCCCTGGGGTGAACGTTCCGGACGGTCCAATCCCGCGAACTCGCGGAGGATTGCGCCGCTTCGGGGCGGCCCCCGGGGGATGTCGTCTCTTTTGGCGATGGAGCGCGCGGTGCCTGCCCGTATGCTCGGGCGATGCGTTGCCAGCAGTGCGGCGCCGAATGGCGCTTCGAATACGCCGGCCCCAACAAGGAATATGCGCGCTGTACCGAGTGCCTCGCGCTGCACAATCACGTGCAGCCCCGCGGGCACGCCAACTACGTCCAGATGATGGACGTGCGCGCCCCGAACGGGCAGGTGGACCCTGCGTTCACGGCGGTGTTCGCGCAGCAGCTCGGCTTCGCGCCGCGCCAGGCGAAGAACACGGTCGTGGGGGTGGGCGGCGTCAACGTCGTCATTCCCACGGCTCGCATGGAGCGGGACATCAAGAACAAGATCTCCGGGTTCATCTGGGGATGGATCATCACGGGGATCGTTCTCGTGTTCGTTGCGATCGGCGGGCTCGTCCTCTTTTTCTACGTCCGCAGCCAGATGAACGCGGCCACCGCCAACGGCGGAATGCCCGCTGCCGGCAACGGCGCGCCGGTTGCGGCGTCGTGGGATGGCACGTCGACCTACACGTGCGGCGCGAGCCAGGTCGTGGTCCTCAAGAACGTCACCGCGAACGTCGCCTCCGGGCAGGCCGTCACCGCGGGCGGGGCCTGCCAGCTCACCCTCGACGGCGTGAACATCACGGCACCGCAGGGCGTCCAGGCGCTGGGCAACGCGAAGGTCATCATCAAGGGCGGCAGCGTCAAGGCGACCTCCGGCGACGCCATCAGCGCCATGGGCAACGCGCAGGTCGACGTGCAGGGCGCGAAGATCACGGGCAAGACGTCTACCCTCGGCGCGGGGGCCAAGATCACGGGCGCGAAGTGATGCCTGCGAACGAGCTGCTCCGCCCGCCCGCGGGCGTGCCTCCTCTGGTCCATCGCGCGAACATGACGCGCGAGCACGGCGCGTACGCGTTCGACTTCTTTCGTAGCGCGTGGTGGTGCCATCGCTGTCGCGCACACGTCGCCTCGGGGCCGCCGGCGGCCGTCATCGCGCTCGTCACGTACGCGGACGTGGACTCGTTCGTGAGCAGCGTCGAGACTGCGGCCCGGCAGGCGGTGGCCGACGCCGACGCGGCGCCGACGTGCGAGACCTGCGGCGATCGCGCTGCGATCGACCACCTCGACTACCACGCGTACTGCTCGGAGAAGCGCGCGGACCTCGTGGCCCGGTTCCGCACGACGCAGCCGGTCGACCTGCTCTGGTGGACGCACGAAGGAGGCTTCTCGCCCGCGACCGTCGACGATGCCACCCGGGCGGCGTTCGCGCGCGACGCGCTGCTGCGCGGGGCTCGGGCCGCGCGCGAGACGGACGACGTCGATCGCGCTTGCGAGGCGCTTCGTGCAGCGTCGAAGGCCATCCCCGGCGAGCCGGAGCTCCTCGGCTTCATGCCATGGCTCTGCGCGCGGAAAAAGACCGACGTCGCCGGCGCCGTCGCCGAGGCGCACACCCGCGTGCGTCCGCACGATCCCGAGGGGTGGTACTGGCTCGCGCAGATCGGGGTGGAGATCGTCGCATCCGGCACGTTCGGGCCGGAGCTCCTGCCGCAGGTCGAGCAGCACCTGCAGCGTGCGCTCGCGATCGCGCCGACGCACGCGCAGGCACTCGTCGCGGTGGCGAACGTCGCGCGCATCCGCGGCGACCTACCGACGGCCGTGAAGACGCTCGAGCGTCTGCTGGCCATGCACCCCGGTCACCCGGAAGGCAGCTACACCCTCGGGCTGATGCTCATCGATCGCGATCCCGCGCGTGCGCTCGCGTGCTTCGAGGCGGGCGAGCAGGCGCAGCCCAAGGACCCGGACTACCCGCGCGGGCGAGCGCGAGCCCTCCTTGCGCTCGGGCGCTTCGAGGACGCGAAGGCCGCCGCCGAGCGTGCGCATGCGCTCGCCCCGGACGATCCGCGCGTCGTCGAGATGATGGCGCGCTTCACGAACTGAGGAGCTCACGCGTCACGTCGGCGACGTGCGCGCATCCGGCGAGGGCCATCGCGTGATCGAGCTCGGCGCGCATCGCCTCGAGGACACCGAGCGCGCCTGCTTCCCCTGCCACCGCGAGCCCCCAGAGGATGGGGCGCCCGAGGAGGACGGCGCGAGCCCCCAGCGCGAGCGCTCGCAGTACGTCGGTACCCCTGCGAATGCCGCCGTCGACGAGGACCTCTGCGCGGCCCGCGACCGCGTCCACGATCTTGCCCAGAACGTCGGCGGTGGCGGGCGCGCCGTCGAGCTGCCGCCCGCCGTGGTTGCTGACCACGACCCCGCTCGCTCCGTGCTCGACGGCACGTACCGCGTCGTCGGGGCGCACGAGGCCCTTCACGAGGACGGGCAGGCGCGTCACGGACCGGAGCCAGGCGATGTCGTCCCATCCGAGCGACGGGTCCAGCTTCGTCGCGACGTAGGCCGCGAGGCCGCTCTCGGCACCTTGAATGTCGACGTCCCCGTGTCCGGCGGCGCTCATGTTCTCGACGCGCAGCCCCGCCGGCAAGTGGAACCGGTTGCGGACGTCGCGCTCTCGGCGCCCGAGCAAGGGCGCATCGACCGTGAGGACCAGCGCGCGGGCGCCCGCAGCCTCCGCACGCGCTACGAGGGCCGCCGTGGCGGCGCGGTCGCGGTACACGTAGAGCTGGAACCAGACGGGCCCCGTGGCGGCCTTGCAGACCTCCTCGACGCGCGTGTTCGACAGGGACGAGAGGATCATCACGGTGCCCGCACGCGACGCTGCGCGCGCCGTCGCGAGCTCGCCCTCCGCGCACGCGAGGCCGTGGAACGCGGTCGGGGCGACCAGGATGGGCATCGTCACGGGCATCCCGAGTACCGTCGTCGACGCGTCGCGCGCCGCGACGTCGACGAGGACCCGGTAATGCAGGGAGATGCGCGACCACGCCGCGACGTTCTCGCGCAGCGTGTGCTCGTCGTGCGCGCCGCTCGCGTAGTAGTCGTATGCGAGGGGAGAGAGCCGCGCGCGCGCGAGCTCCTCGAGCTCGCGCAGATTCAGAGCTTCGCCGGGGAGCATCGGCGAGAATGTAGCGGCATCAAAACACCCCGCCGCACCCGATCGACCCGAGGCCGGGCGCACAGGAGAACGAAGACGCCGGTGCGGCGGCCGGCCGGGGGGCGGTGATCCAGAGGGCGACCCCGCCGACGAGCGCGACGCCGGCTGCGGCGAACGAGACGATGGTGACCGTCTTCCACGTAGCCGCCTGGTTTACGTAGCCCTGGCAGTACGCGGGAGGCGCCCCCTGATTCACTCCGGGGCAGCCGGGGTCGGAGTTGTACGCGTCGACGCGCGACTGACGCTCGAAGAGCGAGAGGGCGCCGCCGCCTGCCAGGAGGACGGCGGCGCCGAGGACGAGGAAGGCGGCGGTGTGGTCGGGGGCGGACGCGAACGCGGGCGTGGGAGCGAGCGGGGGGGCGGGTGTGGGCGTGGAAGAGGGAGAAGTCACGGGCGCGGGAGAGGGGGGCGGCAGGCCCGGCGCAAGATCGGGAACGCGGAGGGTCGCGGTACGGCCGTCGGAGGTCTTCGCGCTCGACGACCAGGGGCCGCGGCCAGGCGCGGTCGCCTCGACGAGGTGCTCCCCTGCGTCGATGGGTACGGCGATGCCCCAGAGGGAGTCGCGAACGGGAGCTCCGTCGCGGCGCACCTCGAGGCCCGGAGCGCGTGCGCTCGCGGGGACCTCGATGACGAGCTTGCCGAGGCGGGGCTCGAGCAGCTCCGCCCGCTGCTTCGCGGCGTGTTCGCGGTCGAGCTCACCGCGCCGGTGCGTCTGGTCGACGACCTCGATGAACGCATCCCACGCGCTCGCGAGGCGTCCGAGGTGTTCCCAGCAGTCCGCGAGGTTGAACTCCGTCCCGACCGCGGGCGAGAGGCGCTGGCTCTCGGCGAGCTTCGGGCAGGCGGCGTTCCAGTCCCGCTGTTGCATGAGACGGCGGCCCTCTTCGAAGAGCACCTGCGCGGCGGCGACGTCGTCTCCTCCGGCGCGTGCGGTGCCCGGGGCGCACGTGCAGGCGGTGACGATTGCGGGAACGAGAGCTCCGAGGACCAGGCCGCGTCGCATGCGACTTCGCATGATAGCGCCCCCTTTGCAGCCGGGGCGGTCCGCGCTCTCCTGTCGTCCATGCTTTCCGTCCACATCACCGTCACCATCGGCGCCCGCACGATGTCCATCGAGCAGGTCACGGATGCCCGCATCTCCACGGCGCTCCGGGCGACCGGGAAGGAAGTCGGCAAGAAGCTCG
Source organism: Polyangiaceae bacterium (assembly GCA_036490515.1). GTDB lineage: Bacteria > Myxococcota_A > Polyangia > Polyangiales > Polyangiaceae > Palsa-1150. Next base: position 321,606 of record DASXDU010000037.1, read on the forward strand.
AGAAGATCCGCTGTCCCGTCCACGAGAAGACGGCAACCAACGTTCGCATCCACTTCGACGCGCGAGGCAACGCCGACCTCAAGTACGATTCCTGCTGCGAGCAGCTCGGCTCCAGCATCACCGAGGCCCTGGGCTGACGATGGGCGCGGACTTCGGGAAGGTTTCGCAGGCGCCGACCAACCCCACCTCGTCCGCGACGGGAGCCGGGAGCACGGCGTTCGACGTCGCGGACCTCTACCGGGGGCCGCTGGGCGACCCGTCGGCGCAGCCCCCGGTCGCGGAGGGGCCCCGCCTCGACGAGAAGCTCAGGCAGGCCTACTTCTGGATCGTCAACGCGGCGATCCTGAGCCCGTACTACGACATCGAGTATCTCGACGGGCCTCCGCAGACGTTCACGTTCGGCGACACGAGGGCGCGCGTCACGCTGCCGACGGCGCAGAGCTATTCGAGCTTCGTCCTCCTCCCGCTGCTCAACCTCGCCGTCCGCCGGCGGTGTCTCCTGGTCGGCGGTCCCGGCCGCGGCAAGACGGCGAGCGCCATCCTGATGGGGATCCTCGCGGGGTATTCGCTCCGCGACGTGAAGCGCGGCATCCAGCACGGCCAGCCGCAGATGACGATCGCCGATCTCCTCGGCAACCCGCTGCCGAAGGACCTGGTGAACGCCGAGAGCACCGACGACATCCGGATCTCGTGGCGAAGGTGGCTCGGGATGCGGGTCAAGATCATCGACGAGTACAATCGCATTCCGACGCGGACGCAGAGCGCGCTGCTCACGGTGATGGGCGACAACTACGCCGAGGTCTACGACCAGGTGTACGAGTGCCCCGAGGCGGCCTGGTACCTCACCGCCAACGACGACGCCGGCGGCGGGACCTACGACGTCATCGAGGCGTTGCGGGATCGCATCGACGTCGTCGTCAAGGCGCTCCACTTCAACACGCGCTTCCTCGGAGAGCTCCTCGAACGCATCGAGGCGGGCGTTCGGCCCGAGGAGATCGTGCCGGCATCGGTGGTCTTCACCGCCGAGGAGCTCGAGCGCATGAGCCACGAGGTGCTCGCCATCACGGTTCCGGTCGCGATCCGCCGGCGAATCGAGAGCTTCGCGAGCCAGTTCGAGCTCTGCGAGCCGGCCGGCGCGCAGTTCGAATACCGCACCAAGGACACGCTGAAGCTGTCGGGCGTCGACTGGCACCTCGTGGCCTCGCGCGACACCGGCAAGGACCGCGCGGCGGACGTCGGATCCACGACGAAGAACGGCCTCAGCGTGCGTGCCCTGATGACGGCGCTCGTGTTCGTGAAGGCGATGGCCTACATGCGCGGCGACACGGCCGTCTCGCTCGAGGACGTGCGGCAGATCCTTCCCTTCGTCCTGCACGACAAGCTCGTCCCCGATCACGACTCGCCGTTCTTCGAGGCCGCCGACAACGCGAGCCTTCGCGTCGACCGCATCTCGTGGATCCGTCGCCTCTTCGACCTCTCCTGCGCGGCGTACGACAAGCTGGATCTCGACCGCGACGACCCGGTCGCCGTGATGGGCGACGAGCTCCGGCGCGGCCTCGAAGGGGTGCCGGAGGGTGAGGTCCGCGCGCGCCTCGTACGAATCGAGCGCCTGCTCGACGACTGGAGCCATACACGCAAGCTGTACGGGAGGACGTTCGACGACGTGCTCGCGCTCAAGTCGATGCACCAGCGCTACACGAACTACCTCCGGTGGCTGCGTTGGAAGAGGTGAGCGCGCCGCTCGTCGGGCCCCTGGCGGAGGCCCTGTCGCGCGGACGGACGGAGTACAACTCCCGCGCCCGGAGCGTCCCGGGCCTCGACGGCGAGGCGCTGGGATCGGCCCTGCGAGCGCTGGACGCCGTCGTGCAAGGGGTCCACGCGCACGACCCGGCAGCGGTCGACGTCGTGGTGAGCGCGCTCTTCGATGCGTCCGTGGGAATGGTCGTGCGGGGGATGACGGGAGCGGGAGCGCGGCGACCCGAAGCGGACGTGGCGTGGCGAACGATCCTCGCCGCGGCACCGCGGATGCTCTGTCTCGAGCCCGGGCGGGTCGTGCCATCGATTGCCCACGGGTGTGGGGCTCTCGCCGACGTGCGTGGTGCCAGGCTCGCGGACTGGGCCAGCACCATGGCCGCGCTCGCGGCGCGGGCACCGGACGTCGACACGTGGCTCCGTGCCGGGATGGTCGCCGCCTGGCGGTCCGGAGTGGCCCATGCGCGCGAGAAAGCGCTCGCGCAGTGCGATTCGCTGCCGGCCGATCTCGTTGCCCTCGCCGTCGGTCTCGACGTCGGAACGGAGCCGGTGGTGGTCGCTCGCGTGACGCGGCGGCTGCGCGACGACCGCTGGGCGTGGCCGCCCGACGTCGCCGCCGGCATCGAGCGGCCCCTCGGCGTTCGCATGACCTGCCGCATCGGCGGCTTTCGAGGGTTCGGCTTCGGGGGGCGCTTCCTCGCACCTCCGCTCGTGGGGATCCGCGACGGCGCGTTCCTCGTGTGCGACGGCGAGCGTACCTTCGAGCTCCACGCCGACTTCTCCGGGGCGTCGCTCGTTCCCGTTGGCCCCGCGTCGTCGCTGCCAGCGCCGCGGGGTGCGATGATGCTCGGGGCGGGGGGCGAGGTCCGCCGAGGCGATCTGTCGCGCGTGTTCCCCGGCCTCGCGGACGAGGTCTCTTGGGCGTCGGACGACGCGACCCTCGTGGCGTCTCAGCCGATCTCGCACCACGTGACGATCGTGGCATGCACGGGGTACGGGGTTTGACCGCGGAGGCCATCCGCGAGGCCTGGAGCCTCCGCTGGGACGAAGCGGTCGCGGCCTGGAGCAAGCACGTACGCCTGTCGCCCCCGCGATGGTGCATGACGGCCGAAGACGAGGCACGCGAGGGGCTCGAGGAGACATTCGCGCAGATCCGCTTGACCGATCACGCCGTCGTCCTCTCGGCTCGGCAGATTCACGCCCGCGGCCTCGCCGCCTTCCCGCTCGAGATCATGGCCCACGAGATCGGCCACCACGTTTATTGCCCGGGGGACCTCTCCGACGCCGGCCGCGTCCTCGCGCGCACGCGGCGCGGGCTCCCGGGGCAGGAGGCCGCGGCGCCCATGGTTGCGAACCTCTACGAGGACCTGCTCGTCAACGACCGGCTCCAGCGGTCGGCGGGTCTCGACCTCTCCGGGGTCTACGAGGCGCTCCGCGGCGACGGGGCGCCGACGCGTCTCTGGGCCCTCTACACGAGCGTTTACGAGATCCTCTGGTCGCTCCCCGCGGGGCGACTCTCGGGCACGAAGCTCGACGAGCGCACGGCGCTGGACGCGCGTCTCGGAGCCCGTCTCGTGCGCGTCTACGCGAAGAACTGGCTCCGCGGCGCGGGACGGTTCGCGATGCTCGTCCTGCCGTACCTCGATCCGAAGCAAGAGGAGAGCGCCTGCGCGGCGCTCCTCGACGCAGCGAAGAGCGCGACCGGCACCATCCCCGACGGGCTGGCGGACCCCGACGAGGACGAAGGCGACGCCGTGCATCCGGCGTTCGATCCGGAGATTTCCGGTGTCCCCGACGCCGGCACCCGCACTGACGGGCGCACGCCGCTCCGTCGCGCGCGCGAGCTGGGGGAGTACGGCGAGATCCTCCGATCGCTGGGCGTGACCGCGAGCCCTTCCGAGGTGGCCGCCCGCTACTACCGCGAGCGCGCGCTCCCGCACCTCGTGCGGTTTCCGACGCGCCGGTCGCCTCGCGCCGTGGAACCTTTGCCCGAGGGGCTCGACCCCTGGGACGCCGGCTCCCCGCTCGAGAGGATCGACTGGCTGGAGACCCTCGTGCGGAGCCCCTACGTCATCCCGGGGGTCACGACCCTCGAACGCGTCCAGGTCGATTCGCCGGGCCGCGAACCACGGCGGGCGCCGGTGGATCTCTACGTCGGGATCGATTGCTCCGGGTCGATGCCCAATCCGCGCGTCTTCACGTCGTATCCCGCGCTCGCGGGGGCCATCGTATGCCTGAGCGCCTTGCGTGTGGGGGCGCGCGTGAAGGTGGTCCTCTCGGGCGAGCCCAAGGGAAAGACGGTGGCGACTCCGGACTTCACGCGCAACGAGGGCGTCGTCCTCGACATGCTGACGAGCTACCTCGGTACCGGTACGGGCTTCGGTGTGCACCGGCTGGCCGACACCTTCGACCGGCGCACGCCCCACGCCCCCGCCGTCCACGTGCTCCTCCTCAGCGACACGGACCTGTTCTCGCTGCTGGCGCACGTGGAGAACGGCATCGCCGGCTGGGACGTGGCGCGACGAACGCTCCCCGCCGCGCGTGGTGGCGGGACGGTGGTGCTCAACACGCCCGTGCGCGACGATGCACCCGTGCAGCGCCTGCGAGCGGCCGGGTGGCGGGTGGACTTCGTGGCGGGGTGGCAGGACCTCGTCGGTTTCGCCCGCGCGTTCTCGCAGCGCACGTACGACGAGGAGGAGCGGCGGTGACCGAGGAGGGGCCGGACCTCGCGTCGCTCGTGCACCGGCTCGCGGAGTGCCCGCCCGAGTTCCTCGAGGAGCCACGCATCGGCGATTCGGGGCGGATCGTCGTTGCGGCCGTCGTCTTCGACCTCGTCGCGGACCTCGGTGGCGTCGGCATCTCCAACGTTCACCTTCCCTTTCGCAGCGGCGATCCGGCGGACCGCAACGCCATGCGGATCGTGCTCGTCGTGTGCTGGCTCTTGCACGACACGTGGTTCCGGGCCCGCCGCGATCTCGGCGCGGCGGCCCACGCGTTTCTCATCGAGGAGCCGCCCCTCCTCGCGCCCGTGGTCGACGCACTCCGCTTCGTGACGGATCCCGACCGGCGGGAGGAGCTCGTGCGTCACTGTCTCGCTCGTCTGGGGCTACGGCCGAAGGGCGAGACCGAGGAGCAGGCGGCCGACCGCAAGACCGCGCTCGACAGCGTGGAGCGCAGGCGCCTGGTCGAGGAGACGCGTGCCGCGACGTTGCGGGCGGAGCGCGTCCGCGAGGAGATCGCTCGCAAGGCCGCCGAGGAAGCCGCAGCGAAGGCGACGCGCGAATGACGCCCTCCGCGGACGTCCGCCGGACCTCGCCGCTCCTCGACGCACGCGGCCAGCGATCCATCGAGCGCATCGCGAGGCATCCCTGCGCCCCGCGATGGAACCGCGTCGCCGGCGACCGCCTCGAACGGGACGACCTCCTCGCGGTCCACGGGTTCCGCGAGAGGCTCGCCGTGGAGCGCTCTCCCTTCGGCATCGACCCGCCTGACCGGGTCCGCGCCTGGGTTCGCGAGCGGCTCCCACGCGTCCCCTCGTGGCGCGACCGCATCCGCGACGTGGCCGCGATCGACCGCGCATGGCCCTCTCTACCCACGTGGTCGCGCGAGGACCTCGCCACGGCTCCCGAGCGGCTCGTCCCCGACGACGCGGCCCTCGCGCGCATGATCGTCTACCGCACCGCCGGGACCACCGGGCATGCCTTGCTCGTGCCCCACGATCCCCGCGCCGCCGCCTGCTACCTGCCGCTTCTGGAGACCGCCCTCCGCATGCGCGGCTTGCCCGATCGCTTCGGGTACGACGACGTCGCGATGCTCGTCGGCGCGCAGGCGCGCACCGTGACCTATGCGACCGCGCTCGCGGCGTGGGACCAGGCCGGCTTCGCGAAGCTCAACATGGCGCGGACGGAGTGGCCCTCCGAGGACGCCCCGCGCCGCTTCTTCGCGGAGCTCGCGCCCGCCTTGCTCACGGGCGATCCGGTGTCTTTCGCCGAGCTCGCCGCGACCGGGGCGCGCGTTCGGCCCCGCGCCCTCGTGACGACCGCGGTGGCGTTGAGCGACGTCGTGCGGCGGCGGCTCGAGGCGTGGTCCGGCGCGCCGGTCATCGACTGGTACTCCCTCACCGAGACGGGGCCCATCGGTGCGGCGTGTGGGGGCGAAGGAGGGGGGTATCACGTCCTTCCGTCCGACCTCTTCGTCGAGGTGCTCGACGCTCGAGGCGGTCCCGTCGCGCCGGGGGAACGCGGCGAGATCGCCGTGACGGGTGGTCGGAATCCCTTCTTCCCGCTCCTCCGCTACCGGACCGGCGACTGGGGGCGCATCGACCACGCGCCCTGCGCGTGCGGAGACGCGATGCCGCGCATCGTGGCACTCGAGGGGCGGGCGCCCGTCTTGCTCCGGTCCGCCGATGGCCGGCGCGTCAACCCGGTGGACGTGTCCGGCGCCCTCCGCGGCCATCCCATCGTCCAGCACGAGCTCGTCCAGCGTGCGGACCTCTCCTGCGAGCTCGCCGTTCGTCCGGCGCCCGGCGAGGCGTTCGACACCGACGCCGTGACGCGCGATCTGCGCGTACTCTTCGGGGACGTCCAGCTCACCCTTCGAGTCGATCCGACGCTCGGCGATCGCACCGGCAAGGCCGCTCCCTACCGTAGCGATCTCCCCTTCGAGGAGTGATCCATCGTGCCCACCCGAAGCCTTCCGCTCGATCATCCGACGCCATCGCGCCCCCACCGCGTCTACACCGCGCTCACCAACCACTGCAACCGCGCGTGCCCGTGGTGCAGCACCTGCTCGTCGCCGGCGGGGAGCACGTTTCTCACGCTCGACGACTTCCGCCGGGCCTTGCCCGCCGACGGTCCCTTCGAGGTCCAGCTCGAGGGTGGCGAGCCCACGGTTCACCCCGCGTTCTGGGACTTCATCGCATGCGCCCGCGCTTCGACGCGCTGCACGCGGGTCGTCCTGTGCACGAACGGCGCGGTTCTTCCGCGCGATCGCCGTCGCCTCTCCGCATGGTTGGTCCGGCTCGGACAGCCTCTCACCGTCAAGCTCTCCTTCAACCACCACCTCCTCGACGAGGACGCCGGGCTCGCAGCGCTCGCGCGCAGCACGCGCGACCTCCTCGCGGCGCTCGGAGGCGACCGCCTCTTCGTCCTCAACGTGCGCGTCCGCCGTGGCGCGGAGGACGACGACCGCCGCGTCACCGACGCCGTCCGCGACGCGGGTCTGCTCGACGACGCCAACGTCTTCGCCCTCCAGCGCTACGGCTTCGCCCGCGACGAGAAAGCCTGGGACGAGCCGTTCCTCGTGGGCACCGACTTCCGCTTCGTGAACCCCGACGGCCGCGTCATCGGCCCCGACCTCGTCGCGCGCTCCGAGGCGATGCGGAGGCTGCCGTGAACCTGCCCGTCGCCGCGTGGCGCGAGGCCAAGAGCGCCGCCTTCGACCTACCCACGAACAGTACGGCGCGGGGCACGGTCCGCGTCGACTTCTGGGGCGACGTGCGCGACGTCTACGCGAACGCCAACCTCAGCGTCTACAGCGCGCAGCGATGCAATGCGCGGTGCCCGTTCTGCGTCGAGGAGCTGCGCCCCGCGTCGCGGGGAGGGGACCTCGCCCTCCAGCGGCGGGTCGAGCCGGACGACGGCATTTGGTTCGATCGACTCGAGCGCGTGCTCGCCGTCGTCCAGCGCGAGCTCCGGCCGAGCGTATCCGTCACGGGTGGGGAGCCCAGCAAGGATCCACGCCTGCCGCGCGTCCTCCGGACGCTCGACGCGCGCTCGGCGCGCAAGCGCACGGTGACGAGCAACGGCTCGGGCCTCCTCGACGTGCGCGAGGGCCAGCGCGTCGTCGACTGGATCGCGGCGACGGGCGTCGCGCATCTCAACGTCAGCCGCGCCCACCCCGACCAGGAGGTGAACGCGCGCCTGATGGGCTACGCCGACGGGCCCACGCACGGCGCCATGGGCGCCATCGTGAGTGCCGCCCGCGCCGGCGGCACCCGCGTTCGCCTCTCCTGCGTCCTCCTCGACGGGGCCATCGACGGCGTCGACGGCGTCGCGCGCTACCTCGACTTCGCGCGCTCCCTCGGCGTCGACAGCGTCATCTTCCGGCGCCTGATGCTCACCGACCCGAGCACGGTCCAGCGCAACCATGTCGTTCGCTTCTCCGACCGCAGGCGCGTCGCGCTCGATCCCCTCTTCCGACGCCTCGGCGACGACCCTCGCTTCGCCTTCGTTCGCCAGATCGTCGGCTACTACTACTACGTGGAGGTCTGGCGATCGGACGGGGTCGACGTCGTCTTCGAGGAGGCCGACCTCGCGCGCCTCGAGGACGTGAAGCGCTCCGCCCCGCGCCTCGTCCACGAGCTCGTCTTCCACCCCGACGGCAGCCTCGCCTCGACCTGGCAGCCGTGGGACGGAGTGCTCGGGCCCGGACGCCGACACGTCTCCCCGCCGGAGCCGCCCGCGCAGACCCCCGCACCGGGCGCCGGGATCACGGGCGAGTGAACCTGCCTTCACGCATGCTCGCCCGCGCGAGGAAATCTCGTGGCGGAACGCGCCTTCGCACCGGCGCGAAGCCCGGCTCGCGGCTTGCTCGAGCGGCTCTGCATGGATGCTCGACGCTGGTCTCTCCCGGTCGCCCTGCTCTCGATCGCTCTCGGTGCGCCTGCCTGCGGCGGTGTCTACGCGAGGGTGCCCGTCGGGGCGGCGGTCCGCGTCCCGATGGCGCCTCCCGGGGTCTTCGTCGACGACGACGTGGCCGACGGGTACGTCGCGTTCGCGGCGGAGCTCGCGCCCTGGGGACGGTGGGAGGGCGACCCCACGTACGGCGTCCACTGGTGCCCTGCGCGCACCGCCGGCGCGTACAGGCCCTATGCGTCGGGCGGCCACTGGGCGACGTCCGATCAGGCCGAGTACGGGAGTCCCTCGGGCACGGTCACGTGGGTGGACGACGGCGGACCGGAGTGGCGGGCCGTCACGAGCCATCGGGGCTGGTGGATCGACCGCGGAGCGAACGACTGGTGCTGGGTGCCGGGCGGCAGCGAGACGCCGGCGCGGGTCGTCTGGAGAACGGGAGACGACTTCGTCGGCTGGGCGCCCGAGCCTCCTTCCTGGGAGGACGACGGCGACGAGTGCGACGACGCGGGGTTCGAGTGGAGCTTCGAGCTCCTGGGCACGCTGCTCGAGGACACGACCGACGGCTACACGCTGGCGGGCGACGACGCGCGGCTCGCCGCCACCGACACGTCGCCGTCGCAGCGGGCAGCCGAGGGTGGCCCGACCTTCTCGCGCCGTGCTCCGGCCAAGCCGGTCGTCGACGCCGCGCACGGCCGGCTCGCGGACTTCGTCGGCGCGCACGAGCACCAGCTCGCGAACGCAGGGAAAGGGGGGTCGCACGCGAGCAGTAGCTCATCGTCGTCCTCCTCCAGCCATTCGGGGCACTTCACCGCGAAGAACGACGACGACGGGCACGCGGACCTCCCCGTCGGCCGCATGCCGCCGGCCGCCGCCATGATGGGCGTCATGCAGACCGAGCCTGCAGGGGGTGGCGGCGGCTTTCTCCACGGAGGATCGCCGTACGCGTCCGGCGGCGGCGGGCGGGGAGGATGGAGCGGTGGCGCGACGGGTGCGTGGGGATCCAGCAACGCAGGCTCCAGCGTCGCCTCCGCGTCGAGCGGGGGAGGGAGCCATCACAACCATGCCTCCGCGGGCCACACGAGCCGCGGTGGGGGGTCGTCGTCGCACCATCACGGCGGTGGTGGCAGCCACCACGTCTCTTCGAGCCACCACCGGTGAACCTCCCGCTTCGCGGTGGTATCTCTCGATCGTCCACCGCCGCGGGGCGTGCCCGCGACGGCGCCGGAGGAGGCGTTCGTGCGAACCTCGAAGCGACGTCGTCGCGTCTGGATGGCGGCCGCCGCAACGTTCGCCGTCGCGCCCGCGGGTGCGACCGCGTGCGGGCACGCGGCGTCGAACACGGCTCCGGGCGGCGCGAGTGATTCGGGCGCCCTGGACTCGACGTCTTCGGACGCACGCCTCACGCCCGATGCGCCCTCGGTCGACGGTTCGTCGTCCGGCGCGGTCGACTCCTCCGCGGCGGGCGACGCGGAGGGCAGCGATGCCGGTGCCGATGCCGACGCCGGCCCCGCCCCCAGCCAGAACCCGTGCCTGCCGTTCGTCATGCCGCCCGCGAGCGCGCTCTTCGCGTCTCCGCGTCGGGTCTTCGCGCACTACTTCTATCCGTTCCCGCTCTCCATCGACGACCAGCCGAGCGCAACGGACTACTACGAGACACAGTACCTCGAGCCCGGCGGAGAGAATGGCAAGTGGACCGCGCAGGGCGGCTACCTGCGGCAGCGGCCCCTCTCCGTCGACGCGGGTCCCGCCTCCACGTGGACCACGGACGACGTGGAGAAGGAGGTGCGGATGGCGATCGCCGCCGGCATCACCGGCTTCACGGTCGACGTGCTCTCGACGACCGCCGCCCAAGCCGGCGGCCAGGTGCAAACCCTGCTCACCGCGGCCTCGGCGACAGACGCACGTTTCAAGATCGTGGCGATGCCCGACCTCGCGGCGCTCGGCGCGGACGCATCTGCCGTCGAGTCGATCCTCGCGGCCGTGGCGAGCGCGCCGGCGAGCTATCACTTGCCCGACGGGCGGCTCGTCGCCTCCGCGTTCGAGGCGGAGGTCGGCTCCGTCGCGTTCTGGCAGGGCGTCCTGAGCGACCTGGCGGCGAGCGGCATCCAGGTGGCGTTCGTGCCGACGTTCCTCGATGCGAGCCACGCCCCGGCGTTCGCGCCCATCACCTACGGCTACGGCAACTGGGGGACGATGACTCCCGCCGGCGAGTCTGGCCAGCAAGCGGGCCCCGGTGAGGCGCACGACGCGGGGCAGCTCTACATGATGCCGGTCGGCTCGCAGCAGTACCGGCCCAAGGATTTCCTCTTCTGGGAGGCGGGGAACAGCCTCGCCTTCCGCAGCGGCTGGACCAGCGCGACCTCCGGAGGCAGCGACTGGGTGCAGATCGTCACGTGGAGCGACTTCTCGGAGTCGGGTGAAATCGAACCCTACACGGACCGCTCGCTCGCCGGCGACATCGGCACGGGCTTCTACAGCCTCAACGCCTACTACGCGTCCTGGTTTCTCACCGGGCAGGCTCCGGCCATCACCGAGGACGTCCTCTACTACTTCTACCGTCGCGAGCCCGCCGGCGCGGCGGCGCCCGAGCAGTCGAAGCCGACGACGGTGGCCGCCGGCGGCGGACAGGCACAGGACCAGATCGAGCTCCTCGGCTTCCTCACGGCGCCGGGGACCCTGACCGTCACGATCGGGGGGCAGTCGTTCACGAAGAGCGCGGCGGCCGGCATCACGTCGTTCACGGTTCCGCTCCAGCCCGGGACCCCGACGTTCGCGCTCCAGCGAGGCGGCGCGCAGGTGCTGTCGTTCACGGGCGGGGTGCCCATCGTGGGCGACGGCGGGCTCGACTCGGGAACGCTCGATCTCACGTACTGGAGCGGCAGTGCGTCTCCGTCCGGGTCGTGCGTCCTCCGGGTACCCTGAGGACACGAGGAGAGGGACCCATGCGCGCGAGCCGGTGCTGTCTGGGGATGCTGGCGGTGCTTCTGGGCTGCTCGTGTGGGTCGAGCGGCGCCAAGCAGGCCGCCGACGGCGGTAGCGGAGTCTCGGTCGAGGCGGGTGCGTCCGGCGACGCCCAGGCGGGTGGCGCGGACGCGGCGACGACCGACGGGTCGCAGCACGCGGACGGATCGTCACCCGACGGGGGCGCTACTCCGGAGGCGGGGAGCGAGAGCGGCGCTGCCGTGGGTCTGTCCGCGAGCTACCCGGGTGACGTCGGCATCGGAAAGGATCCCGCCGTCGTGTGGGCGGAGCTCTTCGACGAGGGGACCGTCGCGGCGTTCACCGCGCGCTACGACACCGCATCGAACCCACCCGGGATGGCGCTCCTGCCGGACGTGCCGCCGAAGAGCAAGAGCCCCGCCTCGATCCAGCTCACCTCGAGCGGCGACGGCGCGAACGCGACGGACTTCTACAAGAGCCTGAGTCAGGGCTACGAGGAGTGGTTCGTCCGCTGGTACGCGAAGTACCCGCCCTCCATCCAGTGGCATCACACCGGCGTCTGGTTCGGCGGGTACGCCCCGCCGCTCGACTACCCGTACCCGCGTGCGGGGCTCAAGCCCGCGGGGAACGACCTCTTCTCCGTGTCGATCGAGCCGATCTGGAACGTGGGAACCGCGCAGGCGCAGTTCGACTTCTACAACTACTGGATGAACATGCACTCGTGGATGGACCAGCCGTCGGGCTCCACCGCGTACTACGGCAACGCGCTCGTCAACGAGAACTCGTTCGGCATCGACGAGTCGACCTGGTCGTGCATCGAGGTTCACGTGAAGATGAACACGGATCCCGCGTCCGGCGCCGGCGCCGTGCTCGAGGTGTGGAAGAACGACGCGCTCGTCCAGAGCTTCACGTCGACGGGGCCGCTGGGGTACTGGATCAAGGACAAGTTCTGCACGCCTGCAGCCGACGGCACGCAGTGCACGAGCTACCCGGCACCGTTCGACACGGTGCTCGATCTGCAGTGGCGCACGACACCATCGCTGCAGCTCGACTACTTCTGGCCGCAGAACTACATCACGCAGAGCGGCGTGACGGGCAGCATGCAGTTCGCCGACATGATCGTCGCGACCTCGCGCGTCGGCTGCATCCAGTGACGCGCGCCCGTCGCGGGTAGACTGCCGGGCATGCGCGTCGCACTCCGCTCCACCCTTGCGGCGACCACCGCGCTGCTCGTCTTCCTCGTCTTCGCGCGCGTTGCTTCCGCGAAGCAGGTGACGATCGACGACTTCGAGGCCGCAACCTCGCCCTCGCCCTGGGTCTTCACGAACGGACCGGAGTTCCCGGGTGCGACGGGATCGCTCGCACCGGGGCCCGGGGACCCCGGCAAGGGCGCCGCGCTCTCCTACGACTTCACGAAGGGCGGGAGCTACGTCGAGATGACGCTCACGTTGCCGACGCCGCTCACCGTGACGGCCATCGGCTTCACGGCGAAGGCGTCCGGGGTCCGGACGGGGCTTCGCCTCGTCGACAGCACGGGTCAGAACTTTCAGTACCTCACTGCGCGGCCCCTCGAAGCCGGCGCGCCCGACGCCTGGTTCTCCGTCGTCGTCGATCTCTCCGCGCCCGGCGATCACTGGTCCGGCGCGAACGACGGCATCGTCCATCAGCCGATCACCGCCGTGAGCCTCCTCGCCGGCAACGCGCTGCAACCCGGGCTCGCAGGCGTCGCCGGCTTCGACGACGTGGTCGGGTGGGACGTGCTCCCCGCGACGCTCGACCCCACCGCGCCGCCCATCGCCGCCCCCGCCGGCGCGGGCGACCTCAAGAGTCGCCTCGGCGTGAACATCCACTTCACCTCGGACGACCAGGCGCTCGACATCATCGCGGCAGCCGGCTTCTCGCGCGTGCGCATGGACCTCGGCTGGGGCGGCGTCGAGACGACGAAGGGCGTCTACGACTTCTCCGCCTTCGACGCGCTCGTCGCGTCGCTGGCATCGCGCGGGCTCTCGCTCCACCTCATCCTCGACTACTTCAACCCTCTCTATCCGGACCCCACGGATGCCGGTCTCTCGCCGACGACGGTGACCGCGTTCGCCGCCGTGTCGAAGGCCGCTGCGGCGCACTTCGCCGGAGAGGGCGTGACCTACGAGGTATGGAACGAGGAGAATGGGGGCTTCTGGCCGCCCGCAGCGAGCCCCGCGCAGTACGCGCCCTTGTGCGCAGCCGCCATCGCGGCCGTGCACGAGGGAGATCCCGCCGCACTCGTGACGACGGGCGGCCTTGCCGGCTTCGATCCCGCATTCCTCGAGGCGATGCTCGACGCAGGCGCAGGGGCCGGCGCGAACGCGCTCGGCGTTCACCCCTATCGCCAGGGCGGTGCGGAGAGCGCGAGCGACGACCTCGCGTACATGCGCGCCACGATCGCGGCGGCGTACACGACGCCGCCGCCAGTGTGGGACACGGAGTGGGGTTACAGCTCCACGTGGTACGGCGGCGACGCCGGCGGCACCGATCCCACGGCCCGTGCGATCCAGGCGCAGCGCGTGTCGCGCGAGCTCCTCTCGGCGTGGGCGCTCGGGTTCCCGATGGAGATCTACTACGACGTCCGCGACGACGGGACGGACCCCGCCAACCAGGAACACAACTTCGGCCTCGTCCAGAACGACTACGGCGACAAGCCGGCCGTCGTCGCCGTCCGCACGCTCTCGAAGGTCGCCGCCGGGCGCACGTTCTCCGGGTTCTTGCCGGTCGGCTTCACCAGCATGCATGCCATGCTGCTCGTCGGACCGATCGACCGGGTCGTCGCCCTCTGGAACGACGCGCCCGGCAGCGTCACCAGCGTCGCCGTCCCCCCGAACGGAGCGGCGGTCGACATGCTCGGCGCCCCCGTGGCGCTCGTCGCCGATGGCGGCTCGACGACGGTCACCGTGAGCGAGGTCGCCGGCCCGATCTTCCTCACGTACCCCAACCCTTCGGTGAGCGACGCCGGTGCGAGCGACGGAGGCGCAGGCGAGGGAGGCAAGGGGCCGGGAGACGTCGATGGAGGAGTCACGGACGCAGCGGCCGCCCCCGCGGACGGTGGAACCAGCGGTGCGGACGCAGGGGCCGGGACGTCGCACGCCTCCTCCGGCTGCGGGTGCACGGCCGCCGGTGGGACCTCCGCGGCGGGGGCCATTGCGGCGCTCGTTGCCCTTCTCGCGGCCGCCCTCCGTCGCCGTCGACTCCGCAGCTGAGTTCGGCCCGTCGAGCCTCTAGATCCACCGGATGCGAAAGAGCAGCGTCCCCGGCTTTTCGAGCGAGTGCGTCTCGCGGACGTTCTTCGCGCGCGTCAGCGAGTATGCGTAGCGGTAGTTCTCCACGATGCCGCCGCGCGTCTGCGGGGTCTCGGTGTAGGGGCTCCCCGTCAACCGGAACGTGGCCGACTTCCCGCCGGGATCGACCGCGCCCACCAGCTGACCGTGCGTGTTCTCCTTCGCCCAGAGTGGTCCGAGGCGCGGCGTCAGGGCCACCGGATCGGCCATCCACAGCAGCGACCGCAGGATGACACCCGACCCCAGATCGAAGATGCGGTCGATGTACTCCCGAGTCTTGGCGAGCGACAGCCTCGACGGCCCCTGGTGGGCGGCGTACATCCACGCGATCAGGTGCCGCGCGGCGATCCACGGCTCGGTCTGCACGACCTGGAAGAACTCCGCGCGCGTCTCGTCCGGAACCGCCGCCGCGATCGCGTTGAGCCCGTCCTCTCCCCACAGCTGCACCGCGGCGCGCTTCATGGGCAGCACGTACATGCGCCGCTGCATCGGCTCGGCCGGGTTCTCGGGGAGCTTGGGCACGCAGCCTCGATGGTATCGCAGCGCGGGCGAGGGCCAGCCGCTACCACGCGTGAAGGGCCGCTGGCGCACGGCCGGTGCGCAACCAGGAAGAACCGAGCATCGCCGCGCGTACGATCCTCGTCGCCCTCATGCGAACCCCACCGCCGACGTGGATCGCCCGGCTCGCGCTCGGCGCCGGGGCGCTCCTCGCGGTGCGCCTCTTCACCCCGTGGTGCTGCGGGCGCGAGGCGTCGGCCTGGAGGGCGGGGGACACCTCGGTCGAGATGCCGCTGGCCGAGGAGGTCATCGCCTTCGAGGCGCGCGACGACGCGTCGCGCACGGGGCCGTCGGCCGACCGGTTCGCCGGCGAGTGGGCGCTCGTGACGCACCAGATGACGGCCCTCGGCCTGGCGCAGATCGCCCTCGCCCATCCGGAGGAGCGAGCGCGGCTCGCTCCCGAGGTGACGCACGCGGCGCTCAAGGCATGGCGGCCCGAGATGCGCGGCTTCGGAACGCGCGCCTGGGGAGGAGAGGACGTGCTCGCCAGCCTGGGCTCGTCCCACGGGCACGCATACTTCGCCTATCCCGCGCTCGCCGTCGGAATGGCGCGCCTGCTCGATCCGGCGTTCCCGCCCGAAGTCGCGCGCCAGCACGACGCGCTCGTGGCTGCCTACGAGCGTCGATTGCTGGCCTCGCCGACGGGCCTCGTCGAGACGTATCCCGGAGAGGCCTATCCGACCGACACGGCGGCCGTTGCCGCCGCCATCGCGGTCCACGGGCGAGCCACCGGCGCGGACCACACGCGCGTCCTCGCGCACTGGGCGCATTGCGTCACCGAGGTGCAGATCGATCCATCGAGCGGGTTGGTCATCCAGCGCATGGGGGCGCACGACGGCACCCAGCACGATGCGCCGCGCGGCTCCGGCACCGCCCTGGCCGCGTACTTTGCGGGGTTCGCCGACCGCGCCGTGGCCAGCCGCCTCGCCGAGGGTCTCTTCCGGCACGAGGCGACCTTCTTCGGGTTCGGCGCCATCGACGAGTACGCGCCCGGCCACACCGGCCACGGCGACGTCGACAGCGGCCCGGTGCTCCTCGGCGTGTCCGTCTCGGCGACCGGCTTCGCCCTCGCGCCGGCGCGGGCCTTCGGTCACGATGACGCCTTCGATCGCATCTACCGGACGACGGCGCTCTTCGGCGCTCCCCTCTCGTCCGGCGGGCGCGAGCGCTTCCTCTCGGGAGGTCCCATCGGCAACGCGCTCCTCCTCGCGCTCCTCACGTCCGGGCCCGAGGTGGCGCCGTGATCGCGGCCCGCCTGCGGCTGCTCCCGCGCGGCGTGCGTGCCGCGGCATGGATCGTCGGTGCGTACCTCGTCGTCCTGCTCGCGTTCGCCTTCGCGACGAGGACGACGGGCCTGCTCTCGCCGTCGGGCGCCCCGAACGTCGGCGTCCTCGCGCTCGGCGCCGTGTTCCTCGTGCTTCGCCTCGCCGCGTACGTCGTCGCGCCCGCCCTCCTCGCGTACGCAGGCCTCGGCGCCATCGTCTCCCGGGCCCAGGCGGCCTCCTCCGCCCGCCATCGAGGCCCCGGGGACGGTGCGGTCGGTCGACGCCGCTTTCGCTGATCGTGTGCAACCGGAGCGGACCCCTGCACGTAAGGTCCACAACGAAAGGGGATGCCCATGCGATTGCGCCCTGCTTTGGGGACACTTGCCGCAGCGGCCAGCGTCGCGGCGGTCATAGGTTACGCCGCGTCTGCGCTGTCTGCCGACCACCAGGACGGCCCGGCCACGACGAGCGAGCCGCCCGCCGACATCAACGACGTCTACACCTGGATGGACGGCGCGAACGTCGTCCTGGCCATGACCGTCTATCCGGCGGCGCCCACGGGGGCGCAGTTCAGCGACAACGTCCAGTACGTGTTCCACACGGCAAGCGGCGGCACCGGCCTCGGCGCCACCGCCGCCCCGGTCGACGTGATCGCGACCTTCGACGCGACGCAGAAGATCAAGCTCTGGGTCGGGACGAACGAGTACGTCACGGGCGACGCGAGCCCCACGTCGGGGCTCACCAGCGCCGACGGCAAGGTGAAGGTATTCGCGGGCCTGCGCGCGGATCCGTTCTTCTTCAACCTCGACGGGTTCAAGCAGACCGCGCTCGACGTCCAGGCGGCGGCCGGCAGCCTGAGCTTCAACGAGGCCGGGTGCCCGACGCTGGACAAGGGCACCTCGACCACGCTCGTCACGCAGCTCGCGACCGCTGCGGACGGCGGCGCTCCCGTCGACCACTTCGCGACCTTCAACGGGCTCGCGATCGTCATCTCGGTCGACAAGACGCTTCTCACCACGAATGGCGCGTACATGTCCGTCTGGGGTGGCACCTACGCGACGGGCCCCATCGGCGACGCAGGGGGGCAGTGAGGGCACCATGAAAACTTCATTTCTCCTGGTTTCCCTCTCCGCATCCTCCCTCTTCGCGCTCGCCCTCGCTCAGGGTTGCAGCAGCAGCAGCTCCGGCAACAAGGGCGGCCCGCAGGACGCCGGCGGCGACCACACCGCGAGCAGCAGCGGCAGTGCCAGCAGTAGCGGCAGTGCCAGCAGCAGCGGCGGTACCAGCAGCAGCGGCGGCAGCAGCAGCGGCTCCGAGGGCGGGACACCGCCCGCACCGCCGGCGCTCGGCACGCAGATCGATCGCATGGGCCGGCCCGCCATCAACACGGCGTTGACGGGGACCTTCGATCCCAACTGTACGAAGGCGACCTGCCCGGCCAAGGACGCCTACAACGCCAACAGCAGCGCGGCTTCGTGGGCCGGCGATTACGCGACGGGGTTCGCGGGCTACCTCGCCATCTACGACAGCCTGGACACCGTGTGCGGCAACCAGCCGGGGTACGCCACGCCGGCATCGCCTGCGTCCTACGCGACGCTCGCGGGCGTGCTCGCGGACGACGTCCTCTGGCTCAACACGGGCAACAGCACCTGCCAGCAGTATCTGGGGGTCGAGCTCGGTGTCCTCGGGGTCACCAACACGGACTGCGGCGGGCGCACCCTCGCCGAGAACACGGTCGACCTCACGTACAACATCGTGGCCGGCACGCTCAACCCGTCGGGCTTGCCCGGCAACCCTGGCATCGCGACGAACGGGATCACCGCTCCGGCCTCGCCGCCGAGCGCAACCTTCCCGTACCTGGCGTCTCCGCACTGAGCGGGAACGTGAACCCAGCACGCTGGGTGCGCGCGGCGTTCGCCGGCTTCGTGCTGGCGGGCGCCGCGCATTGTTCTCATACCCACGGCGGGGCGCCCGACGAGTCCGAAGCGGCCGCGCCCACGCCCGCCGTGGTGCTGAAGGCGCCCCCGACCACGTCGCCGGTCATCGCGCTGCACAACCTCGACGCGGACATCGCCGATCGCGAGAAGCGGGCGCGCGCCGGGGAGAAGAACGCGCCCTTCGAGCTCGTCTCCTACTACCTGCGGCGGGCGAAATACGAGGGCCGCATCGCGGACCTCGAGGCGGCCGACACGACGAGCGCGAGCCTCGTCGCGGCGCGCGACGGTGATCCGAAGGCGCACGTGACGCGTGCGACCGTGCTCTCCGCCGTCCACGAGTTCGCCGCGGCGGGCAAGGAGCTCGACCGGGCCGCTGACCTCAAGGGCGAGAAGGCGGAGATTGACGGCGAGCGCGCCGCAATCCTGCTGGCCGTGGGACGTGAGGACGAGGCAGCGGCCCTGCTTCCGGCGACCGACGACGTGCCGCCGTCCTACCTCGCACTGCGCGGTGGCGTGGAGGCCCGGCTCGGGCACGCGGCCGAGAGCGACCGCCTCTTCGAGCTCGCGCGGGCGAAGTACCGCGACGTCTCGGCCTTCACCATCGCCGGCATGGACTTCGAGCACTCGCGGGCGCTGGAGCTCGCCGGCGATCGTGCGCGGGCGCGCGCCTACCTCTCCGAATCGGCGACGGTGATGCCCTCCTATGCGCATGCCGTCGTCCACCTCGCTTCGCTCGAGCCGCCGGATCGCGCTCTCGCGCGGCTCGAGGCGCTCGAGAAGACGAGCGACGATCCCGACGTCCTCGGCGGCGAAGCGGACGCCCTGCGACGCGCGGGTCGGGCGGCGGAGGCAGCCGCGATGGCGGACCGCGCGCACAGGCGGTTCGAGGAGGTCCTGGCGCGCTTTCCACGCGCGTACGCCGACCACGCGGCGTCCTTCTTCCTCGGGATGGGCCGCGATCCGCAGCGCGCCCTCACCCTCGCCCACGCAAATGCCGAGAACCGTCCCACCGACGAGGCCATCGAGCTCTGGCTGACGGCCGCCGAGGTGGCAGCGTCGCACGACGAGACGTGCGCCGCGGCACGCGCGGCCCTGGGTCTCGCGCATGCGACGGCCGGGTTGCACGACAGGGCAGCGAGCGCCGAGAAGGGCTGCCTCTGAGGCCCCTCGGGTAGCGCCCGCGCGCCTCGCCCGTCGCCCGCACGCCCGTCAGGGATACGGCGAGCTTCCGTCGGCCGGGCCACCGCCCGCGCCGCGCAGGTCCAGCAGCGTCCGGGCGTTGCTACCGGCGCCGAGCACGATCTTGGCGTTCGGCGACTCGGCGAGCGCCTTGCTCGCCTGGATCTCGCGCATGCGCAGAACCTGCGGGGTGAGCGTCGGCTGGACGGCCCGCTGGTACTCGGCCACGCCCTGCCCCTCGACCTTCTTCGCGTCGGCGCCGGCCTGCGCCTGGATCTTCTTCACCTGCGCGTCGGAGTCTGCCGCGATCTTCGCCACGGTCGCCGCCGACTGCGCGGCGATCTTCTGCTGCTCGGCCTCGTCGTTCGCCTGCATGAGCTTCACGCGATCCTGGGCCTTCTGCTCGTCCTCGACGTACTTCATCTTGAGCGCGGCCTGCTCCTTCTCGAGCTTGTCGTTGATGGCGGCCTGGATGGCACCCGGCAACGTGACGTTCCGGATGAGGACGGCCTCGAGCTCGATGTGCCGCCCCTTGATGGCCTGGTCGATGCCCTCGCGGATCTGCTTCTCGATCAGCTCCCGCTGCGAGGAGTAGATCTCCTCGGGCCGGAAGCGACCGACCACACGTCGCGCCTGCGAGCGAAGCGTCGGCCCGAGGAGGACGTCGTAGTAGTCGGGCCCGAGCTCGCGATCGAGGGCGACCACCTCGCCGGGGACCGCGTGGTAGCGGATGCTCGCGTCGAGCACGATGCGGAGGCCGTCGGACGACAGGACGTCGAGCTGCTCGCCGTGCTCCTGCGACCGGACGCTGTAGTCCGTGGCGGTGTCGGCGTAACCGATGTGGAAGTCGCCCGGGGGAAGGGGCTTCGGCGCCGCCCCCTCGGGCGTGTGCACGACGGCCATCTCGCCGGAGCCGACGTGCGTGAACGAGTAGCAGCCGCTCGACCCGAAGGCCGCGAGCAAGACCGCGAAGGACCCGGTGACGTTGCGGAGGGTGCTCATGGTGGCTTCCCAGAGCAAGGCTACGGCCAGCCGAGCGACCGCCGAAATCTCAGGGGATCCTGCGATGAGCCCCGGGCGCGCGTCCTGCTCGGACGTCGCGAATCCGGACGGAGCGCCGCGAAGGGAGACGCCGCCTGCTGGGCCGGACGCGCGCGCCGCGGTCGCGCCTGACGACGACCGGCGCCGGCTTCGTCTACCCTCGAAGAGCACGCCCCATGACCGGAAACGACGTCGCCGTTCTTCTGGGCTTCCTCACGGCGGCCGTTGCACTGGCGGGATTCGCCGGGATCGTCACCTCCATCGACCGGGGCGCCGCCGTCGCCTCCAACGAGGTCATCTCGTTTCGGGCGCGCAACCTCGTCACGTCCGCCGTGACGCTCGTCTTTCTGGCGCTGCTACCGGTCCTGCTCGAAGCGCTGGAGCTCTCTCCGTCCAGCCTCTGGAAGCGGTGCTGCGTCGTCTCCGCCATCGGCATCGGGGCGCGCCTCTTCTGGCTCGTGGCCGCGCGGCTCCGGATGAGAGGCGGCAAGGACACGGGGCTTTCGCATTCGCTCTTTGCCGTGAACGTCACGCTCGGCGCGCTCGGATTTGGCCTGCAGATCACCGGCGCGATCGGAGCCGTTGCCGCGCGCGGCGCCTACTTCACGGGCCTCTTCTACCTGCTCTACCTGATGTGCACGTTGTTCCACCGCATGGTCGCCATGGCCGACGCCGCCGCGAGCCACGCGGCGAAGAAGAAGGAATGACCGCGGGCCACGCGAGCATCGGCGCCTCGCACCGGGAGAAGCGCCCCGCGCGCATTGACTTGCGAAGGCCGCCCGTCTCAGCTGCCTGCCGAGATTGGAGGCCGCCCATGAGCAGCGTGCAAGTCGGACACGAGACGTACGAGATGCCCCCGCGCAGCGGGTTCACGGTCGCGCATTTTCTCACGGTCACCGACGTCGACCGCTCCCTGCGCTTCTACGAGAAGGTCTTCGGAGGTCACATCCTGAGCCGCGGCGACCGCGAGGGCGCGCCCGGGTACATCCAGATCGCGAACACGTGGCTCATCGTCAACGTCGGCGGCGGCCCGACCCCCGACAAGCCGTCGGTGACCCTCGGCGTCCTCGCCGACCGGGACAAGGTCGACAGCTTCATGAACATCCGCGTGGCGGACATCCGCGCCTGCTACGAGCTGTGGAAGAGCCGCGGCGCCGAGTTCATCACCGAGCCGAAGGACAAGTACGGCGAGACGCGCTGCTACATCCGCGATCCCGACGGCTACATCATCGAGGTCGGACAGACCAAACCAGGCATCACGTACGGCTGACGCCCGTCGAGGGTGGGGGCGCCGGGCACGGCGCAGCCGCAGGCCGCACAAGACTGGTGGAGGCGCCGGGAATCGAACTCTCCGATGGGGGTGGGGAGTTGCTGAAGGAAAACGGCAAGATGAGCACGATCGAGCCGAAAACTAGGGCCTCCGTGAGAGGGGTCGAGTTGGCCGGGTGAGTCCCGGTGATGCTGGGTGCGGCAAGTCCGGGCCAATGGCGGGGCAATGGTTGAAGCGCCTGGTCACCCGTCCGGGCGCCCGCTTCTTGCGTCATTCACGGATCTAGCGCACGACCAACGACTACGATCGAAGCTCGCCTCGGAAGGGCTGGCGTTCGATGAAAGCGGGGGATGAGTGGAGGTCTTTCTCGAAGATGCGGGTGACGGTCCGGCGATCGTTGGCCGGTTCGGATGACCCATGGATGACGACAGGCGGGCCGACGCTCAACTCGCGGAGCTGACCGCGTCGCTCGCGGTCCTCTCCTCGAATGCGCGCGCCTCCTTCGGAACGACCCTGTCCAAGAGCCTTGCCGAGCTGTTCCGGGGTCCCGTCAACACGCACCGGGTGATTCCGGCCGCCGTGGGATGGGAGGTCGAAACCTACGCCGGCATCGACGCCCACGACGACTTCGGCCCCCGCTCGATGGCGCGCCTCCTCTCCCTCTACAGCACGTTTCTTCGGCGCGCGCCGACCCAGTGGACCGAATACGACCCGCTTCGACCCGAGGCGTCCCAGCGCAATCGCGTGTTGGGGCCCGCGGCGATCCGACGCTTTCAAGAACGAGATCCAGGAACACGCTCGGCCGTCGTCCGCGACGTCTACGAGCCCATGGGTTTGACGCGCCTGCCTCACATGCGCGTCGTCCTCTGCGACGGCCCCTTCCTTCTCGCGTGGCTCGGAGTCTGGCGCAAGGAGCCCATAGGACGGCGGGACGTTCGAAGACTCGCCCGCCTCGTCGGGCCCCTTCGCCGGCGCCTGCGAGTCGACCGGATGCTCGACGGGGCTATGACCTCGGAAACCGTGGCCGTCGCGCTCGACGCGATCGCCGCGCCCGCCTTCCTCGTCCGCAGGGCAGGTGGCATCGAGTTCGCCAACGAGGCGGGGCGTCTCTTGTTCGAGCGTCGCGGCCCTTCGCTCGCGCGGTCCGTCCACACTGCGGTCGTCGCTCGCGGCCGGACGGAAGGTGTCTCGGTGACCCCGCTGCAGTCCGACGGAGCGTGGTCCCGTGCCATCGTCGTTCTGCACGGCGAGAATGCGTCGGCCGAGGCACGGTTGGCCGTGGCCACGGTCCGGTGGAAGCTCACCCCGCGTCAACGGGAGGTGGTCGCGCTCCTCGCCCGGGGCGACTCGAACAAGGACATCGCGGCCAAACTCCGCTGCACGCCTCGCACCGCGGAGGTTCACGTGGCGGCCGTCCTCACCAAGGCGAGGGTCGAGACCCGGGGGCAGCTCATCGCGAGGTTCTGGAACCAGGTTTGAGCTTCGTCGCCCTCTACGTGGTTCCACGTATGGTTCGTGCTTTCGGCCCAACGTAGCTTTGCGGCGTGGGCCGGTTGTCGAGTGCGCTGGTCGGGGTGGCTCTCGCGGGCGGTTGCTCGGCAAAGGCAACGCCGTCGGCTGTCGCGGGGGGAAGCCTCGACGGCGGTGTCTACGACGGCGCCGGGCCCGGGGGCGTCGCGCCGGCCAACTTCGCCGGACGATGGCAGCGGCCGACGGACATGCTCATCGCGGTCCTGATGCAGGACGCTTCCACCCTGTCGGGTCCTATCGTCAACGATCCGGGATACACCCAGTCGTTCGCCTGCACGGTCTCCGGCTCGGTCGCCACGTGCACGATTTCGCGGCTCGACCCGAGCCAGTGCACCACCGTGATGAACGCGACGGCGACCCTGGCGACCTCCGGGACGTCGTTTACGCTAGCCATCACCGGCACGGACGGTCACTGCGACCTCGCGACCGACTACGGAGAGGTCTCCCAGTGGAACCTGCTGCCGGTGTCGAGCGGTGACTCCGGCTCGGACGCGGGCTCCGACGCAAACGGAACAAGCTCGGGCGGCGACGCGGGTACGGACGCCGGCGGTTGCGCGGTCGCCTGCACCGGCACCTGCGTGGCGGGTCGCTGCATCGTCACGCTCGCCTCGGTCCAGGACACGCCCACCGGCATCGCGGTCGACGTCACCAGTGTCTACTGGACCAACGGCGGACATGCCCTCGGGGTGGGCGCCGTCATGAAAGTACCCCTCTACGGGGGGAGCCCGACGACGCTGGCCACGAGCACGAGCGACCCCTCCAGCATCGCGGTCGACGCGACGAGTGTCTACTGGACGGATCTGGGAGGGTCCTTGCGCAAGGTACCCCTCGACGGAGGCGTCCCAACCTCCCTCGCTACCGGGCTCCAGGGCCCCACCGGCGTCGTGGTCAGCGGCGAAGAGGTGTACTGGGCGAACGGCGGCACTGCCAGCAACAACGGCTCCGTGGACGCGATCACCACGGACGGTGGCACCATGTCCGCGATTGCCGTTTCACAGGACTTCCCGGCGGGCGTCGCGGTGTACGAAAACCAGGTCTACTGGACCAACTCGGCGGGCCCGACCGGCAGCTGCAACCCTCCTGCGGTCCCCGGCGGAAGCGTTTGGTCGACAACCAGCGGTACGGCCATCGCGTTCCACCAGAGCGTACCCACGGGCATCGCGGTCTCGGCAGCAGGTGTCTTCTTCATCAACTCCGGTTTCTCGGGGTCTTGCGCGGCGGTCGCGAAGATCCCCCTGGGGTTCCAGGCCGGCGGAGATCCGACGCTGCTGGCCACGGGGACCGTGCCTGCAGCAATGACCATCGACGCGACCGACGTCTACTGGACGGACAGCCAAGTCGGGACGGTCCTGAAGGTGTCACAGACCGGGGGGACGCCGACGACGCTCGGGACGGGGCTCGGCAGCCCCAGCGCCATCGCGGTCGACACGACGAGCGTCTACGTCGCCACCTCCGGCAGCATGGGCAACATCGTGAGGATTACGCCCAAGTGAAGACGCTCGCGAAAAGGCGAGAAGGGTACAGAAGGTGAGTTCCCATGGCGGTGCTTCGCAGGGCGTTGAGCTTCTCGATCCCACTCTGTTGTGGGGCGCTCGCTGTGAGTTGCTCTGTAACCGAAGCGCCCTCCGCCGCTGGTAGTTCTGGCGGCGGCGCGCCTGTAAACTTCGACGGACAATGGCAGCGTCCGACCGACATGCTCGTAGCGGTCTTAACGCAGAGTGGGACCACACTTTCGGGTCCGATCAACAACGACCCAGGTTATACGCACACCATCGATTGCACCGTGTCGGGCTCGATCGCCACCTGCACCATCTCGCGCCTCAACCCGAGCCAATGCACGACCGTCATGAACGCGAACATGACCATGGCGGGTTCCGGCACCACCTTCACGCTCGACATCACGGGCACGGACGGTCATTGCGATCTTCCGAGCAACTACAGCGAGGTCTCCCAGTGGAACCTGCTGACGGCTGCGAGCAGCGGCGGCGGCAGCGGGTCGAGCAGCGGCGGGTCGGTTTGCATGATTGGGGACCCGACATGCCCTGGGTGCACCGAGGGGGTATGGTGTCCAACCTACGGCGTCTGCGTGCCCACCGGCTGCAATGGCGCTTGGTGCTTGGTGCCGCACGGGGCCTCCAACGGCGAAGCATTCGGGACGGCGTGCCAAGTGAACGGAGAATGTGCGAACCCGGGCGCCCAAGCCATGCAAGGCTATTCTTGCGAGTAGGCATGGGCAACATCGTGAGGATTACGCCCAAGTGAAGACTCGCGCGAAAAGCGCGAGAGGGTACGGAAGGGGATGCCTCGCCAGCGTGCTTCATAGCAGGCCCACCGTCTACGTGGTTTCACGTATGGCCCGCGCCTTCGGGCCAGCATAGCTTCGTGGCGTGGTCAGAGAGGGGGGCGCGGCGTGAAGCGGCATCGTTGGGTCGTGGCGTTGCGAATGACCGCGGGCGGAACAGCAGCCACGGTTCTCGGCGCTCTCTCGTGCTCGACTCCGGGCGGAGGCTCGGGTGCGAGCGCCGCCCAGTCGATCGTGGGGACCTGGTCGGAGTCGGTCGGCTCGTCGTTCTGTTGCAACACCTCTTACTGTGCGAGCGACTCGCCGGCGACCGGAGGTCCCGCGACGAGCACGGCGACGGCGCACAATCAGGGCACCTGGGCCTCGAACGGCAACCAGGTGACGGTCACGTGGCCCTACGCTTCGGCGCCTGGAGGTGCCTACATCGACAGCCTGACCGTATCCGCCGACGGCAATTCGTTCTCAGGCACGAACAACGCGGGCTCCACCATCGCCGGCGTGAGGACGTCCGCGACGTGTTCGGGCGCGGGTTCGAGCAGCGGCTCGAGCAGCGGCGGCAGCAGCGGGTCGAGCAGCGGGGGGTCGGTTTGCATGATTGGGGACCCGACATGCCCTGGGTGCACCGAAGGGGTATGGTGTCCGACCTACGGCGTCTGCGTGCCCACCGGCTGCAATGGCGCTTGGTGTTTGGTGCCGCACGGGGCCTCCAACGGCGAAGCATTCGGGACGGCGTGCCAAGTGAACGGAGAATGTGCGAACCCGGGCGCTCAAGCCATGCAAGGCTATTCTTGCGAGTAGGCACGCCCCGAGAGGGGATACCCCAAGCGATGTCGAAGCTGTACGTTGGAGGCGGCAGTCGTGGACACTTCCCTCATCTCCGCGGGGGAGCACACCCTCGCCGTGAGGCGCAGCGGGAACTCCGGTCCGCCCATCCTCTTCGTTCACGGAAACTCGTGCTCCGGTCGCTGCTTCGACAAGCAGCTCGAAAGCCCGCTGGCGGATCGATACCGCCTGTTCGCGATCGATCTTCCGGGTCACGGGGGCTCGTCCCGTGCCGCCCATCCTGACGAGACGTACAACCTCCCTGGCTACGCCGCTGCAATCAGCGCCGCGGCGGCCGCGCTGGAAGTACCCGACGCGGTCGTCGTCGGATGGAGCTTGGGGGCATACGCCGTCGTCGAGGCGATCGAACTGCTACCACTCGCCCGCGGGTTCCTCGTGTTTGGAGGGCCACCCATCGCCTCGAACGCCGACCTGCCGCGCGTTCTGTCGTCTGCCCCCGAGGTAGGCGCGGCCTTCCGGGAGGACTCGACCGACGAGGAGGTATTCGCGCTGCTGAGGAGGTTCTTCCGTCCGGGGTTCGGGGTTCCAGGCCAGTTCTTCGACGACTTCCGGCGGGCGGACAAGCGAGCACGGGCTGCGCTTGCGGCGAGCGTCGCCCGAAATCAAGTGAGCAACGGTGTCCGCACCGTCGGCGAGATGCAGCGCCCGTTGGCGATCCTGCACGGCGCGGACGAAGCGATCGCGCTCCGCGAAGGGCTCGACTCCCTGTCGATGCCGACCCTGTGGCGTGGTCGAATACAGGACGTCGCTGACGCAGGCCACGCGGTGCAGTGGGAGAGGCCGGAGGTGTTCAACGCGCTGCTCGGCGATTTCGCCTTGGACTGCGGCGCGAGGCCCGCGTGAGCCACGCGGGCAAGCTCGTCCACTCGGCCCGCGACGTCTGCCGGTTCCCATGGCACGAGTCCGTCGCGCTCTGGCCGCTCGTCGGGCTCATGGATCGGTTGCCGCTCTTCGACTACCCCGTCCGAAGCGCGCGGGGCGATCTCGAAGAGATGCGGTTCCTCGACAAGGTCTACTGGGTATACAAGACCGGGCGCGCGGTCCCTCGCGCCGTGCGCGGCTCCGGGCTCGAGGACTTCTTCGCCCGGCAAACAGCGCCGACGTGGGAGCCTCCCCGAGGGTTTGCGCCAGTCGGCGAGCTGACCGTCTCGGCCGCCGGCGACCTCATGAGCCACCCCTACCTCGCGGCGTCGAGCGCATGTCTCTACGCCGAGGTCGCCGACGACATTTTCGGTGCGGACGTCGCCATGGCCAACCTCGAGTGCGTGGTGACGACGCGCGGGGGCGGTCCTTTGCAAATCGACGCCAAGAGCGGCCCACAGCTCCGTTTCGACCCGCAGACGTTCGACGTCGTCTCTGGTTTCCGGGACCGACGATTCGCGTTCCTGGCCACGGCTTGCAATCACAGCCTCGACTACGGCGAAGAGGGGGTCTCCTCGACCATTGGCGCCCTGCGCGATCGCGGTGTCGCATTTCACGGGATGAACGAGACCGAGGCCGATGCGGAGCGCGCGGCGGTCGTCGAGAAGAACGGCGTGCGGATCGGAATCGTTGCCCACACCTTCGGGCTCAACGCCTACCGCCCGCCTCTGGGGCGGCGCCGCATCGTGAACCGCATCCGGCTCAACGGGCCGCTGGATCGCGTCGACTTCGACCAGATCGACGCCCAGATCCGGCATTGCCGTGAAGAGGCAGTCGACTTTCTCGTCGCGCAGCTCCACTGGGGCTTCGAGTACGAGATGTACCCGCGCCCCGAGCAAGTAGAAGTCGCGCATGCGCTCGCCGAGCGTGGGGTGGATGCCATCGTGGGGCACCACCCTCACGTGCTCCAGCCAGTCGAATACTACCGGACCCGACGAGACCCTCGCCGCGTCGTCCCGATCTTCTACTCGCTCGGCAACCTGACCAACCCGTTCTCCGCGGCCTATGCGTGCCGCAGCGGCGTCGCGCGCCTGGCTCTGATGAAAGGCGCGCTCGACGGAGCCACCGTCACGTACGTCGTCTCGGCGGACGTGCTGCCGATCGATCAGGAGGTCCACGGCTCCCGCCTCCGCCTTCGTCGCGCCCTTCCTGGCGGTCATCTGGCTCGTCCTACATGGGCATGATAAAGTGTACACATGTCGAGACGGACCATGACTGCCGCCAGGTTTCGCGCGGAGTGCCTCCAGGTTCTCGACACGGTTGCCTCCGCAGGCACCGAGGTCGTCGTCACCAAGCGCGGCAAGCCTGTCGCTCGGATCGTCCCCATCGGGGACCCGCCCGCGGTCCGATACGGCGCTCTTCGCCGCATCACGAAGATCGTCGACGCCGACGACGACCTACTGTCGGTCAACGAGACTTGGCCCGTTGAGTAGCGCTCTCGTGCTCGACACCCACGTCTGGGTGAAGTTCGTCGCCGGCACTTCCCTCTCCAAGCGTGCACGTGTCGCGATCGAACGCGCCGCGACCGGCGGTCGCGATGTCTTGATCCCTGCCATCTCTCTCTGGGAGATCGCTCGTTTGGCCCAGGACGGCCGCGTGAGACTCGGCGAGCGCCCAGAACGATGGTTCGACGCGGCACTCGCGACCGTCTCTGGCAGCCTTGCGGCCATCACCCCCGAGATCGCCATCGTGGCCGCGGGCCTTCATTGCCAGGGCGATCCCGCCGACCGGCTCATCATCGCGACGGCGCTAGCCCGTGACGCGATCCTCGTGACCCGGGATGGGGCCATTCTCGACCTTGCCGGCGCGCGCAAAGAACTCCGCGTCCTCGAAGCGTAAGACGCCGGTGCTTGGGCGCGGCAGCCCTCGCTCCGCCGGAAGTGAGCTCACGGGCGTCCCACCTGCGTGTGTCGAGGCGCCGGGAATCGGAATGGGTCGCGAAACGGACGGCAAACACGTGAATTTGCCAACGAATGGCGGAGGCGCCGGGAATTGACCCCGACTGTACGAAGGCCGGCCCGCGCCGCCGCAGGTCGAAACGCTGCCGGCCGCAGTCCAGGCGGGGCAATGAGCGGCGCAATGGCTTGCGCCCCTTCGGCGCAAGCAGAGGTGGAGGCGCCGGGAATCGAACCCGGGTCCGAAAACGCTTCACCCACGCCTCTACGTACGTATCCGGCAGTTTGTATTGCCCCGGGGCTCGCCTGCCGGCGGGCTCTCCCCGACGCTAGTCACCTGTTTGTTTTCGCCGCGCGTCCGGTGACCCGGCGGTTGGCTATCCAGCTCGTTTGCGCCCTCGGGGGAGTGCTGGAGGACTCTCCCTTCGGACGGCGTTCAGTGCTGTTTAGGCAGCGAGCGCGAGTGCGTTGTCGTTCGCAATCAGACGTTGCGCGGGTTTTTACGTGGGCCTGCGCGCCACGGTACGCAGCTAATGAGATCGCCGTCCTCGTCGAAGCCGATCGCCCCCTTTGGGTTGGGTGGGGTTGAGTGACCCCCCGAAGATAGACACGCGCTACCCTGCGCGCCACCTCATGCGACGCGGCACGGCGGCCCGGCCGTCCACCCTCCTCATCACCGGCGCCTCGAGCGGCATCGGCCGGGCGCTGGCGCTCGAGTACGCGCGTGGGGGCACGAAGCTGGCCCTCTGCGCGCGCCGCGAAGCGGAGCTCGAGGAGACCGCGTCCGAGGCGCGGAAGCTCGGCGGGTCCGCCCTGTGCATCCCGCTCGACGTGCGCGACGTCGACGCCGTCCACGAGGCCGTGAAGCGCGCCGATCGCGAGCTCGGGAGCCTCGACATGGTCATCGCGAACGCCGGGCGGGGCGACACGAAGATCGCCACGCGCCTCGCGTGGGACGACGTCGGCCCGCTCCTCGACGTCAACGTGCGCGGCGCGATGGCGACGCTCGTCGCGGCCATCCCCGTCATGGTCGCGCAGAAGCAGGGGCAGCTCGTCGGCGTCTCCAGCCTCGCCGGCATCCGCGGCCTCCCCACGTCCGCGGCGTACAGCGCGAGCAAGGCGGCGCTCACCACGTTCCTCGAGTCGATCCGCATCGATCTCGCGCCCGCCGGCGTCCGCGTCACCGACGTCATGCCCGGCTTCGTCGCCACGCCCATCAACCTGGCCGCGAAGCACCCGCGGCCCTTCATGTGGCCCGTCGAGAAGGCCGCGGCGCACGTCGCTCGTCGCCTCGAGAGCGCGCCTCCCGTCGTCGCCTTCCCCTGGCCGCTCGTCCTGGCGACGCGCTTCGGGCGCCTCCTCCCCGCGTGGATCTACGACCGCGTCGTACGCGGCTCGGCCAGCACCTGAAGGCGATCCGCATCGAGGATGATGAGCGCCTCGCCGGCGGGCAGACCCTCTCCGGCGAAGCGACCGCGCGCGAGCTCCACGACGTCCGCGCGCGCCCGCTCCCACGTCGCCTCGTCCAGCGGGAGGGCCCTACGGTTCGCCCACAGCCACGCGAGCGCTGCGACGTCGCACTGGAGCTCCGTCCACGCGCGCTGCTCGAAGGGCCCATGGTTGTGGAAGTGCGCCCAGTCGTGCAGCGCCCAGAAGAGGGCGTTCAGGTTGTCCGCCGCCGCCCACATCGCGTCGGCCGGCCGGATGCCCTGCGCGTGCAGGCCGTCGGTGGCGTCGTCGATCGCCCACGGCGCGAGCGCCTCCTCGTCGGCCAGCCCCAGACCGAACGCGTGGAGGCGCGCGAGCTCGCGCGGGAGGAACGGCGCAGCCCCCGGCCGGAGAACGAAGACCATTCGCGCCGGGTCCGAACCGTCGATGCGCGTCGACGAGTCCCACGCGTACCGTGGCCCGACGGGCACCCTCCACTCGAGCGAGTCGCTCGCGCACCACCCGAAGGCGTCGAACACGTCCGCAGGAACGACGCGGGGCAAGGGCGGCGTCGCCAGATGGACGACGCGCGCACACATGCCATCGAGCGAGGCGGCCGCCACGGCGGCGGTGTAGCATTTGGGGTCGAGCCTCGCGCTTTGCGCTCCCCGGCGCGTCGCGCTAGGTGTCGCGCGGCCCCTCGAGGACCTGACGATGTCGAACTCGCACCCCCTTCCTCCGAAGAAAGAGGTCGCTCTCGCGCTGCTCGAGCGGTCCAACGACCGCGGCATCTTCGTGCACCTCGATCCGCGGCACGCAGCGGTCGTCGTCCCTCCCTGGTTCAAGAAGCAACCGCAGCTCGTCCTCCAGATCGGTCTGAACATGCCGGTCCCCATCCCGGACCTGCGCCTCGACGACGCGGGGATGAGCTGCACGCTGAGCTTCAATCGTTCGCCCTTCTACTGCGTGGTCCCGTGGACGAGCGTCTTCGCCATGGTGGGCGAGGACGGGCGCGGCATGGTCTGGCCGGACGACGTGCCGGCCGAGGTGCCCCTCTCGCGGCAGGGGCAGCAGCCGTCGCAGGGCACGCAGCCGCAGCCGAGCCCCGTGCGCGCGGTGGAGAACGCGAAGAAGGACCCGAAGGACAAGGAGCGCGCGGACGCAAAGCCCAAGCGCGCCCGCAAGCGCACCCCCCTCGTCGCGGTGCCCGACGGCGAGCCGGCGGCCAAGAAGGGGAAGTCGCCCCGGGCTCCCCTGGCCGTGAAGAACGGCGGTGAGGCAGCTTCCCCCCGCCAAGCGGCGGCCGCCCCCGCGCACAAGCGGGCCCCTTCCAAGGGGGTCCCCGCGGTGGCCGGCAAGGGGAAGAAGCGCGAGCTCCCGCCGTATCTTCGCGTCGTGAAGTGAGCCGGCCGCGGGGCGCACCTTCACGCGCCTAACCATCGCGTCTCCTAGAACATGTTCTAGTGGACTACGGACAGCTCTGACGTAGGATTCCAGCCCTGCCGGCCCGGGGTGGTCGGCGTGGGGCAAGGGAAAACATGCGTCGTTTCGTGATCGTGGGTGCGGTCGGGGTGCTTGGCGTGATCGTCTACGGCTGCGCGGGGGGTGGGTCTTCCTTCCCCGGGAGCACCGGAGACGACGGAGGCTCGGACTCGGGCCTGGGGACGACTCCCGATACGGGGGCGGCCGACACCGGAAAGCCGGACACCGGAACCAGCCCCTCACCCGACGCTGGCACCTGCGTCCACAACACCGACTGCACCTCGGCGACGCTCTGCTCCGCGACGGGGGGCTACCAGTGCCTCGGCGGCTTCTGCGTGGCCACGGGCAAGCCGATGAACTGCGACGACGGCGTCCCGTGCACCGACGACTCGTGCAACGCGCAGTCGAACAAGTGCGTCCACACGGCCAACGACGCGAACTGCCCGAACGGCGAGTTCTGCGACACCGTCCAGAACTGCGTACAGACCCTCCCGTGCACGCCGGGCGACTCGGTGTGCGACCGCCTCGACACGAACGCCTGCTCCGGCACCTGGACGTGCGACCCGACGGCCCTTCACTGCGTGCAGGGCGCGGCGCCGTGCCCGTCGGTCCCCAACGCGACGACCGCGTGCGCGAATGCCTCGGGCGGAGGCGACGCAGGCTCGGTCACGTGCTCGTGGACGTGCGACACCGGGTACACGCACCTCACGTACGCCAACGGCACCTTCACGCAGGTGAGCTCCTTCGGCGCTCCGCCCCCCACCGGCGGCTGCGAGTGCCAGCTCGGGGGGACCACCGACAAGCCCGACCTCGGCTTCGTCGACTCGAACTGCGACGGCATCGACGGCACGATCGCCAACGCCATCTTCGTCGACCACGCGACCGGGAGCGACACGAATGCCGGGACGATGGCGTCGCCGATGAAGACCATCGGTGCCGGCATCCTCCAGGCAGCGGGCTTCAACCCGCCGCGCGACGTCTACGTGTCGAAGGGCACGTACGGCGAGTCGATCAAGATGACCAACGGCGTCAGCATCTACGGCGGCTACGACGCCTCGAACCAGTGGAGCCGCTCGAAGGCGAACGTCACCACGATCGCGGGCCAGACCAGCACGGCGGTGCTCGCGCAGGGCCTCAGCGCGGCGCAGGACATCCAGCTCTTCACGATCACGTCGCAGGACGCGCAGGGGCAGGCCGCGAGCGGCGACGGCAACAGCAGCGTCGGCGTCCTCATCGTCTCGAGCTCCGGCGGCGTCACCGTCGCGGGCTGCACGATCAGCGCGGGCGCGGGAGCCAAGGGCAACGACGGCGCGACGGGAGACACCGCCACCCCCGGCGGCCCGGGCCAATCGGGCAACGGGATCACGCACGGCGGGGCCGGGCAAGGGTGTGGCGGCGCGAACGGCGGTGCCGGTGGAGACGGCGCTCCCGCGGGAACGAATCCGGGCATCGTCGGCAACCCGGGGACGCAGGTCTCCGGCGGCGGCATCCCCGGGACGGGCGGTGCGGTGGGTGGTGCGGGATCGTGCACGACGACGTCGTCGTCGGACGGGCAGCCCGGTGGAGCGCCCACGCTTCCCGGAGGCCCGGGTAACCCGGGCGCGAACGGCTCGGCCGGTCCCAACATCGGTACCTTCGACTCGAGCGGGAACTACCTCCCTCCCACCGGCGGCGCCGGCGTCACGGGCACGCCCGGTGGTGGCGGCGGCGGCGGTGGTGGCGGAGGCGGCACGACGCACGGCAACAGCGTCTTCGAGCTGCCGCCTTGCTCGTGCGGGGACACGAACATCTCGGGAGGTGGCGGCGGTGGTGGCGGAGGGGGCGGCTGCGGCGGCAATCCCGGCAAGCAGGCCCACGGCGGCGGTGGGAGCTTCGCGATCGCGATCGTGTCCTCGAGCGTGACCATCGACCAGACGACGATGACGTCGGGGCAGGGCGGGGCGGGCGGCAAGGGGGGTGACGGAGGCCCAGGCGGTCAGGGCGGGACCGTAGGCAACGGCGTCGCCGGCGAGACGGACAACAACAGCTGCAGCGATCGATCGGGCGGCACCGGTGGAAACGGCTCGGCGGGTGGTCCGGGCGGCCAGGGTGGTGGGGCCGCGGGCGGCACGGGCGGCGCGTCGGTGTGCGTCATCTACAAGGGCGGAACACCGACCGTCTCGGCCACGCAGTGCACGAACGCGGGCGGCGGCCAGGGTGGCTCGGGCGGAACCGACGGCCTCCAGTCGGCGCCGACCGGTACCGCGGGCGTCTCCACGGACCAGATCAGCTCTCTCTGAGGACGCAGGCGCGATGCTTCGCCGAACGTGCGTGGCCGGCCTGATCCTCGCGGTCTCCGCGGGGTGCGGGTCCAAGTCGGGCGGCTTCACGCCTGCCGACGGCGGAGTGCAGGAGGCGAGCCTCCTCAGCTGCGGCCACGCCGACTGCGACGGCGACGGCTACGCCTCGCCCGCCGACTGCGACGACACGAACGCCATGATCAACCCCGAGGCGTTCGATTTCGCGGGCGACGGGGTCGACAACGACTGCGACGGCACCGTGGACGATCCCGTCCTCACGTGCGAGACGGTACCCGCGAGCGCCCCCGGCACGCCCACGGACTTCGCGCGTGCCGCCGACCTCTGCGCCCAGCATTCGATCACCAACGCCGGCACGGTCTTCGATCCGCTCGTCCACGCCGCGTGGGGGCAGGTGCAAGGCCTCGGGCCCGGCGAGACGCTCTGGACCTCGGCCACCAAGCCCACCCAGGTCGCCATCGCCACGAGCATGGGGCAGAACCAGCCGCGCGCCGGCAAGACGATGGTCGGCCTCGCGAACGGCGTCTGGGCCGTGGCCGATCCGCGGAGCGATCCCGCTCTCGATCCCGCGGGGTTCCACATCAACGACGCCTGCTCCGACATCCCGCTCGTGGCCGAGGACTGCGCGTCGCTCTCGGACGGCACGCCCTCGGGGGACGTCAGCGTCCAGGACTGGGCGGAGCTCGACCTCACGGTGAAGGTTCCGAGCAACGTCCAGGCGGTCACCTTCGACTTCTCGTTCCTCAGCTCCGAGTTCAACCAGTGGTGGCAGTCGGCCGCCAACGACGCCTTCTTCGTGCTCGTGACGAGCGACGAGCTCCAGGGCGAGAACGTGGCCAAGGGCGCCGACGGCCTCGCGGTCACGATCAACAGCAGCTTCTTCCAGCTCTGCCCCGCGCCGCCCGGCCCGCCAGGCCTCTCGGCCGACAAGTCGGCGGCGCTCACCTCGTGCGTCGGCCTCGCGGGCGATCCCTCGCAGTCGATCTTCGGCGCGCTGGCTGGCACGGGCTACGACGGCGCCGCGACGAGCTCGAACGACACGGCGACCGCCGTCAACGGGAACCTCTACGTCTACGGCGGCGGCAGCGGTTGGCTGAACGCGAAGTTCCCGGTCACCCCGAGCGAGACGATCGTGATGCGCGTCATCGTCGCCGACGCGTTCGACGGGCTGAAGGACTCGGCCGTCCTCTTCGACGCGATGGGGTGGGAGCCGACGAGCCAGACCGGCGTGGGCCGCCCTCCGGTCAACCAGTAGGTGTGATACTTCGGAGAGGGACATGAACTCGGCGTGGGCTCCCCTCGGCGTCCTGTGCGCGATCGCGCTCGGGCGCGCGTTGCTGGCAAGGGCCCCCGAGCAGCCCGCTCCTCTCGACGAGGGGCAGCGTCTCGAGGCCTTCCACTTCGTGGCCTCCGACGAGCCGAACGAGCGGCGCGAGGCCGCCAAGACCTTCCCCACCGATCTCTGGTCGCGCGACGACGACTTCCACCAGCGCGAGGGCTCCCGTGCCCGCGACTGGGCCAACTCGCACCACGCCCGCCTCGCCGACGTGCTCCTCGCCCTCGACGAGGGTCTTCGCAGCGGCTGGCCGAGCGGCAGCACGCAGCCGCTCGTCGCGACGGTCCCGCCATGTCGCCCGCGCGCCATCTACTGAGGTTCGCCGGGGGCCTCTACCGGACCGCGCGCCACGTCGCGGCCCAGACACCCCTGCGCCTCGCGCTCTTCGCGGGGCTCGCCCTCGCGGCGGCCTGGCCCCTCCTCTCCACGGCCGCCTCGCTCAACGAGTTCCGCGACGCGCACGTCCTCGCCCACTACGAGATCGCCGCGCGCGAGTCGATCCTCCGCTGGCACCAGGCCCCGCTGTGGGACCCCTACTACTGCGGCGGGATGTACCTGCTCGGTACGCCCCAGGCGCGCTTCGTCTCGCCCACGTTCCTGCTCACGCTCGTCTTCGGCGAGACGCGCGCCGAGGCGCTCACCGCGTTCCTGATGATGATCGTCGGGCTGGAGGGCACCTTCCGCTACGCGCGCGACCGCGGCGCCACGCGCTTCGGCGCCGTCGTCGCCGCGCCCGTCTTCGCGCTCGGGGGCATCTTCGCCACGTCGCCGTCCCTCGGATGGATCGGCTTCTTCGGCTTCGAGCTCCTGCCGTGGATCGCGCTCGGCGTCCGTCGATCGCTCGCGGGCGACCGCAGGGCCATCGTGCTGGTCGCGGCGGGCGCTGCGTGGTGTGTCGGGTTCGGCGGGACGTACGCCGCGCCGCTCTCGGCGGTGTGGTGCGCGTTCGAGGTCCTCGAGTTCCTCTTCCGTCGGAAGGTCCCGCTGCGCGCGCGTGGGTCGGGTCTCTTCGTCGCGGCGATCGGCGCGGCGCTCGCCGTCGGCCTCGCCGCCGTGCGCCTGTGGCCCATCGCCGACACGCTGGCAGCCGCTCCCCGCGTCATCGGAGGGACGCCCTCGAACGAGTGGTCCGTGCTCGTCCGGATGTTCTTCTTCCCGATCCATCCCGAGGGCGACGACGGCGAGTTCTACGTCGGCTTCTTCGTCGTTCCGGCCGTCCTCCTGGGCCTCCTCCGCCGCCGATCGAGCGGGCTCGCCGTGGCCGCCGTCGCCTTCACCTGGCTCTCTGCCGGCTATGCGCTCCACCCGTCGCTCTTCGCCGCGCTCCGGGAGCTCCCCCTCTACACGACGCTCCGCTACCCCGAGCGCTTCCTCATCCTGCTCGGGCTCGTCGCGTCCGTCCTCTGCGCCCTCGGCGTCTCGCTCGTCGAGGCCTATGCCCGCACGCCGCATGCCCGCCGCACGAAGCGCCGCGGCACAGCGCACGCCGTCTTCGTGGTCGCCGCGGTGGCCCTCGTCGTCAACGTCGGGCCCCTGGTCGCGCAGCACACGCTCCACGCCCTCGGGCGCGGCCTCGGCGCGCTTCCCGATCCGGCGCCGTCCCCCGACGGCTTCCACCAGGCGCGCGGCGACCGGTGGCTGCTCGACTACTACGAGCCCCTCGATCGCGGGTCGCTCTCCTGCTGGGACGCGTACCCCGTCCCGCAGTCTCCTCTGCTTCGCGGCGACGCCCGCCACGAGGAGTCCCTCTCCGATCCACACGCCGGGACCGTGACCGCGACGCGCTGGTCGCCCGATCGCCTCGACTACGACGTCTCGCTCACGCGCCCCGCGAGCCTCGCCGTGAACCAGAACTGGCACGCGGGGTGGCGTACCAGCGTGGGGACGATCCGCAGCGACCGGGGTCTCCTCACCGTCGACCTCCCTGCGGGGGACCACGAGGTCTCGCTCCGCTTCGAGCCACGGTCGGCGACGGGGGGCGCGCTCGCGTCGCTCGTCGCGATCGGCTCGCTCGTCGTGCTGGCGAGGCGCACGAGGCGCGCGCGAGGGAGGCACGGCGAGAGGGCACCCGTGACTCCACGCGAAGGCGCGATCCTCGTCGGGCTCGCCCTCGCTCCGGCCATCCCCGTGTTCGCGACGCTCGCGCTCGTGCCGCAGAAGACCTTCGTCGAGCCTCCAACGACGCCCGACGGTCGCCCCGTGGTCGCCGACGCGATCGATCCCGCCGCCGTTCGCCTCGACGCGACGTTCGACGACGGCATCGAGCTCGAGGCGGCCACGCTGTCCGACCCCGATCCGGTCCCGGGCCGCGACGTCTGGCTCGAGCTCGACTGGCGCCGCACCGCGCGGCCCGATCCCGGCCTCGGCGTCTTCGTCCACATCGAGCCCTCGAGCGGCACGGGCCTCAACGGCGACCACGTGCTCCTCTCCGACGTCCTCGACTTCGACGAGGCTCCGGCCGGCAAGACGCTCCGCGACGTCATCCCACTCTACGTCCCCGACGACGCGCGCGGAAAGACGTGGAAGGTCTGGGTGGGTCTCTGGCACGTGCGGCGCGGGGGAAGCCGTGTCGGCGTGGCCGACGGTGGGCACGCGCAGGTCGAGGGAGGGCGCGTGCTGGCCGTCTCCTTCGTGCCGCGCTGAGAATGCTGCGGACGTCCGCGCACGCTCGGTAGGATGGCGGCTTCGATGGCAACGGCCACGCTCGAGCGCCGCCTGGGCGTCTTCTCCGCGACCACCCTCATCGTCGGCTCGATGATCGGCTCGGGCATCTTCATCGCGCCCTCCATCATGGCCGCCTACGTGGCCGCGCCCGGCATCTGGCTCGGCCTCTGGTTCGTCGGCGGCGCCCTCACCCTCCTCGGCGCCCTCTCGTACGCAGAGCTCTGCGCGATGATGCCGCAAGCCGGCGGCCAGTACGTCTTTCTCCGCGAGGCCTTCGGTCGCGTGGTCGCGTTCCTCTACGGCTGGACGCTCTTTCTCGTCATCCAGACCGGCTTCAACGCCGCGGTCGCCATCGCGTTCGCCAAGTTCCTCGGCGGCGTGGGCCTGCACGTCGGCGAGAACGACGTCGTCTTCACGCTCGGGAGCTTCGTCCTCTCGCGCGCGCAGCTCGTCGCCGTCGGCGTCATCGCGCTCCTCACGTGGATCAACGCGCGCGGCGTGCGCGAGGGGGCACTCGTCCAGAACGTCTTCACGGTGCTCAAGGTCGGCGCCGTCGCGGCCCTCGTCGTCGTCGGCTTCGGGAGCGGCAAGGGCTCGCTGTCGCACTTCGCGCCCGTCCTCGGCACGGCGCTCGGGCCCAGGGGGCTCGAGCTCGGGCTCTTCGCCGCGATGGGCGTCGCCATGTCCAAGGCGCTCTTCGCCTACGACGCGTGGAACACCGTCACCTTCACCGCCGAGGAGGTCCGCGATCCGCAGCGCAACCTCCCGCGCGCCCTCGTCGCCGGCACCGTCGTCACGACGCTCGCCTACACCTCCGCGTGCGCCGTCTACCTCTACGTCGTCCCCATCGGCGGCATGGCGTCCGTCGTGGAGAACCGGATCGCCTCCGAGGTCGCCGGCGTCGTCCTCGGCCCCGCGGGCATCACGGCAATCTCCATCGCCATCCTCGTCTCCACCTTCGGCTGCGTGAATGGGCTCATCCTCGGCGGCGCGCGCGTCCTCTTCGCGATGTCGCGAGACGGCCTCTTCTTCCGCGTCGCGGGCACGGTGCACCCCGTGACGAAGGCCCCGCGCGGCGCCCTCGTCCTGCAGGGCGTCTGGTCCTGCGTCCTCGCCTTGACGGGCAGCTACGACCGCCTCCTCACGTACGTCACCTTCGCGTCGCTCGCGTTCAACGCGCTCACCGTGGGGGGCCTCCTCGTCCTGCGCAGGAAGCGCCCCGACGCCCCGCGCCCGTACCGCACGTGGGGCTATCCCGTCACGCCGGTGGTGTACCTCCTCGGCGCCGCGTTCTTCCTCGTCTACATCTTCCTCGGCGACCCGAAGGACTCCTGCTACGGCATGGGCCTCGTCGCCCTCGGCGTGCCCGCGTACCTCTGGCTCCGCCGTCGGGCCGCGGCGGAGCCGACGTCATGACCTCCGCCGCTCCCGTCGAAGGAAGCCCCCGGGGGCCGCGAGCCCAGCTCCACGCCCTCGTCGGCCCCGCGCTCGTCGTGGCGGGCGCGTCGATGTGGGGCCTCGAGACGTACTGGCGCGTTCCGCTCGGCAAGAAGCTCGACGCCGACGTCCTCGTCTTCCACGAGCACTGGATGGGGCTCGTCCTCACGCTGCCCTTCCTCGTCGTCGGAGCGCGCGCGCTCCGCGGCATCTCGCGCCGCGCCGTCCTCTCGATGATCGGCAGCGGCGTCCTCGGGAGCGCCCTCGGCACCGTGTGCTTCACGCAGGCGCTCGCGATGCTCAATGCCTCGCTCGCCAACCTGCTTCTCAACGTGCAGCCCGTGGTGAGCGTGCTCGTCTCGTGGGTCTGGCTCCGCGAGCGCCCGCGATCGTCGTTCTACCCGTGGGCGCTGCTCGCCCTCGTCTGCGGCGTCGTCATGGCGTGGCCCGCGGGCGGCGTCGAGAGCCCGCGTCGCGTCGCCCTCGGCCTCCTCTTCCTGACGGGTACGGCCCTCTGCTGGGGCGCGTCGACCACGTTCGGGCGCGCGGCGATGCTCGAGATCGACTTCAAGACCGGCGCCGCGCTCCGCTACGTCATCGGCACCGTCGCCACTTTCGCCATCGTCGCCGTCCGCGGCGACGTCGCCGAGCGCCTGCGCTTCGCCGTCCTCTTCACGCCCGAGACCCTGCGGCAGATGGCCGGCCTCCTCGTCGCCGCTGCCATCACACCCACCTTCCTCTACTTCGCCGGCCTCGCCCGTACGCGCGCCTCGGTCGCCACCTTCGCCGAGATGGCGCAGACCTTCGCGTCTCTCTTCATCACGTGGGGAATCATGGGCGAGCCGCTGCGGGCGCCGCAGGTCGCCGCGGGGATCGTGCTCCTCGTGACGGTGGCCTTCATCAACCGGAGCGTCGAGGGGCCCTTATCGAACGGCGTACCCGACCGTACCCGTGACTGATGCCGGCCCTTCAGAGTCGTCCGCCCGCCGGGGACCGGGACAACTTCGAGGTGCTCGTCGAGGGGATGGTGGACGCCGTCTTCGTCCACCAGGACGGCGCCATCGTCTACGCGAACCCCGCGATGGCGGCCCTCCTCGGCTACGACGATCCGCGCGAGCTCCTCGGCAAGGAGCCCGTCGAAACGTTGGTCCATCCGGAGGACCAGTACGCTGCACGCGACTACGGCCGCCGGAAGGACTCGGGAGAGTCTCTTCGAGCCCTGAAGGTCCGCTGGGTCCGGCGCGACGGCGCGATCGTCTTCGTCGAGGGGACCAGCACCCCCATCACCCACGACGGCCGGCCCGCGGTCGCCGTCGTCGTCCGGAACATCACCAAGCAGCTTCGCGAGCAGGACCAGCGTCGCGGGGTCGAGCGCTCCCTCCAGCTCTCCGAGGAGCGCTATCGCGTCCTCTTCGAGGGGAGCCCCATGTCGATCGTCCTCTTCGACCCGCGCACGCTTCGCATCCTGGACGCCAACGGGGCCGCGGTCTCGCTCTACGCCTACTCGCGCGACGAGCTCCGCGCGCTCGAGCTCACGGACCTGAAGACCCACGAGGACGAAGAGCTCCGCCAGGGGATGGCCGAGATCGAGGCCACGGGGCAACACTTCTGGCGCGGCGTGAAGAAGCACCGTCGCAAGGACGGCGCGATCATCGACGTCGAGATGGTCTCGCACACGGTGATCGTCGACGGGCGTCCGGCCGTGATGATGCTCGGATCGGACGTGACCGGCAGGAGACGGCTGGAGCAGCAGCTCCGCCAGGCGCAGAAGATGGACGCGATCGGGAGCCTCGCCGGCGGCGTCGCGCACGACTTCAACAACCTCCTCGCGATCATCGTCGCGGCGGCGGGTTTCCTGCGGATGGAGCTCGGAGAGGAGCACCCGCTGTGCAGGGACGTGGACGACATCGAGTCGGCCGCGCAGCGCGGGGCCGCCCTCACCCGGCAGATGCTCACCTTCAGCCGGCAGCAGCCGGTGGAGCCGCGCGTCCTGTCCCTCAACACCCACGTCTCCGATCTGAGCAAGATGCTCGCGCGCATCCTGGGCGAGGACGTGCGCATCCAGACGAAGCTCGACCCGCGGCTCGACTCGATCGAGGCCGATCCGGGCCAGGTCGACCAGGTGCTGCTCAACCTCGTCGTCAACGCGCGCGACGCGATGCCGCGAGGCGGAAGACTCGTCGTCGAGACCGCGAACGTCGACGTCGCGCAGGGCGAGGCGACCGCGCTCGGCCTGCCGGCGGGACCGTACGTGCGCCTCACCGTGCAGGATACCGGCGTCGGGATGACGCCCGCCGTGCGGGAGCGCATCTTCGACCCGTTCTTCACGACCAAGGAGGTCGGCAAAGGGACCGGTCTCGGGCTCGCCACCGTCTTCGGAATCGTCGCGCGAAGCGGGGGAGCCATCGCGGTCGACTCGGAGCCCGATCGCGGGACGACGTTCCGCGTCCACTTCCCGCGCGTCGAGGTACCCCGGGTACTTGCCTCGGAGAAGCCGTCGTCGGTCGAGCTGCGGGGCGCCGAGACCGTTCTCCTCGTCGAGGACGACGCACACGTGCGCGGCGCAGTGCGTCGCCTGCTCGAGTCGCGCGGCTATGCGGTGCTCCCCGTAGACGGCGGCGCCTCGGCGCTGGACGTGCTGGAACGCCAGGGCCATGCAGTACGCCTCGTCCTGACCGACCTCGTGATGCCCGACATGGACGGGCGAACGCTGGCCGACCGGATGCGAGCCCGCAGGCCGGACATCCGCGTCGTCTTCATGTCGGGCTACACCGAGCACCCCGCTCTCGGGGGCGCGGCGCTCGCACCGAGCGAGTCGCTCTTGAGGAAGCCGTTCGCACCCGACGAGATGGTCGCGGCGCTCAGGCGGGCACTCGCGGGCGGAGAGAAGGCGAACCGAGCCTCCGCTGCGCCTCGAGCGTCGAGCGAAAGCAGTCCGCCGCCAGCGTAGGAGACTGCACACGCCGGCGCGATCGAC
This sequence comes from Polyangiaceae bacterium, assembly GCA_036490515.1. Lineage (GTDB taxonomy): Bacteria > Myxococcota_A > Polyangia > Polyangiales > Polyangiaceae > Palsa-1150. The sequence continues at coordinate 364,606 of DASXDU010000037.1, forward strand.
GTCCCTTCGGTCCTTCGCACGAGGCATGCCCTTCCCGGCAGCATGGCGCCCGACGTACTCCCCGAAGGTCGGCCCTCGACGCGAAGAAGCAGCTCCACACACGGCGAGTGGCATCCCTTTCGCTCTGATCTGGCACACCATCCGTAGGATTGTGGCACCTCGTACGACCGCATGCGGCACCCCATGGCATCCATCGGGTCGACCCATGCGCCTGCGTGCCGCTCTTCCCTGTCCTCGAGGTGGCCGTCCGATCGACCCAAGAGAGCTACCGATTCGAGGTCTCCTGTCCCTCTCCTCCTCGCATGGACCACACCGAACGGTTCTCTCCCGTGCCATCACCACGCTCACCATGCGACATCATGGATGCCATGGTCCGCCATCCTGAGTCGCTCTGTCTGTCCCATGGCGCTTCCAAATGGGACAGGACAGGTCACTCAAGCTGTCACAACGACGTTCATGGTGTGCCACATGGCGCAGGTCCGGAGGGCACGCGAAGTCCCATAGAATGCCACCCAAGGCAGCCGGATCGGCCCTACGAGGGTACGGTCGCTGCCGGACGATGCCATGCCGGCGGACTCCTTGCTCGCCATGGATGACTTGCACGAATCCTTCGTGGGACACTGTGCGTCATGCCATTCCACCCGGACCCTCACAGGGCGGTCCTCCTCATAGGTCGCGCGCGCCGCGCCCTTCAGATGAGCCAGGGCAGCCTGGGCGATGCGCTCGGCTTCGCGCGCCGAACGATCGCGCGATGGGAAGGAGGGGACACGAACATCCACCTCGTGGCGCTCCAGAAGCTCGCCCTCCTGGTGCACCCCGTCGATGCGGCGCTCGCCGCGGAGATCGCGGCCGAGACGGGCACGACGCTCGAAGGGCTCGGCATCGTGGCAGCCGCGCCCCCGCCACCTCCCGAAGCGGCACCCCCTCGCCCGCACGTCGCGCCTCCTTCCGCGGGGGTCGTCGCCGCGCCAGCCGTGGCGCCGTCACGCTCCTTCCCACCGGTGGAGCTCACGATCGACTCGGTCCTCTACGTTGCGGTGAAGGCCTTGCGCGACGCGGGTGCGGGCGAGCCCGAAGCCATCGTGCAGTCCGTCCTTCGCGCCGCGATCGCGCGTGCGCGCGGGCTGGGGCTCACGCTCGAAGAAGTGGAGCGGGCGCTCGTCGCGGGCAGCCATGGGAGCTGACACGAACGTGACCCGCCCGCTCCGCAGGTGGGGAGGCGAATGATTACGTTCTCGGTATGAGCCCCGGTGTTGCCCCCACGGCTCGGCTGTTCGACCACCTCTTCGTGGGTGGGTTCCCCCGGGGTACCACCGAGGCTCAGCTTCGGGAGGCATTCGCCGCACACGGGTTCGAGGTCGGGGGGATCGAGCTCGTGATCGACCGCACCAACGGGCTGCCGCGGGGGTTTGCCTTCGTGACCCTCCTCGTCGGGACGCAGCCGGTCGTCGACGGGGTCGCATTCGAGCAGCGATGGGCGATGGAGCTCGACGGCCAGCCGCTCGACGTCCGCCGCATCCCTCGGCGCTGACTCACGTCGGGCGAAGCTCATCGACACGGCAAGCGTGGCCCGTTCACGTTCCGGCTGGAGCGCGCTGCGTGCGGCGAAAGAAGCCCCTCCTCGTCGAACTCCCTGCCCTCCATGGCGGAAGGATAGCGCCACCCAGGCGCTCCTCCGTGCCCGCGGGCGCGTGGCCCTCCACCCAACCGTGGACTCCGCCCCCTTCTCGCGCTCTCCTCGTCCTCATGAACCCGGGGGGAGCTCCCTTCGCCTGCATTCGCTGCGGCGCGCCGCTGCCGCTACCGAGCGATCCGTCCGTGATCGACGTCCCCTGCACCTTCTGCGGGACGCGCTCGCCTGTCCCGATGGAGCACGCACGGCGCCTGCGCATGGCCGCGGGCGGCTATGGCGAGCCGATCCCGCGGCGGGCCAGTCCGATCGTGGTGCCCATCGTCGCGGCCGTCGCGCTCATGGTCGTCGGCGGCGGGATGGTGGGGTTCCTCACGTTCCGCTCCGCCGCGCCGGGGCCGCATTCGGTCGATCCGGTGCCCGTGGAGACCGTGGTCTCGGTCCCGCCGGTGCTCCCTTCGCCGACGGCGGTCTCCTTGCACGACGCCGGCGGCATCGCGACGGAGCTTCGCACCTTCGGCGGCGCAGGGCCGGGCGCGGGCTTCTTCGAGGATGCCCGCCAGATCGCGGTGGCGCGCGACGGCACGGCGTACGTGGGCGAGTACTCCTCGGGGCGCGTCCACGTCTTCGACCCGAGCGGGAAGTTCGTGCGCGTCATCGACGTGCCGCCGGCCAAGAACGGGCGCAAATACCTCTTCGGGCTCGCCGTCGACACGGCGGGCGCGCTCTGGGTCTCGCGGGCGCACGAGATCGTGAAGCTCGGCAAGGACGACAAGGTCGTCACGACCATCGCCGAGAGGCCGCGCGCCGATCGCCAGCACGCGTCGCCCGGGGAGCTCTGCCCCTACGCGTTCGCGCTCGACGCGAGCAACCATGTCTTCGTCTCGAGCAATTGCACGCCCGAGGGCTTCTCGACGAACATCGACGCGCCCTACGCGCTCGTGAAGCTCGACGCCTCGGGCCGGCAGCTCGGCCACTGGAAGGACGCGGGGCTCGACGACGGGTACCTCGCGGTCGACGGCGACGGTACCGTCTACATGACGGGCAGGTTCGAGAGCTCCGTCTCCGTCTACGATCCCAACGGCAAGCTCGTCACCCGCTGGGGGAGCAAGGCCACGGTCGACCACCCCGACGGCATCGCCGTCGACGGGCGCGGCCACGTGCTCCTCATGACGTCGGAGGGGGTGCACGTCTTCGACGCGACCGGCAGCTTGCTCGGGAAGTTCGGCAAGTTCGGGCGCGACATGTCGGTCGCGAGCGACGGCAAGGTGTACGTCCTCGGGAATTCGGCGCCCGTGACGGTCTACGCGCTCTCGCTGCCCCCGGCGCGTTGACGTACGCGATGGCGCTCACCCCTTGCGCGGCACGAGCGTCTTGGCCACGCGGAACCCGAGGCCCATCCCGCGCGTGAGCGAGAAGTGCCCCGCCCCGCGCGAGGCGGCGCGCGCCCACTTGCTCTCGGCGTTCCACGCGCCCGAGCGCACCCTGCGGAACGTGGACTCGCCGCGCGGCGTGTCGGCCGTCGGCTCCTCCTCGCGACTGAGCTCCTCGTAGGTGCGGCTGCCGAGGACGTCGCCCACCCACTCGCGGACGCCTCCGGCCATGTCGCGCACGCCGTAGGGCGACTCGTCGGTGGCGAACGCGCCGACGGGCTCGGGCTGCTGCGTGAAGGGACGCGACTCGCGGCCGTGACAGAACGTGGGATCGAACCGCTCGCCCCACGGGAAGAAGCGCGCATCGGTGCCGCGCGCGGCCTTCTCCCACTCTGCCTCGCCGGGGAGACGGACGGTCACGCCCTCGCGCGCGCTCCGCCACGCGCAGTAGGCGACGGCGTCGAACCAGTCGACGAGGAGCACCGGCACGTTCCAGTCGTGGCCCTCGCGGGCGGGATAGAGCTTGCGCGCCTCGCCCTCGATGAGCTGCTCGGCGATCGGCTCCCACGTGCTGGCGGCGCTTCGCCGCGCGACGAGCCCCTCGGAGCCCCGCACGTCGTGGGGGGCGCGCTTGTCGGCCAGGCGGGGGTCGGAGCGATCGAGATCGTCGAGGAACGCGCAGTACTCGCGGAACGTGACCGGGAAGCGAGCGACCGCGAAGTCGGGGACGTCGAGCTCGTGGCGGGGGAGGGGCTCGATGGCGTCGGGATCGCCGCCCAGGATGGTGACGCCGCCGGGCACGTAGACGTAGCCGTCGCCGATCTCCTCGTGCGTGTAGAGGTTCACGCGCGCGGCGTGGTGCGAGCCGCGATCGAGGAGGATCGGGTAGCGCACGTCGCGGTAACCGGCGGCGCGAAGAACGAGCAGGTAGCTCCCCGGGTCGAGGCGTACGTCCTCGAGCGGAGTTCGCCCGAGGTAGCGCTCGTCGGTCGGGACGAGGACGCGGTCGCGCTCCGCGTACCGGTAGACGATGACGTTGGCCCCGGGCGGATCGGTGTCGACCGAGATGCGCGCGTCGGCGCGGAGGAGCGCGGCGTACTTGCCCTGATCGTGATCGGTGACGAGGGCCTCGTAGTAGATCTGGATCGCGGGGCGGCGCTCCGTCTCGGCCTGGCGCGCGCGCCCCCAGTAGAGGTCCGCGAGGCCGCGGTGCGCGTCGGTGCACTCGGCGTCGTAGCCGAGGGCCTTCGTATAGAGCTCGATCGCCTCGGCGAGCGCGCGGCCGCTCTCGCGCTCGGCCTCGGCGGCGCGATCCTCGAGCGCCCACCCGGAGCGCTTTCGCTCGACGGGCTCCCAGCCGCGCACCTGCTTGAGCGCCTGCTTCGCGAGCTCGCCGAGGCGCTGGCGATCGGTCTCGAGCTCCTGGAACCGGCGTACCGGCTCCTTCGCGCGCTCGCACAGGGTCGCTGCCTCGGCGCGGCGGCGCTCGCGCTCCTTCGCGCCCTCGAGGAAGGCCTCGACCTCCGCGGCGACCTGGTCGGCCGACGCGGGGCGCTCCGCCTTGTCCTTGGAGAGCATCTTGAGGCAGAGGTCCTCCAGCAAGAGCGGGCAGCTCGGTACGACGTCGCGCGGGCGGCGCGGTGTTCGATCGATGGTGGCGAGGATCATCGCCCCCGCGCCGGCGCCGAAGTCGAACGGGTGGACGCCGGTGAGGAGCTCGTAGAGGACGACGCCGAGCGCGAAGAGATCCGAGCGCAGGTCGACGTCCTCGTCGTGGCGGAGGACCTCGGGCGCGATGTAGCCGGGCGTGCCGCTCGTCTGCGACGACGTCCCGTTGGTGCGCGGCAGCGCGCCGTCGCGGCGCGATGGGATCTCGAGGGGGACGTCGCGGAACGCGCGCGCGAGGCCCCAGTCGGCCAGGTACACCTCGCCGAAGTCGCCGAGGAGGACGTTCTCGGGCTTGATGTCGGCGTGCAGGATGCCGCGGTCGTGCGCGTAGGCGAGCGCGCGCGACACCTGGAGGAACGCGCCGAGCAGGCGAACGAGCGGCCACTGCGCCTTGAGGTCGGCGTGCGTGAGGACGTCGCGCAGCGACTGCCGCTTGACGATCCGCATCGTGTAGTAGGGCTGCCCGTCGGGCAGCCACCCCATGTCGTAGACGGGGACGATGTTCGGGTGCTCGAGCTGCGCGGTGACGTGCGCCTCGTCGATGAAGCGCCGCGCCGTGCTCGACTCGGACTCGCGCCCCTGCTTGAGCGTCTTGACGGCGACCGTGCGCCCGATGGTCCGATCGAGCGCGCTCGTGACGAGGCCCACGCCGCCGGCGCCGAGGAGCTCTCCGATCTTGTAGCGGGGCCCGGGCGGCTGCGATGGGGTGGGAGGCCGCTCGCTCCGGTGCTTGCCGGGCTGCGTCTCGCGCTTCTTCGGGTCGAGGCCCGCGTCGGTCGAGTAGGGGATGGTCTCGGCCTGCTTCGACGAGTCGGCGACGAGCGACGCGAGGCGCAGGGGATCGAGCGAGGACCCCTCGAAGAGCGTCTCGCCGGTGCCCTCGCCGGCGCGCGCCCACCGCGCGGCGAGCTCCCAGAGCTCGGCGGTGGACATCCAGCCACGCGCGACGGCTTCGAGGGCGATCGCGCGCGCGTCGCGGATGCGCATCGGCGGGCGGAGGGGGTGGAGGCGCCGCTAGCCCGTCACTTCGCGACGGGCGAGATGACGACGATCGGGTTGGGCGTGCCGCTCGTGCTCGTGATGCGCGTGCTGCACTTCAGGTTGGACATGATCTCGAGGAGCACGTCGAAGACGAACGTGCTCGTCGTGTGGTGCCTCTCGTCGTAGGCGACGGTCAGGTTCCACGCCTCGGCGGTGGGAATGCACGGGTCGGGCGGGAGGAAGCTCGCGAGGTCGGCCACCTCGTGGACCGCGGTGGCGTCGTGGAGGTACGTCGTGATGACGCCCGTCGGCGGGATGCCCGTGAGCTGCTTGTTCGACTGATCGTAGTCGACGAGCATGTTGTCGTTCGTCGTCGACCCGCCGGAGTACGCAGCGTCGGAGGCGAAGAGCAGTGCGCTGGCCGCGAGGCCGCACGAGAGCAGGATATGGATCTTCATGGGCTCCTCCGAGGTGCGACGCTGGCAGTGGTCGCGCGGGTGACCAGTGACCCCCACGCAAGACTACCATGCATACGCTCGGGAACGCACGAGCTCCCGCCTCTTTTTGCCTTTCCCTTCGCTTTCGGTCGCACACGGTGCGGCGGGCGCGCATGGCGAGGACCGGTCGGGCCAGTCGGCCTACACGGCCAGGTCGGCTAGTCGGCTAGTCGGCCTACCACCTCCGCGACCTTACCTTGCGACCTTGCGACCTTGCGACCTTGCGGCCTGCGAGCTTGCGAGCTTGCGACCTTGCGAGGCGAAGCCGCGCCGGAGTAGGTTCCGGCCCGCGAAGACATGTCCAACAGCGCCGGCCGCAACGACAGTCCCGGTACCCTGCATCTGCCCATCCTGGGCCAGAACCTCCGGCGGGACGCCTGGTGGGTAGGCCCGGCTCTCACCGTCGTCATCCTCCTCGGGTTCGTCGTCTACGCGACGCTCCGGGCGTTCGAGAACACGAACTACGAGTGGCAGGCGTATCTCTCGCCCTTCTACTCGCCGTTCTTCGACACGAGCTGGGCGAAGGGCTACGGCCTCGCGTTCTTCTCGCCGGCGATGCTGATCCTCCCGGGCCCCGCGTCGTTCCGCTTCACCTGTTACTACTACCGCAAGGCCTACTACCGCTCCTTCGCGGGCCACCCACCGGCCTGTGCCGTACCCGAACGGACGGGCGGCAAGCCCCACAAGTACAACGGCGAGACGAAGCTCCTCGTCTTCCAGAACCTGCATCGTTACGCGATGTACGTCGCGGTGGTCTTCCTCGCGATCCTCTGGAAGGACGCCATCGTCGCGATCATCGGCTGGAAGGACGGCGTCCACGTCGGCGTCGGGACGCTCGTCATGATCGTCAACTGCGTGCTCCTCTCAGGGTACACGTTCGGCTGCCACAGCTTCCGTCACCTCGTCGGAGGGAGCGTGAACAGCTACTCGAAGGCCAGCCTCGGCGGCCTCCGTCACGGCCTCTGGAAGCTCGTGACCGTCCTCAACGAGCGCCACCAGCCGCTCGCCTGGGCGAGCCTCTTCTCGGTCGCGCTGACCGACGTCTACATCCGCATGGTCGCCAGCGGCGCCATCACCGACCTGAGGCTTTTCTGATGAGCAGCAGCAGCAGCAGCAGCAGCACGAGCGCGTCCGACAAGTACGAGACACGGGAGCACGACGTCCTCGTCATCGGCGCGGGCGGCGCGGGCCTGCGCGCGGCGATCGAGGCGAGCGCCGAGGGGCAGAGCGTGGGGCTCGTCTGCAAGTCCCTCCTCGGCAAGGCGCACACGGTGATGGCCGAGGGCGGCGTCGCCGCGGCGCTCGGCTACGTCGAGCCGAAGGACAACTGGAAGGTCCACTTCCGCGACACGATGAAGGGCGGGCGGTACCTCAACCAGTGGCGCATGGCGCAGCTCCACGCGACCGAGGCGCCCGACCGCGTGAAGGAGCTCGAGGAGTGGGGCGCGCTCTTCGACCGCACGCCCGATGGGCGGATCCTCCAGCGCAACTTCGGCGGCCACAAGTACCCGCGCCTCGCGCACGTCGGCGACCGCACGGGCCTCGAGATGATCCGCACCCTCCAGCAGCACGGCATCCACTGCGGGATGCAGGTGTACATGGAGTGCACCGTGACGCGGCTCCTCGTCGACCGCGCGGCCACGGGCGATCGCATCCGCGGCGCGTTCGGCTACTGGCGCGAGAACGGGCGGTTCGTCCTCTTCCGCGCCAAGGCGGTCGTCCTCGCGACGGGCGGCATCGGCCGCGCGTTCCGCATCAACTCGAACTCCTGGGAGTGCACGGGCGACGGACAGGCGCTCGCCTACCTCGCGGGGGCCGAGCTCATGGACATGGAGTTCATGCAGTTCCACCCCACGGGGATGGTGTGGCCGCCCAGCGTGCGCGGGACGCTCATCACCGAGGGCGTGCGCGGCGAGGGCGGGACGCTCCGCAACAAGGACGGCAAGCGCATCATGTTCGGGTACATCCCCGAGCTCTACGCCAACGAGACGGCGACCGCCGAGGACGAGGCGGACGCGTGGCTTCGCTCGACGGGGGTGAACCTCGTGGGCGGGAGCGGGCAGGGGGGCGGGGCGTCGCCGAAGCGCACGCCGGACCTCCTGCCGCGCGACATCGTGGCGCGCGCCATCTACGGCGAGGTGAAGGCGGGGCGCGGGTCGCCGCACGGCGGGGTCTTCCTCGACATCCACTCGCGGCGCTCGTCCGAGGACATCCTTCGCAAGCTCCCGGCGATGTACCACCAGTTCAAGGAGCTGGGGGACGTCGACATCACGAAGGAGCCGATGGAGGTCGGGCCGACCGCGCACTACACGATGGGCGGGATCAAGGTCGACCCGGAGACGCAGGAGTCGCGCATCGCGGGCCTCTTCGCGGCGGGCGAGTGCGCGGCGGGAATGCACGGGGCGAACCGCCTGGGCGGCAACTCGCTGAGCGATCTGCTCGTCTTCGGGCGCATCGCGGGCCTCCACGCGGCGAAGTACGCCAAGGGCCACGCCGAGGCGGCGATCGACGCCGGCGAGATCGACGAGGCGATGAAGGAGGCGCTCGCGCCGTTCGATCGCGCCGAGGGGCCGAACCCGTTCCTCCTCCACGAGGACCTGAAGGACAAGATGCAGACGTACGTCGGCATCATCCGCAACGAGGGGGACCTGAAGAAGGGCCTGGCGGAGCTCGAGCGGCTGAAGGAGGCGGCGTCGCGCGTGAAGGTGGACGGCAACCGCCACTACAACGCGTCGTGGCACCAGGCGATCGACATGCGCAACATGCTCGTCGTCAGCGAGGCGATGGCGCGGGGGGCGCTCTTGCGCACCGAGAGCCGCGGCGCGCACGCGCGCGAGGACTTCCCCGAGATGGACAAGGGGCACTTCTCGAAGGTGAACGTCGTCGCCCGCGGGACCGCCACCGGCATGGAGGTCGCCGAGGTGGCGCACCCCGATCCTCCCCCCGAGATCCAGGCCGTCCTGGACGAGAAGGAATGATCGAATGGCCGAGAAGAAGGTGACGCTGAACGTCTACCGCGGCGACTCGGAGGGGGGGAAGCTCCAGTCGTACGAGGTGGAGACGTACCCGGGGATGGTGGTGCTCGATGCCATCCACGACATCCAGGCCAAGCAGGAGCCGACGCTCGCCGTGCGCTGGAACTGCAAGGCGGGCCGCTGCGGGTCGTGCAGCGCCGAGATCAACGGGCGCCCGAGCCTGATGTGCATGACGCGGATGACGAAGTTCTCCGAAGGCGAGCCGATCACGGTGACGCCGATGCGGAGCTTCCCGATCATCAAGGATCTCGTGACCGACGTCTCGTTCAACTTCGAGATGGCGAAGAAGATCCCACCCTTCAAGCCGACGCCGCGCCAGGCGGACGGGACACACCGGATGCAGCAGGAGGACATCGATCGCATCCAGGAGTTCCGGAAGTGCATCGAGTGCTTCCTCTGCCAGAACGTGTGCCACGTCATCCGCGACCACAAGAAGACGAACTTCGCCGGCCCGCGCTTCATGATCTACCTGGCGGGGCTCGACATGCACCCGCTCGACACGCTCGACCGGCACGAGCTCGTGAAGGACGAGTTCAAGATCGGCCTCTGCAACATCACCAAGTGCTGCACCGAGGTGTGCCCCGAGCACATTCACATCACGGACAACGGGATCATCCCGCTCAAGGAGCGCGTGGCCGACGACTACTACGACCCGGTCCGCTGGCTCCTGCGCAAGGTGGGCGGCGGGAAGAAGAAGGAGAAGGCGGAGCTGCCGGCGGCGGCGGACCCGCTGAACAAGACGGCGGCGGCGACGCCGCAGGCGAAGCAGAAGGACGGCGGCTGAAGGAGGCGGGAGCATGACGTACTCGCTCAAGCATCTCGCGCGCGCGAACCTCGAGGCGGCCCTCGTCAAGGCGGCGCACTACCGGGATCTCAACCAGCCCGACGAGGCGGAGAGCATCTGCCGCGACGTGCTGGACGTGGATCCGCAGAGCCAGCCGGCGTGGAAGATCCTCGGGCTGGCGATCACCGACCAGTTCGCGACGGGGCACGTGGGCCTGCTCGAGGAGGCCGTGCAGGCGTTCGAGCGACTGACCGACGAGTACGAGCGCACCTACCACGTCGGCGTCGCCTGGGAGCGCGCCGCGAAGGCGCACCTCGAGCGAGGTGAGGCGCACAGCGCCGTCACGTCCTTCGAGAACGCGATGGGCCTCTTCGAGAAGGCCGAGCACCTGCGCCCCGACTCGCCGGACCCCATCCTGCGCTGGAACCGGTGCGTGCGGCTGCTGTCGAGTCACCCCTCGCTCAAGGCGGCGATCCACTCGCCGCGCGAGGAAGACATCCGCCTGGGGGATTGAGGTCTCGACGTCGAGTCAGCCCGGCGCCTTGCACCCGTGGTTGAGCGCGTCGTTCGCGCGCTCGCGTACGACGGCGGTGTCCTTGGCGCCGGTCGCGACGAGGGGGAGGGCTGCGCACGTCGCGTGGAGCGCCTTGCCGTAGCCGTCATACGGGTCGAGGGCCTCGACGACGAACGCGTGGGTCGCGGGCATGTGCGTGATGGCGTCCGCGACGACGCCGTCCATCTCGGCGGCGCACCGCTTGACGGCGTACCCGAGTGGAACGGTGAGCGCGGGGTAGACGTCCGCCGTGCGCTTCGCGAGCGCCTTGGTCCACGCGACGTGGAGCTTGGGGCACGGGAGGATCTCCTCCTTGCCGGCGGCGCCGAGGAGGCCCGGCTCGCCCTGCTCTCCGAGCCAGACGAGCACTGCCTCGTCCGCAGCCGCGAGCGCCACGACGGCGTCGACGCAGCTGTCGGAGTTGCGCGCCGACTCGGGTGCGGTGAGGAGCGCCTCGCGCGACTCGCGCGATGCGTCGGGCGAGGCGACACCCCTGCACATCGGTCCGCGCGTGGAGGGATCGGTGAGCCTGCGGACGACGGCGTCGTGGCCGGGCGCGCCGAGGCTCGCGAGCGTGCTGGCGACGTTGAAGTTCTGCATGGTGGCGGAGAGGCGCACGAGCGCCTGCTCGAGGTCGGCCGCGAAGGCGGCGAGGTGCGGATCGTGCCGGTCCATGGCGCTCGCCGCGAGATCGGCGCGCTTTGGATCGAGGAGCCCGCCGTGGAAGACGGTGGTGCCCCACGCAGCCCCGCGGCGGACGGCGGCCCATGCCGCGCGGAACGCCTCGACGTCGAAGCTGGAGCGCGCTTCGAGGGCCGCCTCGGCTTTCGGGTCCTTGTCGGCGAGGCGGCCGAGAGCGTCGACCGCGGCAGGGGTGCCGCTCTGATCGAGCCAGGCGACGTCGCCCTTGCGTTCCGCCTCGTCAATCGAGCTCGGAGCGCACCCGGAGGCGGCGATCGCCGCGACGGCAAAGACGGGGAAAACGGCGAGCGCGAGGAAGAGCGAGCGCACGGAATGAGAGGATACACCGCGCGCGCGCCCGCGCCCCTCCTACGTCGTTGCCCTCTCCTCCGTCAGACTCGGCGCCGCGAGCCTCGGGCCCTGCTTCAGGTTCAGCCTCACGGGCAGCACGATCATCGGCACCCCCGCGTGCTGCAGGCGGCGCTGGATCATGAAGGCCGTCTCGTTGTGGAGGATACGCGTCACGGACGTGTCCTCGTCGAACAGCAGCTGGCCCGCGACGAACAGGCCCTTCGGGTACTTCTGGATCAGGTCCGTTGCGAGCTTCTCCGCCTCGACGGCGACCTCGATTCCCGTGGCGAAGGTGCTCTCGGCCGGCAAGCCGAGCCACTCGGCGTAGCGGACGTACTTGTCGAGCGCCTGCTGGGTGCGGCGCTCGAGCTCGTGGACTTCGCCGATGCCCTTGAAGACTCCGGAGTCGATGACCGCGACCGAGCAGAAGACGATGCCCTTGAAGTGGCCCGGGAACATGCGCAGGAGCGTGAGGAGCGCGTGCCGCCCGAGGCCGCCGTAGCCGCCCACGAAGAGGACCGCGACCGGGTGGCGGCGGTCGATGACCCGCGCGGCGGCGGCGTCCTCGAGGTTGGCGACGCTCGGCTTCGGCGCGTTGTCGAGATCGGGCAGCGGGTCGGAGAGTTCGTCGTCGAGGCGCCGGATGGCGGCGACGACGCGGTTGTAGTGGCGCTTGATCCAGAAGCAGACGACGACGAGGATGCCCGTGACGACGAGCGTGAGCCAGCCGCCGACGAGGAACTTCACGACGCTCGTGACGATGAGGATCGTCACGCAGAGCGCGAGCCCCACGACGTGGACCGGCAGGTGCTTGTACCAGTCCCGGTACTCCTTGCGGTGCTTCACCCAGAAGCGCGCCATCCCCAGGTTCGAGAGCGAGAACGTCACGAACACGTTGATCGAGTACATGACGACGAGCTTCTCGACGTTGCCGTGCGTGTAGAGCAGGGCCGCGATCGAGGTGCCCCCCATCAGGATGACGCCGTTCTGCATGCTAAGGCGCTCCGAGAGCGCGGCGTAGCGGTGGGGGAGCCACGAGTCGATCGCCATGTTCGACATGACGCGCGGCCCGTCGACGAAGCCCGTCTGCGCGGCGACGAAGAGCAGGCCCGCCTCGCTGCAGAGCGCGAGGAGCACGAACCAGTAGCCGGCGTCGAAGCCGCCGAGGTGCCAGTGGCCCGCCACCTTCGCGAGGAGGATGGCGTTCATCGGCTTGGTCGAGTCGCTGAAGTCCGGCGCGACGTGCATGAGCAGGTACGCGAGGATGATCCCGCCCGCCGTGATGGAGAGCGACGTCGCCATCAGGATCATGGTGCGCTTGGCGGTGCGCACCTTGGGCTCGCGCATGATGGGCACGCCGTTCGAGACGGCCTCGATGCCGGTGTACGTGCCCCCGCCGAGCGAGTAGGCGCGGACGGTCAGCGCGAGCGCGCCGAACACGCCGAGCGCGCCCACGGTGGTGTGGAGGTTCGTCGTCGCCTCGTGCGTCACGGTGCCGATGTCGCCGATGTGGCCGCCGATGGCGACGACGAGGAGGACGACGTGCGTCAGCACGAACACGGCGAAGATGGGGGTGATCGCGGCGACCGACTCCTTGATGCCGCGGATGTTGAGGATCATCAGCAGCGCCACCGCGACGATCTCGATGGTCACCTTCGTGCGCTGCACCGGATCGAGCCACGAGCCGATGTCCTCTGGCCCGATCGCCAGCGCGGCCTTGCCGAACCACGCCCGGGGGATGAGGTAGAAGACCGCCTCGCCGCCGGCCGCGATCGACGTCGTGATGGTGAGGACGTAGTCGACGAGGAGAGCCGAGCCGCTCACGACGCCGAAGCGCGGGCCGAGCAGCTTCGTGGCGACGACGTAGCCGCCGCCGCCGGAGGGGAAGTGCTCGATGACGCGCGTGTACGCGTACGAGATGATGAAGACCGTGACCGCGGTGCCGAGGGCGAGGAAGACGGCGAGCGACGAGAAGTCGTGCTCGGGCGTCATGATCTCGCGGAAGGCCGCGTCGGGGCCGTACGAGGAGGACGAGAGCCCGTCGGCGCCGAGACCGACCCACGCGAGCATCGCCACGAGGGAGATGCTGTGGAACGTCTTCTCGGAGTGAACGTCCTTCGGCGCGCCGAAGAGGAACGCGCGTATCTTCTTCCACATCGTAGAAGGGGCCTCGCGTCGCTTTCCGGGCGGCGGCGCCAACCTTAGTTCAGCCGGGCCTCCCGTCAAACGGGCATGGGGCATGCACGAGACGCACCAGCCATGACCATGCGGATTCTCTTGACGGGCGGGACGGGCTTCATCGGCGGGGAGCTCGCGCGCGTGCTGCGCGATCGCGGCGACGAGGTGGTCCTCGTGTCGCGCAAGGGCCCCGTCACGTGGGCTGGGGTCGAGGCAGAGGTGGAGCGCGCGGACGCGGTGGTGCACCTCGCGGGCGAGCCCGTGGCGGATGGGCGGTGGACCGAGGAGCGGTTCGGGCGCATCCGCGCGAGCCGCATCGACACGACCGCGAGGCTGGCGGGCGCGATGGCGCGTGCCGCGCGCAAGCCGCGGGTGTTCGTCAGCGGGTCGGCCGTGGGCATCTACGGCACGCGCCGCGACGACGTCGTCTGCGACGAATCCACGCCTGCCGGCAGCGATGCGCTCGCGCGCGTCTGCGTGGACTGGGAGCAGGCGGCGACGCCGGCCGAGGGCGCGGGTGTGAGGGTCGCGCATCCGCGCATCGGCATCGTGCTCGGCAAGGGCGGCGCCCTCGCCAAGATGGCGGGGCCTTTTCGCTGGTTCGTCGGCGGCCCGGTGGGAAGCGGCACCCAGTGGGTGGCGTGGGTCCACGTGCGCGACGTCGTTCGCGCACTCGTGCAGATGATCGATCGCGACGAGCTCGCGGGCGCGTTCGACGTCTGCGCTCCGGCGCCCGTCACGATGAACGAGTTCGCGCGGGCGATCGGCCATGCGCTCGGGCGTCCCTCGGCGTTTCGCGTCCCCGCCGTCGCTCTCCGGCTCGCCCTGGGCGAAGGGCTCGCCGAGACGCTGCTGACGGGGCAGCGGGCCGTCCCCCGGCGCCTCGAAGCCGCCGGGTTCTCGTTCGACTTCCCCTCGCTCGACGCCGCGCTCCGCGACGCCCTCGGATCCGTCTAGCCCGACCTTCGGGAGGCTGTGGGCTGTCCTATACGAAGGACAACCCCTAGACTCGACGGTCGCGTGCACGCGACCATCCGCCGCCTGATCGTGGCCGTGGGCGTCTTCGCGACGCTCGTCGCGGTCGGGACGGTTGGCTACTTCGTGCTCGGCGAGGGGCGCTGGACGCTCGGCGACTGCGCCTACATGACGGTGATCACCATCTCGACGGTGGGCTTCTTCGAGCTCGGTCACCTGCGCGAGGTGCCGGGGGCGCGGCTGCTCACGGTGGGGCTCATCGTCGGCGGCGTCGGGGTGCTCGCGTACATGCAGTCGAACCTCACGGCGCTCCTCGTCGAGGGGGTCATCGGTCAAGCGTGGCGGAGGCGGCGAATGCAGAAGGACATCGAGAAGCTCGGGGCGCACGTCGTCGTCGCGGGGGCGGGCGGCACGGGCAAGCACGTGATCGAGGAGCTCATGGCGACGCAGACGGCGTTCGTCGTCATCGACCGGAGCGATCAGCAGCTCAGGCAGGTCTCCGACGACCTGTGCGGCGGCAAGATGCTCTACGTGCACGGCGACGCGACGCTCGACCACGTGCTGCTCGCGGCGGGGGTACGCCGGGCGCGCGGCGTGGTCGCGGCGCTGACGCACGACAAGGACAACCTCTACGTGACGCTCAGCGCACGCAGCCTGAACGCGCAGGCACGCATCGTGAGCAAGGTGGTCGAAGACGAGGCGGCGCCGAAGATCCTCAAGGCGGGCGCGTCGTCGATCGTGAACCCGACGATGATCGGGGCGCGCCGGCTCGCCGGGGAGCTCATTCGTCCCGAGGTGCACGAGTTTCTCGACCAGATGCTCCGCGACAAGGACCGCAACCTGCGCATCGAGGACATCGTCGTCCCGCGCGGCTCTGGGTTCGTGGGGATGGCCCTCAAGGACACGCCCATCCGGCGCGAGACACGCGCGCTCGTCGTCGCCGTGCGCGGGAGCGACCGGGCGTTCACGTACAACCCGGAACCGGACTACGTCATCGGCGAAGGGACGACGCTCATCGTCCTCGGCGAGACCGAGAGCATCGTGAAGCTCCGGTCGCTCGTGGGCTGACGGGCTCCGGGCGCTTCAGGCCTTGATCCACACGACGACGCCGCCCGCGACGTAGGTGCCTGGAGCGCCCACGCGGAGATCGTAGGTCGTCACGCCGCCGGGCTCGAGCTCGAGAGAACGCACGGTGTCGCGGACGCCGGCGGCGAGCCCGAGGCCCGGTGCGTGGAGCATCAGTCCGCTGCCCACCTGGAGCTGGTCGGCGCGCACGCGGCGGCCGTCGACGAAGACGGGGTGGTTGGTCGTCATGCGGAGCGTCCCGTTCACGACCACGATGCCGTCCGCGGAGGCGGCCGGATCGTGGACCATCGCCTCGAGGACGGGGGTAGTGACGAACGTGCGGCTGGAGGGGTCGTACGCGCGAACGATCTCGCCTGCGTGCACGTCCTCGATCGGCTCGGTGGTTCCGTCGGCCATGGTGATCGCCGTGCCGGCGACGAAGCATCCGCAGTCGGGCGTGTGCGGGCACGTACCACCGCATCCGTTCGGGCCGCCGCAGATGAGATCCAAGCAGTCGATGGGCGTGCACCCGCACGCGCCGGTGACCCCGCCGCCGCCGCACGAGTCGTAGCCCGTGCACGAGCCGCAGCTGAGCGCTCCCCCGCACCCGTCCGCAGGCGCGCCACACGTCGCGCCCAGCGCGCTGCACGTCGTCGGCGTACAGCCGCACACGTTCCCGGTCCCCGCGCCGGCGCACGACTGAGGCGCGGTGCACGAGCCGCAGCTCAGCGACCCGCCGCAGCCGTCCGGCACGCTGCCGCAGTTCTTCCCGAGGGCGGCGCACGTCGTGGGCGCACAGCCGCAGACGTTCGCCGTCCCGCCGCCCCCGCACGTCTGCGGCGCGGTGCACGAGCCGCAGGTCAGGGTCCCTCCGCAGCCGTCCGACTTCGTGCCGCAGTCGCCCGCGCCGCAGGTCTTCGGGGTGCACGGGTTGGGACCGCAGGCTCCGGCCGAGCAGTTGGGCCCCGCTCCGGCGTCGGCGCACGTACCGCACTCGTAGGTGCCGCCGCAGCCGTCCGACACCGTGCCGCATGCGGCGCTCTGCGCGCTGCACGACTGCGGGGCGCACTGGCACTTTCCGCTCGAGCACTGCTCGTTGGCGCCGCTGCACGTGCCGCAGTCGAGCGCGCCTCCGCAGCCGTCGTTCGTCGTGCCACACGTGATGCCGAGCTCGGGGCACGTCTTGGGAACACAGGCGCACTGCGCGTCCTTGCATGCCTGCCCCGTCGAGCACGTGCCGCAGTCGAGCGCGTTGCCGCATCCGTCGTTCTGCGTCCCGCACGTGAAGCCCTGCGTGGCGCACGACCTGGGGGTGCACGCCGCGCCCTCCGGCAGGGGCCCGCCGTCGGGCAGCACTCCCGGACCGTCGTCTCCCGTACCGACGGGTGCGTCGGAGGCGTTCCCTCCGTCCGCTCCCGCGGCGTGCATCGCGCCGAAATCGACCCCGACGACGTCGTTGCACCCTCCGGCGAGGGGAGCGGCGGCGGTCCCGAGCGCGGCGAGCGCCAGCAGCCGGAGGAGATCCTTCCGCATCGGTCCTCGAATGGTAGCGCGTTCAGAACGTGGCACGCACGATCGCGCCGGCGGTTCCTGCTGCGGCCGTGGGCGCGACGACGACGTTTGCCGACGCGTGGCCATGGAAGAAGACGAGGTAGGCGCCGGCCGCGAGGAAGGCTCCTCCCGCGACGAAGGCGACCGTGCTCGTGGGCGCGAGCCACTTGCCCTGCGAGGCGGCATCGAGGCCCTGGGGGTCGCATGCGTCGCCCGGGCAATGGCTCTTCACGGTGCTCGCGCGCCCGAGCGCCAGGATGCCCGTCACGGCGCCCGTCGCGATCCCCGCGACGCCGACGCCGCCGAGGACGAACCCTGCCGTGCGAACGCCACTACCGCCGGAAGGAGAGACGGGTGGGGCTTCCGCCGACGTCCCGTTCACGTCGGAAGCGGCAGGCGCCGGCGCGGGCGCGGGCGAGGTGGGCCCGCTCGCGGCGGCCGACGGCACGCCGGCGTCGATCGTCTGCTCGACCTGATCGCCCTCGTGGAGGGTCACGTCGTAGGACCGGTCGGCATGGCCAGGCGCCGTTACGACGACCACGTGCGCGCCCGGATCGACCGTGCGCGCCGTGCCGAGGTCGCCTCGCTCGACGACGTCTTCCCCGTCGCGGACCACGGTCCCCGCCGGAGCCGAGGGCGCGAGGCGCAGCGTGAGGTGCGCGAGGCGCTTGTCGATGGCGGCGACGTGCTGCATCGCGATGCCGCGGCGGACGTCTCCTCGCGGGAAGCCCGAGGCGGCCACGCCGAAGTGCTCCTTCGCGTGCGCCAGCTTTCCCGATCGCTCCTCGCAGTCGGCGAGGTTGAGGAGCGTGCCCGGCGCCGGCTCGAGGCGTTCGCTCTCCTCGAAGTGCCCGCATGCCGAGGCGAGATCCCCCGCCTGGAGCGCCTTTCGCCCTTCGCGGAAGGCGGCCTCCGCGTCGGCCGAGCCGGCGCGTGCGGCGCTCGAGCCGAGAACCAGCGCGGGAAGGGCGAGGAAGGCGAAGCGCGAGGGAGTCCGCATCAGAAACGGAGGTCGAAGGGATTCGGAGCGGGACCCGCAGAGGGGCCGCGGGAGGGAGGAGGATGGTGGGAGGAGGAGGAAGGGGCGGGCGCGGGCGCGGGCGCGTGCGAGGGCGAGGGCGAGGGCGCGAGCGAGGGCGTGGGCGTGGGCGCGAGGGCGAGCGTGGAGGAGGGCGAGGGCGGGGAGACGGACGCGGAACCGGTTGCGGGTGTTGTCGCGGAGGCGGGCGCGGGCGCGGGGGCTGCGACAGTCAGCCCACCCGCGGCGGCCTTTCCCTTCGTGCCGGCCCCCGTACCTCGGCCGACCGCGAGCACTCCCGCGCCGAGGAGACACAGCGTGATCCCCGCGGCGAGCGCTGCAACGAGCATCGTCTTTCGCGGGCCGGGGGCCTGGGAGGCGACGGGGTGCGACGCGAGCGGACGGCCCGTCGTGAGGGCGGGATCGCCGACGACGACGGTGCCCCCTGCGCCGATCGCGGGCGGCGCGCTGCCCGTGGCGACTCCCGGCCACGGGATCGACGGCTCGAGGTTCGCGGGGTTCGCGAGGAGGCCGGCCACGGCGTCGCGCATCGCGATCGCGTCGGGCCAGCGGGCGTTGCGGTCATAAGACACGGCGCGGTCCACGACCGCAGCGACCTCGGGCGGCACGTTCGGCAGCACGCTCGCGAGCGGCACGAGCGGCTCGGTCATCGCGAGGAGGAGCTCCTCCTGCGTCGTCGCGGCATGCCGCGGGCGGTCCCCGATGAGGAGCGAGAACGCGGTCGCGCCGACCGCCCAGACGTCGGTGCGCGCGTCGACCTCGTCCCACCGGCCGCGCGCCTGCTCCGGCGGCATGAACGCGGGGGTGCCGATCGAGGCGCCCGTCTGGGTGAGGGCTGCTTCGCCGCTGGCCTCCACCAGGCGGGCGATGCCGAAGTCGAGCACCTTGATGCGGCCCTCCGTCGTCAGGAAGAGGTTCGCCGGCTTGATGTCGCGGTGGACGATGCCCTTGGCGTGCGCGGAGGCAAGGACGTCGAGCGTCTCGGACACGAGGCGAAGGACGATCGCCCGGGGGAGCCTCTCGCGTCCCACCTTCGTGTAGCGCTCGAGCGAGTGGCCCTCGAGGAGCTCCATGACGAGGAACACCGCGCCGTCCTCGGTGCGATCGTCGTCGAGCACGCGTACCGCGCCCGGGTGCCCCACGCGGTTCGCGAGGTAGCCCTCACGGAGAAAGCGCGTCACGATCGCCGGGACCGCGCAGAGCTCCGGGTGCAGCACCTTGATCGCGACGCGGTTCCCGTTGCGGTGCATCGCGGAGTAGACGCAGGCCATTCCGCCCGCGCCGAGCAGGGCCTCGAGCTTCCACTTCTCCTTGACGACGGCCCCCACGCGGCTGCGGGCTCGGACCATCGACGCGTCGGCCACGCCGTCATCGTACCACGCGAGGACGGGCCTACAGGCTGTCCAGCGGGACACGCACGGGGCAGCCGTGGTGCCCCGTTCGCTCGGCGTACTGTTGATGGAAGGCCTCCGCCTCGTAGAACGCCTTCATGGGCTCTATCTCGGTCGTGATGGGCTTGTCCCAGGCCTTCTGCTCGGCCTGACGCGACGCGCGAGCCGCGGCTGCCTCGTCGTCGTCGAACGTGAAGACGATGCTGCGGTAGCTGTCCCCTTCGTCGGGACCCTGCCCGCCAACCTGGGTGGGATCGTGGATCTTCCAGAAGACGCGGAGCAGGTGCTCGTAGGGTACGCGCGCCGGATCGAACTCGACCAGGACGGTCTCGGCGTGTCCCGTGGTGTGGGTGCACACCTTCTCGTAGGTCGGATCGGAGGTGTGCCCGCCGGCGTATCCCACCGCGGTCGCGATCACGCCCGGGACGTGACGGAACGCGTCCTCCGTCCCCCAGAAGCAACCCGCCGCAAAGGCGGCGAGACGGTCGTGGCCCGTGGGGGTGAGGGGCGTCCCCTGGCCGGCGTGGCCCGGATCGGTGCCCACCCGTGCGGGCACGGCGGCGGTGGCGGTCGACGCGGAGTGTTCGGGTGCGATGTCGGCGGTGGTCCCCGTCGCGTGGCAGGCGAGGGCGGGGAGGGCGAGGGCGAGTGCGACGATCCAGCCAGGCTTCATGGGAAGGAGTACGGGTCAGGCGGGCGCCGGTATCCCGCTTCAGGCCGCGAGGCCGCGCGCCACGAGCACCTCGTGCAGCGTCGTCTTCAGCGGCTCCTTTGCCGTGGCGAGCGTGGTCCGGGCGAGCTCGACGAACTTGCCGCCGCGCGTGCCCTTGAGCGCCGAGAGGGCCGCGAGGCGGTCGGCGGGCGCGCCGTGCTCGAGGACCCCGAGGAGGATCTCCGCCGCTTCGAGCGTGTCGATGCGTGCGAGGGCGCGCAGCGCGGCCGCGCGGGGGGCCGGCTCGGGCGACTCGCGCAGGATGCGCGAGAGCGGATCGACCGCGTGGATGAAGTAGAGCGCTTCGACGGCGCGGCAGCCCTGGTCGACGACGGCGGGGTCCGGGTCACGCAACGCCGCGCGCACCGTGATGAAGCTTCGCTTGAAGAAGAGCGTCTGCATCGCCTGGAGGACGGCGATCTTGACGCGGCGCTCGTCGACGGCGAAGAGCTTCTCGAGCGGCGAGAGGACGGCGTAGAGCTGGAGCTGGGCGAGCTGCTCCGCGAGCCGGAGGCGCGCGCTGGTGCGGGCGAGCGACCCGTCGTCCGGACCCGCCTCGAGCGGAACAGCCGTCAACCGCGCGAGCATGGCCTTGCGGCGGATGAGATCCGGCCAGCGCTTGTCGACGAGCACGTCGGCGCACGCCTCGGCGGCGCTCCCATGCTGCTCCCACTCGATGACGTCGACGTGCCAGACCTCGGTGAAGTGGGCGTCCTGGCGCAGCGGGTGCGCCAGCGCGCTCGCCGTCTCCAGCGGCTCGTCCTTGAGGGTGCCGTAGCGCCCCGCGACGCGGGCGTAGTGCTCCCGGCGGGAGGGCTCGATGTCGAGCTTCGAGAGCTCGCCGTAGAGCACCCCGACGCTCGCCCACTGGCCGACCTCGCCCGAGGCGAGGACGGACGCGAGGAGGGCGTTCTCGGCGATCTCCGGCGGCGCGCCCCTCCCGAGGTGCTGCTTGGCGAGCGCCCGCCAGAGCTCCGCCTGCCGCACGGAGTAGCCGCTCGACGCCGACGCGAGCCCCAGCGACCTCGCGTAGTCGGCCGCCTCGCGCGCCAGGGTGGCGGCGGCGCTCGTCTCGCCGCGCTCGACGGCGGCGGCGATGGCCTCCTCGAAGTACTCGATCGCGAAGTACTTGAGGTGGTCCTCGCGCAGGATGCGGATGCAGTTCACGTAGCCCTCGAGGACGTCCTCGAACGCGCCGCTCTCGCGGCCGATCTGAACGAGCACGCTGAAGCAGTCGAAGGCGCGCTCGCGCTGGCCGATCGACTCGAAGTGGTCGGCCGCCTCCTCGAGCAGGCGAACGCTGGCGACGATCGCCTCGCGAGCCTGCGCGGCGTCCCCGCAGTGCTTCGCGCATCGCGCCAGGTTGAACCGCAGGAGGGCAGCCACGTAGGCGTCGTCGCCGCGCTCGGTCACGTGGGCGAGGCGCGACCAGAGTGCGCGCGCCGCCGTCCAGTCCTTCGACTTCTCGCGCAGGATCGCGGCGGCGGCCACGAGCCCCGCGTCCTCCATCGCGCGCGCGGCGTCCGCCATGAGGCCCTGGGCGGCGAGCACGCGGGCCCTGTCGACGGGCGGTACCGCAGGCAAGAGGGAGGCGGCTCGCTTCCACGCCGCCGGATCGCTCGCGGCGAGGTAGCTGACGACGGTGAGCGCTCCACGCGCGTCGCCCCGGCGTGCCAGCACGTCCTCGAGCGGACGCAGGACGGCGACGTAGTCGTGCTCCGAGACGTGCGTCTGCGCTGCCGCGGAGAGGAGCGCCCCGAGCGCTCCGTCGAGATCGCCCCGGGAAAGCGCGGTCCGCGCGCGGTCCCGCAGGATGTAGAGGTCTTCGAGCACGCCCCCCGAGCGTAGCGGCTAGCCTCGACTCAGGGCAGGGGCGGGAGGCTGCGGCGCGACTCGCGGCGGGCCGCCTTCCTCGAGAGGCTGAGGACGGTCTCGACGAGGGCGATGGCCACGTAGCACGACAGCAGCCACACGAGGACGAAGGCCGGCCGGGTCTGCAGGCTCACGATCGCGCTCGAGCCGACCGCGAAGGCCACCAGCAGGAGCGTCCGCGCGTTGAGGCGGAGATCCTTGAAGGTGCGGAACTTGATGGTGGACACCATGAGAAACGAGAGGAAGACGGTCAGGCCGTTCATCGCCCACACGTACTTCGGCCCGTGCAGGCGCAGCTCGTCGCCCATGGCGTGGTTCGCGAGCACCAGCGAGATGAGGATGCCCGCCGCGCCCGGCACCGGGAGGCCGACGATGTACTTGCCCGGCTTCGTGGGCGCGCCCTTCTCGCCCATCGACAGGACGTTGAAGCGCGCGAGGCGCACGGCGCCGGCGGCGGCGAAGAGGAAGGCCGCGACGAGCCCGAACTCGTGCGTCTGCTTGAGCGACCACTGGTAGAGGAGGAGCGCCGGGGCCACGCCGAACGAGATGACGTCCGCGAGCGAATCGATCTGCAACCCGAACGCGCTCTGCGTCTTCGTCAGGCGCGCGACGCGCCCGTCGAGCATGTCGAAGAAGAGCGCAAACACGAGGAGGAGGGACGCGCGGTAGAAGTCGTCGTCGCCCTGCGCGGATGCGCTGATGCGGATCGAGTCGAAGCCGCAGAAGACGCTCGAGAGGGTGATGATGTTCGGCAAGAGGAACAGCGTCTTGCGGAGATCGAGCTTGCGGGGATGCGGCGGCACTTCGGTTCCCTCGGGCGAACGTCGATCCTCCCCCAGAAAGGCGAGCAGGACAAGGAGAGACCGGTGCGCGCTCGTGTTCGCAGCCTGCACGAAATTGGCCCCGCCCCGGCGCGCGCAATACGCTTCAGCGAGGTTTCTCATGCGAAGCGTGTCTCTCCGGCCCGGCCCGGTCCTTCTCGTCGTGCTCCTGGCGGCCGCGCTGCCGGGCTGCGCGCGCGACTCCGAGGAACGTCAGCTCGACGAGATGAACCAGACGATCCGCGAAGTCCAGCAGGACCGCGACCGCGAGGAGAGCGACATGATGGCGTCGTCCGTCGCGGACACGCATGCCGCGAGCACGCCCGAGCGGAAGCCCGCGCCGTCCCTCTCGCCGCCCGAGGTCGTGCCGATCGGCACCGGAGGCGAGCTGGCCCCCGACGAGGGCGAGGCCGCCGATACGGAGGACCCCACGCCGCGCCCGACCATCCACGTCGTCGGATCGCCGCGCGTGGGCCGCGGCACGTGGCAGGGAGACCAGGTCGACGAGTCGAACGTCGATCGACCGACGCCGCCCCCTCCTTCCAGCGTGCTCGACCCCGCGGCGAGGCCCGCGTACGAGGCCGCCCTCGCCCTGGTCGGGCAGAAGCAGTACGACCGCGCGCTCGACGCGCTGGCCGCGTTCCTCGTGAAGTATCCGGACCACCCGTACGCGGACAACGCGATGTACTGGCGTGGCGAGTGCTACTTCGCCAAGGGCGACTACCTCCACGCCGCGGAGCAATTCGAAGGCGTCGTCACGCGGTTCCCCGCGGGCAACAAGGCGCCCGACGCGATGCTCAAGCTCGGAATGAGCCAGCAGAAGCTCGGCAACCCGATCAAGGCCAAGGAAATCTTCGATCGCCTCGCGCAGACGTACCCGCAGAGCGAGGCTGTCCGACACATCCCGCCCGTACTCGTCCCGGCGACCGCGCCGCGAGGAGGGGGCTCCGAGGACCACCGATGATGCGCTCCGTCCGGTCTCGCACGGCCACCGCCGTCGCCTTCGCCGCCCCCTGCTTGCTCGGCGTGCCCAGCCTCGCCTTCGCCCAGGCAGGCCCTCCCGCGACGCCGGCTCCCGCGGGAGCCGCGGGCGGGGTCACGTTGCCGACGGGGGCTCCCGGCAGCGCCGTCGCCCCGCCTTCGGGTGGGGCCGGCGGCAACTTCGGGTGGGGCAACCCCCAGGCCCCGAACGGCACGATCGGCGGCGGCAACGCGACCGAGTCGAGCTCGCATCCGGTCACGGGCGACCAGGAGGACTCGTTCGACTTCGGGCGTGGCGGGGGAGGCAACGGCGCCGTCCACGGCGACAGCAACGGCCCCGTGTTCCTCGGGGGCGGCGTCGGGATGGGGGGCGAGACGCCGTACTCGCACATCGTCCGTCGCGGCGACACGCTCTGGGGCATCTGCGGCACGTACTTCCAGAACCCGTACCAGTGGCCGCGCGTCTGGTCCTACAACCCGCAGATCCACAACCCGCACTGGATCTACCCCGGCGACGAGGTCCGCCTGCGTCCGGGCGAGAGCGCCACGGCGGGCGTCTCCGGGTCGAAGCCGGCGCTCCCCTACGAGGGGAACGGGATGTCGCTCATCGACCGCCGCCGGCAGGTGCCGCACAACACGGTCTTCCTGCGCGACCAGGGTTGGATCCGCGACGGCAACGACGAGATCTGGGGCGACGTGACGGGCGCGAACGCCGACAAGATGTTCCTGTCGGACCGTGACGAGATCTACCTGCACGTCGACAAGGGCCACGACGTCCGCATGGGGCAGGAGCTGACGATCTTTCGCCCGCTCCACATGGCCGCTGCCGGGACCATCGTCCAGATCGACGGGACCGCGCGGATCGACCAGTGGGACGCGCAGGACCGCGTGGCGCGCGCGCGCATCGTCGAGACGCTCAACGTCATCGAGCGCGGCGCGAAGATCGGGCCGCTGGCCCGGAGCTTCGAGGTCGTGCCGCCGCGACGCAACGACGTCGACGTGCCGGACGCGCACGTGCTGGCGAGCCTGCACCCGAACGAGTTCTTCGGGCAGAACCAGATCGTGTTCATCGACAAGGGCGAGAAGGACGGCCTCAAGGTGGGCAACCGTCTGACGGTCATGCGGCGCGGCGACGCCTGGCGCCAGTCGCTCATCGCCACCAACGCCGGCGACCGCGTCTCGGCGGACGACGAGACGCCGATGCCGCCGCTCGAGCACACGCCGGGCTCGCGCCATGACGAGACCAACTACCCCGACGAGCCGATCGCCGAGCTCCGCGTCGTCGAGGTGAAGCCGAACACCGCGACGTGCCTGGTCACCCAGTCGCGCGTCGAGCTCGAGCCGTACGACCGCGCGGTCGCGCACAAGGGGTACTGAAGGGGCCTCGTTCTCGACCGCCTCGGGCTGCCGTCGGAGGCGCCGGTCGTCGCTCGCGCACGCGACCCGACCGAGCCCAGGGGATCTCGCGCACGCAGCGCCGCGCGCCGCGCGACCGCGTTCATCGAGGTGGCGTAGCGCCCGAGCTGGCTCGGGTGGAAGAGCGGCGACATGAGCCGGCGCTGGCGCTTCCAGAGATCGCCCTCGCTGGTGAAGAGGCCCTGGCCCGCGATGTCGTGAAGCACCATGCGCAGCGCGGGCGACTTCTCGAAGCTGGACGCGTGCTCGACGAGGACCTCGTGGACGACCTCCGGCGAGCTGACCATGACGACCCACCTGCGCAGGAACCGCACGCGCGCCAGCGGCCCGGCGTCGGCCGTGGAGCGCAGAAACCGCAGCCGGTCGCTCTTGAACAGATGCTGGTGGCCGAGGGTCTTCATGCCCGCGACGACGGGGAGGGACGAGAGGTTCATGGGGCCCTCGCTCGGATGCCGGCGGACGCCGGAGCGATGCTGCCCCGGGAAGAGGGGGTCGCCCCCCGCAGGGCCGCCACTCGCATTCGGCTGGAGGCCCGGGAGCACCCGTACGCAGGAAAGGCAAGGCGCGCACGGGGAATGGCGGGGGTGGGGCTCGCATCCCGCGTCGCGGATGCCGGCACACCGTGGCATCACGAGAACCGCGTGTTTCCCGCGGTTTCGCGTGGCGCGAAGGATGCAGAATAGAACGGCATGAAGCTCTCGCCGGCAGCACCCCTCCTCCTCCTCGTCCTGCTCGCGCCGGCGGGCTGGTCTTGCGGCGGTTCGTCGTCGAGCACCTCCGGCGCCGACTCCGGGGTCCACGCCGATGCCGGCGGAGACGTCCTCACGAATCCAGAAGCAGGCGGCACCTGCCGCTCGGCACCGCCCACGATCCACCGCGCCAGCGCGGGCACCTGCCCGTCGCACGAGACCGACGAGGGCGCCGACGCGGGGCTGCCCGGCTGCACGCCTCCCCACGACGCGTGCCTGGCCGACTCCGACTGCGGCGCGACGGGTGTCTGCGACTGCGAGGCGCCGCGCTGCACCGAACCGTTCGCGGTCGCGGGCAACGTGTGCCTCCCGTCCAACTGTCGCGTCGACTCGGACTGCGCGTGCGGCTTCTGCGCCGGCGACACGTCGTGCGGCGGTCTCGACGGCTACTATTGCACGACGCCCCAGGACGAGTGCTCCACCGACGCCGACTGCCAGGATGGCGCGTCGTCCATGCAGTGCAGGTGGTCGGCGGCCCGCTGGGCGTGCGTCGTGGCAGTCGGGTGCCCCGGGTGATGCGGCCGGTTCCGCCCTAGAGGGGCACCGTGAACAGATCGCTCATCGGCGTCACCGCCGCCGGCTGGGCGGCGCAGGGGAGCGCCTGCACGCCGAGCATGTCCTGCACCGTCAGCAGGAACGAGCTCGTGTCGTACGACGTCTGCGACACGGTCCCCGCCGCGATGCCGGGCGACACAGCGATGAACGGGGGTTCGTCGCCGGAGCTGCTGCCCTCGTCCCAGAGCAGAAAGAGCGCGCCGCCGTTCCGGTAGGCTGCCGTGGCGAGGATCTTGGGCACCTCGGTCGCCAGCCACGCGTCGCCGGCCGCGACGCTGCCGTCGTGCATGTCGTCGTCGAGGTTCGGGGTGATGAACACGTAGTCCGGCAGGGCGCCCGCCGCGATGTCGGCGTCGAGCTGCGAGTAGTCGACGACGTGCTCGGTGCAGCGCGTGCCCGGTGCGAAGCTCGAGCCGTTCCAGCCGTTGATGTCGCTGAAGTAGACGAACGGATCGTGCTTGGCGGCGTACGGGCCGTGCGACGAGAGCCCGCAGGGCTGGCCCATGCTCTCCTCGTAGGCGCGCCACGTGAGGCCCGCGAGCTCGATCTGGTCGGCGAGGTGGGACTGGGAGGCGACGGTGTTGGACGGGCCGGGGTCGGCGTCGTCGAGGATGCCGAAGTTCTCACCGGCGACCATCCAGAGGTAGTTCGGCTCGCTCGGGTGCACGTACGAGTCGTGGTATCCGTCGGCGACGGCCCCCTGGGTCGCGAGGGCGTTGATGTACGGCGCGGCGGCGCTGCCGAGGATGTCCCCGCGGCTGTGGTTCTCCATCACGATGGTGAACACGCTGCCGCGCCACCCTGCGGGCCGGCTCGCCGGGCCGGCGACGAGCGCGCGGCACGCGACCGAGGTGTTCCCCGACGTGTTGGGCCCGGCCGAGCAGGCGACGACGAGAGGGGCGAGGAGACCGATGCGGCCGAGGTGCTGGAGAGCGCTCATGGGTGTCAGCGCTGAACCCAGCGCCGCAGACGACTGTTAACGCTCGCCGGCTGCGTGCGCAAGGCGCCCGTGGGGATCCGGCAAGGCTGAGTCGACATCGCAGCTCGGCGAGAAGGAGGAGCAAGGGCGGGCGCTCGGACAAGGCGGGCCGCCACATAGATGGTCTTAGACGCGCTTGCAGTGAGGGGTGGAAGCGTCGTCCTATTTGGCGGCGGGGGAAGATCAACGGCGGAGCATCCACGCCGAAGGCAACGGCGGAAGGAAATACGACGCGGTCAAGAAGCGGGTCGACGCGAACGTCGACGTCGCGGCGTGGCGCTGGCTCTTCGCAGGCGACGACCCGGAGGCACGGGACTTCTTCGATCGGTTCTCGTATCCGGGCCTCGTGACCACCGCCTTCGCGCAGCTCTGGCCGCGCTGAGGTCCTTTCGCGACGAGGTGCCCCCTCGTCGCGACGGAGAGCGTCCCGCTCGCGATGTGTGCCCGCCTGTTGCAACGGAATGCAGCCCTCTCGTGAGCACACGCCGCGTCACGAATGGCGCTGCGGCTCAGGCCCGCGCGGAGCATCCTCGCGGAGGCGTGGGTTCGTCGTCACACAATCACGCCGCTGCGAGAGGACGGCCCGAGCCGCAGTTCCAGACCTCCGCGTCGAGCATCGCCACCGCGCGCGCGTCGCCGGTACGGGCGAGATCGTCGATCGCCCGGCGCATCGCGCTCGCGACGAGCGCGCGCTCTTCGTGCCCGAGGCGAGGGAGGATCCACCGGGCGACCGCCCACGAGAGCTCCGCGTGCCGGCACTCGTCGGCTGCGATGCTCGCCATCGCCCGCCGGACCGCAGGGTCGCTCGACGCCCGTGCCTCGACCAGGCCCACGACGGCGCCGTACGTCTCCCGGACGCAACCCTCGACGGCGTTCTCGATCGCGATCGCGCGGAGCGGGCGCACGGCCCCGTTGCGCGCGCCGTCCGGCGCGACGGGCGAGCGGTGCTCCCCTCCGAAGCGGCGTGCGAGGCGGGCCATCATCGCGGTGTGCCGGACCTCGTCGCGACGGGCACGGCGCGCGTCTCGGAGGAGAGACGGCGGCGCGCCGTGCGCACGAAGCTCGCGCAGCATGCGATCGAAGGCGTGGACGCTCACCTCCTCCAGGTACGCGCGCGCCGCGAAGACGTCCCCCAGCTCGCGCGCGTCGCACCCGGGATGGTCGGGGATCCCGTCGGTCCGCCGCCCGGTGCACATGAAGCCGCACTGGACGACGACGTCCGCCTGCCACGCCGGGCAACGCAGGCCGGAGTCGGGGCCCCCGTCGTCGTAGGGCCCCGCGTCGCCCACGGCAGCCTGGTAGGCGCTCGTGTACGCCGTCGGGAGAGAGCAGTAGTAGAAGCCCGTCCCCCCGTCGTTGAGGGCCGTGCAGAACGTTTCGCACGCCGACGTGGAGCCCAGCGCTCCGTTGCCGCTCGCGATCGCGCAGGCCTCGTCGGGCGACGCGTTGCCGTTCGGCGTTGGCGGTTGCCCGCAGTTGCATCCGCCGCAGGCGCCTTCCGCTGGCTCGATGACGTCGACGCCGAGCGCGTCCTTCGACGCGTCTCCTCCGCCGGAGTCTCCCCCGTTCGAGGCGTCGTTTCCGTGAGACCCGTCGGCGCCCGCGTCCGACGAGCCGGTAGCCGAGGTGGAACCGCCGCAGGCCGCCGTGAGGAGCACGGCGACGTGGAGAAGAGTCGTCCGGAGGCGCATGAAGTCGCTGTGTGCACGCCTCGTGCCCCGTAATTCGCCCGGTTCGCCGCGCTTTCGCGTCATCCCCCGTGTGTCGTCTTGGGCCACGCGTGATCGCCACCTCGTCTGCGCGCGAAGCTCGCTCACCATCCCGCGCGTGCGCACAGCGGCGGATCTGCTGTCGAAGGAGCTCGAGGCAGCCGGGCGTCTCGTCCGCTTACGGCGAAGTCGAACTCGTAACCGAAGATCGCCTTCACGACGAGGCCGGCGCTCGATTCCGTGAGTCCCTCGCCGACGCCGAAGTTCACCTCGAGGCGATCGACGGACACGAGGTCGACGACCTCGAACACCTGCTGCTGCTCCTCTTTCCACGGGAGGATCGCCGTGAGCGGCCCGAGCGTCGCGTAGTACTCGAAGCCGAGCGCCACGGGGCCGACCGTGCGCGCAGCCTTTACGGCGGGCTGGAATGACGGCCCCTGCTTCGCGTCGGCTCCGGCGAACGACTGATCGAGGATGGGGTTCGCGACGAAGAGCCAGTGGTCGTCGTGCCACGTGACGATGGGGCGGATCTCGCTTCCCCACCGGTCGGCTTCGTACGTGGGAGGCAGGTACGAGACCTCGAAGTTCACGCCCAGCCGCCAGTGCGGGTCGAAGGTCGGCGGCGTGACGAACTTGGAGCGGAGCTTCACGCCCGCCCAGTCGACGACGCCGTCGTCCGTGCGCACGGCGCCCTGCAGGTACGCGCCGAGCTCCCAGAACGGGAGGATGCCGAGCGACGGCTCGAGGGTCGCGTGGAACTGGCCGTGGAGCGGGGCCTCCGGGGGCGAAGACTCCCGGTTTCCGGTCGCCCAGTCGTTGACGTGGAGCTCGATGCCGGGCACGCCGGGCGGGTTCGCGGTGCCGTCGTAGACCTGGATCTCGAAGGGGTCGCCCGCGCGGGCCTTCGCTACGACGCCGCTCAGGAGGAAAAACGCGAAGAGCGCGGCAGCCTTGCGCACGCCGGTCACGTTACCCCGTCACACCACGCGCCCGGCCGCGTTCTTCACGACGACACCAAATGGACGGCGCTTCCACCCTCAGCGCGCGCGTGCCCACATGTAAGATGGGTGGCAGACTTGAGAAGGCCGCCGAGCAGTCGATCCCAGTGGCGCACCGAGACGACGTTCGGCGTGAGCGCGAGCCCTTCGCCCGCGGGCGTCACGCCCGTCAGAGGTTTGCTCGGGAGCACGGCGGCACCGCCGACAGGGTGTGCCCGCGCTTGGGCGGGCGACGCGGGCGGCTCCGCGCGTCCGGGTGAACGGGGGGAAGGGGACGTTCCGCGCGCGTGATGTCGCTCGGCGGGGCGCTCGGACCTGCACGCGCCCGCGTCGGCGCCGCCCTCGCGCGGCTTCGGCACGATCTCTCGTCTCCAGGAGGAACGCGGCGCGAGGACGCCGTGGTAGCGGACCAGCGGGTAGCGCGGCGGGGGGACCAGGGCGCTCAGGCGCGCGAGGAGCTCGAGGGGCGTCATCACGCGGGTTTTGGCCCGACCGCGGCCCACGGTCTTCACGCGGTACGCGAGGCGCCCGCCGGGCAGGGCGCGCAACCTGTCGAGCGAGATCGGAGGGCGTGCGCCGTAGCGGCAGAGGCGCTCTCGGCCGAGGTCGTCGTCGGCGTCGATGCGCACGCTCGCTTCGAGGTTGAAGCCTTCTCGCCGCGGCCCTTGCACGAGAACGCGACGAGCAGGTCGTGACCGCACGCGTCGCAGCGCGCACGCACGAAGCCGTGGGCGAACACGCCGCATGGCCCCGACAGGGCCGCTCGACGCACCCGGAGATGCGCGAGCGGCCCGTCGTCCAGCGCCCCCTCGTCTCTCTGCCTCCGCGCCGCTCCCCGCTACTTCACCAGCAGCGCCACCGGTTGGCTCCAGTCCCCTTCCCCAGTCTTCGTGACCGGGCGGTACCGGAACTGCACGGTGGTCGCCGCCGCCAGGCCGGTGATCACCGTCTTGGCCTGGATGGTCGTCGGCGCGTTGACCCAGGTCTTGGCGCCGTCGGTGCTGTACTGCCACTCGTACGAGGACCGCGGTCCGGCGGCGACGGCGGTGACCTTCGCCGTGCCGGACAGGGGCCCCTCCTTCGCCCCGAAGGCCTGGGCCGTGCGCGTTGGGGTCTTTCTCACGCTCAGGCCCGAGCTCTCGATGATCGACGCGCCGTTCTCCGGCGTCGCGTCGGCCATCGTCTGCACGTAGCCTCGCAGCTGCTGCAGCAGCGAGACGAGCACCGTGCGCTTCTCGTTGCGCACGGTCGCGGCCCCCTTCGTCCGCGCGTTCGCCGCCGTCTGCGCGGTCTGCAGATCGGTGAGCGCCGCCAGGATGGCGGCGACGGTCGGCGACGGGGTGGGGAGCAGCGGGTTGTTGGTGAGCTTCGTGACGATGACGTGGCCGAGCGAGATGAGGTCCGCGATCTTCGGCGGGATGTTGATCGAGACGGTCGCACGATGGATCGAGTTGATGGAGTTGTTGGTGGTCATCTTGATTTCCTTGTCTTTCTTCGTCTGCGGTTCGTGAAATGCTCTTCCTCAATGGCTCGAGGACGTTCCTGTCTTCAGGAAGTACATTTCCAAGTTCAAGAAGCGCGTTTTTCGTCGTCGCGCGCGACGTTTTGAATCGAAAACCGTCGTTCCCGAAGGACGAATCGTTCTCCGAGAATTCATCGAGGTGCTTCCCGTGCTCGGGAACGTTCTTTTGGAAGTGAGCGAGCACCTTTCTGGATTCAGGAAGCACCTTCCCGAGCTCGGGGAGACTCTTTCGCAATTCAAAAGTGTCAGCCCCGAGTTCAGGATCGTTCTCCCCGAGCACGGGAAGTACCTCCCCATGTTCGGGGAGCACCTTCCTCAATTCAGAAACGTTCTCCCCATGCTCGGGAAGGTGCTCTGAGGATTGAGGAAGGTACTTTCCGAGTTCGTGAACCCGCTCCGAGGAGTGAGGAACCTGCTCCGAGGAGGGAGGAACGTGCTCCCCGAGCTCGGGAAGGGGCGGGAGGTCTTCTTCGTTGCCCCTACCTTAAGGGAGCGCGATCACGAACGAGTACATCTGCACCTATTCGAAGAGGTCCTCGTCCGGCTCGCCATCGTCCCCCTCGCCCGCGAGGTCTTCGCTGGCCTGCACGCTGTCCCACAGCGGCTTGAGCTTCGCGACGATCTCCGAGAGGGGGACACAGGGTCGGCCTCTCACGACGAAGAGCTCGACCCCCCGTTCGTCGAGCATGCGGCGCAGCCGCGCCCGACCCATGCGCGTCGCCCTCGCGAGCTCCGCGATGCTGTAGAGCGCTCGCAGCGGGATCCGCAGCGAGCTCGGGGGCTGCTTCACGATCGCTCCCCTTCGCCCGGGACTACCCCGTAGGCCACGAGCGCCTGCCGGAGGAGCGCCCGTGCCGAGGCCCGGTACGCCGCCAGGAACGCGCCGCCGGCCTCTGCGAGGACGACGTCGAGCTGCACGGCGACGCGCATCTCGAGGAGGTCCTGCTCCCAGGTCTCCTCGGGCCAGTCGCCGGCGCTCGCGAGCCGGACGATGGTCCCGGTGAGTCGCCCGAGCTCCCTGCGTAGCCCCTTCGGCCACGCCCTCGGGGCGAAGGCCGCCTGGAGCACGCCGGCGTCGTGGTTGCTGATGCCGTAGAGCCGCCGGCGGATCTCCCGGTGGACCTGCTCTTCGCAGGCGTCGGGGCCCCGCAGCGCGCGAAGCTGGCGCGCCGAGAGCTTGTCGAAGTACGGCTTGATGCAGCGGCCGTCGTCGACGGAGAAGAACCACCCGAGCAGCGCTTCGAGCTCGGGGCGTTCGGTGGAGGGGGTGACGGGAAGGGTGTCGAACTTCTTGGTGGGGTTTCGCATGGTGGCCCCCATCGCAACCGCGGTGCCAGCCATCGGAACGCACGAAAACAGGGAAAAACAAGCAGATCGCGCCTCTTCAAAAGTGTTCGCGCACACTTTCTGGGCGCACACTTTCTGTGCACCGCACGGTGCGCGCTCCGTGCATCGCTCCCGTGCGGCGGCCCGTGCGCTCCGTGCGCGCTGCGCCCACAGTCCTTGCTATGGGTACGGCCTCGCGGCCGCGGCGCCGGGGGGAGACGAGTTGGACCCGTTCACGATCGGCAACGTCATCGCCGCGCCCGCGCCGTGATACACCTCCCGCGCCTTGCGCCGGTTGGTCCCATCGAGGCTCGTGGTCTCTGCCCTCGTGCTCCTCGGGCTCGCGGTCGTCTTCGCTCCCGGGCCCGCGCGGGCGCGCGCGCGTCACCGCCGGTCCGGCTGCCCCTCGGGCATGGTGCGCGTGAAGGACTTCTGCGTCGACCGGTTCGAGGCTCCGAACAAGAAGGGCGCGCACCCGCTCGCGATGCAGTCGGCGAACGACGCCGACGCCTGGTGCAGCGCGCACCACAAGCGGCTCTGCAAGGAGGACGAGTGGATCTCCGCCTGCGAGGGCGAGGAGCACCGCGCGTACCCGTACGGCAACGAGCACGTCGACGATCGCTGCAACGACGCGCAGGAGTGGCGCGAGGTGCACGAGGACACGCTCGACAAGTGGCCGGCGCCGGAGGCGCAGAAGCACGCGAAGGAGCTCTACCAGGGAGCGCGGAGCGGCTCGAAGAAGAAGTGCGTCTCCGAGGACGGCGTGTTCGACCTCACGGGCAACCTCGAGGAGTGGACGGTGCGGACGCGCGAGCACGCGAACGACTACCCGTACCTGCTCGTGGGCTGTTACTGGTCCGGCTGCTACGGCGGCGGCAAGCCGACGTGCCACTCGACGAACAACGCGCACGGCCCCGAGTTCCGCTTCTACGAGACGGGCTTCCGCTGCTGCAAGGACGCGAAGAAGACCACGCGCGACGCTACAGCCGCCCCTCGCTGACGACGCGGGTCGTGACGACGCGCGTCTCGTGCGCCCCGATGTTCGAGGGGTCGCAGCCGCCGGCGATGGGCGGGCCGAGGCCGAGGTGGATGCGCACGCTGCACACCTTGCCGCTGTGGGCGAGGGTGATGCCGGGCATCTTCTTGAAGACGATGGGCGGGTCGCCCACGGTGGCGCGCCGCGGGTTGGTCCCGAGCGCGAGTCCGTCGGCCTCGACGCGCGTGCCGAGGTCCTTCGGCTGGCGGCCGTTCGGGTACTGGACCTTCGCGTCGACGCGCGCGACCACGTGCCAGCCGTTCGCTCCGGGCGGCAGACGCACGTGCGAGGCGTCGATCGCGCTGCGCATCGCCTGGCCGACGCGGCTCCATGCGTCTGCGGAGGTCGACGCATTCACCAGCGACACGGACACGCGCCCCGCCGCGTCGATGGAGACGTCGAAGGTGGCATTGCCCTGCGCCGTTCCCTCGTCGTTCGCGGCCACCTCGAGCGCCGAGAGCACGGGCCCGCCGCGTCCCAGGCCGATGGCGCTGTCGTGCGCGTCGAGGCCCTCGGCGAGGCCGCCGGTGGGAGAGAGCGTCCGCGGCGGCTCGACGCGCGGGACGACCTCGCGGGAAGCCTCCGCCATGGCGGAGGGCGCGAGGACGTCCGGGGGACGGCGGGGGTCGAAGGACCAGGAGGAACCGGGCGGGGAGGACGAGGCTTCGGGGGGGGAGGCGGAAGAGGGGGAAGGAGAGGGAGCCGAAGAGAGGGAGGGAGAGGAGAGAGAAGGGACGAATGCCCGAACGGGGAACGTGAATGGGAATGCGGAATGGGGAGAGGGGTGGTCGGCGGGGGTGGGCGTGAGGAGGGGCGAGGGCCGGGGCTCGGGTTGGGGCGGGGATGCGGGCGGGGAGGGGGTGGCGAGGGTGACTTCGACGGTGGGGGGCGGTTCGACGGGGACCGGGGTGAGCGGCGGGGCGCGCATCGTCGCGAAGACGCCGGCGTGGGCGGCGAGCGCGAGAGCTGCGCAGGGGAGCCAACGCTTGAGGGACACCGCGGTTCCCATGCTGTGCGATGGGCCGCGGAAAGCAAGAGCGCTCCGCTCCTCGGCGGGGTCGCCGCGTGCTACCAAGCCTCGTGCGCGGCTCGCGGGATCCGGGACGCTGGTCGTGGGCGATCCTCGTGGCCGCGATGGTCGTCCTGCCCGTCGTGGCGGTCGTCGTCGTGCGCTCCTCGGTCGCCACGCTGGTCGCGCCGCCCGCATCGGCCTTCGTCGCGCCCCCGCCCCCGTCGCCGGCGCCCGTTCCCGCCGAGGACCGCACCCCCGAGGTGCGCGGGCGCATCCTCGATGCCGACGGCAATGCCGTCGCGGGCGCAGCAGTCCGGCTCGTGTCGCCGCGGCCGCCCTACGACGTCCACGCGGACGCTTCGACGGATCGCGAAGGTGCGTTCTCCTTCCCGCGGGTCACGGAGAACGCCGTGCGCGTCGTCGCGGCGCACGACCCCGAGGGCGTCGTGAGCAGCGCGGAGTTGCTCCCATATCCAGGGAAGACGACCGAGGTCGTGCTCGTGCTCTCGCCCGCAGGTACCGTGCGCGGCATCGTCGTCGATCGCGAGAGCCGGCCCGTCCCGGGGGCCGCCGTGAGCGTCGAGGGGGTGCCGTGGATCGCGCGCCGCGCGACGAGCGACGACGCGGGCGGCTTCGCCGTCGCGGCGGTGCCGAGCGAGGCGACGGCGGTGGTGGTCGTGGCGCGCGGCTATCGGACGGCGCGCGTCCCGCTCCAGCGAGACGACGCGACGGTCGAGACGTTCCTCCACGTGACGCTGGTCGAGGCGTCCCCGGTCCCGGGCCTGGTCGTGGACGACGAGGGGACACCGGTCGCCGCGCGCATCGTGGCGTGCGAGGGGGAGCCGTCCGAGGCGCGGGTCGAGAGCGGCGACGACGGCGCGTTCGAGCTCCCGCCGTCGGCCATCGGGTGCAGCGCCGTCGCCGAGCGTGACGACGCTGCCCCCAGCGACGCCGCGAGCGTCGTCGAGGGCAGCCCGCTGCGCCTTCGTCTCAAGCCGGGCGGCACGATCGAGGGCAACGTCGTCGATGGACGCGGCGCCGGCATCGCGTCCTTCCAGATCGCGATCGAGACCTTCACGAGCGCCCACGCGCGGTCGTTCGGAAAGGGGGGAGCGCGATCGTTCGAGGACGGCCGTGGCTCGTTCCGCTGGGAGAAGCTGCCTCCGGGGACGTACGTCCTCGCGGCGTCCGCGGCCGGGAGGCCGCCCGTGCGATCGGATCCCATCGAGGTCCGTGCGGGAGCGGCGACGCGCGGGACGCGCATCGTCCTGGCCTCGGGCGGGGTCGTGCGCGGCCACGTCTACGACGACCACCACGAGCCGCTCGCCGGCGTCGAGCTGCACTTCGATCTCGTGAGCAGCGTCCTCGACAGCAGTGCCGCCGCGACGACCGACGGCAACGGGGCCTACCTCCTCGAGGGCGCGCCCGCCGGCCCCTTCACGCTGCGCGCGCAGAAGAGCGGCTTTCGCACGCACTTCGTGTCGGCGCTGCGTGTCGCGCCCGGAGGAACGCTCGAGCAGGACGTGACCCTGTCGCCGGCGGATGGGCGGGGTGGCTTGGAGCTCGGTGGAATCGGCGCGAGCATCGTCCCCTCGCCCGAGGGCATCAAGTTCGGGGGCGTGTTCCCGGGCGATCCCGCGGACCGCGCGGGCCTCCGGGGCGGGGACCGGATCCTCCGGGTCGACGGCGAGAGCACCGATTCGATGTCGGTGGCCGACGCCATCCAGCGCCTTCGCGGCGAGGCCGGGACCAGCGTGGGGATCTCCGTCCTGCACGCGGGCGACACCGAGCCCGTGGACGTGGTCGTCGTCCGCGGCTCCATCGTCCACTGAGAGGCCGCGCCCGCCCCCGCGCTTGCCGGCGCCGTCGCACGGACCTATCCGCAAGGCTCATGGCCGAGCACCCGGCATCCGTGGAGGACCTCGCACTCGAGCTGGGCTCGGATGCAATGTCGTTCCTCGCGGTCGAGACCGGGATGCAGCACTGGATCGACGACGGAACGGACGGGACCGGCGCGTGCGTCGCGTACGTCGCGACGCCGGGGGCCTGGGTCGCTGCGTGTGCACCGCTCGCCCCGGACGGCCAGCATCGCCGCGCAGCCGAGCGCTTCGTCGCCGCGGCCCGTCGTGCCGGTCGCCGCGCGTCCTTCTTCGCGACCGAGTCGCTCGCGGTCGAGGGCATGACCCGGGTGCTGGTCGGCGAGCAGCCGCTCTTCGCGCCAGCCCGCTGGCTCGACGAGCTCGCCCGCAGGAGGGGGCTTCGCGAGCAGCTGCGCAGAGCTCGGGCGAAAGGGGTGCGGGCCCGCCTCGTAGCTGCCGGAGAGCTCGGCGAGGGAAACGAGCTCCGAGTCGCCGTGGACGCGCTCGGCCGCCGCTGGCTCCGGCACCGGCACCTCGAGCCGCTCGGGTTCCTCGCCTCGATCGAGCCGTTCCACCATCCCGAGCGCCACCGCTACGTCATCGCGGAGCATCGCGATCGACTGGTCGGGTTCCTCTCCGCCACCCCGATGCGCCGCGGGCACGGCTGGCTGGTCGAGGACGTCTTTCGCGACCGGACGGCGCCGAGCGGCACCACCGAGACCCTCCTCCACGCGTTGATGGTCGCCGTCCGCGACGACGAGACGGTGACGCTCGGCCTCACCCCGCTCGCGGGCCCGGTCGCGTGGCCGCTCCGCGCGGCGCGCTGGCTCTCGCGGCCGCTCTACGACTTCGCCGGGCTGCGCGCGTTCCGCGAGCGCATGCACCCCGGAGCCTGGCAGCCCGTCTACCTGGTGCACCCTCGGCGCGAGTCGTCGACCCTCCACTTCGTCGCCGTCCTGCAGGCGTTCGCGCGCGGATCGCTCATCGGCTTCGCGCTCCGCTCGTTCGCGCGCCATCCGAGCGGCCTTCCCTGGGCCCTCGCTCTGCCGCTGCCGGCATGGACTCTGGCGCTCGCGTGGCTCGCGATCGTCCACCGTGCCTCGCTGCTCGGCTTCCCCGCGGCGGAGCTCGGGCTCTGGGCTGCCTTCGACGCGCTCCTCCTCCTCGTCCTCGTGCGCGTCGCCATGCGGCCGCTGCGGTCCCGTCTCGTCGTCGCGACCTCGCTCGCGGCGTTCGACGCTCTCCTCTCGCTCGGCCACCTCGCGTGGGTCGGGCTCGGCGTCACGTTCTTGCAGGCTTCCCTGCGCGGCGTCGCCACGCTCGCGCCGACCGTGGGCACCCT
Organism: Polyangiaceae bacterium; assembly: GCA_036490515.1. GTDB lineage: Bacteria > Myxococcota_A > Polyangia > Polyangiales > Polyangiaceae > Palsa-1150. The sequence goes on from DASXDU010000037.1 coordinate 403,247, forward strand.
CCTCCTCGCCTGGGCCACCTCGCAGGCGAGCGGCTGATCCGCGCTCCACGCCGTCGAGGCAGCCCGGCGCGCGCTACGCCGGCAACCGGCTACGGCGCGCCTCGGGCCGTTCCTCTCTCTCTTCTTCCCCCAGCTCCGCGAGGGCCACGCGCAGCTTGGGGTCGGCGCAGTGCGCCGCAGCGATGCGCAGGCGTTCCCGTCCAGGGTCTCCCGCGCCTGCGAGTGCCTCGGCCGCGGCCATCCGCGTCGTCGCGTCCACGCCCGCGCCCTCGACGAGCGCCCAGAGCGCGTCCGGCGTCACCGACGGGAGGCGGTAGTCCCCCGCACCGCGGACCGCGTCCGCGACCTTCTCCGTCGACCGGGACGTCACGAAGTGCGCAGCGGCGTCGCGCTCGACCTCCGCGACCCGCGCGAGTCCCTCGCGCATGCGCTCGACGATGGCGTCCCGCCGCGTGGCGTCCGCGCCATGCAGCTGGAGACGCAGGACCACCCGCCCGCGCTTCACGAGCTCGACGTCTCCCCGCTCGACGCGCACCTCGTCGAGGTCGCGGTACGCGTGGAAGCGGGCCCGCGAGGTGCCCCCCACGTAGACCCCGTCACGGCCGACCGCGATGCGCGACGCACGCTGGAAGGCGAACGCACTGGCGGCGGCAACGAGGATGTAGCTGCCGATCACGGCGAAATCGCCCCGGTCCGTGAAGAGCGAAAGGACGGGCAGCATGCAGAGCCACACGACGACGCCGAGGGAGAGGGCTGCGAGCGCGCCCACCGCGAGCTTGGTCTCGCGCGTCACGGCGACCGCCGTGAAGCGGATCTCGTCGGGCGAGATCGCCACGGTGTCCGGCCGGTCGGAGGCGAGGAGGGGCGCGAAGAGTACGCGGGTCCCCGCGCGGAGGAGGCGCACCTGGACGACCCCGGCGAGCACCGCGAGCGCGATGGTGAACGCGGCCCGGAGGTCGCCATGAGCGACGATCCACCACGCGACGCGCAGGAAGAGGAGCTGGGCCGCCGCGGGGGCGATCGTCGTCAGGGCCGTCGCGGCCCGGGGATGGGCCGCCATCCACGTGCGAGGGCGCTCGAGGGGATCGGCGTGCCCGGCGCGAACGCGTGCCCGGGCCACCATCCGCGCGCTGAAGGCGAGCGGAATGGCGAGACTTGCGGCGAAGAGCGAGAGGACCAGGGTCTCGTGCGTGACGTCGAGCAGCCCGTCGTAGAGGAGCTCGAAGGCGTGCGCGATCGACGGAAAGCCCGAGAACACCCGGTAGACGAGGTCGTTGACGAACTCGTGGAGGCGGCCCTCGGGAGGGCGGTAGAAGAAGGCTGCGACGAAGAGCCACCCCAGCACCGTGGCCACCGCCGGCCCCCATCCGCGGAGCGACCAGCGGCGCACGGGGGCTGACTCGGCCATCCCAGCATCGTATGGGCGAACCACCCGGTCGTCGACCCGGGCCTCCCTCAGTCGTACCGCTCGGTGTGGACGCGCTGGCGCGGAAGGCCCATGTCCTTGCGCAGGAGCTCGCGCACCGACCCCACCATCCGTTCGAGGCCGCACACGTACGCGTGCGGCTCCGAGGCGCTCGCGTCGACGTCGAGGTTGGCGTCGACGTCGACGTTGCCGGCCGCCGCCACCGACGCCGTCAGGTCGTCCCACATCGCCCGCACGTGCGCCTGCACGTACCCGCGGCGGCCCGGCCAGGGACCGCGCGGCTGGGACAGGGTCGCCTCGAACCGCACGAAGGGGTTCGCGGCGGCGGCTGCGCGGAGCTCGTCCGCGTAGACGAGGTCCTCCTCGTGACGCACCCCGAGCAGGATCCAGACGGGGACGCGCGATCCCGCGGCCAGCGCCGCCAGGAGCATGCTCCGCATGGGCGTGACGCCGGTGCCCGTGCACACCATGAGAGACGGGGGCGCGCCCGCGACCGGTCGTGTGAAGAACCCCTGCGGTCCAACGAACCGGAGCGACGCTCCTGCTGCGGCCTCGTGGAGCCAGGTCGAGCCGGGGCCGCCTTGCACGCGTGTGACCGCGGTCGAGAAGCGCGGTGTCCCGTCCGGTGGCGACGCGATGGAGTAGCTGCGCTTCAGCTCCGTGGCCTCGCCCGACGCGATGGGCATCATCGCGTTGACCCACTGCCCCGGTTCGAAGACCAGGGGCGTTCCGTCGACGCGCTCGAACGTGAGCTCCCGCACGCTCGGCGTGAGCGCGCGGACGGAGATCAGCCGGGCCTCGAACGACGGCGGGAGCGGCATTCGCGGGACTATGTAGGGCCTTTCGAGGCGCGCTGCACGGTCATGTCGGCCACGTCGGCCGCTCGGGCCAGGTCGGCCGGCTCGGCATCAGGTCGACCGCGCGGGCCGCGTGGGAAGCGCGGGCGCGTGCAGCGCGAGGGCGTCCGCGCGGTACGCGTATGCGGCCTTCACGCGCGAGAGCGAGCGGAGGTTCCGCTCCATGCGCAGGAGCGCGTCGAGCGTGTCGTTCGTCGCGAGACCCCGGGCGTGCGCTGCGGCGAGCACGGCGGGGATGGCGGCGCTCGCGTCCCGTGCGTGGAAGATCGCTCCGGGGAGGAGCGCGACCTCGTAGGGGTCTTCGGTCCCGACGACGCGCGCGTCGAAGAGCTGCCCGGACGAGGCGGCGAGCTCGTCGCGCGAGGACTCGTCGACGGTCGTGAGGAGGAGCTCCGCACCGCTCCACGCGTCGACGACGACGTCGCCGTCCCCGTCGAGGTCCAGGGTTCGAAAAAGGCCCCGGTGCGCGCGCTCGAGCGCCCCCAGGCACCGGCGGTCCTCGGCGTCGAGCCGCGCCTCGACCTCGCGTCCGAACTTGCCCGACGTCACGACGTCGCACCAGAACGCCCGGCTCCGCTCCTCGAACCAGGGATCCTCCGGGGCGAACGCGCCCGTCCGCTCTTCGAAGTGCGCGCGCATGGCCGCCACGCGCGGCGCCCGATCGGGGGCGCCCCCCAGCTCCACGATGCGCGCGGCCGTCTCGAGCACTCCCATCGAGCTCGCCCACGGTGATAGCCTCCCGTCTCGAAGGGTGCATGGAAAACCGGGTCTTCTTTCCGCAGGAAGCGCTGGACCAGTGGATCGTCGACGGCACCGTGGAGCTGAACGACGGCGTCCTCACGATCGTGGGCGAGGGCCGCCGCTACGAGGTGGCCGAGGGCGTCCACGTCGTGCGCGAGGTCTCCGGCGGACGGGACCCTCACGACCTCGTCGGCCGCGCCAAGACGTGCGGCGCGCTCGAGAAGATCGGTGCCGAGATCGTGGAGACGTCGATGCTCCTCGGGGACGCGGCCTACGACGTCATGCCCGGCTGGATCGGCACGCCGGTCGGCGCATTCGCGGACCACGTCGGCTCGGACGCACGCCGCAACGCACGCTCCGGGCAACGCGGCTCCGACCCGAAGAACGACGAGGACCTCCTCGCGCGCTTCCTCTCCCGGAACCTCTGAACCGGAGGCACGGCAGCCGCTTGCGCGGCGGGTGTTCGCTCAGGGCTTCAGCGGAGGACAGTGGCTGGCGGGCGGCTGGTGCGATACCGCCGCGAGCGAGTGGAGGTAGCCGAGGATGGACTGCAGCTCGTCCTGCTGCATGTCCGGAAAGTGGCTCATCTGGGGGCAGAGGCGCTCGCCCTGGTCGTCGATGCCGTTCATGATCGCGTTCGTGATCTGGTCGTCGTTCCACGAGCCGATGCCGGTCGTCGGGTCCGGTGTGAGGTTCGGGCCGTACAGCTCGACGTCGCTCCCGAAGTCGCCGGGGATGGGCGTGTCCGTACCCGCCATGTAGCCGGTCTGCTGTGGATCACTCCCCTGGTGGCAGGCCGGGCAGCGCCGCGCATCCACGTAGCTGTTCCCGGTGGGGGGGAAGCTCTGCAGGCCGCCCGTCATGGTCGTACCCGCATCGCCGGCCCCTTCGCCGGACGACGAGAGGCTGCCGTTCTGGCTCTCGGACCCACACCCTCCCACCGCGGTTGTGAGGGCGAGAACACAGGCGAAGGCGAAGAGGCGCATGGGAGCCGTCCGCTCTCCAAAGCGAACGCCGGGCCGCGCGCTGTCTTCGCAATTCCGCGTACTTGCAACCCTCCTCTGGACCTGGCCTGTTCCGGTGGACCCGGATCCAGCGATCCACCCGCTGGTAGCGGGCCTGACGTTCCCTGGCGAGAAAATCGCAGACGATGCACGATCGCGTGCGAACCCCGCTTCCTCGGCGCCCCCGGCCCCCCTCGCACCCCCGCACCCTGCCCCCTTGCACCTCGAGCTCCTCGCCGAAGTCCTCTTCGCCGCAACGGCGGCCGCGTACCTCGCCGCCTCGGTTCTCTTCATCACGTTCCTGGCGGGGGGGGCGGACCGGGCGGTGCGCTGGGCGCCGCGGCTCGTGGCCCTCGGCGTCCCCCTGCATGCTGCGCAGATCTGCGTCTGGTCGCTGGTGCTCCACGTGTGCCCCGTCGAGGGCATCCACTTCGCGCTGAGCGTCGCGTCGATGCTCGTCTGCCTCGCCTACGTCGTGGCGCGCACCCGGTACCGCATCGACGTCGTCGGCGCGTTCGTGGCGCCACAGGCCCTCGCGTTTCTTCTCGCATCGCGCTTCGTCGGCCCCGTCGACGCGGTCCCCCGCCTCCGCAGCGCGCTCTTGCCGTTCCACGTCGTCGCGAACCTCCTCGGACTCGCGCTCTTCACGCTCGCGTTCGCGACCGCCGTCGCGTACCTGCTGCAGGACCGACGCCTCAAGCAGAAGAAGCTCGATCGCGCCGAGCGCCTTCCCCCCATCGACGCCCTCGACCGCGCCGAGCATCGGTTCCTCGTGGCGGGCTTCCCGCTGCTCACGATCGGCATCCTCACGGGAACCATCTGGGCGCGCGAGGTCGAGGGTGGCGGCGCCGCCGAAATCGCCCGCGCCATCCTGGCCTACGCGTCGTGGGCGCTGATCGGCGGCGTACTCCTCCTGCGCGCAGCGGCAGGCTGGCGCGGCAGGCGAGCGGCGTACGGCACGATCGTCGGCTTCAGCCTGACGATGATCGTGATGCTCCTCTACCTCGCGCGCAGCGTGATGGCGCCGGGTCACGTGGCGGCGCGGCGCGGGCCGCCTCCCGTAGTTGCGGTCGAGGAGGGCGGATGATCCTCGTCGTAGGGCTCTCGCACCGGACGGCACCGGTCGACGTGCGCGAGCGCCTCACGGCGGGCGCGGACGCGGTGCCCGCCGTGCTCGCCCGGCTCGTCGCGCGGCCGGAGCTCGACGAGGTGATGTTCCTATCGACGTGCAACCGCGTCGAGGTCGCTGCGCACGTGCGCGACGCCGACGTCGAGGCCGGGCTCCGCGCGGTCCGCGAGGAGCTCGCGCGCCACGGAGGGCTGGAGCACGACGCCGACCTCGCGCCGTATCTCTACGATCTGCGCGGGGACGTCGCGGTGAAGCACGTGTTCCGGGTGGCGGCCAGCCTCGACTCGATGGTGCTCGGCGAGCCGCAGATCCTCGGCCAGGTGAAGGACGCGCACGACGCGGCCGTCGCGGCGGGCGCGCTCAAGGGAATGCTCGGGCGCTGCATGAGCCGCGCGTTCGCCGTCGCCAAGCGCGTGAGGACCGAAACGGCCATCGGCGCGGGCTCGGTGAGCATCGCGAGCGTGGCGGTGGATCTGGCGCGTCGCATCTTCGGCGACCTCGAGTCGCACGTCGTCCTTCTCCTCGGGGCGGGCGAGATGGCGGAGGCGGCCGCGCGGAGCCTGAGCAAGGGCGCGCGCGCCGTGCGGATCTGCAACCGGAGCTTCGACCGCGGGGCTGCGCTCGCGGCGACGATGCACGCTTCGGCGGCCCCGTGGGACCAGCTCGACCAGGAGCTCGTCGCGGCCGACGTCGTCGTCGCGAGCACCGCGAGCCGCACCGCCGTCGTCACGCGCGACCTCGTGAAGCGGGCGATGAAGGCCCGCAAGGGCCGTACGCTCTTCTTCGTCGACATCGCCGTGCCGCGCAACGTCGAGCCCGAGGTGCACCGGATCGACAACGTCTACGTCTACAACGTCGACGATCTCGAGAAGGAGGTCGCGCGCGGTCTCGAGGGGCGTCGCGCCGAGCTGACAGCGGCCGAGTCGATCGTCGAGGACGAGGTGAAGCAGTTCCTCGCCTGGACACGCGGACTCGAGGTGCAGCCCACGGTCGTCGCGCTACGGGCGCGGACCCGCGCGGTGCTCGTCGCGGAGCTGGACAAGTCTCTCGGGACGCGGCTCAAGCACTTGCCCGAGGGAGATCGCGCGGCGCTGCAGCAGATGGTCGACAGCGCCGTGAACAAGCTCCTGCACGCGCCGACGACGAAGCTCAAGGCGCGCGCCGCCGAGGGCGACGACGCGGGCGAGATGGCGGCGGCCCTCAGGCACCTCTTCGACCTGCAGGAGATCGGCCCCGAGAAGCAGAAGGACGACTCGCAGGAGACGACGACCACGGCGGAAGCGGACGAGCAGCTGCGGCACTGAGGCGAGCCCGGGTCGGAGGCGGTGGGGCCTGAGTCGAAGGGCGGTAGGGCTCTTGGGTTCCGGACAGGACATCGCTTCCTCTTTCCTCTCCCTCTCCCTCTCCCTCTCCCTCTCCCTCTCCCTCTCCCGCGCCCGCGCCCGCGCCCGCGCCCGCGCCCGCGCCCGCGCCCGCGCCCGCGCCCGCGCCCGCGCCCGCGCCCGCGCCGTGATGTCCATTCCGTCAAACTTGCGAGGGACGCAAGGGGGCTTTTCGCTCGGGCTTTCGATTGTCGCGCCGTGCTCGGCGACGTCAAGGACGCGCGCAGGAGCGCGCGCCGCGGCCGGGGGCAGCGGCACTGCGCGGCCTGGCGGCCGCTTCGTGTCCT